>JAKFEQ010000005.1:0-449675 GCA_036675625.1 Opitutaceae bacterium | reverse complement strand
GATCGGGTTGAGCCCTTCGCGCTGCAAGTTCTCGATCAAACCGAGAGCAGCCGACGAGGCGTTGCTCGCTTCGACAATCCGCGCCGGAATCGATTTGATCTTGAGCAGCTGAAACGCACGCCAGCGGCGTTCGCCGGCGATGAGCTGAAATTTCTCCCCGGTTTTTCGCACCACGACCGGCTGTAACAAACCCTCGGAGCGGATACTGTTGGCGAGCTCGGTCAACTGCTCCGGGGGAATTTCGCGCCGGGCCTGATACGGACTCGGCTCGATCAAGTGCACCGCAATCTCGAGATAGCCCGGTGCACCGGCCGGGGCTGCGGGCGGCGCAGGATGGCTGGTCGTCCCCGCAGTGGCGGGCGAGCTGGATGCGCTTCCGGCATTGGCGGCGGGCGCGGGAGCGGCGGGTTTGGCGGCGGCGATGAGACCGCCGAGTCCGCGGCCGAGACGGGATTTGGGTGCTGCCGACATGGCCTACTTTACTCCGGGAATGAAAAGCGTCTGTCCAACCGCAATGTGCGAGGGATCGGAAATCTTGTTCGCATTAATGATGTCCTGCTGTTTGGCGCCGGTTTTTTTCGCGATCCCGGCAATGCTATCACCCTTTTGCACCGTGTAGCGGATACCCTCCTTCGGGTAATCCTCAGTGAACGAGGTCTGCACCACTGGCCGCATGGCTTGCGACTTGGCGAGCGATTCGAGCGCGGCGTTCGTCTGTTTCCCGAGCTTCTCGAGCTGGACGCTCACCTGCTGCAACGCCTCCGACTTGGCAGTCGCGGCTGCCGCACGCGCATGCCGGTTCGCGTCGGCGATCGCCTCGTTCAGCTGCGTCAGACTCACCAACGATGTACCCACGCTGCTCACCCGCTGCCGCAATTCAGCGTTCTCGCGTTCGAGCTGCTCCAGCCGCAAAGCCAGCTCGTTCACCCGTTGCGACAAGCCGCGGACGTCCTCCCGAAGATTGGCGACCTCGATTTGCTGATTCTGAACCTGACCGAACGCAGTGGCAGCGAACAAGCCGCCCACAAACACACTTTTCCACATGGCGATGCAGCTAGTGGAAACGACCTCTGAAAACAAGCGACATGTAGCTCCGTCGAGCTGGTCGGCGCTCGTGTGCACGGAATTGACGTCCCCGCCGGCTTGGCAACATTGAATCCGCGCCGCGTGCATACCCCGGCATCTCATGGCCGTCGTCCTTCGCATTTTTTTTCTCACCGCCATCCTTGCTTCGCCGGCCTTGGGCACACCCCCTCCGGGCCTGGTGGCGGCGCTCGAGTATCTCCGCGACCAGCGCAGTTATTCATGGGAGCTCATCAACAGCGATCCAGGGCCGATCGTGCGTGAATTTGCGACGCGGCGCGGCACCGTGACCGATGTGCAGCGCAGCACGTTGCCCAACGTCAAGGGCCAGCTCGACCGGAATGGCGACATGCTGATCGTGCGCGAGTGGTCCGATGGATTGCGGCTCGAAACTGTGATCGCTTCCGACGGCACCATGGTCACCAACACACCCGAAGGTTGGTTGACGGATCGGGAAATTCTCACCGCCCAGGCGGAGGAGCGTATCCGCAACCAACGCCCCACTTCGCGCTACCTCTGGCTGCGCCGCGCCGATCGCCCCGATATCAGGCGACCCGATCAGGAGCTTCTCCCATTCCTCAAAACCACCACGCCAATCGACTTCAACGGTGACAGCTATATCGCGCACATTCGCAGCCGCGCCGGCGATCCCTCCGAGCCGAACGCCAACGATTCCGAACCGGCGATCGACGTGAAGGTCACGATGAACGTGCGCAACGGCATCCTCCGGGACTACGAGGTGAAGCTCGAAGCCACACGCCGGACCACCCGCGCGCGAATTGCCGTCCCGATCAGCGAGCAACGCATCGTCATCCTCACTTATCTGCCGGTGAATCGGATCGACATCCCGGATGCCGCACGCGCGAAGCTCGACGCCGCGCGCAAGTCCTCAAGCGCCTCGCGCCCCAAGTCCGACAACTGATCGGACTTGCGTGGCGCCGCTTGACGGTTCGCGATTCAAGTCCCCGCAACCGCCGGTCGCGGCGTGATCGAGGTCACCCTGTAATCACACGCGAGCCGACGAGTGCGGTCATCATCCGCGAAGGCAGCCGCGTTCCCGGCGCCACCGGAAAGCCGCGCAGGAATTCCGCCGCAGCCAGCATTCGCCCGCCGGGCCGCTGCAGCTTGCGCAGCCGCAATACGCCCGCGCCGGTGGCGACTCGCAAGCCATGCTCGTCGGCTCCGAGGACCTCTCCCGGCCCCGCGCCCTGATCGCTCGCGGGCGCGATCGCATCGGCGAGCCCGAGCTTGACGGTTTGCCCGTTGATTTCGACCACACACGCGGGCCAGGGGAACAAGCCATTCACGCGCGCCGCGAGCGTCGCCGCCGGCGCCGCGAAATCGAGCACGCCATCCTCCTTGTCCAACTTCCGGCAATACGTCGCCACGGCCTCGTCCTGTTCCGCAAACACGATCGTCCCTGCCGCCAGCGCCTCCAGCCCTCGTGCGATCAATGGCACGCATGCGCGCGACAGCTTCGCCTCGACCTCGGCGGCCGTGTCGAGCGGCAGGATTGGGACGCGTTCCACGCCGGCGACCGGACCGGCATCGAGCCGTCGCACGATGCGCATCAACGTGACGCCGGTCTCGTGTTCGCCGTTTGCCGTGGCGGTTTGAATCGGGGACGCACCGCGATATTTTGGCAGGACGGACGTATGAAGATTCAGGATACCGAGACGCGGCGTGGCGATGAACTCGTCGCGCAGGATGTGCCCGTAAGCCATCACTATTCCGAGATCGCTTTCGATCGTCGCCAGCTGCGAGCGAATCTCCGCGGTGAGCTTTTCAGGCTGAAACACCGGGAGGCCGCGTGCGAGCGCCCAGGTCTTGATCGCGTTTGGCTGCACCTTCTGGCCACGTCCGGTCGCACGGTCAGGTTGGGTGAAGACCGCCACGACCTGCGCGAGGTGCGCGCCTTCGCCAGCCAGCCAGTCGAGCATCGGCAGCGCGATCGCGTCCGATCCCAGAAATACAATTCGCAACGGGAGTTTCATTTCAAGTGGTTGATCGTGGCGAAGCTGGCTGGTGTTCAAAGCAATTCGGCCTGCGCTGAAGGCACCAGATCTCGCCGCAATTCGTTCTTGGCTCAACCGTCTCCCCGTGCGGCGGCAGAACGCGAGCAACGAAGACTCAATAGGTGCGAACGCACGACTGCCCCCGGACAATCGCTGCGAAGTCGTAATCGTTCGGGCGGGCTTTCGCGCAGGAATTCAAGGTTCGTCCAAGCGGGGCGATCAACCTGCGGCGGCAGCGCGGGCACCCGCGCTTTTTCGTTAGACTTCGTTGATCGCGGCCCCATTGGTAACTGCGGAAATGGCAGAGAACTCGACACGCAAGGCGTTCTTCCTCCTCTCGCTCGCTGCCAGCCTCGTCATCGCGCTGATCGCGGTCGTCTTGAAGGTCGTCACGGACGAGAAGTTGCAGGAGCAACTGGGGACCACCTACTATGTGATGACGCTGGCGATCATCGGCTGCGTCCTGCTGGTGCTCGCCGGTTATGTCTGGGATCGCACGCTGATCCAGCGATTGAAAGCCCTCCGCACGACCTCGACGGTACCAGACGCGAGCGAGGACACGCCCGAAGGCGAGCCCGACCACGACGAAATCATCGGGCTCGCGCGCAACATCGAGCGCATGGCTCAGGCGCTGCAGAAAACGGAAGCCAGTTACCGTGGCATCGTTGAAGACCAGATCGACTTGATTTGCCGGTATCGACTCGACGGCCGGTTGAACTTCGTGAACAGCGCCTATGCGCAGGCGTTCGGCCGCAAGCGCACCGAGCTCATCGGTCAAGCGTTTCCGCTGTTCATGCCCGGCGCTGCGATTGGCGACGAACCGTACACATTTGAGCGCGAACTGGATTTTCCGGATGGGCGCCGGCGCTGGTTCATGTGGACGCAGCGCGCGATCCGGGACAACGCCGGCAACACGCTCGAATATCAGGCAGTCGGCCACGACATCACGTTGCGCAAGGAAGCCGAGGCGGCGTTGTTGCACGCGAAGGAGGCCGCGGAGGCGGCCGACCGCGCGAAGAGCGAATTTCTCGCGATCGTCAGCCATGAGATCCGCACACCGATCAACGGCGTGATCGGATTCGCCCAGATCCTTGCCGACTCGCCGCTGTCGCCTGAACAGCGCGAGCAGGTCGCCATCATCAAATCGAGTGGCCAGGCCCTGGAGAAGCTGATCGCCGACATTCTCGACCTCTCTAAAATCGAGGCCGGCAAGATCGAGATCGAGTCGTCACCCTTCGGCCTGCACAAGTGCGTCGAGGACGTGATTGCATTCTTCCAGCCACGCGCCCGTGCCGCCGCCCTCACGCTCTCCGCGAACATCGATGCCGACGTGCCGCAAATCGTGAACAGCGACGAGGCCCGGCTGCGGCAGATCCTCACGAACCTGATCGGCAACGCCCTGAAATTTACCGAACGCGGCAGCATCACGATTCAGGTCGCGTGCATGCGTGGTGAACCGGTGAGCCTGCGCGACACACGTCGCGCGTTGCGGCTCTTTTTCTCCGTCACGGATACCGGCATCGGAATTCCGGCGGACAAGATCTCCCGGCTCTTCAAACCCTTCAGCCAGGTGGATTCCTCGTCCGAACGCCGCCGCAGCGGCACGGGTCTCGGCCTGATCATTTCGAAACGCCTCTGCGAGCTGATGGGCGGCTCGATCTCGGTCGACAGCAAGCTGGGCGCCGGCACGACCTTCCGTTTCTCGCTGCTGACCGATTACGAAAAGGGCGACACGACGATTCCCTTTCCGATCCGCCACGGGCAGGGCCAGGCGGTCTGATCGCACCCCGCGAAGCCTTCGGCGCGAAAGCGCGGAGGAAACGAAGGACGACGCGCGCGTCACCTGAGCCGCGAAAATCTCGCGGCAAAAGAGCTGCGGGGAGCATCGAGAACCGCACGCACAAAAAAGCGCCGGCCTCGAGGCCGGCGCTGAGAGTCAATCCACTCGCGCCGCGCGGAAGCCGGCGCCAACTCGATCGTCAGTAGCGGTAGTGCTCCGGCTTATACGGGCCTTCGACCGGCACGCCGAGATACTGCGCCTGATCCTTCGTGAGCGTCGTCAGCTTCGCGCCGATCTTCTCGAGGTGGAGCCGCGCGACTTCCTCATCGAGATGCTTCGGCAGGCGATACACGCCGACCGCGTAGGTGTCCTTGTTTTTCCAGAGATCGAGCTGCGCGAGCGTCTGGTTCGTGAAGCTGTTCGACATGACGAACGACGGGTGCCCCGTCGCGCAGCCGAGATTCACGAGCCGGCCTTCCGCGAGCAGATAAATGCTCGGGCCGCCGGGGAACGTGTAGAGATCGTACTGCGGCTTCACATTGATGCGCTTCGCGTCGGACGTGTTGAGACGCTCGACCTGAATCTCGTTATCGAAGTGACCGATGTTACACACGATCGCCTGATCCTTCATCTTCCGCATGTGCTCCAGCGTAATGATGTCCTTGTTGCCCGTCGTCGTGACGTAGATGTCGGCGGTGCCGAGCGTGGACTCGATGGTGTTGACCTCGAAGCCTTCCATCGCCGCCTGAAGTGCATTGATGGGATCGATCTCGGTCACGATCACACGCGCGCCGAAGCCACGCAGCGAGTGCGCCGAGCCCTTGCCGACGTCGCCGTAGCCGCAAACGCAGGCCACCTTGCCGGCGATCATGACGTCCGTGGCGCGCTTGAGGCCGTCGGCCAGCGACTCGCGGCAGCCGTAGAGATTATCGAATTTCGACTTCGTGACGGAATCGTTCACGTTGATCGCCGGCACGCGCAGCTTGCCCTTTTCGAGCATCTGGTAGAGCCGGTGCACGCCGGTCGTCGTCTCTTCCGAAACTCCGCGCCATTCCTTGGCGAGCGTGGTCCATTTCAACGGGTCTTCCTTGTACACCCGCTTGAGCAGATTCTTGATGACCTGCTCCTCGTGGGAACCGGACTCTGTATTCACCCAATCACTACCCTCTTCGAGCTCGCACCCCTTGTGAATGAGCAACGTGACGTCGCCGCCGTCGTCCACGACGAGCTGGGGACCCTTGCCGCCGGGGAACGAAACCGCCTTGAGCGTGAGATCCCAGTATTCTTCCAGGGTCTCGCCCTTCCAGGCGAAGACCGGCGTGCCGGCCTTCGCGATCGCGGCGGCCGCGTGATCCTGCGTCGAGAAGATGTTGCACGAGGCCCAACGCACGTCGGCGCCGAGCTCCTTCAACGTTTCAATCAAGACCGCGGTCTGGATCGTCATGTGAAGCGAACCGGTGATCCGCACGCCCGCGAGCGGCTGCTGCGGGCCGAACTTCTTACGCACCGACATGAGGCCGGGCATCTCGTGTTCCGCGATGGAAATCTCTTTGCGGCCCCACTCGGCGAGCGAGAGGTCTTTGACGTGGAAATCCTGCGTGCTGGACGCGCCAGCGGTGGTGGTGGACATGAAAAATCAGGCGTTGACGGTTTCGGATTTGGTGGGTTTGGCGCCGGTCAGGCCGGCGGCCGCACGAAGCTCGACGACCTTGTTCGTCTGCTCCCATGGCAGATCGGCTTTGCCGAAGTGGCCGTAATTCGTGGTCGCGCGGTAAATCGGGCGGAGCAGGTCGAGCTGCTTCACGATTGCAGCCGGCTTGAAGCTGAACACCTGGCGCACGGCCGCGGCGATCTTCTCTTCGGGCACCTTCGCGGTGCCCATCGCGTCGACCCAGATCGAGACCGGCTCGGGATGACCGATGGCGTAGGCCACCTGCAGCTCGCAGATATCGGCGAGCCCGGCTGCCACGATGTTCTTCGCAACCCAACGGCACATGTAAGCCGCCGAACGATCGACCTTCGACGGATCCTTGCCGGAAAACGCGCCACCGCCGTGGCGGCCCCAGCCACCGTAAGTATCCACAATGATCTTACGGCCGGTGAGACCTGAATCGCCCTCGGGGCCGCCGACGACGAAGCGGCCGGTCGGGTTGATGAGAAACTTCGTTTGGTCGTCGATCAGGTTCGAAGGGATCACCTTCTTGATGACATTCTCGACCAGAAAATCGCGGATGGCGCTGTGCTGCACGCTCGCGGCGTGCTGCGTGGAGATGACGATGTTTTCCACCTTCACCGGCTTGTCGTTCTCATAGCGGATCGAGACCTGCGATTTCGCGTCGGGACGCAGCCACGTGACGACGCCCGACTTGCGGAGCTTCGTGAGCTCGCGGCCCAGACGGTGCGCAAACATGATCGCGGTCGGCATCATCTCCGGCGTCTCGTTGCACGCATAGCCAAACATCAGGCCTTGGTCGCCCGCACCCTGCTCGGCCGTTTCCTTGCCCTCCGCCGCCCGATCATCGACGCCCTGCGCGATGTCCGGCGATTGGCGGGTGATCAGATTCGTGACGAAAATCTTGTCGGCGTGAAAGACATCGTCGTCGTTCAAATAACCGATCTCGCGCACCGCATCTCTCACGATCGTCTCGTAGTTGAGCTTGGCGCTGGTGGTGATTTCGCCGGCGATGACCACGTGATTGCTCTTCACGAGCGTCTCACAGGCCACACGGCTTTTCGGATCCTGCTCAAGGCAGGCGTCGAGCACGCTGTCAGAGATGAAATCGGCGACTTTGTCGGGGTGCCCTTCGCCGACAGATTCGGAGGAGAAGACGAATGATTTTGCCATGGGATGTGGGCAGACGAAACCAGCGCTCTGGCAGACGGAGCAAGCTCAAATATCAACGCATGCGGATTTCGTGATGCGTTATTCTACCCGTGCAGGTTGCCTCGCCGATGAAGACACCGTCGGAACAAACGCGTCTTCCCGCAACGCAGCGTACATAACGCCGTAACTGTTTAGCCCATGCGTAAGATTACCCATCGCACCTCGGTTGCGTGATACGGGAAATTCGAAATGTTCCGATACTTAGACCGACATGCCCGACTTTTCCGTCATCGACCCGCAGGCGATCGAAAGCCTGCGCGCGCTCAACCCCGGCGATAACGACGAGTTCCTGCGGGAAATCACCGCGATTTTTCTCGAGGACACGCCGCAACGCATCACAGAGCTCGATCACAGCCTCATCGCCGGCGATCTTCCGAAATTCACGCGGGCGGCTCACAGTATCAAGGGTAGCTCGGCAAATTTGGGCGCGCTCGGCTTGAGAGCCGCGGCGGAGAAGCTCGAACACGAGTCGCGCACCCATGGTCTGGATGCGGTGACCGGCATGATCGAAGAGTTGAAGAAGGAATTCGTTCGCGTCCAAGCGGAGCTCGCGACCCTCGTCGCCAAATAGCGTCAGCGGCACGTCCGCTTCGCACGGTGTCTGGACTGCGGCGTCGAGACATCGCGCCGAACTTTGCCGCGCGCGGCGCACTTTCGCATTTCCGCCGGCGTCTGCCTGATCGTTTATCGATACAATGCCGTCGTCGGCGCCGTGGTCAGGACGTTGTATTGTCGCATCGCAAGCCTCCACCATTCGGCGAGGCCTTCCGCTGGACGTGACCACAATTCGCGGTGCAAACGGATCATCGAGTCCGCATCCAACAGCAGCGCCATTTTTTCCTTTCCGGTAAATTTCGCCGGACCGTCGCGAAGCAGTCGTTCACGTAGCTGCGCAAACCATTCTCGCGATTCCTCGCTCTGTTTCCGCTGACGCAGAAGTGCGACGTGCAGCGCATTCACATACGGGTCGAGCACTGCCTGCAGGAGACCGTAATCGCCGCGCAACGGCTCGATCGGCGGCAGATGTCGGTAGCACTCCGCGAGATTCTGGTGCAGCCGCTTCAACTCATACGGCGGAAACGTCTCCTCGGGCGTGAGAAAAAGCCCCAGCCGCCGCGCGCCCGTGCCAATGCTGACCTTGCTCAACAAAATCGAGATCGGGATCGAGCACACCAACGGCAGGATAACCGGGCTCAGCCAGAGAAAAAAAGGCGGCGAGATGATGAAGGACGAAATGCCCCACACGATGCCGAAGAGCGTCTGACCGCCATGCGTGATGATCGGCTCGCGCCAGTCCGAATCTTCCGCTCCGCCCCCACGCCGCTGCGTCACCCAGGACACTCCTTGGCCCAGCAATGTGAAGAGCACGAACTTCGAGTTGAACGCCATGTTGATCGGCGCCTGCAACACCGAGAGCAGCGCCTCCGCGAGCGCACTGACCACGAGCCTGCGCTTCCCGCCGAAACGCTCCACCTCCTCCGGATGCTTCGCGGTCACGATCACGCTCACGATCTTCGGCAAAAACAGCATCACCATCGTGAAAACGAAAAGGGTGAGCGCCTGCGGCACCTCGACTTGATAACCGAACAGCGCCGTGTAGTCCGCCGTATCCATTCCGGCGAAGGCCGCCGGCGATGTCACCTGTGCGAACACGTGAATCGTACACAGCATCATGAAGAGCAGCCATAGCGGCGACGACACGTAACCCATCACGCCCATGAGCAGGTGAAACCGGTTCGCGGGCCGAAAGCCCCGCGCCGTCAGCAGCCACGCGTGCTGCATGTTCCCCTGACACCAGCGCCGGTCGCGTTTCGCCGAATCGATCAGCGTCGGCGGCCCCTCCTCGAACGTCCCCTCGATGTCCCCCGCCAGCCACACGCCCCAGCCTGCTTTGCGCATCAACGCCGCCTCGACAAAATCGTGCGACAGAATCCGTCCACCGAACGGCTCGCTACCCGGCAGATCGGGCAGCGCGCAATGCTCGATGAACGGCTGTACGCGAATCACGGCGTTGTGCCCCCAGTAGTTTGCCTCGTGCTGCTGCCAGTAATTCAACCCCGACAGAAACAGCGGGCTGTAGAGCCGGCTCGCAAACGACTGCACCCGGGCAAACAACGTCTCGCCGTTCACGATCCGCGGCGCGGTCTGAATAATCCCGACCTGCGGATTGCGCTCCATCAACGCGACGAGCTGCACCAGCGCGCGGCCGGTCATGATCGAGTCTGCATCGAGGACGATCATGTAACGATAGCGCCGGCCCCAGCGCCGCAGAAAGTCCGCGACGTTGCCGGCCTTCTTGTTGATCGAATGCCGCCGCTTCCGGTAAAAAATCTTCCCGAAGCCACCTACCTGTTTGCAGAGCTCGACCCACGCCGTCTCCTCCTGAATCCACTGGTTCGGCTGGTTGGAATCGCTGAGCACGAAGAAGTCGAAATGCTCGAGCCGCCGCGTCTCCTGCACCGAGCGATATACCACGCGCAAGCCCTCCAACACGCGGCTGACGTCCTCGTTGAACACCGGCATCACGACCGCCGTCGACGCCAGCTGCGGGTCATCGAGCGAGGGCAGCGTCGCTGTGATGCGCGAGCTGTCGCCGCCGCGATTGATCACATAAAAACCGACCAGCGCGGTGCAAAATCCCGCGGCGACATGCGCAAACAGGATCACGAACAACACCAGCAACGCGACCTCGATCGCGAGCAGCCCATTCCGCCAAAGCAGATCGGCCATGAACCACGTCGCGATGCTCGTAAACGCGAAGATCGTCGAGAAAAACAGGAATCGCCGGCGGTTCAGCCGACGCTGATCCATCTTTTCGGTGAGAAAAAGGCGCATCTGGAAGAGACCAAGGACTAGAGACCAAAGACCATAGACCGAATACCAGGCGCGACCGATGCGTGCGGTCTCTGGTCTATCGCCTCTTGTCCCTGGTTTCTTGTGCTACCGTGTCGCATGGAAGATCACCGCCAGCGCAGTCGCGAACACCACCCACAGCAACAGGGTTCGCGCGATCGGAAACTGTTCAATGCGCTCCATCGTCTCGCCCGCCGCTTCCGGAATCGGGCCCAGGTCGATGGGTCGCGGCACCATGCTCGATACCGCCATGTCGGGCCCGGCCTCGATCACCCGCGCCCGCATCGCCTGCGCGAGCTCTTCCGGAATTTCCTTCTCGTCCAGAAATGCATACGGCCACGTCTGCGGCCCATCGCAGAGCAACAACGCCAGCCGCCCGTCGACTGCGATCCGCTCGTGCGGCTGACCCGGGCGGTCGAGCAAACCCGCGAACCATTGATCCATGGTCGACTCGATTTCCTCCGCCGCGACTTCCGTCGGGCTGAGCGCGGGGTGCGCCTCATGTCGCCGCGCGGCGCGCTCGAGGACTTGTTGAATCAGCCGGCTTTGATGCAGCCGGTTGTGAATCCGGTGCGCCCGCAAGTAGTCTTCGACGCGGACATAAGCGGCGTTCCACTGCTCCATCGTACCTGTGCGCGGCCGAAACTCCGAAGGCGCGACGTCGCACGCCGCCTCGGTACCAGACGGGAAACGCGGGAGTTCGGCCGGCAGCTGCGCGCTCATGGTTGCCATAGATACGACCACGTTTCCGTCAAAGTGTCCCCGCCGCGGCGCACATAGCAGCGCAGCTCCACCGGCCGCCCGCTGCCGTCCGGTTTCACTGTAAAAGCCACGCGCCACGTGCCGTTGAGCGGGTTCTTCTGCAACGAGGAATGATTGAGCTTCGCACCTTCGCCCACCGTGACGACTTGCTCGAGTTTCGCGTCGGCCTCGAGCGCCTGCAGTTGTCGGCCGTCGAAATCGACCACGAAACGTTCCATTCCCGGTTCATAATACGCGGTCTTGCCGTGACGCGTCGTGCGCACGAATCCCCCCGGCGGGCCAATCTGATCGAGGAACCAGTGCAGCCGGTATTCGACCTCGATCGGCTCGCCCGGCGGCGGCAGCTTCTCCGGCACCCAGAACGCGACAATATTGTCTTCGAACTCGGTCGAGGTCGGAATCTCCACGAGGCGAACCGCACCCCGGCCCCATTGCCCAACCGGCTCCACCCACGCGCTCGGCCGCGAATGATACGAGGCCTCGAGATCCTGGTAATTCTCGAAATTGCGGTCGCGCTGCAACAGCCCGAAAGCGCGCGGATTCTCGTCGCCAAACGCCGATGTCCGCACCCCACGCGGATTCACCAGCGGCCGCCAGATCCATTCGCCCGCGCCGTTGTGGACAAGCAGTCCGTCGGAATCGTGCACCTCGGGCCGGAAGTCGCGCGTCGGCGAATTCGAATTCTCGCCATGCCAGAACATGCTCGTGAGCGGCGCGACGCCGAAGATCTTCTCGTTGTTGCGCGCGTAAATCACCGCCTTCACCTGCACGACCGTATCGTCTCCAGGCGTGATCGTGAACCGATACGCCCCGGTCACGCTCGGGCTTTCGAGCAGCGCGTAAACATTCATGCTCTTCGCATTCTTCGCCGGTTGCTCGAGCCAGAATTCGCTGAAGCGCGGAAACTCTTCAGGCCGCGGTGCCGCGGTGTCCAACGCGAGACCGCGCGCCGAAAGTCCGTAGGCGGAACCCCGGCTGAGAAACCGGAAGTAGCTCGCACCCGCGAAGGAGCCGATCTCGTTGTGCGAGGTGCCGTCTCCGCCAAATGGATACATGAGCCGGAAACCCGCGAAGCCCATCGAGGCCGGCATGTCGCCCGGCTTCACGGCGCGATAATTATAGTAATCGCGGCGAAACGGCACCCGCCGCGCCTGTCCTCCGCGCACTTCCCAGATCGGCACCGTCTCGGCCAGCAGAAACCCCGGATGGAGAAACTGCGCCTGGAAAGGTCGCTTCTCCTCGAACCACAGCGAGCGCCGCCCGTCGAATTCGATCTGCCTCAATTCATCGTAGCTCAGCCGCCGCAGCCACTCGGGCACCTCGCCCTTCGGCGCGACGTGCGGCGCCGCCGCCAGCGTTTTCGCCCGCGTGCGGAGGGTCTCGAAATCGAAGGTCGCGTCAGCCGCATTCAAATCCGCGCCCAGCACGACCGCGGCCGCGAGGGAAAACAGGCGGAGCAGACGACGAACCACTCGCCCGCTTGCGGGGCCACGTGGTGATTGCCCCTTCATTTGTCCAAAAAGAAGCCCCGCTGCTTTTCAGAAATCGGCAGCGCGGCGCGTTCCATTACTTTCAGGAGATCATCCCAGATCATGCGCTTTGAGCGATTGGACTGATTGCGCAAAATGTAACTCGGATGATACGTCACCATCAGCGGCTTGCCGGCGAAATCGTGCCATTTGCCACGAATGTCGCCCAGCGCCTTGAACGACCCGAAGCCTAGCAGGCCCTGTGCCGCCGTCGAACCGAGCGCGACCAGCAGCTCAGGGTTCACCACGTCGATCTGCGCGCGGAGATACGGGAGGCAATAGCGCATCTCCTCCTCGTTCGGAGGGCGATTGCCGACTTGGTCGCGCCCATCGACCGTCGGCATCTGCGGCCGCCAGTTCATGATGTTTCCGATGTAAACGTCGCTGCGTTTGAGTCCCATTGCTTGGATCATCTTGGTGAGCAACTGACCCGCAGGACCGACAAAAGGCTCCCCTTGAATTTCTTCCTCCGCGCCCGGCGCCTCACCGACAAACATGATCTTCGCATCCAGCGAGCCCACGCCGAGCACGACCTTCTTCCCGGGCCGCACGTTCGCCTTGCAGCTCGCATCGCCGGTCACGAGGTCGAGCAGTGCCTGCCAGCGCACGGCTTTCTCGCCCGCCGGCAGGTTCACGGTCGGCGGAGGCGGCAAGGTCGGCGCAGCGGGAGCCGCAGGCGCTTTCGCGACGACGCGCGGCGGCGGCGGTTCGTAACCTTTGACGAGCGCGGCTGGCACATTCGCTTCGACGACCGGCGCGGGGCCCTCCGTTTTTTTTGCAACTGCTGCGCCGTTTCCGGATCCGGCCGCCCCAGCGCGCGCACCCACCACTTTCCGCAGCATCATCACCGTCTCCTCCGAAACTGGCACGGTCTTCAGACCCGCCGTTTTCAAGCGGCGCAACTCATCGGTCAGGGCAAGGAGGGCAGTGCGCATGGAGTTCAACCGGTGCGGGTGGCGAGGAGCTTTTCGACATGCTTGCCCAGCAAGTCGAATTCCAAGTTCACGCGGTCGCCCACCCGCTTTTCGCGCAGATTCGTTACGGCCAGCGTATGCGGGATGATCCACACGGCGAATGCGGTGTCACTCACTTCCGCGATCGTCAGGGAAATCCCGTCGATCGCGATGCTGCCCTTGTGTACGATATAGCGCGTCGATTCCGCCGGCACCCGCACCCGAACATAATAATCCTTCCCGCGCGCCTCGAACGCCTCGATCTCGCCTTGGGCATCGATGTGTCCGGTAACGAAATGCCCCCCGACCTTTCCGCCGAAACGCAGACTTCGCTCGAGATTGACCAGCGCACCTGTCTTCAGAGCGGAAAAATTCGTCAGCCGGCGTGTTTCCTCCAGCACATCGAACCGGAGCGAATTCGCGTCCGATTGTACGGTCGTGAGGCAGCAGCCGTTCACGGCGATGCTGTCGCCCTCCCCCAGATCGACGAGCGCGGCGCGCGCCGACACCCTCAGGCTCCACGCCTCGGCCTTCGGCTCGAAGGCAATCACCTGGCCCGTTTCCTCCACGATTCCCGTAAACATAAGTACGCCCAGCAAATCGCGATTGACCGGTCCGCCAAGCCGCAAACGTCCCGCCCAGCCGGGGGGCGGGAGGGCTACGCGGCGGCCGCGATTTTACGGCCGCGATTTTTCTGCTTCCGTTTTGAAAAGTGCCGCCTACGTTCTCGCGCCCTGCTCTCTGAAGCTAAGGCAACGGAGGGCACTTCCGGAGAGGTGGCAGAGTGGTCTAACGCGCCTGACTCGAAATCAGGTGTAGCGCAAGCTACCGGGGGTTCGAATCCCTCCCTCTCCGCCATATTTTTCTCCGGTAACGGGAAAGACGGGTCTACGCCAAAGTTTGGGGACGGCCGTGATTTGATGGTTGGGTGGGGAGAGGTTAACCGCACTGAGCGATGACGCGGAGGCAGTAGTTGCGTCCGCAGACCTGATTTATTTCCGTCGCAGCGTTCGCGCCTCGTGAAAGCGGATTCATCTACGCTCATGAACAATATCCTGCTGGAGATCGTCATCGTGTTTTGCCTGCTGCTTGCCAACGGGGTGTTCGCGATGGCGGAGATTTCGGTCGTGTCGTCCCGAAAGGCGCGTCTGCAAAAGCTGGCCAATGATGGTTCTCCCTCCGCCGCACAGGCGCTCCTGCTCGCACAGGACCCAAGCCGTTTTCTTTCGACGGTTCAGATCGGAATCACGCTGGTCGGCATCCTTGCGGGCGCATTCGGTGGCGCGACCATTTCAGGGAAAGTGGCGGCGGCGGTGGCAAACGTTTCGGCGCTGGAGCCCTACAGCAAGGCCATCGGCATTGCGGTCGTCGTCGGCGCGATCACCTATGCTTCGCTCATCATTGGCGAACTCGTGCCAAAGCGGATCGGACTGAACAACCCCGAGAAAAAGGCGATGCTGGTCGCCGGTCCGATGAACACGCTATCGCGGCTGGCATCGCCATTCGTTTGGGTGCTCATGACGTCTACCGAACTCGTCTTGAAGGTACTCGGCCTCGGCAAAGAAAAGGAAGCGCCACCTTCGGAAGAGGAAGTCTCGCACCTCATCGAACAGGGCACCGCCGCCGGAGTATTCCACCAAGGCGAGCGCGCGATGGTGGAAGGCGTACTGCGGCTGGACGAAACACCTGTGACGGAAATCATGACCCGCCGGAGCAAGATCGTTTTTCTCAACGTCGCCGATCCCGACGAAGTAAACTGGCGGAAGATTGTCGCGAGCGGTCACTCGCAGTTTCCCGTCTATGAAGGCATGCGTGATCATGTGCTCGGGATGGTTTCAGTGAAGGCGCTCTGGGCGAACGCGGCGGCCGGTGTGTCAAGCAAGCTGCGCGATCACGTGACGAAGCCGCTGTTCATGCCACGCTCGGTAACGGTGGTGCAGTTGCTCGAGGCCTTCAAGAAAACCGGCAAGCACATCGCGCTGATCACCGACGAGTATGGCAGCATCCAAGGCATCGTTTCGTTGATCGATGTCATGGAAGCGATCGTAGGCGATCTGCCGGAACCCGGCGACCGACGCGCGCCCGATGCGATTCAGCGCGAGGATGGCTCCTGGCTGGTCGATGGCGGCATGGACATCGAGGAGCTGAGGAAGCGTTTCATCGTCGGCCCGCTATCTGGTGGCGGCTTCGAGACCCTCGGCGGATTCGTGCTGGATCGCTTTGGCCACATTCCCGCCGTGGGTGAACATTTTACTTGGAACGGCTGGCGGTTCGAGGTGATGGACATGGACCGTCACCGAGTGGACAAAGTGCTGCTCACGCCGCTGTCCGCGCCAGAGAATAGATCCGGTATATAAAACGGGACGCGTCCGGTGAAGCTCGGATGAGTTCCGTGCATGCACGCCCGCATTGCGAGCTTCCGGCGAGCCACTGAGGCGAGCACCGTGGTGCTCGCCCGTGTGCTGGCGGACAATGGAGACCTGCACACTCCAACCGGACACATCTCGATCGGGTGGCTCGTGATGGAGGATCTGTTCACCGTGTTCGTCCTCGTCTTGCTGCCCGCCATCTTCGGAGCGGGAGCGCAGGGCGGCAGCGGAATCGCCGCGGCCGTTGGCTGGGCGAGCATCAAGATTCTCGCGCTCGTCAAGGTGCTGGCGCGAACGGCCTACTTGCGGGAGACCGAGCAGCTTCGAACGGCCGGAGCGGATGCGGTCTTTTCCGGCGAGGGTGAAGTCGCGCTCGCGATGCGGAATCTGTTCCCTCCGGTCTGGGTGCCACACCGGCGCAGATCGAGCGCGAGCGCCAACGCGTGCATGAAACCTTGTTTATTGCGCGGCCCGCCAGTTTGAATCACGGCTCCACGCCGGTCGGATGAAACAGTCGCGCTGCGTAGACGCGTTTTTTCGAGATCGACGGCGCGCGGGCTCGACACCTGCGGGACTGACCAAATCGTCCCAGTGTCTCGCGGCACTGTTCTGCCCTGCGGGGATATTCTGTTATGGACGGTATTGGCCTCATACAAGACCTCGCGATCGTGCTCCTCGCCGCCGGCATTGCCGGCACGCTCTGCCGTCGATTGGGGTTGTCGGTAATCGTCGGCTACCTCGTCGCGGGGATCATCATCGGCCCGTTTACGCCGCCGTTCTCGTTCATTCAGGACGTAGATCGCATCCAGACACTTTCTCAAGTTGGCCTGGTGTTCCTCATGTTTGGGATCGGTTTGGGGTTGAGCCTGAGCAAGCTGGGCCGCATGGGCTGGCCCACCTTGGCGGCTACAGGCCTCGGCGCGATCTTTGTGCTGATGCTCACGAACGCCTTGGGCGTCGCGGTCGGCTGGAGCGGGAGTCAGTCGCTGTTCATTGCCGGGATGTTCATGGCTTCGAGCTCAGCAGTCATTGCCAAGATCGCGGCCGAGTTGAACCTGACGCATGAGCGCACGGGTCAGCTCGCGCTGAGCGTGACGGTGCTCGAAGACATCGTCGCTGTCATCATGCTGACGATTCTGGGCTCCCATGTGCGCGGCGGCAGCGGAGAAACCGTGAGCACGGTGCTCACGACGATGAGCGCCTTCGTCGTGCTGCTGGTCGGTGCCGGCCTGTTGATGGTGCCCCGGCTCATGCGGCGGCTGGAGGCGCGCGCCGACCCGGAGTTGCAAACAATCACCGTGGCGGGCGTCCTGTTCCTCCTGTCTCTGATCGCGGTGAAGGCTGGCTATTCGCTGGCTCTAGGAGCGTTTCTCCTCGGTGCGATTGTCGCGGAAATTCCGCAGAAAGCTTCGGTGGAAAAGGCATTCACGGGCATGCGCGATCTTTTCAGCAGCGTGTTCTTCGTGGCGATCGGCATGATGATAGACCTGAAGCTTATCATCCCCGTGTGGCTGATGACTCTCGGGCTTGTGGTGTTTGTGATCGTCGGCCGTTCGCTGGCCACCGGGTTGGCACTCACGCTGACGGGCGCGCGACCGCGCGATGCACGCCGGGCGGCCTTGCTGTTACTTCCGATGGGCGAGTTCACGTATATCATCGCGCAACTCGGCGTGAGTGCCGCGGTGCTGCCGGAAAGCTATTATCCGATGGCGGTGGGGGTCTCGATCCTCACGGTGCTCATCGTGCCATTGATCAACCGGCACGCGGAGCCGATTCTCCGATTGGCCGAACGGATCGAGCCTCGCTGGGTCACGCGCGCGCTCGAGGCATATCACGGCTGGTTCGAACAGGTGCAGTCGACGCCGACGAAATCCATCGCATGGAAATTGATTCGCGGACGACTGCTGCAGACCGGGATGGAGCTGCTATTCGCGACGGGAGTCATGATTTTTTCGCCGCAGTTGCTCGAGTTGCTGCGTGAGAATGCCGCTTCCTTCGGTTTCGACGCGCGCACCCTCGGCTGGGTGTTCTGGAGTGTGATCGCGGTAATCGGGCTCATCCCGCTGGTGGCAATCTGGCGCAATCTTGCCGCAGTCGCGATGATCATCGGTGAGAGCGTTGGGCGCGACACACGGCTGCCCGCCGCAGTCGTGCGCAATGCGCTCACGGGCATCATCACGGTGGCGCTGGGCATCTGGCTTTATGCGTTCCTGCCAGTCGATCAACTCGGCGGCTGGGGCTGGATTCTAATCGGGGCGGCGGCGACGGTCGTCGTGGCGGTCTTTTCCAACAAGCTCATTTACTGGCACAGTCAGTGGCAGTCTTCCGTGCGTGATGTGCTCGCCGAGGATCCTCGCGCAGCTACGGAGGCCGTGGCGGACGTGGCCCGTGGCAAGCGGCTCCAGGACCTCGAACAGTGGAATCTGCATTTGCGCGACGCCATCGTTCCGGACGCGGCTAGTTACGGCGGTCAAACCCTCGCGGAGCTTTCGATTCCCTCTCGTTTCGGGTGCGCGGTGCTCGAATTGGAACGCAACGGCCACGTGATCACCGCGATTCGGCCCGATTTACGGGTCTATCCTGGCGACAAGCTGCTGCTGCTCGGCCAGGACGAGCAGATCAAAGCGGCACGCGAGTTCCTTCTCCGCGCCCGCGCCACGGGCGATCAGTCGGAGGAGTTTCGCGGGTCGGTGCTCGAAACCTCCGTCATGCCGTCCGTCCCGAATGCCGGGCGCACGCTGGCGGAACTGAAGCTCGCGCAATCGACCGGTGTGCGCGTGGTCGGAATCGAGCGCAACGGGACCAAGATCATCGCTCCGTCGGGTGAAGAACGCCTCGAAGCCGGAGACAATGTGCTCGTCGCGGGCACGCTCTCTGAAATTGGCGCATTTCGCCGCTGGCTCAATCGAGAGGCGGCGGCCGCACTCACCGAAAATTGAGGTGGAGATTTTTGACCGACAGGCGCTCCAAGCGTTTGGGTCCTCACGAATGCTCCGTCGGCCATACTCGCTGTTAGCAGCACTGACGCTTTTCGCTGTGCCGCAGCCGAAGCCCAACAGCTTAAGACCCAGCTGCGGCGGCAGCGGTGTCGGCGGCGAGCGGGCTCTGCCGAGCACGACGAGAGGGCCTCACTTGACAAGGATCGCAATGCGATAGGTTACATCAGCATCGATTCCGCTCATGAACATCATGACGAACTACTCCGTCGAATTCGGAATCGTGTTGCGCGCTGTCTGTCCCACTCGAGCCGGGCTCGAGGCTAAGACTGCGCCATAGCAGCACGACGTGTAGCCTCGGGCTCCGGTGTCTCCAGCGCTCTGCGCATTGCCACGTCCCCTCGGCCGCACGTGCGGCCGCATCCTTCAACCTTCATTCAATCAAATCCTATGAATCCTCAGCTAACGACTCTCGACCCGGTAACCACTCCGACCAACACCAAGACGATCCTCGCCAAAGACGGCTTTCAATGCGGTCTGATCATGCTCGCCCCCGGGGACGAAACCCCGCTGCGCGAAGGGCACAACGTGGAGGAGCACATCCTCTTCGTTGTCGATGGCGAAGCGACCGTGCGGTTCGGTGACGTCAATACGATGCTCAACAAGGACGAGGCGCTGCTCATCCCGAAGGGAAAGGCGCACCTCATCGCTGCGGGGGCGAGCGGCTGGGCGAAGCTGCTTCGCGTGGACGTGCCACCACGGCAGATTGTCACGCCACAGATTCTGACGGTCGACCGCTGACTCAGTCCGGAAACGCGAAAGGCCCGCCCTGTCTTCAGGGGCGGGCCTTTTGTCATCACACGCGGAGACCCTCTATCGACGTCACCTCGTCCAGCCGGCTGTTCTCATGGAAGGTGAGCTCGATCGCGGTCGCTCCGAGCAATTCGGCGAATTGCTCCGGCGCGCCGACGCCGATCAGCGCGGACGTGACATCCGGGTTGTGCAGCACCCACGCGAGCCCAAGCTGTGCGGGAGTCGCGCCGCGGTCGGCGGCCAGCTCGCTCACTTCGTCGAAGACCGAGAGGCAATACGGATTGCGATAGCGGTGGCTCAGCAGACGCCGGCGCTGCGACTCGAGGAGCAGCGCGGCGGCATCGCGCTTCAGCAGGAACCCTCCGGCGAGAGGCGAGCAGGCGATGAAGCCGAGATGGTATTCACCGCAAAGCCGCCGCGTCTCGCAGCCAAAACTCGAACGCGTCACAAGCGAATAGTCCGCCTGCAAACCCTCGAACCGGTGTTGGTACCCGAGGCGACTCTTGCCGATGGCGTCGACGATCCGCCACTCCGGGAAATTTGCCGCCACAATGTGATTCACCATTCCCGAGCGAATGAGGGAATCGAACGCGTCCAAGGTGTCCTCGATCGGCAGAAGGCCGTCGTGCCAGTCGCAAACGAGCACGTCGAGGTGTTCAGTCTGGAGCCGGCGCAAGGAGGCGCCGACGGATTCGCGGACGGTGCGGAGATACGCGTTCGTGCCTCCCGTGGCCGGACGACAGAGGTTTATGCCGGTCGCGAGGACGAGCGATTCGCGACGAATTCCGCGCGCACGCCACCATTCGCCGGTGAGCGTTTCGGAGTCGGATTTGGGCGGGCCGGAGAAACCCCAGCCGGGAGAAATCCCCCGTGACTGGAAGAAGTTTCCGCCCGCACCGTAGAACGCATCCATGATGGCGAACGCGGCTCGCGCATCCGTGCGGCGGCCGAAATGCAACGTGCCGAGGCACAGTTCGGAGACCTTGAGGCCGGTTCGCCCCAAGCGACGTAGATTCATGGGAAAAAAGATTGGGCGGCTGGCGCCGCAAAGGGTGTGACGCCAGCCGAAGGATTTCAGTTGAGCACCAACTCGCCGGCTTCCGGACGATGATGCGTGATTTCAGGAGCGACGTGGACTTCTTCCGCGGCAGTGGCATCGCCGAGCTGGTCGAGGTCCGGCGCGGTTAGCTTGAGCCGGCCGGCTTGCAGCAGCTCGTTGAGCTGCGCAACCGAATGCACGCCGACGATCGCGGAGGTGACGGCCGGATTGCGCAGCACCCAGGCGAGCGCCACCTGCGCAGAGGAGGCTTCGTGGCGCGCGGCCACGTCGGCGACCGCCGCCAACGCGGCGTCGCCATACGGATTGCCGAAGCGTCCCGTCAACCAGCCGCGACGCGACGCGTTGAAGATGTCGCCGATGCCGTGCCTGCGGGCGAGGAATCCGCCGGCCAACGGCGATCGCGCGAAGAACGCGAGCCGCTGTTCCTGGCATAGCGCCATGGCCTCGGGCTCGAAGCGGGCGCGCGTCATCAGCGAGTAATCCGCCTGGATCGCTTCCATGCGGCAATGATTCCGCAGATAGGCGCGCCCGAGCGCGTCGACGATGCGCCACACCGGAAAGTTGCCGGCGCCGAGATAGCGGGTCAGCCCGCTTCGCACCATCTGGTCAAAGGCCTCGAGGGAGTGACGGATGGGAAGGAGCCCGTCGTTCCATTCGAAGATGACCATGTCGAGGTAGGATGTCTGCAGTCGCCGGAGCGATTCCTGGCAGGCCTGTCGCACCGTCTTCGCGAAAGCGCCTTCGTTGCCTGGCGATTGTCTCACGTGAATACGTGTGGCCAGAAACAGATCGTCACGGCGGAGCCGGCGCGCCGTCCACCAACGGCCGACGATCTCCTCGGATACGTTGGCCGAAGCCGAGGGGAGGAAAACTTCTGGCGTGTGACTTGTGGCCTGAATGAAAGTGCCGCCCGCCGCGTGATACGCGTCCAGGATGGCGAACGAGGTCTTTTCGTCGGTCTTCCAACCGAAGTTGAGGGTGCCGAGGCAAAGCTCGGAAAGTTTGAGGCCGGTCCGGCCCATGATGCGTTTGTCGATCATGTCTGTCGTAGGTTTCAGCGCGGCAAAGCGCGCGTTGCGGTTGGGAGCGGATCGCGCCGTGCTGGCGCGGAGTAACGCACACCGGACGTGCGGCGGCGGGGTCGTCCGAGGAGGGACGACGGCGATAGGGCGCGCTCGCGTCGCGCGCCTCTGGCCGGCAACTCGTGGCCGCGAGCCCGGTTGGAAACCAACGAGGCTCGTCGGCTCAGAGCGCCGACCGATCAGGGCAGATGGTCAGGAAGTGCATCGATGAGGTTTTTCGCAGGGAGATTCCGAGTGATTCACGCGACCGCCTGATGCGGTGCGTAGGTTCGGATGTCCCCCGCCGTCCGCTTCCGAAGCGTGGAAGTCATCCGCTTGCGGAGCATCCGATCCAACTTGTCGATGAGGAGATTGATCGCGGTGTAGGCGTCTTCCGTCGTCACCGCGGCCGTGAGATCCGGTCCGGCGATCTCGATCCTCCCCTTGGCCGTGAAAACGCGGGCGCGCCCCCGGAGGTCGTATTCCACGTCGATTCGCAGGCGCAAAATGCGCGGTTCATGACGGAAGAGCCGGTTGGCTTTGGACTCCAAGGCAGCCTTCATGGCGTCGGTAAGCCACAGATGGATGCCGCGAAGGATGAGCCGGGAACGAGGATCGGAAATGATGTCTGATTTCATTGGTCTACTGCTTGTGCGACGCTCCCGCGCGCATGCTGAGGCGCGAAAGGACGCGGGTTGGGTTTGCAGGGGAAGCGCTCCTGGGACGGGACGCGCGGAAGAACGGCAACAAGCGAGGATGCGACGGACCCACGGGATCCCGGCGTGCGTCAGCCGAGCGGCAGCTCGCTGACCTCGGGTATTCACCGGCGCGTGTGCTCTGGCCGGGCCGGACTTGAAGAATCAAGCAAGGCTCGTCAGCTCACACCCGCCGGCCAGGCCGGACAGATGACAATCGTCCGTAACGATCGCGGGAAAATTTGCTGAGCGTTCGACATGGGTCGCAAAAAACACCGCACCACAGCCACGGGTTGCGGTTTGTCAAGTTACCGCCGCCCCGACGCGGGGACCAACAACAAGGGCCGCGCGTGAGAGACGCATCGTTCGCGTCACACAGCCCAGGATGGTGCGAGAGACTTTCGATCGCATGCCATATCAACCCAGCGCCAACCTCTGCTCGTGCATCGGCCCGGGAATAAGATCGCCCGCAACTTCACGAGAGGCGACGTCGCGTCACGCTCAATCACAACGATACCCCAATCTCCTTTCGTGCGTCTGGCGTCTGGCGCACGCATCATCGAAATTGCCGGCGATTGGTACGCATTCGACGGCTTCCCAATCGACCTGCGCGCACCACCCAAAGCGCTTATGCTCGCACTGCTGAAAGAAAAACTTTTCGAGGCGCTCCGGGCGGTGGCACCTCTCATCGTGGTGGTCTGCGTGCTCCAGTTCACGATCGTAGGCGCCTCAACGACCGTCTTTCTGCAATTCCTCGCAGGATCGGCTCTCGTCACTCTCGGTTTGCTCCTGCTCTCCGCCGGAGTTGACCTCGGCCTTCTGCCCATGGGCCGGTTCATTGGCGCCGCCATGGCGCAGAAACACTCGCTGATGTTGATGCTGGTGGTTGCCTTCGCGCTGGGGTTTGCCACGACCGCCGCTGAACCTGATGTTATCGTCCTCGCAGGACAGGCCGAAGCGGCAGCCCAGGGTACCTTGTCTGCCCAGCCGCTGGTTTACATCATCGCTACGGGGGTCGGTTTGTTCGTGAGCGTTGCCATGCTGCGCGTGGTCTGGGGCTACTCCATGGCCTGGCAACTCACCG
This sequence comes from Opitutaceae bacterium, assembly GCA_036675625.1. Lineage (GTDB taxonomy): Bacteria > Verrucomicrobiota > Verrucomicrobiia > Opitutales > Opitutaceae > ER46. The sequence continues at coordinate 425,798 of JAKFEQ010000005.1, read as the reverse complement.
CCGTGTATTCCATGATGATTGTGCTGTCGCTCCTTGCACCCTCGGCGCTTGCGCCCCTCGCCTACGATGCCGGCAGCGTGACAACCGGCGTGCTGAGCGGCCCTGCCGTGCTGGCGCTCGCTCTCGGCGTCAGCGCGGTGCTGGGCGGACGCTCCTCCATCGCCGACGGGTTCGGCCTGCTCGGCATGGCTTCGGCAGGACCCATCATCGTCCTGCTGCTGCTCGGTCTCCTCCGATGATCGATTCGGGGTTCCTGACCGATCTCGCTCGCACCGCCAAGAGCGTGGCGCTGGCCATCCTGCCCATCGTAGCGGTGTTCGTCGTGTTTCAGCTCTGGTTGCTCAAACTGCCGCGAGCGGAGTTGATCCGCATCGCGGCGGGGACCGTGATGGCATCGCTCGGCCTCTTCCTGTTTCTGCTCGGTGTGAGCATCGGATTCATGCCCTTCGGGCGCGCGATCGGCGTGGCTGTCGGCTCCCTTTCGCACCAGTGGCTGGTCGTGCCATTTGGTCTTGTCCTCGGGTTCGTCACCACTTGGGGCGAGCCAGCGGTGCGCATCCTGGCCGATCAGGTGGAGGAAGCGTCCGGCGGATCAATCCGACAGCGACTCGTGATGATTGCGATCTGCACCGGTGTCGCCGTGGCCATGGGCCTCGGGCTGTTTAGAATCAGCCACGGCATTCCGCTGGTCTGGTTGCTCGCCCCCGGATATGCCCTCGTCATCGTGACCCTCTGGCTGAGCGAAAAGGAATTTGTGTCCATCGCCGTTGATGCAGGTGGAGTGGCGACCGGCCCGTTGGCCAACACGTTCCTTCTGGCCCTCGCGCTCGGAGCTTCGTCGGTCGTGCCCGGTCAGGATCCCCTGGTGCATGGGCTCGGGCTGGTGGCTCTCATCGCACTCGCGCCGATCCTCTCGGTGATGACGCTGGGACTCCTAATTCGTTGGAAGGCGCGCCGCAAGAAACCATGAACATGAACATTTCACTTATCGTTAGCATCGTCCGGAAGGGTTGGGGCAGCACCGTGCTCCAAGCATCGGTGAAGGCCGGCGCCCGCGGCGGGACCGTATTCTCCGGTCGCGGCGCCGGGATTCACGAACAGGAAAAGATCTTCGGGATGTCGATCGAACCGGAGAAGGAAATCGTGCTCACGCTGGTTTATGCAGACCAAGTCGACCTCGTGCTCCCCAAGATCGTCGCGGCGGCAGAATTGAATGATATGGGCCGCGGCATCGCCTTCGTAGTTCCGGTGGACCGGGTGGTCGGCGTGGCCCACTTCATGAAGCCAGACGCCGTCGCAGGAGAATAATTGAGATGCGAACGCCTCATCGCTGTCCGAGGCAACTCAGTCCGGCAAAATCCGCGGAGTGAAAAACCATATCTGCACGGCACGGCCGGGATACGAATGTAGATTGGCAAAGTTTCGAGACACTGGGTCTTGGAAATGGTGATTCTCTTTCATGAATTCCGCGCGAAATACACCTCTGGAGATTCAGCTCCGCATTCGTCCCGGCTTGCCGGGGATGCTGCTCGCCGTTCTCACTCTGCTCTTCGGTTTCGGCCTCGGCGTGGTCTTTGGCGCAAACGAGGATGCGATCAAGGGCAGGCTCAAAGCGTCCGCCTTGGAAGTCCGAACGAGGGTCTATCACGACGACGATGCAGCGATCAAAGCCGCGCTGGATAAATCATGGGTATATGTGCAGCGCGCCCATCTGCATGCCGGTGGCTTGGGCGCCGCCGCAGTTGGTTTAATCCTCGTCGCAATGCTGCTCGGCGGCCCGGCAGCGCTCGTTCGCGGCGTTAGCCTCGGGCTTGGGGCGGGCGGACTGGGGTATTCCGCCTTCTGGCTGGTGGCCGCATTCCGGCTCCCCGTAATGGGGGACAGTGCGGCGGCAAAGGAGTCGCTCGCCTGGCTGGCACTGCCGTCGTCCGGCGCGTTTGTCGGAGCAACAATTGCGTTGAGCATGATGCTCATCGCGGCGCTGCGGCGGAAACCGCCCGAGGCACCATCGAAGACGCTAACCGCAACCACGAGCGGTGACGTGGCGCTAAAGGAGTCGTAAGCGAAACAACGCAGGATCGGGCCGACCGTGCTCCGCGATCGTTCCATCGTAATCGCGAGCGAGCCCGCAAAACTTCATGCGCCCTCCTCACACGGAGGCGGGCGCACGACAAACAATGGCCACCGCGTCCGTGCCATGACCGCTCCGGCCACGGAACCGAGCAGCGCCTTGCTCAGGCACGTGCGACCATGGCTGCACAGACAAATGACATCGACGGCAAGTCGCTCCGCCGCTTGGCAGATGGCAACGGTTGCGTCGCCGTCCACGACGACTTCGACTTGCTTCAGAATTCCCTGTTCCGATCCCTGAGCGGGGACGAGCGCCCGGAGCCGGTGGGCGACCGCGGATCGTTTCGTCGTTAAGAGCCAATTGGGATGGCGTCGTTTCACGTCATTCCGCCACCGCCTGAAGGATCCGACACCACCGCGCTCGTTGCCATCATTGCTGCTCTCGTGGCCGCGGCATTATTTGTATAATTCATTTCCTATTCCCTTTCGCCTCATCACGACGACGCGCCAAATGGTCCTGAAGTTTGACAGAATATATTTCCGGCGCACAGATGACTTCACGGTGAACCTGAACACGCATCAGAAATCATTTTTCTGCGCCCGCCAGCACACGGCGGTGGGCCTTGCGTTGTACATCTGTCCGGAGCGGCCCGGTGCCGCGAGCTAAAGGTCAGCGCGCAAAGCGCGTCAGACCTTAGCCGCAGCCCCGGGTAAACAAGATCGGACTTCCTTGCCGCGGCGCGTCCCGTAGGGCGCGCGCGAACTTCCCCTCCGCCGCGCGAACGCGCGGTCACGTTCCGAAACCCACCCACCCGGCCGCATGCTGAATGCAGTGCGGCCGAGCGGGCGCAGTCTGGACCACCATGACCATTCTTCACGTCACCGATTTCCACTTCAACAAGCGCTGGTTCGACTGGCTGCTTTATCGCGCGCCAGCCCACGACCTCACGGTCATGTCTGGCGATATGCTCGAGCTCGCGAGCGCGACCCCGCATCGCAAGCAGATCGCCTGGGTGTCCGATTGGCTCAGCCGCTATCCGCGGCCGATGTGCATCGTCAGCGGCAACCACGATCTCGAATGGCATGATCAAACCGAACGCTGGATGCCGGCCTATTGGCTCCGCTCCATTTCGAACCCGAACGTCTGGTTCGACGGCCAGCGCATCGAGCTGAACGGCACTTCGATTCTCAATATCGGATGCGCGACTCGGCCCAAGGGCGGAACGGCCGACGTCTGGGTGGTGCATGCCGGACCGACCCAAACGCTCGTCACCGCCCGCGCAAGCGGCGGAGACGGCGGGAATCCGGACCTCAACGCGTCTGTCGCGCAGTATGCACCGCGTCTCGTTCTTTGCGGGCACGTGCACGACCCGTTGCACTGGCGTCAGCGCGACGACGCGACGCTGCTGCTCAACCCGGGTTGTGCTCCGCAGGCGGACGTTCCCAACCACATCCTCGTCCGCACCGACGACCTGAATTGCCGGTTCTTCGGCACCCTCCGCCAGGAATCTCGCGAGGCCGAGACGGAGGAGATCACCGCTGCGGCGGTGGCCTAAACGTTGCCACTTCCCGCGGCGGCTCCGCGTGCGCCTCGAGCGCAGCGGGCCGCTGCACATCCAAACACCCAAGACGAAATCATCATCATGAATCACACTCCTATCTATATCTCCCGCGGCGATTATTCGAAGCTACGGCTTTTGATCGCCACCGCTCTGCACTCCAACGCCAGTGCGGCGCTCGCCAAGTTGCGCGACGAACTGGATCGCGCCGCCGTGATCGATCCGGCCGCGTTCCCGGCGGACGTCGTCACGATGAACTCGACCGTGGAGTTCGAGGACCTCGGCACGGGCGAAATCGAGGAATACACGATCACGTTTCCGGAAAAGGCCGACGTCGAGCATCGCCGCATCTCGATCCTGGCCCCCATCGGCACAGCTCTTATCGGCTGCCGGGTTGGCGACATCGTGAACTGGTCCACGCCGGGCGGCATCCGGCAACTCAAGGTGCGGCGCGTCACCGGTCCCGCCGCCGACGCGACCACACCGGCGGTCTTCGGCCGCTACGCGACGGCCTAGCCGGCCTCGCTCGTTCACTCGTGGCCGACCTCATCCGTCGGCCTGCGCAATCATCAACTCCTCTCCCCTTCCATGGAATTCAAGAATCGCCGTGTGATGACCGGATACGGTTATACCACGCTGCGGACGGAAGACGGCGGGACGCTGCAAGTCCCGAACAACCTGTTTTTCCCAAAAGTGTTGAAGCGCCACCTGCCGGCGGCGCTCGCCCATCCGCGACCTTCTCCGGTGTAGCGAAACGCACCCGCGATCATGAAACTGAAAAGGAAGAGATTTGGGCGGACCGACTATCGCGTTTCCGAGCTGTGCCTCAGCACCTCGAACTTCAGGCGGTATGCGAGCCAGGACGAATCGATCGCGATTCTCGACGCGTTCCGCGAAGCCGGCGGTAATTTCGTCCAGACAAGCGGCATTTGTCCCGGCGTGAATCTCGGCGACGGGTTTCTCGGCATGCCGGAGGAACTCCTCGGCCGCTGGCTCAAGGACCGTCGGGTCCAACGGGACAGCATCGTGATCGCGACGCGCATCGCTCTCAGCCGGCCGGTGATTGGCGGGCTCGAAACCTATACCGAGCTGATTCGCCAATGCGTCGAGGATTCCATCCGTCGGATCCGCTGCCACTACCTGGACTTCCTCGTGGTGGAATGGACGGATGCGGTCGCGCCGCTGGACGAGACGATCGCCGCTTTCGAGGCCATCGTGGCTTCCGGCGAGATTCGGCACATCGTCCCGGCGAACTTCCCGCCGTGGCGCACGCTCGAAGCCCTTGGCTCGTCCTGTTCGAAGCCGCGCACGGTCGCCGGACTGGAGATCGACTACTCGCTCGCGGTGCGCACGGCTTTCGAGGCCGGCGCAGTCAAACTTTGCGCAGACCATGGGCTCGGCGTGATCGCCCGCTCGCCGCTCGCGGGCGGGCATCTGACCAGCCGGCGACTTGTCACCCGCTTCGGCGCACTGCGGAGCCGCGGGCCGAGCGATCTGCATGCGGCGATGGCTGCCGGAGGGATCTGGCCGGTGCTGGCGGCGAGCGCCCAGGCGCGACGTCGGTCGCCGGCGCAGATTGCGCTGGCGTGGGTGCTCGCGCATTCGCAGGTCACCTCGGTGCTCGTGAGCGTAAGCTCCCTGGATCAGCTCCGCGAATTGCTAGACGCCGCACAGCTCAAGCTGACAAGCGACGACATCGACCGACTCGGCGGCCGGATTCCGTGCGGGAACAGCCATGCGCTCGCGTCGTAGAACCGCGTCTCACCACACCTGCCATGACTCTCTTTTCGCCTATTCCCGTTTCCGAGTTCGTTTCCTGCATCGATTGCCAAACGACCGTCGCCCGGCTGATCGGTAACCTCAGCGGCTTCGTTTACCGGCGACGGCACGATGCGCGCTGGACCATGGATTTTGTCAGCGAAGGCTGCCGTGATGTCACGGGCTACGATCCGCATCGTTTCATTGCGAACCAAAGCCTCGCGTTCGCGGACCTGATCGCGCGCTCCGACTGGAGACGCGTCAACGAACAGGTGCGCGCCGCCGTGCGACACCGTCGGCGCTTCACCGTGGAATATCTCATCCGGGCGGCCCACGGTGCGTGGGTACTCGTGGAGGATCGCCTCACACCTGTCGTCAACGCGGCTGGCACCGTGCTGGCCATCGAAGGCGTGATCGACCGCGCGCGCTGCGCGTCCCGGTCGAAGCCACCGGCAACTCGCCCAGCCGCCGACGCGGCAGTGCGCGAGCCTCACCTCACAACTCCCAGCCCCAACTGAAGCATCATGAATAAACGAAAGCTCGGCCGAACCAATCTTCACGTCTCCGAATTCTGCCTGAACACGGCGAAGTTCGGGTGGATCAACGACGAGGCGACCTCGATGGCGCTGCTCGACACCTATTACACCTGTGGCGGCAGTTTCATTCAGAGCGTCGGTTTCTGCGCCAACTCGGCGGTGACGCCCGCCGCCGAATGCACCTCGGAGGATATCGTGGGGCGGTGGCAGCAGACCCGCGGGATTACGCGCGACGGTCTCGTGCTGGCGACGCGGATGGCGCTCTTCCGTCCTGCGCACGGCGGCAGCATTGCGTTTGCGAATCTCATCCGCGAGGCATGCGAACGCTCACTGCGGCGGCTCCGCACAAAACACCTCGATCTCCTGGTCTGCGACTGGGACGAGCATCTGGCGCCGGTCGACGACGTGCTCGAAGCGGTCGATCGGCTCATCCGCGCCGGACTGGTCCGCTACGCTGTGGCCGGCGGATTTCCGCCCTGGCGGGTTGTCGACTCCCTCCACCGCTCCGGAGCGCGCAACCACTCGCGCTTCGAGGCGCTGCAGGCGGAGTATTCGCTGATGACGCGCGCGAAATTCGAGGCCGAAGCGCTGGCGATGTGTCGCGAGCACCGGCTCGGGTTCCTGGCTCGCTCGCCGCTGGCCGGCGGGTTTCTCGCGAAACGGCCGACCTCGATCCGGGAAATCATCAACCTCGACCGCAGCTGGCAGAATGAACGCTTCGGCAGCAATTCCGGCGACGCGGTGTTGACCGTGCTCGCTGAAATCGCCGAAAAGCGCCTGGCCTCGCCGGCCCAGATCGCCCTCGCGTGGGTGTCGCGCAATCCGCAGGTCTCCTCCGCGCTTGTGTCTGCAACCTCGACGCAGGACCTGCGCGATCTTCTGCGGACGGGATCCATGAGTCTCACCGACGAAGAGATGGGCGCGTTGGCGAACGTCACTTCCGTGCAGGACTACCGGATGGAACTCCGCCACGCGTGATCTCACACGAAAAGGATCCTTAGCCCTGCAAGGAATCGATCTCATTCAGGATCGCGCCCGTCTCCTGCTGACGCCGCTTGGCGAGCTTTCGTTCATCATCGCCCAACTCGGTGTATCCCCCGCAGTGGGCGCGAATCGCCGCGGTAGCGCAAACCACTCGACCTGCCTCCCGTGGAGGCGGGTCTTTTTCTAATCTTCTTCTTCAGTTCCAGTCGGCCCGCCATTGCCTGGCAGTAATTGCGGCAGAAAGAAAAAGTAGAGCATCAGCCACCAACTCCAGGTGCTCCGGTAGAGCAGCGCTGGAAGAACCGTGCATCCGATTCCGGCAAACACCCATGAGGCTGACCATGGAATCACGCCCCGCGCACCCGCGACGATCGCGGGAAGGACGAACAGAAAAACCGCGACGGTATAATTGAGCACCCAAGGGCCGAGGAAGAAACCCTCGCCGCGATCGAAACCGGTGCCGCAACTCGGGCACCGTCGACGAATGCGCAACGATCTCGGAGGAAAGAGCGTCTTTTCGCCACAATTCGGGCAACGCTGGGCCAAGCCGCGACGAATGATCTGTGACTTCGTAACCATCATGGGTTCGCAATCGAGTGATTGGCTCCGGCTCGCCGGTCGCGGTCGTGCGCAATCAGGAAGCGCAGGCGTTCTCCAATTCCTTCCGCCAGCTTAATCATGTCTGCAGCCGCTTCTTCCTTGAGCTGGATGCGGCAATTACGGCGCCAGAGATCGAGCCACGCCGCGAAATGCCGCTCCTCCAGTCCGAGCGGAAAATGTCGCTGCGGCATCGGCCCCGCATAGCGCGGCGGGCCGCCTGTCGCCGCCGACCAGAAGTCGGCGATCTTGTCCAAATGAGCGGGCCAGTCGTCGATCTGCGCATTGAAGATCGGGCCGATTTCGCGGTGCTGGCGCACGTCCGCGTAGAATTGCCGCAACAGACGCGCCACTCCTTCCCGACCGCCGATACGGTCGAAGAGATTCGTCGATGTACTTTCGGTGTTCATACCGGATGGTGCGGGCTGATGGCTCGAGACCAGAAATCGGACATCGCTTTCGCCAAAACGCGGAGTTCATGAAGGTCGACGGGCTTCACGAAAAATGCCGAGGCACCGAGCGAGTATGCGGTGGTGATATCCGAGGGCGCGGTGGACGAAGTGAGGACGACTCGCGGAATGTTCCGGAACGCGTCCTGCGCTTGCAGCCAGCGCAGCAACTCGAGGCCGTTCATGTGGGGCATTTTCAGGTCTGTGATGATCACGTCGGGCAGCGGAAAGCGGGACCGGTCGACCTTGTCCCCCCTGCCGATGAGATGAGCGACGGCTTCCTCGCCATTTGCGGCCAGGAAAACGCGATCAGCCCGACCCGCGGCGCCGAAGGCGTACTGGATGAACTCCGCGTCTGCAGGCTCGTCCTCGACCACCAGAAACACCGTCGGCGGCAGGCTCATGGCTCCGCCTTTCGGAGTTCGAACCAGAACGTGCTCCCGTTGCCGGGCTCCGACTGCAGCCCAACTTTTCCGCCCATCCGTTCGATGGTCTTGCGCACGATGGGCAGGCCGATCCCGGTTCCCGGATAACTGCGCGCGTCCTCGAGACGCTCGAAGATCCGGAATACGCGATCATGGAACTCTGGGCGGATGCCGATGCCATTGTCCGTGATGCTGAGCCGCACGAAATCGCTTTGCGCTTCGGCGCGCACCTGCACCTTCGGCCGTTCTCCTGGCGGCACAAACTTCAGGGCATTACCCAACAGGTGACCAATTACCTGGTCGAGCGAACCGCGTTCGCCCAGGACGTGGGGCATCGGCGATTCGACCGTCACCTGCGCGTTTCGCCCTTCGATTTCCTCGCACAGGTTGGAGAGAGCGCAATCGATGCATTCGCCTAACGGCACGTTTTCGACCCTCAGATCGATCTGCGTGACTCGCGTGTAGGAGAGAAGATCACGAATCAGCCGATCCATCCTTCGCGCGGCCTTCTTGATTCGGTCGAGGTAGACGGCGCTTCCAGCCGAGAGGGTGGTGCCCGCGTCTTCTGTCACGAATTCCGCATACCCATTGATCGCACGCAGCGGCGCCCGCAAATCGTGCGCGATCGTGTAGACGAAACCTTCAAATTGGGCCGACTTGTCGGCCAGCGCCGCGGTGCGCTCTTCGACCAGACGCTGCAGGTTGTTCTGCAATTCCTGCACCTCGGCCTGCGCCGACTTTTGCGCGGTGATGTCGTTGATGACGCCGAGTTGGAGCCGCGCACATCCGTCGGCCCCACGGAGCAAGGTGGTCGTCAGATGCACCCAAACCGCGGCTCCATCTTTTCGAACATAACGTTTCTCGAGCTTCACCTCGGCGTGCTGCCCGGTGATGAGCTCATGGAATCGCGCCTGATCCCGCGCGCGATCGTCGGGATGGGTAATGTCGTCGAAGGTCCGGTCGTGGAGTTCTTCCGCGGTATAGCCGGTGATCTCCTCGAAGCGCCGGTTCACCATGACGAATTTCCGGGTGTGCACGTCGACCACGGCATTGCCGACGCCGGCCAACTGGAAGAACGCGCGAAACTCGTCTTCAGCGCCGTTCGGCAGGGCCAAGGTCGAGCGCCTGGCTGCGTCTGGGTTCATAGTCGAAGTTGAAGGCGAGTCGTCGGCCGGCAAACCGCGGAATCAACGCGACCTCAGGGGTGAACCGCTCCGTATTGGTTCGCCCCATCCCTGATCGGGAATCAAACCGCGGCCGTCAGCAGGTCGTCGATGGAGTCACCTTCCAAACCGACGTCTGCAAACAACCACGGGGAAAGATAGCGTTCGGAGCTGGAGGGGATAATCACGACGATCTGCTTCCCTTTATTCTCACGACGCGCCGTGCTCGGCCGCAGTCCGGTTCAAGCGAACGAGCGGCGTGTTTCCGATCGTCTCGGTAATGTCGTTGTAGATCTTCTTTTTCATGCGGGTGGGAGTTGCCGATGGCCTCGGGGCGGGCGTCGCGCCGCGAAACACCGCCAGCCCGCGGAGCGCATCGTCGAGTTGACGGACGACTAGACATATCGTATTACGATGCAATCGCTTTTTCCGCGAGCTTTGCTTCTCGTCAGGCACGATGCCTCGTCTTCAATAAACACCATGGCCGCAAACGATGAACCGCTTAGTAAGAGCGACTACGAAGCCCTCGCCGAATTCAGGTATGCCCTGCGCAAGTTTCTAGGCTTCAGTGAAGAGGCCGCGACGAAACGCGGCGTGACGCCCCAGCAATATCAGGCGCTACTGGCGATCGAAGGCTTCCCGGGGCGGAATTGGGTGACCATCGGAGAACTGGCCGAACAGATGCGAATCGCCCATCACAGCGCAGTGGGGCTCGTGGACCGCATGGAAACCATGAAACTCGTGAAACGCAGTGTGGCCCGGGAAGATCGCCGCCGCGTGGAGGTATCTCTGACGAGGAAGGGGCTGAAGCTGCTGGAAAAACTCTACCGTGTGCATCGCGACGAACTCCGCTCCTTCGGTCCGCAACTGACCACCTCACTGCAAAAGGCGGCCGCTCGCATTCCCGCGAAGATCGCAGTGGCAAGCCCGCCGTGTTCGATGCCCGAAATCGAGGACTAAATGGTGCGCGAGTGAAGTCCCAGGACGGTCTCCATCAACGGATGGAACCGCCTCGTCATCGCTTTCCGCAGGCCGCCGGGCTCGTCTCCTGCGGCGGTCGTTCCGGCCCCGCCTCGTGAGCGGCACGCCCTGCAACGATAGACTCGCCGGGAGGTTCGACCGTTGCGCGTGCGTGGCGCAATGCCCAACTCACCGCGATCAGGAAGAGCCCGTAAGCGGCGACTTCGGTGAAGGAGGGAGCGCTCTTGTAGCCGAACAGTGTCTTCAAGACCGCACCGCCGGCTGATGTTTCCGGCAGCCAGCCGGCCGTGTTCCAAATTGGTTCGATCAGCGGCGGGATCCACCCCACTTCGATGAACTCACCGAGCGCGTGGGAGACGAAACCAGCCGCCACCAACAGGAGCAAGGCACCCGACACCTGAAAGAATCGTCGCACGCTGAAACGAAGGGCGGTCGCAAAAAGCAACCAGCCGCCCGCGACCGCAACGAGCAGGCCGAGCATGGCCCCGGCAAAGACAGCCGATGCTGCCGAGCGAAAAACCGCGGCATTCAAGAACAGCGCCAACTCGATCCCCTCGCGCATGACGGCCACGAAGGCCAGGGCGAAAACCGCCCCTCGACCGGAACGGGCCGCGAGCCGGAGATTCGCCCCTGCGGCATCGCTCGCTTGGCCGGCGTGGCGACGCATCCAAAAAATCATTCCCGTGAGCAGAGCGGCGGCGGCCAGCCCCACCGTTCCTTCGTCGATCGCTTCACCGTCTCCGGCAAATCGAAGGCCTAACGAGCGTAAAAGCAGTGCAGCGATCACGCTGATCGTCGCTCCGCTGGCGACTCCGAGCCACAAGACAGGCATGTAGTCGGGACGTCTTGTTCTCCGCAGGACGCCCGCCAGCATGCCCACGATCAACGCGGCTTCGATTCCTTCGCGCAACGCGAGCAGAAAACTTGCGAGCATGTCAGGGTGTATCCCCGTCGTTGCCGATCGCCTCCACCGGGCAGGATTCGCGCGCCTCTTCCGCCGCCGCGATTTCCTCGGCGGTCATCGGCTGCCGCTGCACGATGGAAAAGCCGGTCTCGTCGTGCCGCACGAAGATCGCAGGTGCGATCTCGCGGCAGAGGTCGCAGTCGATGCACGTGGAATCGACATAATAGGGACCGGCGATGTTTTGCGGCAGGCGATCAGCAGAATTGGCCATGGTAAATGGGAGTGCCTCACCATACCTCAGCGCGCCTTGCGCGTGAAATTCATTAATCGTATGAATTCATGCTGGCGATGAATGAGTCTGCTCGGCCCCGACTCGTTCGAACATCCGGCTGGGTCGCGCTCAAATCCTGACGGTTCCAGGGCCGCGCTTTTGGACGCGGTGTACGCGATGGAACAGGAAAAGCCGTAGTGGCGGGCAAAGCGCGACCGGACTTGCAAACCCGGCAAACATATCGTAACACGATATAATGAAACCTGGAACGGCGAGACGTATTGACGATCGCGCTGGTCTCGCTGGCCGAGACGCCGCGGTGTGGTGCCAGGATCGCCCGGGGAGCCGCTCATGAGCACCACGCCACATCGAGTCGCTACTCGTTGCGCCCATGCGGGCGCGCAGCGAACCGGTGGAGGCGAAAACGGCCCGGTCCAGCCGCCGATTGTTCAGAGCGCGATTTTCGACCTCGGGAGCAGCGCGGATGCGGATGCGATCTTCTCCGGGGCGCGCAAAGGCTATGCTTATTCGCGGTTCGGCAATCCCACCGTCGACGCGCTCGCCCACGCACTGGCCGATCTCGAGCGTGGTGCGGAGGCGCTGGTCACGAGTTCCGGCAATGCGGCGCTCCTGTGCGCCGTGACGTGCGCGCTCCACGAGCGCGCGGGGCCCCTGGTCACCCACCAGGACATTTACGGCGGCAGCTTTGAACTGCTCCGCATTCTTTCCACCGTTTACCGACTTCCGCTCGAAATCGTCGATGCGACGCAGCCCGAGCAGTGGCTGGGCGCCGTAGCGCGCGCCGGCGCGGTCCTGGTGGAGACGCCATCGAATCCGCTCATGCGGCTGATCGACTTGGAGTCGACCGTCGAGCGCGCGCGTTCGGTCGGGGCGCCGGTCATTGTCGACAATACGGTCGCTACGCCGTTCAACCAGCGCCCGTTCGAGTTTGGCGCGGACTGGGTGCTCCACTCGACAACCAAGTATCTCAACGGCCACGCGGATTTGATCGGCGGTTGCCTCATCCGGCGGGATCCATTGGCGGCTGTCCACCGGGCCATTCACAAGAATCTCGGTGGCACCGTGAATGCCTCGGAGGCGGCGCTGATCCTGCGCGGCTTGCGGACCTTCGCGTTGCGGATGGAGGCGCACAACCGCAATGGTGACGCGCTCGCGCGCTGGTTAAGCGGCCGACCCGAGATCGCACGTGTCCATTATCCGGGACTCCCCTCGCATCCGCAGGCCGAGTTGGTCGCGCGGCAGATGAGCCACGGCGGCGGTCTCCTCTCCTTCGAGCTCGCACGTGGGGAAGCCGCCGCGGCGCGTTTCTTTGACCGGTTGCAACTGATTATTCATGCGGTGAGCCTGGGCGGGCCCGAGACGCTCGCCACCCGGCCGGCGCAATCGAGCCATCGCGGGATGACGCCGGAAGCGCGGCGGCAAGCAGGCATCAGCGACGGCCTCATCCGCTTGTCGGCGGGCATCGAGGACTCGGCCGATCTGATCGCTGACCTCGAACAAGCCATCGTTCGGGAAACATGACTTCCGATGAACTCCGCCCTCCACCCTTTGAACGCGACGCCTGCGCCGGCTGGCACCATGCTCACCGGACTCGCAGCGTCTTCGGGAATTACCCGCGGTGCGGCCTACGTCTGCCCGTGCGGTGATCCCGTTTCGATTCCGCGTCGGTCAATCGCAGCCGGCGAAGTGTCGGCGGAGCTGCGTCGGCTCGAGCGGGCCCTGGCGGAAGTCGAAGCCGATCTGGTCACCTTGCGAGACGAGACCAGACGAAATCTCGGCGACGATTCGGCCGCGATCTTCGAGGCACAGGCTTGTTTGTTGCGCGACCCCGAGTTGTTCGCTGCGGTCGCGAGACGTTGCCGTGAACAGAGGATAAACGTCGAAGCCGCGTGGAGCGACACCGCGGCCGCGTTTGACCAGGCATTCGCGCGGCTCGACAACCCGGCGATCCGCGAACGCGCGGCCGATTTGCGCGACGTCACCCGGCGGCTGCTGGACCGGCTCTTGGAATTCACGGGGCAGTCCAAGCCCTGTTTTCCGCCAGGATGCATCATCGTCACGCATGAGTTGCTGCCTTCCCTCGCGGCCAAGCTGGACCGGATGGCAATCCGGGGAATCGTCGCGGAGCGCGGCGGGCCGACCGCGCACGCGGTCATCCTCGCCCGCGCGCTCGGCATCCCCACGCTGCTGTATGTCGAGGATGCGACGCGCAAGATCGCCCGCGGCGATCCGCTGATTCTCGATGCGCTGGCGGGACGACTGTTCATCCGCCCTCCCCCGGTCGTGGAACGCGAATACCGGCGTCACGAGGCTGACCTCGTAAAACACCGCGCCCTGCTCAAGGAGGCGCTTCACCTTCCGGCGGAAACCCGCGACGGCGTTCAGATCAAACTCAGCGCGAACATCGGCAAAATTGCCGACGCGTCAGCCGCCACGGAGGTCAATGCCGCTGGCATCGGCCTATACCGCACGGAATTCGCTTTCGCCGTCGAAGACCATCTTCCCACCGAGGATGAGCAATATCACACCTACCGCAGAACAGTGGAGGCCATCGGGGATCGCGAGCTCGTGATACGCGTGCTGGATGTCGGCAGCGACAAGCTCCTCCCGTATTTCCCGCTGCCGCCGGAGCCCAATCCGTCGCTTGGCCAGCGCGGCACACGTCTGCTCCTCCAGCATCCGGAGATTCTCACACCGCAACTCCGGGCCGTGCTGCGCCTCAGCGCCACGCACCCGGTGGCCGTCTTGTTTCCGATGATTGGCGGGGTGGACGAGATCCTGGCCGCGAAAGCTCGGCTGATGGCGGTGCAGGCTCAGCTTCGCGCCGAGCACGTGGCGTTCAATCCCGAGTTGCGAATTGGCGCGATGATCGAAACGCCCTCCGCGGTCCTGACCGCGCGGCATATCGCCCAGGAAGTGGATTTTCTGAGCATCGGCACAAACGATCTCACCCAGTATTTCCTCGCGAGCGATCGGGGCAGCCATGCGATGGCAAACTACTACGAGCCCCTGCATCCCGCGGTGATGCTGAGCATCAAAGCGGTCGTCGATGCGGCGGCCGCTGAGGGGAAGGACGTTTCCGTGTGTGGCGAGATGGCGGGCAACCCCGCCTACACCGAGCTGTTGCTCGGGCTGGGTGTTCGTGCGCTCAGTGTGGCGCCGGTAGAGCTGCTCGAGGTGAAACGAGTCGTTCGCGCCGTGGCGATCGGCAACGCCCGCCAGGTGGCGGAGTGCGTTCTCACGGCACGGACGATTGCAGCGGTGAAGGACTGCCTCGCCGCGCGCGCGAAGCAGAAAGCCAACGCCACTGCGGCAGCGCCGCACCCGACGAAGACACCCGCCGAAGCGGCTTGGGAAAACGAAGGCGGGCACATCCTGCCTCTCACCGGCGTCTTGGCCGCGCCCAATTCTTAATCCTTGGCCCGCCTCATCGCACCCGTTCCCAAACCATCAACCCCCATTCCGTTTGAACCTCACGAAGAAGGACATTCAGCGCACGGCTGAGGACACGCTGGTGAAGCCGGCAGCCGCTAACGCGCATTTCACACCGGCCCGAATCCAAGGAGACAACTCGTCATGACCAACTATCACTATCTGATTATTGGCGGCGGAATGACCGCGGCTGCTGCCGTCGCTGGCATTCGTGAAATCGACGCCAAAGGCACCATCGGGATCATCACCGCGGAACAGGATCCCCCTTATGATCGGCCCCCGCTTTCGAAGGGGCTTTGGAAAGACAAGCCCCTGGAGACGATTTGGCGGAAACTGGACCAGGCGGATGTGACGCTGCACTTGGGCAGGACGGCGCGGGAAATTCTGGCGCCGCGAAAACGCGTGGTGGATAACCGCGGGGATTTCGTGGGCTACAAAAAGCTCCTGCTGGCCACGGGCGGCAAACCGCGGAAGCTGCCCTTCGGGGGCGAGCACATCATCTATTATCGCACGCTCCCGGACTACCGGCGTTTGCGGTCGCTGACCGACAAGGGGCGGAAATTTGCCGTGATCGGCGGCGGCTTCATTGGGACGGAGATTGCCTCCAGCCTAGCGTCCAACGGGAAACAAGTGGTGATGATCTTTCCCGGAAAAGGAATCGGTGCCCGCATTTTTCCAGAAGCACTTTCGGCGTTTGTCTCGCACTACTATGAGCGAAAAGGCGTCGAAATCATTTCAGGAGACAGAGTGGTCGGCGTGGAGCGCCGCGGCCAACAGCAGATCCTGAAAACCGCTGCCGGCCGAGAAATCGCGGTGGACGGTGTGGTCGCGGGAGTCGGCATCGAGCCGAACGTCGAACTGGCTCAATCCAGCGGTTTGGCGGTGGAGGACGGGATCGTCGTGGACGCATCTCTCCGCACGAGCCAGCCGGACATCTATGCGGCCGGTGACGTGGCCGCATTCTACAGCCCGCTTCTAGCCCACCGCCTTCGCGTCGAGCACGAAGACAATGCCAATTCGATGGGACGGATTGCCGGACGGAACATGGCCGGCTGTGCGGAACGTTACGACCATCTGCCATTCTTCTACTCCGATATGTTCGAACTCGGGTATGAAGCCGTCGGCGAGTTGGATTCGCGGCTCGAGATGTATGCCGACTGGAAACGACCGAACGAAGAAGGCGTTGTTTACTACCTGAAGAATGGCCGCGTGCGAGGCGTGCTGCTGTGGAACGTGTGGGAGCAGGTCGAAGCGGCCCGGCAACTCATCGCCGAGCCGGGCCCGTTCTCCACGCGCAGCCTCGCCGGCAAATTGCCGGCCAAAGCGGCTCTCGTGGAGGCGCGATCATGAGCCCGGCGGTTCGCACCACGAAGACGCGGCCTCGAGCACGGCGCGAGAGGGCTGCCGCGAAAACCCGAAGGCGCGCGGCATCGGTCCAAACCCGACGACTGGTTCCCAAGGAAGCAGTCGCGCCCCGCATCCTCACGATCGGCCATTCGACCCGTCCCATCGGCGAGTTCATTCGCCTGCTACAGGCACACGGCGTGACGCGGATCGTCGATGTGCGGACGTTGCCGCGGTCCCGGCACAACCCGCAGTTCAGCCGCGAGAATCTTCCCGGTTCTTTGCACGCGGCGGGGATTTCCTACGTGCATCGTCCGGAGCTTGGCGGGTTGCGCCGAGCGACGTCGGACTCGCCCAACGCCGGATGGCGGAATCGGTCGTTTCGCGGCTATGCCGACTACATGCAGACCGCGGAGTTTCGCGCGGCAGTGGACGAACTGATCGACCTGGCCGAGCGCGATCGTCTGGCACTGATGTGCGCGGAGGCCGTGCCTTGGCGCTGTCACCGGTCGCTCATTGCGGACGCGCTTCTCGTGCGCGGAGTTGAAACCGCGGATATCAGCAGTGCTACGCGTCTTTCGCCTCACCGGCTCACGGCATTCGCCAAAGTGCGCGGCATGAAGATCACCTATCCTGCCGGCGCGGCTTCGTTGCCCCGGCGCGCAACCGGCGTGGTTCGCACCTCACGGAGCTGAGCGCGGCATCTGGAGCCATCACATGTTCACGACGGGCATGGGCACCGTTGCAACCGCGGCCTTCGCGATCGGAAGCATGGCCATCGCTGTGCCGACTGGGGTGAAAATCTTCAACTGGCTTGGCACGCTGTGGGGCGGGAACCTGCGCATGCGAACTCCGCTCCTGTTTGCGCTTGGCTTCATCTGGATGTTCATGGTCGGCGGATTCTCCGGCGTGATGCACGCCGCAGCCCCGCGGACGCGCAGCAGCACGACAGCTGCCGGCCTGGTGTTTTATTTCGCTGTCCTGGTGCGCAGTTGGCGGCGTGGCGCAATCGCGCGGCGCGATCCCTGGGACGCTCGCACCTTGGAGTGGACCACAGCGCTGCCGCCACCCGAGCACAATTTCGATGTCATACCCCACGTGCAGATGAGGGATCCCTGGTGGCACGAAAAATATGACCCCGCGGCCAAACACGGCGGCGGCGCCGCCACCGCTGTCATGTCATCCAACCAGCCGATTCACATGCCAAGCCAGGCATGGTTCCCGATACTGACCGCAAGCGCGATTCTGCTGGGCGGTTTGTTCTTCGCGAATCACTACATGCCCGGCGCGATCGCCGGGGGCGCGCTCATGATTCTCGGCATCTGGCTCTGGTCGCTCGAAGGCCCCGGCGGCTACCATGTGCATCCAACCCGCAACCCACCATGAACGAACATCGCGCCGGCACCTCCAACCCAACGCCCGATCCTGCCGTTCGTTGCGAAGAGTGCGGCGCTTTCGGCGCGGCGCAATTTGGCGACCTGCTCCTATGCGCCGACTGCTATGTCGGCAAAGGGTCCTGCTGTCCTGAATTTGGAAAGGATGATCTATGGGCACGGCACGAAAAACCGACGCGGCAGCAGACGCCTTGAGCGGCCCGGAAAAGGGACGGCTGTCTCGACCGGCGGAGCCAAACGACGAATGGGACCTGCGTAGGCGCGCGCTGGAGCGTTGGGAAAACGAAGGTGGCCGCCTCAGGCGTGAACCGCCGCGCGACGAGCGATGGCGCGGGCACAGGAAGTGGGATCGGAGCTGATGCGGCGTCAGCGAGGATCGCGTCGATTCGCCGATCGCTTGACGGCGAACGCGTCCTTCACGGCACGAACCGCCGGCCCTAGTAATTGCGGAACGGTCCCCGCGGCTCCGCGGCCTCCATCTCGGCCCGCCACGCGGCGAAACGCGCCTTCACGCGTGCGAGCACGTCGGGTTTCTCCCCCGCGAGGTTTCGCGTCTCACTCGGATCGCTCGCGAGGTCGAACAACTCCTCCGTCGGCGGACGGTTGTCCTTGTTGCCGCGCGGCACGTAGGCGACCCACTTGTAGTTGTCCACCCGCGCCGCCTGGTAGACGGATGGCCAGTCCCAGAACATTTCCCGGCGCGGCGATTTCTGCTTCCCCTGCAGCACCGGCAGCATGTTGAACCCATCGAGCTTCACGTCGGGCGTCGGCGCGCCGCCGACTGCGGCAAACGTCGGCAGTATCTCGAGCGCGGTGAGAAACTCGTGCGTGGTCGCACCGGCGGGAATCACTCCCGGCCACCACGCGATCAGCGGCGAACGCAGCCCGCCCTCGAACCCCGAGCCCTTGCCGCCGCGGAGTTTCACGCCGTCGATCTGGCTGCCGTTGCGCCCGTTGTCGGCGAAGAAAACGACGAGCGTGTTTCGATCCAGCTTCAGCTCCCGCAGCGTATCGAACAGCTCGCCGATCGCCTCATCCATCGCCGAGATCATGCCCGCGTATTTGGTCGCCCGGTTGTTCTGATCGCGATCCGGGTAATACTTTTTCAAATACGATGCCGGAACCTGATTCGAATCCTTCTCCAGGTTCGACGCCCCGTGCGGTGCGTTGAACGGCAGGTAGAGAAAAAATGGCCGCGTGCGATTCTCGCGGATGAAGTTCACCGCTTCGCGGCGGAAGATCTCGGTCGCGTAGGTGCCTTTCTCCGCCGTAGTGAGCTCGTTGCCGCGAAACATCGACGGCGCGCCGTAACGCTCGTGGGTGTAGTAATCGATGCCGTTGTTGCCGTGACCGTAGAAGACATCGAACCCGCGCTGCAGCGGCAGGAAACGCCGCGCCTGGCCCATGTCCCATTTGCCAAAGACGGCGTTGCGATAACCTGCGGTGCGCATCACATCGCCGAACGTCTGCTCGCGCACATCGAGCCCGAGCGTCATCTCCGGCGACATCGCGTACTCGGTCTTCGTGTAACGGTGGCCATAGTTCACCAGGTCGTTGCGAATCATCTCGTACGTTCCGTTCCGCTGCGGATAGCGGCCGGTGATGAGCCCGCTGCGCGACGGGGTGCACACAGATGCGGTCACGTAGAAGTTGGTGCCCCGCACGCCTTCGGCCGCCATGCGATCGAGGTGCGGCGTGACGAACTGCTTCGACCCAAAGGCGCCGAGGTCAAAGCCCTGGTCGTCGCTGACAATCAGGATGATGTTCGGCGGCCGGTTCGGGGATTGAGCGGAACACACCGCGAACGCGAAGGCGGCGGTGACGATGATGAGCAGGCGGCGAAGCGTGGTGGTCATGATGAAAAAATGGGGCGCACGAAGCAGCGGGAAGCTAGGCGAGAATTCCTTTGATGACTTCGCCGTGCACGTCGGTCAGCCGGAAATCCCGCCCCTGCGATCGAAACGTCAACCGCGTGTGGTCGAGCCCCAGCAGGTGGAGCAACGTGGCGTTGAGATCGTGCACGTGCACCGGGTCGCGCGCGACGTTGTAGCTGAAATCGTCGGTCTCTCCGTAGATCGTGCCCGGCTTCACGCCGCCGCCCGCCAGCCACATCGTGAAGCAGCGGCCATGGTGATCGCGACCGTAGTTCGTCGTCTCCAGTTTGCCCTGGCTGTAAGTCGTGCGCCCGAATTCGCCGCCCCAGATCACGAGCGTGTCGTCGAGCAACCCGCGTTGCCTGAGATCGCGAATCAACGCCGCGCACGGCTGGTCGATGTCCTCCGACTGCAGCCGCAGATCGCTCGGCAGGTTGTAGTGCTGGTCCCAGCCGCGATGATACAACTGGATGAACCGCACGTCGCGCTCCGCCAGCCGCCGCGCGAGCAGGCAATTCGCCGCAAAGGTACCGGGCACGCGCGCGTGCGGCCCATACGCGGCGAACGTCGCCTCCGTTTCGTCACGGAGATTCGTCAGCCCCGGCACCGAGGCCTGCATCCGATACGCCATCTCGTACTGCGCGATGCGCGTCTCGATCTCCGGATCGATCTGTTTGCCGGTCTGCATCTGATTCAGCGCTCCGATCGCATCGAGCTGGCCGCGGCGCGCGGCCGCGTCGATGCCCGGTGGATTCGATAAATAAAGTACCGGATCGCCGCTGCTCCGGAAGCTCACGCCTTGATGATTCGACGGCAGGAAACCGGAGCCCCAGAGCCGCGCGTAGAGCGGATCCGCCGGCCGCGCCGCGCTGCCCCGCGAGATCAACACCACGAACCCGGGCAGATCCTTGTTCTCACTGCCGAGCCCGTAGCTCGTCCACGCGCCGAAGCTCGGCCGCCCGGGCTGCTGGTGTCCAGTTTGTAGATACGTCACCGCCGGGTCGTGATTGATCGCCTCGGTGTGCAGCGAGCGAATGAAGCAGAGCTCGTCGACGACGCCGGCCGTGTGCGGCAGGAGCTCGCTCACCCACGCCCCACTCTGCCCGTGCTGCGCGAAATCGAAAATCGACGACGTGACCGGCAGCGTTTTCTGACTGCTCGTCATGCCGGTCAGCCGCTGCGTGCCGCGGACCGATTCGGGCAGCTCCTGGCCGTGGAGCTTGCGCAATCCGGGCTTGTGATCGAACAGGTCGAGCTGCGACGGCCCGCCGTGCATGAACAGATAAATGACGCGCTTCGCCTTCGGCGCGAAATGCGGCTGCCCCAGCACCGCCGCCGAACCGTCCGCGCCGAAGATCGAAGGCCGCAGCAACGCCGCGAGCGCGGCCGTGCCGATGCCCATCGCGGACCGGCAGAAAAACTGCCGTCGCGTCAGGCACGCGTCCGCCGGCGGAGGATGTTGAGCGCGGAACGTGTTCATCGTTTCAACGGCGCATCACGACTTCGTCGAGGTTGAGAATCGCCTGCGCGACCACCGTCCACGTCGCCAGTTCCACCAGATCGAGCTCGCGGCCGCGCGACGACTCGCCGACGGCGATCAAGCGCTCCGCCGCCTCACGATCGTGCGCGAACCGTTCGCGCTGCTTCCCATACAAGTTCCCAAGCGCCGCAATCTCCTTCGCGTCCGGCTGGCGCGCCGTCGCACGCCGAAAGATCTCCGCGATCCGCTGCGCGCGCGATGCATCGCCGGGCGCCGCGGCAAACGTCGCCAGCGCACGCGCCGCTTCGACGAAGGTCTCGTCGTTCAGCAGCAGCAGTGCCTGCAAGGGCGTGTTCGTGCGCGGCCGCCGCACCACGCATGTCTCGCGCGTCGGCCCATCGAGCACCTGCACCCCCGGCGGCGGGCTCGTGCGTTTCCAATAACTGTACACGGTCCGCCGCCACAGCGCTTCACCGCGGTCGCGTTCGTAGGTCATCTCGCCGTTATATGAAACCGCCTCCCACAATCCGGGCGGCTGGTACGGTTTCACCGGCGGCCCGCCGATCTTGTCGACCAGCAATCCGGAAACTGCGAGCGCCTGATCGCGGACCATCTCGCCGCCGAGCCGGAAGCGCGGACCGCGCGCGAGCAGCCGGTTATTCGGATCGCGTTGCAACAGTTCCCGCGTCGGCGATGACGCCTGCCGATACGTCGCACTCGTCACGATCAGCCGCAGCATCGCCTTCACGTCCCAGCCGGTTTGCACGAAGTTCACCGCGAGCCAGTCGAGCAACTCCGGGTGCGTGGGCAGCTCCCCTTGCGCGCCAAAATCGTTCGGCGTCGCGACGAGTCCCGTGCCGAAACATTGCTGCCACAACCGGTTCACCGCCACGCGCGCGGTGAGCGGATTCTCCGGCGCGACGAGCCAGCGCGCGAGACCGAGGCGATTCCGCGGAGACTCCGCCGGCAATCGCGGCAACTTCGCCGGGACATCCGGCAGCACGATTTCGCCGGGCGCATCGTATTGTCCGCGCGCGAGGACATGCGTCGCTCGCGGTTTCTCGACCTCCTGCATCACGAGCGTCTTCGGCAGACGCGCGCGAAAACTGTCCTCGGCCTCACGCGCCAGCGCGACGCGTCCGCTCGCCGCGCGACTCGCCGGATCGCCTTCGCGTTCCACGTAGCAGTCGAGCAGCAGCTTTTTCTGCCGCGCATCGCGCTTCTCCGCAGCCGTCGCAAACACGCCGCTCAACCGCTCACTCCAATACCACGTGCGCACTTCGTCCGGCGCGACGACACGCGTCAAAAACCGCAGCTCGTCCAGTTGCCCATAGAATCCCAGTCCGCTGTCGCGCCGACCGACGCGCAGCGGTTCGTCATTCGTGATCGTGCCGCGCAGGGTATCGCGCCGCATGCTGAGTTCCGCCGCCAGCCCGTCCACGAACACCCGCACGCCCGCCGCCCGCCGCGAGCCGTCGTAACTCACGACGACATGGTTCCAGTCCGAGCGCCTCACCGGGTGCTTCGTGCTCACCTCGACCGCGCTGACGACCCAGCGGTCGACGATGTTCAGATGCAGCTGGCCTTTCTGCCAGATCAGTTCGACACCGCGGCGATCCCCGGTCGGCTCGATCTTCGAAAGAACGCAACTGAGCGGGCCGGAAGCTTTCACCCAAATCCCAAACGTCCACGGCCGGTCCGCGGCCATCGGCATCGTCGCCGGAAGCTCGACATGTTGCATGCCGTCGAACCCCGCCGCCTGCCCGATCAGCCCGGCCTCGTGATAAACACTCCCCTTCTCCACCGCTCGCACCGCGCCATCCGTCACAGCTCGCGTCGCGCCCTCTACCTCCATCGCCGCCCTCCCGTTCGCCGGCTCCGCGGGCTCCGGCTCGAAGTCGACGTGCGCCGCGAGGTCTGCACGCGGTGCTTGGAGTTCGCGCGCTGCCGCCATCTCCCACTCCGCCATGCGTGCGTGCAACGGTTGTGTGACCGTCGCAAACGCCGCCTCCGCGGCCTTGCGGCTCGCTGCCAGCCGCTCGAGTTCTGCGTGCTGCGCCGGCGTCGCCACATCCATCACCGGCGGCGGATCGTCGGGATTGATGGTGCCTTTCTCGACGCCGCTGTTGAAGAACGCGAAAAGCCGATAGTAGTCCTGTTGCGAAATCGGATCGTATTTGTGGTCGTGACACCGCGCGCACGCGACCGTCAGTCCCATCCACACCGTCGACGTCGTCTCGAGCCGGTCCGCGACATACTCGACGCGATACTCCTCGTCGATGATGCCGGTCTCGCCGCTGACCATGTGGTTCCGATTGAAGCCCGTCGCAATGCGTTGCTCGGGTGTCGCGCCGGGCAACAAGTCGCCCGCGAGTTGCTCGATCGTGAACTGGTCGAACGGCAGGTTGCGGTTGAACGCGCCGATCACCCAGTCGCGCCACGGCCAGATCTGTCGCGCGTTGTCGCGGAAAAATCCGTTCGAGTCCGCGTAGCGCGCCGCATCAAGCCAGTCGACCGCCATCCGCTCGCCGAAATTCGGCGACGCCAGCAACCCATCGACTGCACGTTCGTAGGCATCCGGTGCCGCATCGGCGAGAAACGCATCCAGCGCCGCGAGCGTCGGCGGCAGGCCGGTAAGGTCGAGACTCACGCGGCGCAGCAACGTCGCGCGCTCGGCCTCGCGCGTCGGCGACAAGCCTTCGCGCTCGAGCCGCGCGAGCACGAAGCGATCGATCGCGTTGCGCGGCCACCGAAGCTCTTTCGTCTCGGGCAGCTTCGCCGCCACCGGCGGCACGAACGCCCAGTGCGGCGCGTAAGGCGCACCTTCCGCGATCCAGCGGCGCAGCGTTTCGATTTCCTGCGGCCTCAGTTTCTTTCCGGTCTCGGCCGGCGGCATCGCGTCGTGCTCATCGGTCACGCGCAGGATCAACACGCTCTCGTCCGGCCGGCCGGGCACGATCGCGATGTCGCCGGACTTTGCCGGCTGGAGCGCTTGGTCGCGCACATCGAGCCGCAGCCCACCTTCGCGCGAGTTCTCGTCGAAGCCGTGACACTTGAAACAGTTCTCCGACAGGATCGGCCGCACCTCGCGATTGAAGTCCACCGGCGCTGCCGCGCTGATCGATCCGGCCAGCCAAATCAACGTGGCCCACGCAAGCCCACCGAAAGCTGTGCCCGTCCGCCTCATGAACCATTCACCTCCACGGGATCGCCGTGCTCGCGTTGCCACGCCGCCAGCGCGGCCTTCATTCGTTTCAGCCGGGGCTCCTGCTCCGGCTCGGCCACTCGATCGCGCAGTTCCTCCGGATCTTCGATGACGTTGAAAAGCTGATACGTCGCAATTTTCGGATACCAGATCAGCTTCCAGCCGTCCGTCTCGCGGATCATGCGCTGCGTATCCGTGAAGTAACCGAAGATCGCATCGCGGACCTCCCGTTTCTCATCGCGCAAAACCGGAGCCAGGCTCGCTCCCTGCACCGAGCCCGGCACGGAGACACCCGCGAGCTCGCAGAGCGTCGGATACAAATCGCGCAGGTAACACTGCGCGGCGAAACGCCGCCCGACGGGAATGCCCGGCCCGGCCATCACCAGCGGTACATTGATGGTGTGCTCATATTGGTTCTGTTTTCCCATCAATCCGTGGCTGCCGAGCGCGAGCCCATGATCGCTCGTGAAAACGACGATTGTGCGCTCCAGGATTCCGGTCTCCTCCAGCGCGCGCACGATTCGTCCGACCTGGCGATCGATGTTCTCGACCTGTCGGAAATAGATCGCGCGCTCCCGCTTCACATCATCGGCCGAGCGCGGCGCGGGCACGATGCTTTCATCGCGACCGGCGATATTCCCAGTATCGAACGGGTGCTGCGGCCGAAAATTCCGCGGCAGCGGAACGGTGCGATGATCGAGTTTTTCGCCCGGCGGCCAATGCAACGGATCGTGCGGCGCCGTGAAATTGACCTGGAGAAAAATCGGCGCCTCGCCGCCGCGGCGCAACGCCTCGACCGCGCGCTCCGCGATGATCCCGTCCGTCTCTGGCGTGAGGCCGACGCCGAGCTCCGGCTGCGGCCGGTTCTGCTCGTCCTTGAACGTCCAGCCCGCATAGCCGGTCACCTTCCGGCCGGTCGGCGTGGTCGTGAGTGTCAGGGCTCCACGCCCGGCGCCGCCGCTGCTGTACAGCCCGGCCGTACTCGCGAAACCCGCGGCCGCCGGGGTGCCGGCAACGTGCCATTTTCCTGAATACACGGTGCGCCAGCCGGCCTGCTTCATCCGCTCGGGCCACAACGTCCAATCCGGTTCGAAACGCAGCGGCCCGCGCCGGGCCGCCGCCATCATGACGCGACCCGAAAACATTTCCGAACGGCTCACATGGCAGATCGGATAGCCGCATGTCGCGCGGGTGAACACCGCGCCGCGCACCGCGAGCCGGTCGATATGCGGCGTGCGCACGAGGGAGTTTCCCGCGAACCCCACCGCGTCCGGCCTCAGGTCGTCGGCCACGATCAGCACGATGTTATACGGCTGCGCCCGCGAACGCTCCGCCGCCGGCAGCATGACGTCGCCGAGGCACGCGACGAAGACAAGCGCGACATGGAACAGGCGGGGCATTGAGCGAGGAAACGCAAATAATGTCGGAGCGCCAGCGGCACTCGGGCCCGCCGTCCGCCCGGGCCTGTTGCGGCCCGAGTGGCGCGGCGAGATCAGTTGCGGAGATTCACGCCGAAGAAGAATTGCGGTCGCATGAGGTGCGTCACCTGCGGTCGGCCGAAGCCGAACTCCCGCTCGCGATCCGGCTCCATCAACACATTCACCACGTCCAGGTAGACGCTGAGGCGGCGGTTGACATTGAACAGCGTCTTCACGTCGAGCGTCGGCCGCGCCACGGCATACACCGAGCGCGAAGGGTTCGCGTTATAGGTGACGAGATACTTGTCCCGGTAATTATAGGAGGCACGGAGATTGAGCCGGTTGCGTATATAGGAAACGCCGACGTTCGCCACAAACGGGTTGAATCCGGCTAGCTCCGGATTCGGGTTAAGCGAGATCGCACCGCCCGTGCCGTAATTGCCTTTCGCCTCCATCCAGGTCGCGTTCGCAAAGCCGCCGAGGCCTTTCAGCAATCCCGGCAGGAAGGTGAACTGCTGATTATAGCTCACTTCGATTCCCTTCACCTTCGCGGCGCCGCCATTGTATTGGGTCGTCAGCGTGAAACCGGCATAATCGCCGTTGAAACCGTTATCCTCCCCCGTGGGAACGATCGCGCCACCAGCCCGGTAAATGAACTTCTCCAGATCCTTCTGGAAAACACCCACCGTGAACATCCCGGCCGGCTCAAAATAAAACTCCGCCGAGAGATCGTAATTCTGCGCCCACTGCGGCTCGAGGCTGGGGTTGCTCGTCGATACCGTTTGATTGTCGTAGTTGGCCGTCGTGGCGGGAATCAGCTCCGCGATGCTGGGGCGGCCGATCGTCTCCGAATAACTGAAGCGGGCAAGAAAGCTGCGGTTGAATTGATACTTCAGGTGCAGGCCGGGAAACACACTGCGATATTTGCCGCTGCGGCTCAGCCGTCGTCCAAACTCCTCGGTGACACGCCGCTCGATCTCCGCGTCCGTCAGCGGCGCGCTGCCCCACTGCTCGCGCCGCGCGCGCTCTTCCGGCGTCACGACCTGCAACGCGCCCTCGCCCTCGGTCTTCGTCTCCTCGACGCGCACGCCGGTGAGCACGTTGAGTTTTCCGAAGCGCACGTTGCCCATGATATAGGCGGCATTGATCTGTTCCGTGAACTGCCGGTTATTCACGAGCGCGGCCTGGAGGTCATTCGCGAGCTGCCGACGCCAGTGGCCGGGATTCGCCGCGATGTCGTCATCGACATTCTCCAGCCGCCCCACCGCCTGAAACGATGGGAAAGGAACAAAGCCATAGCGGCCAAGCTCGGTGTCGGGGAACGCCCGGTTCATCTGGCCGAATTGCGCGAGATTGTCGTCGTTGATTCCACCGTTGGCCGGATTCGGTCCCATCACGCCGTCAGGCCCGAGGTAGGCTGTTCGATACGGCGTGTTGTCGAGATCGCGTGACTGCTCGCGCCAGCGCAACCCCGCCTTGAGATACGAGGGCCAGCGCGTCTCGAATTGTTTCCGCACGTTCAGCGTCGCGCCGAGATAGCTATCCCAGCCGACCATCTGCGCTTTGCTATAGGTATTCTCGGTATAGCTCTCGAGACGCGTCCAATCGGCCCCGGCCGTCTGGATCATGGTTGGGAACATCGGGTCATCCTTCCGCAGGATCCAGCCGGCATTCCTCAGTGTATAGGTAAACGTATTATTGCCAGGATAGTCCGCCTTCGACTTCGAGGTATAAGCATCATAGTCCATCTCCCACGTGCGGTAGTTGTGCACGGCGCCGAGGCTCAGCGTCTTCGTCGTGCCGAGCTTGTAGTTGGCCTGCGAACTGATTGCCACCGCGCTCGCGGCCACGGGCCGAACACGCGTTTCGTAGTCTGTATAACCCGGAATGATGCCGCCAGTGCCGGTGAAGTTGCCCGCAGCATCGACGGTCGCGATCGACTGGTTCGTCTGCCACACCACCTGGCTGTTATCCGTGTGTTCGATATGCTTGTTCAGCTGGAGTTTTGTATAAAGTCGCACCTGATCGCTCAGCTTGTAATCGAGCTTCAGCCCCGCGCCGGAACGCGTGCGGACATTTCGGAAATCCTGGATCGTCAGGTTGTATTGATACGCCGGATCCGTCGAACCAATCGGCAGCAACTGGTGCGCCTGCGATGATACATCGATGATCGAACCATGCGGTCGATACGCGAGATTCAGGCTGACGCCGAGCTTGCCCCAAAAGACTTCCGAATAGGAGAACGAGGCGTTCGGTCGCGACGGGTCACGCTCGTCCGTCGGTCGCCAGATCGCGCCCACGGAGGCGCGAATGCGGCGCTCCGGCGAACTGTCGAAGGCGCTTTTCGAAACCAGGTTCACCGCGCCGCCGATCGAGTCGCCATCCATGTCGGGCGTGGGCGACTTCGTCACCTCGATCCGCTCGATGGAATCGGAGTCGACCGTCTGGAACTGAAACTCCCGCGTCGCGCCCGCCGAGCCGGCGTCAGCGAGGCGGTTTCCGTCCTGCGTGATCGTGCTCAGGTTGTGGTGCAAACCACGGATGCGCAGGTAGCGCATGTCGCCGCCGACCGACTCGCCCTCGACCCCGGGGATGCGCATGGCGAGATCCGCCGGGTTTCCCGCGAGGCCGCCAAACGCGTCGGTCGAGACCACATTCTTCACGCCTTCGGAGAGCCGCTGCAGCGTAATGGCCTTGGCATTCCCTTCGCGTTCGCTGCCGACGACAAACTTGCTCATCAGGTAAATATCAGCCGTGAGCCCGATGTCCTGACGAGTCGGTGCGCCGGTCTCGACGGTCACCGGCACGTCCACGGTTTTCAACCCGGTATAAGACACCGAAAGCACGACCGGGCCCGGTGGAACGTTGGTGATGCGATAGCCACCGAAGCTGTCGGTGGTCACTTCGCGATTGGTGCCTTGCAGTACGACGCGCGCGCCTTCGAGCGTGCCGCCGGTTGCCGAGTTGGTCACAGTCCCGGTCACCGTTCCCTGCCCCAAAGCGGCGGAAACGAGGACCAGGCCGACGAGTAATGTGTGCCCCAAGGTTCGGAAGCGCGAACGCGAGGCACACCCGTGGGAGCGGTCATTTTTCATGGGAGTTCTCCAATGCGCGGCGTGGGGGTTTGGGGACCGCAGCGCGGGGTAACCGATTGGTGAGTTCATTTTCCGCCGCAAATTATTTCTGGCGCTTCCGCTTAATTATTCATTTTCTTCATTTCGCGCTTCGATCCCTCTGCCCGCATGAATTCCCGCGAGTTTTTCATCTCCGCCGCGGACTATGGCATTCCGGTGCGCGACGAGTTTGTCGCCCTCCGGATCTGGGATTCGCACTTTCACGGCTTCAACAGCACGTCGAATCGCATCGCGCAATTCTACGCGAATCAGTTCTACGTCGAGCGCATGGGCATCGAGCGCTCCATCTCGCTCGAGATCGGCGGCACGTTGCGCGATCCACTCGCGCCTTCACCCGAGGACGGGGAGATTCGCGCGCTCCTCGAGGCCTCGCCGGACCGGCTGTCCGGCATCACGCCGATCGATCCCGGCTTTCCCGACGAGAGCTGCGCAAAAATGGAGCGATGGATCCGGCACGGTCCGTGCATTGGCATCAAGTATGTGGGCGGCAACAAACGCGGCATTCCATGCAGCCATCCCAATAACGACCCAATCATCCGCTACGCGGCGGAGCTCAATGCCACTATATATATACACACCTGGCTGAAAGTCGGCGGAACGCCGCGCCGCCCCGGCCGCGGCAACAACCCGGGCGAGTCGACGCCGATGGACGTCGCCACGCTCGCGCGGCGGTTCCCCGACGTGCGGTTCATCTGCGGCCACACCGGCGGCGACTGGGAGCTAGGCGTCCGCGTCGTGCGGCCGCACGCGAACGTGCTGCTCGAGTTCGCCGGCTCCGACCCGCACTCCGGCGCGGTCGACTATGCGGTACGCGAGCTCGGCGCGGACCGGATCGTCTGGGGCGGACACGGCCCGAGCCGCAGCTACGCCACGGAGATCGGCAAGGTGCTCGATGCCGATCTCTCGGCCGCGGACCGCCTGAAGATTTTCGGCGGCAACTTCCGCCGGCTGGCCGCGCCAATCTTCCGGCAAAAGGGCCTGCCGATCGAGCTCTGAGCCGGCGGCGCCGCAAAAATATCCGCGACCATGCGTACCGTGAATCGTCGCCAGTTTTTAACCACCTCGCTTGCCGCCACCGCGGCGCTGTCGCTCACGCGTGGGCTGAGCGCAGCCGCGACTCCGGATTCGATCCCGCGCGATTCCGCTTCGCCCGGCATCATCGACACCAACGTCAACCTCTTCCGCTGGCCGTTTCGCCGGTTGAAATACGACGACACCCGCACGCTCGTGGCCAAGCTCCGGAAACACCGTGTGGTCGAAGCGTGGGCCGGCAGCTTCGAGGCGTTGTTGCACAAGGATCTCGCCGGCGTGAACGAACGCCTCGCCGCCGAGTGCGACACTCACGGCGGCGGGTTGCTGCGGCCGATCGGGAGTGCGAATCTCGCGTGGCCCGACTGGGAGGATGACGTCCGCCGCTGCCATGAACTGCATCGCATGCCGGGCGTGAGAATCTATCCGGGTTATCAGCCGTTCGACCTTTCGCATCCCGATCTCCGCCGCCTGATACACGTGGTCCACAAACGCGGCCTGCTGCTGCAGATCGCGTTTCAACTCGAGGATCCACGCGTGCATCATCCGCTGACGAAGATCGATCCGATCGACGCGCGCCCGCTGGTCGCGCTCCTGCAAGAAGTGCCCGACGCCAAAGTCGAGCTGCTGCACTTCAGCGGGAATCTGCAAGGCTCCGATCTCGCCGCGCTCATGACGCGCACGAACGCGCGGATCGACATTTCCCGCTGGGAGGGCAACGGCGCCATCGGGCGGATGATCGGCGCCTTCCCCGACCGCACCCGGGCCCGCGTGCCGCTGGAGCGTGTGCTGTTCGGCTCGCACGCTCCTTACTTTCCGCTCGAGACCGCGATTTTGAAACTCATCGAATCGCCGCTCGATGCGGCTCAATTATACGCGATCATTCAGGGCAATGCCCGCCAGCTGCTCGCGGCGTAGCCGGACCGTCGGTCCGCATTCGCCCCGCGCTCAGTTTCCCGGCTGCGCCGACGGCGGGAGAAACGTCGCGCGCAGGTACGCGAGCACGTCGCGAATCGACTGCGCCGGCAGCACGTTGCCGAAGGCGGGCATCTGGTTTTTGCCACTCGCAATGATCGTGAGCAGTTCCCCTTCCGGCTTCTTCAGCGGGCTGTCCGGCGCCGTGTAATCCGGCGTGCCGACCTGCTTCGAGCCGCGGCCATCCGCCTGATGACACACCATGCAGTTCAGGCGAAATATCTCCCCGCCTCGCACCGGATCCGGCGCGCGCAGCTCGGGCGCTGCCTGACCGATGAGCTTCGATGGACCCGCCTTCGTTTCGCCCGAGAGCAATCGGTTCAACGTATAGTAGGCGGAACGGTTCACGAGCGGCCGCCCCGTGCGGCTGAGCAGCTTTTCGTCGACCGTGAATTCATAGACAAATCCAGGCTGCAACTCCACCAAGTCGAGCTGCAACGCGCGCCCGTCCGGCGACCAGCGGGCATGCGTCACCGGAACCTCCGCCTCCACCACTCGCAGCGAGCCATCCAGCGGATGATAGTTATATTGAAAGCGCCGCACCTGAAACCGCGGCGCATCCGTCGCGGATCCCGCCATCGACTCGGTGAAGCGCAGCGCGAAGCCCGTCTCCGTGAGGTGCAGCGTGAGAATCTCCACGGGATTCTCTCCCGTCCACACGACGCGCTGGATGCCTTCGTTTCCCTGCGTGGACATCCAGCCGCGCACCGTCTGCGCTATATAGAGCGCGCCGTCCGGGCCAAACGCGTTGTGCATCCCGCCGAGGCGCAGGCGCTGGCCGCGCAGGAACGGAAACGCCGCGCCTTGATACGCGCCCGCCACCTTCTCCAGGTCCACGCGCATCAACAAGCTGGATACATCACCGAGAAACATCTGGCCGGCAAACGGCCCGAACTTGCCGGCCGTCACATCCCACACCGGCTGGCCGGGCGAGGTGCCCATCAAACCGCGCGGCAGGTAGACCGCCGGCGGCCGGCGCATCTGCGCGAGTTGCTCGAGCGTCGGCTGCCGGTCTTTGAATTCTGGATGCCACTTCAACGGATCGGGGTGCCCATAGAAACCGTCTTTCTCGACGTGCATGATCACGGAGGTCGGCACCCACGCGCCGGACACATCGCTGACGAAGAGCTCGTTGTCCGGATTCACTCCGAGTCCGAGCGGCTGCCGAAAACCGCTCGCGAACGGCGTGAAGGCTCCCTCCGGCGAGACTTGGAATACCCACCCTTGCAGCTGTGCCACCGAGCGATGTCCGTCGGGCACGGGGCCTTTCCCGGTCCACGGTCGGTAGAGCTCCGTCTTAAGCGGACCACGCACCCAGGGCAGCTCGCGGCCCTGGCCAAACGACACCATGCCCGAGCCGAAATAGAGATTTCCTCTCTGGTCGCGCGCGAGGCCATAGGTGAACTCGTGATAATTTCCCGTGATGCCCCAGTCGTCCGCGATCGTCGCGTAGACATCCGCGACTCCATCGCCATTCGTATCACGGACGCGCGTCAACTCGGGCCGTTGAATAACCAACACATCGGACTCGTCGTTCGCGACGAGTCCAAAGCCTTCATACAAGCCGGACGCAAAGCGCCGCCATTGTCCACTTACCGCCTCGCGGATCCAGACTTCGCCGCGTCGATTCGTCACCACCATGCTGCCTTTCGGCGTGAACGAAATTCCGGAGATCTCCGGAATCATCTGCCGGGGCAGCGTGAGCGTTTCGATGCGATAGGCCGACGAAGACTGCATCGGCTGGAGATTAAAATCACGCGCCAGCCTCGCTCCCGCCGCCAGCGTGAGGGCGAGTCTTGTTTCCTCGAAATCCGGCGCGGTCGCCCAGACGCTGTAGTCACCGGGCGGCACATCGATTTGATAGCGGCCCTGCGCGTCCGTCTTCCTGATCGCCTGGCTATTCTCCCGGCTCGCGAGCGCGGGGCCCTCCACCCTCACCTGCGCATTCGCCACCGGCTCGCGCGAATCGCGGTCGAGCACGCGGCCGGATATCCGCGCGTTCTGTGCGTATACCTCGGCAGCCAGCGCGACTATAATCAACGCCCACGCCAGCGCTATATACGAGCGCCCCGCCAGCGGCAGTCGCGGCCAACCCGTTGAGCAACAGCTTCGGTCCTTCATGGTGCAGCGTCGCCCTTCCGGCGAATCTCGATCGTAAACTCTCCCGCCCCGGTCGACGCATAGCACGCCAGGTCGCCGTCCCGCTCGATTCCCTTGACGATAATCTCGGCGCCTTCCTGCGGCTCGAATCTCATCCAGAGTGGAGGCGCACCGGGACCGACGCGAAAACGGCGGAGCAACGCACCGCCCTGCTGCCCGGATTCAAACCGTTCAAATACATCACGTCCTCCGACACTATAATGAAACTCCGGCGACCCGTCTCGAAATGTATAGCCGCGAAGCTGAAAGTCCGGCTCGTCCGAGGGAGATCCCGCCCGCAACGGCTGCCAGGCCTGTTCCCGATAGAAAACCGGCCCGAAGATTCGCGCCGGCTCGCCCTGCTTCGTGATCCAGCGCGGCCGCAAATCAACGAAGTCGCCGTCCCATATATAATTTATCCCGCCCCGCACCGGATCGAGACACAGGCTCGGCCCGCCGGGCAATGTGACGGCAAACGCGCCGGGATACGCCTCGGGCATGAAGGTCCGCTGAACCGCCGTGGTCGCCTGGGGAATCGAACGACCCACCGTCCAACGGACAGCGTTGGCGATGAACGTCTGATAGGCGGGATCCGCCAGCAAGCTGTCGTCCGCCGCCACGATGTGGCAGAGCCGCCCCGTTGGCCGCCGGCGCACCCACGCCAGCGGCGCCGTGGCCTCGCCGACCGTGCCCTCCATGATCATCTGCGCATCCGCCGCGAGCTCGCCAAACTGCGGCACCGCGGCGCGAATATCGAGGCCACTGACTCCGCCGAAGATCGGATGGGGATACAGGTTGATCAACGCCACCGGTGCACCGCCGGCAAAAACGTCGCCACGCGTCGCGCCCAACACGTCCGGCTGAAATTCGTTCACCATCGACCACGCGGCCGGGTCGGCGGCGAGGATCACACAGCCTTTTCCCGACTTGAGAAATTCCCGCACGTGCGCCGCATCCTCCTCCGACACGCTCCCCGGTCCACGGTGGAAGATCGCCACATCAACGTTGCGGAGATCCGCGAGGATGGCCGCCGCCGGCGCGTTTGCCGCGCGCGACATCACCCGGCTATCGAAGCCCGACGTCCGCCCCAAGCCACCGGCCTGCAACGTCCGCAGCGACGCGACCGCGGCCGCGTCACCCACCAGACCGACGCGCAGCATTTCGACGGTTTGCGCGGCACGCAGCGGAAACGCCACCAGCACGAGGCCGGCAAGCAGCGCGAGGATTCTGGAGGTTCGCACGTGAATCACGTTATCGGCGTTTCGCCGCGTCCCCGGCCGGAGCGGTGACCCAATGGAGCGCATTCGCGATCACGCGACGAAAGGCCGGTGTTTCCATTTCCTGCTGATACGCGAGCGCCAGATAGAAGAGGCGGGCGCCGTTCCGCGTCCGGGTCCAGCCCACCGGCACCTTACCGTTTTTCGTTTCGCCCTCCAGGATCACCTCCACGTCGTCGGAAACCTGCGTGATGCGATAGAGATCCTTCTTCGTATCCAGATTCTGGGCACCATCCCAGATCGGGTGCGGCTTGAAATGAAGCCGGAGCGCGTTGCCGAAGTTGTTTCCGCCGGGTCCACCGTATTTGGCGCCCAACACCTCCTGGTCGAAGTCCCGCCAGTTTTCCCAGCCGTGCGAGGTCGACCGCAGTGCGACGAAGCCCTTCCCGGAATTGAAGAACCTCTTGAGAATCGCGAGCTGCTCCGGGTTCAGTGTCTTGCGCCGCACGTGGAAGATCGCCGCGTCGGCCTCGAGCAGCCGCTCGATCCCGACGATCGACTTCTGGTCCTCGCTCATCCGCAGCACCTCGCAATTCATGCCGTGGTCCCGACGCAGGTACTCTGCCAGATCGGAGAACGCCTGGTCGCTGTGGTAGGTCTCCGCGCCGGAGACCAGGCACACGCGTAACGGTTTTTTAGATACGGCTGGCTGTGCGGCGAAAGGCACCAGCGTAAAGGAGACAGCCAAAGCGAGGGCGAGCAGGCGGCGAACGTGCGACATGAGAGCAGACGGGATCGGACGGATCGGGAAACGCCTCGTCAACACTCGACACGCCCGGCTCATCGGCCCGGGTGCTCCCTCCGATCACAGCGACTTCACGCCCTGTCGCTGTGCCGCGGTCCTTATGCCGCCGACGCGATGCCTCGCGATCGCGTGGCGAGCAGCGCTTTCCGCAGGTCTGCGGCGCGCACCGGTTTCGACAGAAAGTCATCCATCCCCGCGGCCATGCACTGCTCGCGATCCGAGGTGGATGCGTTCGCCGTCATCGCGACGATTCTCGGGCGCGGTTTCGCGCCGGCCCGCGCGCAAATCTCCCGCGTTGCCTGCAGCCCGTCCATTTCCGGCATCTGCACATCCATCAGCACGAGATCGTAACTCTGCCGCTCCACCGCCTCGAGCGCTTCCCGCCCGTTTCCAGCCACGTCGATCCGATAGCCGAGCCGCTGCAACATCAACGTCGCCACGCGCTGGTTCACCGGATTGTCCTCCGCCAGGAGGATCGCGAGTGGATGCTCCTCCGCAAGGTTCGACGCCGTGGCCAGCGCCGCCGGGCGAGCGCTGGAGCGGCCGTGCAGCACGTCCATCAACAACTCGAAAAGCGGACGCGTCTTGATCGGTTTGTTCACGAATCCCGCGAGCCCATGCTCGTCGTCCGTCCGCGATTGCCCGGGCCACGTGAGCAAAGCGACTGGCAGGTGCGGTGCCCGGTCGGCGCGCCGCAGCTCCGCGGCGAGTTGCACGCCACTCATGCCCGTCAGGCCCGCATCGACCATCGCGATATCGAACGTGCCTTCCTGCGCGAGCACGGCGAGCGCCTCGGCGCCTGACGACACCGCGCGCGGCATCAATCCCCACGCGACGCATTGCTGGCACAGCACGCGGCAACACGTCGGGTTGTCGTCGACGATGAGCACGCGGCGGCCGGCGATCGCGCCCAGCCGGTCATCCGCGAAACGCGCCGTGCCGGTGTGCGCGATCGTCAGCGCGATCTCGAAATAGAACACGCTTCCCAGCCCCTCCGCGCTCTCGACCCAGATTCGCCCGCCCATCAGCTCGACGATGCGCCGGCTGATCGCGAGCCCGAGCCCGGTGCCGCCATATTGCCGCGTCGTCGAGGCATCGACCTGGCTGAACGTCTTGAACAGGCGATCCATCCGGTCCGCCGGAATCCCGATCCCGGAATCATGCACCGCAAATCGCAGTCGCGCCGCGCCGAGCGTGCGGCCGATCGTCGCGACCGACAGGAACACCTCGCCGCGCGCGGTGAACTTCACGGCGTTGCTCAACAGATTCACGACCACTTGCCGCAGCCGGGTATCGTCGCCGGTCACCATCTCGGGCACGCCGTTTTCGATGCTGCAAACCAGGTCGATTTTCTTTTCCGCCGCGCGCCCCGCCAGCACGTCGACGGCCTCCTCGATGCAGTCGCGCAGATTGAACGAGCGGTTCTCCAGCTCGAGCCTGCCCGATTCGATTTTCGAGTAGTCGAGGATATCGTTGATCAACCGCAGCAGGCAGTCGCCGCTCGAGCGAATGGTCTCCGCAAACTCCCGCTGCTCCGGCGTCAGGCTGGTGCCCAGCAGCAAGCCGCTCATGCCCACGACCGCATTCATCGGCGTGCGGATCTCGTGGCTCATGTTGGCGAGAAATTCGGATTTCGCGACGGTCGCCGCCGCCGCCTCGCGCGCGAGCTCGTTGGCCCGTTCGAGCGCTTCCGCGAGCTGCCGGTTGAGTCGCTCCGCCTCGTCCCGCGCCTGCATGATCTCCGCACGGCTGCGGTGCTCCGCCGTCACATCCCAGTTCACCCCGACCATCCGGATCGCCCGGCCCGCGGGATTGCGCTGCACGTTGGCGCAAGCACGGATCTCGCGCACCGCGCCGTCCGGCCAGCACGCACGAAACGACGTCGTGAACGGCTCCCGGCTGTCCGTCGCCTTGCGCAGCTCGCGCCCCACCCGCTCCCGATCGTCCGGATGGATCCGCTCCTGCCACGCGCGGAACGTGCCGTCGAAGCCCAGGGTGCCGAGCCCGTAGAGCGCGTGCATCCGTTTGTCCCATACGATGCAGTTCTGCACGAGATCGTAGTCCCAGATCCCGACCTGCGCCGCCTCCGTCGCAAGTTGCAGCCGCTCCGTCAGCGACTGGAAACGCAGCTCGACCGATTTGCGCTCCGTGATATCGAGCGAGCGACCGACGAGCCGCACCACGCTGCCCGCCGCATCGCGCACCGGCGCCAGCCGCGT
Source organism: Opitutaceae bacterium (assembly GCA_036675625.1). GTDB lineage: Bacteria > Verrucomicrobiota > Verrucomicrobiia > Opitutales > Opitutaceae > ER46. The sequence continues at coordinate 388,415 of JAKFEQ010000005.1, read as the reverse complement.
CAACAGCCACAACAAACGTCGGCGCACGAACAACGGCTCCTCGTATTCGATCGGGCCGATCGCCTCCGTGCCGCGGCGAAAGCTCGCGCGCAGACACTCCGCCATCTCCGCCGGAATCAACGGCACGAGCTGTCGCGGACACCGCCCCCGCACCTCGGCGGCCGGGATTCCGATCAGCCGCTCGTAGGCCGGATTGATTTCCACGAAACGAAATTCGCCCCCGGTCGTGACATCGACGACGAAGACGCCGAGATCGACGCTCGAAAACACGCTCTGCAGCAGCACGCGGCTCTCTTCATGCGCCTGATCGGCCCGCTTGCGCTCCGTGACATCCGTGATGAACCCGTGCCACAGGATCGCACCATCCGCCTGCCGCTCAGGCAGCGCGGTGCCCCAATGCCACCGGATGTCACCGTCCGGAAACACCGCCCGATACTCGCATTGCCAGCGCTCGAGCGTCTGACCGGAGACGGTGATCGAAGCCGCCACCCGCTCGAGATCGTCCGGATGAATCAGCGTCCAGACGACTTTCGAATCCTCGACGACTGCCGCGGGCTCCAGGCGGTAGATATCCCGAATGCCCTCGCTCGCGAATGGGAAGCAACGCGTGCCATCCGGCCGCTGCTTGAATTGAAACACCATTCCCGGGACCTGCGCCGCGATCTTGCTGAGCCGCGCGTCGAATTCGCGCGGACTCTCCGCGCTGTGCCGCTGCCCAGCGATCAAAGATTCGAGGGAAGGTGTGGAGTCGCGAACGGGTGACATCGCAGGCGCCGCATGGCCATGCCGGGACATGAGGAGTCGAAACAGAGATCGGCACCGACCCGCTGTTCTGAAGCGCCGTCCGCAAAGGGTCGGGTAAAACGACTACAAAAAAGGGGCGGATCGAAATCCGCCCCGCAGTGCCCGTCGCGCGCGAAAGCGCCGTAAGCTATTTTACGCGTGATCCTCGAATGAGAGATCGTCGCCGTTCGCCGTGCGCGAAAGGGTCGGGGCGGACTGGCCGTTGCTGCCGTTGCCATTCGCACTGCCGGATCCGTTCGTGCCGCCATGACCGTTGGAGCCGCCGTTTTGGGCGTGGACCGCGTGGCTGCCATTCGTGCCATGAGCTCCGTTCGTGCCGTGGACGCGATTCGGGCTGTAGCCTCCGTTCGCACCATTCCGCACGTGCACGGCCTGCTTCGAGGACAGCCGCGGCGTCACCACCGGTTCGTCGGCGGAGCGCGACATATCCAGGCCTTCGAAATTGTGCTCGGAGTCGCCGCGCGCCATCCGCAGGAGTTCCCCGACCGCGAGCCGCACCTGCTCGGCCTGCGCCTTGAGTTCTTCCGAGGCGGCGGCGGATTGTTGTGCCAGCGCAGCGTTGTCCTGCGTGATCTTGTCCATGCTCGCGACGGCGCTGTTCAGCTGGTTGATGCCTTCGCTCTGCTCGTGCGACGACTGCGCGATCTCGGCGATCCGCTCGTCGAGCTGGCGGGTCTTGTCGACGATCGCCCCGAGATTCACGGCCATCTTCTCGCTGATGCGGACGCCCTGCTCGCTCTTCTCGGTGGACGCGGAAATCTTGTCCGCCGTCTCGCGCGCCGCGCCTGCACAGCGTTGCGCGAGATTGCGCACCTCGTCGGCGACGACGGCGAAACCGAGCCCGGCTTCACCGGCGCGGGCGGCCTCGACCGCGGCGTTCAACGCGAGGATGTTCGTCTGAAACGCGATCTCGTCGATCGTCTTGATGATTTTGGAAATCTCCACGCTGGAGCCCTTGATCGCGCTCATCGCGGCCTTCATCTGCTCCATGTCGGCGGCGCCGGCATCGGCCGTCTGGCGCGCCTGGTTGGCGAGCGCCTTCGCGTTCTGGGCGTTCTCGGAATTGCGCGAGGTCATGCTCGCCATCTCGTGCAGCGAGGAGCTGGTTTCCTCGAGCGAGGACGCCTGCTGCGTCGCGCCATTGGCCATCGCCTGGCTCGCTTGCGCGACCTGCGCCGCGGAGCCGTTGGCCTTATCCGATTCGGTCGCGAGGCGACCGGCCACATGCGTGATCCGGTGGCCCACGCTGCGAATGATCACCCACGCGAGGACGATCCCGAGCACGATGCCGCCGATCGTGACCGACGACACGATGAGCTCGTTGCGCCGCTGCTCGATCTGCGTGCGGCTCTCGAGCTCGCGTTGAAATTCATGCACCGAGCTCTTCACGCGGCCGATCGTGGCGGTGAACTCCGGCGCGACGCGATTCAGCTGCTCCGCGATGATCTTGTCGCGGACGTTCTTGCCGGCAACGACCTCATCAAGCCCCTTGGCAAAGGCTTCGGCGGCGCGTTGCAGCGCCACGAGCAGGGTTTTCTTCGCTTCATCCTTCAGGGAAACGTCGAGCTTCTCGAGCTCCGCCTGATCCTTTTCCATCCGAGTGATCTGTCCGACGGTGACCTTCAGGGCCTCCGCGGCGGCCGCCGATTTTTTCGGATCGGAGGTGAGCAGGAAACCGTTCACGAGACTGGTGCTCTCGAAGAACGCCTTCAGCCCGTTCGAGATTTGAAACGCCGCGTTCATGTCGCCCTGCGTTTGTGCCTGCTTCAACATCTGCTGCAGTCCGTCCGCGATGAACTTCGACTGTGGCGTGAGCACATCGCTCTCGATGGTCACGCGCGCGGCATGATTCGCCATGACCTCGCGGAAAGCCGCGTCGTAGCTGGCCATGAGCTCGCGGGCTTTTGCGAGCTGCTGCGCGCGGGTCGGATCGACGGTCAGCTTCGTGGCGCTGTCCAGCTCGGCATCGAGCGCCTTCTTGGCGGCATTATAACCGGCAACGCTGTCGGCCGATCCGGTGGCGATAAAATCGTTCACCTGCAGCTTCAACGCCTGCATCGACGATTCGAGCGACGCGGCGGCAAAGGTTTCCTCCGCACTTTCCGAGAACGACGCGAGCCGCCGGCCGGCGCCGTTGACGGCGGTGTAGGCGATGACGGCGACCAGCGCCAGGAGTCCGAACGAGAGTGCGAACCCGAACGTGATCTTTTTGCCGATGGTGAGATTTTGAAACGACATGATGGGAAAGGATGAGGGGACTAAGGGACCAAAAGACTAAGGGACTAAAGGGCTCGGGATCAGGAACCGGGGACGGCGGATTATCCGGTGGTCCCTTGGTCTTTTGGTCCCTTGGTCTTTTGGTCCTTTTGGCTTGGTCCCTCTCGCTTAGCTTTCGAAGACGAACTTGATCGGGATGGAGACTTTGATCTCGATGGGCGTGCCGTCCTGCTTCGCGGGCTTGAACTTCCACTTCTTCACCGCGGTCATCGCCGGCTTCTCGAAAGCGGCGTTGCTCGATTTTTCGACCTCGGTCGAGGTGACGTTGCCTTGGGCGTCGATCTGGCACTTCACCATCACGAGGCCGGACACACCCTCTCGACGAAGCTCGTCGGGATATTCGGGGGCCGACGTGCGGACGGGAACCGGTGGTTCGACTTTCGACTGCGCCACGGCGGGCGTCGACAAAGCGCTGGCGAGGAGAAGGGAACAGAAGAGGTTTTTCATGACGATTCGTAGAAGCACAGAAGTGTCGTTCGGCACGACGACGCCGAAACTTGAATGCGTTTCTCGATCATTTGCGTGGAGCGTTCCTCAAGTGGCCGGCGACGGGTGCCGATCACTGCGCAGGGTATTTTCCTCCATTGCGCTGGGCGTGGTGTGACCCTAGCGATGCCGCTTCTCACCCAATGCCGATCGATTCCAACCTTCGTCGCGCCGCCCGGTGGCTGAGTTTTTCTGTCGGCGCGTTCGGCCTCATCGTGGCCACCGCCGCGCTCCTCGGCTGGACCGCGCTCACCGAGGGTCCGGCGCCGGTCGTGCGGGTGCAAGGTGCCCTTGCCCTGGGCCTGCTCGGCACCGCGCTCTGGTCCCACATTCAGGGCTGGGTTCGCGTTTCGCCCCTTTTTGCCGGCCTGGCGCTGGCGCTCGCGGTCACGAGAATGGGGCGCGCCTTCCTTGACGGCAACGCCATCCCGGCGCCGGACCAGATGTCGGTCCACGCCGCGTTGGGCGTGATCGGCGGAGCCGTCGCGGTCCTCTGTCTTCGCCAGCAACGCGGCCGCCATCGCTGGCCGTTGTCCGCGTGGCTGGCCAACGTCCTCATCGCAGTCGGTGCCGCCGGCTTGCTGACCCAGGAATTCACAGCGGACGCGGAAGCCGCCCGGCCCCTGGGCATCGCGACCGGTTTCGCCGCCGGCTTGATGGCTCTCGGCGCCAGCCTGCTGCTCGCCCGGCCCGACGATCTGCACGTGCGGATCCTCTTTCATCGGACACCAGCCGGGCTGCTCGCCCGGCGGCTTTTTCTCGGAGTGACGGTCGTGCCTCTGTTGTTCAGCAGCTTGCTCGCGTGGCTGTTGAACCGCCAGCTGGTCACGGTTGACGACGGTCTGCTGCTCCTCGTGGCGGGACTTGTTTTCTGCGGCGTCGCGATCGCGCTCTTCTCGATCGAAGCCGCGGCCAACATCGAGAAAGACCGCGATCACTCCGAGCAGGCACGCCTGCTCCTGACCGCCCGGCTCCAGGAACAGGCCGCGCAGCTGCAGGAAACCGTCAACATCCGCACGCGCGAGCTCCGCGATAGCAATGCTTCGCTCCGCGCCGCGGCCGAATCGAACGCGCTACTCGCGCTCGTCGCCCAGAACAGCACCAACGGCGTCATCATCACCGATGCCGAAGGGCTGATCGAATGGACCAACAGCGCGTTTTCCCGCATGACCGGCTACGAGCTCGCGGAAATGAAGGGCCGCAAACCCGGTCATATTCTCCAAGGCCCCGCGACCGACGCGGCCACCGTGGCGCGGCTGCGCGAATCCGAACGCCGCGGTGAGCCCATCCGCGTCGAGATCCTCAACTACGCCAAGAGCCGCACGCCTTTTTGGCAGGCGATCGATCTGCAACCCGTCCGCGACCAGGCCGGGCGCGTGATCAACTTCATCTCCAATCACACGGACATCACCGAACATCGCGCTTCCCAGCTGCGCCTCGAACAGCTCAACCACCGGCTCGAGCTCGCGACCCGCGCCGCGGCCCTGGGCGTCTGGGAATGGAACGCCACGACGCGACGCAGCGTCTGGGATATGCGCACCCTGGAGATTTACGGACTGAACGCTGAGAGCTTCGAGGGCACGCTCGAGGCGTGGGCCAGGCACGTGCATCCCGACGATCGCGCCGACGCCCTCGCCAAGGTGCAGGCCACCATGGTCTCCGGCCAGACCTACGAGCATGAGTTTCGGATCGTCCGCGCCAGCGATGGCGCCGAGCGCTTCGTGGAGTCACGCGCCATCGTGCAGCGCGATGCACAGGGCAATCCTGTCCGCATCACCGGCACCGAACGCGATGTGACCGCCGAGCGCGAAGCCACCCTCCACACGCGCACCTTGAACGAGCGCCTGCGCCTCGCGCTGCGCTCGTCGAACTTCGGCGTGTGGGAATACGACATCATCGCCAAGCGGTGGCTGTGGGACGAACGCGTGATGGAGATCTACGGCATCCCGCCGGAAAAATTCGACCGCCACTCGCTCCAATGGGAAAAACTCGTGCATCCCGAGGACCGCGAGGAGACGGTCACGCATGTGCAGCGGCTCATCAGCGGTGAGCTCTCCGACTACTCGAGTCGCTTCCGCGTTGCCCGCCCCGATGGCAGCGTCCGGCACATCGAGTCGCACGGTTACCTGCAGCGCGATAACAACGGCCGGCCCATCCGCATCGTCGGACTCACGCGCGACGTGAGCGGCGAGGCGGCACTCGAGCAGGCGCTCGATCTCGCCGAGCAGCGCTGGCAGCTCGCGATCGAAGGCACCAACGATGCGGTCTGGGACTGGGATGTCGTCACCGGCGAAGTCTACCACGACGAACGCTGGGCCCGCATGCTCGGCTACGAACCCGGCGAGCTGATCGCCAGCAATGAAGGCTGGAAATCCCTCGCCCACCCCGACGACCTTCCTGCCAACGAAGTCGCGATCCGCGAGCACTTCGCCCAACGCACGTCGTTTTATCAACACGAGCTGCGGATGCGCGCCAAGGACGGGAGCTGGCGCTGGATTCTGGATCGCGGCCGCGTGGTCCGGCGCGCCGCCGACGGCCGCCCGCTGCGCATGGCTGGCACGCACACCGACATCAATGCGCGCAAGCAGCTCGAGGAACGGCTGCACAAGACCGAGGATCTCGCCAACGAAGTCAGCCGTCTCGCGCAGATCGGCGGCTGGGAGATCGACCTGCAGACCTCACGCGTCACGTGGACCGACGGCACGCGACGCATCCACGAGGTCGACGAAAGCTTCGAGCCGACCATCGAGAGCGTGTGGCAGTTCTTCCCGCCCGAAGCGCTCGCGACGTTGCAGAGTTCCCTGCGCGGAGCGACGCCAGGCGCCCCTTCGTTCGACATCGAGGTTCCGCTCCTCACCGCGCGCGGACGCCGCATCCGCGTCCGCATCCTCGGGCATGGGGAATTCCGCCACGGCAAAGCCACCAGCGTGCACGGCGCCATTCAGGACATCACCTCGCGCCACGAAAGCGAAGAGGCCCGGCGCGAGCTGGAGACCCAACTGTTCCAGGCGCAAAAAATGGAAACGCTCGGCACGCTCGCCGGCGGCATTGCGCACGATTTCAACAATCTCCTCACCGGCATCATCGGTTACCACGAGCTCGCCGCCGACTCCGTCCCCAGCGATCATCCGGCCCACGTGTGCCTCAACGAGGCGCGCAACGCCAGTCTCCGCGCCCGCGAGCTCGTCGAGCAGATCCTCACCTTTGGCCGCCAGAGCGGCGGCGGCGAACACGGCCCCATCGACCTCTCGCTCGTCGTCGAGGAAGCGCGCCGTTTTCTCCGCGCCACCCTCCCCGCGAACATCACGATCGACGCCCACCTCGCGCCGCACTGCGGTGCGGTGCATGCGGACGCCACGCAGGTGCATCAGGTCATCCTCAATCTCGGCTCCAACGCCGCTCACGCGATGCGTCACGGCGGCGGCGTGCTCCGCATCTCGCTCGAGCCAGCCGAAGTCACGCCCGACCTGGCGCTCACGCTCGGCGGTCCGCCGGCCAGCAGCTACGTGCGGCTCTCGGTCAGCGACACCGGTCATGGAATGGACGAGCCGACGCGCCGTCGGATCTTCGACCCGTTTTTCACGACGAAGAACACGCGGGAGGGCACGGGCCTCGGCCTCGCCGTCGTGCATGGCATCGTGCGCTCGCACCGCGGCGTCATCGACGTCGAGAGCTCGCCCGGCTCCGGCTCGACGTTTCACGTTTATCTGCCGACGACTCGCGACGACAACGCGGCGCTCGACACCGAGCTCGATGCGGCGCCACGCGGCCGCGGGGAATACATCTGCGTCGTCGACGATGAGGAGGTCGTCGCGAGCTGCACGAAGCTCGTGCTCGAGAACAAAGGCTACCGCGCGCTCACCTACAGCTCGGCCGAGCACTGCCTCGCCGAGATGCAGAACGACCCGACGCAATGCGCGGTGTTGATCACCGACCAGACCATGCCCGGCATGCAGGGCACTGAACTCGCCGCCGCGCTGCGCCGGCTCAATGTCACGCTCCCGGTCGTCATCATGTCCGGTTACTTTTCAAAAATCTCGCCGCAAGCGCTCGACGAACTCGGTCAGGTCGAACTGCTCGCCAAGCCGTTCACCACCGACGAGCTCACGCACGCCGTCTATCGCGCGCTACATCCCGCACCGCGCCCGTGATACGGCGGGAAATCATCCCGGAGCCCTGGAGGCGCGGAACAACACTCCTGGTCGCCGGCTGCGCGCGCCTCACTCGCGCTTCGTGGCCGCACGTTCGAGCAACTTTGCGTCGTCCAGCAAATTGCCGGAAATCTTCGGAATTACGCTGGCCGGCGCGCCACTGAGCCGCGCTTTCACGGCGGTGATCGCATCGAGCAACGGGCGCGTCGACGGCGGTTTCACGAGATAGGCTTGCGCCCCGAGCTCGTGCGCCCGGACGACGTCGCGCTCCTCGGCGGAGGAGGTCAGCACGACCACGCACAGGTTGGCGAGCGCCGGCGTCTCGCGGATGGTTTCCAGCACCTCGAGCCCGCTCTTCAGCGGCAGCTTTAAATCGAGCAACACCAGGAACGGCAGCGGAAACTTCGAGCGATCGGCAAACGCCCCGCGCCCGAGCAAATAATCGGTCGCCTCCTCGCCATCGCGCGCCACCTGGAGCGGATGCGTGAGCTGCGCTTGCTTGAATGCGCGGGTGAAGATGAAAACATCGTCCTCGTTATCCTCGACGAGCAACAGCGTCCGGCCGGCCAGATTCATAGTTGCGACTTCGGTAATTCGATCCAGAAGCGGCTGCCTCCCGGGCCGCCGGAGACGACGCCGCAATCGCCGCCCATTTTTTCCGTCGCCTTGCGCACGATCGCCAGGCCGATGCCGGTCCCATCGTAGGCATGCCGCGTCGGCACGCGCTCGAACACCCGGAACAGCCTCGCCTGGTATTCCGGCGCGATGCCGATGCCGTTGTCCTCGATCCACACGCGCACGCGATCCCCGGCCGGCTCGGTGCGCACGCAGATCCGCGGCGTCTCGCCGGGTTCGACGAACTTGGCGGCGTTGGTCAGCAGATTGGCGAGGCACTGGCCGAGCGACGATTCGTGGCCGCGCACGCCGAGAAGCGGCGCCGCGATGTCCAGATTCGCCGCAGGCGGCTGCAGTTCCCGATATTGCATCACCACGTCGCGCAGGAGCAGTTCGAGATTGAGCTCGGTCAACTCGATCTCCGCGCGCGCCACGCGACTGTACGTGAGCACGTCGTGCGTGAGCTTTTCCATCCGCACGCTGCTGCGCTGAATCCGCTCAACGTAGTTCCGCGCCGTATCATCGAGCTGCGGACCATAGTCCTCCGCAAGCGCCTGCGCGTAGGCGTTCATCGCCCGCAGCGGAGCGCGCAGATCATGCGACACGCTGTAGGAAAACTCCTCCATCTGCGCCACGGCTTCGCTCAGCGATGCCGTGCGTTCAGCCACCCGCACCTCGAGCTCATCGGCGTGCGCCTGCAACTGCGCCTGCGCCTGGCGCAGCTCCTCCTGCACGAGTTTCCAATCGTGAATATCGGTCGCGGTGCCGAACCACCGCACGATTCGGCCCTGCTCGTCGCGGACCGGCAGGGCCCGGCCGAGAAACCAGCGATACTCGCCGTGCGCCGGGGAATGGAAACGATACTCGATCTGATAGGGTTTGCCCGATGCGACGCTCCCGTACCACGCGTCGAGACAGCGCTGCCGGTCATCCGGATGCAGGATCGGCAGAAAACTCTCATCGCCTGAAACTCCTTCCGTCGCCCCCGTGAATTCAAACCAGCGACGATTGTAGTAGTCGGCTTTCCCATTCGCATCCGCGGCAAAGACGATCTGCGGCATCGAGTCGGCGAGCTGCCGGAAGCGCGCCTCGCTCTCACCGAGCGCAATCTCCATTGCACGGCGCTCCGTGAGGTCGCTGATCGCACAGAGAAAACCGCGCACGCTGCCGTCCTCCGCCACGTCCGGCGTATAGGCTGCCCGCATGAATCGCCGGCCCAAATCGCGATACGGAATCTCAATTTCAAACGTGACCGTCTCTCCGTTGAGTACCCGCTCGATCTGCGGCCGCAACTCCGCGTGCGCCTCGGGTCCGAGCACGTCGCGAACGGTGCGGCCCAGCACCGTTTCGGGCTCGCAGCGGAAGCGCTCCGTGTAAGCGCGATTCACGAACAGGTAGCGTTCCTCGCGATCGCAATGCGCGAGAATGATCGGCGCATTCGTCGTGATCAGGCGCAGTTGCTCCTCGCGCGCGCGCAAGCGCTCCTCGGCGGCCTTGCGTTGCGTGAGGTCCGAAACCGTGCCGATGTAGCCGACCAACCGACCCGCATCATCGTGCAGCTGCACGGCATTGCCCTGCACCCAGCTGATGCTGCCGTCGGCGTGGACAAAACGATACTCCGCGGCCGAGGCGCGATTCTCCGACAGCGCCGACGCCCACTCCGCGGCCACGCGGGCCCGATCGTCTTCGTGCATCGCGCGAATCCACCCGCGCCCCATCGCCTCCTCCACCGTGAGCCCCGTCATGGCGCACCAGCTCTCGTTGACGAACACGGTCTCGCCCGAAGCATCGGTCTGGAAAATGCCGACCGGCGCGTGGCTGGCGAGTGTGCGGAAACGTTTCTCGCTCTCCCGCAGCGCATCGTCCACGGCCTTCCGCGAGGTGATATCCACCACCGTCCCGATAAAGCCGGTGACCTCGCCCCGGGCGTTGCGAAATTCCACCGTGCTGCCTTGCAGCCACGTGATCGTGCCGTCGGGCCGCTGGTAGCGATACTCCGCATCGAAGCGCCGGCGTTCGTTCACGGCCTCGAGCCATTCGCGCGTCACGCGATCTCGATCGTCCGGATGCAGCGCCTTGGTCCACAGTTTCCCGCGCATCTGGTCCGCCGTGATGCCGGCCATGGCGCACCACGTGTCGTTCAAGAACAGGGCGTGGCCGTGGACGCCGGTGAGGAAGATTCCCACCGGCGCGTGATTCGCGAGCGTGCGGAAACGCAGTTCGCTCTCGCGCAAACCCAGCTCCGCGTGCTTGCGGGCCGTGATGTCGAAGCTCGCGCCCAGCATCCGCACGGGCCGGCCGTTTTCCCGCACCACGACCGCGTTGGTAAAAAGCCAGACGATGCCGCCACCCGGCCGGAGGACCCGAAACTCCAGCTCGTAAGGCACATCATGCTCGAGGCTGCTCTGGATCGCGCGCTCCACCGGCTTGCGATCGTCCGGATGAATCAAATCGAGATACGCTGTCGTCGTCGCGGGAAACGACGCCCGGTCCTGACCATGGATTTCATAGAGCGAATCGTTCCAGGTGACGTGATCGCTCGCGATGTCCCACTCCCAGATTCCGAGCTTTCCGGATTTCACCGCCAGGCGCAGCCGGGCCTCGCTCTCGCGCAAACCGAGTTCCGCGCGCTTCTGGTCCGTGACATCGATCAACATGTTGATCGCTCCCGTAAGCCGGCCCTGCGCATCGAACAACCGCCGCGGATGCGGGATGACATGCCGTCGCGAACCGTCGGGACGGCCGATGATGAGTTCCTCTCCCCCCGCCGGCCGATCCTCCCTGATCGCGATCGCCATCGGGCATTGGTCCAGCGGGAGCTGCGAACCATCGAGCCGGTAAATCTCCACCGCTCCACACCAGAGGTCGACCCCCACCCTGGGCGCGCGCCCCCAAAGCTCGACGCACGCCGCGTTGAACGTGTCGATCCGTCCGCTCGCATCGCACGTGTAGACCGCCGCCGGCAGCGCCTGCAGCAACTCGCAGAAGCGTCGCTCGCCGCTCTGGGCCGGTTGGTCGCCCGTCGGCGGCTTCGCCGCGTCCGTCAGCAGCGGGCTGCCGCTTTGCAACGCGACAAACTCGTTCGCAAAGCGTGATGCCAGCGCGGACGAAGCACCGGTCAGCCCGGCCACAGGTTTCCGCGCCTTTTTCCTGGGCGCTTTCTTCCCCGCCGCCGCAGCCGCACCCGCCGGTTGCAGGTGCGTGGTGTCATCACCGCCCGGGCCAGCGGGCGACATCTTGCTGCGAGAGTTGGCGCGAGGCGTGGCCAATGTTCAGAAAAGCCGTTTTACGATCGCCAGGCGCACAGTCCGCGCGCGGGCTGGATCCGACCACCGTGTGCAGGTGAATTCTGCGAGTGAAGGAGAAAAAATTCCCAGCTTCTCATCGGAAAAATCCCGCTCCCGCGAAGGGAACCGTAGCAGTGCGGTGGCGAAAAAAAAACCGCCGGCCCCGTGAGGGGCCGACGGCGAAAGCCTGACGCGATTCGATGCCGAAACTTACTCGGGCAGCGGCTTGCCCTTGGTCTCCGGCGCGAACCAGATGATCACCAATCCGACGATGTAAATGAGCGTAATCACAGCGCCTGCGCGCGCGTAGCTGCCATCGAAGGTCTGCATCAGGACGCCCATCTGGACCGCGCCCACGGCAGCGAGAATGCGGCCGGCGTTGAAGGAAAGACCCTGACCGGTTGCACGCACGCGAGTCGGGAACAACTCCGGCAGATAGAGCGGCAACCATCCATAGAATGCCGCCGTGAACCCACCGACGAGGAACGTCAGGACGAGGAACGTCGTTCCGTACGAATCGACTCCGCGGAACAACGCTGCGCACAGCAACAGCGAGCCCAGGCTCAACAGAAAATAGGCCATCCGCCGCGAGATGAACCGGCCGATATATGCGCCGAGCAGGCAGCCGATGATCGCACCCACGCCAGACAGCATGCCCGTGTAGCCCTTTGCCGCCGGATCCGCTGCACCCGCCATCTGGTCCGCCCAGACCGGCAGCCACTGTACCGAACCCCAGGTGCCGATGAGCGCGACCGATGACAACGCCGTGGCGAGCAGGGTATTCTTGATGAGTTTCGCGCCGAAAATCTCGCTGAGCGGCCGCGTCTTCACCGGGCTCGATTTCACCGCGGCGTGCCACTTCTCCGACTCCGGCACGAACAGCCGGATGATAAACGTCAACAACGCCGGCGCCGCGCCGACGAGTGCCACCCAACGCCACGAATCGACCGTCACCTTCACGAAAATCGTCAGGATGCCGATCAACGCAAAGCCCACATTGGCGGCCGCGCCTATGATGCCGGCCATGAGCGGCCGATGTTTTTCAGGCCACACCTCCATGACGAGCGCGACGCCGAGCGACCACTCGCCGCCCATCCCGAGCGCAGCGACGAACCGGCAAGCCGCCAGATGCCACGGCTCGGCCGCGAAATAAATCATGCCGGTGAACAACGAATAGACGAGGATGCTGGCCGCCATGGCGCGCACGCGGCCGATCTTGTCGCCCAGCCAGCCGAACACCACGCCTCCAAGCGCCGCGCCCAGCAGGAAGGCCGCCGTCGCGTAGCCCATCCATTGGCCGACGAACGCATCGGTGAGAGCGAGTCCCTGCGCCTGCTGCATCTGCAGCAACGCCGGTCGCGCGATGAGCGGGAATATTCCCATCTCCATCCCGTCGAACATCCAGCCGAGAAACGCGGCAAGCAGAACGGCAAATAGCCTTTTTTTATCGGGTGCGGTTTTTTCCATGATTAAGAAAGTTAAAGCGGAGAAACTGAGCCCGCTTCTCCCGAAGCGGGCTACGTGGGCTACGGCTTGCCCTCCACCTTCACGACCGCCGGCACGGCGTAACCATTCCACAACGCGTCCAGCTGCGCCCGATCCGGCGCGCCATCGAACGCCACGAACCGGTACCGCGCCACATACGGCCGGCCGGGCTCGATTTTCCATTCGCCGAGCTGCGACGGGATAAAGGAGACATAGGGCTCGTTCGGATGCACGCGCACCGGCATCGGCGCCCGAAAATTTCCCGGATGTCCCATCACCGTGAGCCCCGCCGGTCCGCCCGCGAGGTCGCCCCAGAGATGCACCCAGCGCATTCGCTCGTGATTCGCCTTCACGCGATCCGTGGTACCTTCCGACGTCAGGAATTTCGCCTTGTCCCTGCCGAGCCACTCGCCGCGACCACGGAACCCGAAGCCGCCGTAGTGATACTCCGGCAGGATCAATGGATCGTCGGTGGCGCAGGTCTGCGTCACCACCAGCTCGAATACCGTGCCGTTCACCGGTCCCGCCGGCACCTTGTATCCAGTAACCTCCCACGTCTCGTGCAGCGCCACCACCGGCGACGGCGCCGAGAGATCGATAAATTTATGCCGCGCCACGAATCCGCCGTGCACCGGCCCGGTCCACGTGCGATCGAGCGCGACGAATTCCACCGTGCCCGTCTTCTGTCCCATGTTCCAGAAGTCGGGCTTGCGGCCTTGAAAGGATGTCTTGGTCCAGGGCGTCCAGATCCCATGGTGATGCACGTGCTGCACCGGATAATCGTCGCTCACGACCGTGCCGGAAGGCGTGGCGATCGGATGCAGATAGCCCGCGCGTTTATATTCCGATTTGATGTCCGGCCGCGGCAGCGCGTCCTTGTCCATCTGATAGGCGAACGCCAGCTTGCCGCCGACGGTAACCTGAAGGTTGCCCGCGTTCCGGTTCACGGCGACGCCCGTCGTACCGGCCGCCGCTGTCATGCCTTCCTCCAGGATAAAGGTGAGCGTTTGCCGCGCCTTTTGCGCGGGCACGATGAACGTCGCCGCACCGTCCTCCGCCACCTGCACCGGAAGCGTCATCGCCGCCGCATCGCCCTCGCCGTGCGCGAGCCAGATCGCTCCCGCGTTGGCAGGCAGCTTCCCCACTTCGATCACCTGCACCGCGCGATCGGCGTCCGACGCCGCCACGGTCACACGATACGATTTCGCCCACGCGAGGCCGGCGAGCAGCAACGTGCTCACGACCAACGTGGGGATCCGCGAAAGCATCGAGGTCATGGGGAAAACTGCGCGACGAAGTCAGAGCCCCTCGCCGCCTGCAAGCCCGCCGCAAGCCACCGCGGAGAATTTCCTGCGCCGCTGCCGCAGTTTATATATGCCCGGCTCAAGGACTGGTTTTCCGCCGCTTCCTTTGCTCCGCTCCTCGGCGGGTCGCGTCGCAAGGGCCGCCCCATTTCTCCCGCCGAGCCCAGCCACGCGACGCCCTGCCGCACTTTCGCCCGACGCGTCGCTCGCCTTGCCTGCATAAACTTGCGTCTTCCCCTTCGACCGACAACCCCCTAAATCCCGCTGTTTTCGTCCTGATGTCTGCCAAGCCCACGACCCTCCCCGCAATGTCCTCAAAGCCCGGCTCCAGCGCCAGCCCCGCGCCTGTCGCTGTCCGTCCCATCAAGACATTGATGGCCGCAAACCGCAGCGAGATCGCCGTCCGCATTTTCCGCGCCGGCACCGAGCTTCACCTGCGCACCGTCGCAGTCTTTGCCCAGGAAGACCGGCTCTGCATCCACCGCTACAAGGCCGACGAAGCCTACCAGGTCGGCGCCGGCAAAGGTCCCGTCGCCGCGTACCTCGACATCGACAGCATCGTCGCCGTCGCGAAAGAACATGGCGTCGATGCCATTCACCCGGGCTACGGCTTCCTCTCGGAAAACGCCGAGTTTGCCCGCGCCTGCGAGCGCGCCGGCATCATCTTCGTCGGGCCGCGCCCCGAGTTGCTGGACATGATGGGCGACAAGACCGCCGCGCGCGCCGTCGCCCAGCGCATCGGAGTCCCCGTGCTCCCCGGCACCGAAAATCCGATCGTCGATCGCAACGAGGCGCTGAAGACCGCGAAATTGATCGGCTTTCCGCTCATCATCAAAGCGGCCTTCGGCGGCGGCGGCCGCGGCATGCGGGTCGTGCAGAAACCCGAGCAGCTCGCCAACCTGCTCGACGAAGCGCAGGCCGAGGCCGGCCGCGCTTTCGGCAATCCCGCCGTTTTCCTCGAGAAATACATCCCGCGCGCGAAACACATCGAGGTCCAGATCCTCGGCGACAAGCACGGCAACGTCCTCCACCTCCACGAGCGCGACTGCTCCGTCCAGCGCCGTCACCAGAAGGTCATCGAGGTCGCCCCGTCCTTCGGCCTCCCGGAACAAATCATCCGCGAGCTCTGCGATGCCGCCGCGCGCCTCGCCCGCGAGATCCGCTACGACAACGCCGGCACGGTCGAATTCCTCTACGATCTCGACCGCCACGAGTGGTTCTTCATCGAGATGAACCCGCGTATCCAGGTCGAACATACGGTGACCGAAGTCATCACCGGCCTCGACCTCGTCCGCGCCCAGATCCTCGTCGCCCAGGGCCACGCGCTCTTTTCGCCGGAAGTCGGCATGCCGTATCAAACGGAAATCCCGCGCAACGGCTTCGCCATCCAGTGCCGGATCACGACCGAGGATCCGGAAAACAAGTTCATGCCCGACTACGGCCGCATCATGGCGTATCGCTCGCCCGGCGGCTTCGGCGTCCGGCTCGACGGCGGCATGGGCTACGCCGGCGCTGTCATAACGCCGTTCTACGACTCGATGCTCGTGAAGAGCATCACCAGCGGCCAGACCTACGAGATCGCCATGAACCGCGCCCGGCGCGTGCTGAGCGAGTTCCGGATCCGCGGCGTGAAGACGAACATCCCGTTCCTCGAAAACGTCATCGCCCACCCGCAGTTTCGCACCGGCCAGGCCACGACGACGCTGATCGACACCACGCCCGAGCTCTTCTCGTTCAAGCCGCGCCGCGACCGCGCCACCAAGCTCCTCACCTTCATCGGCAACGTCATCGTCAACGGCAACCCGCACGCCAAAGGCTTCAAGCCCGACAAGCCGTTTCTCACCGCGCCGGTGCCCGTCTACGACCGCACCCTGGTCCCGCCACCGGGCACGCGCCAGAAGCTCCTCGAGCTCGGCCCGCGGAAATTCGCCGCGTGGACGCTGAAACAAAAACGTCTCCTGATCACGGATACGACCTGGCGGGATGCGCATCAGTCGCTCATGGCGACGCGCGTACGCAGCTACGACATGCTCGCCGCCGCCGACGTGCTCGCCCGCCGCGCCCCCAACCTCTTCTCGCTCGAGATGTGGGGCGGCGCGACGTTCGACACCGCCATGCGTTTCCTCAACGAGGATCCCTGGGAGCGCCTCCGCCAGCTCCGCGCCCGCGTGCCGAACATCTGTTTCCAGATGCTCTTTCGCGGCGCGAATGCCGTCGGCTACACGAACTATCCCGATAACGTTGTCGCCGGCTTCGTGAAGCACGCCGCGTCGAGCGGCATGGATATCTTCCGCGTCTTCGACTCGTTGAATTATCTGCCGAACCTCCGTGTCGCGATGGAGGCCGTCAACCAGACCCACGCCGTCTGCGAGGCCGCGCTCTGCTACACCGGCGACATCCTCGACGATCGCCGCGACAAGTTCTCCCTCCAATACTACGTGCGCGTCGCGAAGGAGCTCGAGCGCATGGGCGCGCATTTCCTCGCGATCAAGGACATGGCCGGCCTCTGCCGCCCCTACGCCGCCGCGAAGCTCGTCAAGGCCCTGAAGGAAGAGGTGGGCCTCCCGATTCATTTCCACACGCACGATACGAGTGGCATCGCCTCCGCGAGCGTGCTTCGCGCCGCCGATGCCGGCGTCGATGTCGTCGACCTCGCGCTCGCCGCGATGAGCGGCAGTACTTCGCAGCCAAACCTCAACTCGGTCGTCGCCGCGCTCCAGCACACGCCCCGCGACACCCAGCTCGATCTGCCCGCGCTCAACGAGTTTTCCGATTACTGGGAAATCGTTCGCGATTATTACCGCCCCTTCGACACCGCACCGAAAAGCGGCTCCGCCGAAGTCTACCTGCACGAGATGCCCGGCGGCCAATATACGAACCTCAAGGAGCAAGCCGCCTCGATGGGCGTCGGCCACCGCTGGCCCGAGATCGCGCGCACCTACGCGGAAGTGAATCAGCTTTTTGGTGACATCGTGAAAGTCACGCCAAGCTCCAAGGTCGTCGGCGACATGGCGCTCTTCCTGTTCAGCAAAGGCATCAAGCCCGTCGATGTCGTGAACCTCGAGCCCGGCACGACCGCGTTTCCCGAGAGCGTGATCGACATGATGATGGGCGGCCTCGGCTGGCCCGAAGGCGGCTGGCCGCAGCAGGTCTCGCTCGTCGTTCTCGGGCCCGAGCGCCACAAGCAGGCGCGGGCCCGCTACGAAGCCACGCTCAAGAAACCCGCGGCTCGAAAGTCCGGTCACTCGACGCTCAACTCTCAGACCTCGGCCACGTCGTCCGCCGCGACCATCGACCTCGCGAAAGTGCGGGCCGAGCTCTCGGAAAAACTCAAGCGGCCCGCCACCGACGACGACGTCTTCAGCCACCTGATGTACCCGCAGGTCTTCGCCGATTACGCGAAGCATCACCAGACCTACGACAACGTCTCCGTGCTTCCCACGCCCGCGTTCTTCTATGGCCTGAAGCCGGGCGAGGAGATTTCCGTCAGCATCGAGGAAGGAAAAGTTCTCATCATCCGCCTCATCTCGATCGGCCAGGCCGACAAGGAAGGCCGCCGCGCGATCAGCTACGAGCTCAACGGTATCGGTCGCGAAACCTTCATCCTCGACAAGAGCATCTCGCCGAAAACAAAAGCGCGTCCGAAAGCCGATCTCAACGACCCGACGCAAGTGCCGGCACCGATCCCGGGCCTGATCGCCCAGCTCAATGTCAGCGTCGGCGGCAAAATCACCAAGGGCGACAAGCTCCTCATGATGGAGGCGATGAAGATGCAGAACACCGTCTACGCTCCGTGCGACGGCATCATCTCGGAGCTCCACGTCGCGCTCGGCGACACCGTCGAAGCGAAGGATCTGCTCATTCGCGTCCGCACCGCCGGGTGAGCTGGCGCACACGCCCGCGGGCGCAGGTTTTTCGAGTTCTGCGCCCGCGCCGGCTCCCGGCCGTGAGACCCGGCTGCAGCCGGATCGGCTCGCGATTTGGTGTCGCGTGAACACCGCCGCCCGGCCACGGTGGCGCCCTGCCCCATGCCCTTTAAAAACCTTTTTCGATCAGCGACGAAATCCAGTGATGGCCTGACGCAAGCGGCACGCGAAGCGATCGTCGACGTCCTCCATTACACCATGTTTGCGGACAAGCATATCGCGGTGAGCGAAGACGAATTCATCGAAGCCACCGCGCGGACGCTGGATTGGGATCCCGGCATCTCCTACGAATCCTACGAGGAGAAATCGACCGGGGCGGTTACCCGGGCGTTGTCGGACGACGCGGCGCGCCACGATTTCTTCGAAAGCCTCAAGGTCCGGTTGCCGCACAAATCAAGTCGTGAACTTGCGCTCAAGCTCGCGAAGGATCTCGCCGCCAGCGACGGCCAGACGCGCGATTCCGAGACCGCCGCGATCATGAAATTGCGGTCCGTCCTCGAATAAACAACCACCCGCCGCGCTTGTCCGGTCCCAAACCGCGGGGCGCGAGACCAATCGAAGGAGTTCGCCGGCCGCAGATTCGATAAGGGCTGCGCGAGCAGCCAGGCTCGAAAATTCCCTGCCGTGGCACGTCAAGCAAGTTGTCTACCGGAATTCCGGTAGTCAGCCGACGTGCCTTCTTCATCGATTGACGAAAAGATGACGAAGGAGGGTCGGGTTGATGAAGCCGCGGGGCGGATCCGGAAGGGGTTCTGGAGTCCGGCAAAACCCGTGAAGCCCGACCCTCCAATTTTTTTGCCGAGCCTTGGGAGCGGAGGGCGCCCGGTCACAGCCGCGGCGCGGCCGGCTTGTGTGGCGCGGCCCAGGCATGCACGCCCACCGCGTTCACCTTGCGCTTGTAGACCTTGTCGCCGCACGTCGCGAAGATCGTGTCGAACTTCGGCCCGCCGAACGTGAGATTCGTGATCCGACCGTTCGGCGTCGGAATGATCGCATTAACGCGTCCCGCCTGGTCACAAACCTGAATCCCGAGCTTCGTCGCGACATAAAGCCGCCCATCGCGATCCACCTTCATCCCATCCGCACGGCTGTCGTCGACGTCGTCCGAAACATGCAGCCAGTAATAACGCTGTTTGTGCGCCAACGTTCCGTCCGGCTGGACCTGGAAACTATAGACCCAGTGCGAGCGATAATCAGCCACATACAACAGCGACTGATCGGGTGAAAACGTCACGCCGTTCGCAAAGCGAAGCCCGGTGTCGACCACCTGCTTCGCGCCGTCGGGCCTGATCAGCCACACCTTGCTCGGCGCGTTCGCGGGACCCGACCCCGGGGGTGGATTCGTGACGTAGATGTTTCCGTTTCGCGCCACCACGACGTCATTCCCGGCAATTCCCTCCGCGATCACTTCCGATTTCCCGGCCGTGTCGACTGCGACGATTTGCTGCGCGCCAGCCGCGACAACGTAGAGCCGCCCGTCAGGCCCGAACGCCTGGCCGTTCGCGCGCTGCGTGTTCTCGCGCACGAGATGCACCTGCCCGTCCAAGCCGATCTGATACGCCTTCGAATTCGGGATATCGGTGAAGAAGACTTCGCCTTGTGCATTCGTCGCGGCGCCTTCCGAGAGTCGGTAGCCCTCGCCGACGAGCTGCCAGCCCTCGCCCGGAATCAGCACCTGGCTCAGCACCGCGTTCTTCGTCGGCGCGGCCGAACGCACCGGCTCCGGCCAGCCCTTCCACAACCAGCGAATCGCATCCGGAAACACCGCGGTGCCGTGCTTCTGGTTGTGCCCGCCCTCGCCCCACACGTGCTTCACATCGTAGCCGGCAAACGTCAGCGCACGCTCCAGCGTCTGGTTCGCCATCCACCAATCGCCGGCGTAAATGTTGTTGTCGTTCGAGCCATCCACGAGAAACACCCGCAGTGCACGCGGCTCGTACTTCCGAATCAATGTGTGGTAGCCATCGCCGCCGCGCAGCCCGACAAACGTTCCGACATTGCTGAACACCCGGCTGAACGCATCCGACCGCTCCCACGCCGCCGTGAACGCCGCGATCGCACCGCTGCTCGAGCCCCCAATCGCGCGGTCGTTCCCGGATTTCGAAAGCCTGATCGCACGCCCATCGGCCGTGCTTTTGGCTTCCACGGCAGGCAGGAGCTCCTCGAGCAGGAAACGCGCGTAGTTGTCGCCCAGCCCGTCGTATTCGAAGCTGCGGTTGAAACGATCGAGCGCCGCCGCACCGTCCCGCGCCTTCACGACGCCCGGTCGCACGAAGACTCCCACGATCACCGGCAGCTCGCCGCGCGCGATCAGGTTGTCGAACACGACCGGCGCCTGCCATTGCACGCCGTCCTGATTCACGTAGACGCACGCCGGCTTCGCGGGATCGTATTGCTTCGGCACATACACCGTGACCTCGCGCGTCGTGCCCGGAAAGAGCTTCGAGCTCCCGAACTGAAACTTGATCAACTCGCCGACCGGCACGCCCGGCTGGCGCAGCGAATCCGGATGCGGCGGGAAATCGCCCGCCGCGCCACGCACGATCAAGGTCGGCGCTGCGAGAAACAAGGCACCAGCCAGCGCAGCGAATCCGCCACGCGTCAAACGGGGTATACGTTTCATAGAATGATCGTGCACGACTGCACTCCTAACTCTCCACACTCCGAACCCTCAGCTCTCAACTCTCAGCACTCAACCCGACCTGCTACCGACCGCCGAACACCGTCTCGTCGATCAGCAACTTTTCCGGATACTGGAGGTGCCCGCGCATCAATACGTCGCCATCGAAGATCTCGTGCCGCACATCCGTCATCCGCACGGCCTGGTCGAGTTTCTCCGGGCGCAGGCCGCTGAAAATCGTCTTCGCCTTGTCGTCCGCGAACAGCACGGGCGCGTGATACGCGAACAGGTAATCGAGCTGCTTCGCGCGCACGAATTCGCTGATCAACTGCGCGCCGCCTTCCACAAACACACCCGAGATCCGCTCCTCCGCGCACTTCTTGCGGAAATCCGAAAACGCCACGCGCTGCGTCGCCGACTCGAACGTCCACACCGTGATGCCCATCTCCCGCAGCTTGCGCACATAGCCGAGACCGCCGTGCGGCGTCGTGACGACAATCGTCCGCTCGCGAAACTTGTCGGTGAAGACCGCCGGCAGATTCTTGTCGAGCACGGTCCGGAGCAGCCCGTCGAAGACGAAACGCACCGGGCACCACTCCTCCTCGCCGTCGCGCCGCGAAGTAAGGTGCGGATTGTCTTTCAGGACCGTCATCGCGCCAACCGCGATGCCCGGAAAAAGTTTTCGCCAGCGGTGCACGTCGGCGCGCGACGCCTCGTTGGTAATCCACTTCGATTCGCCCGTGCGGCACGCGATCTTCCCATCGAGCGTCGCCGCCGCCTTCGCCGCAATCAACGGCCCGCCGGTCGTGATCCAGTGATTGAAGATGAGATTCAGATCGTGGCACTCGCGTTCGAGGACGCCGGCGATCACCTCGATGCCCGCTGCACGGAGCACCTCGAACCCGCGGCCGGCGTGCGCAGGATTCGGATCGGTCGCGCCGACCACCACGCGCTTGATGCCCGAAGCGATGATCGCGTCCGTGCACGCGCCCGTGCGACCGGCCGTCGAACACGGTTCCAGCGTCACGTAAAGCGTCGCCCCCGGGCGCGGCGTCTTGCCGCGATTGAGCAATGCGAGCCGTTCCGCGTGCGGCCCGCCATCCGGCGCCGTCGCACCTTCGGCGACGACGTGGCCTTCCTCCACGATCACGGCGCCGACCATCGGATTGGGATGAGTCGTGCCCCAGACGCTGTACGCCTGCGCGAGCGCGCGACGCATGAAGATTTCGTGTTCGTGATCAGCCGCTGACATAGGGGTTGTTTGCGCGTTCCTGAGCTACGGTCGTTTTGGGGCCGTGCCCGGGAAACACCACAGTCTCCCCGGGCAACGTATAAATCTGCGCGCGGATCGCATTCTCGAGCTGCTCGAAATCACCGCCCGGCAGATCCGTCCGGCCGATGCTGCCGTTGAACAGCGCGTCGCCGACGAACGCCGCGTGCAGCGCCGCCAAATAAAACAACACGTTCCCCGGACAATGACCCGGCACGTGCCGCACCTCGATCGTCGCGCCCAGCGCCTCGAAGCAATCGTCCTGTTTCACCCAGTGATCGACGTGAATCGGCTCGAGATTCATCCGCTCGCCCATGAAGCGATCCATCACTTCCGGCGTTTCGATCAACACCCGATCGTCAGCGTGCGCGCGCACTTTCGCGCCGGTTTCGCGCACCACTTTTGCGCCGCCCTGCGTGTGATCCCAGTGCCCGTGCGTGAGCCAGAGCTCGGCGAGTTTGCATTTCTCACGGGAGAGAATCTCGCTCACCGGCGTCCAGACGCCTCCCGGCGCATCGATCAAAATCGCTTCACCGCGCTCTGGCGCAGTCAGTAGGTAGGCATTCGTCTGGATGGGTCCCGCTGGAAGGACGTGAAGATTCACGAGTCCCAAATCGCGGTGTTTTCCCTGCCGCGCAATCGTGAAAATTCCCTTTCCCTCCGTAACCTCCCACGCTACCTCAGTTCCCTTTATGCCGACTCTGAAGTTCGCCGTCCTTGCTGGAGACTATATCGGGCCCGAGGTCATGACCGAGGCGCTGCGCGTGCTCGAGCACGTGGCCAGGCGCGAAAACCTCACGCTCGCCTACACCAAGGCCGACGTCGGCGGCGCCGGCATCGACCACCACGGCAAAGCCCTCCCGGACTCGACGCTAAAGCTTTGTGAAGAATCCGACGCCATCCTCTTTGGCTCCGTCGGCGGCCCGAAATGGGAGAAGCTCCCGCCCAAGGAACAGCCCGAACGCGCCGCGCTCCTGCCGCTCCGCAAACACTTCACGCTCTTCGCGAACATCCGCCCCGGCCTGCTTTATCGCGAGCTCACCGACGCCTCGCCGCTCAAGACCGACCGCATCCCCGACGGCATCGACATCGTGTGCATCCGCGAGCTGACCGGCGGCGTTTATTTCGGCCAGCCCAAGCAAACCACCACGCTGCCCGATGGCGACGTGCAGGCGATCGACACGATGGTTTATCGCAAAAGCGAGATCGAGCGTATCACCGCCACCGCGATCACCGCCGCGCGCTCGCGCAAAAAGAAACTCTGCTCGATCGACAAAGCCAACGTCCTCGAAACCTCCGTCCTGTGGCGGAAAACCGTCACCGACTACGTCGCGAAAAACGCGCCCGACCTCGAGCTGAGCCACATGTACGTCGACAACGCCGCCATGCAGCTCGCGCGCAATCCGAACCAGTTCGACGTGTTCGTGACCGAAAACATGTTCGGCGACATCCTCTCCGACGAGATGGCCGTCATCTGCGGCTCGCTCGGCATGCTTTCGTCGGCCTCACTCGGCGCCGGCAAGAATTCCCTCGGCCTGCCCTTCGGGCTCTACGAACCCGCCGGCGGCACCGCGCCCGACATCGCCGGCAAAGGCATCGCGAATCCCTGCGCGCAGATCCTCTCGGTCGCGTTGATGCTCCGCTTCAGCTTTGGCCTCGAAGAGATCGCGACGCGCATCGAAGCGGCCGTGAAGAAAGCCGTCACGAGCGGCACGCGCACCGGCGACATCGCCTTCGGCGGAAAATCCGTCGGCACCCGCGAAATGGCCGACGCCGTCATCGCGAATCTTTGATCGAAATAGCGAGTAGTGGGTAGCGAGTAGCGAGCATCACGCACGCGCATCTTTTCACTCTCGACTGCCATCTACTCGCTACCCGCTACTCGCTACTCGCCACTTCTCCGCATGACCTCCGCCCAGATTCGCCAGAGCTTCCTCGATTTTTTCGCGCAGCAAGGCCACACGATCGTTCCATCGTCGTCGCTGCTGCCCGATTCGCCCGGCCTGCTCTTCACCAACGCCGGCATGAATCAATTCGTGCCGATCTTCCTCGGCGCGCGCGCTCCAGACGTCACGAAGTGGGCCGGCGTCAAACCCGCGAAAGACACCCGCGCCGCCGACACGCAGAAATGCATTCGCGCCGGCGGCAAACACAACGACCTCGAGGATGTAGGCTTCGATACCTACCACCACACGATGTTCGAGATGCTCGGGAACTGGTCGTTCGGCGACTACTTCAAGAAAGAGTCGATCGAATGGGGCTGGGAGCTGATCACGAAAATCTGGGGCATTCCGGCGAAGCGTCTCTTCGCTACCGTCTACTCGCCCGATAAATCGAAGGGCGATCCGTCCGACTTCGATCAGGAAGCCTACGATATCTGGGCGAATATTTTCCGCAAAGAGGGACTCGATCCCGCCGTGCACATCGTGAACGGCAACAAGAAGGATAATTTCTGGATGATGGGCGACACCGGCCCGTGCGGCCCGTGTTCGGAAATCCATTTCAACCTGCTGCCGAGCGACGACGAGACCGAGGGCCGCAAGCTCGTCAACGCGAGCAGCCCGCGCTGCATCGAGATCTGGAATCACGTCTTCATCCAGTTCAACGCGAACGCCGACGGCACGTTCTCTCCCCTCGCCGCGAAACACGTCGATACCGGCATGGGCTTCGAGCGCGTCGCGGGCATTCACGCGACGACAGGCGGCTTCAAGGATTTCACGAAGGATCCGTCGAACTACGCCGCGGATGTGTTCGCGCCGCTGTTCGCGAAAGTCGCCGAGCTCTCGAAGAAAACCTACACCGCGACCGTCCCCACCAAACGCGAAGGACTGAGCGAACAGGAAAACATCGACGTCGCCTTCCGCGTGCTCGCCGACCACGCGCGCTGCGTGTCGTGCGCGATCGCCGACGGAATCCTTCCCGGCAACGAAGGCCGCAACTACGTTATCCGCCGAATCCTGCGCCGCGGCATTCTCTACGGAAAGAAGCTCGGGCTCGCGGTCGGCTTCTTCGAGCAACTCGTCGGCCCGGTTGTCGAGTCGCTCGGAGATGTATTCCCCGAGCTGAAGCAACAACAGGACATGATTCGGCGCGTGATTCGAAGCGAGGAAGAGAGTTTCGGGCGGACGATCGATCGCGGGCTGCAGATCTTCAACAAAGCAGCCACGGCTGGTGCCATCCCCGGCGCGGCCGCCTTCGAGCTCTACGACACCTACGGCTTCCCGCTCGACATGACGCAGCTCCTCGCGACCGAGCGTGGGCTCACTGTCGACGCGGCGGAGTTCGAGCGCCTCATGGACCTGCAGCGCGATCGCGCCCGCGCCGCGCAGAAAAAGGAAATCATCGTCGCCGCCAAGGAAGGCGACGCCGCCGCGAGCTACGAGGCGTCCATCTTTACCGGATACGTCATCGACACCGACAAACCCGTGCCCGCCATCGTCACCGATGTCGTGCGCAGCGGCGACGACGTGTTTCTCGTTTTCGACCGCACACCGTTCTACGCCGAAATGGGCGGCCAGGCCGGCGACAGCGGCACCGCCGTCGTCGCGGGCCAGACGATCGCGATCGTCGACACCGTCAAGGACAAGGCCGGCCGCCACCTTCACAAGATCGACCCGAAGCTGAACCTCGCCGCCTCCGCGCCCGAACTGCAGGACGCCGCGGCGCAGCTCACGATCGACTTCGAACGCCGTCGCGCGATCTCGCGCCACCATTCGGCCGCGCACTTGATTCATTGGGCGCTGCGCAAAACCCTCGGCACGCATGTTCGCCAGGCCGGCACCTCGAAGACACCCGAGCGGATGCGTTTCGATTTCTCGCACTTCGAGGCCGTCACACACGAGCAACTCCGCGAGATCGAGCGGCTCGTAAACGAGCGCGTCATCGACAACGCGCGCGTCGAAACCTACGAGACCGAATTCGACAAGAAGCCCGAAGGCACCCTCGCCTTCTTCGGTGACAAATACGGCGCGGTCGTCCGTGTCGTCGACATCGGCGGCTACAGCCGCGAGCTCTGCGGCGGCACGCACGTGACGACGACCGGCGAGATCGGCCTGATCAAGGTCGTCGCCGAAATGGCCATCGCCGCCGGCACGCGCCGCATCGAGGCCGTCGCGGGCCAGGCGGCATTCGAGTTCGTCGCGCAACGCGATGCCGCACTCGCCGCAGTCAACGCCCGCCTCAATTCCGGCACGCACGACGTCGCGCAGAAACTCGAGGCCGTGCTCGCGCACCAGAAGGAGCTCGAGAAGAAACTCAAGGCGTTCGAGGCCCGCGCCAGCGCGGCGCTCGCCGACGACCTCGCCGCGAAGGCCGTGACGCGCGACGGGCTGAAATTCGTGACCGCCGTCGTCAGCGTCGAGGCGCAGGACGCGTTGCGCTCCCTCGGTTCGCAAGTGCTCGCAAAGCTCGGCGAGGGCATCGTTACACTCGGCGCCGCGCTCGGCGACAAGGCGGCGCTCGTCGCCTTCTGCTCGCCCGGTGCAATCAAGGCCGGTCACCAGGCCGGAAAAATCATCGGCGAGATCTCGGCAAAAATTGGCGGCAAGGGCGGCGGCAAACCGGATTTCGCGATGGGCGGCGGGAAGGATGTCGCGAAGCTCAAGGACGTTCTGAAGTAAGCGGACTCGCGCACATTTTGACTGTCTGTGGCATTGCCAAATGGCGGAGTCGACTCTGCCATTTGGCAGGTTTTGCTTGTGAAACCACGGCAGGTGGCTACGGTGCATGCATGAAAACGCCGAAGGCGAAGCCGATCGAGTATCCCGAATATCAGGATAACGCCGCGATGGCCCAGCGTGTCGAAGAAGGCTTGCCGGTCAGTGATCTGGTGCAGTTTGGGAAGAGGGCCGGGTTCACGACGGATGAGCTGGCACGGTTGATCCACATTCCGCCACGCACCTACGCACGGCGGGTTGCCACGAAAGCCCGCTTGAAGATTCCCGAGGGCGAGCGCGCGGTGCGGCTGATGCGGCTCTTCGAGCGCGCCAGGCAGGTGTTCGGCACAGATGAGAACACGCGCAATTGGTTCAACGCCCGCATCGTCGCCCTCGGCCGCAAGACGCCGCTCGAATACGCGCAGACCGAGCCGGGCGCGCGTGAGGTCGAAAACATCATCGGTCGCATCGAGCACGGCGTGTTCTCGTGAGTTCCGTCACGGTGTGGCGTTTGTGCTCGGCCACTTATGCCGACACCGCTTACGACGGAGAAGGTGCGAAGCTCTACGGTGGGCGTTGGTCTCCTGCTGGATTGCCGGTGGCCTATACAGCCGAGTCGCGCGCCCTGGCGATCGTCGAAGTCCTCGCCAACGTCGACGATCCGGAGCGGCTGCTGGAGCTATGCTGGGTGCTGGTACCCGCAGAGATTGCCGCAAACGCCATCGAGAAACCGACTCGTGTGCCCGAGAGCTGGCGCCAGTTCCCCCACTCGACGGAAACGCAGGAATTCGGCGCGCGCTGGGTGCGCGAGGCGCGCAGTGTCGCGTTGCGTGTGCCGAGCGCGGTCGTTCCCGGCGAGTTCAACTACCTGGTCAACGCCGCGCATCCGGATTTCAAAACCATGAAGATCGGCAAGCCGGAGCCGTTCTCCTTCGATCCGAGACTTGGCCGGTGAACGAAACCGGCGACCGATCCCGGAGCGCCTCGCGGCGATTCCGGGATGGGGTGCGCGGTGTTATGTGTTCGCTTTAGCGCCTTTGACGTCGATCTGGCGCAGGCCTTTCGCGGCCAGTGCGCGATAACAGTCCGGCAAATCGAACGTCTTCAACACCGCAGGGAGGAACGACGAAAGCGGCCAATCGTAATCTTCCGCCTTGGCGACGTCGCCGTAGCTCGACAACGCGTGCTTCAGCGTGACGCGCCCGATGCGGTCGTCGAGCAGGGCCGCGAACGTCGCCGGGATCGTCCCCCAGCCTCTCGCCGCCAGATGAATTTCGTCGTGACCGTTCGCCTTCAACCAGTCGATCAGGCGCAACACATCGAAGGTGCGCTGCGCCGGATATGGCCGGTCGAACATCACGCCATAAATCGCGTAGAAATAATCACTGCCGTAAGGATCGGTGAAGGCCTTGTTCGTGGTGTTTGGCTGCGATTCGCCAATGCCCCGCAGATCGCACGCGTAGAATGCGGCGCCAGGGTCGGCCGCGAGCAATTCCTTGATCAGCGGTTCTTCGCGCAGCTCGGCATCGGCCGAGCGATCGGATACGTAGAGCACGGCGCGTTTCGGGCCGCGCGGCGGCCGCGACACCAGCGCGGTATCGCTGAGTCGATAAACGATGTTCAGGATGCCCGGCTCGGTCTCAACCGCGTAGTTGCCTGCGGCGCGTTTCGGATAACCGCGGGTGCGGGGCGCCGGAAGTATCCGGTAATCGGGGACGCCGTCGCGCGGTGGCAGCTGCAACTTGTCCGCCACCGCCTGCCGCAGCGCCTCGCCCTCGAGCGCACGGCGCTGCGCCTCGAGCGCTCGCGCCGTTTCATTGGTAAACGAGATCACGGAGCGGGAGCCGAGCGTCGAGACCTGGCCACGCGGCGTGCATTGCAGCGTCGCATCCTGCTCGAGCGTGAGCGCCGGCTCCTCCTGCGTGGACGCCACCTTCGTGAGCTGGTTGAACCAGCCGTACATCGCTTCGCGATTTTTCTGATGATAGCCGTGGCCGTCTGGGCCGATGAAGAGATCCACCTTCGCCGGCGCGCCCATCAAGGTATAGAGCTGGCGTAAATGCCCGTAAGACTGCTCGAGGCCGCGGGCGTCGAAAGGATCGAGCTCCTGTCCGAGCAATCGCAGAGCGCGCGGAGCAAAGGGAAGGAAGAAATCCGAATGATCGAGACCGAGGGCAAGCGTGTGCGGCGGGCACTGCTCGGCATCCGCAGGCTGCTCACTCTCGAACATGCGTCGAAACGTATTGATGAAACAACTGGGCGCCGCCCCGACCAGCCGCGGCTCGAGCGCGCACATCCACGTGGTGATGGTGCCGCCGCCGGAATTGCCGGTGACCATCACCTGCTTCGGGTCCACCTCCGGGCGCGTCAGGAGATAGTCGAGCGCGCGAATACCATCCCAAGCCTGCCACGTACCGAAGAACTCGCCGACCAGGGACTGCTGATTGCCGAGATAATTATGCTCAAACGTATTGTACCGCAGGACCGGCTTGAGCTCGTCAGTGAGCCACTGCACCCGCTCTCCCTGCCCCGCAGGGTCGATGATCAAAACAATATAGCCGAGCCGCGCGAGCCCCTGGGCGAAGGACTGATAAGTACCGGCGGCCTTGCCGTTTTGGGAATGGCCACAGACTCCCACCACCGCCGGCCGGGGCGCCGAAATGCCTTTGGGCAGGTATAGATTGCCCGTGACCATAAAGTTGGGCCGGCTCTCGAAGATTACATTCTCGATCGTGTAGACATCGCGCTCGACGCGTCCGGTGATGCGGGGCTTCAACGGCGTTTTCGGCGGGAGTGGCCCGAAGCAGCGTTTCACTTTCTCGACGCGCTCGCGGACGAATGCCTCGGCCTCGCGTCGCGTGCGAATTTTGGCGCGAGCCGTCTCGGTCGCACGCTCCTGCTCGGCGATCCGCCGCAGGAAATAGTCGTGCATCATCCGCGGGAAGCGATTGAGGGGCACAAGTTCGGGCGCGGGAGCACGCGGCGCCGCGGACTTCGCCGTCTTCGCGGATTTGGCGGGCGCCTTCGTCGCGCCCGACGCGGCGGCGAGGAGATTCCCGGAGCTGGCAAGGAGGCCGGCGGCGCCGACGAAACCGAGGCCGGCCTGCTGAAGCAGGCTGCGGCGAGTGAGAGGAGCGCGGGAGTCGGGGTTGGTGGTATTCACGCTGAAAAAATTGGCAGATTATAAGGCCCCAGCGTCAAGGCTGGGCGTCCACCTCGTCCGAGGGGCGTGGAGGGGAAGCGAGGCGGCGGAAACCCATCCACCGCCCAGCTCCCACGCGCAGCCCCCCGGGCTCGAGTCGCTCGAGCCCATCAGAATCGCCCGCTCACGCCAAACGTGACGGTGACGAAGTTGATGATGGTCGTATGCATCCGGTCGGGAATTCCGACGTAGAGGCGTTGCGGCTCGTTGGTCAGATTCGATATGTCGCACGTCAACGTGAGCGTCGGGCGGACCTGATAGGCGAAGCCCAGGTTGACCGTTTTCCGATCGAAGCGATAGAGATTCAGCGACGGGCTCGTGGCGGAATAGCTGCTGATGTGCGATCCGGTATAATTATAGAGGACCCGCGTGCTGAAGCCCCGGTAGCGCCAGCTCAGGCTCACGTTGCCGACCTTTGGAATAAAACCCGCCACCTCTCCGTTCTTGCGATAGGTGCCCGAGTCGAATTTCCCGTAGGTATCAATGATGGTGTAATTGGCGGAGCCGCTTAGCCCGCGCAGCAGGCCCGGGAGGAACGTGAACTGTTGCTGATAGCTGAACTCCCAGCCCTGTACAGTCGCCGTGCCGGCGTTTGACCGTGTCAGGATCGTGAACCCTTCGAATTCGCCATTGTAACCGTTATCGGGACCGCCTTCCACGACTCCGGCATTCGTCCCGCTCACAATATAGTCCTCGATCTCCTTGTGAAACCAGCCGACCGAGAAATTGCCCACGGGCTCGAAATAATATTCGAGCGTCGCGTCCCAGTTCTCAGCCGTCTGCGGCAGCAGGCCGGGATTGTTGATCGTGATCGTCTGGGCCGTCTCGCTCACGGACTCGTTTGGCATCAGGTTCGACATCGGAGGGCGGCCGAAGCTCGTCGACCAGCTCAGCCGGGCCTTTAGATTCTCGGTGACATCGTGCGTGAGATGAATGCTCGGAAACGATTTGATATATCGTCCCTTGATATCGCGGCGATTGGCGGCGTAGTCGCTCGCAGCCGTGCCGACCGGATCGGCCAGGCGCTGAGCAGTCGTGCTCGCGAAACGATTGCGCGTCCAACCGTAGCTCTCGGTCTCCGTCTTTTCCCGCCGGACCCCGCCGAGGAATCCGGTCCGCCCGAGCCAGCCTTCGCGGCCAAGCCGGCCCTGCGTCATCAGGTAACCGGCGGTGACGGCCTCGGTGACGCCGCGTGTCCCCGTGTACTTCAACATTTCATTATAATACAAATCCTCGCGCCAGAGCGAGGGATCGGCGGGTTCGCGGTTGCGCATCAACGCCGCGAGGTCCCAGCGCGGAATGACGCGGCCGGTCTTGATCGAGTCGAAGCTGACAGTCGATGGATCCGACGGCAGCGCCTCAGTGCCAATATAACTCCAGCGCCGCGAGTTGTTGCGCAAATCGGAGGATTGCTCCCGCCAGGAGACACCAGCCTTCACAAAGAGGGGCATCGCCGTTGGCAGCCGGTAGCGCGCATTGCCTCGCAGCTGGGCGACCCGCTGGTCGTCGACATTCGGCCGCACCTCGAGGCCGTTGGCGATCGGCCGGTAGTTGGCCGGATCGGACATGTCGCGCCCCGCGGTCTGGATGAAGCGGGGATACAGGTCCGAATCGGTGCGATCGAGAATCCAGCCGACGTTATTGAGGCGCTGCGTGAGATAACCGCCGGTGCCGTGTCCGCGCTTTAGATTAGTGCGCGCGATGCCGGCATTATAGTCGAGCTGGAGCGGGCCGTATTCGTGTTCGGCTCCAAAATCCGACTGATAGGTCCGCACATTATAATTATTCGGCCCGGCGGACGTGCTGTCGATATTCGAGCCGGTGGTCGGCCGCACTTCGGTGATGCGGTTCGTATAGCCGGGGACCACTCCGGAGGTCGTGGCATTGGGCACCGTGTTGGCGTTGCCGGTCCATGCTCGTGCCTCGAACGTGCGGCGGAACTTCTCCACGTTGTCGTTCATCGTGAGGTTGAGCGAGTACTTCGTGTGAAACGAATAACGATAATCCATCTTCACATTCACGCTCGCCTGTTTCCGGTTGTTGTAATTTTCCCACATGCGATAACTCCAGATAAACGCGGGATCGTCCGGTGTATTCTGGTAGTCGCGCACGGTGCGGAATCCACCGACGGCATTTTCGCTATAGAAGAGGTTCACGGCCACGCCAAGGTTGCGCTGGCCGCCAAAGACGCCGAACACCTCCTGGTAGCCGAGCGTGAAGAGCGGATGCGCCCGGTGCTGCTCGCGCGCGGGAATCTGCTCGGTGAAGGAGGGCGCCACGCGAACCGTCCCGCTATATGAAATGCGGCGTTTCTCCCGCAGGTTCAGCGGCGAGCGGGTCTTCATGTTGAGCGTCCCCCCGAGCGAGTCGGCACCCTTGTCCGGCGTATGTCCCTTGATCAGCTCGAGCTGCTCGAACATCGTGCCGGTGATGCTCTGCAGCTGAAAGCTGCGACTCGCCCCGATGCTCGGAATGAGGCCGCCGTCGATCGTGACGGTGTTGAGGCTCGGCGCCATGCCCCGCACGTTGAACTCGTAAGCGAGCCCTTCATCGCTCGGATTGCCGGCGATACCGGGCAGTCGCATGACAACCTCCCCGGCGCTCATGTTCGGCAGGTTGCCATAGGAATCCATCGCCACGATGTTCTTCACATTATCGGCGTTCCGCTGCGCGGTGATCGCCGCGGCGTCACCTTCGCGTTCGCCGGTGACCGTGAATACCTGCATTGTATAGATGCTCGATGTAAGATCGAAGTCGCGCACCGCCCGCTGCCCCGCCTCGATGGTCATCTGCGTTCGCACTGTATCGAGCCCTATATAGGACACGGCGACGTCGTGCACGCCCGGCGGCACATTCGTGAGCACGAAGCGGCCGGTGTTGTCGGTCAGCGTGGTGAGTCCGAGCTGGGGGAGCTCGATGCGCGCGCCTTCGAGGAGATTTCGGGTGGCGGAATTGCTGACCGTGCCGGTCAGCGTGCCGGTCGAGAGGGGGGCGGTCGCGCCTGGGGCGCCGGCGTCTTGCGCTCCCTGAGCAGGAGCCAGCATAAGGGCCAGCCAGCCGGTCAACAGAGCGATGGGGTTCTTGCGTTTCACGTGTTTGGAAAGTTCTTCTGCGGTGTTTTGGTGCTCAGATGGGGCGCGTTCGGATGCGCGCCCACGCCTAACGAGGAAAGCCCCGGTGGCCGGGTCTTCCACGACGGTCAGGTCGGTCTGCGCGACGAGGCGGTCAAGTGCGGCGCGCGGACTGTAGATTCCCTTGACGGGATTTGTCTGGGTTCCGGCCAGTCGATCGACGGGAAACATGATCTCGCGATCCGCTTGGGCCGCAAAGACCTTGAGGGTGTGCGCCGCGTCGCCAGCCGGAAGATCGAAGGCGCGCGGGGCCGTGTCGGCACCGAACGCGGTGGAGCACGCGAGCAGCAGGCACATGACAACCCGCGTCATCCGCACGAGCGGGAGCGTGATCGAGGTTGCAACACCGTGACGGGACATCGCGTCGGGGAGAGATCGCTTGAAGCATGGCGGAGTTAGTCGCTCTTCAAGATGCCGACGAGGCTGATTTCCGTTAAAAGAATTTTCGGAAAACCGGACACTGTCCTCCTGTCGGCTGCATGGCCAAACGAAGCCGGGGTGCAACCGGGGCCGCGGCTCGCGCGCCTGAGCTACTTCCCGCGTCGCAGCAAAATCTCGGACTCGCCGCGCTGCTCCGCACGCGTGCCGAAGCCGGCCTCGAGCAGTCGCACAAATCCGTGAATATTATCGGACCGCAACGTGGCGCTCACCCGAAGCGACGCCAGTTCGGGATCCATCACGACCAACTGGACCACATTGCGCCGATTGAACTCGGCGACGATCTCGAGCAGCGGAGCACCCGTAAAATCGAGCATGCGATGCTGCCAGGCGAGCACGCGCTCGATCTCACTCGCGGTGAGCGTGGCCACCTGCGGCGCCGGCGCTTCCGGCTCCAGCGAGACCACCGCGCGCTGCCGGGCTTCGAGCGTGCGCAGCACACGCGGCCTGGCCAGACTTGTCTCACCTGCCGCCTCCGCGGCCGGACTCGATGCGACCTGCGCATCGAGCTCCACGCGGCCCTCGGTCACGAGCACTTCCACCGCCGTGCGATCTACGCGCACGTTGAACGCCGTGCCGACCGCGCGCACATCGACGCCCCGCGCTCGCACGATGAAAGGCCGCGCCGCATCCTTCTCGACTGCGAAGTGCGCCTCGCCGCGCTCGAGCGTGACCCGGCGCTCGTCCGCGGTGAAGGCCACGGAGAGCGACGCGTCACGGTTGAGCTCGACGACCGAACCGTCGTCCAGCACCCGCTGGCTCGAAGTCGGCGCCAGTCCGGCAATATTCGCGGCCTTCATTTCGTGCGAGGTGGAAGGCTGCCGCAGCGAGACCATGAACGCGATGGCCGCCGCGGCGGCCAGCGCGAGCGAGACCGGAACGAACCGCAACACCCGCCGGCGGAGCGGCGGCGCGAGCAGATCGCGATTGGGCCGCGCTCCATGTTCGGGGCGCCATTGCGCCAGCTGGTCGAGGCGCTGCCAGTGCCGGCGATGCCGCGCAAGTTGCGCGCCATGCTGCGGATCAGCCGCCAGCCACTCCGAAAACTCGTCCTGTTCTCCCGGCCCGAGTCCGCGATCACAGCGCAGCACCCACGCAGCAGCCTCGCGTGCGACGCGATCCTGTGGGAGATCGTTTTGTCCGGGTGTACTCATGGCCGTGATGGGCGCTGACGCTCGAGCCGTTCGAAAAACTCCGCGAGCTTGCGCAATCCGATCGTCCCCTGCGCCTCGACCGTGTGCTCGGAGATGCCCAGCTCCGCCGCGACCTCTCGCTGCGATAAACCGTAGATCTTCCGCAGCGTGATGATCTGACGGCAACGCGTCGGCAGTGATTGGATGGCGTGGCTCAAGAGTTCGAGCTCCTGCGCTCGGGCGACCGCCTGCGGTACATCGGCGGACTCATCCAAGACACCCTCCAGGTCGAATTCCGCTAAAGAATTTTCCGTGCCCGTGACGCGTTGATGACGCGACCAGCCGAGCGCGAGATTGCGGGCCGTCACGAAGAGAAAAGCTTTCGGCGACTCGATCGCCGTCGTCGTCCTTGCGTGTAATACGCGCGTGAACGCCTCCTGCACGATGTCGTCGAAATCATGTCCCGCGGGGAAACGGCTGCGCAGCCAGGCCCGCAACATCGCCTCGTGCGGCTGCACGTGAGCGACGAACCAGGCGGCGGCTTCGGGATCTTGCGGTGGCACGCGCGGTCGGTTTACGCCGACGTGCTGGAGACTCCAGCCCAATTTGCCCGCACCGGCCGCGAGCCTCGTCTCAACTCCGCCAATTCTGCCCAGGAAACCGATGGCGTGCGACGTCCGGGCCGCCGACATCCAGGAGCGAGCTCACATCAGCGAGCTTTCGCGCCACGTCTCCCGCGATCGAGCTCAACATCGCGGCGGTGAGCCCCAGCGGCTGGAGA
Organism: Opitutaceae bacterium; assembly: GCA_036675625.1. Lineage (GTDB taxonomy): Bacteria > Verrucomicrobiota > Verrucomicrobiia > Opitutales > Opitutaceae > ER46. The sequence goes on along the minus strand of JAKFEQ010000005.1, from coordinate 352,850 downwards.
TAAAGCGCATCGGGCATGGTCGGACGCGCGGCAATCGTAGGCGAACAGACTGCCGAGCGGACCCACTTCGCCGCGTGGAGAAGCGTCGCCATTCGCAAGTGCCCCGCGGAGCTGCGCGGGGCATATTGCCAGCGGACCGGCTCCGACATCGTGGAGGGATAATCCCAGTGGGTCATGAGCGCTGCCCCGGTCTCCGCCTGTGTGAAACCAAGCACCGCCCGCTCGCTATCGATCGCTTCGCGCGGAAAACTCCCCACGGAGAACATCAGCTTCTCGCCGCCCCGGATCGACCACTCGTCCAGCGCGACCATGCCGACGCAGTGCAACAGACCGATCGAGTAGGCGACATCGCGATCCTGGTTCGTCCGCGCGGCGATCGCCTCGGCCGCCAGCGCACAGGCGACGGACATTTGCCAAAGCTCGTCGGCTTCGAGCCCATAAATCTCGAGCGGCCGCACCAGCACCTGCGAAGCCACGGCATACGCCACGAGTTCGTAGATCTGATCGTACCCCACGCGATTGACCGCCTCCGCGACCGTCGTGCAACGCACGCCTTTGCTGTAGTAAGCGCTGTTCGCCACCTGCAAGACACGCGCGGCGATTCCCGGATCAAGCCGCACGAGCGCCACGATCTCGTGCATTGCGGAATTTCCGTCGCTGAGCAGCAGCTTCAGCCGCGGCAGCACCTTCGGCGCGGACGGCAGATGCTTCAGCTCGCGCACGATATTCTCGGGCGTGAGGCTGTAAACGGGCATCGAAGCGTCGGCGATCATGGGGGAATGGCCCCATGTATCGGCGCAACGGAATGGAACTTTCGTAAAACTTTAACAGCGCGCTCGCACGAGCTCGTCGCGAGCGCGCTGTTATCTTCTGCCTAACCGATCGCGACGGAGACCGCCGCGAACAACCATGTCGTCGTCATCAATACCAAAGTCGTCTTCGCGGATCCACGAGGCCAACCGTAACGTATCCACTCTGGCCCCACTATCCGGGTGCACCCGTAGTTTCGACTCGTGAAATCCGCTGCAATCTCCTGCCTCTGCGAAGGAAGGGCTAACATCCGCCAGCGTTGCGCCGATGAGAGAACCTCCTTCACTCCCGCAATGATTCGCGTGCTTTACGCCGAAGACGACCCCCAGGTGGCCGAAATGGTCGAGCTCTATTTCGGGCGGCTGAAAGACGCGTGCACGCTCGAGGTCGTGAACTCGGGGCGGCACTGTCTCCAGGCGATGGAGCGGGGCGGCTACGACGTGTTGCTACTCGATCTGATGATGCCGGATCTCGACGGCCTGCAGGTGCTGGGCGAGCTCACCGCGCGCCGCGATCCGACGCCCGTCATCATGGTCAGCGGCCAGGGGCAACACGAGCTGGCGGTTCGGGCACTGCGCGCCGGCGCGGTCGATTGCATCGACAAGAACTCCCCGGACTTTCGCCGGATCGCGGACATCGTGAGCCGCGTGCACGAGCGCCATCAACGGCGCCGGCTGCCCACGACGTCTCCTGCCCTGCCCCCGCGCAAACACCGCGTGTTGTTCGTCGAGTCGGATGAGACCGAGCGGGCGGCGTTCAAGGCGTTTTTCTCCGCCAGCGCGCCGCACCTTCAACTCATCACCGAAACACCCGAGGGCTTCGACGTGCTCCTCGCCGGCCCCTTTGCCTTCGACGCCGTCGTGCTGGGCCCCTTCCTCACGGCCGTTGCGATGTTCGATGCGCTGAGACACCTGCGGGCGCGCGACGAGGAACTGCCCGTGATTGTCGTCTCCAGCTTCGATCACTCCGAGACGACGATCGCCGCATTCAAACTCGGAGCATACGATTACCTGCTTCACGGCACCGGGATGCTCACCGAGCTGGTGTTCTCTCTCAATCACGCGCTGAAACGCGCCGATACGGAGCGGCTCAACGCGACGCTCACCCAAGAGCTCGCCACGCTCAATCAATCGCTCGCCGCGCAGGTCGCCGAACGCACCCGCGAGCTGCAACAGGAGGTCGCGGTCCGCCGCGAGGCCGAGCGTCGCGCCGAGGACCACGCCGCCCGGCTGCAAGCCCTCTCGAGCCAGCTCCTGCGCGTGCAGGAAGACGAACGCCGCGCCCTCGCGCAGGAATTGCACGACCAAATCGGCCAGCTGCTGACCGGCTTGCGCTTTCAACTCGAGGCGGCGCGCGAAGCCGCCCCCAGCCCGCCGCTTAAGGAGGCCCTCGAAGTCACCGCCGAGCTCCTGCGCAGCGTCCGCGCGCTCACGCTGCAGCTTCGCCCCCGCATGCTCGACGACCTCGGCCTCAAGCCCGCGCTCGAGTGGCAGACGCAACTCTTCCAAGGCCAGACCGGCATCAACGTTGAGCTCGATCTCACCCTGCCCGAAACACGCTTGAGCTCGGAGCTCGAGACGACGGTTTTCCGCATGGTGCAGGAAGCACTGACCAACATCGCGCGCCACTCCGGCGCGAACGCCGCCGTCGTCACCGTCACGGCCGACGATCACGCTCTCCAGGTCGAGATCGCCGACCGTGGTCGCGGTTTCGATGCGGCCGCCGCGCTCGCCCGCCGCGATTCGCTCGGCCTGGCCGGACTGGCCGAACGCGTCCATCTCGCCGGCGGCGCCTTCGAGATCTTCTCCCAGACCGGCCAGGGCACCCGGCTCCACGCCGAGTTCACCCTCGCCCCGCAAGCCGTATCCGCTTCGACATGACAACCGTCATCATTGCCGACGATCACGAAATCGTGCGCCGCGGACTGCGCGGCATCCTCGAAGGCGAAGGCGCCTGCCGCGTGCTGGCCGAGGCCTCGGACGGGCTCTCCGCCGCGCAACTCGTGGAGAAACACAAGCCCAACGTCCTCGTGCTCGATCTCAACATGCCGCGCCTGCATGGCATCGAAGTGCTGCGCCAGACCCGGCAAACGAGCCCGCACACGCGCGTGATCGTGCTGTCGATGCACAACGACGAACCTTACGTCATCGAATCGCTGCGCGCCGGCGCGATGGCCTACATCCTGAAAGGTTCGGAATCGCAGGAAATCCTGCAGGCCCTGAAAGATGTGATGGGCGGGCGCCGTTTCCTGAGCGCCACGCTTTCCGAGTGGGCGATCAACGCCTTGGTCGCAAAACCGGCCGACGATTCCGACCCCCTGCATTCGCTGACCCAACGCGAGCGAATGGTCGTCCAGCTCGCCGCCGAAGGGCACAGCAACGGGGAGATCGCGGAGAAGCTTTTCATCAGCCCCCGCACGGCCGAGACGCACCGCACAAATCTCCTGCGCAAACTCGGCCTCCAAACGCAGACGGACCTAGTCCGCTTCGCGATTCGAAAGGGCCTCATTCAACCCTGACTGGCCGCCGCATCCACGGCTGGAAAAACACTCGCTCTGCCCACCATCGTTCGGGACCGCGGTTCGCTCGCGGTCAACCGGGCGCTCCAAACCATGATACCGGCGTGAACGGCCTGACGGTTTCCCTCGAACGCAAGATCGCGTTCGGCTTAGGCAGCGCGCTGCTCATCCTGCTGCTCGTGACGGCCGCCGCCGGGTGGAACATAGCGCGCTTCAGCGGCACGCAGGTTTGGGTCAACCATACCCGCGAGGTGCTCGGCCACCTCGAGCAGACTCTGAGCCTCGTGCTGAACATGCAGACGAGCACGCGCGGTTTCGTGCTGACCGGCAGCGAAGACATGCTGCGACCGCACGTGCAAAGCGGGCTCGAGCTCGAGCGCACGCTGGCTGCCCTGCGCCGGCTGACCGAGGGAAATCCCCGGCAACAGGAGCGCCTCACCCGTCTCGAACCGCTCATCGCCCGGGCGCGCCAGATCATGAGCGAGCGAATTGCCGCGCGCCGCGCCCGCGGCCTCGCCGCCGCGTCGGAAACCCAGGCGTATCTGGATGGACAATACACCGTGGAGTCGGCCCGCGCTGTGGTTCTCGAGATGGTGGCCGAAGAGCGCCGGCTCCTCGATGATCGCCTCGCGCGCACCCTGCGTTTTGGCCGCCTCAGCATCGTCACGATCATAACCTCCAGCGGGCTCGCCATCGTATTGGTGCTGTTCGGCGCCGCGCAGGTCCGCCGCGATTTGCACCGTCGCCGCGACGCCGAGCTCGCGCTGCAGGAAAGCTACGCGCGCATCGAGGATCTCTATAATCACGCGCCCTGCGGCTATCAGTCGCTCGACCCCCAAGGCATCATCGTGGAGATCAACGACACCGCCCTCGCGTGGCTCGGCTACACCCGGGAGGAAGTGGTCGGCCGGATGAACTTCACCGAGATCCTCACCCCGCAAAGTGCCGCCGCCTTCGTCGTGCGTTACGCGACTTTCAAGCAGACCGGCACGACCACCAACGCGGAATACGAATGGCGGCGCAAGGACGGCACGCTGTTGCCCGTGCTCCTCAATGCGACCGCGATCTACGACCGCCAGGGAAACTATGTCGCGAGCCGCGCCACCCTCTTCGACGTGACGATGCGCAAGCGCGCGGAAGCCGAGCGCGACCGGTTTTTCACGCTGGCGCGCGACCTCCTCTGCGTCGCCAGCTTCGACGGCACCTTCACCCGCGTGAATCCCGCCTGGGAAACCGTGCTGGGCCTCAAGGCCGATGAGCTGCTCGCCCACCCGATCATCGATTTTGTGCATCCCGACGATCGCGAGCAGACCATCGAGGAGACACGCCGGCTCATGCGCGGGGAAGAAACGGTCGATTTCGAAAACCGTTACCGCCGCCGCGACGGATCCTTTCGCTGGCTTCGCTGGAGTGCACGCTCCGTCGCCAGCGAAAAACTGATCTACGCCTCGGCGCGCGATGTGACCGAGCGCAAAAACGACGACGAGCGTATCCAGAGTTTGAATGCGGACCTCGCGTTGCGCGCCGCCCAGCTCGAGGCCGCGAACGCCGAGCTCGAGTCGTTCAGTTACTCGGTGTCGCACGATCTGCGCGCGCCCCTGCGGCACATCGACGGTTTCGCCAGCCTGCTCGCCCGACGGACTGCGGCCAGCACCGATCCCGACGCCCGGCGCTATGTGACGACGATCTCCAGGGCAGCGAAGCAGATGGGCACCCTGATCGACGATCTGCTCGCCTTCTCCCGCATCGGTCGCACGCCGCTGCGGCTCGAGCGGTTGAACCACAATCGACTCGTCGCGGACGTAATCAGCGATGGCCACTACGGCGAAGGCGGCAACTCCATCACCTGGGAAATCGGGCCGCTGCCGGATGTGCGCGCCGACGCCGCCATGTTGCGGCAAGTGTGGCGCAACCTGATCGACAACGCGGTCAAATACTCGGGCAAGGCCGCAGAGCCGAGGATCACCATCGGCGGCAACCGCAACCCGGCGACGGTGGATGAATACGTGTTTTTCACCCGCGACAACGGAGTCGGGTTCGATATGTCGTATGTCGACAAGCTCTTTGGAGTTTTCCAGCGATTGCACGGCCCATCCGAATTCGAAGGCACCGGCATCGGCCTGGCGAACGTCCGTCGAATCGTGTCCCGACACGGCGGCCGCACCTGGGCCGAAGGCCGTGTCGGCGAAGGCGCCGTCTTTTATTTTACTCTCCCTGTTACTCCCTCCCCGCCTCGTGCGTTAACCTAATCGCTGATGTCCGCCCTGCGCCCCATCCTGCTCGCTGAAGATAATCCCAACGACGTCGAGTTAACCCTCACGGCCCTTCGCGGTTTGAACCTGAGTAATGATATTGTCGTCGTGCACGACGGCGCCGCTGTGATGGATTTCCTGCAGCGGAAAAATAACTTCGCCAGCCGTCCCAGCGGTCACCCGGTGGTGATCCTGCTCGATTTGAAGATGCCTCGCGTCGACGGATTGGAGACCTTGCGACAGATCCGCGCCGACCGCGAATTGAGCACGCTGCCGATCGTGATTCTCACGTCGTCACGCGAGGAGAGCGATCTCGTCAAAGGCTACGAGCTCGGCGCCAACGGCTACGTGGTGAAACCGGTGGACTTCGATCAATTCGTCGCCGCCGTGGGCCAGATCGGCGTTTTCTGGGCGCTCGTCAACGAACCTCCGCCTCCTCCCTTGGACTACGTTTAATCCGGATATTTCACCGTCATGAAAAAACCTATCAGAGCGATATCCGTCCGCCCTCTGCGCGGAGCGACTTCATCGCGGCCGATCCCGACGAAGTCGGTCCGACAGGACGAACATTTCACGCCCCCGAGTGTGAAAGGTTCGGGTTAGGATTCTGGCCCGCGGCCGGTTTTCCCATGCCACGCATCCTTCTCATCGATGACGACGAGCCCCTTCGCGGCGTGCTCTCAAAAACGCTCGTCCACGCTGGGCATACGGTGATTCAGGCGGCCGACGGCCAGCAAGGTGTCGAGCTTGCGCGAGCCACGGCCTTCGATCTCGTCATCACGGACCTGGTGATGCCCGTCCAGGAAGGCGTGGAAACAATTCTCGTGCTCAGACGCGAGCAACCCAAGCTGCCGGTGATCGCGATCTCCGGCGGCTTGAGCAACTCGAACCTCTATCTCGACATCGCCGCCAAGATCGGCGCGAAGCGGATTTTACCCAAGCCCTTCACGCCTCAGGATCTGCTCCGGCAGATCGAGGAGGTGTTGGCGGAAACCAGGGCCAAGGAGAAACGTGAACCGCAGCAGGGCTGAGCCGGCAGAGCCGTGCCGCCCGGCTTCCGCTGAATTCGAGTCCAGGCGCGGGGCCGACCGTATCAGCTTTTTGGTGACGCCTCCGGCGCAGTCGGAGCGACACTGGGATCGTTGATGCCCCGCTTGCGGATGAAGTCCACCCCGGGTCCGTCGGCCCGCACCTTCACGACTTTTTGGCTCGATGAATCCTGGCCGATGTAATCGACGGTCGCCGACGCCATGATCGGAAGATATTTCCGGAGATCGTTGCTCTCGTCCTCGGCGCTGGCGTGGATGCTCCACAGCTCCGCGGGCGGGCGGCCTTCCGCAGCCGGCTTGTTTTCGCGCGCGGTGATCTTCAAATATTTCTCGTAGATCGTGACGTGTCGCGGGACCTCGTCATATCCGACGAGCTCGCTACGAGGCGCATCGTAAACGGCGACGTTGCGGAAACTGGCGTTGCCCCTCGCATCGACGACCGGCACCGCCTCGTAGCGCACCCTGCCGCCCACCTGCGCGTAGACCGGCGTGCTCACGCGCTCGATCTTCGAACGCGGCGCCTCCATCCCGTAATCGAGCTCGACGACCATGTCAGCCGCGTCGGCAATGGGCGCCTCGTAAAGCCCTTTGCCCGAAAGCGCCGTCCGGACGAAATCCGCGGCTTCCTTGTAGCGCAGGCTCTCCTCGCCCAGCCGCGGATCCTTGCTTTTCAACGCATACGACTGCGTCCGCGCCGGCACCGGCTTCGAAATCGCGTCGACTTTTACCTGATAGGTCGATGCCGAGTTGCACCCGGCAAGAAGAACGAGAACGGCGACCGCAAAAAGAACATCAATCCCAGGACGGTGTGCGTTCATGAGTTTTGAAGTCATGCGAGCACAGGGATGGTTCGGCGATGCGACGGGGCGGTGAGAAGCAATTACACCATAGCGACGAACACGAAGCTTACGGCTTGGGTTGTTCCGTGCCGACCGTTTCGACCGGCTTTACCGGGAGATCCTCACCCTTCAACCGCGCCAGCTCTTCTTCGAGTCGGGCTATCTCGGCTTCGGTTGTGATCGTCTTCTCCTGCGCCTCGTCGAGCTCCTTCTTTCTCGTCAGGGCCGCCTGGCGTTCGTCGCGGAGTTTCTTCAGGCGTTCATTCGCCTGCTCGAGCTTTCGCTTCTGGTCGTTGAGCTCCAAATCCGAAATGCGAAAACCCTCTGCGATCGCCAGCTCCTCATCCATGGAGGCCTTGAGCTTCGCCTCTTCCGCACGTTTCCGGGCGAGCTCCTGCTGATACGCACGCTCCTGGGCAAGCCGGTCTTGTTCGCGCCGATCCTTGGCGTCCTGCACCATCCCGACGATACCGCCAATCAAGGCGCCCGCGCCCGCGCCCGCCAGAATTCCGGTGCCTGTCCCCATGCCTGAATTGTTGCCTACAACCGCACCTCCGACTCCGCCAAGAACAGCACCCGTGCCCGCTCCAGTGGCGGTCTTGGACGGTGCGACGGATGAGCATCCAGCCAAGCCGGCGAGGGCAACCGCGGTGCCGCAGGCGACTAATTTCTGCCGGGTGCGAACACTAAAAAAGTTCAGGTTCTGCATGGTGATTGGAGGTAGACGAAGCGTTGAATAATTAGACTCGCGCTAACTTAAGACTGTTCGTTTTTTCTTCAAACGAAGTATGCGATTCCGCCGGCCGCCCCCGCCTTCGATTTTCGGCTGAGTTGAAATTGCGCGAATTTGAAGCATACAAGGAGCGGTCCACCGCTCGGATTTCTGAGCCACTCCTATTCTCTTATGACCTCCCGAAACAAGGGGATTCTCTCGTCCGACTTCCTCGTTCCGTTCGTTGGCTTGATCATCGCGTTTCTTGTGGTCGAGCCGTTTTACGCCCTGGTCGTCCGCCCCAAAGCCGACGAGATCGCGATCAAACAAAGAGTTCTCTCCGCCCAGGGCGTCGCCAGCGGCAAGAACTCGGAGATGCGTTCGGTCTACATCATCATCAAGGATCCTGAGCAGAAGTGGGAACTCGTTTTCGCCGTCTGGGGATTTATCATTCTCACGCACAAGCTCCTTCAGGTGCGCGGCGAGCGGCGGCTCTTCAAACATGACTTCGTGCGCATCCAACCTGGAGAGCGCATCATCCCCGAGGACGCACTGGATCGCTACAAGGAGATGCGCACGGCCGTGGATCGCGAATCGCGGTGGCACGACCGGCTGCTGCCGGAAGCGATGCTCGCAGCGCTCCATCGCTTTCACGCCACCAGCTCGATCCAGGACGCCGCAAATGCCGTGAAGGAACGCGCCGAACTCGCGGCGGACCGGCTCGATTCATCGCTGTCGCTCGTGCGCTACATCGCGTGGGCCATCCCCGCCATCGGATTCATCGGCACGGTGCGTGGCATCGGCCTCGCGCTCTCGTTTGCCGAGGACGCGATCAAGGGCGACATCGGCCCCGTCACGGATGCGCTCGGTCTGGCGTTCAACTCCACGCTCGTGGCGCTGCTCATTTCGATGATCCTGATGTATTTTGTGCACATCGTGCAGTCGCGTCAGGAAGCTTTCATTATCGAGACGCAGACTTACTGCCGCAACAAACTCATCGATGTGATGAAAGTGCCGGCACGCGAGGAATCTTCGAGCGCGCTCGCCTAACACCATGGCAACAATTGGCGTCGAACTCTGCGACAACGGTCTCCTCACCGCCTCGTGCGATAACGACACTCCGCAACTCATCGAGGTCGCGGATCAAAACGGCGCGACGGATTGGCCGGGTTTTTGTTTTGCCGAGGGCAACAAGCTCACCTTCGGCCGCGCCGCCGAAGACAACTGGTTCGTGCATCCACGGCGTGTCGTGCACAATTTCTGGGCGCGGCTCGCGCACGAGCCGTCGAGCCTCACGGCCGGCATGAAGCCGCCTTCGTTCTCCGAGCTGTCGTTCTTTTTCCTGCGCGACTATGCCGCGCGTCTGACCGCGACGACGACGCCGCTGGATCGGATCGTAGTGGCCGTGCCGGGTGCCTACCTGAAGGACGAAGCGACCGAGGACGAGAAGATCGGTTTGCTTCTTGGGATGTTTGAAGAGCTGAAGCTTCCGCTCGCCGGCTTCATCGACATGGCATGCGCGGCGCTCTGCGATCCGCGCGCGACCGGCTTCAATCCCACGCTTCCCGTCATCGTGGTCGATCTCCATCTCGAGGGTGCCGACATCACGCTGTTCAACACCGACGAACGGCTCGAACGGCGCGATTTCATCCACCTGCCCCATTTCGGCTCCGCCCAGTTGCTGAAGCAGCTCACCGGCACGATGGGCAACCGCTTCCTCCGCCACACCGCCTTCGACATCCTCGAGGATGGAAGGATCGAGCAGACGTTTTTCCGCCAGACGAAAGAGTTCCTCATCAGCGAATCGCCCGAGTGGCGCTACCATATCAACACGGCCACCCGCGGCTACGAACTCGTCACCAAACGAGAGCAACTCGCGGCCGACGCGAACGCGTTTGTGACCGGACTCGTGCAGAGCGTACAATCCTTCATCCAGCATTCGCCGCACGCTTCCGAACCGTGCACCATCGCGCTCACGGCTCGCGCCGCGTGTGTGCCCGGCATCGATGCACGGCTGCGCGCCGCAGGGTTTTCGCGGTTGTTGCGTCTGCCCAGCGGAGCCGCCGCCTGCGGTGCAGCCCGGATCGGCGCGGCGCGCCTGCGCGTGCCACCGGACATCGCCGACGTGCCCCTCGAGAAAAGCGTGCCGCTCTCGGAGGCGCGCCGCTCCGCCGCCACGCGCTGGGATGCCCGGCTGCAAAAGAACCGCCAAGCCGCGACACACATCGCACCGACGCACGCGATTCTGGACGGCATTGGCCACGTCCTTGGCTCGAAATCGCGCTTCACGATCGGTCTCGCCGATCTCGGCGCGGATCTACCGCTCCCGGAAGCCTTCAACTCCGCCGACGATTGCTCCGTCCCGCTCGTCCACGACCACGGCCGGCTCTGGTTTGTCGATCCCGCGCCTGCGCGCGCCGAGACGCCGATGACGACGAACACGACCATGGCGCGCACGGCCGTCGAGGCCGGCGATCGGCTCACGGTGCGTTGCGGCAACACGTCGGCCGAGATCCTGTTCGCCCACTGTCCATCGGCCAACGGTCATCGCTTGAGCTGACGCCCCGTCCCCATGTCGATCGCTGCCAAACGCCGCGAAACCGAGGTGTTCAGCCTCTCCTTCCTCGACTGCATTTGCTGCGGTTTTGGCGCCGTCCTGCTCGTGTTTCTGCTCACGATCACCTCGAAGACCAATGTCGACAAAAGCGTGGTGGACGAAATCCGGAACGAGCTCACCGCGACGCGAAAAGAACGGGAGGAAAAACAGAAAGAACTCGATCGCATCGTGCAACGCCTCGCCGCCGCCCAGCTCGAGTTGCAGGATCTTACAACCAAGACCAAAGCGGATCAGCAAAAGATCAGCGAGCGCCGCCGCGATCTCCTGTTGATGCTGCAGCAAGCCGGCCTGATGAAAGAAGCGCTCGATCGCCTGCTCGCCGAAAAAGCCGCGATGCCGACCGAGGAGATTGCGCCCATCCCGATTCCCGAAGTCGACCGCCGCCAGTATCTCACGGGCGTGAAGCTGACCGGTGAGTTTGTCGTCTTCCTGGTCCGCACCTCGGGCTCGATGCTGGGCGAAACCATCGACGACGCCGCTCTGCGGCTGCAAGACTCCGACGAGAAGAAACGCGAGGCGCCCAAATGGCAGCGCACCGTCCACGCACTCGAATGGCTGCTCGCGACGCTCGATCCCGAAACGCATTTTCAGATTCTGTTCTTCAACGAGGAGACGACTCCGATCATCCCCACGCGGGGCGACGACTGGTTCACCACGAAGGATCGCGAGACCACCACCGAAATCCTCAAACGCCTGCACGAAGTCGTCCCGCAAGGCGGAGCCAATCTCGAGCGCGCGTTCACCCGCATCCGCTTTCTCCCGCGGCTGCCCGACAGCATCGTGATGCTCACGGATGGATTGCCGACGAAGAGCGATTCGCTGCCGGTGGAAGGCGACGTCGATGAAGGCTATCGCATCCGATTTTTCGAGATCGCGTGGAAGCAGCTGCCGCCGCGAATCCCGGTGAGCACCATCCTGTTTCCTCTTCTGACCGGCGATCCCGGAGCGCCCGGCATGTATTGGGAGCTCGCCAATGCCACTCGCGGCGCGCTCGTCAGCCCATCGAGATCCTGGCCCGACACATGATCCGCCGCCGCTCAGCCCAGACCTTCAGTCTTTCGTTCCTCGACTGCATTTGCTGCGGTTTCGGCGCGATCATTCTGATCTTTGTCCTCACGATCGGGTCGCGCGAGAAAGTGAAACTCGAGGTCATGATCGATCTGCAGCGCGCCCTCGCCGGACAGATCGAGGAACTCACCAAACTGCACACGAAGAAAGACGATCTCGAGCGCAGCCAGCGGCAGGTATCCAACCTCGTCGTCGATGCCCGTAAGACTCACGCCGACGTCCTCGCCATGATCGACGATCTGGAACGACAGCTCCAGAAACAGAAATCCGGCATGCAGGCGCTGCTCGTCGACATGGACGACTTGAAGAAGTCAGTCGCCACACGCCAGAAAAAGCCCGAACACAAGCTGCTGCCGGACGTGAAACCCACCCCCGTGGGCTTGCCGACCAACAATAATTACGTCGCCATCGTGATCGACACTTCGGGCTCCATGCGCGACCCAAATCACGGCGGCCTGTGGCCGATCGTGATTCGCAAGGTCGATGAATTGCTCGATTCATATCCAGAACTGAAGGGCCTTCAACTGATCGACGGCGACGGGCGCTTCATCATGGGCCGGCGCGGCACGGGCACCGACGGGTGGATTGCGGACAGCCCGGAGATACGCGACCAGATCAAGCGCTACTTGCGCCGCTACGATCAGGACTCGATCAGCAATCCGGTGCCCGGAATCTACAACGCGATGCGTTTCCTCTACGACCGGGAAAACCCGGAGATGAAAATGGCCATCTACGTCTTTGGTGACGAGTTCATCGAAGTCGCCGACCCAGTCATCCGCCGTCTCGACGAACTCAACCCCGCCGACGAAAACGGCGAGCGCAGAGTCGTAATCAACGCGATCGGTTTCCCGACGACGATTCGCTATACCTTTTCGATGGGCAACACGGGCCTGAAGTTCGCCAATCTCATGCGCACCGTGACGTATCAGCACGGTGGCGCGTTCATCGCGCTGCAGGATCTCTGATGCATCGCGCGGAAACCGCGTCGCTGGGTTGAAGGGTGAGCCAGTATCCTATTGTCGGATACTCGTAGAGAACCGGCGTTACTCGAACGCGTGGCCTGGATTTTTTAGAATTGCGGCTGACGCCACAATCACCGCGCGGATTTCTTTTTTCCCAGTGCAATCTTGAAGATAGGCACCGCCCGCGGCGCCGTCGGCTCACTGCCGCCAGTGGAATCGAATCGCGGCCAGCCGCCGTTGCCCACGAAGAAGAAATCGCCCTCGGCTCCGAAGCAGCCGAGCGTCGGCGCCGCCATCGTGTAATGCGCCGCTTCGAGCACGGTCACCGCTCTCACCGTTTCCACCGCGGCGTCGAACGCGATGCGCAGCACGCGTGGCGGCCTCAGCCCGCTCTGGATCGCCACGACCGCGTTCCCCTGGCCGATCGCCAGCCCGTCGAGCCCCACGAGCGTGGCATCGGCCGGAGCTTCGATTCGATCGACCGCGCCGCTTCCAAGTTCCACGCGCAGCAGTCCGTTGACCCGATCCGCGACGAGCGCGACGCCCGAAGGCGTAATGACCATCCCTTGCAAGGACATGAATTCGGGACTTTCGAGATATCGCTCGAGCGCATTTCCGCCCGGCGCAAGCCGCCAGATATACGGCTCACCGCTGTCGGGCAGATAAACGCTTCCGTCCGCCGCGAGCGCCACGTCGCCGAGTAGGTTCATCGCTTCGCCGCGCGCGGGCGGCGGCAACGGCAACGTTCGCCGGACCGCGCCCGTCGTCAGGTCGATCTCGGCGAGTGCCGCTGCGCCTTGCTGGTCCGGCGTGTACCCGCGCATCGCGGGCACCGCACTCGTCGCCGCCCAGATCGCGCCATTCGCCTCGTCAACCGCCAGGCCAAATACCCCGAGCAACTCGTCGCCTTCGGGCGTCAGCCGATGCAGCTTGCCGTCTTTCGTCCGCTGCCACACCGCACGCCCGTTCACGTCGCCAAAGAAAAAGTCCCCGGTCTTTTCACGCCACGCGATGCCTTCGATGAGCCCCGTGACATCGCGCAAGGTAAACGCGATCTCGCCGCTTCCTTTCGGGCGGTTGTTAGCCGCAAATTTCTTCGCGATCTCGGCGAAATCCTTTCGTCCGCGAAGCGCGGCAAACTCCTCCGCTTTATCCACGGGCAACGTGATGCCCAATGCCGCGAGACGTCCCAACGTCGCCACCGCCTCCTCCGGCTGTTCGGCCGCGACCTGCGCCGCTGCGAGATTCGTGAGGATGCTCGGGATATCAGGCCGCAACGCCGCCGCTTCCTTCATCTTCGCGAGATACGCAGCGGTGTTTTTTTCCTCGGCCGCAACCATCGCGTCGGCCGCCAGCTTCATGGCCTGGCTCACTGCCGGCAACTCGGCCGATAATCCGGCAACGGGTAAACCGAACGCCAGGAGAAGCGAAAGAAAGCGAGGCGGCATGATTGAAACCGAGAAGCTGAGGGCCAACGCGGCCCCAGGGCCCGGCGTCGCAACTCCACCGCGAAATCCCGCGTTGGCAACGCCGGATACCTCGCCTCCACGAAGCTCAAAGCCCGAGTATCTTGCGCATCAACATCGAGAGCAGATCGAGCGGATTGCCACTCCCACCGCTTTGTCCGCTCGGCGGTCCGGATTGTCCACCAGACGAACTCGACTGGCTCGACGAGGATGACGACGAAGAACTGCTGCTCTGCTGCCCTTGTTGCCCCTGTTGGCCTTGTTGCCCGCCCTGCTGACCGCGTTGATTCGATGCAACTTGCCGTTGGCCACCTTGCTGACCGGAGCCCGTTTGTTGTTCGGATCCAGACTGGCCTTCCTGCCCGCCACTCTGGCCATCCTGCCCGCCTTGCGAGCCACGTTGGCCGCCACGCGACCCACTCTGGCCGGCAACCGCGCTCGAACTGCGGTCACCAAAACGATCCGGATCCTGGGCGTTCGGAATGCCGTCGCCGTCTTCGTCTCCATCCTGACCGTTCTGTGTACCATCTCCATCCATGTCGCCGTCCTGAGAATTTGGAATGCCGTCGCCATCGAGGTCGCCGCTCGGTCCGGAGCGGCCATCAGCGCTGCTGCCACTGTTCCCCGTTCCGTGAGGATTGCTGTCCTCGGCATTTGGAACCCCGTCGCCGTCCGCGTCGGGATCCTGGGCGTTCGGCACCCCATCGCCATCCATGTCGGGGTCCTTGAGATTCGCGATGCCATCGCCGTCGAGGTCGCCGTCCGGCCCATTCTTGCCATCGTCACCTTCCAAACCGGAACCGGTGCCGTACATGTTTCCATCCTCGATGTTGGGAATTCCATCGCCGTCCATGTCTAAATCGTCGCGATTCGGAATCCCATCCCCGTCCATGTCGTCGTCCTTCGAGTTCGGGATGCCGTCACCGTCGAGGTCGCCATCCGGCCCGCTCTTGCCATCAGCCGAAATCCGTTGCGTGCCGCCGCCTTCACCTCCGCCGCCCCCGCCGTCTCCACGTTTCCCATACACTCCGGAAAACGTGAAGCGCACGAAATCCACCTGACTGCTCGAGAGCGCGGGCCGGTTGCGAATCGCGGCGTCGCGCACCGCTTCCATGTCCCATTTCCGTTTCCTCGCCTCCTCGCGATCTGCGAGCGGCCCGAAGAGACAGGTGAGGTTTTCGTGCCGATAGCGGACATACCAGCCTTCATCGCTGGGTCCCATCCCAGTGATGTTGATGCCACCGTATTTCTGCCGGAAGTCGTCGGCCGGGAGGTTCCAGAGTTCGTCAATCGCGTCCGCCGGATAGATCACCGTCAACGCCCGGACCAGACTGGGGGCGAGAACAAACGCGGCGAGAAGAAGCAGGAGTCGGAGGGCTCTCACAGGTAGGTCGAGGGGCAGGAGGGTCAGAGGCCGGCCGGCATCGCACGGCCCCGCTCGACACCACGATTGGAGTTGTTGCCCGCGGCTGCCTTGCCACCGGTGCCCGGAGTTTTCTCGTGCTGTTGGGTTTTTCCGGCCGGCTGAGCGCCGCCCACCACCGCCGCAGGATTGCCGATCGTCTTGATCTGCATCGCAGAGTCACCGATCGAGACCTGCTGCGGTTTCTCGTCGATCTGGCCCTGTTCGGGCCCTCCCCCTTCTCCGGTCAGCTGTGCGACCTGCTGGCCTTGCGGCTGCCCGCCTTGCTGACCCGCTCCCTCGGCGGAATTTCCTGCCGCTGCAGGATTCTCCGGGCCACCGCCCGCGCCCTGCCCTTGCTGGGCGAGCGGGTTGGGCAGTTGCGGCACGGAAAGACCCGGGGTGCTCGCCGAGGGCAGGCTTGGCGCCGGCAATCCACTTGAAGGAACAGGGAGCGGAAGCCCGCCACCTTGCCCTGGGACTTGGGCCTGCGGGCCACCGACGCGATTGGTGCGCGCATTCTCGTCACCCGGCAACTCGAAGTCGCCCACCATTCCATAGTCCGGACGCTTCTCGGCCGGATGCGCGGAACCGTCCAACAGGACCGGATCGGGCAGCGGCCCGCGAGCCGCGCCACCTCGCGTCGAGTTCGATTTCTGTGCGCTCTTGATTGTCCCGCTCGATCGCGTCGAGTCGGCCGCCCAGCTTCCGCCGGCGAGAAGGGAAATGATCAGCAATGCTCCGCCGCTGCGGCGAATGAAGGGAGATAACATGGTTTTAGATCAGCCGCGGTGTACGGTGCACATGACAGTGACAGTGGGCGGCGGCGTGCCATTTCGGACCTGGAGTAACATCTCGACGTCACGGTAGCCGCTGCGGCGGCCGAGGATTTGATAGTCGCCGGGCAATATCTTGATCACTTCCGCCCCGTCGATTTTCGCCGGCTGACGGAACCCCGTGATCACGACCCACGTGTTGCCGTCGGACTTGAATGTGACGTCGACCGGCTTGTTCTGCGTCATCAGAAGATTATGCAGCTGGTTCACGCGCTCGCTGTTCACGAGGTAGGACGGCTTGACCGCCATGGCTTCATTGAAGCGTTTGATCGCGCCTTGGAAGTCGGCCTTGTTGGCGAGCTGCTCGGCGGCCTCGATATAGCGCTCGTATTGCAGCAGCGCCCGAATCACGGTCCCGGCCCGCGTGTAACCGTCCTTCGCGTCCTGCTGCTCGGGCTCGAGCTCCAGCGTCTCGTGATAGGCATCACGTGCTTCACGCCACTGATAGGTCTTCTCGAATTCGAAAGCCCTCGCCAGCGATTTCTGCACCGCCTCCTTATGCGCGCTTTCGCGGGCGTTCTTGAGCTGCGCCGCGACGTCCGTCTTTTTCGGATACACCTTGAGCGCGCTCTCCAGCTCGGCGATCGCCTTCGGCCAGTCCTTCGCTTTCATCGCCGCGTCGGCATTCGCCTTCGCCGCCGCAAACTTGGTCTCTTTCTCGAGGCGCGCCGCGCGGGCCTGGCCTTCCTGCGCCGCCGCTGAAAACGAATCCAGCGCAAACGCCTTCTGATAAGATTCCGCCGCCTGCGCGTATTGCGCCTGCTTCTCGAGCTTCTCGCCCTGTTTCAACAACGCATAGACGCGATCGATATTCTCAGCCCGCTTCAGGCCTTGCGTGGCCAGCTCGTTGCCTGGCGATTTCTCGAGCGCCGCCTCGAAGGCTTTCCGCGCCTCGTCCTTTTCACCCACCGCCAGCGCTTTCTGGCCGCGCAACAGCGTCTCGCGCACGTAATCGGCCAGCGCCTCCTCGGCCTTCTTCAACTCGACGAAACCGCGGTCGAACACGTTTTTCGCGCCGGTAAAATTCCCATCGTTGAGCAGCTGCCGCCCGGTGCCCGCAGCTTCGAACGCCGCCTCGAGCGCGCCGGGGGCAAGCGAACGCGCCAATTCGAGATCCTTGATTCGCAGGAGAATCGCATCGTAGGACTGCCTCGCCTCGCCCCTGATTTTGACGTTGTTGCTGAAGGCATCGATCTCGCGCTGCAGGTTGTCGTAGATCGCAAACGCCCGGCCGAACTCATGCGCCTTGAGCAGCGCCTCGCCTTCGTTGAAGGATTTTTCCATCAGCACCATCTGCTGGAACTGCACCGGGTGATCGGGCGCGATCTTGCGCAACTCGCCCAGCGCTTTCGACGTAAGCTCGTGGGCCTGCTCGGCCTTCGCGCGACTGATGAAGGCAGTGCTCGCATCTTCCACATTCGGCGTCCCCGCAGTCGCCTCCGCACGGGGGCTAAAGATATCAGGCCCAAGCACCAGCTTCGCCACCCGGATCACGATACCAGCCGCAAAAAGGAGCCCGAAGAATCCGCCGACGCTCCACAAGACGATCCGCTTCCACGTCCAGCGGCGATGCACCTGCTCGCGCCCGGCATCCGGGTTCCAATGAATCACACGACGCTTCTTCCCTGCACTATTCTCGTTTTCCTCTGCCATGGTAGTAGTGAAAGTGAACGGACGTTTTCAAAATCGAAACAGTTAGACGAACAGTGAGACATGTTCGTTCATCGGGGCCTGCCTGGATGCTTCGATAATGCGGGGAACGTGCCAAAATGCAAAGGGCATTGCAGTTTGTGGCGGACCTTTTCGGTAACAAAACGGTCGCACGTCCCGCCCGCGGCAACTTGCCATTTTCGCGAAGGAATCTATCCGTCTCTGGCCGGCGCACACCTTGCAGATCCCGCTATGAACGTTTGCCCCCGCATTCTCTTTTTCGTACTTCTCACCGGCCTCGTCGCCAGCTGCTACGAGGTTCCCGTCACGGGCCGCCGGGCCGTGAACCTGGTCGACGACAAAGACGTGACCAAGATGAGCATCACCATGTTCGACGAGTTGAAGCGCCGGCATAAGATCTCTCGCGACCGCGACCGCACCGCCCAGCTCCAACGCATCGGCGAACGCCTCTCCCGAGTCGTGTTCTGGGATATGCCCGATGCCGATTGGGAATTTGTCGTGTTCGACGCCAAGCAAGTGAACGCCTTCGCGATGGCCGGCGGCAAAGTCGGGGTATTCTCCGGCTTGTTCAAAATTGCCCAGACGGACGATGAGATCGCCTCGGTCATCGCCCACGAAATCGCACACGTCACGGCCAAGCACGTGCACGAGAAACTGTCGCAGGACATGGCGGTCAACACCGTCGGCCTCGTCGGCGCGATTGGCATGGGCGTCACCGGCACGCCCGGCCTGACAGCGCTGGCACTCGAGCAGGCTTACGGCCTGACCACCGGCGTAGGCGCGCTCGCCTTCGACCGCAAAAAGGAAAAGGAGGCGGACTATATCGGCCTAATGTACATGGCGCGCGCCGGCTACGATCCGCAGGCGGCGATCACGGTCCTCGAGCGCCTCGAATCCGAATCGGCCACCGAACCCGCTCCACCCGCTATTCTCTCCACGCATCCGACTCACCCCGAGCGCATCGTGGCGATCATGGATGCGATCCCGAAAGCGCTCAAGGAGCGCGAGAGCAGCAGCGCAGTCAGCGGCCCGATCATCGTGAAGTAAGCGTCTGTCTCCGTTTTCGGACGCTCGCGTCGCGTCCGGTCCGTCGGCGGCGTCGTGCCGGCATCGCCGCAGAAGATCAGTTTCCACGCGCCCTGCCGGATCGCGAAGGAGGTAGCTCGAGCGGTGACCTGTGGCCATGAGTTCAGCACGGCGCGTGAGTTCGGGCAACACCTCCTCGGCCTCGAAGCCGGGGGCGGCCGGACCGGGTCGCGAGGTGCGCGTCGCCCGACCCGCCATCAGGGGAAACGCCTTCGTCTCGCTCGGCGGCGTGACGACACGGTCGTTCTATCGCGCGGGATCGATCAACGGCTGCGAGAGGCTGCCGAGCACGGCACGCTGCAGCGGCGAGCGCCAAGGGCTACACGGCGAATAATTTCCGAGCGCATTTCACGACCAGCATCCCGGACATTGAGGAAGCTGTCGCTCAGTATCCCGACGTGCCGCGCGACCCGAGTCTCGGCGCCAACGACGATCTCCGGCCGACCTTCGGCCAGGACGCGGAGGGCTGCTCGCCGTCGCGAGCGTCCCTGCATGACGCGGCTCCGGCGACCCGCCAGCCCCCGCCAAATCTCATCTACATCCTGTGTGATGATCTTGGATACGGTGACATCCGCGCGCTGAACCCGGACGGCAAGATCGCGACGCCACACGTCGACCGGCTCGCGGCCGAGGGCATGGTGTTCCGCAATGCCCACTCCAGCTCTCGAATTCGCTTCCTCCTTGGTCTTCTTTCTCACTCCTTTGGCGATTCGGCCCTGAGAAGAACGAGGTTCCAGAAATGTGGAACGCCAGGCGCGTCGGCTTCGGTCTTCGTCAGCGTAAAAACGAGGTCCGATGCGCTCGCCGGGACATCAATCGTGCCTAACTCGTGGACCGCACCGGCGGCGAGCGGGGCTCCGGTTTGGGCAGCACCGCAGCTCAACATGCCGCGGCAGCCGGGAGACTTCACGCTGGCTTCGAGCACGGCACGGTAGCGGCCCGGAGCGAGCACGCGCACGGCGAACGTCGCGGTCGAACCCGACGCCGACGCCGACAGACTATGCGCCCACTCGCCGTTGCCGGCGAAGTCGCCGGTGAGGCGGTGCGCGCCGTTGAGGTGAATGACAGCGCCCGGCGCCCCGGGGCGACCGATGAGGTAAACGGGCGCTTGATAAGGCCGCTCATTTTTCAAGATTTCCGTGAACCACGTGTGGAGCTGCGTATCGAGGCGCCTGGCCTCGGCCGGAAATTTTTCTCTCACGTCAGTCGTCTCCTCGGGATCGACCGCCATGTCGAACAGCTCACACTTCGTGCCACGCTTAATGAGCTTGAAGCGCTGGTCGCGTGCGTAGAGGCGTGCGGTCGCGTAGGAAACGCCGGCACGATCGGCGGACAGATCGAGGCCGGTGCGGATCGGTGACCGGCCCGCGCGATTCGGCGCGGGGATGTTGAGTTCGGAGCCGAAAACTGCGCGCGGAGGCAGCCCTGCGACTTGTCCGAGCAGGAGGGGTTTCAGGCTTTTACCGTCAAGTGGCTTGGCTTTCGGCACGCCCGAAGCAGAGCCAAGATCCAGGAAGGTCGGGAAAAGATCGGTGACGTGCGCGACGACATCTGTTTTTCCCGGGCTGATTTTTCCGGGCCAGCGCACCAGGAGTGGCGAGCGAATGCCGCCTTCATAGATCGTGCCTTTGGTCCCGCGCAGGTTGCTCACGTTACGCGAGCGGATCTCTGCGGCATCGAGCGTGCCTGCGTGAGTTCCGATCGTGTTATGGACGGCGCCGTTGTCGCTGAGGAAGAATACCACGGTGTTTTCGGCGAGGCCCAGCCGGTCGAGTTCGTCGAGCACGCGGCCGATCGCGCGGTCCATTTGCTCGAGCAAACCGTAGAGCGCCGCGAGGCGCGGCGAGCAGCCTTTCTTTTGGTATTTGGCCATGAGCTCCGGCGGCGCCTCCCACGGCGAGTGCACGGCGATATGCGGCAGGTAAAGGCAGAAGGGGCCGCTCCGATTTTCGCGAAGAAACTCAATCGCGTCGTCCGCGAGGCGATCGGCGGCGTAGCCGGGCTTGATCTGCTTTTTGTAGGGAATCGTGTCGCCGAGGATCTTCGGCGCATTGCTGATCCGGTAGGCGTTGTTCTGATGGGTGTAGAGATCAGCGATCTTAACGTGTTGAAACCCGCGATCTGCCGGCAGGTAGCCGGGCGATTTTCCGTTGTGCCATTTGCCGAAACATCCGGTCGCGTAGCCAGCGTCGCGCAGGCGGTCGGCAAACGTCGTCTCGTCGAGCGCGAGATAGTCGCCCCCGAAATGCACGCTCCACACGCCGGTGCGCACGAAGGAGCGGCCGGTGAGTAGCGAGGCCCGCGTGGGCGCGCAAGCGGGCTCGACGTAGAACCGGGTGAACTCGAGCGACTGCGCGGCCAGGCGGTCGAGCCGCGGCGTCTCGGCGAATTTGTTGCCGTGCGACGACAGATCGTCGTAGCCCTGGTCGTCGCTGAGAATGATCAGAATATTTGGCGGCGTGGGCACGGTGGCGGCGCAGGCTGCGCCAGCGACGAGCAGGGAGGTGAACAACGTTTTCAATTTCACGGCGACGGGGCTTTCACTTTGGACTTTTGGGCTTTGTTGGGCGCGGGCGGAACACCTGCGGCGAGTTTCTTCACCCACTCGCGCGTGAGCGTTGGTTCGCCTTTCACCCAGCCGAGAGACTCAAGAAACTTATCCACCTCAATCGTGGTCTCGTAGAACCGAGCGAGCGAGCGCCGGATGCCGAAAAAGCCGTGGCCTTCGCCAGGATAGATGGCGACATCCATACGCACGCCGGCGGCCTGACACTTGGCTTGAAACTCTTTCAGCACCCGGATCGGTAACACGCTGTCTTCAGTGCCAACGAGGATGATCCCGGGCGGATCGTCGGCGGTGACGCTCGTGAAGGGCGCGATGGCCGCATACGTTTTCGCGAGTCCGGCAGAGATAGCCGGCACCGGATCGTCGGGGCCCTGATTGCCGTGGAGCAGCGCGGGGTTGTAGAGCAGCATCGCGGTGGGGCGGCAGGAAAGTCCCCTGTCATCCTGCGGATCGTCCGAGCCTTCGACCATTCCGACAAAAGCCGCGAGATGCCCGCCGGCTGAGCCGCCGCCCGCTGCAATCCGCCGCGGATCGATGCCAAGCTTGGCGGCGTGGTTCCGCACCCAGCGCATCGCGGACTTCGCGTCCTCACACGCACCGAGGGGCGCTGCCTTGCGGTTGTTGGTGACGAGGCGGTATTCGATCTGGATGCATACGAGGCCGCGGGTGACGAGGTATTCGCTTTGCGCGTTGAATTGCGTAGGCGCACCTTTGCCGACTTCCCAGCCGCCGCCATGGAAGAACACGATCGCGGGGCGCTGGTCCTCAGCTGTCCAGTCGGGCGGGTTCAGCACGTAGGCGTGAAGCTCGCGACCGGCGACGGTCTTGTAGACGTGAGCGGTGCGGACGGGTTTGAGGCGAACGTCGGTTATCGCCTCTTGTGCGACGACCGCGACGGAGACGCACGTCACACAGAGATACCAGCGAAGGAGGGACGATATCATGGGGACACTCAGGACTACGCCATCGAGCGGAGACCTCGAAGTGGGTGGACGTTAACCCCGTTTAATAGCAGGCCGCGCGGCGTGTTGCTCAGGCGATCGCCGCCGGGGCGGCCACGAAACGCAGGGTGCGCCCTTCGCGCCACTGGCCGGGTAGGAGCACGATTTTCGGAGCATCGGGCAAGCCGCGCTCGTTGCGATGCAGTTGTCCGACGATGAGATCGATCGCGGCGGCGCCAAGCAGCTCGAAGTTCTGATAGTAGCCGCTGCACTCCGGAATCGGGTGGCGCCAGTGGACGGTCAAGACGCCGATTTTTTCGGGGACTCGGATGCGCGCCTTGGCGAGCCATTCCGTTACGTCGCTGCCCCGGGTCGTGACCACGACGTCAGGCTTCGCTTCCTTCACCCACTTGAGGAACGTGGTGTTATTCCAGTCGCGCGTGAGCAGCGGCGGAATACGCGCGATTTTCGGCGTGTTTTGAAACACGAGCATCCGCGCCAACCAGTGGGAATTCACCCGCTCGTCGTCTTCCGCCGCCGCAGCCAGGCCGATGCGATGATAACCACGATGCACCAGCTCCTCGAGCGCCCGGCCCATCGTGGCGTAGTTGTCATGGCACGCGCGGTGGATGTCGGGTTGCCAGAGCGCGTAGCCGACGGTGGCAGCGGCAAAATGAGACCAGTCGAGATCGAGACGTTCGCCAAGTCCTTGCCTCGGCCAGGGGGCCACGATCACGCCGGGCACGCCACGGCTCACGAGGATGCGCGTCATGCGCGCAGCGGTCATCCCCGGCTCCCCCAGCCAGAACAACTCGAGCGTGTAGCCGAGTGCACGGGCGCGTTCGGCCGCGCCGAGGTAGCTGAGCCCCGGTGGACGCCAGCGGTGCTGCGCCCATTGCTCCTGGGGCAACTGCACGAGGAATCCCAACGTCGCCCGCCATCGCGCCGGCCGCGACGTGCGCAGGTGAGCCATGTGCACGGCGAGGAGCGGATTCGGACGATAACCGGCTTTGCGCGCAGCTTCCTGCACGCGGTTCCGCACTCCCGGCGTGATGCGCGGATCGTCGCGCAGCGCGAGCGACACGGTCGCCTTCGAGACACCTGCGGCCGCGGCAATCTGTTGCATCGTGGGTGGAGCCATTGTTTAACGGGACTCACGGAGCACCGTCCCGGCCCTGCAAGGCCAAATCCGATTCGGATCAACCGGACACCGTGCTCCCCGGCAGCCTGCGGCGCGGAAGCTATTCCCGCTGGATCTGCCTGGGATCGTCCACCAAGCGATTCTCTTCAACGGGACTAACGCGGAAGAGCCAGACTTGTGATCGCGGCTGCATTGGATGCCCGCTCCCGGAGGGGCTGCGGTCATCCCGCGGCACTCGCCCTCCCGGGCTCCTCGTCAGTTAACCCAAAACCCGTTACCCTCCTCCATGAAAAAGCTGCTTCTACGCGCCGGCCTGGCGTGCTGTGTCTGCTCCGCCGTCGGACCCGTGTTCGCCTATATATCGACGCCGAGCGACCCCGATGCTCTGCCCGCCACCAAGAGCGTCTACAGTTATATAGCCAGCCGCGCCGGCCAAACCGCCAACAAGATGATCGAGGGACAGCACCTCGGCGGCATCAACCAGCTCCTCTACCCTTCGATCTACGGCACCTTCGACATCAACAATCACGAAATCGACGGCAAGCTCCCGGGCTTCGTGGGCACCCGTTACGATGCGGACGACAAGCAGACCCACCAATACGTGCTCGATCCGACGATCTGCACTGCGATGAACGACGAGCTCATCGTCATCTGGAACGAGCATCAGCCGATCATCCACATCACCGCGATCCCGCCAAATCCTTGGAATCCGCAATCCGGGCGCGAACCCTACGATGCGCCGAACAACAAGCTCAATGCCCTCCTCCTGAACGCGCCAGCGTCGACGGCAAAGACAAATTTCTGGAACTCGATCGATGTCATCGCCGACGCGCTGCAGGAGCTCGAAGATGCCGGCATTCCGGTCGTCTTCCGGCCTTTCGCCGAGTTCAACATGGCCAACAAATACTACTACGCCCAGCAAAGCTCCGCCGATTTCGTAGCGCTCTGGAAAGACGTTTATGACTACTATATTGGCGTCCGAGGCCTGCACAATCTGCTCTTCTGCTGGGAAGTGTGGGCGTTGAATCGCAATACCGCCATGGCGGATATCGGCCCCTGGTATCCCGGCGATAATTACGCCGATATTGTGGCCGGCGCCTACTATTTCAAACCGGGCATCTCCTATCTCGACGCAAACGGAGACTTCACCTTCGCCAATTCCGACCCGGAGGACCAGGGCATCTTCGATTTTCTCGTCGGCCAGGACCGCCCCTTTGGCGCTGCCCAATACGGGCTGAACTATCTGGCCGGCGGCCAGGGCGATCACGACTTCACGCGCAAGTTCATGACCTATGCGCCGCAGATGGCGTTCGCGTACTATTGGACCAATGAGTATGCGGTGCAGAACCAGGCCAGCGACGTCGCGTTCGTCAACGACTCCAGAGTCGCCACGGCGGATGATCTGCCGGGTTTCTCGACGCTGACTTTCGCCTCGACCGCGGCGGAGGATGGCTGGGTGCTCGAATCGTCTGAGGCCTCCGGCATCGGTGGTTCGTTCGATGCCAGCGCGACCGGCACCTCCGCGCTGAAGACCGGCGACGACGCGTCGCGGCGGCAGTTCAAGGGCATCGTCTCATTCGACACCAATCCGATCCCCGATGGCGCCATCATCACCTCCGCCACGCTGCAGCTCACGCGCGGCGCCCAGTATGGCAATCCGGCCGCAACGCTCGGCACCCTCAACGTCGACATCAAGACCGGCAGCTTCAGCACCGGCGCTGCGCTCGAGTCCAATGACTTTCAGGCGACGGCCACCCATACGGGCGTCACGACGCTCGCGGTGCCCGCCGCCGACGGCGGCGTGACCACCGGCACACTCAACAGCAACGGCCTTGGCGCGATCAAGAAGACGGGCAAGACGCAGTTCCGGATCACCTTCGCGATCGACGACGACAACGACGGCGTCGGCGACAACATCGGCTGGTATTCGGGCGATAACGCGACGCCGGCGAATCGGCCGCAGCTCACCATCGAATATAAGTATCAGTAGACCATCCGGAAAACGGATTGCTCACGGCGCCCGGGTTTTCCCGGGCGCCTTTGTCGTTTTCGGAGACCGCGTTAAACGGGTTCAACGGCGGGCGAATGTGTTTCGGGAGCGGCTTGCGATGGCGTTCTCCCATGCGTTGCCAGGTATTCAGATTTCCTCTGCTACTCGCCCTGACGTTGTTCCCGATGGTCGCGGCTTTCTCCGCCGACGGCCTCGCGCTTCCACGGCTGCCCATCGCCACGCCGCGCAACGTCGTCCTCATCCTCACCGACGACCATCGCTATGATGCGATGGGATTCATGGGCCACCCGTTCCTGAAGACGCCGAACCTCGATTCGATCGCGGCGCGCGGCGTGCATCTCAAGAATGCCTGCGTGACGACCGCACTCTGCTCGCCGAGCCGCGCCTCGGTTCTCACCGGACTCTATACACACAAGCATCGCGTCATCGACAATCAGCGCACCATTCCGCCGGGCACGCGCTTCTTCCCCGAATATTTGCAGGCCGCGGGCTACGCGACGGCCTTCATCGGCAAGTGGCACATGGGCGGCGAGAGCGATGCGCCGCGCCCGGGCTTCGATCATTGGGTCAGTTTCAAGGGCCAGGGTTCGTATCGCCCCGAGAAAAACGGTCTCAACGTGAATGGAAAACACGTCGCGCAGAAAAGCTATATCACGGACGAACTCACCGATTATGCGCTCGCCTGGCTGAAAAACCAGCGGCCCGCGGAGAAGCCGTTTTTCCTCTATCTCTCGCACAAGGCCGTCCACGCCAACTTCACGCCCGCGCCACGTCACGCCGGCCGCTATAAAGACGCGCCTTACCGCACGCCCGCCTCGCGCGCCGACACACCCGAAAACAACGCCGGCAAACCGCGTTGGGTTCGCGACCAGCGCAATAGCTGGCACGGCGTCGATTTCCCCTATCACAGCGATCTCGATATAGCGCAATACTACCGCAGTTACTGCGAGACGCTCCTCTCCGTCGACGACAGCGTCGGCCGCGTACTCCAGCAATTGAAAGATCTGGACGTCTACGACGACACCCTCGTGATCTACCTCGGCGACAACGGCTTCATGTTCGGCGAACATGGCCTCATCGACAAACGCACCGCTTACGAGGAATCGATTCGCGTCCCGATGCTCATGCAGTGTCCGAATCTTTTCACCGGCGGGCGCGTGGTGGATCAAGTCGTCGCGAACATCGACATCGCCCCCACGGTCCTCGAGGCCGCCGGCCTCGCGAAACCGCGCGAGATGGACGGTCGCAGTTTCCTTCCGCTTGCTCAGGGCAAGCCGACGGCGTGGCGAGATTATTTCCTCTACGTTTACTACTGGGAGAAAAACTACCCGCAGACGCCCACGATGTTCGCGCTCCGTGGTGACCGCTATAAATACGTCACCTATTACGGCCTTTGGGACTCCGACGAGCTCTATGATCTCAAGGCCGACGCCGGCGAAATACACAACCTGATCGCGAGTCCCGCGCACCGTGGCATCGCGCGCGAGATGGAGACGAAACTCTACGACCTCATGTCCGCCGAGGGCGGCATGACAATCCCGCTCAATGCCCCGGCCGGTGGCATCAGCAACAAACGCCTCGGCCCGCGCCATGGCGACCGCGCCGCTGATTTCCCCGCGGAGATGGTCGTGCCGAAACCGATCAACCGGAATGCGCAGTAGCGTGCAGGCATGGCCGACCAACGCACCACAATCGCCACCCCCCATCGTCCGCAAGATTGCGTGTCCAATTTTCGCACGCTGGTCCGGTTTATAGGTACCCCTACCTCGGTCGATGGCCACCTCCCTTCAAGACCCCGCCCCAGAAAACTCCGGCTACACGGAGTTCGTGCAGCTCCTCGTTTCGCATGAGCCGCGGCTCCGGGCGTTTCTCCGCACGTTGCTGCCGGACTGGAGCGATGTCGACGAGGTATTGCAGGAGACGAGCCTGATCGCGTGGCAGAAGTTCGGTCGCTTCGAGCGCGGCACCAGCTTCATGGCCTGGATCGCTTCGATCGCGCGCTTCGAGGCGTTGGAATATCTCCGCCAGCGCGGCCGCGCGCGACGGGTGTTTTCGCCGGAGGTGATGGCCCTGCTCGCAGACGAAGCCATCGCGCGCACCGAACCGTTCGAGCACGAGCGTCACGCCCTGGAGCGTTGCCTCGAGAAACTCGGCAACACCCAACGCGAGCTGCTGCTGCTGTCGTATCGCCCTGGCGCACGTTTCCGCGAGGTAGCCATGCAAGCCGGCCGCACAGTCCAAGGCTATTACAAGACCATCCAGCGGGTGCGGGTCCGGCTGCTGGACTGCATCCGGCAGGAATTAAAAGAGGAGGCCGTATGAACGAGACGCGCGTCACGATGCTGATTCAACAATGGCTGCAAGGTGAGCTCTCCGACGCCGAATTCGGCGAACTGGAGCGCCACCTGAAAACCGATCCGGCCGCGCGCACCGCGTTCCTCCGCGCCGCCAACCTCGACTCCGCTCTGCGCGACCGCGCCGCCCGCGACGACCACATGAGAGCATGGCTCGCGCATCAGCCCGCACGTCCGTCCTCAACGCGAAAATTATTCTGGCCGTGGGGTCTCGCCGCCGCAGCAGCCATCGCGATGGGCGTGTTTCTCATCGGTGGAGTCCGCCCGCGTTCCCTCCGACCCGCCCTCGAGGCGACTGCACAAGGCACTGCTGTCCTCACGCAGACGATCGACGCCGAATGGGCCGCGCGCGGGCCGCGCCGGACGGTCGGCGCGACCTTGCCGCCTGGCACGTTCACGCTGCAAAAGGGCCTCGCCCAGATAGAGTTCTTCAGCGGCGCGGCGCTCGTGGTCGAGGCGCCGGCGGAGTTTGAAATCGTGTCATCGTGGAAAGTGCTCTGGCACCACGGCAAGGCGCGCGTGAAGGTGCCGCCGGCCGCACGCGGCTTCGAGATCAACACGCCTGGCATGAAGGTGATCGATCTCGGCACGGAGTTCGGCCTCGACGTCGATCGCGCGTCGGCCGACGCGCGGCTCCAGGTTTTCTCGGGCGAGATCGAAGCGCATCCAACCACCGGCCGCCAATTGAACCTCACGCAGGGCCAGGGCATCGAACAACGCGGCACGAGCATCTCTCCGCTCGGAACCGTGCGCCCCCAGGATTTTCCGGGGCTCGATCATATGAGAGACCTCGGACGCGAACGCGCCGCGGCGCAGTTCGCGCGCTGGCAGGCGGCCTCGCTCGCGCAGCGCCGCGACCCGCGCCTCATCGCGTATTATCCGATGCAGCCCGACTCGACCAGCCAGCGTCTCGTGCGCAACCTCGCCGAGCCGGGCGACGCGCTGCGCGATGGCGGCGCTGTCGGCGCGGCGTGGGGCACGGGTCGTTGGCCGCAGAAAGGCGCGCTCGAGTTCAAGGGCGCCGGCGATCGCGTGCGGCTCCAGCTCGATGGCGAATACCAAGCCCTCACGCTCGCGTGCTGGGTGCGCGTCGACGGCCTCGATCGCCGCTACAACGCCCTCCTGCTCACCGATGGCTACGATCCCGGCGAGCCACACTGGCAGATTTACGAGAACGGCCGGCTGATGTTCTCCGTGACCTACGAGGATCCGGAAAACCCGGCCCAACGCCGTAACCAGATCTACTACTCGCCGGTCATTTTCGATCGCACCAACACCGGCCGCTGGCACCACGTCGCCGTCACCTACGACAATCGCAGCGGTGCCGCGATTCAGTATGTCGACGGCGTGGAAGTCAGTCGCGAGGTGCACCGCTTCCATGCGCCGGATCGTCCGGTTTTCTTCGGTCCCTGCGAGCTGGGCAACTGGGGCATTCCGCTCACCGGGCATCAGTTCCCCATTCGCAATCTCAACGGCCGCATCGACGAATTCGCGATCTACTCGGCCGTACTCGGCGCGGAGGAGGTTCGCGCCATGTATGAGGCAGGTCGAGCAGAGTGAGAATCGACAGATGATCACGCACCACCGCTTCATTCGCCCGGGCGCACTCGCGCTCGTCTTAGCGTCGCTCACGGCCGCGTGTACCGCCGCCGTGCCGGCGAGCCCATGGACGTTTCACGACGAGTCCTTTCGCCCGATCGAGAAGGCCGGCGCCCGGCCTGAATTTCTGGCAGGCAACTTCCACGGCTGCGAAGGCGCCGCCTGGATCGCCGAACCCGGCGCGCCGGGCGGCGGTCATCTGCGTTTCGCGGCAGTTCACACCGACGTGGTCTTTCGCTGGGACGAGAAGCACGGGCCTCGCGGCCTCCGCGCCCCGAGCCACGAAGCGAGCGCGTTTCGCCCGCATCCAGCCGGCGGATACATCGTCGCCGAGCAGGGCACGCGCCGCATCGTGCGCTACGAAAACGACGGTGGCGTGACCACTCTCGCCGATCGCTTCGAGGGCAAACGCCTCAACCGCCCCAACGACCTCGCGGTGCGCCGCGACGGCACCGTGTGGTTCACCGATCCGGATTACCTCTTCAAGCAGCGCCCGCACGAAACCAAGGAGCTGCCCGGCCAGAATGTGTTTCGCCTTGTCCCCGCGACCGGCGAATTGCGCGCGGTGATCCCGGATCTGAAACTGCCCAACGGCATCGCGTTTTCGCCGGACGAGGCGTGGCTCTACATCGGAGACAGCGCGACCGGCGCCGTGGATCGCTGGCCGGCGAAAAGCGATGGCATGCTTGGACCGCGCGAAACGTTCGTGCGCCCGCGCCACGGCGCTCCCGACGGCGTCGCCGTTGATCGCGCGGGTAACGTCTGGATCGCGAGCGCGAAGGCCATCGAGGTGTTTTCGCCGGCGGGCCAGCCGCTCGCCGATCTCATCGTGCCCGGCAAGCGCCCCGCGGCGATCGCGTTCGGCGGTGCGAAAGGCGACTGGGTTTTCATCTGCACACGCGAGGCCCTCTGGCGGCTCGCGATTCATCCGCCGAACTAATTTTCCCATGCCCCATCGCTCGTTACTCCCGGCGCTTTCGCGTCGCACGTTTCTCCAGAAAACCGGCATCGCCGGCATCGCCTCGCTCGGCGCGCCCGCGCTCGTCGGGCTCAGCTCGCGCGTCAATGCCCAGACCGCGCGCGAGGGAAAACTCGGCATAGTCCTCTGCGGCCTCGGTGGATTCTCCACCGTGAGCATCGCGCCCGAGCTGCCGACGGCGAAAAATGTCTACCTCGCCGGCGTCGTCACCGGCGACCCTGCGAAGAAGGGCAAGGCGTGGGCCGCGAAGTACGGTTTCCCGGAAAAAAATATCTTCGGCTACGAGGACATGGCGCGACTCGCGGACGCGCGCGACATCGCGATCGTGCATGTCGTCACGCCCAACAGCCTTCACGCCGGGCACGCGATCGCGGCGGCCAAAGCGGGCAAGCATGTGATGGTCGAGAAGCCGATGGCCACGAGCAGTGCGCAGTGCGAAGCCATGATTGCCGCCGCCCGCGCCGCCGGCGTGCATCTGGGCGTCAGCTACCGGCTGCACTGGGAACCTCATCACGTGCAGGCGACCGCGCTGATCGCGAGCGGCGCCGTCGGCACGCCGACAAACGGCAGCTACGAATTTTCCTGGGGCTACGCCGGGACCCTCGCAGATCCCGCGCGACGGCTGAAGGTCAAGCAGTGGCTCCTCGATCCCAGGATGACAGGCGGCGGCGCGCTCTTCGACACCGGCGTCTACGCGATCCAAGCGGCGTGTTACCTCTCCGGACAAACGCCGATCGCGGCGCGCGGCCTGCCGTCCACGCGGCACCACGATCTGTTTCCCTCCGGCGTGGAGGAAACGATGAGTTTTGAGCTGACGTTTGCCGACGGCCTCCAGGCGATGGGCCGCGCGAGTTACGGCGGCAACTTCCATCAATGCACGACCTATGGGCCGAAGGGTGTGCTGGAAATCCTGCCCGGTCTGCCGAGCGGCAGCGTCTTTGGTCAGAGCGCCAACGGAAAACCGAATCCGAAACGCCTCGTTTTGAATCGCAAGGAAGTCGCCGCCGGAGACACGCTCCAGCTCGGCACCCTGCTCGACGAGTTTGCGCGCGCGATTGTAGAGAAGCGCGCGTTCAAGGCCGACGGCGCGATGGGCCTGCGCGACATCCGCATCGTCGAAGCGATCTACGCGTCCGCCGCGCAGGGTGGAAAGAGCATGGCGGTGAAGGCATGAAACCCGCCGAAAAGCTGCTCTCGGCCGGAAGCGCGGTGCTCGCGCTCCTCATTTCGCCGCTCGCCGCTGCGCCGCGTATCACGATACCGGATGCGGAAACGCTGTTCGTCCGCCGCGTGCAGCCGATGCTGCGGGAAAAGTGCCTCGCCTGCCACGGCCGCGACGAGGAGAAAATCAAAGGCGGCCTCGATCTGCGCACGCTCGCGAGCACGCTCGAGGGTGGCGACAGCTTCAAGCCCGCGATCATCGCCGGCAAACCGAACGAGAGTCCCTTCTACCTCGCGGTCACGCGCACGCATGCCGACTGGGAAGCGATGCCGCCGAAGGAAAACGACGCGCTTTCCACCGAGCAGATCGACTACGTCAAAGCCTGGATCGCAGCCGGCGCACTGTGGCCGGATGAGGCGCGCGCGAAAGAGCTGCTCGCGCAAAAGGACAAATGGTCCGCCGAGGACGGCGTGGAAGTGCCGACGAGCGGCGGGCTGTCCGAGGATTGGACCCACCGGCGCTACAAGCCGGAGAACCTCTGGGCATATCAACCGTTACGAAAACCCGCCGTGCCCCAAGGTGGGGCTGGCTCTCCGAGCCGGCCCGAGTTGGCGGCGAATCGCGGTCAATCCCAAACCGGCTCGCAGAGCCAGCCCGCCCCTCAAGCCAACCCCATCGACGCCTTCATCAACCAAAAGCTCGCCACCGCAAATCTCTCCCCTGCCCCGCGCGCCGATCGTCGCACGCTGATCCGCCGCGCGACGTTTGATCTCACCGGTCTCCCGCCAAGCCCAGAGGAGGTCGCGGCGTTTCTCGCCGATCCGGCACCGGATGCCGCGGCGTTTGCCACCGTCGTCGACCGCTTGCTCGCTTCACCGCACTACGGCGAGCAGTGGGCGCGTCATTGGCTCGATGTCGTGCGCTACGCCGACTCGAGCGGCTTCGCCAACGACTTCGTGCGCGGCAACACCTGGCGTTACCGCGACTATGTCGTGCGCGCCTTCAACACCGACAAGCCCTACGATGCGTTCATCCGCGAGCAGCTCGCCGGCGACGAGCTCGCGCCCGATAATCCCGAATCGCTCGTCGCGACGGGCTTTCTGCGCATGGGCCCGTGGGAGCTCACCAGCATGGAAGTGCCGAAGGTCGCGCGGCAGCGCTTTCTCGACGACGTGACCGACAGCGTCGGCCAGGTCTTCCTCGCGCACCCGCTCCAATGCGCGCGCTGCCACGACCACAAATTCGATCCGATCCCGACGAAGGACTATTACAGCTTCCAGGCGATCTTCGGCACGACGCAGATGGCGGAGCGTCGGGCCCCGTTTCTGCCGACTGAAAACACGCAGGGGTTCGAGGAGAAAAAATACCTCGAGCAACGCGCCGAGCACTACCGCCGCGAGCTGGCCCGGCTCGACGCCAAATCCCTGACCGCGGCCCGCGCATGGTTTGCCGAGAAGAAAATCGATCCCGCCGGGTTCGAAGCCGCGGTGAACGAGGTCCTCGGCCGAAAAAACAAGCGCGGTCGCGATGCGGGTTTCACCGAGGTGCGCGCGGCGCTGTTGCGGCGCATCCCCGAGGAGCAGGTGCCGCCCAAAGCCGTCGGCTTCACGCCCGAAGACTACGGTCACGAGCGTATCGCCCGCAAAGGCCTCGACCGCCTGAAATGGGAACTGGACCGCTACGAGCCGATCGCCTTCGCCACCTACGACGGGCGCACGCCGGAGCTCACCACCGTCACGAATCCGCTGCGCATGCCGGCGCAGCGCATGACGCAGGGCGAACTCGAGCAGACGCACATCCTCACCGGCGGCGATCCGTTTGCCAATGGCCCGCCCGTCACGCCCGCCGTGCTCAGCGCAGCGACCTCGATCGGCGGGATGAATCCCGCTCTCGCAAAAATCCCCACCGACATCGCCGGCCGCCGCGCCGCGCTCGCCGCGTGGATCGCCTCGCCGGAGAATCCGCTCACCGCGCGCACCTACGTGAATCGCATCTGGCTCTGGCACTTCGGCACACCGATCGCCGGCAACCCGAACAATTTCGGCGCGAACGGAAAAAAACCTACGCACCCCGAGCTGCTCGACTGGCTCGCCGCGACCTTCGTCGAGCTCGGCTGGTCCACGAAAAAACTCCACCAGCTCATCCTCACCTCCGACGCCTACGCGCGCGGCAGCACGCACCCGGAGCAAAAGCTCCTCGCCGAACGCGATCCCGACGGCACGAGCTACGCCGTATTCAAACCGCGGAGACTCGCCGCCGAAGAGCTGCGCGACGCGTTTCTCGTGATCTCCGGCGAGCTCAACCGCACGCTCGGCGGCATCCCGGCTCGGCCGGAAATGAATCGCGAGGCCGCCCTCCAGCCGCGGCAAGTCATGGGCACGTTTGCCGAAGCGTGGCAGCCATCGCCGACCCCCGGACAGCGCCACCGCCGCAGTCTTTATGCGCTGAAAATCCGCGGCCAACTCGACCCATTCATGGAGGTCTTCAACGCCCCGAGCCCCGACCTCTCGTGCGAGGCGCGTGATGCCTCCACTGTCACGCCGCAGGTGTTCTCGCTCTTCAACAGCGAAGCCACGCTCAACCGCGCCGTCGCGTGGGCCGCGCGGCTTGTTCGTGAAACGCCCTCGCGCGAGCAGGCGGTCGCCCGCGCCTTTGCACTCGCTTTCAGTCGCCCGCCCACAAGCGAGGAAACCTCCGCGAGCCTGGCCCATTGGAGCGCGATGGCGGATCGCCACCACACCCTCAGCATCGCGAAACCCGCCATCCCGCGACAAGTCGTCCGTGAGGCGATCGAGGAAAACACCGGCGAGAAATTCCACTTCGTCGAACCGCTCGAGGTTGCCGGCGACTTCGTGCCCGACCTGCACATCGCGGATGTGCCTCCGGAAACGCGCGGCCTCGCCGAGCTGTGTCTTGTGCTGCTCAACGCCAACGAATTTGCGTATGTTTATTGATCGCCGCCTTCGCCCCAGGCGCGCCGCGCGCTTCATGTCGCTGTCCGCCCTTTTCTGCTGCCTGCTCGCAAGCGCATTCGCCGCCGCCGCGCGGCCGAATGTCCTGCTCCTCATCGCCGACGACCTGCGTCCGCAACTCGGCTGTTACGGCGATCCGATCGTCAAGACGCCGCACCTCGATGCTTTCGCGCGCGACGCGCTGCGCTTCGAGCGAGCCTACGTGCAGAGCGCGATCTGCAGCCCGTCGCGCAACTCGTTCCTCAGCGGACTGCGCCCGGCGACCACCGGCCTCCGCGGCTTCGGGAAGACGATTCGCGACGCCGTGCCCGAGGTCGTCACGCTGCCGCAGCACTTCAAGCAGTCCGGCTATCGCACGGTCGCGCTCGGAAAGATCTTTCACGTTTACGCCGAGACCGGCCTCGGCTCCGAGAACGACGCCGCCTCCTGGAGCGAGCCTCACTGGCTGCCGAGCAATCCCATTTGGGGTCCCGAGCAGACCAGGATTCGCGAACGGCTGATCGCCGAGGCGACCGCCGCCGGCAAGACGTTCAAGCATTCGCACGACTGGCCGCGGGGCACCGCGTTCGACGCCCCTGATGTGTCCGACGAAGCGTTGCGCGACGGCGAGACGGCCGGCCGAGCCGCGGATTTTCTCCGCGCCCGCGCCGCCGCGAAGGACGGCCCGTTCTTCCTCGCCGTCGGTTTCTACCAGCCGCACCTGCCCTTCGTCGCGCCGAAGAAATACTTCGATCTCTACGCGGCGGAGAAACTCCCGATCCCCACGAACGATACGCCGCCGCGCGGCGCGCCGGCGTATTCCGTCAACCGCGGAATGGCGGGCGCATTTCACGGTTTTCCTCCGCCCGCCCAACAGGACGCCGCCTTCAAACGCCGCTACCTGCAGGCGTATCTCGCCAGTATCAGTTATATGGATGCGTGCGCCGGCCGCGTGCTCGACACACTGCGAGCCAACGGGCTCGACCGGGAGACCATCGTCGTCTTCCTCGGCGATCACGGTTACTTGATGGGCGAACACGGCAGCTGGGGCCACAAACACTGCAACTACGAGATGGCCGTGCGCGCGCCGCTGCTCGTCGCCGCGCCCGGGATGAAAGCTCGCGGTCATCACTCGCCCGCGCTGGTGGAGTTCGTGGATCTCTACGCCACGCTCGCCGAACTCGCGAGGCTGCCTGCGCCCGCGCGGCATGAGGGTCTGAGTTTCGCGCCGCTGCTCGATGAACCGGACCGACCGTGGAAGAGCGCAGCTTTCAGCGAAATGATGCGCGGTGGCCGGCTCGGCCGCACGCTGCGCACGGCGGATTTTCGCTACGTCGAATGGACCGACAAGGCCGGCGCGGTCGTCGCGCGCGAACTCTACGATCATCGCACCGATTCCGCGGAAAACGAAAATCTCGCGGGCGATCCCGCCCACGCGGCGCGCGTCGCCGAGCTCTCGGCCCAACTCGCCGCCGGCTGGCGCGCCGCCCTCCTCCGCAAGCCCTGATCCCATGAGCACTCCCTTTCCCTGCGCCGGCCTGCGCGCGCTTCATGCGCCGACGCGCCGCGAATTCATCTACGGCCTCGGCGCCAGTATCGGCAGCATCGCCCTGACGTCACTGCTTTCGCGCGAACTACGCGCGTCCCCTGCACTCACGCCCGCCGCCGGCCCGCTCGCGCCGAGGCCCGGTCACCACCGCGCCCGCGCGAAGAACTGCATCTTCCTCATGATGGAGGGCGGCCCTTCGCACATCGACACCTTCGACCCCAAACCGAAGCTCGCGCAGCTCCACCTCCAGGAATTCACGCGCGAGGGAAAGATGAAATCGGCAATGGAGAGCGGCAAACGCTACTTCGTGCAGAGCCCGTTCGCGTTTCGCAAAGCCGGCAAATCCGGCGCCGACCTCGCGACCAACTGGGAGCACCTCGCCAGGGTCGTCGACGACCTCTGTTTCTATCGCGGCTGCCAGGTCGACTCTGTCAATCACCCGACCGCAATGTATCAGATGAACACCGGCAACCGCTTCGGCGGCGACCCGGCGATCGGCGCATGGGTGAATTACGGCCTCGGCACGCTGAACCAGGATCTGCCGGGCTTCATCGTGCTGCCGGAGGTATCGTATCCACAAGGTGGATCCCCGAACTGGGGCAACGGTTACTTGCCCACCCATTTCCAAGGCACGCCGCTGCGGCCGAAGGGCTCGCCCATCCTCGATCTCAATCCCCCCGCCGGCATCGCGCGCGAGCACCAGCGCGCCAATCTCGACCTGCTCGCGCAGTTCAACGCCTCACATCACGCCGCGCACCCCCAGCACGAGGAGCTCGCCGCGCGCACCGCCGCCTACGAGCTGGCGTTTCGGATGCAGTTGCAGGTTCCCGGCATCCTCGACCTCGATCAGGAGGACACGAAATTGAAGGAGAGCTACGGCATCGGCGCCGACGCCACGGACGCCTTCGGACGCAAATGCCTGCTCGCGCGCCGACTCGTGGAGAAGGGCGTGCGTTTCGTGCAGCTCTACGCCGGCACCTGGGACTCGCACGACTACATCGAGCGCGCGCACGGCAACCTCGTGCGAAACGTCGACCAGCCCATCGCCGCCCTCATCGCCGACCTGAAACAGCGCGGGCTCCTCGACGAGACGCTCGTCGTCTGGTGCGGAGAGTTCGGCCGCTCGCCCGACAACGGTGTGCGCGGCGGCACCGCCTACGGCCGCGATCACAATCCGAAAGCCATGACGATCTGGATGGCGGGCGGCGGCGTGAAAGCTGGCCACATCATCGGCGCGACCGACGAGACCGGCGCCGAGGCCGTCGACTGCGTGCACCACGTCCGCGACCTGCACGTGACGCTGCTGCACCTGCTCGGCCTCGACGACAACAAGCTCACCTATTTCCACGGCGGCCGTTTCAAACAGCTCAGCCAGTTCGGCGGCTCGGTCATCAAGGAGCTGATCGCCTAGTCGGGCGCTGAACGTCGGCACACCTCCGCCTCCGCCGCTCGCTCCAATGGGCTCTCCCCAACAGCTGCCTTTCTTCAACCCCATGAACCCACCCCGCATCTCCGCCGCGCTTCGCCGCGCCGGCGCCCTTGCCACCGCCTGCCTGTGTTTGATTGCCCCAACCCTGGCTCAAACCGCCCAGGTCGGCACGATCGAAGGCCGCGTCTTCAATCCCGCGACCGGCGAATATCTGGAGCTCGCCCGTATCAGCGTTGATGGGACGTTGCTCGAGACGCTGACCGATGCCTCCGGCCAATACCGGCTCACCAACGTGCCCGCCGGCGCCGCCCGTGTGCGCGTGTTTCGGACCGGCGTGACCGCGCAGACCCTGACTGTGCACGTGCCTGCCGGAGGAACTGTACAGCGGAATTTCGAGCTCGGCCGCGTCGAGCCGGGCGCCGCCAGCGAGGCGGCCATTCAACTCGACACGTTTGTCGTCGGCACCTCGAAGGAGATGGACGGCGCGGCCATCGCCATCAATACGCAGCGTTTCGCGCCCAACGTCATGAACGTCGTGGCGGCGGACGAATACTCCGCCGTAACCGAAGGCGGCGTGGGCGAGCTGCTCAAGGCGGTGCCCGGCATGAATGTCGAGATCGGCGGCGGCGGCGAACCCTACCTGCTTTCGATGAACGGCGTGCCGCCCGCCAACGTGCCAGTGACCATCAGCGGATTCAGCCTGGCCAACGCCACCGCCGGCACCTCGCGCCAGACCGGCATCGAGCAGATCTCGATGAACAACGTGTCGCGTATCGAGGTCGCTTATACGCCCACGCCA
The DNA here is from genome assembly GCA_036675625.1 of Opitutaceae bacterium. Lineage (GTDB taxonomy): Bacteria > Verrucomicrobiota > Verrucomicrobiia > Opitutales > Opitutaceae > ER46. Next base: position 314,081 of record JAKFEQ010000005.1, on the reverse strand, counting down.
GAGACCACCGGTTCCGCGCTGGCCGGCGCGGTCAACATGGTTCCCCGCAGCGCGTTCGAGCGCTCCAAACCCGTGATCGCGCTCACGGGCTACCTCGCCATGCGCGACCACGATCTCCATCTGCGCTCCACTCCGGGTCCGGTCAACGAGGCGACGCCCAAGATTCGCCCCGGGCTCGATTTCTCCGCCATCGTGCCGGTGAACAGCCGCGTCGGTTTCACGGTCTCGGCGAGCCGGTCGTCGGTCTACACCGGGGGCGACTTCATCCAGCGTGGATGGCGCGGCGTCAGCCTCGCGACCAACGGCGGCACGCTGCCCGACACCACGCCGGACCGGCCCTACCTGACCGACTTCAGTTTCGGCGACCAACCCAAGTTGACGAAGCGCTACTCCTTCGGCGGCACACTGGATCTGAAGCTGACGCGCAACGACCGGCTCTCGCTGTCGTATATGCACGGGTTCATCGATTTCTACTCGAACAACCGCTCGCTGCAGTTCTTCGCGAATCGCGTCGCGCCGGGCGATTTTTCCACGACCTCCGTCCGCGGGTCTGCGGGTGCGGGCGAGATCCGCAACGTGAACGCCGTCGGTGTGTTTGGCGGACGCGTGCTGATGCCCGCGCTCGTCTACGCACACACCGGTCCCATCTGGAAGCTCGAGGCCGGCGCGGGCCACTCGCACTCCACGCGGCACAATCACAACATCGATCACGGGCACTTCAACAACGTGCAGGCCCGGCGCCAGGCCGTGACCGTGTCCTACGACGACATCTCCTATCTACGGCCCGGCACCATCGGTGTCACCCAGGGCACGACCGGCGCAGCGATCGATCCGTATTCGATTTCCACCTACACTCTCAATACTGCCACTGGCGCCGAGCTCGCGGTGGCGGACCTCCAACGGAGCCTCTACGGCAGCGCCCGGCGGGATTTCTACGGCCGGATTCCGCTGACGCTGAAAGCGGGCTTCGACGTCCGTCAGATCAAGCGCGATCAGCGCAACGAACAGTCAACCTACACATTCGTCGGCGCCGACCGCGTGGCGAACTCCGCCGACGACAACGCGCTCGTCGCGCTCGACGAGAGCTTCTCGCAGCGCACGCCGCCCTTTGGGTTTCCGCGGACCGATTGGTTGAGCAACCACCGCCTGTGGAATCTCTGGAAAAGTAACCCGGAGTATTTCACGCTAAACGAGGTCACCCGCCACACCGCCACGACGGCCCAGTCGAAATACGCCGAGGAAGTCATCGCCGCGGCCTATCTGCGCGGCGATGTCCAGTTGTTCAACGGACGCCTGAAGCTCGTCGGCGGGTTGCGCGCCGAGCAGACCAACGTGCGGGGTCAGGGCCAGCTCATCGATCCGACCCGCAACTACCAGTATGATTCCGCCGGTCGGGTGATCCTCGGGGCCAACGGCCGCCCGTTGCCAATCACCACGAATGCGCTCCAGGCCGCCCAGCTCACCAACATCGATCGCGGCCTGCAGGCGAAGAAGGAATATCTGCGTCTCTTCCCGAGCCTGAATGCCGCCTACTCGATCCGCGAAAACGTGATCGCGCGCGCCGGCTATTATCACTCCGTCGGGCGACCGAATCTCGTCCAGTATGCCGGCAGCCTGACGCTGCCCGACACCGAAAATCTGCCCGGCCCGAACAACCAGATCGCCGTCAATAACGCGGGGATCAAGGCTTGGAGCGCCCGCACCGTGAAGGTGACGCTCGAGTATTATTTCGAGAAAGTCGGCCTCGTTTCCGTGGCCGGATTTCAGCGCAATATCGAAAACTTCTTCGGCTCGACGGTCTTTCGCGCCACGCCGGAATTCCTCGGTCTCTACGGTTTGGATACGGCGACGTATGGCGACTACGAGGTGAGAACGCAGTATAACGTCGCGAATCCGGTTCGCATGTCCGGCGTCGACTTCAACTACAAGCAGGCATTGACGTTCCTGCCGAACTGGGCGCGCGGCTTGCAGGTTTATGCCAACGCGAGCGCGCTCCGGGCAACCGGCGACGACTCGAACAATTTTCAAGGCTACGTCCCCCGCACGGCCAACTGGGGCATCAGCCTGACCCGCGAGAAGTTCAAGCTGCAGACAAAGTGGAATTACAGCGGCCGGCGGCGACTGGGTCCGGTGGCGGCAGCGCGCGGTATCGGCGCGGCCACTTACAACTGGGGCTCGAAGCGGCTCCTCGTGGACATCATCGGTCAATACAACATCAACCCACGCTGGTCGCTGTTCGCCAACTTGAACAACGTGGGCGACACGCCATCGGAGATCGAGATCGCCAACCCTTATACGCCCGAGGTCGCCCAGTTCCGCCAGCGACAGCACTTCGGCTCGCTGTGGACCTGCGGCGTCAAGGCGACGTTCTGAGCGTCGCCTCACTTGGCCATGTCCGCCTCATGCCTTCGCCGTCTCGTCCTTCGCGCCGCATCGCCGCGGCAGAAACACTTCTCGATGCCATGAGCGACGCTTCCCGTGAGCGGCGTCTCCTCGCCACCGACCCGCCCTTCGACTACACGGCTTGCCCTCGGGATCCAGCGTCGCCCGCTTCCGTGGGCGCCCCAGTCCGGTCGAGCGATCGATTCCGATGACAACGAAACCACACCTTCCCTTCGCCTCATTTCTGCTCGGGCCGGCGGCCCGGCTCCTACGGCTGCCGGTCCTCGCGGCCGCGTTGTTCCTGGGCTTGGGCATCGCACGGTTGCCGGGTGCTGCATCCAACCGCACGGTGGAGCAATTTCGTTATCAAGCGGAGTGTCTCGCGACCGCCATCGTCGACCTGTCCCAGAGACACGAGGCGGACTATCGCAGCGGTGCGGACTACCTTGCGCGATTGGAAGAATTGAGTGCCCAGGCACGCGCCGCATCGGCCGGCGAAATCACCAGCTCGCTCTGGGACGCACTGCAGGATTTGAAAAAGACGGCGCTGCTCGCGCATCCGTTGCTGCAGACGGACGCGGTGCTGGTCGTCAAACGCAAGGCGCAGGTGCCCGCCAAAAGTGCTCGCGGACAGGCCGACTGGATCTCGCGCGGACCGGGCGCGGACATCGGGATGCCGACAAATCACGAATGCAATTCCTCGCTCCCGCGCACGGGCTACGACAACGAGATCGCCGTATTCTCGCCGCGCACGCCGGGCGCACCATTGAGGACATTCTATCGCCCGGTCGACACTGGCTACATCGGCGAGATCGACCTGCATCCGGACGGCGATCGCCTGCTCTTCACGCAATCCGATGCGCAAAACTGGAAGGTGCACGAGATGCGCGTCGGCGGCTCGGGCCTGCGGCAGGTCACGCATCTGCCGGAAGACGTCGATTGCTACGACGCGTCCTATCTGCCCGACGGCCGCATCGTGTTCGGTTCCTCGGCCGCGTTTCAGGCTGTGCCGTGCTGGCACGGGCTGAAAGTCGTCTCGAACCTCTACCTCGCGAATGCCGACGGTTCCGGCCTCCGTCGCCTGTGTTACGATCAAGACCACGATCTGCATCCGGCAGTCCTGCCCAACGGTCAGATTGTCTATAGCCGCTGGGATTACACCGGCACGGCCCACAGCTTTCCGCGCGAGCTCATGGTGATGAACCCGGATGGTACAGGGCAACGCGCCATCTACGGCAGCAATTCCTACTTTCCCAACGCGCTCTACTTTCCGCGCGCGATTCCCGACCGGCCCGGCGAGCTCGTTTGCATTCTCTCCGGCTACCACGGCGTCAACCGCATGGGGCAACTCGTCATCGTCGACACCCACCGCGGCTGGTATGAGGCGGAGGGACTCGTCAAACGCATCTCCGGGCGCGGCGATCCGATTCGCCCCGAGGTGAAAGACGATCTCGTCAGCGGCGACTGGCCGAAGTTCCTGCACCCATTTCCCCTCGACGAGAATTTCTTCCTCGTGGCCGCGTGGATGGACCGCCGCTCCGACTGGGCAGTCTACCTCGCGGACCGCTTCGACAATCTCGTGCTGCTGCGCGCCGAGCCGGGCTATGCATTGCTCGAGCCGGTGCTCGTCCGCAAGACGGCCATGCCGCCGAAAATTCCCGACCGCGTTGATCCGACGGCGAGCGAAAGCGTGGTGTCGCTGCACGACGTCTATAGCGGGCCCGGTCTCGCCGGCGTGCCGCGCGGCACGATCAAGGCGCTGCGCGTGGTGAACTACCATTTTGGATACCCGGGCGTGGCCGGTCCGCACCTGATCGGCCGCGGCGGCCCATGGGAAGTCATGCGCATCCTCGGCACGGTGCCGGTCGAGCAGGACGGTTCGGCACTTTTCCGTATTCCCGCCAACACACCCATCGCGCTGCAGGCCCTCGACGCCGAGGGCAAGGCAGTGCAGCTCATGCGTAGTTGGTATACGGCGATGCCCGGTGAAAAGGCCTCGTGTGTCGGCTGCCACGAAAACCCGTCCCAGGCTCCGTCTCCGCGTCGAGACCTTGCCCAAGCTCGCCCGCCGAGCACGATCGCGCCGTGGCGCGGGCCGTGGCGCGGCTTCGACTTCGAGCGCGAGGTGCAAGGCGTGTTGGACAAATACTGCGTGGACTGCCACGGCGGCCCCGAGAATGCCCGGCCGGACCTGCGACCGCTGGCGACGTTTCCCGACTATAAAGGTCAGCCGCCCGACAAGCTCGGCGTGATGCGTATGCATCCGGCCATGAAGCAGGCGACGAACGGGCTGATCAAATATACGCCGGCCTACGAGGCCCTGCTGCCCTACATCCGGCGCGTGAATATAGAAGACGAGGTCCGCCTGCTCGTGCCCGGCGAATATCACGCCGACACCAGCGAGCTGATTCAGATGTTGCGCAAAGGCCACCAAGGCGTGCGGCTGGACGAGGAAGCGTGGGATCGACTTGTGACGTGGATCGATTTGAACGCGCCGTGTCACGGCACGTGGAGCGAAGTCTCTCCGATCCCCGGCAACGCGCACGAGCGCCGGATGGAAATGAGCCGGCTCAGCAGCGGACCTGCGCTCGATCCCGAGTTTGTGCCGGCCGTGTCGCGCCCTCTGTCCGCAACGGTCGCGCCCGCACCGCCCCCTCGGAACGCGCCCGTGAGCGTGGCCGGCTGGCCATTCGACGCCGCCGAGGCGCGTCGTCGTCAGGAGGCGCTCGGCCGCACCGAGATGTCCGTCGAGCTCGGCGGCGGGCTCGCCCTCGCGCTGCGGCAGATTCCAGCGGGACGATTTGTGCTCGGGACGGAAAACGGCGAACGCGACGAGCAACCGGCCGCCGTCGTGACGATCGAGCGGCCTTTCTGGATCGCCGCCACAGAGATCACCAACGCGCAATTCCGGCAGTTCGATTCCAGCTTCGATTGTGGCGACTACCAGAAGCGGCATGCGCGCGACGACGACATGGGCCTTCCGCTCAACGGCCCGCAGCAGCCCGCGGTGCGGGTGTCGTGGGAACAGGCGATGGCGTTTTGCGCCTGGCTCACGCAGCGCTCGGGCCTCACATGCACGCTGCCGACAGAAGCGCAATGGGAGTGGGCGTCCCGCGCGGGTGCCGGTGGCGCGTTTCACTTCGGCAACGTGACGGACGATTTCTCGTCGTGGGCCAACCTGGCCGATGTCTCGTTCAGCCGCGGCCATCGCGCGGATGGCCAGCAGATCACCGGTGCCGTCGAACACATCGTGATCGAGGGCGCCGCCTTGAGCGACGCGCGCCGCAACGATCGGCAAATCGTCACCGCCCCGGTGGGCAGCTTCCGGTCCAACACGTGGGGCGTGTTCGACCTCCACGGCAACGCCGCCGAGTGGACGCGGACCGAATACCGCGCGTATCCGTATCTTGAACACGACGGGCGCAACGACGTGGCCGCGACCTCATCGCCCACGGTGCGCCGCGTCGTGCGCGGCGGTTCCTTCTTCGATCGGCCGGCTCGGGCGCAGGCCTCGTATCGTCTCGCTTATCCAGGCTGGCAACGCGTCTTCAACGTCGGCTTCCGCATCGTGATCGAGATGCCAGGCTCAACCAAACCATCCTCCCGTGCGAAAGGAGCAGAATGAAGTCAGCCGCCCGTGGCCCGAGGTTATTTCACGGCTGGCGGCTGGGCGTGCTGATCGCGGTGTTCGGCCTCCGTTGCGTCGTGAACGCGGAATCGCCGCCATCGTCGCCGGCGGCGCTCGTCGCCTCCCCCGATGGCCGCACGCTTTTCATCGCGTGTGCCACCGCGAATCGCGTGGACGCCCTCGACCTCGCGACGCGCAAGGTGATCCGGACCACCGTCCTGCCGAGTTCGCCTTCGGGTCTGGCTATTTCCGTCGACGGCTCCCGGCTGTACATCACGTGCGCTGCGCCGGCGAGCGAGGTCTGCATCGTCGAATCTGCGTCGGGCCGGATCACGGGCACGATTGCCGCAGGCCACACCGCGATGGCTCCCGTGCTCAGCCCGGATGGCACCGCGCTCCAGGTCTGTAACCGTTTTGATGATACCGTTTCGTTCTTCGATCTCGCCCAACGCCGGGAAGTCTCCCGCGTCGCCGTCCCCCGCGAGCCCGTCGCCGCCGCAGTCACGCCGGACGGCCAGCTCCTCGTGGTCGCCAACCATCTCCATGACGACTGCGCCAACGCCGATCATGTCGCCGCCACGATCAGCCTGATCGACACCGCCACGCGGAAGGTCGTGCGTGAAATCCAGCTGCCCGACGGCAGCGGCCTGCTGCGCGGGGTCGCGGTTTCGCCCGACGGAAAATTCGCCTGCGTCACCCACCTGCTCGCCCGTTATCATCTACCGACCACCCAAATCGATCGCGGCTGGATCAACACCAACGCCCTCACTCTGATCGACCTCACGCGACGCGAGCGGTTGAACACCGTACTCCTCGACGACATCAATCGAGGCGCCGCCAACCCGTGGGCCGTAGCGTGGTCAGCCGACGGCCGGTGGATTTGCATCACCCATGCCGGGACTCACGAGGTCAGCGTCATCGATGCCGCTGCGCTCCTCGCGAAGCTCGCCGCCGCTCGGGCTCCGGTGGAGGTGCCCGACGATCTCGCGTTTCTCAGCGGCCTGCGCCAGCGCGTCGACCTCGCCCCAGGCGTGGGCCCGCGAGCGCTGGCGATCGTCGGCGGCACGGTTTACGTCGCGAACTATTTTTCCGATTCGCTCAGCGTTTTCGACCTGAATTCCATCCCCCCCCGCGTGACGTCGATTCCTCTCGGCTCGCCGCACGCGCCATCGATTGTGCGCGAAGGCGAGTCGTTGTGGAACGACGCGCGCATTTGCTTCGAAGGCTGGCAGAGCTGCTCGAGTTGCCACTCATCCGATGCGCGCGTGGACGGCCTGAACTGGGACAACATGAACGACGGGCTCGGCAACCCGAAGAACGCGAAAAGCCTTCTGTTCGCGCACCGCACTCCGCCCGCGATGTGGACGGGTGTGCGCGAAGACGCCCGGATCGCCGTGCGCGCGGGCATCAAATACATTCTCTTCGCCGACCGACCCGCCACGGAGGCCGTCGCCCTCGATCGCTATCTGGAGTCGCTCCAGCCCATCCCGAGCCCGCGGCTCGTGCGCGGCCAGTTGTCGACCGCGGCGGAGCGCGGCCGGATCCTGTTCGCGAGCAAAGCCACGGGTTGCGCGAGCTGCCACGCGGGTCCGCTGTTCACCAATCAGAAACTCTACGACGTCGGCACCGCAGGTGAGTTCGATCTGCCTGACGAAAAATTCGACACGCCGTCCCTGATCGAGATCTGGCGCACGGCGCCCTATCTCCACGACGGCTCGGCCGCCACCGTTCTCGACGTCCTGACCTCCGCCAACGCGGAGAACAAGCACGGCCTGACGCGCCATCTCAAACCCGCCGAGTTGGGCGATCTCGTCGAGTATCTGCTTTCACTCTGAGCCGCGAAACCTCCCGCCATGAAACGCCTGCGCCACTTCGTCCTGTTTGTCACGCTGGCCCTCGCGGCCATCCCGGCCCGCGCCAGTCGCCCGTTTCTCTGCTGCGACTACCCGGGTGGCAAAGTTTGCCTCGTGGCGGCCGATGGCACCATCGAGTGGGAGTATCGCTGCAAAGGTCCGCAGGACTGCTGGCTGCTGCCGAACGGCAACATTCTCTTCTGCTTCCTCGCGGGTGCGCGCGAAGTCACTCGCGACCAGCGCATCGTCTGGGAATACAAGGCGCCCACCGATGTGCCGGTTGAAGTGCATTCCTGCCAGCCGCTGCCGGATGGCAGCGTGCTGCTCGTCGAGTGCGGCCCGAGCCGAATCATCGAAGTCGATCGCGCCGGCAAAATCGCGAAGGAGATCAAGCTCGTCACGCTACCGTCGATCAAACTGCACATGCAGTTTCGCGGCACCCGCAAGCTCGCGAACGGCCACTACGTCGTGTGCTTCACACGCGAGGGCAAAATCGTCGAGCTCGATGACACCGGCCGCGTCGTGCGCACCATTCCCGTTCCCGGCGATCCGCACGAAGTCGTCCCGCTCCCGAACGGAAATCTCCTGATCGCGTGCGGCGACGGCCACAAGGTGATCGAAATCGACGCGCAGGACAAAGTCGTCTGGGAGCTCAACGAAACCGATCTCCCGGGTCACCCGTTGCGGCTCATGGCGGGCTGCCAGCGGCTGCCGAACGGCAACACTGTTTTCTGCAATTATCTCGGTCACGGCCATATCGGCCGCCAGCCGCAGGTCTTCGAGATCACCCGCGACAAACGTGTCGTGTGGTCCTTCGCCGATCACGCGCGCTTCAAGAGCATCAATCAAATCCAGGTGCTCGACGCCTCCGCGGATCCCGCCCGCGGACCAGTCCTTCGTTAGCGTCCTTCGAGTATCCCTCGTCTATAACTTCACTCCACCATGAATCGTTGCCCCGCCGCCAAGGCGTTCCTCCTCTTCCTCGGCGCCCTGGCCGCGCTCGTGTCCGCCACGCAGGCCGCTACCGCGCGTCCCAACATCCTCCTCATCCTCACCGACGACCAGGGGTTCGGCGATCTCGGCGTGACCGGCAATCCGGATGTTTCCACGCCCAACCTCGATCGTTTCGCACGGGGCGCAGTGCAGTTCGATCGTTTCTTCGTGAGCCCGGTGTGCGCGCCCACGCGCGCGAGCCTGCTGACGGGACGCTGGTGGCTGCGCACGGGCGTGAGCGGCGTCACCCTCGGCCAGGAAGTGATGCGCGTGAGCGAGATCACGCTCGCCGAGACGTTGCGCTCGGCGGGCTACCGCACGGGCATTTTCGGAAAATGGCACAACGGCGAGCAGTTTCCGCTCACACCGATCGGCCAGGGCTTCGAGGAGTTTCTCGGCTTCACCGCCGGCCACTGGAACAACTACTTCGATCCCGAACTCATCCGCGGCGCGCAACTCGCGCCAACCAGCGGCTACATCACCGACATCCTCACCGATGCCGCGATCAGTTTCATCGAGCGCAATCGCACGCATCCATTTTTCTGTTACGTGCCCTACAACGCGCCGCACTCGCCCTTCCAGGTGCCCGATCGGTTCTTCGACAAATACCGCGCGCGCAACCTGAGCCCCGAGCTCGCCTCGATCTACGGCATGGTCGAATGCATCGACGACAACGTCGGCCGCCTCCTCGCCGAGCTCGATCGCCTGGGCCTGCGCGAAAACACGATCGTCATTTTCCTGAGCGACAACGGCCCGATCGGCGCCGTGCCGCGCTACAACGCCGGGATGCGCGGCACCAAGGCCAGCGTTCACGAAGGCGGCACGCGCGTGCCGTTCTTCCTGCGATTCCCCGCGCGCATCAAGCAGGCCCGCCTCGTGCGCGAGATCGCGGCGCACGTTGATGTTTACCCGACACTGCTCGAGCTCTGCGGCATCGCACTGCCCGCGAACCAGCCGAAGCTCGACGGCGTGAGTCTCGTGCCGTTGCTCGAGGGCCGCGCGGACCGCTGGCCGGAGCGGATGCTGTTCACCTATCAAGGCAACGGCACGCGCAAGCAACCCGGCGCCGTGCGCACCCAACGCCATCGCGCAGTGCTCGAGGGCCAGGGCCAGCCGAAGTGGACGCTCTACGACCTACTCGCCGATCCCGGGCAGAAATCAGACATCGCCACCGAAAATCCTGACGTCGTGAAATCGCTCTCGGCCGCCTACGACGCGTGGTGGCGGGACGTCACGCGCGACGGTTTCGCGAAACCGGCGATTCCGGTCGGACACGTCGAGCACAATCCCGTGCGGCTCTTCGCGCCGCAGGCGACGTTGTCCGGCAGACCACGCTTCTTCATCCCGCAGGCCTACGCCAACACCTGGATCACCGGCTGGACCGAAAAGGAGGACCGCATCTCGTTCCGGATCGACGTGGCCCGCGCGGGGACATTCGCGGTGTCGCTCGCCTACGCGTGTCCGGCCGCCAACGCCGACACGCAGGTGCGAGCGAGCGCCGGCCGCGCGTCGGCCGCGACGCGCATCGTCGCCGCCGAGGCTCCGAGACTCCAGCTTGCCCACCGCGACGGCGGCAAGGACAGCTACATGAACCGCGCGTGGGCCCGGCTCGAGGTCGGCACACTCGCACTCGAAGCCGGCGCGCAGACGCTCACGCTCGAAGCGTCGTCGCTGCCCGCCGGTAGCACTATGGAGTTGAAACACGTCGAGCTGAAGCGCGTGGAATAGCGGCGATGCCGTCGAATGCCGCATCATGACCGTTCACCAAACCCACCCCGGCTCTTAGCGCCCCTTGCCCATGAACATTCGCCGCTCGTCGTTTCGCTTCTTCGTTACCGTCGCCGCGCTTGCTCTCCTGCTCGGCACGCGCGCCATCGCCGATGCCGCGACCACCGCGGGTCCCTACAACGTCCTCGTGTTGATGACCGACGAACACAATCCGAGGATCCTCGGTTGTGCCGGAGATCCGCTCGTGCAGACGCCGACGCTCGATTCACTCGCCGCCACGGGCGTGCGCTTCACCGCGGCCTACTGCCAGAATCCGATTTGCGTGCCGTCGCGCGTCTCGCTCGTCAGCGGGCGGATGCCGTCCAACCTCAACACATTTGGAAACACCGAAAATCAGAGATACGAAGACGTCACCACGCTCGCCGATCTGTTCATGAAGGCCGGGTATCAGGTGGCCTGGCTGGGCAAGTCCCACTGGGGCAATCCGCGGTTTCCGAACTACGCGCCGCGCGAGATGGGCGAAAATGGCCGCGGCGAGCGTGGCAATCGCCTGCCGCAGCAGTCGGTTGTCTCGACCTGGCCCGTCGAGCGCAACCCCGAGCACCTCACCGCCAACGCCGCCCTCGAGTTTTTAGGCAAGCACAAGGATCGGCCCTTCTTCCTTGGAGTGTCGTTCAGCAAGCCGCATTTCCCCTTCACGATTCAGCAAAAGTATTACGACCTGTATAAAGGAAAGGTCACCCCGCCACGCGTGTCGGACCGACTCCTCGCCGAGTTGCCCGCCGTGTCGAAGGAGGAGCGGGAGAAATACAATCACGCCGGTGCCACCGCAGAGGATCTGCTGCGCACGAAGGCGATGTATTACGGGATGGTCACCTACGTGGACGAGGAATTCGGCCGCATCGTAAGGAGACTCGACGAACTCGGGCTGCGCGAAAAGACCATCATCCTCTACACCGCGGATCACGGCGAGATGCTCGGCGATCGCGGCCTCTGGTATAAAAACAGTTTCTACGACGGGTCCGTGTCCATCCCGTTCATCTGGTCGTTTCCGGCGGCGCTGCCGCGCGGCAAAGTCGTGACCACGCCGGCGATGAACCTGGATGTCTTTCCCACGCTCGCGGACTTGTGCCAGTTGCCCAAGCCCGACGGGCTCGAGGGCAGCAGCCTCGTGCCGGTGATGCAGGGCCGCGATGATGGCCGGAACCGCTACGCGCTGTCGGAAAACTTCCGCGGAAATTTCGCCGGCCGCATGATCCGCACCGCGCGCTGGAAATATTTTTTCTACAACAACGGCGAGGAATACCTCTACGACCTGCAAGCGGATCCGGGCGAAGAAACGAATCTCGTCACCGATCCGCGGCACCGCCGGCTCGCCGACGAATTCAAGCGGAAGGCCTCCACCGGCTGGGTACTGCCGCGCCGCGGCATCCGCGACATCACCGGCGCTCCCGCCGATCCCAATGCCCCGCCGCCGGCGCGAAAGAGAAAGCGCGGATAAGATCCCGCGGCCGCAAACGAAGATGCGAAGTGGAGCGGTGCGATCCGCGCACCGTGCTCAGAATCGCACGCCCGTCGAGAGGAGATAAGAGCGCGGCGGCTGGCGCACAGTGACGAGCGTGAGCGCGCCATTTGCCGCGAGCGTCTTCTCGACGGCTTGTTCGTCAAAGACGTTTTGCGTCGTGAACTGGAAATTCCACGTCGTGCGACCGAACTTCACGCGATAGCCGAGCCGCGCGTCGACGCGGACGAGTTCGGGCTGGTAGTAGAGCTGGCGCGTGCCGCTGATCGTGGCGTAGCCCTGGCGAACCCGCTGCTGCCACTGGAAATTGCCGCCGAACGAGAAGCCCTTCAGCGGGCCTTCGTCGAACTGGTAGGTGGAGTTGCCGCTCAGCGTGAAGCCGGCGTTGGGCGTGGTCTTGTCGCCGGCGGCGAAGACGCTGAAGACGCCGTTGTTCGGCGGCACGAAACCGAGCTGATGCTGGGTGATCGGCAGTCCGACCGCACCAGTGCCGACTCCCGGCGTGGTGAGGAAGAGCGCAGCGGCGTTGGTGATGCGGCCGCTCGTGGGATCGACGTTCGCGCGGTAGCCGCTCGCAGGATCGGTGCGCAGCATCGTGAGCGTGAGCGGCACGCGCGGGCTGCTGGCGTTGGTACGGATGGACGGCACCATGAGATCGATGAGCGAGCCGTCGGCCTGTTTCACCTTCACGTTGTCGCCGACGACATTGAATTGGTCATTGTAGAAGATCGCGTGCGAGTAATCGGAGGTGATGGTGGCATCGTTGGTGCCGGCACTGAAGAAGAGGCGCCAGCCCTTCACCGGCTGCGCGGTGACGACGAGTTCGAGCCCCCGCGAGCGGACGTTGGCCGTGACGCCCGTGCCGCCGTGGCGACCGTTGATGCCATTGGGATCGATTACGTTGCGGCTAGCGGTGGGAAGCGCGAGCGCCTCGTTCTCGGCGCGATTTTCGTAGACGGCCAGCGAGCCGGAAATGCGGCGGTTCCAGAGATCGAACTTGAACCCGGCCTCCATCGACGTGCCCTTGCCGGGCTGCGGAAACTCATCGTCAACCGTCGGCATGAAAGTGCCCGCAGCGGCGAACGACTTCGAGGCGTTGGCGTAGACGCCAAGATCAGGCGTGACGTTGAACACGATGCCTGCGAGGCCGGACTGCTCGGTAGTGTCGGTGATGTTCTGCGCGACGTGCTCGTTATCCAGACTCACTTGGTCGAGCCGGAGGCCGAGCATCGTCTCGGCGCGCTCGTTGAACCACGTGCCGAGCCAGTTGACGTAGCCGGCGAGCTGGCGCTCGAGGCGGAGCGTGAGCTGCGAGGAGCCGGAGAGGCCGTAGGGATTGTCAGGCGTGGCCGGCACGGAGTTGAAGGCGGCATTGTCGGCCCATGCGTATCCAGATGGCGGTGACAGATCGTTGATGTAGCCGTGTTGGACCGGCACGTAGCGGGCGGGCAGGAAACGGCGGCCGAGGTTGTCGGTGCCCGGGACGAAATTGCCCTGCGCGTCGACTTGGTAAAGTCGCTGCTGGATGAACGTCTGCTGCTTGAAGCGCTCCTCGCCGCCGACAATGAGCTGGTTGGTCGCGATCCGGCCGAGGTCGAACTTGTAGACCGCCGCACCCTGGACGGCCCAGATATGCCAGTAGTTGCGAGCGCGCGCGGGATTGATCTGCGTGCTCCACTGGCCGTCGACGGCGTTGCTGTCGGTCGGCGCGACGAGGTTGCCGAGGCTGTTGTTGTTCGAGTTGAAGATGTGGACGGTCTGGTAATTCCACGCGAGCCGCATGGAGAGCCGGCGCGTGGGCGCACCTTCGAGCGCGACCGTGGTCGTGTTGCCGAACTGGCGGCGGCCATTCTCGATGCTGTTCGCCGAGCGATAATTTTCGTAGCTCACCGCCTTGCCGCCGATCTGGATACCAGAGAGATCGCCCCCGGTGTAGAGGAGTTCGTCGAGCGTGAGCCCGGCGCGCGGGTCGCGAGCGCTGTTGTCGCGGATGGTCGTGGCAACGCTGCCGAGGCGCGTGCGACTGTCCTCTTCGATGTATTCGTGATTCGCGCGGAGCGTGAAATTTGCCCCGAGCGCGCGCGCAATGTCGATATAGGCGCCGCGTGGCTCGTCGACGAGGTTGTCCTGCCAAAAGCCCTGGCGGCCGGTCAGCCCTGCGACACGCACGCTCGTGCCGCCGAAACTCTGGTTGTAATCGAGCGAGAAGCGTCGCGTGCCGTGGCTGTCGAACTGCGCGCGCGCCTCGCCGAAACGTCCCTTGCTCGCGCGCTTCGTGACGGTGTTGACGGCGCCGGACGAGACGCCCTGCCCGTAAAGCAGTGCCTGCGCGCCGCGCAGCACCTCGAGTCGCTCCATGGAAAACGTGTCGGTCTTCGCGAGCGACACGAAGCCGTTGCGGCGCCGCTCCTCCTTGCTCGTGATCCCGCGCAGCCGAAACTGCTCCGGCGACTGCGTGCCCCCTCCGGTGCTGTCGAGCGAGTAGCTCACATTGGGCGTGAACTTCATGAGGTCCGAAATGTCGGTCGCGTTGAGCTCGTCGATGAACGTCCTCGTATAGGCGTTCATCGTGATGGGCAGCGAACGAATCGAGCGGTTGGTGCCGGTGACGCCGCTGGTGTTGAGCGCCTCGTAGGAATCGTCGCGGCTCACCGCGACTTCGAATGGGGTGAGCGTGATGGCTTCCTCTGTCGCGCCGTCGGGCAGCGGCGCGGTCTGCGCGCGGGCGGCTGCGAAGCCGAGCAACGCGGAACCAAGAAGAAGACGGAGGAGCGGTAGCGGAGTAGTCATGGATGCAGGGTGTGCACGACTGGCGGAGGTCAGGCCGGGTCGCTGGGTTCACTACAGGGAAACGCAACGCTATCGGGCCCCGAGGGACCGGAGAGCGCGCGCGAGTTAATCCCGTTCAACGAAATTCATCGCAGCAGCAGTCAGCGCCCGGCGGAGCCCGCCGCGGCGCGAATCTCGAAGTCGATCACGGCGCCGATGGGCAGATTCCGCCCGATCCACACGACCGCTTCTCCGGGCTGGTGGGTGGCGGCCGCGCGATAGGCTTCCCGCGGCAGCACTGCACCGTTGACCGTGATTCGCTCCACGCGAGCCGTGGAGACCGGCGATCCCTTTATCAGGAAAACGGGATTGAACACTTCCGGGCGCTTGCCGCCTTCGAGCCGCACGCGACAGGACGACTTCGCCTCCACGCCATCGGCCAGTAGCACAAAAGCCCGCTGCTTGAAATTGAAGCCGCCGCTTCGCCAGCCCGCGGTCTCGATCACGAGATTCGCCGGGTAGCCCCACGACGCGGCGACAGCCTCCAGGAATTTATCGTCGCGGTCAGTGATTCCGACGATGTGTGTCCACGTATTCGGAAGGTTGTTGGGATCGGCTTTGGCCTGAATCGGACCGGACCACGTGTGGTAGGCACGATGATTCGAGGCGATGTTGTAGACGTCGACGTTCAGCTTCGTGATCGGCCAGTGCGCGCCGAGATTGTAGCGCAGATCCGCGTCGGCGCCCTGCCACGGCGGAAACAGCCGCTCGATCCGCGGCCACACATCCTCGCGCCTCACCCAGGTGTAGAACGGATGGCTGCGGTCCTTCAGTTTGATGCGCATCACACCTTCAGGCCATTTGTCACAATCGAGCTTCGTCGGCTTCTGGTCCGCCGGAATCGTGAGGTCATCGAAGACCTCGGCACCCGCGAGGTTGAAGACGCGGCACGGCTGGCGCTCGAACACCTGCTCGGGCAGCACGCCCGGCGACATCACATATTGCGGCTGGATGAATTCGTGGCGCACATCGCTATTGGCCCAGAGATCCACCTGCCGCACGCCGACGGCATCGGGATAAAACGTGTAGTATTCGTCCACCCACTCGTCGCGAAAGATGCGATAATTCGGATCGGTGAGCGCGTAGCGCCAGTGCACCACGACGCGCGCGGCGCTGCTCTCGACGATGCGCACGCGCGAGAAACGGTTTTCCTTGTCCTGCATCGGCTCGCTACAGCCCATGTTGCCGTAGCCCCAGCACTCGATGAACTCGTAGCTGACGCCGACGCCCGACACATCCCACCACGGCGCATAGCTCGCGCGCTCCCAGAACACATAGTCGTGCGCGCCGGGAAACTTGATCACGACGGCACGTCCGGTCTCACCACCGAACGCATATTGTCCGTCGCGCGCGCCAAATTCCGCGCTCCCCTGCCCGAGCGGTCGGGTGAACGGTTGCACATAACGGCCCTCGACACCCCCGCCCGGACCGAGCAACTCGCAATGGATCTCGTAGTTGCCGGGTTTCAGCGCGGCCAGTTTCAGCTCGGGAAACGCGGCGGCGAAATCGGCCGATGGCTCCAGCGTGGAGACGGTGCGCGAGGCGAGATTCGTTTGCCCGTTAGCGGCGCGCAGATTCATCCGCAGCGTCCGGCCTTTCAGCGCGTCTGACTGCGCCATCGGTGCGAATAAAATCCCGTCGGGTGTCCGCGCTTTGTCCGCCGTCGGCGCATAGACCGCCGCGAGATCGAACTCCACGAACGGCGGCACGCGCGTCGAATACGTCGTGCGGTAGAGCTGCCGGCCGCTCGCGGCATCGCGCACCGTGAGCGTGAACGGCTGCGCATCGGCGCCGCGTATCGGAATCATCACGACAGCGGCCTGTGTCACGCCCGCCGGCAGTGTGAGGTCGCTCGTGCGCGTGAGCGGTCCCGCGTTCGCGCTCGCAGCCGAACCCGGACTGGTGACTTCGAGCCGCACGTTGCGTGGCTGCGCGCCGGGATTGCGCAACGTGACTTGCAGCGGGTTGTCGCCCCAGAGCTGCGGGCGGTGCCAGTTGAGACCGGCGTAGGTGGCGGTGGACTGATAGAATGCGACTCGCGCCACTTCGATGTCCGTCGCACCGAAGACGAGATCGCCAAACTGAATTGGTTCATACCAGCCGCCGGGAGCCATCGAGCCGCTGTGGTGGTTGTACACGTAGCTCCACGCGCTGCACTCCTGTGGATACTTGGCGCGTTGGCCCGTCGGCCCGAAGCGCCAGATCGGCTGACGGTCGCGACACACGTTGAAGCCGAGCGTGTCGCCCGGCTGCAAGGACCGTTGCAACAGGCGGTCGAGCGCAATGCAGATTTCCCCGGTCCAGCGATCCTCGAGTTGGCGCACGCGACCGAACCATTCCGTGTTCCATTCCATCGGCCCGAGAATATGGCTCATCGCATACGGCACGGGCCGCGAAATCGGCCGCTCGAGCGTGGCGCCGCGCGCGTTGATCGTGAACTCGTAGACGTTCTGGTGGTCGTGCGCCGGATCGAGAAAGACCGTGATGCGATCATCGAAAGCGATCCGCTCTTCGTCGTGATAGACCGCCTCCGCGCGCAGCTTGCTCATCTCGGGCTCGAGACACTCGAACGCGAGGTAGAGCATGTTTTCCACGCGCATCACTTTGACGCGCGTCTGATGCCGCGCGGGACGCGTGGGCCCCTTCGGCCCGCCGACTTTTTTCGCGCGGCTCTCCGTCAGCACAAAATCGCCGAGCGGCGCGATGCCCTGCCAGCACGCGTCGTCGATTCTTCCGTCCATGGTCGGCGCCTCCTTACTCTCGACGCAGAATGCCGTCTGGAGCAGATACTCCATCGGCTCGTCCATCATGATGGGAAGATACGCCTTTTGCGCGGCGGCCGGGACGCTCACGAGCGCGAGCGCGAGGGAAAATCGGAATCGTTTCATCGGGCAAGAAATAGGTTCGAAAGACTCGCCAGCACCACGGCGAGGAGGAGCAGCGTCACGCCGCCGTAGAGCCAGCTCAGCGCGCGACGACTCGCGCCCTTCCACTCGCCCGAAATCACGCCGAGCAGGTTCGCGATCATGATCGTCGCGCCCATGAACACCGGCCAGCCCACCACCGCGCCGCTGCCGCCGGTGAGATAGAGCGACGTGGCGACGATGTAGAGCACCATGCCTACGACGAACAGCACCGCCATCGCGGCGGCCTTGAAGACGTTCGCGGCCGAGCCCTCCGCGGAGAAATTTGCGAGCGACCGATTCTTGCGCAGCAGGTGGACGCAATACGCCGTGTTGACGATCCAGCCGCCGATGAAGAACGGCAGCATCTGCGCGTGCCCGACATTATAGGCCGCAACCGTGCCGAGTTTCGTGACCGCCGCGGTGATGGGTTGACCGAAGAAGACGGCAAAGTTTGTCGAGGGACAAAAAATTCCCGCCACGACGCACACGAGCAAACCCACCTTGAACGGCACCTTCGAACCGCCGGCTGCTGCGCCACCGCTCGACTCCACTTCGCGCAGACGGCCCGCGCGCGAAACGATCGCCACGCCGGCGATCATCACCACCAAGGCCGCGCCAAGGACGAGTCCCGCCTTCGCGGTAAACTGACTCGAAGAAAGAAACAGAATCGGAAACAACGCGCCGAGACAGACGTTGATCGCTGTGATCAGTGCGATCCCCAGCGCCATGCCGAGGAACTCTGCGCCGAGGCCAAACAGGACCACGCCCACGCCCCAGCCGAGGCCGAACAGAAAAACCAAACCGACCGTTTTCCAACCGACCGAGTCGTAGATCGCCCACAATCCCGGTGTGTTGGCGGCCGCAAGCGCGACCGGAAAAATCAGGCAGCACACGAGGCTGAAGAGAAACCAGCCGTTTTCCCAACGGTAATTCCGCATGAACTTCATCGGGTAAACGAAGGCGCCCTGGATGCCGCCACCGGCGAAGGCGAGCGCGAGGCCGAGGAGGGTCGTCGAGTTCATCGAGTCAGAAATCCGCCGGGTTGAAGTAGCAGTGAACGCGCTGGAAGCGTCCGTCCTTGAAAACGAAGAGGTTGAAACCGCGCGCGTGCCGCACCTCGCCGCTGTCGCGCACGAGCCGGCACTCGTATTCGACCGCGATGCTGTCGCCCGATTCGACCGAGTTCACCGGCGTGACCTCGATGGCCTGAAAGCCGCCGATCATGCCGCGGTAAAACTCCGCCACATTGACGCGCCCTTGCAGGCGCATGGTCGGACTCACGAATTCCGCGTCCTCGCAGAAATGATCGAGGATGCGATCGAGCGCCTTCGCCCGTTCGGCCGCCCAATAATTTTTCACGGTGTCGAGTTTGGTCATGGGGTAAATTCGGCGTAGACGAACGGCGCGCCGCGCGAGTCGCCGTCTTCGTTGATCAGCCAGGTGTCCATCCGCGCCGGGCCGGCCGACAGCTTCGTGGTGATCTGAACCGACGTCTCGCCGGCGGGGATTTCCCGTTCCAGCGTGAGCTCGCCGATCTTCAACCGCGCGCGCACGGCGCGGAGGCGTTTGTCCTCCGTCGCCTCGTCCGGCAGATCCTGCAGGCGAAACGTGTAGGTGCCCGCGCGCTCGACCTGGAGCATCCACCAGCCGTTGCCTTGCTCGCGCTGGCGGATGACATCCGGATTCCACATCTTCGGCTCGCGCTCCAGGTCGGAGTGCCAGTCGTGACAGGTGAGCTTGACCGGGTTTTGCTGCGGTGCGCCGATGGAAAGCCGGCTGACCTCATCGAAGCGCGGCGCGATCGCCGCCCACCATTTTTCGTAGTCGGCGCGAAGCTGGCTCATGACGTCCGCGTGCTCGGCCGCGACGTTTTTCTTCTGCGCCAGGTCGACGCGAAGATCGTAGAGTTCCTTGCCGTTCACCAGGCGCCAACGCTCGGTCATCACGGCGGAGCGCGCCCATTTCTGCGGACGCTCAACCCGCGGATTGTGCACGACGAGCGTGCGCTCCGGCCATTCCGTTGACGCCGAACGCAGCAGCGGCACGAGGCTGCGGCCGTCAAAGTCGATCTTGTTTCCCGGCGTGAGTCCGCACAGCTGCAGCAAGGTCGGCAGCAAATCGAAGTGCGCGGTGAGCTGCGGAACATCGCGACCGCCGGCAACGCCGCCGGCGGGCCAGCGCACGAAACACGGCACCCGATGACCGTTTTCGTAAGGTCCGCCTTTCGCGCCGCGCATGCCGGCATTGTAGTTGTAGGGCGCCGGTTTGCTGGCCATCGGACCGTTGTCGGTCATGTAGACGATGAGTGTGTTGCCATCGAGGCCGAGCTCGCGCAGACGACGCCGGAGCCGGCCCAGATTCTCGTCGATGCACGAAATCATCCCGTAGTAGTTCGCGCGGTCGGCATCGACGCCGAGCGCGAGATACGGCTTGGCGTAGGACTCGGGCACGCGATGCCAGAAGTGCGGCGCGTTGAGTGGCACGTAACAAAAAAACGGTGACGCGCGGTTCTGCTCGATGAAGCGCGTCGCCTCGCGGAACCACACATCGGTGCAGTAACCGTCGAATTTCTCCCATTTCCCATTACGGCAATAATGGTCGTCGAAGTAATCGTTGCCCCAATAATCAGGATTCTGCCCCACGCCGCCGCCGCCGTGGATGACCACGTCCTGAAAACCACGATCCTCCGGCCGATAGGGAAACACGTCGCCGAGATGCCACTTGCCGAAGATGCCGGTGCGATAGCCGCCCTCGCGAAAGAGCTCGGCCATTGTCGTCTCCTCGCGACGTAGAATCGAACGGCCCGCGAGCGTGTGCCACACGCCGACGCGGCTCGCATACTTGCCGGTCATCAACGCCGCGCGCGTCGGAGAGCACGTCGGGTCGGAGTGAAGATTGGTGAACCGCACGCTCTCACGGTGCAGGGCGTCGAGCTCCGGCGTTTTCAGACACGGATGACCGTGACTCCCAAGATCGCCGTAGCCCTGATCGTCGGCGAGGATCAGAATCACATTGGGCCGGCGCGGCGCGCTGGCGGCGGCGTGCGCCACGCTGGCGATTGCGATCGCCGCGAGGATGCGGAGGAAAAATTTCATGGGGCGGTGAGTCCTCGAAAAACGGAGCGGGCGTTGTCGTGCAGGATCAGGCGCAACTGCTCGTCGGAGAGGAATTCCGCCTCGCAGCGAACCACGTCCAAGAGCTGTGGATACGTGTGCAGGTTGAGCGTCGTTGGAAGATCGGAGCCCCAGAGCAGTTTTTCTGCGCCGACCCATTCGACGGCTTCGCGCAGCAACGCGACACTGCGCGCGCTCGGATAGGCATCGTCGAGCAGGACCGACACCGCGGAGATGCCGAGCCACACATTCGGCCGAAGTGCGAGTTCCAGCAGTTGGCGGCGGCGCGCACGCGCGGCGGAATCCGATTCCTGATCGGTGACCAGATAACCGAGATGCTCGATCACGAAACGCGTGGCAGGAAACCGTGCCGCCAACGCCGCGAACGCTTCAACCTGATAGCCGGGGTTCCCCGGCGGTCCCGGATCGATGATGACTTCGAGGCCGCGCTCGCCCACGGCGTCCCAGATCGGCGCCATGCCGGGCTCGTCGATTCGAAAATCGGGATGCAGCCCGGTCCAACCCCAGTCGTAGCTCAGCTCGAGCTTGAGGATGTTTTGTTTCGGTGACGCAAACTTGCGTATCACCGTCGCCGCATCCGGCGAGCGCAGATCAACCTGAATCGTGCCGCAGAACCGTTTCGGGAAACGACTCACGCACTCGCGAATATAGTCGTTGCACGTTCCGAGCGTGGGGTTCTGCAACAGAACCGCCTGCGCCACGTTTTCGCGGTCCATCAGCTCGAGGAGCGCTTCCACGGGGAACGTCGAATCGGCGCACGTCGGCGGCAGGAGCGGCACGCGTTCACCACCCCGCCGGACCACACCCCAGCGCTCGGGCGCCAGTTCGCCGAAGCGATTCCGCCCGGTGATGCGCGGGATCACGTGCGCGTGCGCATCAATGATGGGGTAGTCTTTTTTCACGGCACGGCGCTCCGTCGCGGATCACGTCATGATGAACCCGCCCGTGATATTCAGGGCCTGGCCCGTCATCGCGCTGCTGTCGTCGCTGCACAAAAACTTGATCACACGCGCGACTTCCTGCGGTTGGACGAAGCGCTTCATCGGCACGTTTTCCCACGCCTCATGCATCGTCGCGACATCCACGCCTTCCGCCTCGGCGTGCATTTTCACGAGCTGCTCGATGCGGTCGCCTTCGATGGGGCCGGGGCAGACAGCGTTGACGCGGATGCCGTGCGATACGAGCTCCAGCGCGAGGGTCTGCGTGAAGCCAAGCAACGCCCACTTGCTGCACACGTAGTCGGAGCGGAATGGGAGCCCGCGACGAGCGACGTTGCTCGCGACGTTGAGAATCCGTCCCGATTTTCGCCGAATCATGTGCGGGACGATTTCGCGGCACACGAGCATGGTGCCAGTGAGATTTACGCGCAGCGTGTAATCCCAATCCGCGAGCTTCATGTCTTTGACGAGATTCGCCTTTCCGTTGAAGCCGGCGTTGTTGATCAGGATGTCGATCCGGCCATCGCACGCCGCGGCGGCCTTCCGCCCCATCGCCTTTACGTCGGATTCTTTCGTGAGATCGCAGCGAATCGCGGTGGCACGTCCGCCAGTTTTCGTGACGAGCTTTTCCGTCTCGGTCGACGGCTGGCGATCGACGAGCACGAGGCGCGCGCCTTCTCTCGCGAATTCCTCGGCGACGATGCGTCCGAGGCCGGCGGCCGCACCGGTGATGACGATGTTCAGGTTCTCAAATCGTTTCATATTCAGGTTCTCCTGTCGGTTGCATCGATCCGTAGCGCGCCAGCACGTCTTCATCCACGTCGATTCCGAGCCCCGCGCCCTGCGGCACCGGCACGCGCCCATCGGGGCCGATGCGCAGCGGCGTCACGAGCAGTTCGTCGCGCAGCGGATTGTGATTCCGATCGAATTCGACCACCGGTTCGTTCTGCAGCGGCACTGGATTGGCGGTGTGCGGCACGGGCGGCAGCGCCGCGATCGCGTGCAACGCGGCAGCTTGCGCCACCCCGGAGCCCCAGACGTGCGGGATCACCGCCACGCCATGACTGGATGCGAGCGCGAAGATTTTTTGGAATTCGGAAAACCCGCCGCATACGCACAAATCCGGCTGCGCGATATCCACGCACTCACCGGCGATCAGATCGAGAAAACCCCAACGCGTGAACTCCGCTTCACCGCCCGCGATGGCGATGTCGAGCGACTGCCGCACGCGCCGGTAGCCGTCGCGATCCTCGGGCGTGACGGGTTCCTCGAAAAACAGGCAGCCGTGTTTCTCGAGCACGCGGCCCATGCGAATCGCGTTGGCCGCGTTGTAGGCGTGATTGCAGTCGACGAGGATGCCCATCTTCGATCCGACGGCCTGGCGAATCGCTGCGACGCGCTCGGCATCGGCCTCGATGCTCAAGAGGCCCACTTTGATCTTCAGCAGGCGGAAACCGCTCTGCGCATACGAGGCCGCCTCACCGGCCAGTTGCTCCAGCGACGCGGTGTGATTCAGGACATCGCTGCCGCGGTAGTAACAGCCCGTGGCGTAGCCCTGCACGCTGTCGCGAAACGCGCCGCCCAGCAGGTTGTGGACGGGCACGCCGAGGGCCTGCCCCTTCAAATCCCACAGTGCTATATCGAGCGCGCTGAGCGCCTCTATATAAGCGCCCTTCTGGCCGAAGTCGCGCGTCAGCGCATAGAGTTCCTCCCAAATCCGTCCCACGTCGTGCGGCGATCGGCCGAGCACGCGCGGTGCGAGCACGCTGTCGATGCACGCGCGCACCGGCTCGGGTGGACCATACTGCCCTCCCTCACCCCACCCGACCAAACCGTCGTCGGTCTCGATGCGGACGAGCAGGCTGTTGCGCTCGGGAAACGCGCATTGCGAGGAGTAAAATCGTTCCTTCCCCAGCGGCACGCGAAGGACGAACGTTTTGATGCCGGTGATCTTCATCCTAGAAATTGCCTTTGACGCCGAACGTCCACAGCGAGCCGAACCGCTCGCGCTGGCGGAGTTGCGCCACCTCGGGCGTGCTCGGCCCGGAGATCTCCAGATCGACTGGGGAGTCCTTGAGGTTGTTGAGGTTCGCGAAAAGCGCCCAACGCTTGGAAATGAAATACTCGCCGCTCACATCGAGCAGCGCGCGAGCCGCGCCCCAGCTGAACGTGCCGGGCTCGATGCTGGCACCCGCTGCCACCGGAGCGAGCCGCTTGCGGCTCTCGTAGTGCCACTTCACGCGGAGGCCGTATTTGGCGCGGGAGAAACTGGCGCCGAAGTTGAGCGTGCGCGGGATATAGCCGGCGAAATTCGCCGAGTCGTCGCCGAGCGCGCGCTGGGCGCTGGCATTGGCGAACACCTGCACGCCGCGCGCCCACGGCGGCAGAAAGGTCAGCGCCTGCTTGTAGTTCATATCGATGCCGGTCATCCGCACCGGCGTCGGGATATTATACTGCGTGACCACGTCGAAGCCGCCATACTCCGAATCGCTTAAGCCGTAGAGATCGAGGAAGGCCGGCGTCGCAGCGAAACGAGTCGAGCCGAAGAAGTTTTTGAAATCGCGGCGAAACGCCCCGATCGAAATCAGGCCGACGTCCTGGAAATAATACTCGAACGAGACTTTCATCGTCCGCGCGCTCCACGCCTTGATCCCGACGTTGTTGACTCGAATCGTATTGGTCGCGCTCGGGGCACGTTCCGTGTCGGGCAACGTGAGGCTGCCGGCGTACTGGCTGAAGTCGGGCCGGCCGACCGACCAGTAGTAGCCGGCGCGCGCGATCAGGTTTTCACGGATGCCGTAGCTCGTGTTGAGACTGGGGAACAGGCGCAGATACTCCTTCTCCGCTTTCAGCCCTCGGTCGACATTGGTCAGGCGCACGGCCTGCACAGGATCGGTCGTGAGCGGCGCGGGCAGGCCGTTGACGAGCACGACGCTGCCGTCGGGACGCCGCTGGTAGTTGCGCGTAGGATCGATCAACTGACCCTCGCCTTTCACGTTGGTCTGCTCGGCACGGAGGCCCCCCGTCAGCCTCAACCGGCCCTGCATGAACTGCGTGTCGCCGCGCACGTAGGCGGAGGTGATCACTTCATCGGAATACTTCGACAACTGGACGTTACTCGCGTGGTGCGTGGCTTCGTTGATCGTGAACAGCGCCGGACTCGCGCGGTAGAGTTCATACCACTCCTCGTTGCTAAACCATTGGATCTGCGGAAATCCGTAGGGCCCGGTGCGCGTGGAGAAGCTCTCGTCCAGCAGCTGTGCCGCGTTCTTGTCGGCACCCGTAAAGGTGAAGGTCGGATTGTCGCGCCGGATGTCCTTCGTCGCCCGCCGCAGATCGAAACCGGTCTTCAATGTGAACGGCACGCGGCCATAGAAATCGCGCCGGATGCTGCCGAACGCGTTCTGCTGCACGTCCGATGCATCCAGGGCGTTGCTCGTGGCCGAATTCAGCGTGTAACTGCCCAACGAATACGGATCGACCGGGACACCCGTGGCGTTGTCGGTCACCGTGATCGTGCCGGGGCGCAGATAAAAAATGTCGGCGAACGAAACCGTCACGCGCTGACGCCGCGCCTGGCCGTTGAGAAAAAAGCCGCGCTCGACGTCCTTGAGGACGCGCACGGCGCGCGACAAACCGAGCCCGAGATCCCATTTCCACACCGGCCCGTCGTGTTTGTAGGTCAGGTTCGGCATGTAGAAGTAGCCGCCGATTTTTTGCGCAAAATTGTTCGTACGAATCTCGCCGGCGCCGGCGACGCCACGCGTGAATGTCGTCGAAAAACCACCCGGCTGAACCGCGCCGGTGAAGAAGCTCAGGGTGTGCTGATTGCTGTCGAAATCGGAGTAGCCATACTGGAACGAGAGCGACACCCGATCATATTGGCTGAACTTGTAATCGATCGTGGCGCCGAGCGAGTTGTGCTTCGTGCGCTTCGTCCAGTCGCGCACGGCGTAGCTCGACAGATACGGAGTGTCGGGCGTCGTGTGCGGAAACGCCGTGCCGTTGGTCGCGCTGGTCAGGCCATGCCAGGTCATCTGCGAGAACTCGTCGGGCGTGTAAACCGCCGAGGCCGAGGCCGAGAGCGTGAAGCCGAAGCGCTCGTTCACGGGAACAACGGCGGAAAAATCGAGCGAGGGATGGACCTTGCGCTCGGGATGGCGGCGCGGGCCGGGCGTCTTGTTGAAGTCGCGGGCGTTGTCGCGCATCAGGATCGATGCCGTCACGTGGTAGGCCGGGCGCGACCGCTCGAACGCACTTCGCGGCACCATGTTGACCATGCCGGCGAGCGCGGAGCCGGAGACTTCGGGCGTCGGAGTATAAATCACCTCGGCGCGCGAGAGATTGTTGATCGAGATCTGCTCGAGTCCGACGCTGCGCGCGGTGCCGGCGGAAGCCGTGGCGAGGTTGAAACCGCCAACAGTCACCGGCACATTGTTCGCCGGCACGCCGTTCATCGAAATGGTGAAAGGCTCGCCGCCGCCACCGAGGCCGACGGTGATGCCCGGGACGGATTTCAGCACTTCACCGACGTTGCCGTCAGTTACCGGGCCGAACTCGTCGGCCGCGACGACGTTGATCACGTTGGGCGCGAAGCGCTGCGTGTTGATCGCGATCGCGGAGCCGTCCATCTGCTTGGACGTGCTGACGACAAACTCGCTGAGCTTGATCGCCTCACCTTCTCCCGGGATCGGCCGCAGCGGAGAGAGATCGAAATCGCGGCGGGTCGACTGGCCCGCTGCGACATCGACGACCACGGTCTCCGTCACGATCCCGGTGCGAAACGCCTTCACGCGCGCAGCACCGGCGGGGACGTTGCCAAGCCGGTATGTGCCCGTCGCGTCGGTGAAAGTCTCGAGCGCCGTCCCCTCGATCGAAACGCGGACATTTTCCAGATATTCCCCGGTCGAGGGATTAAAGATCCGCCCCTCGATCACGCCGCCGCGAGTCGTAACGGGTGCGGTCGCGGATTGCGCTGCCGGCGTGCTTGTGGCAACGAAGGCGCCAATGAGCGCCGCGCCGAACCGGAGGACTCGAAACGCCAGTCGGGGATCACAGACCAATGACGAAACCAACGCTTTCATGCTGATAGGGGTTGAGGTGAACATTTGCCCTTGCTCGAACGGGGAAAGGCCGTCGTGATGTGTGATGCATCAGGCATTTCACCTGTCAATTCTTCTATGAAACGAATCCTTCTCAAGTCGCTAAGTGCCGAAGTGGAAACGAGGTTAAAAGATGAAATCACCTCCGGGCGCCTGCATCCCGGCTCTTCGATTTCCATCGCTGATCTTGCGGAGCAGTTTGGGACAAGCGTTACACCCGTGCGCGACGCCGTGCACAAACTGGCTTCGATCGGTTTCGTCAACGTGCTGCCGCGAAAAGAGATTCGCGTAGCGAGCCTGGACCGACGGAAGCTAAGGCACGTGTTCGATATTCGCATCGCGCTGGAAGGTCTGGCCATTCGCGAAGCCACGAAATACATCCCGGGCGCGGCGCTGGAACGCGCCGGGCAGACGCTCGACCAAGCCGAAGCCAAATATGCGAGTTCCGCGGACATCGCGGATTTGCTGCCCCACGACAGCCTGATTCACGACCTGATCGTCGAGCACTGCGACAACGAGATGCTCATTACGCTCATGCGCGGATTTCACGATTTGAGCAGTTGGGCTCAGCAGACGGTCATTCGCTTTGAGCCGCTGGCCGTCGCCAAGGCGCTGCCCGAACATAAGCAAATCCTCGCCGCGATGCGGGCCCGCGACGCCGCCCGCGCGGAGAAGGCACTCCGGGAGCATCTCGAGTCGTCGTTGGAGCGGGCGTTGGCGCACCTGACGGAGTGAGTTGCCGGTCCGGCGCTTTGATCGCGCTGAAAATGGAGCTGAGGCCGCCATTCGCTTACGACGACACATCCGGTCCCCGTCTCCACGCCCGGCGGCGTTGATCGCGTTGAAAAATTCCTCGCCACGATGCTGCACGGCGCCGGCTTGACGTCGTGCGTCGCCAGCCCGGAATCCGCGCCACTCGATGATGCCCCCACCCGCCAGGCCGCCGATACCCGCGCCTTCCGCGCTCGCGAGCCGCGTGCCGTGGCGTGAGAAACTCGCCTTCGGCGCCGGTGGGATCCTCGATAATTTCGGCAACTCCGGCCTGAAGAACATCGCCAACCCGATCTTCAACCTCGTCCTCGGGGTGAACCCTGCGCTCGTCGGTGTCATGATTTCGAGCGCGCGGATTTGGGATGCGTTCGTCGATCCCTTCGTGGGCAGCGCGTCGGACAACGCGCGCACCCGCTGGGGTCGCCGCAAACCCTTCATCGCCGCGGGCGCCATCGGCTGTGCGCTCACGTTGCCGCTGATGATTGCGTGCCCGGCCGCCGGCTCCGAGATCGAGCGCACGGCGTGGCTGATGGTTACCGGCTTCCTGTTCTACACGGCTTACGCGGTGTTCGTGATTCCGTTCAATGCGCTCGCCTTCGAGATGACCTCCGACACGCACGAGCGCACGCGCGTCCTCGCGGTAAAAACCATCGTGGCCGCCGTATCGGGCATCGGAATACAATGGATCTTCCCGCTCGTGCAAAACGGCTGGCTCGGCGCTCCGATCCCGAGCGTGCGGATCGTCGGGGCCGGCCTTGGGATGGTTTGCCTGATCGCAGGATTGCTGCCGTTGTTCTTCGTGCGGGAGCGGTTGTTCAAGCAGGTGAGCGAGCAGGATCGTATCCCGCTGCGCGAGAGCCTGGGCGCCGCGCTACGCAGCGGGCCGTTTCGCCGGTTGCTGCTCGTCACCGTGCTCACGCACCTCGGCATGAACACAGTCAACGCGCTTGGGATCTACGTGAACGTTTATTACGTCTTCGGCGGCGACGCGAAGGCCGCCTCCGTGCTCAGTGGCTGGGCCGGCACGAGCTACCTGCTCGCCACGATCGTGTGCACGCCGTTCATCGCAATGATCGCGGCGCGAGTCGGAAAACGCCGCACGCTGCTCGGATGTCTCGCCTGCGCGCTCGCGGGCACGGCTTCGAAGTGGGTGCTCTATGATCCCGCGCATCCGTGGTGGCAGCTTGGTGTGGGCCTTCTGCTCGGCCCCGGCCTGTCGGGGCTGTGGATGCTCGTCGCATCGATGGCGATGGACGTTGTCGACTACGAAGAGCTCCGCACTGGCCGGCGCACCGAGGCGATATTCGTCGCCGTATCGGCGTGGGTCGGCAAATGCGGGCTCGCGTTGAGTCTGTTTTTCTCCGGCTTGATTCTCGTCGCGACCGGCTTCGATACCGGACGCGGCAGTGCTCAACATCCTGAAACGCTACTCTGGATGCGCGGATTGTTTTCCTGGATGCCTGCGATCTCCGTGATCGTGTCGCTCGCGGTCGTCGCGCGATTTCCGCTGACGACCGAGAAGATGCGCGAAGTTCGCACTGAGCTCGAGCAGCATCGAGGTGCGGCGTGGTAGAGGCGCAGCAACTATATTCAACGAGCTAACTCGCCGTGACGGCGGGGGCCGCGACTCGCGATTTCTCCGCAGGGACTCCCCTCGGTTGTGCCCCGACGACCAGCCATTTCTTCCCCACGCTCTCCCCTCCGGCTAAACCATGAAATGATTCCAGCGCCGCGCAAAAGCCGAGTCGCGGTTATTGGCTTTTGAGTCGCTCGCAAATCAACCGATGCAGGCGAAACGGCCGGCCGTTCTTTTCCGCAATCGACGCATTTTCAAATGCACGCTCCGATTCCGCGCGATGCCACTCGCCGGAGTGATCGCTCAGTGCGGTTAACCTCTCCCCATCCAACCATCAAATCACGGCCGCCCCCAAACTTTGGCGTAGACCCGTGATCGGGCTTGGAACCCGTGCGACCGCTTAACTACTTTTCTGTATCGAAGTTAAACTGGCGGGATGGACGGGACTCGAACCCGCGACCTTCTGCGTGACAGGCAGACGCTCTAACCAGCTGAGCTACCACCCCGTGAGACGGGAAAGGAGGCGGAACGTAGGTTCGGCGGGAGGTGAGTCAAGCGCAGTTTTGACGAGTTTCGGCGAAGTTCCGATCTGCACATTTGTCGCAGCCACATCGCGCTACTTGGCGCGGTGGGCGAGACTCGAACTCGCGACCGACGGTTTAGAAAACCGTTGCTCTGTCCAGCTGAGCTACCACCGCACTTCGCGCGAAACGGGTAGCGCGCGCTCCCTCCGCCGACAAGGTGAAAACCCGTCTTCCTCCGCGAGCCGCCGCAAGCCGCCACCACACGTTCCCATCGCGCTCCTCCTTCCCTTTTGCCATTCCAGCCTTTGCACCCGCTCGATAAGGAGCTCGCGAAGAGTGACAGCCGTGCACCGGAATAAGAGACCGCACTGAGTTTTCGAATCGCTCGAGCCGTGAGCACACGCGATCGAGCGCGTGTTTTCGAGTTCGTGACTTTCCAGACGGCCTCCACAAGGACCTCCCCCGATCTGTGCCTACACGGCAAACGGGTTGAAACGCAGTTCGTTCTCGACCGTTGTCATCGGCCCATGACCTGGCGCGATGACCGTACACGGCGGCACCGCGCCGAGCATTCGCCGCAGGCTCGCCTGCATCTGTGTTTCTGAAAAATAAGCGCCGCCCACCGAACCGGCGAAGACGAGATCGCCTGAGATGAGCAACGCGGCATCGGTGCGCGCTGCGGCCGCTCGCACGAGGTAACAATTGTGAGCCGCGGCATGCCCTGGGGTCGTGAACGCCGTCACCTCCAACGCGCCATACCGCTGACACTCGCCATCGCCGATGCCTCGGCCGCACGGCGCGACCGATCCCAACGGCGTGAACGCCGCGGTGACCTCGAAACGCGCGACGACGGCGCAGAGCCCGCCGGCATGCTCCGCTTCGACGTGCGTCAGGAACACCGCGTCGAGCCGTCGAATCGTTTCCGGCCACACCGCCTCGAGCGCCTCGATGCCGGCACCGGTGTCGAAAAGGATCGCGTGCGTGGCCCCGTATTCGGCGACGAGATACGCGTTCGCCACCCCGATTCCGTGCGGCATGCGCAACGGCCATACGCAAAATGGCAGCGCCCGGAGCTCTGGTTTCGGATAGCGGCCGCTGCCCAGCGCACACAGCCCCACTTCGTTCAGTTCCAGCACCGCGGAGATTCGGCGCAGCTCGTCGCAGCTCAGATCCGAGCGATAATCGATGGCGTCACAAATTTTCGGCACAGGCACGCCAGAGCGCGCGCCGACAGCATCGACGGTGAGATTTTTGCGGCGCAGCGCCTTCTCCAGCACGTCGCCGAGTTCGTCTTCGAGCGGAGGAGGGCACCGGGAGCTCACGGACGAAGCGTATGCAAGCAGGTCCGCGAAACACGCAAATTTGATTTTGTTTTTTGCCCCGCCGCTCACCACCGTCGCCGAATGGAAGTCGATCAGCAGGAGGTCCTCGATATTTTCCGCCGCACCCGCGCTTTGCTCGAAGGGCATTTCGTACTCCGCTCGGGATTGCACAGCGGCCACTATTTTCAATGCGCCCAAGTCTGCCAGCGCATGGATGCCGTCGAGCGTCTCGCCGAGTTGCTGGTCGCCAAAGTCCGCGCACAGGGCATCGCGTTTGATACAGTTCTGGCGCCCGCGATGGGCGGTCTCGTGATCGGTCAGGAGGTCGCGCGTCAGTCGAAGGTCCGCTTCATCTTCGCGGAAAAGGAAAACAACATTCTCGTGCTGCGTCGCGGGTTCACGCTCGCCCCCGGCGAACGCGTGCTCGTGGTGGAAGACGTCGTCACCCGAGGTGGCCGCGTGATCGAGTGCCTCAACCTGGTTCACGGCGCCGGCGGCAAGACGGCCGGCATCGCGATGCTCGTCGATCGCAGCTCTGGCGCAGCGCGTTTTGAAGTGCCTGCCGTGTCCCTGCTCGAACTCAGCTTTCCCACTTATCCCGCCGACGCACTTCCCGACTGGCTCTCGAAAATTCCAGTGGAGAAGCCGGGAAGCTGAAGCCGCTGAGATGATTGGCGTGGAACGGGCCTCTCACCCGTGATCATGGGCAGGGATGCACGGACGCCGGCGTTACTCCAATCATCGGCGGCCATGCGGACATTCGCTCACCAGCGCACTTGGGCCTCTATCTCACGGTGACGACCACGAAACGCACCGACCTGCCGTCGTAGATCGCGAGAAGATTCCGCCCGGGCACCAAACGCTCGCGCGCGCTCCGCACGTCGGTCACCGGGGCGCGATTCAGCTCGAGGATGACCATGTTGGTCGCCAGCCGATCGCGGAAGGGCGAGTCGTCCGCGACGTCCGTGATGACAAGTCCGTTGATCCGCGGATCATTCAATCCGAGCCGGCGGCGTGTCTCGGGCGTGAGCGGTGTAACATCAACCCCGTCGAACAGCTCGTTCGGATTTTCCGTCACTTTGCCGAGCTTGACCTCGAGCGTGCGCGGCTTGCCGTCACGAAAAATTTTCAGCGTCGCCTTCGTCTCCGGCACGATTTGCGAAATCAGGAGGCGCAGCTCCTCCCAGGAACTGACAGCATGGTCGTTGATCGCGAGGATGACGTCGGTCCTTTCAAGGCCGGCTTTTTCCGCGGGACTGCCGGCATCGATCACGGTGACGACAACGCCGCGCGAGTTTCGAGGGAGACCGAGTTGTTCCGCGACATCGGCCGTGATCGTATCCGCTTCGACGCCGAGATAGCCGCGAGCTACGACGCCGGTTTCCACGACGCTGTTCATGATGAACGCCGCAAGGTTGATGGGGATCGCGAAACCGATCCCGATGTTGCCGCGCGAGGGCGAGAGGATGGCGCTGTTGATTCCGATCAGCCGGCCGCGCCCATCGATGAGCGCGCCGCCGGAATTGCCCATGTTGATCGCCGCGTCGGTCTGGATGAAATCTTCGTAGCCCGAGACGTTTTCGAGCAGCCCGAGCTTGCTGCGGCCTTTTGCCGATACGATTCCCATCGTCACGGTCTGGCCGACGCCAAGTGGATTTCCGACCGCGAAGACCACATCACCCACGCGTAGCTTGTCACTGTCGGCGAGCGTGACCGTCGGGAGGTTTTGGCCCTCGATCTTCAGAATCGCGATGTCGGTCTTCGGATCGTTGCCGATCACTTTCGCGATGAAATCGCGATCGTCGGCGAGCGTGATTTTCAACTCGTCCGCCCCTTCGACCACGTGATTATTGGTGAGAATATAGCCGTCTGGCGTGACGATCACTCCGGAGCCAAGGCCCTCCTGCCTGCTTTCGCGCTCCTGATCGGGGATCCCGAAATATTGGCGGAAAAACGGGTGCACCGCGACGCGCTCCTTGATGATTTTCGTGGAGTAGACCGAGACCACTGCCTTCTGCGCCGGCTCGAGCACATCGGCGTAACTCATGACGAGGCCCGATTTCCCTCCGTCTGCGACGGGCGTGCTATCGACGCGCACGGCGGGTTTCTTGCCAGAGGAAGGTGGCGAAGATTTTTTCCCTTCACGCGCGCTGGCCGCGATCGCGGGTGCGGCGAGCAACACAGCAACAGCCACCGCGAGGGGCGGAACGAAGAGCCGGGTGTTCATGATCGGACGCAGGACAGAGTGGCGCAGTTGAAGTTCCTGACGCGAGCGATGTTGGCGATGGCGTCAAGCCAGGGCCGGCCTCGATCGTCAGGTTCGGACGCGGCCCAAGGGGCCGCAATCCCGGTGATCAGAAGCCTTTGACGCGAAACAGGCCAGTGACGCTTTCGTTGCTGTTGATTCGTTGGATCGCCTGCCCGAGCAGCGGGGCGATGCTGAGAACGCGAACGGGAATTCCGTGAGCGTTGACCGGAGTGGAATTCGTCGTGATGAGCTCGTCGATCAACCCGGTTTTCAAACGCTCGAACGCCACCTCGTTGAGAATGCAGTGACTGACCGCGGCGCGAATGCTGCGCGCACCGTGCTCGCGGAGAATCTTGGCGGCGGCGCACAGGGTGCCGGCGGTCTCCGTGATGTCGTCCACGAGCAGCACATCGCAACCGTCGACATCGCCGACGACGTTGATTGCCTCCACCTTGGTGGCGCTCTTGCGTTTCTTTGCGACGAGCGCGAGCCCGGCACCGAGTGCGTCGGCATAAGCCGCGGCCATTTTCATGCCACCGACATCCGGCGAGCAGACGACGAATTTTTCGGGACGATTCTTGGCGAGATACTCGAAAAACACCGGTGAGGCGTAGAGATGATCCACCGGAATATCGAAGAATCCCTGAATCTGCTGGGAGTGCAGATCCATCGTGAGGACGCGGTTCGCCCCCGACGCGACGAGGAGATTGGCGACGAGTTTCGCCGTGATCGGCACGCGCGGCTGGTCTTTGCGATCCTGTCGCGCGTAACCGTAGAACGGCAGCACCGCAGTGATCCGCTGCGCGGAGGCGCGGCGCGCGGCATCGATCATGATGAGCAACTCGACGAGATGGTGATTCGTCGGCGGGCAGGTCGATTGAATGATGAAAACATCCTGGCCGCGGATGTTCTCGTTGATCTTCACGAACGACTCGCCGTCCGGAAAGCTCGTGACCGCGGCCTCTCCGAGAGGCTCCCCGATCGACTTGCAGATTTCCTCCGCCAAAGGGCGATTGGAGTTACCGGTGAAAATCTTAAGCCGAGATTCGCTCATGGAGATGGGAGCGCATGTTGCGGGCACCGGGGTCAGGAGGAAGACTTTTCTGCGTCAAGGAGTTGAGCCTCGAGCGCGTCGACCCGCTTGAACAGCTCCGGCAAACGCGGCTGCAGCACCGCGATCCGGCGTTCGAGCAGATAAGGAATCGCCGGCGTTCCATTGATGAAGCTGCCCGCCGCAACGTCCGTCGTAATCCCGGCCTGTCCGCCTGCCTTGACGCCCTTGCTGATCGTGATGTGCCCACCGACTCCAACCTGTCCGCCAAGCACGACATAGTCCTCGAGCGTCGTGCTTCCGGAAATTCCGACCTGCGAGCACAGCAAACAATGTTTTCCAATGATCACGTTGTGCCCGATCTGCACGAGATTATCGATCTTCGTCCCCTCCCCGATCACCGTTCGACTGAAGCGCGCCCGGTCCAGCGTGGTGTTGGCCCCGATCTCGACGTCGTCGCCGATGACAACGATTCCGATCTGCGGAATTTTTTCGTGCCGACCGTTGGTGAATTCATAACCGAAGCCGTCGGCCCCGATGACCACTCCGGGCTGCAGGCGGACCCGCTGGCCCAGGCTGCACTCCGCCGCAACGATCGTTCCCGGCATGAGCCAGCAATCGTCGCCGATGACCGCTGCGCGACCGATGAAGACCTGAGCCTGAAGGTGGACGCGCTCGCCAATCGAAGCGCCGGGCTCCACCACGCACAGCGGCCCGATCGTAGCGCTGGCGGCGATTCGCGTGCCTGGGCCGATGATGGCGGATGGATGGATTCCGGCGGCTGGCTTGGGCCAGAGCGCTTGCTCGAGTCGGGCACAGATTTTCGCGAGGGCCGCGGAGGGGTTTTCAACGAGCAGGTAGAGCTGGTTCGCGGCCGGTTCACCGACGAAATCAGCCGGTAATAGTACGAGGGAGTCACGCGTGGCGGCGACCTGCCCCTTGTATTTGGCGTTGCCGAGAAACGTTATATCGCCCGGCGTCGCATCCGAGAGCGCAGCGAGCCCGCGCAGCGGTTCCCGGGTCGAGCCCCGGATGGACTTGGGTTGAGTGATCGCGGCGATGTCTGCCGCAGTGAACTGGACCTGCATGAGTGAAGCGTGGAGCTTTCACGGCCGCGTGCAATTCAGCAAACGCATCCTACCTCGCGTCGTGTCGCGTGCATCCAACGAGTGTACAACGGCACACAGGCGTGTGCGTTCGCTCTAGAGAAGCGCTATAAAACAAAAAACTCCGCTCGAATGAGCGGAGTTTTCAAAAGTGCGAAACAACCTGTGGCTTTACTTTTTTGTGCCGAGACCCGGGACCGTGACGGCCGGGGCGGTAGAGCCCGAGCTTGCCGGGGCTGCGGCGGCACCCGGTTTGCCGGCCTCCGGCGGAGCGGTCGGCGCACCGGCGGGACGGGTCTTGTTGATCTCGGTCATCACATCGTCGGTGATTTCATAGGCGGCATCCGAATAAATGATATTGGATACGCCGATCAGCGACGGACCGGCCTTGTCGAGGAGCAACGTCGCGCCTTTGCGCTTGGCGACATCGGCGGCAACTTTGCCGATCTCCTCGAGCATCAAGCTCCGGAAAGTCTGCAAACGCTGCTGCAACGAATTGCGGGTATTCTGGATAAATGTGCGAACTTCGTTCTGCTTCGCCTGGATCGCCTCGAGCTTCTTCTGGGCCTCGTTCTGGGCCTTGGTCTTGGCGTCGTTCGACAGCGCCGGGTTGTTCGACTGGTCGTTGAGGGTCTTGTATTCCTCGACGAGGGCGTTGCCCTCCTTGTTCATCTTGTCGACCTCTTCCTGCGCCTTCTGATCGTCAGTCTGAATCTTGGCGTTCTGCTCAAGCGTCTTATAGTGATTATCATAGAGCTTGGCCATATCGACGACCAAGATCTTGATCGCCGGCTGCGCGTGGGCCGCGAGCGTCGCCGCGCCAAATGCCGCAAGCGCGACGAGGGATTTGAATGATTTCTTCATGAGTGGGTATTCGAGAATAAAGAACGAAAAATGGAACAGAATCAGAACCGGGTGCCAAAGGAAAAATTGAATTGATTTCCCTTCTTATTGAGCCGGTCGCCCGTGATCGGAATGCCGAAGTCCAGGCTGAGCGGCGCACCTGCCACGAAGAGCCGCAAACCGAAGCCAAAGTTGTCGTTATACGTCGCGGGGTTGAAGTCGTACGCATCCGCGTTGACGAAACCGGCGTCGTAGAAAATCGCGAACCGGATGGGGCTCACAATATCGAGCGAATACTCCGCGCTGAAAAATCCATACGTCTTGCCGCCGATCGGCTCGTCGAACTGGTCGCGCGGGCTGACGTCGCGGAACTCGAAGCCCCGCAGCGTCGTGGGGCCGCCCAAATACCATTTGTTATAGTAAGGCACGTCCCGCGCATCGCCGAAATTCTGGACCACGCCACCACGGGCGATCAACGCGAGCACCTGCGTCTGCGTTTCGAACACCGGGAAGAACTGCGAGCCGCGGAATTCGAGGCTATAGAAATTGTTGATTGTATCGCCGCCGAGCGGACCGCCGGCGAAGCGTGAGTTGATTTCGACGCGATTGCCCGACGTGGTGTTGATGATCTTGTCGCGGGTATCACGTTCGACCGTGAAGCCGACCTGCGAGAGCGCGTTGTCGCCGGCCAGCGCCTGAATGATCGGCGAAGCCGATGGTGACACGTCGTGAATGCCGACGACTTGATAAGTATAGGAAAGGCGGCCGTTCCACAGCTCGAAGAGATGTTTACGGAGGTAAACTTCAAAGCCGGTTTCGATCTGACTATAGAAAGTCGAATTGTACTCCGAGCTCGTGCGGAAAACGCTGAAGCCGAGACCGAGCTGCTTCTGGAAGAGCCATGGTTCTTCGAACGACAACACGACTTCGCTCGAAAGTGAGCCGAGCTGCATACGAAGGCGGAACTTCTGGCCGTCGCCTTGGAAGAAAGAACGCCGATTGAAGAGGTCGAAGTTGGACTGCGACACTTCGGCGAAGAGCGTGGCGCGCTCGAGCGAACTGAACCCGGCGCCGAACGTGAGATTGCCCGTGCGACCTTCGCGAACGGCAATGCGGAGATTACGCCGGCCAGGGATGTTTGTCTCCTGCGGCGACATATTCACGTCCTCGAAGAAGCGCGTGTTCTCGAGGCGGAGCTGACTGATTTTCATCAACACCGTGCTGAATACATCGCCGGGGCCGAGCACGAGCTCGCGTAGGATGACCGTGCTCTTGGTCTTCGTGTTGCCCTCGATGACGATCGACTCGACGTTGAATTTCTCGCTTTCGTCGATGCGGTATTCAATATCGATCGCGCCGGTCTCGAGGTTAGGTTTGCGCTGCAAGCTGACGCGCGTGTCGAGATAGCCGTCCTTGCCGTAGAAGTCGTCGAGCCGCTCCCGATCCTTGTCGAGCCGCGAAGGTACGAACACCGTTCCGGTCCGCTGCCGGACGACGCGACGCAGGAGCGCTGAGTCGAAGAGCTTGTTGCCGCTGAAACTGATCTCGCCCACGCGATAGCGGCGACCTTCGGTCACATCGATGACGAGCTGCAATTTTCCGGACGCAGGATAGTTGAAGAGGATTTTCTCCTGCGGAATATCAACGTCGAGGAAGCCCTGTTCACGGTAGTAATCGCGCACCTTCTCGAGGTCATCTTCGAACAGGTCATCTTTGAAACGACCGGAACCAGTGAGCCACGAGAACATCCACCATTTCTTCGTCTCCATCTCACCGCGGAGTTTGCGCGAGGGAATGCTCGCATTGCCGACGAACTTCACCTCCGAGATCTTCACCTTGGCGCCTTCGCGAATCTTGTAAATGACCGTGCCGAAACCGCCAATGCGGTCCTTCTCGATCTCGTAATTGACCGACACCTGATTGTAGCCGGCCTTCTGGTAATACTCGCGCAGCTTTTCGGAGTCCTCCTTCACCTGCCGCTCGTCGAGCGCCTGGTTTGGCTTGGTCTTCGCCTCCTTCTCGAGGCGGCTGGTCTTGACCTTCTGATTCCCCTCGAACCGCACCGCGAGCACCCGGAACTTCGGCGTGACCTCGATAATGATATTGAAGGTGTTCGGCCCCGCCGGCTCATACTTCACCTCCACGTATTCAAAAAGTTGCGTACGATAGAGTGAACGGATGTCGCGATCGATCGTGGTCTCGTCGAACTCAGCGCCTTCGCGCACCTGCATATTGGCGCGGACGACCTGCTCGTTCACGTTGGCCGTACCGACGAATTTGATCGTGACGGTGCCAACGCGGGAGGGGGCAGGTTCCTGTTGGGGCTGTTGCTGCCCGGCGAATTGCGCCAGCGCTTGATTTCCACCCCCCGTCAGCAACCCAACCAACGCGACACAAATTGAGACGACCCTACGGACAGGGTTACTGATGATAGTTTTCAAAGCGGGTGATGTCTCGAAGGAAAGTTAGTCTCAGTTCTCCTACCGGGCCGTTTCGTTGCTTGGCAACGATTAACTCCGCCGAGTCGGCGGCTACTTGGAATTTTTCGTCAGCGTCTTTGGGGCGGGCCAGCATGAGGACCACATCGGCGTCCTGCTCGATCGAACCTGATTCACGCAAGTCTGAGAGTTTGGGTGTCCGGTTGTCTTTCTCGGACGCCCGGTTGAGTTGGGATAATACAAGCACGGGAACGTCGAGTTCCTTCGCAAGTGCCTTCAATCCACGCGAAGCCTCTGCGACCTGCTGTTCGCGCGGCACACGCGGATCGGTCGGGCTGAGCAATTGCAAGTAATCGACCATTACAAATCCCAGCGGGGAACGGGCATGGATGCGCCGGGCCTTCGCGCGGAGCTGCATGATCGAGATCGCACTCGAGTCGTCGATATAGATGGGCGCCTTCGAAAATTCATCGGCCGCTTCGAGCAAGCGCGTCTGTTCCTCGCCGTTCTTCGAGAGCAGGCCATCGCGCAGCAGCTTCATGTTTACCTTCGCGCGCGAACACAGCATGCGCAGCGCGAGCTGCGAAGCGCCCATTTCGAGCGAGAAGATCAACACGCCGACGGGCGGCCCTTTCTTCGGCAACGCAGCCGCTTCGGCGAAGTTAAGCGCGAGCGACGTCTTGCCCATGGAAGGTCGCGCCGCCAGCACGATCATTTCCGTCTTCTGGAAACCATACATGAACCCGTCGAGGTCCTTGAAACCGGACGACACGCCCGTCAGCTCGCCCTTCTTCATCATCATCTTCGTGATGACGTTCATCGCCTCGCGCGTGGGCTCGCGCATCTGCTTGGCGGATTCACTCACGCGATTCTGCGTGACGGTAAAGATCTTCGTCTCGATCTGGTCGACGAATTCGTCGATGCCGCCGGAAAAGCCGTAGCAATCCTCGACCGCACCCGTGGCCGAGCGGATGATCTCGCGGAGCAGCGATTGCTCGCGGACTTTCTCGATGAAGTAACTCGCCTGCGCGGTGGTCGGTATCCGGCTGCTCACCTGCGCGAGAAAAGCGTATCCACCAATCTGATCCAGCTGCCGGGATGTCTTGAGTTCTTCCGCGACGACCGAGATGTCGATCGGTGTCTGCCGGTTATAGAGATCCAGCAATTTCTCGTAGATGATGCCGTGCTTCGGATCGTAGAACGACTCCGGTTTGATGCGCGCTTCGAGGCAGCGCGAGATCACGTCCGGGCCGTCGAGCAGGCAGCACGACAACAGATATTCTTCCGCCTCGAGACTGTGCGGCAGCGTGCGACCGACCGCACCGGCCGGTTCGGGAGCGGCAAATTTCGAGCGAGGTCGAGGAGGGTTGCTGGAAGCGTCTTGAACCATGCGCGAGCGATGGATGCGAGCGGCGGCGAAGCGCGAACGCAACGCGGACTTACCGGGAACTTGCTGGATCGTTGTTCACAAAGAATACGCCGGGCTTGGAGCCGGCGCCCAGGCCCGGTGAATGCGGGCATGGCAAAAAAAGGAAGGCCGCGCCCGACGTACGGACGCGGCCTCCAAAGTGACGCAGGTATCACTACCCGGACGCGGAGTGGAACGGGCGGGAGCCCGCGCCACCGCGATCTTACTCCTTTCCGCCTTCCTTGCGCGGACGGCGCTCCGAGCGCTTTTCCGTCTTTTCGCCGGCAGGTGCTTCTTCCGTCGCAGCAGGCTCGATCGGGTTTTCCGAAACGACGTCGAACGGCAGCTCGACCGTCACGTCGGTGTGCAGCTTGATCTTCACTGTGTGCTTGCCGAGCGTCTTCACCGGCGTGAACAGATGGATTTTCTTTTTATCCAGCTCGACGCCCGAAGCGATGACCTTCTCGTGAATGTCCTGCGCGGTGATCGCACCGAACATCCGGCCGCCCTCGCCCGTCTTCACGGCAAACGCTAGACTCGTCTTCTCGAGCTTCTTTGCGAGTTCCTGCGCGCTCGTGAGCTCGGTCTGCTCACGCTCGGCGCGGCGCTTCTTGAGCGAATCCACGTGCTTCTTGTTCGAAGCGTTGAGCGTCACCGCGATTTTGCGCGGGAGCAGGTAATTGCGCGCGTAACCGGCGCGGACTTTGACTTGATCGCCTTCGCCGCCGAGACCTTCGACGGGTTGAACGAGGAGCACTTCTGTGGTGGCCATGGTAGTTTGAGTTAAATTGGGTCGCTGGGGCGATCGGTCCGCGAGGCGGAGGTGATTTTGGTTTTCGGAGTTTCAGGGCGGCCCTCGCCGCCGACGCGCCACGATTGTGGCAGCGTTACAACAAAGTGGATACGCGGGGTGCGTTTAGAACGGGACGTCTTCGTCCAGGTTTTCCTGCGAGGCCGGTTTCGCACCCGCCGCGCGAGGCGGAGGCGAGTGACGCTCGGGTGAGCTGCCGCCGGTCTGATCATATTCACCTGACGGCGCGCCACCGCTCGGTCCGCCACCGGCGCGGCCGTCGCCGAGGAACTCGAACTGTTCGAGCACCACCTTCATGCGGCTGCGCTTCTCTTTCGTGTTCTTGTCCTCCCACTGGTCGAGCCGCAGACGGCCTTCGACAAAAAGCGGGCGGCCCTTGGTGACGTACTTGGCAATGGTCTCGCCTTGTTTGCCCCACGCCTCGACCTCTACAAAAATCACTTCCTCCCGGCTCTCGCCGGAATCCATCTTGAACTTCCGGTTGATCGCCAGCGCGAACTGGCAGATCGGAGTGCCCTTGGGCGTCACGCGCAATTCGGGATCGCGCGTGAGATTGCCCATGAGCATGACTTTGTTGAGCGAAGGCATGGCGAAGGGGGAGTTGAAGGGCAGAGACTAGAGACTAGGACTAGAGACCGGATATCAGAAACTGAAACACTTAACCACAGCCGGTCGGCGAGTCTTGTTCGCCTTCGGTTCGGGGTCTTTGGTCTCTTGTCTCTGTCTTTTTCAGGCCGACTGAATGAACGTGCGGTACACGGTGCCGTTCAGGCGGAGCTTCTCGATTACTTGCGCAGGCACCGTCGACGCACCGGAAAAATTGATGTGCACGTAGTTCGCGCTCGTCATCTTCTTGTCGGTGACACGGACAAAGTCCTTCTTGCCGATGTTATCGACGGCGGTGACTTCGCCTTTGGCGTCGGCGATGACTTTCTTCACGCCCTCGACGAGTTGGTCGACGGTCTCTTCCCGGCCGCGGTTATCGAGAATAAAGGTCGCGCGGTAATTGCGGATGTTCGAATTCATTTTGGGTCTCTGCGGTTAAGCTGGTTCATGGCCGGTTCGACGCCGCGGGCGAGCAGCAATTCGAGGCCGGACACAGTCTGATCGAGTTTTTGAGTGAGGGTTATCTGTTGTTCAGGAGTGAATTTTCCGAGAACGAAGTCTGCCATGTCCATCTGCGGGGGTTGCTTCGGGCCAATCCCGATACGATAGCGAACGAAGCCGCTGCCGAGGTGCTCGAGTAAGCTGGCGACGCCGTTGTGGCCGCCGGCACTGCCGGTCGTGCTCACTTTGACGAGGCCGAGATCAATCGTAAGGTCGTCATAGACGGCGACGATGGCGGATGACTCCATCTTATAGAAGCGTGCCAGCGCAGCGACTGACCGGCCGCTTTCGTTCATGAACGTAAGCGGCTTGAGCAACCAGCGCGTGCGACCTGCCCCGACATCCCAGCGCGCGACCTGAGCCGTAAACTGCGGCGCGTGTTTCCACGTGAGGCCGTGTTTGCGAGCGAGGGAATCGACGATCGTCCAACCCAGGTTGTGACGCGTCGCTTCGTAGTCGCGGCCCGGATTGCCGAGACCGGCAACGAGCGAGAGGAACATGACTCAAAGAACTTCGCCTTGCGCCGTCGCGTTTGACCGCGGCGGCGCAAAGGAAAAAACAACCGCTTACTTCTTCGCCGGAGCAGCGGGCTTCGCAGCGGCGGCAGCGGCGGGT
The DNA here is from genome assembly GCA_036675625.1 of Opitutaceae bacterium. GTDB lineage: Bacteria > Verrucomicrobiota > Verrucomicrobiia > Opitutales > Opitutaceae > ER46. The sequence goes on along the minus strand of JAKFEQ010000005.1, from coordinate 271,246 downwards.
TTGGCACCCGCGGCAGGAGCAGCAGCGCCAGCCGCAGGAGCGGCAGCCGCGCCTTCGGCGGGAGCGGCCCCCGCAACCGGAGCAGCAGCACCGGCGCTCGGCGTGGCCGTGGCCGCGCTTTCCTGCGCGATTTCGGCGACCGGCTCGACGCATGAGACGACCGGCTGGCCCTTCGGGTCGAGGAAATCGACGCCCTCGACGGCGTTGAGCGAACCGACCTTGATAGTCTCACCGACTTTCAGCTCAGTCACATCAACGATAATCGCCTCAGGGAGATTCTTCGGCAGCGTGCGGATGCGCAGCGTCTGCGTCGCCATTTCCAACACGCCGCTCTGGTTCTTCACACCGAATGATTCGCCCAGGAGCCGGATCGGCACGCGAATCTCGAACTTCTCGTCGCCCTTCACTTCCTGAAGATCGACGTGGAGATATTTGTCCGTGATCGGGTCGCGCTGCACTTCCTGCAAAAAGGAAAGCGCCGGACCACTCTGGCGCTGAAGCTCGATCAAAACGGAGCGACCACCAACGGCCTTGAGGAGGCGGGTGAACTCGGGGCCCTCGATCGAGAGCGACTCCGGCTTCGTGTGTTTTCCGTAGAGAATCGCGGGAACGCGATTGGCTTTGCGGAGGCGGCGTGATGCGCTGCGGCCCGTCTGGGCGCGGTCAGCGACGTTGAGTTTGAACTGTTGGCTCATGGTTTTCGTTCCCCCTGTCGCCCCGGAATTGAGGGCAGGCGTAGTGGAAAAGGGTGTGAGGTGATAAGGTCGCAGGTTGCCAATGCAACCAAATCTTTGGCGGTCGTCGGAATTGGGGCGCATCTCACGATTCTGCAATCACTCCACGGGCGGGACGCCCGCGCTGCGCTCCGCGCACCCAGCGAACTAAAGGTCCAGCCTCACGCTCATTATGCCGTTCAGACCCGGCTCGTTGAGGCCCGAGCCATGCACGCGATAATCTTCATCGAGGACGTTTTCCACCGCGACCGCCAGCGTGAGACTCGAGTTCACACTCCAGCCGCCGCGGACGCTGTACACGGCGTAACCTGGCGTGCCGCCGGGCGGAATTCGCTGTGTGTCAGCGATGTCGCCGGGCGATAGCCGATCCTGTCGCCGGGCAAACCGCCCCGTCGCCTCCGCCCAGAATCGCCCGTCGCGAGAACGCCAGCGCGGGCCTGCCAGCATGGTGACCGGCTGGATGCGTGAGGCGGGTTCGCGGCGCCGCTCATCGCCAACATACGTGTCCACCTCCCCTTTCAGCCACGCGAAATTACCGATGAGCGACCAGCCGCGCCCGAGCTTCACCGTCGCCCCCACTTCCGCGCCCCGCGTAAACCCGTCGCCGGTGTTGGCGCGGGTGACTTCCCGCTCGCCGCGAATCAGCCGGCCGGTCGGGAAACGCGTGATCTGGTCTTCCACCGTGGTGTGGAAAAACGTCGCATGGAGCTCCGTCCTCAAAAGCTGGATACGCGCCTTGGTGCCGATTTCGAACGACACATGCGTTTCCGGCTGCAAGTCGGGCGCAGGCGTCTCGCGTTCTCCACTGCGCGCCAGCTCGAAACTCGTGTAGTCGGAAAGATTCGGCGCCCGAAATCCCTGCGAGACACCGCCAAAGATCTTCCACGTCCGCGTGGCATCGAGGCGTAGCCGCAGGCTCGAGGTCAGCGCCTCGGCGGTGCGATCCAGCGCGCCAAAGGGTACCGCGTCCGTCGGGTCAGGGTCGACCTCCGTGGCGCGGGCAGCGGCTCGGCTGAAGCGAAGTCCCGCGGTGACTTCAAGTCGGTCGCGAAGTCGAAATTGATCCTGCAGATACACGCCGAGCAACCCATAGCGCGCATCGTCCGCCACCGGCCCGCGAGCCAGCACGCGCGGCGCGGCACCCGGCGCGGCATCAGTCGCGCTCGAGCTCACGCGATCGTGATAATATTCGAGTCCATAGCTCAACGTCCCAAACCGGGCCGCCGCCGTCTCGAAGCTCAGGAGCAGTCCATATTGATCGTCGACGAAGCCCGCGGCCTCGCGCCGGCCGTTCGCGCGCACCCGGTTTTGCTCTTCGGCCTGCCGGTGCCACGAGAAGCTCACCCGTGCGTGCGCCAGCCACGGCATCGGATCACGCAGGACGGCCTGTAGATAGGCGAGCTCGCGGTGTTGATCGAGATCACGCACGAGATCGCTCCCGCGCGCCGTGCCCGCGAAGCTCTGCGCTGCGACCGTCGCATGCGTGCGCGGCACGTCATCCTGGTCCATGCGTTGGTACGCGGCGACGAGCTCGAGGCCCGGCCGCAGTCGGGCGCGCAGTTTGACGTCGCCCGCGCGCTCGGAATAACCGGTGCCGGGCTGCACGCCCAAGGCGCCGCCACCGCGGAGATCGGCGAACTCCTTGCGTGTAATGCCGCCGCTGATACCGACGCCCGTCGTCAGACCGGTCGAAAAACCAGCGCGCGCCACATGCGAGCGCTCCGCCGTCGCGTAGCGATAATTGGCCGACGTGCGAATGCGTCGCGCTTCCGGCCCAAGCAGAAACGGCACCGTCGGGCTGATCGCATTCAACGTGCCGCCCACCGCATCGCTCCCATAGAGCACCGAGGCCGGACCCATCACGACTTCGATCCGCTCGACCGCAAACGGATCAACCGTGCCCCAATATTGATTCGGCCCGTCGCGAAACACCGCGTTGTTCAGCCGGATGCCGTCGATCAGCATCAACGTGCGAAATCCCGTGAAGCCGCGCAAAAACGGCGAGGCCTGGCCATAGCTCGTCCGTTGTACCATCACGCCCGGCGTTTCACTCAACGCGTCGGGCAACGTCCGCACCGCCCGCCGGCCGAGCATCTCGGCGCGGTCGATCACATGCACGGTGTAAGGCACCGTGAAAACCTGCTGGTCGAGCCGCGTCGCCGTGACGTTGATCACATCGAGCTCAGTCGGGGTCGGCGCGACGACCGACGCCGGCGGGCCGCCGCACAACGTCGCCGCCGTAATCAGTCCGCACGCTGAAATAATAGTGCGTTGCATGACGCCGATTCGTATCCGAATGTCTCATACTTGGCGCGGCTGGCCGGCCCGCGCGGATTTTCCTCGCGACGGAGCAGCGTCGTTTGCGGGCGCCTCGCGACCGAGCCTCTGCAGCGCATCCCGCGCATTGAGCCGCACGATCTCATGCTCGTCCCGCAACGCGTGGCGCAATGCGGCCACCGTCGTATCGCCCGACCGCCCAAGAAAACCAAGAGCGGCGGCGGCGAGCGAGCGCACCTCCCAATCCTCGTCGCGTGCCAGCACCGCAAGCAGTGCGTCGCCGGCCGCGGCGGCCTCCGCGCCCGCGCGCTCGCCCATGAACGCCAGGGCTTCGGCCGCCCCGATCCGCGTGCGACGCTGCTTCGATTTCAAAGCCTTGCGCAACGCGGGCACCGCAGGCTCGCCGAGCCTGGCGACCGCCTGCACGGCATAAGTTCCCACGCGGTCCTTTTGATCAGCGAAGGCGCCGATCAAGGCGGCGATCGTATCCATATCAGTGCTACCCATCGCGAGGAGCGCCTGACTCGCGCCGATGCGCACCCATTGATCCTGGTCCTCGCGCAAGGCACGCCGGATGCGCGGCACGGCAGCCACCGCCGGCTTCCCAATCTGGTTCAACGCCTGGATCGCGTTGATCCGCGGCGGCGCGTCGGGCACGTCGAGCAACGCGACCAGACCCGGAACCGTTTCCGCCGCTTCCGCGCCGATTCGGCCCGCCAGCGTGGCGGCGAAAGACCGCACGAAAACATCGTCATCGGCGAGCAACCGGCTGACCGACGCGATGATCTCCCCGCCCGCCGCGGCCCGGTCCGCCGCGATCCGCAGCAACGCATCGGTCGCATAGGCTCGCGTCCACGCAGCAGGTGCGTCGAGCAGCTCGCGCAACGGCGCGACTGCCGGCTGGCCGATCCAACCGAGCGCCAACGCCGTGTTGTGGCGCACGCCCCAATCGTCGTCGCCGGCTTTCAGTTTCGCGACGAGTGCGGCGACTATCGGCGCGGCCGGTTCCTTGATCTTGCCGAGCGCCCACGCGGAATTTCTCCGCACCATGTCATCATCGTCGCGCAGCGTCTCGACGAGCGCGGGCACGGCCGAGCTGGCCGGTGCGCCGAGCTGCCCGAGTTTCTCGGCCGCACTCCGCCGCACGGGCACGAGCGGACTGGAGAGGTCACGGCCGAGCTGTGACACGTTTGCTGCCACCTGGGTTGCGGGAGCAGCCGGCGCGGCCTGAACGAAGAACGCGATCGCGCTGGAAAGGAGGATTGGGAGCAGGAGTTTATTACACATGGCAGGTGAAGGGTTCGCTGACGCCCGCCGGCCGCGCTCAACGCGCACCGCCCCGCAAGGGCGCGGAGAGCGTAAGGAGATATTTTTTCGTTTCGGGGTTTACGGGCGCACGCTCGAGCCAGCGGGCCGCGGCGTGCGGATCCTTCTGCGCCCACGCTGCCGCGATGCGCGGCACGGCAATATCTGCGAGGCCCGGCATCGAGCGTTGTCCCTCCAGCCAGCCTGCCGCCGCGGAAGGGTCGCGTGCGGCCCACGTCGAGAGGGTTTCGCCGACCATCCGGGTGCGGAGCCCGTCCTCGGGAAATTGCGCCGCCCACGCGAGCGCGCCGTGAGGGTCGCGCTCGCCGAGTGTCGTCGCAAGCGCGAGCAGCGCGGAGTCACGTGCGCCGGCATCTGGCAATGCGGCGCTCCACTCGGCCGCCGCCCTGAAATTCGTTTTTGCCCAATGCGGCACGATGAGGTCGCTGAACCGCTCACCATCAGCCGTGCGCGCGAGAGCGCTCGCCCACTCCGGCGCGAAGCCGGTCGGATCAGCGAGCCGCAGTTGCTGCGCCGTCGCGCGAATGAGCGTGGCGCGCAACGCCGGATTCTCGATCGTGCGCGCCCACTCGGAAAGCGCGCGCGGATCGCGCGCCGCCCAGTGCCGCGCGACCAACCCGTAAGCGACGTCCTGCAATGGATCCGGAATCGACTGCGTCCACCGCGCGGCAACCTGCGGATCGCTCGCCGCGAGCCGGTCGGCAAACACCTTCGTGAACGCGTAGGCATCGCTCTCAGCCGCGCGATCGCGAAGGCTGAGTAATGCCGCGATGAAGTCGCTCGCGCGCACCGTGTCGGCTTCCGCCGCGAGTTGTCCGGCAAGCCCGCGCAGGGCGAGACGCCGCCGATCGGGGTCGGTGTGCCTTAGTGCGGCGAGGAAGTCGGCATCGCGGGCGTCGCCCGTCGCGCGCGCCCTCGCCGGCAGCGCGTGATCACGCGGCGACACGGCAGCACCACTCGTGTTTTCCATGGTTCGCCGCGGTGCGGACGCCGGCATGCCACCGTGTGGTTTGCGCATCGCCCCGACGCGGATCGCGGGCGCGAGCGTTCTATCCTCATCGGCGGTGAAACACAGCCACAGAATCGCCAGGGCCGCGACGGTCACGCACGCCGTGACGAGTTCGACGCGAATCGCGACACGGCCGCTCGTCCGGCAACGAGGCAGGGCACGGTGTGAATTGAGCATGACAGGGGAAGCGAGGCGACCGCGGCGGCGGCGAAGAGCGGCGTTGTGCAGGGCCGGCGCTGGTCGCGCTGCCATCGTGCGGCATTATTCCCGCTCTCGATGGCCAGCCGGCAAAGCGGCGGCCCTGCCCGGGGAAAACGTCGCGGCTCAGAGTGCCAGCAGGCCGGCGGAGCGGCGCCGGCGCGCGACATCGCCGAGCACCACAAGCCCGATGCACGACACAAGCAGCGGCAGCAGGGAGCCGCCTTCGGGCACGCCGGTGGGCGTGCCGACGGTAATCGACGCCGTGCTGGAACTGAGGGCGAGAGGGAAACCCATTTCGTCGCCCAACTCGAGCCGGTTGAACGTGAGCGCCGACGTCCCTTGGGCGACACCCGTAAACGTGAGCGTCGCCAGCGTGAACGCGGCCGGTTGCACAAGGTTCAAGGCGGCCATGTCCTCAAAGGACGTCTCGTCGATCTTGATCAGATTTGGCGTGGTGCCGTCGACGAGGCTGATCGTGCCGATGACACCCAGATCGAGGTTGGTTCCGAAGGTCACATTGGCGGTGCCGATGGATACGACCAAACTGTCGAATGCAATATAGGCGAGCCATGACCCGAGGGTGGGTGTGACGCCCGCGCCGAGGCCGCTGATATTGAGGTTCACAACGGCCGTGCCGCCCACGGCGATGTTCTGGGTCACCGGGTCGAGGCTGACGGTCGGCACGGCTTTTGCGGGCACAATGACGGCGAAGGCGGCGATGGCGACGAGCCCCGCGCGGCGAGTTAATGCGAGAAGTTTCGATTTCATTGAGGTGGAGTGTTGCTGGTTGAAGGGACCTGAAACGCGCGGCGCGATCATGGTGCTGCGCATGGTGCGCCGCCGGGATTGGTAAACTTCGTCGCCATGTAGCGGGAGTCCGAGATGTCCACCTTACCGTCGCAGTTGGCATCGTAGCGCAAGTCCTGCGAACCGGCCCGAATACCGACCAGCAAGAGGTTCAAATCGGCCCGGTCGATGCACTGATTGCCATCGAGGTCCAAAGTCGCACAGACCCCGGGCGCCTGGATGTTCAGGTCGAAGAGCACGGGGCTCTGGTTGTTCGCGGGATCGGCCGTGAACGTGACCTGAATCGCTTGATAACGACCGCTCAGGCTGGCGGTGCTGCCGTTCGCCACGGGCACGAAATCGCCGGCACTATAGTCACCGACACTGCTCTTCGAGTCGGACGCCGAAGTCGAGACGACGAGCTTGGAGCCACCGGGCTGCGAGGCATTCCAGGAGATGACCGCATCGTCGGTGCCGTTCGCTCCGGTGTCGAAGACGACCGTCCAGCGGCCAAGCCCGATCGTCTGTACGAACGTGGAACCGGTCGCATCGCTATATGAATATGGCGAGACACCGACCGGGAAAACGCCCAGCGCCGTGCCGTCGTCGCCATCGTATTTGGAAACGTTGTTCGTGCCGAGATTGACCGTCCACACATCGCCGTTCGCGTCAGGCATGCAGCCGCGGCCGTTAAAGTCGCTGGCTCCGGCCTGATTCGGCTTCGACCAGACGACGCTGCCATCCGGCCGGAAACGCGTCGCGCCGCCATTGCTGCCGCTCGCTGTGCTGCCGTGCACGAGGAGATCGCCGTTGCTCGCCGTGGACACGCCCAGCGCCGAGAACCCGAGATTGATGTTGCTGAAAGTGTTTGTGGCCGGGTTGAACACATGCACGGGCGAGGCTTGCCCAAGGTAGACGCGCCCGTTGCCGAAACCGATGCCGTAGTTCGAGCCGCCGTGGGTGAACGTGCCGACGAACGTGGCCGTTTTGGTGTCGAGCTTCAGCAGATTGTTGCTCAGTGAAGCGCCCCACAGAATGCCCGTGGCGTCGACGACCGAGCCGTAGGGCGTATTGGGCGTGACGTTGATCGGCCCCGCGAGAATGGCCCCATTATTGGGATCGAGCTTATAATAAACGCGCCCACTATACAGCCCGAGCCAGATGAATCCGTTGGGATCGATGCTGAGCGAGCGCCCGAGCAGGCCAGCGCCGCCCACGCGGACATGCCAGGCGATGCGCTCGTCCGAGATCTCGCCGCTCTCGACAATGTTGTTCGCGTTCGAGTCGGTCATGGGGAGGATCTCCGCACCGGAGATGACGCCGTTGTTGTTCACGTCGGATGACGTATCGATGACGCCGTTGCCGTTGCGATCGATACCGCCCGACGCCAGGATCTTCATGACCTCGGCCGGCCGGTTGTCGAAGTGACGATTGGCGACGTAGCAATTGCCGTCGGCATCGACCGCGGTGCGCGACGGCGCCGGGCCGGAGAAGGCGCCGTGCGTGCCGACGTTGAACCACGTGCGATACCGTCCGACCTCCTTACCCGTGTTAGTGTCTATCTTGGAGACCGTATCCTCACCGGCGTTGGCCACCCACAATACAGGAAACGTCTGGCTCTGCTGGTTGAGCTGCAGTTGATTATTATTCGGTGCGGCGTGGTTGACATTGAACAGGACGCCAAGATCGAAATCGGCGTCGAGTGTATAGGTGCGGCTGGGACCGGCGGCGGCCGATGCGGACTGTACGCAGAGCGCGAGTCCGCCGGCGAATGCGGCAAGGGCCGCGAGACGAATCGAGGGGTGGTGTGATTTTCTCATGGCGAAGTGGAGCGACGCGAGGCATCGAGCCCGTTACCGGGAGTATTACGGCAACGGGACGAGTGCGCGCGGCGCGACGGGGTTCGCTGCTGCTGTGCACGGCAGACCGCGAACCCGCTACAGCCACGCATCGCCGATGCCAGCGAAGCACAGCGGTGCTTCAGGTTGCTCCAGCCAAGCGGGTTAAATATTTATATTATCGCACGGGCGCGCCAGCCGACCATACGTCGATCGCGCGCAAGCTCGATTATGTAACTATTTACGACAGATATGCGGTAAACCGGCGGGCAAACACCCGCGGCCGGCCTCGTTAAACGCACCGGTGGCCGGATATTTATACATGTTTACAGCGCTTTATTTTTCAGTGTAAACCGCACCGACGCCGCGGGGATCAGGGCGGCGACTGAACATGCAACATACGCCAGCGCGGCGTCGCGGGCCCTCCCTCTATTGACGGTGAATGCACCGCGCCGCGGCGAGAATGCGGCGCAACAACCACACGGCCATCGCCACGCCAGCCAGCAGGCTGACGCTGAAGCGCTGCCAGTCGCCGACAAAAAATGCATTGGTCGCGACGACGAGGCCGAGACATGCCAGAATCCCCAGCACCGAATCGCCTGCCATTCGCGCGAGCGTCGGCTCGCGTGTGATATCCCCCGTCGTCGCGCCGCGACGAACCGGTCCCCAGACTCCCGGCGGACGACACCGCGCGTAGAAGCGCTGCAAGGTTTCCATCGATTCGGGGGGCGTGAGCAGCGTGACCACGGTCAACACGGCGACACTCAGGCCGAACAAGCACCCGAGCCCCTCCCACAGGGGACGATGCTGAAAATCCAACACGAACCAGACGACGATCGACAGCGGCAGCCCGAGGACGATCGCCGACAGTTCTCCCCAGACATTGAACCGCCACCAAAAGAAACGAAACCAGGCCAGCGGCAGCAGGAACACCACCATCGCGGAGTTGATGAACAGGAACCAGCTCACCATGTCATCGACGAACAACACCGTGACGACCGCCGCGACGACGAAGAGAAACAACGTCGCCAGCCGGCTCACCCAGATCCGCCCCTTCACCTGCGCGAGCCGCGCGGGCATGAGATCGTTCACGACAAAGCTCCCTCCCCAATTGATCAAACTGCTGAGCGTGCTCATATAGGCGGCGACCTCCGCTGCCACGAGCAGGCCGGTGACGCCGATCGGCAACGCGCACCGCCGCACCAGTTCGCCCCACGCGAAAGCTGGATCCTCGAGCAGCGTCATTCCTTCCGGCATCGCGCCCAACCGCGCCTGCGGATCGGTCGTCCAGAACAACGAAAGCGCGACGATTCCGAGCCCGATCAACGGCGCCGTCCGCAAGGAGAGCGCCAGGAACGCATTGAACAGCTGACCGCCCAGCGCGTGGCCTTCGCTTCGCGCCGCCATGAAGCGCTGCGCCGTCATCCCCTCACCGGCCGTCGGCGAGCCAGCAAAAAACCAGCCCTGCAGAAACAACACGAGCAACGTCAGCGCATCGATCGAAAGGGTCGGCGGCATTTGCTGAAGCGCCTCGGGCCGCACCTGCTGCACCCGCAGGAGAATCGCCTCCCAACCGCCGTGCTGCGCCACCGCTAACCCGAGAAAGACCACGCTGCCGAGCAGCATGATTCCGAATTGAGCGACATCCGCGTAGACCACCCCGAGCAGTCCGCCGAACATGCTATATATAACGGTCACGCCCCCGAAAATCAGGAGCACCTGCCAGGTTTCGAGCGGCACGAGCGGAGCAATCGTTCTCGCGAAGAAGCCGGTGATATAGCTTATAATCAGCACCGCGAACCCGAAGCAGCAGACAAAAGCATAAGCCTTCCGCGCAAAAACCGCGGGCGCCCCGCCATAGCGCAATGAAATCAGCTCCGCGGTCGTGACGATCTGCATCCGCCGCCAGAACCGCGCCCAGACGATGGCCACCAGCGGCATCCAGACAATCCAACTCGCCCACCACAGCCAGTTGCCCGCCAGCCCGAAAACCAGCACCAGCATCACGAAAGCGCCCGTGCCCGAGCTATACGTCGCCGTGTTGGAAAGCCCGATCGCCCACCATGGCAGATCGCGGTCGCCCGCGAAATAGCCCTCCGCGCCCTTCCCCGACGAACGCCGCGCAAACGCCAGGCCCACGATCAGCACCATCACGCACGTCGCGCCGACCACCAGCCAGTCGACGGCATTCATCGCCGCGGCGTGCGCACGTCCGCCGCGGCGCCCGGCTGGGCCGTCCCCGCCCCGGACGAGTTTTCTTCCAGCCCACCTGCGCGCCGCACCAATGCGACCGCGGCCTCCGCGAGGCGTTCGAATCCGCCGGCCTTGAAACGATACCCGCCATAGAAAACGTGGGCGGACTCCACCTCGTATCCGCCTTCCTGATATGCGCGCTGCGGGCAGATATAGCCCACGTCGCCATTCGCGTAGCCAAGCGTATGGACCCGCTGTCCCGTCTCGCGCCTCAGCCAGGCGCTGAAATCGGAGAACAACTCCGCGCTCGCGCCGATCAGCACCACCTCCCCGATCCGCACCGCAAACAACTCGATCTCCCGCTGAGTGAGTGCGCGATCCTGCTCCAGCGCGGAAAGGAGCGACCGCCGCCACTGGTCGGCGGCGCGCCTCGCTTTCGCGCGCCATTCCGCACCGCCCGCGAGATCACCGGTCACTCGGGCGACCTGCGCATCGATTCCCTCCCGATCGAGTGTATCCAAAGACAAAGCACACCGAGCCACCGCCACCTGCAACGGCGCGCGTGCATGCGCTTCCGCGTTGGCGAGCGCGGCCACCGCGACGCTCGCGATCTGCCGGCCCCAAGCGTCCATCTGCCCGCACGGCACGCCGACGGCGGGAGGATTGAGATTCCCACACGCACCGTTCGTCATGAGCGCGACCGGCGCCCCTGGCAGCAGCCGCGTCACTTCATCCGCCGCCCGTCCCAGGAGATCGCCGCTGATCCGGCGATTCTCCGGCCCGAGCGCGACCGGGTGAATTGCGCAATTCCCGATCACGGCGGCAAACGCACCGTCCGCGCGACGGAATCCCACCACGCCGAGGCGTGGATCGACATGTGCGGTCGCCGCATTTCGGCGATCGATCGCCAGGCCGAGTTCTCCCTCACCCACGCACACCGCGCAGGGCTCGATGCAGCGCATCGCCGTGCGCGCCGCCTCCTGCAAACGCAGCTGCAGCCACGCGACATACGGCTCGTCATACGCGCCCGCCTCCGCGAGGTGAATCGTGCACGGCCCGGAATGCGTGTGCGTCGCCGTGAGCAGGACTTCGGTTTCCGCGAGTCCCAATTCCTCCCGCGCCCACCCGCGAAACGCCGTCACGATCCGCGCATCGAAACCGATCAGATCGCAATGCAGCCACAGCAGCCGACTGCCAGCCGCTTCGAGGAAGAGCCCGCGCGCCCATAGCCGATCGAGCACGCCCGTCGAGGGCTGAGTTCTCAACGCGAACCCCGACAACTCGCCGCCGACCGCCGGCGTGATTTCTATTTGGGCGACACCGATATTCATGCGTGAGACTCACCGCCCTGCTTTCGCGAGGCCCACGCTGTACAGGTGCGACGCGTTGACGAAGTAAACCCGACCTTCGTGATACGCGCCACCGACCTCGATCGGAACAGACGACTCCGCGACGAGTTCGAGCGCAAACGTCTCCGTATTCAGGGTCGCAATACCCCGGCGAAACAGCAGGTGAATCGCGCCCTCTGGTGTCGAGACGAAGACCCGTGGCCCCTGCCCGGTCGCGGAAAGGCCGAACTCCTTCGCCACGTCGCGCTGGTGCACGATCACGCGCTTCACCGGATCGAAGACGAAAAACGTTTTCCGATCCGCGAGCCCGAAGACGAGTCCACCCGGGCCGGAGAACAGGTCGAGAATTTGCTGCGCACCGCCCGGCAGCGCGGCGTGCCACTCCACTTTTCTCGTGGCGAAATCCATTATATAAAGCTCCGCCGCGGTCGCCTTTTTCTGGCCGCCAGACCCCGGCGTCGTCGAGGTGCCGCCCAGCAGTTTGCCCTCGGGCAGCGCGACCATGCTCATCGTCGACTGATCGGGCACGACGTCCGCATCGCGCAGCAGCACGCGACGGCGCGCCGCCCGGTCCCAGAACAGGAGACCGCCGCCGGTGTAGCCGTATTGCGGCGCGCCACCGAGGATGATCGTCTTCCCGTCCGGGTGGGCGAAGACGCGGTGCGGCCGGTGGATGTCCGGCGTGCACTCGGTGAGGAAAGCCGGATTGCGATCGGCCTGCCCTTTCACCGTGTCGAGCCATGGCCGCGCGGGATCCCATTCGAGCAGGAATCCGCCCCCATAACCACCGACAAAAATCCTCCCGTTCTGCCCGGCCAGTGCGTTCCACTGGCCATAAGCCGGCCGACGAATCCATTCTTGTGATACAGGATTGAAGCTGAAGAACCGCATCGGAAACGCGGTGCCGCCGAACAGCGCGCCGTCGGGCGCCAGCGCCACGCCCATGATGTGAGCCCCATCGCTCTCGTAGTCGAATGTCACGGTCGCGACCTGCTGCGTCCGCGGGTCCTCCGTTGTCAGCGTGCGCGTAACGAGATCGCTGGCCTTGATTCTACGGCCGCTTGGAAACGTCGCGTGAAACAACGATTGGCTTCCCGTGACGATCGGCTTCGCCGGCGCCTTTTCCACTACGCTGCGATCGACGGTGCGCCGCTGGCCGCGGTGCAGCTCGAACCATGCTTCCCGCGCGCCGTGCAACGCCTGGCCATAGACCTTGCCGTCGGTCGCGCGGTAGACATACGCCGTGCCTTTCTTGCGCTCGGTCTCGGCGAGAAGTGGCGTGGCTTCGCCCGTCTCCGGATTGAGAGCGACGACCTGGCTCGCGGCCATGCCAAGCGCGAAGTAGATCCAGCCCGCATCGTCCGCCGCCATATGGCGCTGATATTGCGCCCAGGGTTGGCGGTAGACCTCACCATAGTCGCGAAACCGGGCGGATTTGGGATCAAACGACATCACACCGCTTTGCGGATACGTCACCGTCCAGATCACGCCGTTGTCGTCTTCCGTCATGCCCATCGCGAAGCGCGGCGTCGCGCGACGCGAGAAGGTGAATGCGCGCGTCGCCACATCGAACTCGATAAAGTGGCTGGCGAAGTGCGTATAGAATCGATTGCGCGTCGAGAGCAGCGAGGCGTAAGGCGCATCGACGGTCGTGCCTGGAATCGGAAACGGCAGATCGACCTGCTGGCTCGCGCCCGTGCCCGCTTCGACGATGAGCAACGCATGGCCGCCGCGATGATCCATCAGCCACTGCACGACGACCTCGCGCCCCTCGCCATCGACCGTCGCGACGGTGCCGCGGGGACTGCTGATGGGGGTCGCTACACCATGATCGATCACCGCGCCGCGAGCCGCGGTTTGCGCCGACCACGCGGTCTGCGCGACAGGCCACGCGACGAGAGCCGCGATCCCGCTATAATGTAGTATATTTAACGAACGAAGGCGTGAAAACATGCGCGGGGTGAGATCGTGGATTCAGTTGAGTAACGCGGGCGTTTCGCCTGCTCCCGGATGATGCGGCATCCGGCTGCGGCAACATGAATTCATCGGTTGAAAATCGATGCCACCACAATCCTCGCCGGTCCCGCGAGGCGCCTGCGCTACTCGAGCACCTCCGCCACGGGCGCGAGCTGATCGCAGGGCGCAGTTCCGTTTACAGGCCCGGGCTTCGCCGGGCAGACCAGCTCGATGCACACCTGCCAGAACCGCGCATACTCCGGCCAGAAGACGAAATTGCAGCCCCAATGCGGCGCCGGATCCGAGGTGAACGCCAGTACCTTGCCCGCACCCACATCGCGTAGCGCCAACAGCGGCGCGGCGTTCTCGCCGATCTCCATCAGAACCTCGCCGGCCTCGTGCCGGATCGTCTCGTTGTAACCGAGAATCGGCGGGCAGGCCTCGAACGAAATCCCACCGAGCCGCGCGCGCCCGGCCGCCGTCATTGTCGGTATATAGCCCTCCGTACTTTCCACGAGATCTTCGTGCGGCAGACATGTGACGGGCAGGATGTCGCGCAGCATCGAGCGCCCCCAGCCACCCTTCCCCATCTCGCCGGTGAACGAATACCAACCGCCGAGAAACACGATGCCCTTGCCGAGCTTCGTGGCGGCCTCGACCGTCAGGCGCAAACGGTCGGGAAACGTGAGGACCTTTTTCCCAAACTGCGCGCGATCGAAGAAACTCGGCGAGAGCTGAAACAGCTTCGCCTCCACGTCGCTGAAAATCAGGACATCGTGCGTCGCGATGATTTTCTCATATTCGCCGGGCGGTAATTTGTAGAACTCCCACGAGGGCACGCTGCGCACGGAATGGCGGCCATCCTTTTCCAGCGCCTCCTTCAACCACGTGCCGTAGTTGAAAATCTCCAGGCCTTTCATCGCGTTTTGAAAGGGAGACTCTGCGAAATGCGGACCGGTGAGAACGGCCCAGTCGCCGACATAATAGATGGAAGCCATGGCGTGATCGCGGACGTTGCGTCCGACGTCCAGTCGAGGAGCCCTGTTTGTTCATCGTCAAATTGGAACCGGCCGTCCGGGGCAGATCGTCGGCCGTAGTTCGCAATCGGGAAATATACCTTGGCATGGCGCCCGTCGCTTCGCATAGCGTCCGGCGTTTAATTGCCATGGAAAAAAGAAGCGCTGCGAGAGAGAAGCCGGCGTGGAGGCAGCTTACGGGCGCACAGCAACGGGTGCTTCGCTGTATCCGCCGGCATGGCCCCCTGACGCGTGAGCAACTGGGCGCACGGCTCGCCTGGCCCGCATCGTCGGTGAGTCGCGAGGTGAGCCCGTTGCTCGCGCAGCACGCGGTGTTTTCCAATCCTCCCGGCGCGCGACGGCGAAACGCCGTGCTGTCCGGTGCGTCCACGCTGGGTTATGCGATCGGAATCGAAATGGGCTTCGAACGGGTGCGCGCCGCGATCATCGATTTCAACGGCCGCCCGACCGGCTCCGTAAAAGAATACCGGCCGGATCGCCGCGACCCCGAGGCGTTTTTGCGCTGCACGCAAAAAGTGTTGCGCGAGTTGCTCGTAGCTTCGCCGCTCGGGAAACAGGTGATGGGGATTGGCATCGGCTTCGCGGACCGAGCGGCCTGGAATCCGGCGCAGGCCTTCGCGCGCGACCAGCCCGCGCGCGGCGCGCCGCCACTGGTTGAATCGCTGCAGGAGACGTTCGAGCTTCCGGTCGCGAGTCGCACGGATGCCGCGTGTGCGGCCCTCGGAGAATGGCGCAGCGGACGGTTGCGCGGCGTGGAGGACGGCTTGTTTCTCCTTTACGAGCAAGGCATCGGCCTCGGCATCGTCGCTAACGGCCGCGTGGTCTTCGGCGGCTGGAATGACGCCGGCGAGATCGGACACATTCCAGTCGTCGACGATGGCGAATATTGCCAGTGCGGCAACGTGGGTTGTCTCGAGACGATCGCGGCGGATTGGGCGCTGCGCAGCAAGGCCAGGCAAATTGTGGCGACGGACGGCCAGGTGGGATTTCGGCGCGCGCCCAACGCGAGGCCCCAGGTCGACGAACTCTGCGCCATGGCTGCCGCCGGCGATCTGCTTGCGCGCAACATGCTCACCAAGGCCGGTCGCGGAATCGGTCGGGCGCTCGCGATCAGTGCCTCGCTCTTCGATCCCGTCGTGATCGTGCTCGGCGGCGCGCTGTCCGCGCCGGATGTTTACGAGCCGTTGATCGCGCCGATTCGCGATACGTTTCAATCGCTCACCGCGCACCGAACGCCGCAGCCGATCCGCATCGAAACCTCCGCGCTCGGTCGGGACGCCACGGTCATCGGCGCGGCCGAGCTCGTGTTTGCCGAAGTGCTCGGGTGACAGGTGAGTGGCTTCGGCGTCGCCATGGCGCCATTCGGGTGACCGCTCAGCCGGTCGCCTGCTTCTTCACGCTGCGAATCGCGTCCGCGATCCGGTCCATGGTGGAACGCGGTCCGAGCAGCATCGACTGGGAGAACCAGACCGCTTCGTCGCAAAGCCCGTCGTTGACCGGACACTGGTTGCGCTCGACCCAGGCGGCCATCGTATCCTTGCCGTAGATACGTTGATAATGGGGGTTGCTCGCGAGGGCCTTGACATGACTCGAGGTGTTGAGGCTGGCGTAGCCACCGCTGGCGACGAAGCCCGCCTGCGAAAGGGCGCGCAGGAATTTTGCCCGCGGGAGGCCGCCGAATTCGGCGGCATCGTAGCGAAACATGAAGAGATGCCATGCGCTGCGCGTGCAACCCGTGGCGAGGGCCGCGGGCGTGATGCCGGGAACCCCACGAAGAAGCTCGCTGAGATAGGCGGCGTTGGCGTCGCGCACCCGGGCCTGCGCGGCGAGGCGCGTCATCTGGGCGAGGAGGAGCGCGGCCTGAAACTCGGTGAGCCGATAGTTCGCGGAGCGGCCGGAGCTCGGCGCGGGTTTGGGTCCGCCCGGGGTGTGGAAATTATAGCAGAGATGAGCGAAGTGTTCGTCGTTGGTGACGACGGCGCCGCCTTCACCCGAAGTGAGATTCTTGCTCGCCTGGAAACTAAAGCAGCCGCCAATGCCGACGGTGCCGACCGGCCGGCCCTGCCACTCGGCGAGGGGCGCCTGGCACGCGTCTTCGAGCAGCGGCACATTGCGCTGCCGCGCGAGCTCGGCGATCGGCCCGATCTCGCAGGGGGAGCCCGCGATGTGCACCGGAAGAAGCAGCTTGGTCGCCGGCGTGATGGCCGCAGCGATTTTCGTGTGGTCGACTTGGAACGTCGCGGCGGCGGTGTCGACGAAGACGGGCAGCGCGAAATTCGCGGTGATGACATTGAACGTCGCGACGAACGTGTAGGCCGGCAGGATCACCTCATCGCCAGGGCCGATGTTCAGCGCGCCGAGGGAAGTCAGCAGCGCGGTGGTGCCGGACGAGGTGGCGACGCAATAACGCGCCTTCATCAAGGCGGCGTAGGCGGTTTCGAATTCCCGCACCCGACCGGCTCCCGCCACGGTGCGGCCCCATTTGCCGCTATGAAGGACATCCAGCAGCGCGGTCTCCTCGGGCTCGCCAGTCAAAGGCCACGCGGGGCGTGGGAGCGCGGGTGCGGGGCTTTCCGCCGAGCGCAGAGCGGGCAGTCCGGCGGCAAGACCGAGGCCGGCGGAGGCGGCCTGGGCGAGGAAACGGCGACGATCGAGCGTGGAGTTCTTCATGGTGGAATTCAGAGCGGGGTGACATCGGCCCGGATCAACAACGCGTCGTCACGCTGCGGGAGTTCATACGGGAATCGAGCGGACCCATGCGAGGAGGGGCTTCATCCCTTTCGATGCCTCGCAGCCCGGTCCGTCAATTACAGGCCGGACGCCGGCCGGAAATTCGCCGGTCTATTTGTTTCGGGGAAATTTATCCTGCGGCGATTCCCGAAAGCGGTTTCATCTTTCGGTGAGGTAATGGGCTTTTTGCAAATAGCGCGAAGTCGCCTTATCCCGGCGCAACCGCGCGGGACACGACGCTTGCCGCGCGCGAAACCAAGCGTCATTAGCGACCAAAACCATTTTCATGCCCACCACTGTCTTCACCATCGCCAACCAAAAAGGGGGCGTCGGCAAAACCACCACAGCCGTCAATCTCGCGGCCGCACTCGCCGAAAAGAAAATCCACACGCTGCTCATCGATCTCGATCCGCAGGCCAACGCCACGAGCGCGCTCGGCATCGAGAAGCAAGCGGGCAAGAGCCTCTATGGCCCGCTGCATGGCGAAGGCTCGGCGGTCGAGATGATCACACCGACTTCCTACGAACATCTCGCGTTGATTCCCAGCGAGGAGGATCTCGCCGCCGCCGAGATCGAGCTCGCGCAGACGGAAAATTACCTCGGGAAGCTCAACGCCGTAATCGAGCCCGTGCGCAAGTCCGGCGGCTTTCGCGCCGTCATCATCGATTGCCCGCCGGCGCTCGGCATGCTCTCGATGAACAGCCTCGCCGCCGCCGACTTCCTCCTGATCGCGCTGCAATGCGAATATCTCGCGCTCGAGGGCCTCGGCCAGATCCTGCGCAACGTGCAACGGCTGAAGGACGCGCACGTGAACGACCGCCTCGAGCTCGGCGGCGTCGTCATGACGATGTACGACATGCGCACGAATCTCTCGCGCCAGGTGGTCGACGAAGTGAAGCAGCACCTCCCCGACAAGATTTTCAAGACGGTCATCCCGCGCACCGTGCGACTCAGCGAGGCGCCGAGCTTCGGGAAGACAATTTTCGCCTACGACCAAACCAATCCCGGCGCGACCGCGTATCGCAATCTCGGGAAGGAAGTGATCGAGCGGTTCGGGCTGAAGGCCTGAGTTTTCGAACAGCAGCGGGTAGTCAGAAGCGAGTAGCGCGCATCGGAACGCCGAGCGCGTTTTCGGTACGCTTCCGAGCGCTTGCCCTACTCGCTACTCGCTACTCACTACTCGCTACTTTCCGCATGCTCTCCTCCCTCGATAAATACCGCCAGGCATTCCTCGTCGGGCTGCAGAGCAATCTCGTTTATCGCTGGAACTTCGCGGTGCGCGGGTTCTTTTCGCTCTTTCATCTCGCGGTCGTTTTCATCCTGTGGGGCGCGGCGTTCGAGGGAGCCGGCGACATCGGCGGCTTCGATCTGCGCCAGACCCTGACCTATTTCATCACCCTTCTCGTCCTGCAGTTCTTCGTGAGCGCGTTCAACGAGGACTACCAGATCAGCGAGGAAATCCGGAACGGCCTCATCAACCAGTTTCTCCTGAAGCCGATCAATTATTTCGCGTATCGGTTCAGCATCTTCGTCTCGGCGCGGCTTGTATCCGGATCGCTGATATTCATTCCTCTCCTCATCGCGCTGCCGGTGGTCGGCGCGTATCTCACGTATCCGCTGGACGGCTGGCGTCTCGGGCTGGGCCTCCCCGCGCTGCTGCTGTCCGCCATGATCCAGTTCTGCATCGCGTACTGCTTCGGCATGCTGACGTTCTGGTTTCTCGAGATCCAGGGCTTCGTCATCCTCTCGATGGCGATCGAGGCCGTGCTGGGCGGACAGATCTTCCCGCTCGACCTGATGTCGCCGGACCTTTTCGCCGCCTCGATGCTGCTGCCCTACCCGTATCAGATGTATTTTCCCGCCGCGATCTTCACCGGCCGGTTCGAGTTCGAGGAGGCATTGTGGTGTCTCGGCATCCAGGCGTGCTGGGTGGGAATCCTGCTGACCGTCGGGCACGGCCTCTGGCTCCGCGGCCTGCGCCGGCACACAGCGGTGGGCGGATAACCGAACCCCGAACTCTCCATCTCTGTCCCCCGTGCTCCACTATCTCCGCATCTGGTTCGCGAGCGCGCGCTATTCGATCATCCGCACGATGATGTTTCGCGGCGATTTCATCGTGTGGTCGCTCGTCGAGTTGTTCTGGATGGCGGTCAATCTGCTGCTCGTCTCCGTCATCTATCGCCATACGGACTCGGTCGCCGGCTGGACCGAATACGAGATGATGCTGCTCGTCGGCACTTCGATGCTCATCCAGCGGTTCCTGATGGGTTTTTTCTGGAGCAGCATCTTCGAGATGGGCCGCAATGTACGCACGGGAAACTTCGACTTCTTCCTCGCGCAGCCGGGCAACGTGATGTTCATGGCGACCACGCGGAAGCTCGATCCCGACGGGCTGATCAACTCGGTCGTGGCGGCAGGTGTCGTCATCTACGCCGCGAAGCAGCTCGGCCTGCAACCGGGCTTCGCGGACATCGCGCTCTACGCCGCGATGGTGTTCTGCGGGCTGGTGATTCACTATAGCATCCTCGTGATGTCGATCTCGCTCGTGTTCTGGCTGACGAGCGCGCAGGGCGTCGAAGGAACGTATTTCACGCTGACCGAATTCTCGCGGCTGCCGCGCCAGGCGTTCAAGGGGCTCGTCTCGCAGGCGCTCTTCGTCTGGCTCCTGCCAGTCGTGGTGGTGAGCAACGCCCCCGCGCGTGTCCTGATCGAGCGCTTCCAGGGCGATTGGAAATGGACGGTGGCGCCGTTCCTGTTTGCCGCCGTGTGGTTCGCGCTCGCGGTGTTCGTCTTTCACCGCGGCCTGCGGCGTTACGCCAGCGCCAGCTCGTGAGGCGCGCCGCGCGACACACCCACCCAACGCCAGACGTTCGAAAATCTCACAACGCCTCCCGCGCTCTTGGTTTTTGAGATTTGAGACTTTTGGACTTTTGGAACGTCGAGATTTGAAGTTTTTACTCCCACGTGGCCGACCCTCTCACTCAGCTTGAAGCACGCATCGGGCACACGTTCCGCGACCAGTCGCTGTTGAAGCAAGCGGTCACGCACCTGTCCTATCTCGCGGATCATCCGAGTGCGGGCGAAAGCAACCAGCGGCTCGAGTTCCTCGGCGACGCTGTCCTCCAGATTCTGATTGCCGAAGAGCTGTTCACGCTCTTCCCGCTGGAGCGCGAAGGCGTCCTGAGCAAGCGCCGCGCGCTGCTCGTGAACGGCGCGTTCCTCGCGCAGCTCGCGCGTGAGATCGCGTTGGACGAGTGCCTGCGGCTTGGCGCCAGCGAGGAATCGACCGGCGGGCGGACCCGCACGTCGTCCCTCGGCGACGCCATGGAGGCGCTCGTGGGCGCCATCTATCTCGACAGCGATATCGACAAGGCGCGCCGCGTGATTCGCGACCTCTACGGCCCCTTGTCCGACCGGCTCGCAACCGTCGAAGAAGCCGAAAACCCCAAGGGTCGGCTGCAGGAGTTGGTGCAGCCCAGGCACGGCAACCACGCTTTGCGCTACGAGGTCGTCCACATCGAGGGCGAGGATCACGCGCGCGAATACGAAGTCGCTGTCTACGTGCTCGATCAACTGGCCGGCACCGGCCGCGGACCCTCGAAGAAATTCGCGGAGGAAGCCGCCGCGCGCGCGGCGCTCGCAGCCCTGCGAGAGCAGAGTTAAACGGGACCGGCGCAGGCGGACACGGGCTGCCTCAACCGTCCAGCAACGCTCGCGCTATCTCCGCCCACTCCGCCTCGAGCGTGACACCTGCGGCCGGCATCGTCCGCCCTGCTCGTGCGTACCAATACCCCGCGTTGCCCGCATCGCCTTCCTTGCGGTGCAGATACGCGTGCACCCAGGAGCCGTCGCGGCCGTGCTCGTCCTGCGCGCACTCATGCGCGCGCTGCCAGTCGCCCCGCCCATCGTACCACAAAGCCTGCAACGCCGGGCTCAGGCCCTCCGGCACGCTGGCATCGTGCGCGACCGATCGTTGTAATTCTGCAAATGACATTTGCCCCAGCGTGTGCACGACACATCACATATCAAACCCACACTCACGTGGATGGCGGCGGTTGACACGGAACTCATCGTTCCGTTTCGCGTCCCTTTCTCATCCTTCTTCGCTTCCGCTGCATGCCCACGTCCGAACACCTCATTCTCCGCGAGCTCGTCGCCCGCGAACCCAAATGGGTCTCCGGCTCCGCGCTCGCGGCCAAGCTCGGCGTGAGTCGCGTCGCCGTGTGGCAGCACATGGAGAAACTCCGCGCCGCCGGCTTCGAGTTCGAGGCGCAGCGCGCACGCGGCTACCGCATCGCCGCCCGGCCGCGCACGCTGCACACCGCGTTCATCGAGACGCAGCTCAAGGTGCGGCCGCGAAATTTCTCGCTCACGGTCGTCGATACGATCGATAGCACCAACGACGAGGCGGCGCGCCAGCTCGCGGCCGGCCGGGCCACGCCCTTCGCCGTGCTCGCCCGCCGCCAGACGAAGGGCCGCGGGCGTTTCGGACGCACCTGGCACAGCGAATCCACCGGCAATCTCTACGCGAGCTTCGCGTTTCGCCCGCTCGTCGAGCCGGAGCGCATGCAGACGTTCACGTTGTGGATGGGCGTCAATGTCTGCGAGCTCCTCGCCAATTTCGCCGAGGTGAAACCCGGCATCAAATGGCCCAACGACATCCTCTTCGACGGCCGCAAAGCCGGCGGCATGCTCACCGAGGCGCGCGTCGACTCCGACCAGATTCGCGATCTCGTTTTCGGCCTCGGCCTCAACGTCAACCTGCCGTCCGGCGGCTGGCCCGCCGACCTCGCCCGCCGCGCCGTGTCGCTCGAGGAAGTCGCCGGCGCGCCCCTCGATCTCAATCGCCTCGCCGCCGCGCTCATCGGCCGCGTGCTGCTCGCGTATCAGATTTTTGCGGACGGCGACCATCGCGAGACTTTCGCCGACTTGTGGAATCGCTACGACGTCCTCCGCGGCAAACCGATCACCCTCCTCGAAGGCGGCCGGCGCCATCACGGTCTTGTGGCGGGGCTCGACGACGAGGGCGCGTTGCTGATCCGCGATGATCACGGCAAGGTTCACCGCTTCCGCGCCGGCGAGGTGACCATTGAAAAAGACCATGGGACCAAGGGACCAAAGGACTAAAAGACCAGCCCTTGTCACCTTCGACTTGGTCCATTCGGATCTCTTGTTTTCATCTCCAGTCCCTTAGTACCTTCGTCCCTTGTCCCTTACTCCTTCCAGCGCCGCCATCGAAGTCTCGCACTTGGTGAAAACCTACGGCGGTGTCGCGGCCGTGAGCGATATCAGCTTCAGCGTCGCCCGGGGCGAGATCGTCGGCTTCCTCGGCCCAAACGGCGCCGGCAAGTCCACCACGATGCGCATCCTCACGGGTTATCTCCCCGCCACCTCCGGCTCCGTGAGCGTCTGCGGCGTCTCCGTCGCGACCGATCCCAACGAGATCAAGCGACGCATCGGCTACATGCCGGAAAACAACCCGCTGCCCGAGGAGATGCGTGTCTCCGAATACATGTATTTCCGCGGTCGGCTGAAAGAGGTTCCGCGCCGCAAGCTCGGCTCACGCATCGACGAGGTCCTCGAGGTCTGCGACCTGAAACGCGTTCGCCACAAGATCATCGGCCAGCTCTCGAAAGGTTACCGCCAGCGGGTCGGAATCGCCGAGGCGATCCTCGCCGAACCGCCCGTGATCATCATGGACGAACCGACGATCGGCCTCGATCCGCACCAGATTCTCATCGTTCGTGATCTCATCGCGAGCCTTCGCGGCCGGATGACCGTCATCATCTCGTCCCACATCCTGCCCGAGATCGAGATGACCTGCGATCGCGTGCTCATCATCAACCAGGGCCGCGTCGTCGCTCAGGGCACGCCCGCCGATCTGCGCCGCGAGATCTTCGGTCACTCGACCTATGAACTCGAGTTCTCCGGCGAGATCGCCGCCCTCGCCCCCGCGCTGGCGTCCGTCGACCCTTCGCTCCGCGTGACCTCCGAGGCAGAACCGGTCCTCGATGGGTTTCGCCGCGTCACGCTTACGACGGATCGCGAAGACGAACTCGGCGAGACGCTCCTCAGGACATTTCTCGCCCAAGGTCTTCGCGTTCGCGCATTGAGCCGCGCTCACCCGACCCTGGAAGATGTGTTTCTCGCCGCGACCCGCCGAAGCTGGGACGCGGTGGCGGCGCCCGCACCAAAGGCTGAAAGGCTGAAAAACTGAAAGGACCGAAACAGCCCGCGCGTTTGATGTTCCCCCTTCCGTCCTTCAGCCCTTCAGTCCTTCAGCTTTTCCGTGAAACATTTTCCAACCCTTCTCAGCCACGAGTTGCGCATGCTGCTCGTCAGCCCTGCGACCTACGTCGCGGCCACGCTGTTTTTCGGGTTCATGGGCCTGATCTTCACGCAGATCCTCGAGGAATATAGTCTCATGCCGCGGGAGATATCCCCCGCGACGGTTTACTTTCATCTCTTCTGGCTGCCGACGTGCGTGATGGTGCCGCTGCTCACGATGAAGTGCCTCGCGGAAGAACGGCGGCTCGGCACCATCGAGACGCTGCTCACGACACCTGTCACGACCACCGAGGTCGTCCTCGCGAAGTTCGGCGCCGCCTACCTGCTCTATGTCACGCTCTGGAGTGCGACCGCGGGATTCTTCTATATCGTGAAACTCTACTCCGGCGATCTGCATTTCGTGGACCTCGGCCCGCTGGCCGGCGGGTTTCTCTTCATCGCGATCTCCGGCCTCTTCTTTGTGGCGATCGGCGTCTTCGCCAGCTCGCTCACGCGCAACCAGTCCGTCGCAGGAATCCTCGCATGCGTCATGCTCGCGACACTCATCATCGGCGGCAACGCCCTCTCCGATTCGTCGTGGGTCGAGCAAGGCGTGCTTCAGCCCATCAAGTCCGCGATCGAAACCGCGCATGTCTTCGCGCATCGCGACGACTTCACCCGCGGGGTCATCGACACCCGTCACCTCCTGTTCTATGTCAGCGGGACGGTGCTCACCCTCATCTTCAGCATCCTCAGCGTGGAGGCGAAGTTGCTGCATTCGTAGAGTGAAAGTGAAAGTGAGAGTGAAAGTGCCCAATCCAGTATTTCGCTCCCGTCTGCCGCTTTGCCACTTTCACTTTCACTTTCGCTTTCACTCTCACTCATGAGGGAATCCTTCCGCTCCGTCCGCTGGTTCCGCACGATCAACCTCGTGCTGCAGGCCGTGTTGTTTCTCACGCTCTTCGGCGGGCTCAACTACGTCGCGAAAAACTACCCACTGCGTTTCGATCTCACGCAGCACCGCAAGTTCTCTCTCTCGCCCGAGACGTTGTCCTACCTCAAGACCCTCGACCGTCCCGTGCGCATCGTCCTCACTCGCGCCGAAGAGGACAACCCGCCGGAGGTCAAAGGCATCCTCGAGGAATTCGCCTACGCCACCGCCAACCGCGACGTCGGCCGGATCAGGATCGAGACGCTCGACATCTACCAGAATCGCCGCCTCTCCGAGGAGCTCGGCATCACCACTGCCGGCCTGGTCGTGATGCTCTCCGGCGACAAACGCCGCGTCGTCGAGATCGAGGAGCTCTATGGCCGCAAAGACGGCAAACGGGAAACGTTTCGCGCCGAACAGGTACTCACCGCCGCGATCCTCGATGTCTCCAGCCTCGGCCGGAAAAAAATTTACTTCCTCGTCGGTCATGGCGAGTCGCGTCTCGCCGAGACGGGTGCGCGACGCGGCCTCTCCGCCGTGCGCGAAGAGCTGACGATGCGAAATTTCGAAGTCGATGAGATCGACCTCGCCGTCACACGCCAGATTCCCGCCGATGCCTCGCTCCTCGTCGCCGTCGCGCCCGAGGGAAAATACTCCGCCATCGAGCAGGAAATGCTCCGGCAGTATCTTGCCGCCGACGCCGGCCGGCTCCTGCTCTTCCTCGCACCCGGCCTGACCACCGGTGCCCTCGGACTCGATGATCTCCTCCTCGATTGGGGCGTGCTCGTGCACGACGACATCATCGTCGACACCGGCCGCGAAAACATGACCGAGACCGGCGATCTGATGATCTTTGCGTTCGCGCAGCATCCGATGACGAAGACGCTGCTCGATTACGGCTGGAAGCTGCAGCTCGGCGCCTCGCGCACCGTCATGCCCGACCCGGGCCGTTCGCTTGGCAGCGGCCTGAACACCGTCTCGATCGCCGCCAGCTCGACCACCGCGTGGGGCGAGCGCGGCTACCGCCGCGGCGAATTCGCCTATACCGCCGGCGTCGATACGCGCCCGCTCCGCCTGATCGAGCCGCCCGACCGGCTCCCGATGATCGTCGCCTCCGAGCGACTCGCCGTGCGCGACAACCTCCCCTTCAGCGTGCGCGGCGGCAAACTCGTGGTCTTCGGCACCGGCGACATGATCGCCAACGGCCGCTTCGATGGCGCCAACCGCACCCTGTTTCTCAATGCCGTAAACTGGACCGTCGATCGCGACATCCAGCTCAGCGTGCCGCCCCGCGCGGTCGAACGTTTCCACCTCTCGCTCAGCGCCGCCGATTTCACGCAGCTCCGCTACGCGCTCCTCCTCATCCTCCCCGGCGCCGCCCTGCTGCTCGGCCTGCTCGTCTACTGGACGAGAAGGGCCTGAGCACATGAGCACGAAGTTGAGAGTTGAGGGTTGAGAGTTGAGAGTAGAAACCAGCCCATCGATCTCATCCTCCGCGCACTCCGTCTCTCAACTTTCAACCCTCAACTCTCAACTTCACCGGTGCGCACCAAAGTCACGCTCGTCCTGATTTTCCTGAACGTCGCGCTGTTCTTCTTCATCTTCAAATTCGAGCGCAACTGGCGCACGGAAACGGCGTCCCTCGAGACCCGCCGCCGCGTGCTCGGACCCGAAGCCGCGGACATCCGCGCCATCACACTCACCAGCGCCACGGACCCGGCCGGCGTCAGCCTCGTTCGCCAGCGCGACACCTGGACGCTCACCAAACCGCTCAACTGGCCCGCCGACCAGCACGCCGTCAGCAGTATCGTCAACGAACTCCACCTCCTCGAACACCTCGCCACCTTCACCGTCGCCGACGCCGAAAAAAACCAGCAGTCGCTCGCCGACTTCGGCCTCGAGAAACCCCGGCTCACCGTCGAATTCACCTCCGGCGACCCCGCCGCCACCGGCTCCGCGCCGCGGCCCGTTACCCGGCTCCTCATCGGCGACACCACGCCCGATGACAAGCGCCTCTACGTCCTCTCCCCCGATGGCCAACGCGTGCACGTCGTCAACCGCAGCCTCCTCGACACGCTCTCCGTGCCGGTGGCACGCCTTCGCGCCGACACGCTTCTGACCGTGCGCGTGTTTGAAGCGCGCTCGCTTTCGATCCAGACCGCCGGCGATCCCTCGCGCACCGGCAGCGCCGGCATCCGCGTCCGCATCCTCCGCGACAGCAGCGGCCAGCGCTGGAGGTTTGCCGCCCCGCACACCGCCCTTGCGAACAAGACCGCCGTCGAGCTCGCCATCAACGAACTCAACGCCCTCCAGGCAAAAACCTTCGGCCCCATCCCCGCACCTGCCACGCTGCCCTCTTCCGCCCCGGCGCTGCGCGTCACGATCGAGGGCAATAATCGCCAGGAAACACTTTATCTCGGCGAAGAAGTCCCGCCCGCACCCGCGAAACCCGGCGCTCCGCCCGCGCCTGCTCCCGCGCAAGCCCACGTCGAACTTTACGCCCAACTCGAAGGCCGCGCCGAGTTGTTCACCGTCCTCGTGCCTCGGGAGCTGTTGGAAACCTTGCGCCAGGCGCAGGAATCCCTCCGCGAGAAACGCATCCTCGATTTCGATCCCGCCGCCGTCGTGGCCGTCACGCTCGCCGCGCCCGTGCAGCCAAACTTCCAGCCAATCACGCTGCAACGCCTCGAGGGTACGAGCGGCCAGCCGCGCGACGCCGAGCAGGCCTGGCAGGTCGTCCATCGCAGCGATGGCGCGCAGGCCCCGCAGACGCTGCCCGCCGATTCCGCCGCGGTCCGCAGTCTCCTGCAACGCCTCAGCCTGCTCACGGCCGACACGTTCAAGAGCGACGCGCCCACCACGAGCGATCTCGAGGAATGGGGCTTCAACCGCCCCGCCCGCGAGATCACGCTCACGTTCTCCGGCAACGCCACGCCGCTCGTCTTGCGCATCGGCACCGATGCCGCTCGCGCCGTCCACTACGCTCGCGTCGGCACCGCCACGGAACCCGGCGCATCGGTCTACACCATCAATCCCGAAATCGTGGCCGAGCTCCCCCTGGTTCCCGCCGCCTGGCGCAACCGCACGATCGGCGAGCCGCTGCCGCCCACCGCCCGCATCGCCGCGCTCAAGCTCACCGATCTCGCGGAAAACAAAACCCTCGCCGAGCTCGCCTTCAACGCCGCCGGCGAACCCGCCACGCCCCCGCGCGATCCCAACGCCGTCAACGCCGTCCTCGCCGCGCTCCGCCACCTGCGCGCGAAGGAATTCATCCCCGGCGGCTTCGCCGAAAAAATCTTCGCCGCCGGCGACGACCGGCCCTGGCGGTTTCAACTCGAGGCCACCATCGCACTGCCCGGCGGCGCCGGTCAGGAGCTGACGCGCACCCGCTCGTTTCTCCTCACCGAACGGCTCGGGGGCTCGCTGCAGTTCGCCGGCTCGAAGGAGCTCGACGTCGCCTTCTCGCTCGAGCAGCCGCTCGTCGACGCGCTTTGGTCCCTCGCCTACGGGGCGCGCGATCCTGGTCCGCCGGCGAAAAAGAATTGAAGCGCGCGTTCCAGTTTGCCGGTCGCGGCCTTTCCGGCGCGCTCGCCCTCGCGGGTTCATTCGCGCTCTGGACCCTCTGGCTCGCCCTCGTCCTCCTGCTGGGCGCACAGATCTACGTCCTGTCGATCAAGGAGCTCGCACTGCCCCAATTCGCCCTGCGTGCAATCGAGGAGCGCCTCGCCGCCTCCGGGCTGCGCGCTTCGTTCAGCCGCACCTCGTTCGATCCCAGCGGTCGCATCCTGGCGGAAAACGTGCGGCTCTCGCTCACCGGATTTCCCGAGCCGGTCGTGACCGCACGTTCCGTTTACGTCCGGCTGAACCCCTGGTCGCTCGCGACCGCCCGCTTTGAACCGGCCGAGATCCGGATCGTCGGCGCCTCCGCCGCCGTGCCCGCCATGTTGTCGCCCAGCGGCCGGCCTGCGGAAATCATCTCGCAGTTCGATGCCACGCTCGAACCCGGCGACAAGTCGTTCACGATTCATCAACTCAGCGGCCGCATCGCGGGCGTGGTCGTCTCCGCGCGCGGCACGCTCGTGCTTCAGCGGCGCCGCGGCAAACCCCTGGAGGAAACGGTCGCGGAATTCGTGCGCAACCGATTTCCCACGCTGTGCAAATACGCGCTCGATGTGGCGACGCGCGCGGCCCAGTTCGAGCAGCCGGAACTGCATCTCGAGCTCACGCCGTCCGCCTCGGGCGCGGCCGCGATGAACCTGACCCTGCTCGCGCGCACCGCCCGGCTCGACCAGCCGTTCGCGGCGCACGCCCGACAGCTTCGCGCCCAGACACGACTTCTCCTGCTCGGTGAGAATCCCACGTCGTGGCTCGAGTTCAGCGTCGCCGAATTGCTGCTGCCGAATCAGGTCGCGGCGCGCGGTGTCCACGGCGCGGTCTACGGTCGCTTCCAGGGCGGCGCGTTCTTTTTCGAGCCGCGCGAGCTCACGCTCACGGCCGACGCGATCGAGGCGGGCGGCTTCTCCGCGCAGGCGGTTTCCAGTCAGATTTTTCCCCGGCCATTACCGCGCGTGGATGTTTCCACCGTGGCGCGGATCGCCTCCGCCCCGCTCGCGCTGCGGGCCCAGGCCGACCTGACGCAACGCAAGGCGCGCGTGGCGTTCGAGGGCGAGCTCGCGCCAGCGATCCTCACGCCGCTCAGCCAGCGGCTGCGGGTCGATGTGCGGAAGTACTTCGATTTCACGGAGCTCATCGTCGACCGCGGCGAGGTGCGGCTCGGTGAAGGTTGGAAATTCGAACGACTCGACGCCCGCGTGCGCGTGGACGGCATGAATGCTTACGGCGTCAAGATGACCGACGGCCGTGCGGTCATTGAGCTCGATCCGCAACGCTTCTATTCGCCCGACGCGTTTGCGCGCGTCGGCGACAATTTCGCGCGCGGTTCCTACGAGCAGGATCTCCGCACGCTCGAGTTTCGTTTCCTGCTGGAAGGTCGTCTGCGGCCGCTGGCCATCTCGCCGTGGTTTCGCGAGTGGTGGCCGGACTTCTTCCAGCAACTCGAGTTTCCCGTCGCACCACCCCCGGCGAGCGTGGATGTGCGCGGCGTGTGGCGCGATGGACCGCGCACCTCCGTGTTCGTGTTTGCCGACGCCGGCCGCTCGCTCCTGCGCGGCATCGAGTTCGACCGCGTGCGCACGCGGCTGTTTATCCGGCCGGGATTTTTCGACGGCCTGGAGCTGTTCGCCACGCGTGGCCAGGGCTCCGGCGGGGGCCGGTTCACGTTTGCGACGCAGCCCGGCACGAGCGATCACAACGCATTCGATTTCGCGTTCGAGTCCTCGCTCGATCTCACGACGCTCGGCTCGATCATCGGTCCTCAGGCGGCGGATGTGCTGGCGCCGTTCAAGGTCACGCAGACGCCCTCGCTCCACCTGAGCGGCCGCTTCAACGGTCCCGCCACGCCACAGGGCGAACACCAGGAATTGCGCGTCGCCGCGCGGACGACCGGCGAGTTTCGGTTTCACGACTTCCCATTGCAGGACGCCTCGTTCGTCGCGCTCTGGAAGAACGGCGATCTCGTGATCGACGATTTCGAGGCGATGCTGGCCGGCGGCGTCGCCGGCGGTCGTGCGCGGGTCTGGGGCCAGGGCGATCAGCGCCGGCTCGGCTTCGATGTGGCATTGCGCGACGCGAGCCTCGGGCAGGTCGCGGGCACACTGCAGGAGTTCTTCGCCCGGCAAAAAGGCCTGGCGGCGCAGCCCCCTGCGAAATTCGTCCAGGAAAAGGCGAACGTGAAGCTCGAGCTCGCCGCTTCCGCCGAGGGCAACTATCGCGACCCCTTGAGCTTCCGCGGCGATGGAAACGCGACGTTGCGCGGTCCCGAAATCGCGGAAATCGCGCTGCTGGGCATGCTCTCGGAACTGCTCAAGTTCACTGCGCTGCGTTTCACGGACGCACAGATGAACTTCAAGATCGAGGGCCCGAAGCTCACGTTTCCCGAGGTGAAATTCCGCGGGCCCAACGCCGCGATCGATGCGCACGGGAGTTACGCGATCCAGCGTCGCGAGCTCGATTTCAACGCGCGCATCTTCCCCTTCCAGGAAAGCGAGAATTTGATCAAGACCGTCGTCGGCGCCGTGCTCACACCGCTGTCCAACGCCTTCGAGGTGAAGCTGACCGGCTCCCTCGACAATCCGCAGTGGGCGTTCACGATGGGGCCGACCAACCTGTTGCGTTCACTCACGCCGGGCGACGCCACCGACCAACCCGAGCCCACCGCACCCGATACGCCAAAAAAATAACGATCCGGCACAGACTGTGCGCCACCCCCGCGCAATAAGTGGACACCGCAGGTACATCGAGAAATCTCAGCGCTGCTCGGGAAAAACGCATTGCCCGAGGAACGCACGCCGCTCTTATTAGGGGAAACACCTCAATGAAATGAAGCCGTTGCCCACCTTGCCCCATCGCACGTGGCTCGAGCGTTTGTCGCTCGGCCTGGCGGGGGCATTGATAGGCATCGGGTTAATCACGGCCACCGCTTGGTGGCTTCAGCTCGACGCCTTGCTCGTGCCCTTCGGCGCGCCGTCGGCCATGAAGATCAACGCCGCCGTGGCGTTCGCGATCATCGGCACGGCCTTGCTCGCGATCGATCTCGGCCGTGCGCGTTGGGCGCCCGTGGGAGTCATCGCGAGCATCATCGGCGCAGCGACTCTCGCCCAGGAGCTCTTCCGGAAGAATTTCCGGATCGACCAGTTGCTCGTGGAGGACCGCTGGGTGGCGAACACCGAATACCCGGGCCGGACCGCCGCGATGATCTCGGCCTGTTTGATGCTCGCTGGCCTGGTGCTGGTGTGGCGGGTCACGAGCCGCAGCGCGCGCAAGCGCATGTTTGCCGAAGCGATGGTCGGCTCGGTCGTGGCGTCCGCCGGGTTTTCCACGCTGCTTGGTTATGCCGCGGGGTTGCGTGCTGTTTACACGTGGGGCAGCGACACCGCGACTTCGCCCGTGGCTGCGGTCGCGCTTGTGCTGCTCGGCCTCGCGCTCGTGCTGCTTGCCTGGCGCGAAAGCATGAAGGCGGAAGGCGATGCGCCTTCCTGGTCTCCCATGCCGGCCGTGATCGGATGTCTCACGATCACCGTCATTCTCTGGATCGGGTTTCGTGCGCAGGAGCAAAACTACACCAACACGACGACGCTCGGGATGGTGGAATCGTTCGCGATCCGGACGAAAGACGTCTTCGATCGGCAGGCGAACCAGCTGGAACGCATGGTGCGCGATTGGAAGGCCGACCCCGTCGCGTCCGGCGAGCCGGGAGGCTCGGCCTCGAACCCGCGGCTGAAGGCGGACGCCCTCGAATTCCTGGAGACGTCGGGCGCGGCCGAAGCCGGGTGCATTTCCGTGGCGTTCCTCGATTCGTCGCTCCGCACCAAATGGATCTTCCCCTCCTCGAACAACGAGGGCGCGATCGGCTACGACCACGGCTCCAATGAACAACGGCGCGACGCCCTCGCGACTGCCAGCCGAACCCGGTTGCCGGCACCCTCCGCCACGACGACCGTCCACGTACCCGGCCGCGGCCTCGATAAAGGCTTCGTTCTCTACACGCCCGTCATCGGCTTCGGCCAGACGATCGGGTACGTCGCCGCGGAATACAGCTATCAGACCCTGTTCCGCAATCTCACGATGAGCATGAAGCTGGCGGAAGCCTACCACGTGTCAGTCGGGATCGCGAACGAGCCGATCTTCTCCCTCGCGGGGGGCGACGCCGCGCAGAACGACCCGTTCACGGTCGAGAAAACCTATCTCATCGCGAACCGGCGTATCCGGATCAACCTTACGCCTTCCGACTCGCTGCTCGCCGGCACCCGGCGCTACCTGCCCGAGCTCGCGCTGGGCGCCGGCTTCGGCATCACCGTGCTGCTCGGGTTGAGCGTGCACCTCGCGCGGAGTGCCCGCGCCGGTCAGCGCGCCGCGGAATATTCGAACAAGAAGCTGTTCGCGGAAAACGAGGAGCGGCGCCGCGTCGAGGCCCGGCTGAAAGTCTCCGATGAACGTCTGCGCCTCGCGCTCGACTCCACGCAGATCGGCATCTTCGAGTGGAGCGTCGCGGCCGGTCATGTCTACTACAGTCCAGGTCTCTGGGCCATGCTCGGCTATGAACAGATCCGCATGCCGTCGACGGTGGAAGCCTGGCAGTCGCTGATTCATCCCGACGACCTCCCGCTCTACCGGCGGCGCACCGAATCTCAGCTCAACGGCATCGCATCGTTCATCGAACCCGAATACCGCGTGCGCGCCCGCAGCGGCGACTGGCGCTGGGTCTACACGCGTTCGAAATCGGTCGCGAGCAACCCAGACGGCCGGCCGACGCGTATCATCGGAACCGTTCAGGACATCACTGCCCGCCGCGAAGCCGAGCTCGCGTTGCGCGAAAGCCAGGCCGAGGCCCGCAAACTCTCGCTGGTCGCCGCCAAGACCGACAACCCCGTCCTCATCAACTCGCCCGACGGCCGCATCGAATGGGCGAACGAGGCTTTCTGTCGCGTGATGGAGTACTCGCTGGACGAGGTCATCGGCCGGAACCCCGCGCATTTCATGGTCGGTCCCGAGACCAATCCGCGCACGCTCGCGCGGATCCGCGCCGCCATGGTGCGTGGCCACGGCATCAGCACCGACGTCGTCAACTACTCCAAATCAGGCCGCAAATACCACCTGCACATCGAAGTCCAGCCCGTGCGCGGAGCGGGCGGCGAGATCGAGAACTTCATCGCTGTCGAGACCGATATCACCGCGCGCGTCGAGACCGAGCACCAGCTGCGCCGCGCCAAGGCGGAAGCCGATGACGCATCGCGCGCGAAGAGCGACTTCCTCGCGTCGATGTCGCACGAAATCCGCACGCCGATGAACGGTGTCATCGGCATGACGAGCCTCCTGATGGAGACCTCGCTCAACAGCGAGCAGCGCGACTTCGTGAATACGATCCGCACCTCCGGCGAAGCACTGCTCACGATTATCAACGACATCCTCGATTTCTCCAAGATCGAGTCCGGCAAGATGGAGCTCGAACGCGCGCCCTTCGAGATCTCGCTTTGCATCGAAGAGGCGCTCGACCTCTTCGCGCTCCAGGCCTCTGCCAAGAAACTCGAACTCGGTTACCACATCGCCCCCGACGTGCCGTCCTGGGTCATGGGCGACGTCACGCGCCTGCGCCAGGTCGTCGTCAACCTCGTCAACAACGCCGTCAAATTCACGCCAAGCGGCAGCGTCTCGGTCGAGGTTCGCCGCGCCGTGCGCGAGCCGGCCCCGCTGGGCTTCGACCCTGGCCTGGTGCCCGATCCGTCGCGGGTGATTCTCGAAGTCACGGTGCGCGACACGGGCATCGGCATCCCCCGCGATCGCGTCGTTCGGCTGTTCAAGGCCTTCAGTCAGGTTGATTCCTCGACCACGCGAAAATACGGCGGCACGGGTCTCGGGCTCGCGATCTGCCAGCGCTTGTGCGAGCTCATGGGCGGCAACATCCGCGTGGAGAGCGTCCAAGGCGAAGGCTCGGCGTTCGTCTTCACGATTCAAACCGAGTTCGCCCCCGGTGCCAGCGACTCCGGGCTGCCGATCGTCCCCGCCGCCCTGCGCGATCGCACCGCACTCTGCATCGAAGATCACCCGGTCACTCAGGCCCGGATTCGCACGATCTTCCAAAAAATCGGCGTCCCCTGCGTGATCGTCCCCGACACCTCCGCGGCACGGGATGCCGCCGCGAAGCTTTCGGCCGCTCCTGCGTTGCTCGTCATCGATGTTGCCGATCTCGAGAGTGCGTCGTCCGAGGATTGGATCCTCAGCTTGAAATGCCCGCGACTCGTCATGTTTCCGTTCGGCCAGTCCGCGCCGGTCGCAGGGTCCGATGAATTACCGCTGGCGAGCACGTCGAAGCCCCTCCGCACAAGCGCCTTCCTCCATGCGATCAACGTGCTCTTCAAACCGGCCACGCAAGGCGTCGCCCCATCGACCCGCATCGCCGAGCGGGCCGTGGGCGAGGAGATCCCGCTCGAGGTGCTGCTCGCCGAGGATAACGTCGTGAACCAGAAGGTTGCCCTGCGTTTCCTCGAGCGGCTCGGCTACCGCGCCGATGCGGTGGCCAATGGCCTGGAAGCGGTCACGACACTTCAAAATCGCCGCTACGATCTCGTGCTCATGGACGTGCAGATGCCGGAAATGGACGGTTACGAGGCGACGCGCCAGATCCGCGCGCGACTGCCCGCCGATCGCCAGCCAAAGATCATCGCGCTCACCGCCAACGCCATGCAGGGCGACCGCGAGCTCGCGCTCGCCTCGGGCATGGACGACCACATTTCAAAGCCGGTCAAGATGCACGAAATCGCCGGCGCAATCCGGCGTCATTTCGCAAAACCCGCCGTGGTGCCCACCGGACAGCGATTGATCGGGTAATCGGCCGGCCCTTGCGCTACGCTCGGCGGCTGCGGGTCATTCAACGGCCCACAATTTCGCCTCTGCTTCGCGCTTCTCATGCTCATCGACTGGCCTTTTTTTGCCACCGCACTCGCTCTGCTCCTTCCGCCGATCGCGGTTTTTCACGGCCAACGGGTGCGCTACCGCCACATCTCACGCGATTGGGACCGACAGTGGGGCGCGACGTTTTTGCTGCCGCATCATCTGGTCGATCTGCTCCGCGCCGCTGCCGGCGCCTGGCTGCTGGCCCACAGCATCGCCCGCGCGCCCGAGATCACCGGGGTCATGAAATACACACCGGAAATGATCCACACCGCGGTCATCCTCTGCGGCGTGCTGCTCCAGACGATCGTCTGCAAGGAACCCGACGGGTTCAACGCGCCCTTCACTTATCTCGTCGGCGTCGCCGCCGGTTTCCTGCCGCCGCTTGTCGCCGGCTTCGCCCTCGTGTTCGCGATCGCGATCACCGCCGGCGCGCGCTCGCCCGCCACGTTCTTCGTCGTCCTGCCGATGGCGGTCGTGGCCGCCGGCGCCCTTTTCACCGGCAAGAAAATGCTGCTCACGCTGGCTCCGGTCGTCGCGGCTGCACTCACTCCGTGGCTGTTCGCGCTGCTCTTCGGCCGCGACCTTGTGTTCACTCAGTGGATACGCGCGGGCTCCGAGTCGGACGCGCGTCTGCGGGAACCGCCGCCGCGTTGAGCTCGTTCGCCAGCCGCGCGATCTCGGCGCGGTGCGACGGATCGAGCACCCGATTCCGTTGCTCGCCGGGATCCTGCTCCAGATCGAAAAACAGCCACGGCGAGCCGTCGTCGTTCACGACCAGCTTCCGGCTCGCTGTGCGCACGCCGCGCCAGACGCGATCACATTGGTGCGGCAGCGCCACGACGGACGGCATGGAGATCCGCTGCACGGTTGAAGTGGAGTTTGGAGTTTGGGATTCGTCGCCGCCCGCCCACCCGGTCGTCCAACGATAAACGTCCAGCAGCGACACCAACGCCGAGCTTCGAACTCCGCACACCGCCTGCCGCCCAAACATGGGGCAGCGCACCAGCAGCGGCACGCGGACGCTCTCTTCGTGGGGCCAGCCTTTGCGAAACAACCCGTGCGCCCCGTGCATGTCGCCATGCGCCGATGTGAACACGATCGCGGCATCGTCGCGTTTCGCGCGCGGCAAAAGGATTCGCCCGAGCGCGCGATCTGTCGCCTCGATATGCGCATAATAGCCCGCCAGTTCCTTCCGCGCGCGCGCCTCGGCTTCGCCACCGCGAGGCACGTTGGGCGCTAGCTCGAGCGCGGCCGGATCGCGCGCCGGGATGTCACCCGCAGGCGCATCATACGGCGGATGCGGCGGCTCGAGGCTGACGACGGCGAACCAGGGCTTCCTTTCCGATATAGCCTGTTCTGCCGAAAAACGCGCGATCCAATCGGCAGCTCGCTGGCACACCACATCACTCTGATAGCCGGAAGTTTTCTCCGGAGCAGCGACCTCGGTGCCATGAAACCACGGATCGTTGAGCAAAAACCCTCCCTCGAAACCATCCCACACATCGAATCCGCCGCGCGCCTCCGGCCGCACGATCGTCTTCGCGTGCGCCTCCCCCACCAACGGCGCGCGCCGATCGCGTTCGCCGAGATGCCACTTCCCAAAATACGCCGTCATATAGCCCCGCTCGCGCAACGCATGCGCGATCGTGCGCGCCGTGTGCGGCAACGGATCGAAATAATCCCGCACGCCGTTCTGCGGTGAGGGCACGCCCGTCAACAACGCCGCCCGCGCAAAGGGCCCGAACGGGTGCGGCGTGACGGCCTGCGTGAAATCGATGGATTCCGCCGCGAACGCGTCCAAGTGCGGCGTGCGCGCATTCGGATCGCCGGTATAGCCGCACGCGTGCGCGCGCCACTGTGTCGTGATGATCCACAGGATGTTCGGCGGCGGCGCAGGCACGAGGTGAGTCCAGTGCGTCCGTGCTCACGCACAATCGCAAAACCGTACACGCGACACGACCCGCGCGAACCTCAGGGTGGACATCCTGCCTAATAATTTCGCCACCCGCCCGTATTCACCGTTTGGCTTTGCTCTCAACTCTCAGCTCTCAACTGCGTTTTTCCGTCTTACTTAGTGAGCTGCTAGCTGCATCCCCTCCCATGAAGACTCGTCTCGCCCTGCTCGGTCTCATCACATGCTGTTCCGCTTCAGTGCCGTCGCCCCGGGCGCACTCGAGTTCACCCCGGAAATGATCGGCGTGCCACCGCTCTCGCTCTCCGAGGTCATCGGCAACGGCATGGCCTCGCCCACCAAGCCGTCGCAGTTCGGCTCCGCTATATTGAGCCCGAAACAGCCGCGCGTTTCCGCTCCGCGCGTGGCACCGCGCTCGGCGCCAAAGTCGCAGATGCCTGTCGTCGAGCCTGATCCTTCGATTGATTTCAAGCTGGTTGTCGTGCCGCCAGACCCGAACGTGGACTTCAAGCTCATCGTGAAAAGCCCCGACGGCGAACCCGTCGCGCAGCGATAGCGCCTGGGCGTCAACTGCCTGGATACAGGCCTGCACGCCAACCGCCCGCGACACCACCCCGACCTCGACCGCTGCTGCGCGCTTGCCTCGCGCTTTGCGGTTCGCGCATCTTCCCCGAACTATGTTTCCCCGACATTTTTCCCATCGTTTATTGTCCGCGCTTGCTGCTCTCCTGCTGAGCGGTACCGCTCAGGCCGCGCCGGCGTTTAACGGCCCCGCCTTTTACGGTGATGCGCCCGATCAGCATCACCCCTGGTCCATTCACGATCGCAATCGCCCACAGCCAAAACGCGTCGAGCCCGGCACGTTCAGCACCGCCAACCAGCCCGGCAAGCCACCCTCCGATGCGATCGTCCTCTTCGATGGCACCGCGGAATCGCTCGCCAAATGGGAAGCCGACACCAAGGAGGGCGGCCCGACCAAATGGATTGTCAGCGATGGCGCGATGGAATGCGTGCCCAAGTCCGGCTACATCCGCACCAAGGAGCAGTTCGGCGACTGCCAGCTCCACGTCGAATGGGCGGCTCCGAAAAATGTCAAAGGCGACAGCCAGGGCCGCGGCAACAGCGGCATCTTCCTCATGGGCCTCTGCGAGATCCAGGTGCTCGATGCCTATAATAATCCCACCTACGCCGACGGCACGGCCAACGCTCTCTATAGTATCAACCCGCCGATGGTAAACGTCATCCGCCCGCCCGGCGAATATCAGATGGTCGATATTGTTTTCCGCCGTCCTGTATATGACGGCAACAAGGTGCTCGATCCCGGCTACGTCACCGTCTTCTGCAATGGCGTGCTTGTACAGGACCGCACGCCGATCGAGGGCCCGACCGGACACCTGCGTCGCACCACGGCGCGCGCGTTTCCCGAAAAAGGCCCGCTCAAGCTGCAGGACCACGGTAATCCCGTCCGCTTTCGGAACATCTGGTACCGTCCGCTGCCGCCGCGCGCGATCGAAGGCGGCACCGATGGCGCACTCACACCCGAGGCGACCGCGGCCAAACGGAAGGAAATCGCCGCCAGCATCCGCGCCGACGCCGAAACGATGAAGGCCAGCGGTGGCAACGATTACATGCTGCGCCTCGGCGAATCGCTCATTTACGAGCAGCACGCCGCGACCGCGAAAGAGTTCGAGCAACTCGCCGCCCGCTACGTCGCCAGCCTGAAATCACTCTCCGGCGGTGCACTCGAGGCCAGGAAAGCCGAGGCTCTGTCCATCGGGCGGAACTTACAGTATCTCACCAAATTCAAGATCGTGCCCGCCAGCTTCGGTCCGAAAGTCGCCATCGATCAGCTCATCAAGGCGCAAGGCTGGGACGAAGAGGACCAGAAGAAAAAGAAGGGCAAGAAGAAGGCCTGAACTGCGCGCGCGGGAGGCGCGAACCGACACCCGCCTCCCGCCGCGAATTCACGGAACCCCTGGACTGCCTTGTGAGTCCCCCGCTGCTGTGCATCGTTCTCGTGAGATGAACCCCCTGCGGATCCTCCGCCTCGCGGCGGCTCTTCTGTTCACGACCGGCATCGCTTTCGCGCAAGCGGACGACGCGAGGTTTTCCAGCACGTTGCGGACGGAAGACAAGACAGCATCAGGCATCACGCGGCTGACCTCGGATCAGGTCGCCATCCTCGATGCTCTCGTGCGGCGTGACACCGCCACGCGCGGGAGCACACCCGCACCGAAGTCGCAAGCCGAGGCAGCGCCGGCGGCTTTTTCCGCACGCCTCTCCGCCGACGAGGTCCGCAACACCGGCATCGGCACGCTCGCCGCGACCGAGAGGTCCAAACTCGACGCCCTCGTTGATCAGCACCAGAGCGCAAAGCTCGCGCGCACCTTCCTGGCCCCACCGGAATTTCTGTCACCCCACCGCCGCGTGTCGCCCACCGAAAAGAAGAACGAACGTCGCGTCCACGGCTCGTTCTCCCTCAGCTACGGTTTCGGCAAAGGCGGCTATAGCGAAAAAACCGGCTCGATGGTCGTGAACATCGACGACCCCGAGCGCAATCTATCGATCTCGATCGGTTACTCGCAGAGCCATATCAAGGGCGGCTCCGGTTATATATATCGCGATCCATTCTACGCGGATCCGTTTTATAACGATTTGCACCGCAGCCCGGACCTGCACGCTCCGTAACCGACCGGAGATCGCAGAGGAGAGTGCCACACCGCCCGGTCGGCTCTCCACTCGAGCCAGCTCCGGCAAACTACACCGGTGGCCGTCCGCGAAACGCGCTGACAATTGCCGAGATGATGAGCAACGCCAGGAACACGAAGAACAGAATCCTTGCGATGTCGGTCGCCGTGCCGGCCACGCCGGTGAAACCGAAAATGCCCGCGATCACTGCGATCACGAGGAATAACAAACTCCATCTAAGCATGGTGACGAGGGGTTGAGGATTGATTGGTTCGTCGGGTCGCGGGTATCACCGTCGACTGACCCGACTGCAGTGAGTGCGTTCTTCGGATTACAACCCACGCGTGGCACCGGAGTTTTCCCACGGCGGTGTCGCACACCCACACGGGCGACATGCGCATGACCCCAGTCATGGCTGGCGCATCGTGTCGTGCAGGAAGCTGGCCGCTGCGCGCGCGAGGTCTTCCCCGCGGCATTTTCCCGCCGCAAATTTACCGCTCCGCGAAACCGGCCGCGGGAACCATCATGCAGTGCGCGTTACCGTGGACGTGTCCGGCCGAGTCACACTTTCGCCGGAAGATTCAAACGTTAAACCCTTAAGATTATACGACCATGCCCGCTATAAAGTCGCTCCGCGATCTGCTCGTCGACGAACTCCGCGATCTCCACAACGCCGAAAATCAACTCATCAAAGCGCTGCCGAAAATGGCGAAAGCCGCCTCGCATGAAGAACTGAAAGACGGCTTCCAAACGCATCTGGAAGAAACGCGCGAGCACGTCGACCGCCTCGATCGCTGCTTCAAGATCCTCGGCCAAAAAGCGAAGGGCAAAACCTGCCACGCCATGCAGGGCCTCGTTGA
Organism: Opitutaceae bacterium; assembly: GCA_036675625.1. Lineage (GTDB taxonomy): Bacteria > Verrucomicrobiota > Verrucomicrobiia > Opitutales > Opitutaceae > ER46. The sequence goes on along the minus strand of JAKFEQ010000005.1, from coordinate 230,643 downwards.
AGAGGGCAAGGAGGCCATCGAGGAGGATGCGCCAGACGCGATCCGCGACGCCAAATTGATCGGCGCCGCCCAGCGCGTGGAGCACTACGAGATCGCCGCCTACGGCACCGCCCGCGCCTTCGCCCAGACACTCGGCGAAACCAAGGTCGCCGACCTCCTGCAGGAAACTCTCGATGAGGAGGGTGAGACCGACAAGAAGCTCACCGCGCTCGCTGAGACCATCAACGAAGAGGCCAACTCGGCTGACGAAGAAGAGGACGAGGATCGCTAAACCAGATTCGCAGTTCCACCGGGGGGCGGGCCGAGGCCCGCCCTTTTTGCACCCTGCCGTCGAACGCTCTGCACCAACCATTTCTCGCTCGAATCGTTCCCCTGCCGTCATGAGAAAATCCGCCATCGCTCGTCGCAAGCCGCGCGGCCGCACCCGCCCCGGCGATGCCGCCACGTCCGCTTCCCGGCCGCAAATGCAGTCGGAGCCGAAGAACCCGTTTCCCGCCCAGCACCAGGCGCAACCTGGCCTCGAGAGCAAACTGAAGCCGCGCCCGCGCTGGGAGGCGTCACGTTATCGCGCCGCAGGCAAGCTCGAGGACAAGGTCGCTCTCATCACCGGCGGCGACTCCGGCATCGGCCGCGCGGTCGCCTTCCTTTACGCGCGTGAAGGCGCGGACATCGCCATCAACTACCTGCCCGAGGAAGAGCAGGACGCCGCCGAGGTAAAACGCTCCATCGAGTCGCTCGGGCGTCGCTGCCTCACCTTGCCTGCGGATCTCACTCGCGCCGCTTCCTGCACGCAGATCGTCGAGCGGACCGTGAAGGAGTTCGGCCGGCTCGACATCGTCGTCTCCAACGCGGCGTATCAGACTCGCAAGGACACCGTCGCCGAGGTCACCGACGAGGAGCTCGACCGCACGTTCAAGACGAACGTCTATGCTTATTTCCGCATCGTGAAAGCCGCTCTGCCGCACCTGAAGCCCGGCGCCGCGATCATCGTCACCAGTTCTGTCACCGGCATCTTTGGCTCGAAACAACTCCCTGATTACTCCGCGACAAAGGGCGCCATCAACGCCTTCACCAAGGCGCTCTCGATGGAACTGCTCGAGAAGGGTATCCGCGTGAACGCCATCGCGCCCGGTCCGGTATGGACACCGCTGAACCCCGCCGACCCCGGCCTTTCCGCCGAGAAAGTGGCGGAGTTTGGCCAGCATTCTCCCATCGGCCGGCCAGCCCAGCCGGAAGAGCTCGCCCCCGCATATGTGTTCCTCGCCTCGGATGCCGACTCGTCCTATATAACCGGTATCGTGTTGCCGATCATGGGTGGCGATACGACGGGCGGGTGAGAAAACAAAGATCCAGGATTCAAGATCCAGAGAACGGCCAATATTCTAACCTCGGCGTCCACGATGCCCTGAGTTCCCAACCCTTATAAACCCGGTAAACACACCTCACGCACATCACACCTCCGTCGTTCGGATGATTGGCGGATTGTGATTTGGCCGCTCTCTGGATCTTGGAGCTTCGGATCTTGGATCTTCCCATGACCTCCACGCCTCCCATCGAATCCCTCCAGGCCGCCAGATCTGCCGGCTTGCGCTACGTGAACGACGACGATCCCGGTATCGCGCGGGTCGTCGCCGGCCGGGAGTTTCGCTATGTCGGTCCGGACGGGCGGCGTATCAGTGATTCTGCTACGCTCGGCCGCATCAAACGGCTCGCCATCCCGCCGGCCTGGACGGAGGTGTGGATCTGTCCGCGGGAGGACGGGCATATCCAGGCCACCGGGCGCGATGCGCGGCGGCGCAAACAATACCGCTACCATCCCGACTGGCGCGCCGTTCGCGATGAGACCAAATACGAACGCATGATCGCGTTCGGCGAAGCGCTGCCGCGAATCCGGCGGCGGGTCGCGCGCGATCTCCGCCGCAAGGGCCTCGGCCGTGAAAAGGTTCTCGCGACCATGGTGCGGCTCCTCGAGACCACGCTCGTGCGCGTCGGCAACGAGGAATACGCGCGCGCGAACGGCTCGATCGGCCTCACCACGATGCGCGATCGCCACGTCCGCGTGCACCGCGGCAGGTTGCAGTTTCAATTCAAAGGCAAGAGCGGCCGGCGCCACGACATCGAGCTCCACGATCCGGACCTCGCCGACGTGGTACGCCGCGTGCAGGATCTGCCGGGCCAGAAGCTGTTTCAGTTCGTGGACGATCGGGGCCACCAGCAGAAAGTAACCTCCGAGGACATCAATGGCTACCTGCGCGAGATCGCCGGCGAGGAATTTTCCGCGAAGGATTTTCGCACCTGGGCCGGAACCGTGCTCGCCGCGCTTGCGCTGCGGCAGTTCGAGCGTTTCACCACGAAAGCGGAGGCGAAAAGGAATGTCGTCGCCGCCATCGAGCGCGTCGCCGAGCGACTCGGCAACACGCCTTCAGTGTGTCGCAAGTGCTATATTCATCCGATCGTTCTCGATCGCTACCTGGATGGCACCACCGTCGAAATCATCCTGAAGAAAACGGAGGATCTGCTCAACCATGGGCTGCCCGGGCTCAGCGGAGCGGAAGGTGCTGTGCTGGCGTTTTTGCAGGCGCAACTGCGGCGCGAGCGGCGGCCGCCGTTGCTCACTTCGCTGCGACGTTCGGTTGCCCGGGCACGTCGCCAGGGTGATCGTGCGCGTGGTCGTCGTGGCCGTGATATTTCCGGTGGTGTACGCGCAACCGCCAGATCACATACGCGCAAATCCCCACTTTCAGCACGTCGAAGGTAAGCAGCACCACGAGCCCGAGCTTGCTCGGATCGCCGCTCAGATTTCCGAGCAGGATGGTGACATACGATCGTGCGACATAGATCGGCAGGCACACGGTGAAGAACACCCTCAACCGCACACCGGCGAGGACGAGCAGGTAGTTGCGCACAAAATACGGCAGTCCGGGCACCAGCGTGGCAATCACCGCCACCGCCGCGTGCTCATCGTCCGGCACCTCGGGCAGGTGCTTGTGGCGGCGCTCGATGAAACGTTGCAACGGTCCGCGCAGAAAGCTCCGGCCGATGAGATACGTGCCCAACATGTGGATCGCCGTCACGCCGGCTACGACCACGCCGCCAAGCAGCGGCCCGAAGCGCGCCCCCGCCACCAGATACACCACCGCAATCGGAAAACCTCCGATCGGCAGCAATGCCATCAACGGAAGTACCGCGGCTGCATTGAGGCCCTCGATCCACGTGATCATCCGGGCCCACCCGTCCGTGAACCCGGCCCAGCTCACATCGGTGACGAGGAGTACAATGCCTCCGATCATCCCCAGCACCGCCACCGCGATGCCGACTCCCCAAAGGGCGCGTTTGTTTTTCGTGATCCCAAAGAGAAGTGCGTGATGAGCGCTGCGACGATGCGGTCGCCGGATGGGACGTGTTGGATGATTGGAATCGTGCATCGCTCGCGGTGGGCTCGCCCGGCCCTCGAATCTCGGCCGGCGTTGCGGGAGTCTACTCTCGATTTGACCGGCACCGACGTCGGAGGTGACACCCCATTTCCCGTCGAGGAACCGCCCCCACTCCCGTCGGTCCACATCGCGCCCCCATGCCCCAACTACTCGAAAAATTTCGGGCCCTGCGCCGCCGACGCGAGGCTCAGCCACGATCGGAAGCGCATCAGAAACGAGCGGCGAAGAACCGTCACTGGTTCTGGGCGAGCGTCGTGCTCGGCATCGTCGTGGTGCTCGGTGCGTTCTTCTGGAAGACGTCCGCTCGGCTCCTGCAGGATCCCATCGTGATCGATTACGGGCCGCTCGACCCACCCTTCCCTAGCGCGATGGGCCCGATCGTCGGCGCGGAATTCGTCGGCGGCAACACGGTGGAACTCCTCGTGAATGGCGACCAGTTCTTCCCCTCGATGCTTCGGGCCATCAAGGCCGCGAAGAAAACCATCACGCTCGAGACCTATATCTGGACTCCCGGCCACGTCAGCGAAGATTTCATCTTCGCGCTGATCGAGCGGGCGCGCGCCGGCGTGAAGGTTCACGTGCTCGTCGACGGAATGGGGACATTGAAGTTCAAGGACGACGATCGCGACCGGTTGCGCGAGGCGGGCGTCGAGATCTTCAAATACGGCCGCGAACACTGGTGGGAGGTGAAGCCCAACATCAATCACCGCACGCACCGCAAGATTCTCGTGATCGACGGCCGCATCGGCTTCACCGGCGGCATGTGCATCGACGACAGCTGGGCCGGAAACGCCGAAAACGAGAAAGTCTGGCGGGAGACCCAGATTCGCATCGAGGGCCCCGCGGTCCGGCAGATGCAGGCCGCGTTCGCGAGCAACTGGCTGCAGACCACATCGCACCTTTTACTCGGCGATGGCTACTATCCACGGATCGAGTCCGTCGGCTCGACGCCCGCGCATGTCTACAAGAGCGGGCCGAACGAGGGCCCGGAGTATGTCCGCCTTGGATACCTTTTCGCCATCGCGGCCGCGCGTCGGTCGATCGACATCGCCAACGCCTACTTCGTGCCCGACGACCTCGCGATCGAGATGCTCGTCGCGGCTCGCCAGCGCGGCGTGAAAGTCCGCGTGATCGTGCCCGCGATCAACGACTCGAAAATGGGCCGCGCGGCGTCCCGCTCGCGCTGGGGCCCGCTCCTCGAGGCCGGGGTGGAGATCTATCGTTATCTTCCCGCCATGTATCATCCGAAGACCATGTCCGTGGACGATGTCTTCGTCACCGTCGGCTCGGCGAATTTCGACAACCGCTCCTTCGCCATCAACGACGAGGTCACGATGAACGTCCTCGACCGCCGCATCGCCGCCGACCACAAGCGAATGTTCGAGGCGGACCTGAAACGCTCGTCCGTGTATACGTTTTCCGAATACGAAGCCCGGCCCTTTTATATCAAGGCTGCGGACTACGTGTCGGGCCTGTTCCGCTCGCAGTTCTGAGCCGCCGCCATGGAGTCGAGAGGCTCTCAGCTCTCAGCTCTGAACTCTCAACTGCATTGGCCTCGCTGAGCTGTCACGCCCCGAGCGCGCCAGCCACGCGCACCAGCTCCGTCGCGACGCCGGTCACTGCCTTTTGCGTCCGCGCATCCAGCAACCGTCCGGCCGCATCGAACGCCTTGTCCGCCTGCGGCAGCACGCATTGCGCGGGAAGGACGTGACACCCCAGATGCGTGAGCAACTGGCGCGCAAGCGTCATCGAGCGAATCGCGCCGAAAATTCCCGGCGAGGCCGACACGACCGCCGCGACCCGGCCGCGAAACGGATTCTCGTCGCCGCGAGTGCACCAATCGATCGTGTTCTTCAGCAAGGGCGTCATCTGCGAGTTGTATTCCGGCGAGGCGATCAACAAGCCTTCGTGCTTCACGATCAATTCCACGAGTTTCGTCGCGTTCTCCGGCATCCCGTGCTCGTCCTCGAGATCGCCATGATAGAGCGGCATCACGTAGTCATTGAGATCGAGCAGGGTCACTTCGCCGCCCGCGGTTCGCGTGGCTTCGACCACGACTGCGAGCAATTTTCTGTTCAACGATTCACGGCGCGCACTGCCGGAGAACGCCAGGATGCGGGGAATTTCAGGCATGCAGGAAAAGAATCCTGCGGCTGCGCTTTGAGCAAGGAATGATCCCGAATCCCACGCCCTCGCCGCCCGCACGCACGGCCACGGCCCGCGCTCACGTCGCAGGATGATGATGCCGCAGCCAGAAATCCCTGATCGCCAGCACGACCTTCGTGAGCTCGGTGTACGCGGACGGCTTCACGACGTAGGCATTTGCCCCGAGCCCCATCGCGCGATTGATGTCGGACGTCTCGTTCGACGACGTGAGGACGACGATCGTCAGGGTGCGGAAGTCGCGATGCCCGCGGATGAATTCGAGGACGTCGAAGCCATTGCGATATGGCAGCTTCAAATCGAGCAGCATCAAACACGGCCGGTTCATGACCTCCGCCACATCCGGCGTGGAAAAGTAGCTGATGGCCTCCTCGCCGTCGGTCGCGATCGCGACGGTGTTCTCCACGCCCGCCGCCTCGAACGCGCGCTGCATGAAAAACGCATCGTCCGCGTTGTCTTCCACCAGGAGAATTGGCCGCAAATTCATGCCGGGCGCATTTCAGCACACGGCGCGTTCACGCCAAGCCCCGACTATATAAAAGCAGCGTCATGTGATCGTCGGGGAACGCCCGGGCATCCGCGCGATCCGCGATCGCTCGTTCTGCCAGCCGATGCCGCGCACCTCCGCGCCTCCGCCTCAACCGAGGGTTTCAGCCCAGCGCACTCAATAAACGCTCCAACTCCGCGCGCTTGTTCTGCTGGTCCGCGAGCTGTTTGCGCGCGCCCTCCAGCACAGCCGGCGGCGCCTTGCCGACAAACGCCTGGTTTCCCAGTCGCGCTTCGGTCGCCGCGATGTGCTTGGTGATCTGCTCCAGCTCTTTCTTGAGCCGCGCTTTTTCCGCGCCCACGTCGACCGTGCTGGCGAGATCCAGATAAACCGTCCCGAGCGGCGTGACGGCCGCCGGTGCGCCTTCCACCTGGTCGCGACGCGTGATCTCCGCCGCGCCGGCGATCCGCGCGAGCTTGGCGAGATTCGCGGCGAGTACCGACCAGTCCGCATCGTTGGCAGTCACAAACAACTTCACGTCGCGCCGGCTCGCGAGATTGTGATCGGCTTTCAAGGCGCGCGTCTGCGACACAAACGCCTTCAGCTTCTCCACCGCCGCCACCGCCGCGCGATCGAGTACGAGCCCGAGGGCCAGCGACCGCGTGGCGATCTGCGACGCGTTCTCCAGCCGCGCGTCCTCGATGAAACTCCCCTCCGCACCCCCATCGGCCAGCACAGAGCCGGCGACGTAGCCGAGCTGGTGCCAGAGCTCTTCCGTGATGAACGGAATAAACGGATGCAACAGCAGCAGTGTCTGCCGCAGCACCAGATCCTGGATCGCGAGGCAGTTCGCTTTCGTGTTCGGATCCTGGAGCTTCGACTTCGAGACTTCCACGTACCAGTCGCAAAAGTCGTTCCAGAAAAACCCATACAACGCCTGCACCGCCGCGCTGAACTCGAACTCGGCGAAGCAGCGATCCACCTCGCGCGTCGTCGCCAGCATGCGATCGAGGATCGCATGGTCATCGGCATCGAATTTCGCGACGTCGAGCCGGCTCACGATCGCGTCGATCGACGAATTGTCGCCGGCCTCGCCGCTCATCTGCCGGAAACGGCACGCGTTCCAGAGCTTGTTGCAGAAGTTCTTTCCGCTCTCGATCCGATCCTCTTGGAAACGGATGTCCTGCCCTTGCGGCGCGATCGAGATGATGCCGAAGCGCAGCCCGTCCGCACCATACTTCTCGATCAGATCGAGCGGATCGGGCGAATTGCCCAGCGACTTCGACATCTTGCGGCCTTGTTGATCGCGGATGATGCCCGTGAAGTAGACATGCTTGAACGGAATCCGGCGTTCGATCGGCTCGCCCGGCCGCATGAATTCCAGGCCCGCCATGATCATGCGTGCGACCCAGAAGAAAATGATGTCCGGCCCCGTCACCAGCGTCGTCGTCGGGTAAAAGTAATCGAGCCCCGCATCCTTTTCCGCCGCCGCATCCGGCCAGCCCATCGTCGCAAACGGCCACAGCCACGACGACGCCCAGGTATCGAGCACGTCGTCCTCCTGTATCCAGTTTTCGGAGTCGGCCGGTCCGTCGAGCGAGACGTGCACCTTCATCGGATCCCGCAGATCCGCCTCGGTGAGCTTCTCCTTGTCCAAGCCTTTCCGATACCAGACCGGAATGCGATGGCCCCACCACAGCTGCCGGCTGATGCACCAATCCTGGATGTTCTCGAGCCAGTGCAGGTAGACTTTGCTCCAGCGTTCCGGGTGAAACTTGATCTGGCCGTCGCGCACCGCCGCCTTCGCTTCCTCCACGCGCGGATACTTGAGCCACCACTGCCACGTGAGCCGCGGCTCGATCGGCACATCGGCGCGCTCGGAATAGCCGACGTTGTTCGCATACGCCTCCTCCTCGACCAATGCGCCGCGTTCCCTCAGGAGTTCCGCGGCCTTCTTCCGGCCCGCGAAACGTTCTAGGCCCGCGAGCTCCGCGCCCGCGAGGGCGTTGAGCACGCCGTTGGCCTCGAGCACATCGATGATCTCCAGGTTGTGGCGTCCGCCGATCTCGAAGTCCGCCTTGTCGTGCGCCGGCGTGATCTTCAACGCCCCGGTGCCAAATTCCTTGTCGACTGCCGCATCGGCGATGATCGCGATCTCCGCTGCCGGCCCGATCGGGCGGCGCACTTTTTTCCCGATCCACCCGGCATAGCGCGGATCGTCCGGATGCACCGCGAGCGCGACATCGCCCGGGATCGTCTCCGGCCGTGTCGTCTTCACCTCGATGAACTGCCCCGGTGCATCGACCCGCTCGTAACGCACGCGATACATCGTGCCGTTCACCGGCTTCATGATCACTTCCTCGTCCGAGAGCGCCGTCTGCGTCGCCGGACACCAGTTCACCATCCGCTTGCCGCGGTAGATGTTTCCCTTCTGGAAAAGGTCGACAAACACGCCCAGCACCGCGCGCGAGTAATGCGGGTCCATCGTGAACTGCGTGCGGTCCCAGTCGCACGACGCACCCAGGCGCCGCAACTGCTCCAGAATGATGCCGCCCTTCTCCTCGCGCCAGCTCCAGACCTTCTCCAAAAACTTTTCCCGCCCGAGATCGCGCCTCGAGATCTTCTGCTTGCGCAACTCGCGCTCGACCACCGCCTGCGTCGCGATGCCGGCATGATCGGTGCCCGGCAGCCACAGCGCGGATTTGCCCTCGAGTCGCGCGCGACGCACAAGAATATCCTGCAACGCGTTGTTCAACACGTGCCCCATCGTGAGGACGCCCGTGACGTTCGGCGGCGGGATGACGATCGTATACGGCTCCTTGGTCGCATCGACTTTGCCGGCAAACGCCCCGGCCTTCAGCCAGGCTGCGTACCATTTCTTCTCAACATCGCGCGGTTCGTAACTCTTGGTGATCTCGGCCATCGGTGCAGGTCTGGAATAAACCGCGGAGAAAACGCCGCGCGCCCACACGAAGCAAGTGGTTAGTTCCGACGAGGCAGTTCCGCAGAGCGCATCTCATTCCCGCAACTCCCATGTAGCCCGCTTCGGGAGAAGCGGGACCGCCCTGAAGCGCCGGTCGTCGCCTCGGCGCTCGCCCTCTCCGCCTGCCCTCCTGCCGCCCGCACGCCTCGCCGTGCTTCGTGAGCGGTTTGGACGTTTAAACTTCCCCCGCGGTCGTCCGATGTTCAACGCTCGTCCGCTCACCGATGCCCGCCAACATCCCGCACCGCGCCCGCGAACACCTCACCTTCACCGGAGATGTTCCCGTTTCCGAGCGCCTCGCCGCGTGCAAGGAGTTCCTGCGCACGGAAATGACCCGCCTCCGCGAGCGCCACGCCGCCGGCACCTCGGGCCTCACCATCTGCCAGGAGCGCACCCAGATCATCGACGCGCTGCTCACGCATCTTTTCGACTACGCCATGGCTTCGTATGCGCGACTCGTCGCGCCGAATCCCGCGTCGGTTGCCATTGTTGCTCTTGGCGGCTACGGCCGCGGCGAGCTCTCCCCGTGGAGCGATGTGGACATCATGTTCCTGTTTCCCACGAAGACGAAACCCGCCGAGGCCAAGCCGCTGCAGGAACACCTCACGAACGAGATCCTCTACATCCTCTGGGATTGCGGCCTCAAGGTCGGCCACTCCACGCGCACCATCGACGACGCCTTCGCCGAAGCGCGGAAAGACATCCAGACCAAGACCGCGTTGCTCGAGGCCCGCCGCGTCTGCGGATCGGAAAAGCTCTACGACACCTTCTCGCAGGCCTACCGCAGTTATTATATCAGCGAAAATCCGAAGGATTACATCGCCGCCCGGCTCGACGATCAGGCGAATCGCCGCAGCAAATTCGCCAACACCGTCTTCAACCAGGAGCCCGACATCAAGAACGGCGTCGGTGGCCTGCGCGATTACCAGAACGCCATCTGGATGGCGCGCGTGAAGCTCGACGTCACGAACATCGACGAGCTCGCCGCGCAAAACTACCTCCGCGCCGAGGACCTCGCTGCCTTCCAGCGCTCCTACGACTTCCTCCTCCGCGTCCGCAACGAGCTGCACTTCATGAGCACGCGCGCGACGGACGTGATGAGTCTCGATAACCAGCCCCGGATCGCGGAAAACCTCGGCTACACCGAGCCCGAGATGCTCCCCCGCGTGGAGCACTTCATGCAGGACTATTATCGGGCCGCGCAGACGATCTTCCGCGTCTCGAAACTCGTCGAGGATCGCCTCGCGCTGAGCATCGGCCGCAACGGCAACGGCGATAAACGCTCCTTCCGCGAATCGCTCCTCGCGTCACGTTTCCAGCGCGCAAAGCGCATCGACGGCTTCATCCTCCGCGGTCGCGAGCTCGCCGCCGAGAAACCCGAAGTCTTTCAGCAAGATCCGGTCCGGCTCATCCGCGTCTTCCGCCATCTTCAGACCCACGACGCCACGCTCGATTTCCACCTCGCCGAGCTGATCCGCACCTCGCTCCCGCTTCTCACCCGCGAGGTCGCCGAATCGAATGACGCCAGCGTGTCGTTTCGTGCGATCATCTCCGAGCCGGGCGCAGTGCACCCGATGCTCGCCAAGATGCACGAGCTCGGCGTGCTCGGCCGGTTCATCCCCGAATTCGACGGGCTCACCTGCCTCGTGCAGCACGAGTATTACCACCGCTACACGGCCGACGTGCATACGCTCAGCGCGATTCGCGAGCTGGATCGCATCTTCAGCGAAGCCGAGCCGATTACGCTAAAATACCGCGAAGCGCTGCATGAAAGCGGCGACGCCACGTTGCTCTACCTCACGCTGTTGCTGCACGACATCGGCAAGGCCGAAGGCATCCGCGGCCACGCCGAGAGCGGGGTGCGGATTGCGGCGCCGATCCTGGAGCGCTTTGGCGTGTCCGCCGATGGTCGCGAACTCGTGCTTTTCGTGATCAAAAATCATCTCGCGATGGCACGATTCTGGCAGAAGCGAGACGTAGATGATCCCAACACGGCCATTGCTTTCGCCGACCTCGTGGGCGACGCCGAGCGCTTGCGGCATCTCTATGTGCACACGTTCTGTGACGCCCGCGCCACCGCGGCCGACCTCTGGAACGGCTACAAGGATACGTTGCATACCACGCTTTATCGCTCCACTTTGGAGCGGCTGAAACACGGCGCCGCGCTCGACGCCAGCCTTCAGGAAAAGAAGAAAATGACCCAACAGGAACTGATCGCGAAAACCATCCCCGGCATCAGCGCCGATGAGATCAACGCCCACTTTGGCCTCCTCCCGGATCGCTATTTCATCCACACCGACGGGGAGGAAATCGCGTTGCACATCCAGATGGTCAACCGGCTCCTCAAGTCGATCACGACCGCGGACTCCGTCGGCTCGCTGCGTCCGATCATCGAGTGGAACGACGACCTGAATCGCTCGCTCACCGTGGTGAATATCGTGACGTGGGACCGCGCCGGCCTGTTCTACAAGCTCGCCGGCGCCTTCAGTGTCGCCGGCCTGAGCATCCTCGGCGCGAAAGTCATTTCACGCACCGACCACATCGCGATCGACAGCTTCTTCGTCTCCGAGCCGGGCCGAGGTCCGGTCCAAAGCGCGAGCGCGCAGGAAAAATTTGCCAAGACGATCGAGGAAGCGCTCGTCGCCAACAAAGACTTGCTGCCCGACATCATGGCACAGGCGAAGAAGATCGCGGCCACGCGTTATCTGTCGACCGGTTCCGGCGAGACCCTGCAAAGTTCGTTTCCCCCGACGGTCGATGTGTATCACGAACTCTCGATGGAGCGCACGATCGTGGAGATCCAGGCGCGCGACCAGATCGGTCTCCTCTACCGCCTCGCAAAGACGATCAGCGATCACAACTTCGACATCACCTTCGCGCGCATCGGCACCGAGCGCGGCGTGGCGATCGACACCTTCTATATTGAAGGCGCGAACCACGAGCCGATCGAAAGCCCGGAGCGACTGGTGGCACTGCGCGACGCGTTGAACGAAGTGATCACGCCGCCCGTGCCCGTGGCCGTGGCGGCGAAGTAGAGAGCCTGGTTGAATCCGCCCGCGCTGGCACTGGCAGCAAAGTCCGCGGTAATTTTGCTTTCGGCCGACGAGTGGTGGTTTTGGGGAAGCAACCGAAGGTAGCGAAGAGCGACTCCGGAAATTCACAGCTCTGTCTTGTCTCGTTACCTTCTGTTCAAAGTTCGGGGAGTTTGCCATCAGGCCCAAGGGCGTGGAACTCATCAGGCCTGAAGATGGAGAGATTCTGGCCATGACGGTCGCGTTCATCAAAACTGCGCGCCGTGTCCCCTAACAATTCCGAGAATTCCGCCCCTCCGGGTTCCCGTCTCCACGCTCCGGTTTCCGAAGTTCTCTACCGCCTCGCCTCCCTCGCTACGCGCACCGACGACCCCCGCGCTGCGTTGCGCGAGATGCTCGAGCTTTTCGTCGAGACCTTCCACGCCGACGCCGGCTCCATCGGTCTCCTAAGTCCGGATACAGGCCGGCTTGAAACCGAAGTTCAGGTCGGCACGGATTCCGATAGCACGGCGTCGCACGGCCTGAAACTCGGCCACGGCATCACCGGCTGGTGCGTCCTCAACCGCCGCTCGCGACTCGTGCCCGACGTCACCCTCGAGCCGCGCTACATCGCGGTGCGCGCCTCGGCGCGTTGCGAGATGGCCGCCCCGATGCATTTCGAAGACCACGTCGTCGGCGTGATCGATCTCGAGAGCGACCGGCCCGGCGGGTTCACGCCTGATGACCTCAAGCTCCTCGAACAATTCGCCGCCGAAGCCGCCCGCGTGGTCGAGCGGCTCTGGCAGCTCGGCCATCTCAAGGACAAAGCCCGCCAGCTCGAATCGCTGATCACCGCCGGCCAGTCCCTCGTCACGAAACTCGAGCAGCAGGAACTTCTCGACACGCTCACCCGCGAGGCCCGCCACATGATGCAGGCCCACGCGTGCGCCCTCTATCTGCACGATCAGGAGAACTCGACCGTGCGCTGCGTCTCGATCACCGACCGTGCCGTCACGCCGCTGCCGGCGGGCGAGTTTCCGCTCGATTCCTGCTTCGTCGCCTCGCCCATCCACACGCACCGGCAGGTGGCGTTTGCCGACGTGCAGTCACCGGAGTTTGGCGAGCTGCTGGATCTTCCGCGCGATCCGTCGCTCCACTCGGTGCTCGCCACGCCGATGTTGTTCGAAGGCGAGGTGCTCGGCGTCGTCGCCATCTTTACCGATCGCGTACATCGCTTCGACAACGACGAGAAACGCCTTTGCGCCGCGCTCGCGAGCCTCGGCGCCGTGGCGCTCCAAAACGCCCGGCTCTACGCGCGCGTTTTCCAAAGCGAGGACGTGCTGCGCAAGAACGAGCGCCTCACCACCCTCGGCCTGCTCGCGGCCGAGATCGCGCACGAGATCCGGAATCCGCTCACCGTGCTCAAGCTTCTGCACGGCGGACTCGGCATCGATTTTGCCGAGGGCGATCCGCGCCGCACCGACATGCGCGTGATCGGTGAGAAGCTCGATCAACTGGAAGCCATCGTGACCCGCGTGCTTGGCTTCGCGAAGGCCCCGTCGAGCCTGCACTCGCGCTGGTCACTCACCGATATCGTCGAAGACACGTTGCTGCTGGTGCGGCTCAAGCTCGCGCAAAGCAAAGTCACGGTACATTTCGACGCCCCGCCGCGGCCGCTGTTCGTCGAGGCCCACAAAGGGCAAATCCAACAGGTACTCCTCAACCTTCTCATCAACGCCACGCACGCGATGCCCGACGGCGGCACGATCAGGCTCGCGATCGGCACGGAAGATCACGCCGGCACGCCGAGCGTTTTCCTCGATCTGACCGACACCGGCACCGGCGTGGCCGAAGCGATCCGCGAACGGATTTTCGACTCGTTTCTCTCCGGCCGGCCCGACGGCACGGGCCTGGGGCTCGCGATCGCGAAACGCATTCTGATCAGCCATCACGGCGACATCGCGCTGCTCCGCACAAGCAGTGCAGGAACTACGATGCGCATCTCACTTCCCCTCGCCAAATAGAACGCGCAGCGTTTCTCCTCCGCACCGCCCCGCCATGGACGCCGAAAAGAACTCCGCCAAATCCGCGCACGAACGCGCCAAGCTGAAACGCACCGTTCTCATCCTCGCGCCGATCCTGATCGCCGCCGGCGTCCTCATTCTCGTTTTCCTGGAGCGCATGCCGACACCGCTGCGCATCCTGGTCGGGCTCGGCGACATCTTCGCTGGCCTGACGCTGCTCGTGCTGCTCAAACAAAAATTTTTCGACCGGTAGCCAGGCGGCCCGTGGGCCCGCCTGGCTCGATGGAACCACCGCTTCCCGCCCCACCCGCGCCTCGAGTCGAACTCACCGCCGCTGCCAGTCCGCGAGCGCGCGTGCCAGCGTCGCGGCAAAGAACGGCCCGCGATAAATCATCCCTGTATACAACTGCACGAGGCACGCCCCCGCATCCATTTTCTCGGCCGCGCTCCGGGCATCTGTAATCCCACCGACGCCGATGATGGGCAGCCGGCCATGCGTCGCCCGGGAGATGAAGTTCACGATTTCCGTCGAGCGCCGGCGCAAGGGCGCACCACTCAGCCCGCCGGCTTCGTTCACGTTCGCGAAGTATCCGGGGCGCGCGAGCGTTGTATTCGTGGCGATGATACCATCGAGGCGATACTCCGCGATCACGCCGAGCACCGCGTCGATCTGCGGCCACGTGAGATCGGGCGCGATTTTCAACAGGATCGGCAACGGTCCAGGCGTCGCTGCGGCTCCCCTCACTTCGACCGGAGCCTTCGCCCGCGCGCGGTTCGCCTCCGTCACGGCCGCGAGCAGTTCACGCAGACGCGACTCGTCCTGCAGTTGCCGCAGATTCGGCGTGTTCGGACTCGAGACATTCAACACGAGGTAGTCCGCATAGTCGGCCAGGCGCGCGAAGCTCGCGAGATAGTCCTCGGGCGCGCGTTCGATCTCGGTCACCTTGGATTTGCCTAGATTGATCCCGAGCGGAATTCGCCGCCGCCCGCGGCCAGGCTGTTTCGCGAGTCGCGCGGCCACCGCTTCCGCGCCCTGATTATTAAAGCCCATGCGATTGATCACCGCCTCCTCGGCCGGATAGCGAAACACCCGCGGCTTCGGATTCCCCGGCTGCGCAAGCGCCGTCACGGTGCCGATCTCGACGTGCCCGAAACCAAGCGCCGCCGCCGCGGGCCACGCCGTCGCGTGCTTGTCGAAACCCGCGGCAAGGCCGATCGCGTTGGGAAACGTGAGACCGAACGCCTGCACCGGTTTCGACGCGCCACCCGTCCCCACGGCCCACTCGATCAGGCGACACAAAGGTGGCAACGCGCCCAGCGCAGCCATGGCTTTCACTCCGACTTCGTGCGCGTGCTCGGACTCGAGCCGAAAAAAAAGCGGTCGGAGGATGCGTTCGTAGTATTTCCCCATGTTACACGACGGTGAAATCCCGCTTGAATTATGGCAAGTGTGACGACTTCGGAAAGCACGTGTCCGGAGCATTTTCCACTGTTAAAATCCTGCGTAGCTTTCGCCGCCCTTGTCGTCCGTTTTGTGCTTGTTTTTTCAACCTCCCCTCGCACGCTGCGCAAAAATTCCCACTGACTTTCCATGGCTAAAGCTACTTCCACACTCGACTGGTGCATCGTTCGTCTCGGCGACGATCATAACTGGTGGGTCGCCGAGACCAGCGACCCCGTCCGGTGGGATGTCGATGGTCTGAGCATCGTCGATCCGCGTCAGATCCAACACTTGGTCGAGCTCGTCGATCCGCTCCGCGACTACGGTTTCGACCAGGATGTATTTGAAGCGGCATTCATCCCTTTCCGCATCGAGAAGGATCTCGGCAACGCCAAGGTCCGCCTCAAACGCGTGAAGGAGTCGCTCTTCGATTCAGAGGAGAAACTGTTCGGCCTGCCCGACATTCTCGACGAGGAAAACGGCCCCTACGCGGATCTGCTCGATCATCTCACCCGCTGCCGCGTCAAGATGCTCAACGATCTCTTCAATTTCGAATCGAAGCTATCCGTCGATGAGGTCGAGGACGAGATCCGCGAAGATCAGAACAGCAACTTTATCCAGGGTCGCGCCGTTCATACCTTCGAAGAGCTGACCGGTATTCTCGATTACATGCCCGCCGGCTATGATGCCGACGAGGAAGCCCCGGCCAAGGGTATCGAAGACGCCGGCGATGATGACGATCTCCCCGAGCTCGATGAGGAAGAGGAGGAGAAACTCAAGAACGACGAAACGCTCAAGTGGGACGAAGACGAAGAGGGTGAGAAGGAAGAAGGCGTCGAAAAGAAAAAGGGCGACGACGAGGATGAAGATGAGGACGACGAGGATGAAGATGAGGACGAGGACGAGGAAGACGACGAGGATGAGGACGAAGAGGAGAAGCCCAAGAAGAAGACCAAGGGTAAGCGCTGAGCGTCCACGTCGACTCCACCTGACATGATTTACGGCAGCCGGAAACGGCTGCCGTTTTTTTTTGCGCCGGAAACCGATCCCGCGCGGGCCGCACCCCCGCGACGGGATCCGCTTCCCCGACCGCGTCCGAGCCGACGGCGGCGTTGCCTTTTCGACGCGTTTCACGCACGAAGCACGACACATGCATTGCCTCCGTCGTGCCCAGCTGTGCTTTCTCGCCGCTACCACCGTCGCGTGGTTCTCGAGCGGTTGCGCCTCTGATCGCCCGTCCGCGACCGCCAATCCGCAAATCCCCATCTCCGCGTCGACCGCACAGCTTCGCCCCGGCGACAGCTTGAACATCGCCCTTCAGGGCGTGCCCGACGCGACGACAAGCACCGTGCAGATCGACGAACAGGGCATCATCAGCCTTCCCTTCATCGGCGCCGTCCAGGCCGGCGGCCTCAGCACCAGCGAGCTCTCGCAACGCATCCGCGAGACCTACGTCGCGAAGAAGATCTATACGCACGTCGACGTGTCGGTGAGCGTGACCGAACGCTACATCTACGTCGGCGGCGAAGTGCAGCGCCCCGGCCGGATCATCTGGACGCCCGACCTCACGGTGGCGAAGGCGATTCAGTCCGCGGGCGGCTTCACCCTCTACGCCAAGGAAACCGCCGTGAGCCTGGTGCGCGAACGAAACGCCTATCCCATCGATGTGAAGCTCGCGCAGCGCAACCCCACGCAGGATCCGCTCCTGATGCCGGGCGACTCGCTGCAGATCCCGCGGTCGCCGTTTTAACCCTACGCCGGCGGTCCTCCGCCTGCCTGAGCAGCGCCCGCCATTACGGCACCTCCGTCCCTCCAGCGTTGCCCGAAGCTCATTCGTGCTTTTCGTGTCCGACGTGGTTAACACCGAATCGCCCGCCCTCCGCCTCATCCGTCAGATCGAGTTCATCGCCGAGTGCGACAAGCTGAAGGAAGTGTTCCGCCAGACGATCAACAGCCAGAGTCGCCGCGCCGAAAACGACGCCGAACACTCCTGGCATCTCTGCCTCTGCGTCATCGTCCTCGCCGAACACGCCAACGTCCCGAATCTCGACGTCCTACGCGTCCTCAAGATGCTGATCGTGCACGACCTCGTCGAAATCGACGCGGGCGACACGTTTGCCTACGACGTCACCGCGATGGCGGATCAGCACGACCGCGAAGCGATCGCGGCCGAGCGCATCTTCGGCCTGCTGCCGCCCGATCAGGCGCGCGATTTCCGCGCGCTCTGGGACGAGTTCGAGGCAAAGGAAACGCCCGAGTCGAAGTTCGCGACCGCCGTCGATCGCTTCCAGCCGATGCTCCTCAACTGTCGCTCGCAAGGCGCGGCGTGGAATAAACACGGCGTCACGCACGACCGGGTCGTCGCCCGCAATAAACAGATCGCCGAAGGCTGCGCCGAACTCTGGTGCTACGCCGAAAAGATGCTCCAGGAAATCGTCACCGCCGGCCACCTGCGGAAGTAACTATAACGATCCGGACTACGGAATGTCCCGCGCCCTGGGCGCGACGAAAGCGTCCACCGCGCCGGTCGCGGTTTTCATGCGCGTGCCCGCAACTCAGACTGTCCGCGCACTCGTCCGCGCACCGCCGTCGTCCTTCACGCGTCAGGCACGCGAGCACCCTCCCCACCACCGCGCCATGATCCACCTCCCTCGCCTCGTGTTTCGCGCCGCCCGCGCCTCCGCCTTCATCGCGTTCCTGATCGCGGCTAACATCATCCAGGCCGCCAGCACCCCCGCCGCCAAACCGCTCCCCCGCGACTGGATCGATCCCGACACCGGCCACCGCATCATCCGACTCTCCCCCGACGAAGGCGGCTCGAGCCTCTACTTCCATCAGCGTAGCTATACGCCCGAAGGCGATAAGATCATCATCCACACGCGCGCACCTTCCCGCGCTGAAGCCGCCTCGAGTTCCGACGCGAGCGCCGCAGGCTCCGTCTCCAAATCCAGTTCCGATTCCAATCGCCGCCCGCCGAGCGGCCATCTCGCGACGATCGACCTCACCACCTTGGGCGCATCCTCACCGTCCACGCCCAAACTCGAAATCATCGCGCCCAACACCCGCGCATTCGCGACCGCATGGCGCACGCGCGAAGCCTACGTCGTTCGCCGCGGCGAGGCCGGTGCGTCCTCGAAACTCGTCGCCATCCACCTCGACACCAAGGCCACCCGCGACGTCGTCACTCTTCCACCGGAGGCTCGCGGCGGCCAGTTCGCCATCAACTGCGACGAGTCGCTTCTCATCGGCATCGGTCCCGATCCCGACGGCAAAACCATCCCGCACACGCCGCCGCCCAACGGCATGGGCGGCACGCTCGAGACCAACTGGGCCGCCGGCACGCCGAAGATGATCTACACCGTCGATCTGAAGTCCGGCGCCTTCCGCGTGCTCCACCGCGAGAACGACTGGACCAACCACCTCCAGTGCTCGCCCACCGATCCACTCCAAATCCTCTTCTGCCACGAAGGTCCGTGGCATTTCAACGAGCGCACCTGGATCATCCGCGCCGACGGCACGCCCGCGAAATCCGTCCACCAGCGCACCATGAACATGGAGATCTGGGGCCACGAGTTCTTCAGCCAGGACGGGAAGACGGTCTGGTATGATCTGCAGACTCCGCGCAGCACCGTCTTCTGGCTCGCCGGGTACGAGATCGCGACCGGCAGACGCACCTGGTATCACCTCGAGCGCCGCGAGTGGTCCGTCCACTATAATATCTCGCCCGACGGCAGCGTCTTCGCCGGCGATGGCGGTTATCCGGGCAGCGTCGCCGCCCGCGGACCCGACGGCGAGACGATCGCTCCGCCGGCACAGGGCCAGTGGATTTATCTTTTTCGCCCGGCGATGGTCCGCGGCAATTCCCCGCGCGAACCCGGCCGCGAGCTCATCGCCACGGGCTTTCTCAAATCCGAAAAACTCGTGAACATGGCGCGCCACGACTACAGCAAGACCACCGGCGTCGAACCCAACCTCACGTTCACGCCCGACGGTAAGTGGATCATCTTCAGCGGGAACTTTCACAGCCCGCGCGACGAACGCGGTCGCGCCATCACGCACGTCTACGCCGTCGAGCTCGTGAAGTCGCAAAAGAAAACGTGACCGGCGCCCGCGCGCGCCGTCTGTTGCGCGTATGAGCCCGCTGCCACCCCGCTCGCGGCACGCCCTGCCCGCGCTCCGCCGTTTTCCCCTCGCCCTCAGCCTGCTCGTCGCCGCGTCGTCCCATCTCGCGCGCGCCGAAATCCAGTTCGTCGGCATCCTCGCGACGCGCGATCTCACGCGTTTCGCGCTCACCGACACCACGACCGGCAAGACCGAGTGGATCGTGAGCAAGGGAAGATTCGCCGGTTACACCATTGGCGCGTTCGACCCCCAAGCCGACACCCTCATCCTCTCGCGCGACGGCAACGAAATGAAGCTCCGGCTCGTGGCCGACGCCAAGATCAAGGACGCGCGCCTCGAGCTCACGGGCGCAGTGACGATCGGCACGGACGAGACGTTCGAAGTCCTGCGAGCCACGCTCCGCTACGATGAGGAAAACGTGTTCCCGCTGAAAGACGGCGTGATCTATAAAATCACTCCCACCCGCCGCGAAGATGGCACGATTCGCTATAGCATCGCCGTCGAGCGCGTGCATTCCGCGACCAAGGTGGAGCGCATCTCCGCTCCCAACGTCATCGCCAATCCCAGCCAAGCCATAAAGCTGCGCATCGACGATTACGGCTTCGCGTTTTCTCCGCGTTGACACGGTTCATCCCAGTGCGCGCTGGAGCGATTCGCTCCGGTACAGTGCGCGCACCAGCACCGGCACGGAGGCTTGCCGGCGTTTTGCGCGCGGCCACATTCCCCGTCCTCCCCATGAATCGTCGCCCCGCCTCCGCCCATTTTGCCCCGGCTGCATTTCTCGTGCTCGTCACCGCGTGCATGCTCTGCGTCGCGCCCACCCGCGCTGCAACCGCCCCCTCCACCGACCGTCCCATCCTCCCGCTCTGGCCCCAAGGCGCGCCGGGCTCCGAAGCCCGTAAGGACGAACCCGAGAAAGTCGACGGCGACAAAGTCTCCAACATCCACCACCCGTCGCTCACGGTGTATTTGCCATCCAAGGACAAAGCCACCGGCACCGCCGTGGTCGTCGTCCCCGGCGGCGGCCATCGCACGCTCGTGATGCGCCACGAAGGCTACAACGTCGCCGAGTGGCTCGTCCAACGCGGCATCGCCGCCTTCGTCCTCAAACACCGTCTCGGCAAGGACGCCGCCGCCCCCGAAGGCCAGTCGCCGTATCAATGGGACGTCCACGGCCTCGCCGATGGCCAGCGCGCGCTCCGCCTCGTGCGCAGTCGCGCGCAGGAATGGAATATCGACCCCGCGCGCGTCGGCATTCTCGGATTTTCCGCCGGCGGCGAGATCGCGTTTCTCTCCGCCATGCGCGCCGCGCCCGGTGACACCGCCGCTTCCGATCCGATCGATCGCCAAAGCGCACGCCCCGATTTCCAGGCGCTGATCTATCCCGGAAAATCCAGCCTCATCAAACCCGCCAAAGGCGCGCCGCCGGCCTTCCTCGCCGCCGGGTTCAAAGACCGCCCCGACATTTCCGAAGGCCTCGCAAACGTCTATCTGCTCTTCAAGAAAGCCGGTGTCCCCGCCGAGCTTCATCTCTACGCCGGGGCCGGCCACGGCTTCGGTTTGCGCGACACCAACAAATCCCCCGCGGGCGCCTGGCCGCAGCGTTTCATCGAGTGGCTCGCCGACCAAAAGCTCCTGAAATAGCGCCGGCATCCGCGGCCGAAAACCTTTCAAACCGGAGCTCCGACCTTAGGCGTTAAACGTTAGTCGTTAAGCATTCAGAGTTGCGCGTTTTGCCTCAAGCGTTCGCCCAAGGCCCGATTCTATTTCGGCCGAGTTCCTGAATTTCTTCCTGTCGCTTTCCTTGCTACGCCCCGCGCATCCCACTCACCGCCCGGCCGCAACTCCACCGCACTTTCGCGGCAACTTCGCGGCACCTCCGCCTGCCGCTTGTCTCCCGGCACTCTCCTCGCATCTTCGCCGGGCATTGAAAAACATACCCCCTCGCTCCGTCCTCGCGGCGCTTGTCGTCCTGGTAGCGTTCGTCTCGCTCCACCCCCTCGCGCGCGCGGCGATTTACCCCCCGGTGGCTGATCCCGCTCCTTTCACTGCGAAGGAGATCCGCCAGGGCTATCGCGATCGCGTCATTCTCGCGAAGCCGCGAGCCGCCCGCCGCGCCACCGCCGACGCCGCCGAAAGCCGAGAAGGTCTTCGCCTGCAACGTCGCTGGGATCGGCTCGACGGACTCCGCCTCCTCGAGATTCGCGATGACGAAACCGCTGCCGAGGCCGTCGCCCGGCTTCGCGCCACCGGCCGTTACGAGTACGTCCAGCTCGACACCATCCGCGAAGCCACCGCCACGCCCAACGATCCCGATTTTCTCCGCCAGTGGGCGCACGCCAACAACGGCTCGAACAACGGCGTCGCCGGCGCCGACATCAAGTCCGCCGCCGCCTGGGATGTTCGCACCGACGCCTCGAACATCGTCGTCGCCGTCATCGACTCCGGCGTCCGCTACGATCACCCCGACCTCGCCGCCAACATGTGGATCAATCCCGGCGAGATTCCCGGCAATGGCCGCGATGATGACAGCAACGGCTACCTCGACGACGCCCACGGCATCAACGCCATCCTCCCCCGTACCTCACCCGCCGCCGGCGACCCGCGCGACGACCACGGCCACGGCACCCACGTCGCCGGCATCATCGGCGCCGTCGGCGATAACGCCACCGGCATCACCGGCGTCGCCTGGCGCGTGAAGATCATGGCGTTGAAATTTCTCCGCGGCGCCACCAACGCCACCACCGCAAACCCCGCCGGCCGCGGCAGCACCTCCGACGCCATCGAGTGCATCGACTACGCGATCGCCCATGGCGCCCACATCATCAACGCCAGCTACGGCGCCGCCTCCGGTGCCGTCATCCAGTTCGACCCCGCCGAATACGATGCCATCCGCAAGGCGCGCGACGCCGGCATCATCTTCGTCGCCGCCGCCGGCAACGACGCCGCCGACATGGATCTCCTCGCCCATTATCCTGCGAGCCACCGCCTCGAAAACGTCCTCTCCGTCGCCAACGCCACCAATCGCGACGACCGTCCCGTCAGCACCAATTTCGGCTCCGGCTCCGTCGAGCTCTTCGCGCCCGGCTACGACATCTATTCGCTCTGGCACGACCCCTCCACGCTCTACGTCAGTCGCTCCGGCACCTCCATGGCCGCACCGCACGTCGCCGGCGCCTTTGCCCTGCTCAAGGCCGAGTTCCCCAACGACACCTACCGCCAGCTCATCAACCGCGTCCTGCGCACCGTCGACCTCGTATCCACATTCTCAGGACGCGTCCAATCCGGCGGCCGGCTCAACGTCGACCGCGCCATCCGCTCCACCGACAACCGCCCGTTCAACGACGACTTCGCGACGCGCGCCCGCCTCCGCGGCTCCAATCTCGCCATCCGCTCCGTCAACACCGGCGCCACGCCCGACGGCCCCGCCCTCGCAGCCTTTCCCGCCACCGCCACGCTCTGGTGGGAGTGGACGCCCACTCTCACCACCAACGTCCGCCTCTCCACCGACGGCAGCAGCTACGACACCCTCGTCGGCGTCTTCACCGGCACCGATCTCAGCGCGCTCACGCCGATCGCCTCGAACGACGACGAGCCCGGCAAACTCACCTCGCGCCTCGAGTTCTCCGCCCAGGCCGGCACCACCTATCAAATCGTCGTCGGCGGAAAACCATCCGGCCTCTCCGCCACCTCCGCGAGTGACGGCCTCACGCTCCTCGACCTCGGCGCGATTCCTCCCAACGACACCTTCGCCAACGCCCAGCCGATCACCGGCCGCAGCACCGCCATCCACGCCGCCAACGCGCAAGCCACCCTCGAGCCCGGCGAGCCGCGCATACGCGAGCTCAGCGGCGGAAAATCCCTCTGGTATCGCTGGACCGCTCCCGCCACCGACCGCTTCCAGTTCGCGCTCAAGAGCGAAGGCTTCGACCCACTGCTCGCCGTCTACACCGGCACCACGCTGAACACACTCGCGCTCGTCGGCTCCAGCGACGACGCCGATCGCGAGAACGGCGGCGTCAACACTTACACGGCCGCCATCGTCACCGTGAACGCCACCGCTGGCCTCACATATTTCATCCAGGTCGACGGCAAATCCACCGGCTCGATCCCGCCGACCAACGCTCCCTTTATCCTCACGTTGAACGACTCCCTCTGGCAGGGCATCGCCGGCGGCAGCGTCACCAATGCGCCCACCGTCGGCCCCGATGGCGCCGTCTATGTCGGCAGCGTCGACGGCTGGTTCCACGCCTTTAACGCCGACGGCCGCCGCCGCTGGCCCGCGATCAATTTCGAGGCCGCCCAGGACACCTCTGCCGCCGCGCTCGCGCCTGACGGCACGCTTTATATCGGCGCCGGCCCCACCGGCTCCGCCGGCAACAACGCAAAACTCCACGCTTTCGACAGCGCGACCGGCGCGAAGAAATGGGAGATCGTCGTCGGCAACGGCATCAACGCCAACAACGCCGTCGCCCTCGCCGCCGACGGCACGATCTACCTCCACTCCGACGAAGGCCGCCTCTTCACCTTCACCGACAACGGCTCCAGCGCCGCGCAGAAATGGTCCTTTGCCATCCCCGGCAATTCCTACGCCTCCGCCACGATCGCTCCCGACGGCACGATCTACCTCGGCTCCGACGAACCCACCACCAATACCCACCGGCTCTACGCCATAAATCCCGACGGCACGAGGAAGTGGGATTTCCCCACCGATAACGCCGTCTACACCGCCGTCGCCCTCGACGCCGCCGGCAATCTCTACTTCGGCACGCTCACCTCCGGCCGCCTCTACTCCGTCACACCCACCGGCACCCAGCGCTGGATGTACACCGACGCCCGCCTCGGCACCTCCTCCTCGCCCGCGCTCAGCCCCGACGGCAGCACCGTTTATTTCGCCGGCTACGACGGCTTCCTCCACGCCGTCGACACCGCCACCGGTGCCGCCCGCTGGACGTACAAACTCGGCGGCGAAGTCCGCGCCTCCTCACCCGCCGTCGATTCCAACGGCACCATCTACGTCGGCAGCTACGACAACCTGCTCTACGCCGTGAATCCCGACGGCACGCTCAAGCGCACCTGGTCCACGGGAGACATCATTCGCTCTTCACCGGCGATCGCCGGCACCACGCTCTATATAGGCAGTAATGACCACGGCATCTACGCCCTCGACATCGGCGCCGTCGCCGCCGGCCCCTGGCCCCAATACCGCCACAACGCCCGCCGCACGGGCCGCGCCATCGCCGATGCACCTGCCGTCGCTCTCGCGCCGCAACCGCACGCTGCCATCACCGGCACCACGCTCGAGCTCACCGTCTCCGCCACCGGCACCGGCCCGTTCGCGTATCAGTGGTTCAAGGACGGCGCCCCGCTCGCCGGCGCCACCGCCGCCACGCTCACTTTGCCCGCCGTCACCTCCGCGCACACCGGCAACTACGCCGTCGCGATCACCAACACCCTCGGGACCGTACTGAGCCCGCCCGCCGCCGTCACCGTCCGCGGCCCCGGCGACCCGATCCTCACGCCGCGCCTCGTCAACCTCTCCGTCCGCACCACCGCCGGCACGGGCGACCGCACGCTCATCGTCGGTTTCTACGTCGCCGGCACGCCCGACAAGGACATCCTCCTGCGCGGCATCGGTCCCACGCTCACGCCCTTTGGCGTCGTCGATGCGCTCGCCGATCCGCAACTCCAGGTTCTCACCGGCTCGACCATTCTCGCCTCGAACGACAACTGGTCCGCCGATCTCGCGCCCATTTTCACCGCCACCGGCGCGTTTCCCCTTTCCGAAAATTCTCGCGACGCCGCGCTCCTCCGCCTCACCAGCCCCGGCAGCTACACCGCGCAAATCACCGCCGTGCCCGGCGCGTCGATCGCCGAAGGGATCGCGCTCGCCGAACTCTACGACACCGCGCCTGCCGACGGCGCGCGGCTCGCCAACCTCTCCGCGCGCAGCCAGGTCGGCACGAGCAGCGATCTCCTCATCGCCGGCTTCGTCATCTCCGGCAACCTCCCGAAAAAAGTCCTGATCCGCGGCCTCGGCCCCAGCCTCACCGGGCTCGGCGTCGGCGGCGCCCTCGGCGACCCGCTGCTCGCGCTTTACCAGGGCACCGTGAAGCTCGCCGAAAACAACGACTGGTCCAACGCGAACGCCCTCACGACGACGTTCACCCAAGTCGGCGCGTTTCCGCTCACTCCCGGCACCCGCGACGCCGCCATCCTCGTCACGCTCGTCCCCGGCACCTACACCGCCCAAGTCAGCGGCATGAACGACACCACCGGCGTAGCTCTCGTCGAGGTCTACGAAGTGCCGTAGCCTCCCGACGGCGTGGCGTCGCACCTCTCCAGCGGAGCGGGTTCTCCGCTGCTTCTGTCAAGCCTCTCGTCTACCGCAATTCCGGTATTTCGGAGGGTAGTCTGCAACGACCCCATTGGGCTTGAATGCGCCTTTATGCTTCTGCGCTGTCTCCTACTGATCGCCACGCTTCACCCGCTCGTCGCCTCCGCCCAATCCGCCTGGACCGTTGGCCGCACGAATCTCGCGGGTGTCACTTACATCAACTCGATCGCGTTCGGCAACGGCCGCTTCGTGCTCACCACCAGCGGCAACGGTGCCGACACCCCAAGCGTCGCCTGGAGTACCGACGGCGAAACCTGGCATCCCGTGCGTCCCGCCGGGAATATTTACCTGCCGCAACAAGGCACCGTCCGCTTCGTCGCCGGCAGTTTCTACCTCGCCGCAAGCTCCTCCATCTTCCGCAGCAGCGACGGCGCCACCTGGGAACCTGTTCCGCTCACCGATCCGCTTTCTGGATTTCGCACCATCGCCACCGACGGACGCGGGATGCTCGTCGGCAAAAGCAGCCTCATCGACAAGACGCTCTATTTCACCGCCGATCGCACGACCTGGCGGCGGACCGCACCGCTGCCCGAGAGTCAACTCGGTCAGGTCTCCGTCGGCGACATCGCCTGCATCGCCGGCCGCTACTTCGTCGCCTACAACGTCATGCTCGCAAACTTCAATCTCCGCGCCTTCGTCGTCGCGACGACCGATGGCACCGCGTGGGATCCCGTGCCCGAAATCCCCGGCGATCCATTCCTCGCCGACGGCAATGGCCGCCTCATCGCCTTCCTCGGCGGCAGCATCGCCACCTCCGCCGATGGACGCACCTTCACGCGCACCGCGTTCAACCCCAATCCCACTCTCATCAACGGCGGCCGCCTGGGCTTCGCCGGCGGCCGTTTCTTTTTCCTCGGCAGCCTGCAAGCCTCCTTCGACGGCCTCACCTGGAATCCGCTCGCGACAAATCCCACCGTCAACGCCCAGATCTTCGACATCGCGTATGGAAACGGTCGATACATCGCCATCGGTCGCGACAACAATCCCGGCGCCGCGCCCGATCTCGTCCTCCGCCTCACCGCCACCGCCGCGCCGGCATTCTCCACGCCGCCGACCGATCGCGCCCTCCTCGAGGGTGAACCGCTCAGCTTCTCCGTCACGATGGCCAACGTCGATCCGACGATCACGTTCCAATGGCGACGCGACGGACAGCCGATCGCCGGCGCCACCAGCGCGACCTTCAACATCGCGCGCACCACGCTCGCCGACGCCGGCCGCTACTCGGTCGAAGCTCGCAACGCCCTCGGCACGACCGTCTCGCACACCGCGGTCGTCACGATCTCGCACACTCCGCCGCCTCCGCCGCCCGAGCCCGGCCGCATCATCAACCTCTCCGTGCTCAGCGAACTCCATTCGGACGAACCCGAGTTCCTCGTCGGCTTCGTCGTCGGCGGAACCAACACCAGCGGCAGCAAACCCGTGCTTGTCCGCGCCGGCGGTCCGTCGCTGGCACGTTTCAACCTCACGTCACCCAACGCCGACCCCCGCCTCGAACTCTTCAGCGGTCAGACCAAGATTTCCGAGAACGACAACTGGAACGGCGCCGGCACGTTGGTCGAGGTGGGCCAACGCGTCGGCGCTTTCCCCTATCTCACCGACGATTCGAAGGACGCCGCCGTCTTCAGCAACCTTCCCCTCGGCGACAGCAGCGTGCGTCTCACCGCGAACAACGGCGCCACCGGCGCCCTCATCGCCGAGGTCTACGACGCTTCGCCCGCCGGCTCGCTCACCCTCACCACGCCGCGCCTCGTCAACGTCTCGGTCCGCAAAACGATCCGCAGCGGCAACGCATTGAAAGCGGGATTCGTGATCGGCGGCGCCACAAAGAAGACTGTCCTCGTCCGCGCGGTCGGCCCGTTCCTCGAGGTTTTCGGCGTCTCCGGCCTGCTCGCCGATCCACGCCTCGCCGTCTATCGCGCCGGCGAATCCGAGCCGTTTGCCACCAACGACGATTGGGGCGGCAGCAAAACTCTCGCCGACAGCTTCCACGCCGTCGGCGCATTCGTATTGCCGGTCGGTTCCCGCGACGCCGCGATCCTGCTCACGCTCGATCCCGGCAACTACATCGCCGAGGCCCAAGGTGCCCCCGGCACCGCCGGCGTCGCACTCGTCGAAGTCTACGAGGTTCCATGAGTCGCGCAAACATCCCGACGATCATCGCAGCGGCTTCTGATTCCTTCCCAAGCTTTCCACGCTCGGCGCCACCCGCATTCGGGTAAACCCAGCCCTCGCACACTCCCCTCAACCGCCGCCGCCTGCCAGCGTCGGCAGCTTTTTATGCTGATCCGTCTCCTCGGCGTCCTCGCCGCGCTCCTTCCTCTCGTAGCGTCCTCCCAATCTGCCTGGACCATCACGCGGGCCAACGTTCCCGGCATCACCATCAGCGCGATCACCGGCGTCGCTTACGGTAATGGCCGCTTTGTCATGTCCGTGAGCGGCGGTCCCTCGGGCTCCGGTTTTGTCTGGAGCGCCGATGGCCAGGTATGGCGCGACTTCACCCCTGCGCCCGTGGTCACTGGCGGGCTTCATTTCATCAACGGTCACTTCTACAGCGTGACCTTCAACGGCGTCTCGCGCAGCACCGACGGCCTTTCGTGGGAAAACGTCCACACCCGCCCGGACCCCAACTTCGCCTATACGCTCACCGCCACCAACGGCGAAGGCCTCCTCCTCGCCACCAACCTGGGGGGCCCGTTCACCTTCTCGCCCGATCTAAAAACCTGGCGCACGACCGCACCTCTCCCTCACGCCGACCAGCCCGGTGCTCAGGTAAACCTCGTGCACCTGGCCTATGGCGCCGGCCGTTACTTTGTCTCCTACGTGGTCTTCACCGGCACCACGCCACAGAACACCGTCCCCACCGGCTACGCCGCTTCGACCGTCGACGGCACCTCCTGGACGCTCGTCCCTCAACTCGCCTTTGCCGGCGGCATGGCCGGCGGCAACGGTCGCCTCGTCGCGATCGTCGGCCTCGACATCCTCATTTCCACCGACGGCACGACCTTCACGTCGCACCGCACGATGGAGGACATTTTCAATCCCGCGAAACTCTTCTTCGCCGGCGGCCGTTTCTTCGTGGCGCGCAATCTCCTTTCTTCGATCGACGGCGTCACCTGGGGGGCACTGGCCGCCGCCAGCAAAACCGCGAGCTCGGCCATGTGGGGTGTCGCGTATGGGAAAGGTCGATACATTGCCGGTGGCTTCGATTGGCCGCCCCCGGGTGGCACGACCGGCGTCGATGTCCTTGCGATTCTTTCTGCTCCCGCTTCGCCCGTGATCGCCACTCAGCCCGCCGGCCGAACCATCGTCGAAGGCGAACGCGCCGAGTTTTCCGTCGGCATCGAAAACACCGGCGACACCACGACCTTTCAATGGCGCCGCGACGGCGCGCCAATTCCAGGCGCCACGGCGTCTACCTACGTCATTCCGTCGGCCACCGCCGCCCACAACGGCCGCTACACCGTCGAGATCCGCAACCCCCTCGGCTCCGTCTTGAGCGCCACCGCCGCGCTCCACGTCGTCCCACCCAGCGAAGCTTCGCGCATTGTTAATCTTTCGGTGCTCACCTCGCTCGATACCGCGGCTGATTCCGACGCCTTCGTCACCGTCGGTTTCGTCGTTGGCGGCCCCGGCACCCGCGGTGCGAAGCCCCTTCTCATCCGGGCCGGCGGTCCTTCGCTCATCCGCTTCGGCGTCGGCAGTCCTCACCCTGATCCTCGTCTCGAACTTTACGCCGGGGCGGCCAGGATTACCCAGAACGACAACTGGGGCGGAACCGACTCGCTGCTCGACACCGCAAACCGCGTCGGCGCCTTCCCCTTTCTCGCCGCGGACTCCAAGGATGCAGCCGTTTTCGCCGAGGCGAGTTCAGCCAGCGATTCCACAATGCGCATCCGCGGCGCCTCCGGCAGCGCCGGCTCGGTGATCGCCGAAGTCTACGACGCGACGCCGCCCGACACCGTCACAAACGCGACGCCGCGGTTGGTCAATGTCTCCGTGATGAAACCACTCGGCTCAGGCGACTCGCTCACCGCCGGCTTCGTGATCGCTGGCGCCACGACCAAAACCGTCTTGATCCGCGTCATTGGCCCGACGCTCGATCGATTCGGCGTCTCGCCCACGCTCTCCGACCCGCAGCTCGCCGTCTATCGCGCTGGCACCGCTGCGCCGATCGCCACCAACGAAGATTGGCGCGGCACATCGACGCTGTCGTCCGCGTTCGATCGCGTGGCCGCATTCCCGCTGCCGCCGGCATCGCGCGACGCCGCCCTTCTGCTGACGCTTCAACCCGGCGATTACGTCGCCCAAGCCATGGCCCTCACCGGAAGCGGCAACGTCCTGGTCGAAATCTACGAGATCAACTGAGCACCGACAGCGGTCCCCTTTCCCACGCCAATGTCCCTCCGCCGTCTGTTCGTCGTAGCCGTCCTCCTCCTTCCCGCCACCGCTCCCGCGCAATCCGCGTGGACGATTGGCCGCGTCAACCTCCCCACCGCCCGGGGCGGCCAGAGCATCGCGTTTGGCAACGGTCGCTTTGTCGCGACGTTCAATCCCGAGCGCGCCACGCCTTCGGTCGCCTGGAGCGTCGATGGCATCACGTGGACTCCCGCCACCACCATGATCTCCCCGACCGCCACGGTGTATTTCGCCGCCGGCGCTTTCTACATCGCCGAACGCGGCACACTCTGGCGGAGCGTCGACGGCGATGTCTGGCAATCACAGCCGATCGTATCGAGCCTGGGCGTGAATGGTTTCGCTTCCGACGGCCGCAGCGGACTTCTCGGCACGAGCGGCGTGACGCCCGCTTCCCCCATTTACTCTCCCGACCTGCTCACGTGGACGCCCACTCCGCCGCTTCCCAACGCCACTGCCGCGGGTCACCTCCTGGGAGTCCGGGACGTCGGCCATATCCGCGGCAGATACTTCGTCAGCTATCACGCGGGCAGCCCGGGCACCAATCTCATCGCCTATGCCGCCACGACCGTCGACGGCGCATCCTGGACTCCCTTTCCGGCCTTCGCCGGCGTCTCGAATTTCGCCCTGGGCAACAACCGGCTCATCGGCCTCCGCGGCAGCGCTTTACTGATCTCAACGGACGGAAGCACCGTCTTCACCCGCGACAACAATCCCGGCGTCGGCGAGATTCCGTTCCTCACCCATGCGGGCGGTCGCTTTTTTGCGGGCCGCTTCCTACTCGCCTCCTTCGACGGACTCACCTGGGCGCCGCTCGCTTCGGTGCCCGGAGCAGCCACAATTTTCTGGCGCGGAGTCGCGTATGGAAACGGCCGATACGTCGCCGTTGGCACCAATCAGCTCACGCCCGACATCGACACGCACCTCGACGCGATCGCCGTCCTTCAGGCCATCGCTCCGCCGATCATCGCCGTTCAACCCGCGTCGCGCATCGTCGCCGAGGGCCGTCCCACCACGTTCGCCGTCACGCTCGAGAACCCGAGCACGACCACGACGTTTCAATGGCGCCGCAATGGCACCGCGATCCCCGGTGCCACCCTTTCCAGCTATCGCATCCCCGCGACCAGTGCCGCAGCGGCCGGGCGCTACACGGTCGAAATCCGCAATCCCATCGGCACCACACTGAGCGCGCCCGTCACACTCGATACAGTCCCGCCCCCATTGGAAGGCCGCCTGGTCAACCTGTCCGTTCTCACCTCGCTCGATACGCCCGACGCCACGTTCACGCTGGGCTTCGTCACCAGCGGTGCCGCCACAGCAGGAACCAAACCGTTGCTCGTCCGCGCAGCCGGCCCCTCGCTCGCGCGCTTCAACGTCTCTCAGGCACACTCCGACCCGAAGCTCGAGCTTTTCGCCGGTCCGGCCAAAACTGGCGAGAACGACAACTGGAACGGAGCCCACGTCGACGTTAGTTCCCAAGTCGGGGCCTTCGCCTTTCTTTCCGTCGATTCGAGCGACGCCGCCTTCTTCGCTCCCGCAGTTTCTCCCGGCGACAGCAGCGTGCGCGTTTCCTCCGCAAACGCGTCCGCGACCGGCTCCGTGATCGCCGAGGTCTACGATGCCACCCCGGCGCACGCCGTCGGCCTCGCCAGCCCGCGACTGGTCAACGTCTCCGTCCTCAAGCCTATCGCGACCGACTCCTCCCTCAGTGCCGGCTTCGTCCTCATCGGCGCCACCCCCAAGACACTCCTGATCCGCGCGATCGGCCCCGGCCTGGCTGCCTTCAATCTCCCCGACTCGCACGCCGATCCACGCCTCGCGCTGTTCCGCACCGGCATCGCGACACCGATCGCGACCAACGACGATTGGGCCGGAAGCGCCGCCCTCCAATCCGCGTTCACTGCCGTCGGCGCCTTCAATTTGCCCGTCGCCTCGCGGGACGCAGCACTGCTCGTGACGCTCAATCCCGGCAACTACGTCGCCGAGGCTCGAGGCGCCGCCAACACCAGCGGCACCGCCCTGATCGAAATCTACGAAGTCGAAGTCCCGTAGCGTTTCGCCCGAAGTACCGCCCGCATCCTGCCGGCCTCCGGCGCCGGGATGGCCGGCGTGTATCCGCACGATCGTTACGCTCACCCATTTTCTCGCAGATACGCACCTATGCGTATCGTCGCCCCTTCGCGCCCGCGCTATTCTGAGGCGTCCAGCTCGTTCCAGCAGTTTCAGCAGTCAGCTCCACGCTTCAGATCATGCATACCTCACTCGCCAGCCCACTGGCCTCCCGACTCCGTGTACTTCGCGCCGGCGCGCTCCTCACCAGTGCGCTCCTCGCCGCCAGCTCTGCCCTCGCGCAGTCCCAATACGCCGGCACCTACATCGGCACCATCAACACCCGCGTCGTCATCCCCATCATCAACCAGACGACCGAGTCCTCCGTCGGCGGCTACATCGCCACGGTCACCGCCGATGGCCAGATCAGCCTCGTCGGTAACCAGCTCGTCGGAACCGTCAGCGCCACCGGCGCGGTCACGTTCACCGGCGGCGGCTCGCTCGCCCAGCTCAACATCCGCACCGCTCAGATCGCCAACAACCAGCTCAGCTCGGGCTATGGCGATCCTGTTGCCGGCAGCAACAACACCACCTCCTTCCGCCTCAACCCCAGCACGTCCTTCACCGCCGCACCCGGCGGCGGTGGCACGGGCGGTGGCGGAACAGGGGGCGGAGGAACCGGCGGCGGCGGTTCGGGAGGTGGCGGCGGCGGCACCACCAGCGGTGACCTCCTGGCGTATTATAGTTTCAACGACGCGAACAATCTCCTCCGCGACGACTCCGGCCGCGGCTTCACCCTCGCGCCCGTCAACGGCACCGTGACGCGCACCGATGGTCGCGTCGGCGCCGGCGCGCTCCGCACCAACGGCGTCCGGCTCCGCGCCTTGGTGAACA
The DNA here is from genome assembly GCA_036675625.1 of Opitutaceae bacterium. GTDB lineage: Bacteria > Verrucomicrobiota > Verrucomicrobiia > Opitutales > Opitutaceae > ER46. The sequence goes on along the minus strand of JAKFEQ010000005.1, from coordinate 197,225 downwards.
GCTCGTTCTCCGCCTCCGCCTCCACCATCGCGTTCTTCGTCCGCCCCACCGGCCCCGGTAACTTCAACCCCCGCCTCGTCTCCGTCGGCCCCGCCGGTAGCTCCTCGCACTATTACGGCACCTTCCTCGAAGGCGCGACCACCAACGCCCGGCGCGTCGGCTTCCTGCAGGATGGCAATGGCTCCTACCCGCCCGCCTTTTCCGGCTCCATGGTCGGCACCGGCAACGGCACCGCGTTCACTCAATGGACCCACGTCGCCGTCACGCACAACCGCTCCGAGACCCGCTTCTACATCAACAGCAACTCGTCCGCGCCCACCACCGGACGCCGCGCGCTCGGCACCTTCGCCACGGCCATGCTGATGATCGCCGGCTCTGACAACGGCCTCGACCTCTTCACCGGCGATCTCGACGAGGTCCGCATCTACAATCGCGCGCTCACCGCCGCTGAAATCGGCACGCTCTACACCGGCGGCTCGGTCGGAACCGCCGTGAGCGGCAGCAACAACACCGCCGCCGCCGTCACCGCCAACGTCATCGCCGCGCCCCTCGCCCTCACCGGTTACCGCAGCCGCGTCGGCCAGTCCTTCGAGCTCTCCGTCACCGGCGCCACCTCCGGCCCGGTCTGGGGCACCGATGTCTACACCGACGACTCGCACGTCGGCCGCGCCGCCGTCCACGCCGGCGTCCTCGCCCCGGGCGAAACCAAGACCGTCACCGTATCCATTCTCCCAGGACAGAGCAGCTACGCCGCCAGCTCCCGCAACGGTGTCAGCTCCAGTTCCTGGGGCGGATGGGGCGGCAGCTACTCCTTCGCGGGCTCGGCCGGGACTGCGTTTACCACCATTGCCGCCGCCACCGCGCCCGCCCTTCCCGGCGGCTTCCGCCAGGCTTCCCTCAACGTCATTCCCGGCGGCCGCTTCGTCATCCCCATCCCCGTCCTCGGCACCGGTCCGTTCACGTATCAATGGTTCCGCAACGGCACCGCCATCGCCGGCGCCACCGCCAATCCCTACATCGTCAACACCGTCAGCTCCGCCCACGCCGGCACCTACACCGTCCGCGTCACGAGTCCCGCCGGCACGCAGACGTTCACCGCCGGCGCCCTCACCGTCCCGCCGAATGCCAGCGCGCCGCAAATCGTGTTGCAGCCTTTCGACAAGGTCGTCTCGCCCGGCGGTACCTTCGCGCTCGCGGCCTCCGCCATCGGCAACGGCCTCGCGTACCAATGGCTCCGCAACGGCAACGCGATCTCCGCGGCCGCCGGCGGCACCAACGCCATCCTGCTCCGCCAGAACGCCGACGCCACCGACACCGGCAGCTACAGCGTTCGCGTGACGGGCTCCGGTTCCACCGTCACCAGCACGCCCGCCTCCGTCACCATCGACCCGAACGCCTCACGCCTCAGCAATCTCTCCGGCCGCATCGCGATCGGCGGCAGTGACAAGGTCATCCCCGCGGTCTTCATTTCCGGCACCGGCAAGAAACGCGTCCTCATCCGCGCGGTCGGTCCCGGCCTGGCCACGTTCAACATCGACGGCGCCATGGCCGATCCGAAACTCGAGGTCTATGACGGCTCCACCAAGATCGCGGAAAACAATGACTGGAGCGCGAACATCGCCACCGCGTTCACGTCCGTCGGCGCCTTCTCGCTTCCAGCCGGCAGCCGCGACGCCGCCGGTGTGTTCGAGCTCGATGCCGGCAAGGGCTACACGATCCACGTCTTCAGCAACAACGGCCAGGGCGGCGTCGTGCTCTTCGAAGTCTATGACCTCGGCAACGTCACCGGCGGCAGCAAGTTCACCAACGTCTCCGTGCGCGGCCCCACCGGCAGCGGCGACAGCACGCTCATCCTCGGCCTCAACATCGCCGGCGTCGGCAAGCGCACGCTCCTCACCCGCGGCATCGGCCCGCAGCTCGCCGCCTTCGGCGTGTCGAATGCGATCGTCGACCCCAAGCTCGAGATCTTCGACAGCAACCAGCGCTCCGTCCTCGAGAACAACGATTGGGCCAGCGCCGACTTCGTGACCGAGATGCTGCAGGCCCGCGAATTCGTCGGCGCCTTCGCACTCGAAGGCGGCTCCGCCGACGCCTCGACCCTCGCGCTCCTCGACCCCGGCAGCTACACGATGCAAATCACCGCCGGCAGCGGCACCACCAGCGGCGAAGCCCTCGTGGAAATCTACGAAGTCCCCTGATCGAAGGTGGGGCCCGGCTCTCCGAGCCGGCCTGACTTCCCGCCCGCGTCTCACTTTTCGGCCGCCCCGTCAGCCAGCGACGGTCGAACTGAAGCGAACCCCCGGTGCCCTTTGCGGTGCCGGGGGTTTTCCGTAATCACCCGCAGGTTTCCCCGCACTGCACGCAAGCGGTGCCCCGTCCACGTTTCTTTTTGGGGCGGATCATTCTGTCACACTCAGCCCTTCCAACGGTTCGGGGTGCCTTCAGGGAAGGTTCGGAGAAGCTTCGGTGGCACATCAGTGTCACACCTCGAGCGCCGAGGCCGTGCTTCTTGCCAGCGTCCGTTGGCTGCCGCACCCTGCCCGGCCGCTCCTTCAAACGCCGAACGCCATGCTCCTCGTCCGCCTCGCTCTCGTGTGCTCCCTCGCCGCCACGTCGCTCGCGCAGATTTCGACTCCCGCGCCCGCCGCCGCCACGCGCAGCGCGACCATCCCGGTCGAGCACTTCTTCGCGCAACGCGTAATCCAGGGCGCCACGCTCTCGCCCGACGGCAAACGCGTCGCCTTCCTCGGCCCCGTGCAGAAACGCATGAGCGTGATGCTCTACGACGTCGCCTCCGAGAAGCTCGAAGTGGTCGTCCACGACCAGAAGGAAGAGATCGATTTCGTCGGATGGAAGGGCGACGACACCCTCCTCTTCGCCGGCGATATCGGCGGCAACGAGTCCTTCATGTACGGCTCGCTGAACCTGAAAACGCGCAAGATCCAGCGCCTCGCCGAGTCCCGCAAAAGCGATTTCGACATCACCACCGAGGGCGCGCTCATCGATCCGCTCCACCGCGACCCCGATCACGTTTTGTTTCTCGGCACGAAGGCCAATCGCAACAAGCGCGCCGCCTTCGACAACGCCGATCCCGGCATCTACCTGCTCAACGTCCGCAACGGCTCGCGCAAACTCGTCTCGGCGTGGGACGGCACGACCACCGGCTGGATCGCCGACACCTCCGGCGCCCTGCGCCTCCAGACTCGCCTGCGCGGCAACCGCAACGAGCTCGAGTACCGCGCAAACCCCACCGACAAGTGGACCGTCCTCTATTCGAACACCGAACACGAGACGCCGCCCTGGCGCCCACTCCGTTTCGCGCCCGACAACCACACGCTCTACGTCTTCACGGAAGATGACCGCGAAGGCAGCATGAGCCTGCGCACGTTCGACGTACGAAGCCGCGCGCTCGGCGCCACCCTCTTCACGTCGAAGCAGGCTGAGATCGATCAGGTGATCTGGGAACGCGGCACGAATCGCGTGCTCGGCGTCATCACGAACGGCTCCCGTCGCGAAACTCACTGGCTCGACGACTCCCGCGCCGCACTCGCCGCCAAACTCCGCAACACCCTGTCCGACGTCGAGATCTCCCTCACATCCTCCTCCACCGACGGCCAGGTTCACCTCGTTCACGCATGGTCCGACCGTGATCCCGGAACCTATTACGTCCTCGATCTCCGCACCGGCAAACTTGCCCTGCTCACCGCCGCCCTGCCCGACATCGACCCGCAACAGATGCGGCCCATGGAGCCGATCGCGTTCGCCGCGCGCGACGGGTTGAAAATCCCCGGCTACCTCACGCGACCCGCCGCCGCATCCGGGCCCATGCCGCTCATCCTCCTCCCGCACGGCGGCCCCTACGGCATTCGCGACGACTGGGGCTTCGACGCCGAAGTCCAGTTCCTGGCCAATCGCGGCTACGCCGTCCTGCAGGTAAACTACCGCGGCTCCGGCGGCCTCGGCATCCGCCACCACGTGGCCGGTCGCGGCGAATGGGGCGCGAAGATGCAGGACGATCTCACCGACGCGGTGCAATGGGCCATCGCCGAAAAAATCGCCGACCCGAAACGCGTTGCGATCTACGGCGCCAGCTACGGCGGCTATGCCGCGCTCGCCGGCCTCACGTTCACGCCCGAGCTTTTCAAATGCGGCGTGAACTATGTCGGCGTTTCCGACCTCCGCTATCTCACGAGCTGGACCGCCGACGATGCGAAGGCGACGCGGCGTTTCTACGAGAGCTGGGTCGCGCTCGACTCCGCAAAGCTCGCCGCCCGCTCCCCCGTGAACTTCGTTGAACGCATCCGCGTTCCCTCGCTCCACATCTACGGCCTCAACGACCCGCGCGTGAAGATCGAGCACTGGCGTCGCCTCGAAGCCGAGCTGAAGAAACACGACAAACCCTACGAATTCATCGAAGCGAAAGACGAAGGTCACGGCTTCTACGGCGAGGCCAACCGCATCGCCTACTACAAGAAACTCGAGGAGTTCTTCGCCCGGAATCTCTAGGTGGGCTCTCACCAGGTGGGGCTGGCTCTCCGAGCCGGCCTTAGTTCCACCGCTCGCCCGCATGATCACGTAAACCGCCGCCGACGACGGCAATTCAGGTGCCGCCACCTGGGACCGCGGCCGCCCCCGGCCGCACCGCGCAACCTTCCCATTTCCCGCTTTACCGCTCCTTCGTGCGACGCCACAACCGCATCTCGTGGCCAAACACCAGACGATCGGCGCCGACAAGATCCAGACTGCCATCAAGCAGCTCGCCGCCGCCATTTCCGAACGCCACCGCAAAAGCCCGCCGCTCCTCCTCCTCGGCATCGCCAATGGCGGCATCGAGCTCGCCCGCCGCCTCGCATTCGAGCTCTCGGCTCTGGACTCTCAGCTCTCAGCTAGAGCCGGCACCCTCGACATCTCCTTCCATCGCGACGACATCGGCCGCCATCCGATCCCGAAGGAGTTCGCTCCCACGCACATTCCCGGCGATGTGCACGGGGCCAACATCATCCTCGTGGATGACGTTCTCTTCTCCGGCCGCACTATGAAAGCCGCGCTCGACGAGCTCTTCGATCATGGTCGTCCGACCAAGGTCGAGCTCGCTGTGCTCGTCGACCGCGGTGGTCGTCGCCTTCCCTTCGCCGCCGATTACGCCGGCTTCACGTTCGACACCACACCAGCCGAGAAAGTCGTCGTCACCCTCGATTCCCAAAATCCCGGACACGACCAGATCCGAATCGAACGCGCCAACGCCGCCACCCGCGAGTCCGCCCTTTAATCCCGATTCATCCCTCCGCCCTGCGTCGGGGAACGCCATTTTCAGAACTCCAACTCAAAACCGAAACCGTAGGTTTCCATGCCCTGGACCCGCCGCCACCTGCTCACCCTCGAAGAACTCTCGCTCGCTGAAATCGAGCAGGTTCACGCCACCGCGGCCGCCTTCAAGCGCACGCTCAAACGCAGCGTGCGCAAAGTCCCCGCCCTTCGCGGCAAGACCATCGTCAACCTCTTCCTTGAGCCGAGCACGCGCACACGCATGGCCTTCGACATGGCCGCCAAGCGCCTCAGCGCCGACGTCATCTCGCTCGACGGTGTCAGCAGCAGCACCACCAAAGGCGAAACCCTGCGCGACACCGCCGAGAACATCCAGGCGCTCCAGGCCGACATGATCGTCATCCGGCACTCCGCCGCCGGTTCGCCCCTCTACCTCTCACGCATCCTGGACATCCCCGTCATCAACGCCGGCGACGGTTCGCACGAGCACCCCACGCAGGGCCTCCTCGACACCTTCACGATGCAGGAACATCTCGGCAGCCTGAAGGGCCGCAAGGTCGTCATCCTCGGCGACATCCTCTTCAGTCGCGTCGCCCGTTCCAACATCCACGCGCTCACCAAAATGGGCGCCGATGTCACGCTCGTCGGCCCGTCCACGCTCGTGCCCCAATCCTTCACCCCGCTCGGCGTCAGCGTCTCGCACGACCTCAAGTCCGCCCTCGCCGACGCCGAGGTCGTCATGCTGCTTCGGATACAACACGAACGTCAGGTCGCCGGCCTGTTTCCCTCGCTCGGCGAGTACACGAGCATGTTCGGCCTCAACAAGACGCGCGCCTCCTGGCTGAATCCGAAGGCGATCATCATGCACCCCGGCCCGATCAACCGCGGCGTCGAGATCGACAGCGAGCTCGCCGACGGTGACCGCAGCGTGATCCTCGAGCAGGTCACCAACGGCATCGCCGTCCGCATGGCCGTCCTCTACCTCTGCGCCGGCGGCCAGCCGGAATCGGTCATGCACTCGGAGTGAAGCTCCAAGATCCAAGCACCAAGCTCCAGAGAACCGCCAATGCCCAATCTCCAAAATAATATCAGTCTCCTATCGATCCCATTGAGAACAGAACCTTCTCTGGATCTTGGAGCTTGGATCTTGGAGCTTTAATTCAATGCCTTCCCTCTGGATCAAAAACGCCCGCATCATCGACCCCGCCGCCAAACGCGACGCCGTCGGCGATCTGTTCGTCTCCGACGGCAAGATCGTCGCCTCGCTCCCGGCCGATACAAAGAAGCGCGCCAAACAAATCGATGCCCGCGGCCAGATCGCCTGCCCCGGTCTCGTCGACATCCACGTCCATTTCCGCGAGCCCGGTCAGACCCACAAGGAAACGATCGGCAGCGGCTCTCGCGCCGCGGCCGCCGGCGGTTTCACCACCGTCGTCTGCATGCCCAACACCTCACCCGTCGCGGATAACGCCGGCACGATCCAGCTCATGAAGGACGTGATCGCGCGCGACGCCGTGATCCGCGTTTACCCGACCGGCTGCATCACCGTCGGCATGAAGGGCGAATCCCTCGCGCCCATCGGCTCGCTCAAACGCGCCGGCGTCGTCGCCATCACCGACGACGGCGATTGCGTGCAGTCGAACGACCTCATGCGCCGCGCCGTCGAATACGCGAAGATGTTCGACCTGCCCGTCATGGATCACTGCCAGGATCATTCGATGACCGTCGGCGCCGTGATGAATGAAGGCGTCGTATCCACGCGGCTTGGACTCCGCGGCTGGCCCAACGCCGCCGAAGACCTGATCGTCGCGCGCAACGTCATCCTCTCCGAATACACCGGCGCACACATTCACCTGCAGCACATCTCGTCGAAATTTTCCGTCGACGTCATCCGCCGCGCGAAACAACGCGGCGCCCGCATCTCCGCCGAAGCCACGCCGCACCACATCGCACTCACCGACGACGCGCTCGCGACCTACGACACGAACTTCAAGATGAACCCGCCGCTACGCACCGAGGAGGATCGCCGCTCGCTCATCGAAGGCCTCCGCGACGGCACACTCGACATCATCGCGACCGATCACGCGCCCCACACCGATTACGAAAAGGACAAGGAATTCGATTACGCGCCCAACGGTATCCTCGGTTCGGAGACGGCCCTCGCCGTCACGCTCGACGTCCTCGTGCGGCAAAACAAATTCAAGCTCCCCTTCGTCATCGATCTCATGACCCGCCGCCCCGCGAAGCTCATGAATCTCCCCGGCGGCACGCTCGCGGTCGGCGAGCCCGCCGACATCTGCCTCTTCGATCCCGACGAAAAATGGCGCTACGACGCGAAGTCCGGCTTCAGCAAATCGAGCAATTCTCCCTGGTCCGGCCAGATGCTCACCGGCCGCGTTAAAACCACGATCGTCGGCGGCCGCGTGGTCTTCGCGAACGGCCGGATCGCGTGAGCGACAGGCCGCAGCGCCGGCGCGTCCCAATCCTCCGGCCCTCGTGAAAATCGTCGCGATCGCGAGCCAGTACCTCTTCGTCGCCGCCGGGCTGATGTTGCTCTGGCGGCATTTTCTGCGGCCGGAAGCGCGCGCCCAGCCGACGCCGCCGCGGCTCGTCGAATGGACTGCGTCGCTGCCCGAGCTGCTGTTCTTCATCTTTCACGGCCTCATGGGCGGCTTTGCGGCCAGCTTCGTCATCGGTTTGCTCGCGAGATCGATCGGCCTCGAGGGCGACGCGCTTACGATCTCCGCGACAGCCGCACTCCATTGCGGAATGCTCGGCGGCGTCGCCTTCTATCTTGCATCCAATCCCGCGGCGAAACCGTCTTTCGCTCACGGCGCTGTTCCCGGCAACGTCCTCACGTCCGGCTTCGCGACCTTTCTCGTCGCGATGCCCTTCGTCTACCTCGCCAGTCTTGCCTGGATGCCGGTCATGAAGCTGTTCGGCATCGAGGTCGAACGGCAGCCCGCCGTCGAAATGGTCGAGCGGGTGGCATCGTCGCCCTGGCTCGTCCTCTTCATCACGTCGGCAATCGTCGTCGCGCCGATGGCGGAGGAACTCCTGTTTCGTGCCGGGCTCTTTCGCTACCTCCGGACGCGGCAAAACCGCTGGGTCGCGCTCGTCCTGCCATCGCTGCTCTTCGCTGCGATCCACTTTCACCTGCCGAGCTACCTGCCGCTCGCGACCCTCGGCATCGTGTTCTCGCTCGCTTACGAGCGCACCGGCTCCATCGGCACCGCGATCGTCGGCCACGCGTTTTTCAATCTGAATAATCTTCTCGTTCTCCTCGCGGGCGGCGGAAAATGACGCGTGCATCCGTTCACGACGAATCACTCCGCGTCCGTCGCCGCCCTCGGTGAAGAGCGCCTGATTCTGGCGATTCGCCGCTGGCTCGGCGCCGCCTCGCCGCGCGCGCCTTTCGGGATCGGTGACGATTGCGCGATTCTGCCGGCGAGCCGCGGACGCCAGCTCATCACGGTCGATCCGGTGATCTTCGGCCGCCATTTCGACGATCGCGTGCCACCGCGCGCGGTCGGCGCCAAGCTGTTGAAACGCAACTTGAGCGATCTCGCCGCCATGGGCGGGCGCCCGACGGCCGCCGTCCTCGCCCTCACGCTCGATGCGCGCACAAGCCGGGCCTGGCTCGAGGCGTTTTATCGCGGCCTCGCCGCCGCCGCTCGAAAATATCGCGTCGCCATCGTCGGCGGCGATGTTGCGCAGGCCGATGGCGTCGTCGCCGCCAGCCTCACGCTGCTGGGCGAAAGCACCGCGCCGCGAATTCTCACCCGCACCGGAGCGCGAATCGGCGATGCGCTCTACGTCACCGGCGCGCTCGGCGGCAGCCTGCGTACGGGTCATCATCATCGCTTCACGCCGCGATTGCGTGAAGGCGCGTGGCTCGCCCGCCGGCGCGAAGTGCGCGCGATGATGGATGTCAGCGACGGCCTCGCAAAAGATCTTCACGCCCTCACTCCACGCCACGCCCTCCCCGCACTCGAGCCGGCCGCGTTGCCGTGCCGGGCCGGCAGCGATGTGCGCTCGGCGTTGACCGACGGCGAGGACTACGAGCTCGTGTTTGTCGTGTCTGCGGACGCCGACCACGCGAGCTTGGCCCGCGACTGGCGCCGCACCTTTCCGCACACGGCGCTTTCGCGCGTCGGCCGGTTCGTGCGCGCCGCCACCGGATATCCCGCCAACGCGATCGACCTCACGGCTTATCACGGGTACGAGCACCTTCAGGCTGTCGACCAATGACAATTTTCGACCAGCTCCGGCTTGGCCTAACCACCGGCTCAGCAGAGGAATCGCGCGCCTTGGCGGCGGAGTTTGCCGCCGCGCTTCCGGCCGATACCACGCTCGCGCTCCACGGCAATCTGGGCGTGGGAAAAACCACCTTCGTGCAGGGACTCGCACGCGGCCTCGGTATCCAGGATTCGGTTACGAGCCCCACGTTCAACATCTTCACCCTGCACCGCGGTCGCACCAACCTGCTTCATCTCGATGCGTATCGCCTCGAAAGTGCGCAACAGGTCGAGGATCTCCTGCTGGCGGATTTCCTGATCTCGCCCTGGTGTCTCGCCGTCGAGTGGCCCGAGAAGATTGCGGACTGGTTGCCCGCTGACACGCTGCATCTCGACCTCGGCATCACCGCCGACGAGAAGCACACGATTCGGCTGCGTTGAGGGCGCCAGCTCGTTATGCGAGCCGAGCGGGATCCGACAGGTCCAGTATCACCGGCGCGGAAAACCGTGGGAGCCCGCAATGTTTGTCGCGGGACGTTCGGCTCGTCTGACCGACGGCCGAAAGACACGTTTTTAGGAATTCCTTATCCGGTGTGACAGAGTCCCGCCTCTTCCGAGGCGGGCTACGTCACAACCAGCATCACTCCGGCTTCTTCTCTTCGACCGGAGGAACGGCCTCTTCCGCAGGTGCAGTGCTCTCGGCGGCGGCGGGAGTTGCCTCGGTCGGCGCAGCCGCCTCGGCCGGTGTTGGCGCCTCGGCAGGCGTTGCACCATCTGAAGGCGTCACATCCGTACTCGACTCGGGCGGGGCGGGTGGAGCCTCGGCGGCGGGGCTTTGCGCGTCGGGTGAAGCAGGTGCTTCACCCGGAGCAGCCGCCTGCGCTTCGTTGCCGTCGGGCGCAGCCGTGGTCGGCGCTGCCGCCTCGGTCGATGGCGGAGCCTCCGGGAAGTTTTCCGGATCGTGCTCCTCGTTCTCGATCTCCTTCTTGCGCGCCTCGACCATCGGCGGCGGTGCGAACAACCGCCCGTCGATGAACTCGGTCACGTAGCCTTCGCGCACGAGCCACATCAGGTCGCCCTGGAGGCGCGAAATCTTCGCGCGTTCGTCGATCGAGAGTGCAGTCTCCGGCTTCAGCGCGTCTGCGCCTGGAGCGGGCGTCACGCTCGCCGCCGTCGCTTCCGGAGCGCCTTCGGCCGCTGGTGCGGCTTCGGCTGCCGGTGCGGGCGCAGCCACGGGCGCCGCAACCGGGGCAATCCCGAGGAACTTCGCCGGCAACTCGCTCGCACGCACCATCGGGTTCGACTCGATGAACGAGATCAATGCACCGATGCTGTCGGCAAACGTCTGGCCGGGCACGCGGAACTTGCGCTTCACGGCACAAACATACGAAACGCCCTTCGAGCCCTTCTTGAAGATCGTGAAGTGCTCCCGGCGCAGCCGGCCTCGGAGTGCGTTTGCCGTATCCAAAGGAAAACGACGCTGCCGCTCCAGGGCGCCCTCGACGGCCCGGCGGATTTCGCCTGGAGGAATCGTCTCGAGGGCCTTGCCGTGGAAGCGCGCGTTTTCCGCCGTGCGCACCACTTTGTCGCGCACCTGCGTGAGCAGATAAAGCCGGGCGTCTTCAAGCGCATCGAACGTCGGCGCCATCGAAGACGCTTCCGCCACCGGTGCCGCTGGCGCCGGCGCTTCCGCCACCGGAGCCTCCGCCGCCGGAGCCTCTGCCGCCGGATTCTCCGTCGCCGGTGTATCCGACGCGACCGCCTCGGTCACGGCGGCGGCCGGCGCGGCGGCGGGTTTGGCACCGTTGAGTTTCCACGTGTAACGCGTGGTCTTCTTCATCTTCGCGAGCCACTGGTTCACGATCTCGGGATCGCGAATCGTTTCGATACGGCTCTTGAAGGCGTCGAATCCCATCCGTGACGCCACCTTCGCGGCGTAGTGCTGCTGCACGATCTGATTGTAACGGTGATAATTCGGCGGTCCGAGTAACTCGCCCGTGATACCGCACTTGTTGATCACCTGGAAATTGCCTTTCGGCGGCTCGACCTCGACGTCGGCCGAATCGAAAAACTTGTCGAGGTGCTTGCCCATGACATGTGCGACGGCGGCCTCGTCACTCTCGAACGGCAGCCCGTCGGGCACGGAAATATGAAACATGGGCCGCGCCGGTTTAGGCGCCGGCGCAGCTGCCTCACCGGGAGCCGCTGGAGCCGGAGCGCCGCGCCCTGCGGCTGTCATGCCGCCGGCCGGTTTGTGCCCGAGCACGACGACAAAGCGATCGTTCTTCGCCACCACGGTGCGGGCGATCTCGAACAGCTCGACCGTGCGACAAGACTTGCGGATGGTCTGCACGAGCGTGTTGAAACTCGTGTCCTCCGGATAGAACGTAACGCTGTAGTAAGGGCTCTCATATGGCCCGCGGTCCTGTTGGCCGCGGCCTCCATAGCCGCCACCTTGTCCGCCCTGGCCGAAACGTTGGCCGCCACCGCCATAGCCGCCCTCGCGTCGGGGACCTCCGCGAAAATCACCGCCACCAGCGCCGCGGTATCCGCCACCACCAGCGCCTTCGCGACGTGGCCCGCCGGAAAATTCGCGTCGTTCGTGGCCGCCGGCGCCGCCGGGCGCACCGCCCGGTCCCGCTCCGCCACCTGCGCCGCTATCCGGTCCGCCAGGACCCGCCGGCCGGCGGAAGGTCCGCCGATCGCGGCTGGGCGCGCCGGCACCACCACCATCGCGACGATCTTCACGCCGTGGACGCTCACCTCCTTCGCGATCGCGCCGCTCGGGCGAGGAGGAAGGCTTCTCCTGAGTCCATTGCGTGCCGAAGCTGAAGCCCTGCAGCTGGCTCAGATCGAGTTTATTGAAATCCGCGGGCGGATTCTCCTTGGGGGCGTTGTCGTCCATATCGTCCGAAAAAAGCGGGTGGTGACCCGCGTGGTTGCTAGTATGCTTGATGCGCCGTCGAAAATCGGCCGGGAGTGTCCACACCGTGCGCGCACAGAGGCAAGCAGTTTCCCGAAGCGCCGCGGCTTTGGCGTTCTGACGCACAATCGGGGAATCCCCCAGATCGCAACCAGAGCCAAACCGCTCTCATGGCAAAACGTAGATTTCCGCCAGCGCCTCGCCGGTCGTGCGGTTCACGCCGGAGATCTGAATCGTATAGGGTCCGGGCGAGGCGTCGAAGATCAGCGCGGAATCGGCATGTCGCTCATCGAGTGGAAACGCCCCCCCACTCGCTGCCGCCATCTTCAGATCGTTTTTCAAGCCGCCGGCAAACCAGCCGACGTTCGTGGCGATTCGGCTTTGATTACGAAAGACATCGAGGACCGGCCGGGACAGCGTCCCGCCAACTCCAAACTGCGTCAGACCCGGTCCGACGGCGCGGATCAGGAGGCGAACTCTCGCATCCCGCACGACGAATCCCGCGATGAGCACGTTCTCGTCCGTACCGGCATGCCCACGGGTCGAGAGATTTATCAGGCGAGTGTCCGCATCGCCGGCGGGGGTATCGTAGATCTCGACCAGCGCCACTCCCGCCCGATCGTCCACGCTGCGGACCTGCGCCGTGAAGACACCGGTTCCGATAAACGGCACGATCACTGCATCCTTGCTTCCAGGATCGAGCAGAAATGCCGCCGTCCGCTCCGTCGTGCTGCCGACGGAAAAACCGAACGCAGCATCCGGCTCCGTCCAGTTATCGTTGGAAAAGAGGACGGTCTCCCCGGCAAACAAATCCAGCTGTGGATCAGGCAGGAATCCATTGACGTTTAACTTCGCCAGTCCCGGCCCCACTCCGCGCAACAGGTAAACTTTGCCCCCCCCGCCTTGGACCACGAAGCCGGCGATCAAGTTGTTATTCCCGCCCGCCACCGCTCGCGTCGATATATTCGCGAGCTGGCCGCCCATATTCGTGGCAATCGCACGGCCTGAATGCGCGGCATCACGCCGAAAAGCCGGCCAGCTCGACAACACCGACAGCGGCGAGCCGTTCCCATATAATCGGTAGAGAAACCCATCGTTCGACCCAATGTAGATCGACCCGTCGTCCGCGATCGTAGGCCCCGCTTCGATTCGATCGCCGTCTCCCTGCACCCCCTTGAATTCCCAGCGCAGCTTCCCATCGGGATCGAAAGCTTGCACCCGATTGTCGTCGCCACCCAACACTATAACGCCATCGCCCCGCACCGCGGCCGTGGTGCCGATGGTCACTCCGATATAGGTTTTCCACTTCACTCGCAGATCATCCACTGCGTTCGGGTCGAATGCGTACAGTTGTGCGTCACCCGATGCCACGTAAACCGTTCCGTCGGCGCCGAGAACGGGCGACGCATCGATCACGCCGCCGGTAAAAAAATCCCAACGCCTGGTTCCATCCGGAGCGATCGCATGGAGCCGCTGATCGTTCGAGCCGACAAACACCGTTCCGTCGGCGCCGATCGCGGGCGACGAAAAAATTGGGCTGCCTGTCGTAAAGGCCCATTTTTTTTCGCCCTGAGGCGTGATGGCATAAAGGCTTCGATCCAGCGAGCCGATATATATTGTGCCATCCGGGGCAATGGCCGGAGACGACAGATCGATGATGCCCATGGCGGGATCCTGAGCGCGAGGAAACTTCCAGCGTTCCACCCCTTCCGTCCCTCGATCCTCAAAAGCATACAGCCGCCCATCCGCCGACCCGACGTAGATCGTTCCGTCTTCCGCGATCGCGGGAGAGCTGTTGATATATCCTCCCGTCATGCGCGACCATTTAAGTGCTCCGGTTTTCGCATCCAGCGCGTATAGGCGCGCGTCGATACATCCAATATACAAAACGCTGCCGTCGCGGGACAGCGCCGGAGAGGACACGAACGGCGCCGACCGTGTATACTGCCAGACCTCGCTGCCCGCTGCGGCGGTTAGCGCGACGACCCGCCCCGATCGCTGTCCTGCTTCAACACCGACGTAGATAATGGATCCATCAAGACTGATAGCCGGTGAAGAGGTCGTGACGAAGCCACCGACTCTCGCCGCCCAGCGTTGGGTGTCTTCCTTTTGGGCATGCAATCCGGCGACAAACGTCCACGCGAATACGAGGCAGAGCACCATTCCGAGCCGTGCCGCGCCAATCGCCTTCGGTACTGTGGCGAAAATTTGCAGGCTGCGCTCGAATCACGCCTCGGCGCCCAACACAAGTCGGAAGCTCGTCCCCCGCTCATCGCTTCGCACCAGTTCCAGCCGCCCGCCCGCCTGTTGGGCTAGCTGATAACTCAACGCGAGTCCGATTCCGCTCCCGCCCGGCTTCGTGCTGCCGCACGGCTGAAAGAGTCTCGCGCGCACTCCCGTCGCAAGGCCCGGCCCGCTATCTTCCACAAAAAATTCCGCCGCGCCGTTTTCTCCCCCCATTCCCCGCAACTGCACCACTCCGCCGGCCGGGGTCGCCTCGAGCGCGTTTTGCAGCAGGTTGCGCAACACGAGAACAGCGAGATTCGCCCGTCGCCCGGAGAGCGACACGTTTTCCACCCCGCTGGTTTCGAGTGCGATCCCGCGCGCCGCCGCATCGGCCCGGACTTTTTCCCGCACGACCTCCACCACATCTGCGCTCGTCAGTTCGAACGCCGCGCCCCCTTGCTCGTCGCGCAGCACGCCCACCACATCGTTCACCATGGTACGCAACCGCCGGGTCAACTCCGATGCCGCCGCGAGCTCTCCGCCCGACTCCCCTCGCGTCGCCGCATCTGCCTGGCCCGCCACAAATACTTCCAGTCCTGCAATCGGATTCTTCAGCTCGTGCATCAGATGTGCCGTCACCGCGCCGAGCGCCGAAGTCTTCGCCGCCATCACCAGTTCCCGATTTGCCCGCAGCAAGTCCTCGCTGCGCATGCGCAACTGCCGGTTCGCCACGCTCAAACGCCGGAACGCCCAGAGCAACGTCGCCCCAATCACCAGCGAACCCGCCAGCCACGCAACGCCAGCCTGGATCCACAACCGCTGGTCGTGAGCCGCCAACTCGGCTCGCGCTTGATCGCCATCGAGCCAGAACTGCGCCGCACCCAGGAATTCGGGCGAGCCTGTCCGACGCAACGGCACCCACGCTTCGATCAGCCGCGCATCATCGTCCAACGGCTGCACAAAAACGATCTCCTCACCCGGCGGGCGCGCGTGCAGTTTAGTGATCGGCACACCTGCCAACAACCGCGCCCAGTCGTTCTCCGCCGGCGGCTCCGCCCCACCGATGACGCCGTCCGCGGAATTGTACACACGCTTCGCGTCGAAGACGCGCACGCCGACCACGCCGCTGAGCTTCGACGCCTTCAACACGGCAACCAGCAACGCACCCGGAACATCCGCCACGGCTTCGCCCATCTCCTCGGCACTCAGGTTCAACTGCATCGCCGCGACCGCCCCCAGCGTTTCCGCCTCGCGGCGCAATATCTGTTCACGCAATCCCGCGTGCTGTTGCCACGTCACCACCGCAACCACGGCGCCAAACACCAGGACGGTCAGCGCGAGCACGCCTACCGCCGTGAAACGGCCGGGCGGTGACGGAGCGGCGGGGTTGGGCATTGCGGGGGAGCGCTCATTTTTCCCAGCTCCAACGCATCCCTAGCAAGCCTTCGTTCACCCTGTAAGACGCGATCGTGTCGTTCGAACGACTCCGCTCCCACGTGTACGCGGCCAACAACGTCCAGCGGCGCGAGAGTTTCCGCTCCAACCGCAACTCCGCCGAAAATTCGTCTTTCAACCGAGCCGGCGGCGCGACGCCGATCCCGACGGTCTGCACGCCGAAATCGATCCGGCTCGCCGCTCCGTCGATCCGCACGAGCCACCCCTCGTTTTCCCATTCCAGCTCCTGCTGCACGCGTTGCTCGCGATAATTGAAATAACCCGAGCCGTTGTCGCGATAATGCAACAGGCTCGCGCGCGTCGTGGTCTGCCAGCGCCTCGCCTGGTCCCACGCCACATCGAATCGTACCTGCAGCTCGCGTTCGGAAATCTTGAGCTCGGTGCCGGGGATCTCCCGCCCCGCCGTATTGTACCGCGCCCGACGATCGTAGTTCCGCCAGCGCTGCGCCCCCTCGACCCCCGCTTCGAAACGCTCACCGTGTATCCAGCCCAGACGTACGGCCCCTTCGCCCACCGTGCCGTCATTCGATCCGTCATCGTAACGTTTTCGTTCGCCGGTCGCCTGCGCCTCGAACCACCACGAGGGCAGAAACGACCATCGCACCACCGGCCCCACCATTCCGCCGAGCACCGTCAACTCCGCCACGTACCGCTCCACGTCCGTCTCCGAGACATCGAAGACCTGGTCCGAATAATAACCCGTCACCGGCAAACCAACCCGCAGCGTATCACCGATTCGATAACCGATTTCCGTCTGCGCCCAGGCCTTCGCCTCGTGTTCGACGGTCTCGCCCTCGAAGAAACGCGTGCGCTCGCCTTGGGCGAAAAACGTGTACTCAAAACGCCCCGTCGGCACCCGCAGCAGCACCAACTCCGCCACTCCCCGCGCAAACGCGCTGCGCTCCTCGCCCGCATGGCTGAGCAACAGGTTGTCGCGGTAACCGTAGCTCGCGTCGAGCGACGCCGACACACTCCACTTGGGCTGGGCCGCCAACAGCGCGGCGATCTCTGCCGCCACATCTCCCTCGCGCTCGATCGCCGCGCTGCTTCGCGTCGGCGCGATCGACCACGCGACACCAAGGGCGCCAAGAAAATTCGCGACAAAGCGGTGCAGGGTCATCAAGGGCTAAACAGAAAAGTAAGCCGCTGAACGTGGCGTCTGTGACCCGCCGATACAAGCCATGTTCAAGTTTCCAGCTCCTCAATTATCACCGGCTGGCCCTCTCTGCTTGTTCCAACTGCCTCGCTCACGGGCTGTCACGGAATGACATGCTGACCATCTAAACAAAAAGCGCGCCGCTTTCGCGACGCGCTTTTTAATATCGAACGAGCGGATTAAGTCCGCGTCGGTTTTAGTAGTCCATGCCGCCCGGACCGTGGCCGTGACCACCGCCCGCCGGAGCTTCCTTCTTCTCCGGGATCTCGGTGATCATGCACTCGGTCGTGAGGAGCAGGCCCGCCACCGAAGCAGCGTTCTGCAGCGCGGTGCGCGTGACCTTCGTCGGGTCGACGACGCCGGCCTTCACGAGGTCTTCGTACTTCTCGGTCGCGACGTTGTAGCCGAAGTTGCCCTTGCCGGCGAGAACCTCGCCAACGACAACCGCGCCTTCAACGCCCGCGTTCGAGCACAGCATGCGGATCGGATGCTCGATCGCGCGACGCACGATCTGGGAACCGATCTTCTCGTCGCCCTCGAGCTGAAGGTTGTCGATGACCTTCGCGGTGCGGAGGAGCGCGACGCCGCCGCCGGCGACGATACCCTCTTCAACGGCTGCGCGAGTGGCGTGCAGCGCGTCTTCCACGCGGGCCTTCTTTTCCTTCATCTCGGTCTCGGTCGCGGCGCCAACATTGATGACGGCCACGCCACCGGCGAGCTTCGCGAGACGCTCTTGCAGCTTCTCACGATCGTAGTCGGAGGTGGTCTCGTCGATCTGCCGGCGGATCTGCTTCACGCGCGACTGGATGTCGGAGCTCTTGCCACCGCCTTCGACGATGGTGGTGTTCTCCTTGTCGACCACGATGCGCTTGGCGCGACCGAGATCGGCCACCTGGATGTTCTCGAGCTTGATGCCGAGGTCCTCGGTGATGCACTTGCCGCCCGTGAGGATGGCGATGTCTTCGAGCATGGCCTTGCGGCGATCGCCGAAGCCAGGAGCCTTGACGGCGCACACGTTGAGCGTGCCGCGAATCTTGTTCACCACGAGGGCCGCGAGCGCTTCGCCTTCGACTTCTTCAGCGATGACGAGGAGGGGCTTGCCGGCCTTGGCGACGGTCTGGAGCAGCGGGAGCATGTCCTGCAGGCTCGAGATCTTCTTTTCGTGGATGAGGACGTAAGCGTCTTCGAGGATCGCTTCCATCGCCTCGGCGTTGGTTGCGAAGTAGGGCGAGAGATAGCCCTTGTCGAACTGCATGCCTTCAACGACGTCGAGCGTCGTCTCGATGGACTTCGCTTCCTCGACCGTGATGGTGCCGTCCTTGCCGACCTTGTCCATCGCGTCGGCGATGATCGCGCCGATCGTGTCGTCCCAGTTGGCGGAGACAGTTGCGACCTGGCGGATTTCCTCGCGGTCATTGACCTTCTTGGAAACGCGCGCGAGCTCGTTGATCGCGGCCTCGACGGCCTTGTCGATGCCGCGCTTGAGGAAGATCGGATTCGATCCGGCGGTGACGTTCTTCAGGCCTTCGCGATAGATGCCTTCCGCGAGCACAGTCGCGGTGGTGGTGCCGTCGCCAGCTGCATCGCTGGTCTTCGAGGCGACTTCCTTCACCATCTGCGCGCCCATGTTCTCGTAGGGATCGGGCAGCTCGACTTCCTTGGCGACGGTCACGCCGTCCTTGGTGACGGTCGGGGAGCCGAATTTCTTGTCGATAACGACGTTGCGGCCCTTCGGGCCGAGGGTGACCTTGACGGCGCGCGAGAGGAGCTCGACACCGCGGAGGATTTTCTGACGAGCGGTATCGTCGAACAGGAGTTGTTTAGCAGCCATGTGTTTCTAGTGGGATGTTGAAATTGAGTGTTGAGAGACTGGATACGCTCAGGCGATGACGCCGAGGATGTCGTCTTCGCGGACGAGGGTGTATTTCTTTTCGTCGAGCTTCACTTCGGTGCCGCCGTATTTGCTGATCAGCACGCGATCGCCAACCTTGACTTCGAAAGGCGTGACCTTGCCGTCGTCGTTCTTCTTACCCGTGCCGAGGGCGATGACCTTCGCCTCCTGCGGCTTCTCTTTGGCGCTGTCCGGAATGATGATTCCGCCGCGAACCTGCTCTTTTTCCTCGATATGCTCGACGAGCACACGATCCCCGATGGGCTTGATTTTAACGTTAGCCATTTTGTTTTTGGTTTTGGGTTGAAGGATGGAGTTACTGTTTTTTGTGGTGAGCACAGCGCGCCTGCCGCGAACACGTCGCAACAGGCGCGCAAAGGGTGAAAGGGAGGCCTACTTCTTCTTGTCTTCGTCTACAACCTCGAAGTCCGCGTCCACGACCTCGGCTTTCTTTTCCGTTTTCTTTCCGGAACTTTCGGCTTTCGCCGACGAGCCTTCCGCCGTGGATTCGGCGCCGGGAGCACCACTCGGAGCCGCGCCGGCAGCTTGGGCCGCCTTCGCCGCTTCCTGGTAAATCTCGCCGCCGACTCCGCTGAGCTTTTCCATCGCGGCCTTCATCCGGTCGACGTCGTTGGATTCGAGATCCTTCTTGGCGTCCGCAATCGCGGCTTCGCCCTTCGACTTGATGTCGGCGGCGATCTTGTCGCCGGAGTCCTTCAACGTCTTCTCGAGCTGATAGATCGCGGTATCGAGCTGGTTCTTCGTCTCGACGGCTTCCTTCCGCTTCTTGTCCTCGGCCGCGTGAAGCTCGGCCTCCTTGGTCATCTTCTCGACCTCTTCTTTCGAGAGGCCGGACGAACCCTGGATGGTGATCTTCTGGTCCTTGCCAGTGCCGAGATCCTTGGCGGAAACGTGGAGGATGCCGTTGGCATCGATGTCGAAGGTGACCTCGATTTGCGGCATGCCGCGCGGAGCGGGCGGAATCCCATCGAGACGGAAGGTGCCGAGAATCTTGTTATCGCGGGACATCGGGCGTTCGCCCTGCAGCACGACAATCTCAACCGAGGGCTGGCTGTCGCTGTAGGTAGAGAACACCTGTGTCTTCTTCGCCGGGATGGTCGTGTTGCGCGCGATCATCGGCGTGGCAACCTGCCCCGCCGTCTCGATCCCGAGCGTCAGCGGCGTAACGTCGAGCAAAAGCACATCGCGGACGTCGCCCTTGAGCACGCCGCCTTGGACGGCTGCGCCGATGGCAACGACCTCGTCTGGGTTCACGCCTTGGTGCGGCGGCTTGCCACCGAGCTGCTTCGCGAGGTCGACGACCTTCGGCATGCGCGTCATGCCACCGACGAGCACGAGCTCATCGATCTGCTCGGCCGTGAGCTCCGCATCCTTCATGCACGCCTTGAACGGCGGGATGCAGCGATCGAAGAGCGGTTCGCAGATCTGCTCCATCTTGGAGCGGGTCAGCTGTAAATTCAGATGCTTCGGTCCGGACGCGTCGGCCGTGATGAATGGCAGATTGATATCCACGGACTGAGTCGACGAGAGGGCGATCTTCGCCTTCTCCGCTTCTTCCTTCAGACGCTGGAGCGCCATCGGATCCTTGCGGAGATCGATGCCGTTTTCCTTCTTGAACGTATCGACCAGCCACGTGATCAGCGCGTCGTCCCAGTTGTCGCCGCCGAGGTGCGTGTCGCCATTGGTGGCCTTCACTTCGAAGACGCCATCGCCGATTTCGAGGACCGACACGTCGAACGTGCCACCGCCCAAATCGAAGACCGCAATCTTCTCGTCCTTCTTCTTGTCCAAGCCATACGCGAGCGACGCGGCGGTCGGCTCGTTGATGATGCGCATGACCTCGAGCCCGGCGATCTTGCCCGCATCCTTCGTGGCCTGCCGCTGCGAGTCGTTGAAATAAGCCGGGACCGTGATGACGGCCTGCGTGACCTTCTCGCCGAGATAGGCCTCGGCATCGGCCTTCAGCTTCGCGAGCACGAACGCCGCGATCTGCTGCGGCGCGAACTGCTCGGTCTTGTCGCCCACTTGAACTTCGATGTAGGCGTCACCGTTTTTGCCTTCGACCGTTTTGAACGGCATGTTCTTCGCCTCTTCACGGACTTCCGTGAATTTGCGACCGATGAAACGTTTGGCGGAGAAAACGGTGTTGCGCGAATTGGTGACGGCTTGGCGCTTGGCGGCCTGCCCCACGAGACGCTCACCGGACTTCGTGAATGCGACAACCGACGGCGTCGTGCGCGCACCTTCCGCGTTAGGGATGACCACGGGCTCTCCCCCCTCCATGACGGCCATACAGGAGTTCGTGGTTCCAAGATCGATTCCGAGAATGCGGCTCATACGGCGTCGTTTAGCAACGCATGTGCCTCTAGAGTCTAAAAACGGCTTAATCCTTGGAACAGCGGCACTAGAAACTTATCCGCCGCTTTTCTAGCTCGTTTATCACCAAGCTGGGAAGCGATTTTAACGCCACGCTGGCACACTTCTGTCACACCGGCGTGTCACATGCGAAGTCGCTGTCCCAGTTGAATTCGAGGGCGGTCGCACTACCCTTCCGCGCAAATGGAAATGGAAATTACGCTGCCGGACGAGGTGCCGGTGATGACGTTGCCCAACACCGCGTTCTTCCCGCAGGCGTTGATGCCATTGCACATTTTCGAGCCGCGTTATCGGCAGATGCTGCGCGACGTGCTGGCATCGAATCGGTTGTTCGCCGTCGCCGGCTTGAATCTAGGGGAAATCAGCGATCCCGCGAAGTTCGAGCCTCCGCACCGCATCGCGACCGTCGGCATCGTCCGCGCGTGCCAGAAGAACGAGAACGGCACGTCGAACCTGCTGCTCCAAGGCCTCTGCCGCGTCTCGATCGAAGACATCGTGCGCGACGAGCCTTATCGCAAAGTCCGCATCCGGGCGCTCAGCAGCGAGCCGGGCGGCACTGCGGATGAAAACGAGCTGCTGCGCCGCGAGTTGTCGCGCCTGCTGAACGTGAAGCTGAAGCTCGCCGCGATCGGCAAAGGCTCGGGAGCCGGCGAAATGGCGGCGTTTCTGAAAAGCGTCGAAGACCCCGAAGCGTTCGTCGACATAGCCGCCTTCAGCCTCTGCGAGGACGCACTTTTGAAGCAGCGATTGCTCGAAACCCTCGACGTGCACGACCGTCTCGAGCTCTTCGGAAAACAACTTCGGCGTGAAATCGACGGCATGAAATTGCGAAGAAAACTTCAAGGACGGCTGTCCGACGACCACATTGCGAACAACTGAGCCAATTCGTGAGGGTGCCCGCCCCCCTCGTTATTTTACCGGATTTTACCGCGACGCGGGGAGTTGAGTCTGGTTCCACCTGCCCGGCGATTTTTATACTGCGCACCTCCCGCCCGATGACCGACACGATTACCGCGCCACTTTCCATCCTGATTGCCGACGATGAGGACGGCATTCGCAACCTGCTCGTGCACTGGCTGGAGCGCGCAGGTCATACGGTCACCTGCGTCACGGGCGCCCATGCCGCGGCGCGATTGCTGCGCACGCAACGTTTCGATCTGGTCATCACCGACATCGTGATGCCCGAGGGCGATGGCTACGAGCTGATCGCGGAGTTCCGCAAGGTGCAGCCGAGCACGCGGATCCTCGCCATCTCCGGCGGCGGAAAATACCTCCAGAGCGCCGATTGCCTGAGGATGGCCCGCGGGCTCGGCGCGCATGCGGTGGTGATGAAGCCGTTCAATTGGGAGCAGCTGCAAGCGGGCATCGAGGTCGCGTGCCCGACACCGCACACCGCCTGATTCGAGCCGTTTCAGCGAAACCATGCGGCGCCAGGAAAATGGTGCTTGCGCTTGCGGGGTCCGCGGTTTTTTTCCGCACTTCTCGCGCGTGCCAACATAGCTCAGCTGGTAGAGCAACGCTTTCGTAAAGCGTGGGTCATCGGTTCGATTCCGATTGTTGGCTCCAGCGCCGTGAGTGCCTTCTCCGGTTTTCCGTTTCGTGCCTCCGCTCGCCGCCGATCTTTTCGACTACCCGCTGCCACCGGAGCGGATCGCCCAAACGCCCGCCTCACGTCGCGATCAGTCGCGGCTGCTCGTCGTACACCGGGCGACGCGAACGCTCGAGCACCGCACCTTCACCGATCTACCGCGGTATCTGAATTCTGGAGACACACTGTTCCGCAACAATGCGGCGGTACTGCCTGCGAGGCTTTTTGCGCAACGCCCCACCGGGGGCCGGATCGAGTGCTTCCTGCTCCGGCCTCTCGATGAACGCACGTGGCGCTGCCTTGTGAAGCCCGGCAAGAAACTCCCCGTCGGCGCCACCTTCGCCGGGGACGGCGCGTTTTCCGGCGAGATTGTCGGGCGCGAGCCCGACGGTTCCGCCATCGTCCGCTTCACCACGCCCGGCGACGAACCGATCACCGAGGTCGCCGGTCGGCTCGGCGAAGTGCCGTTGCCACCGTATATCGAACGCGGCGGCGATTCTCCCGCCGAGCATGCCGCGCAACGCGCCCTCGACCTCGAGCGTTACCAGACGGTCTACGCCAACCGCACCCGGCAGGTGGCCGTTGCGGCGCCCACCGCCGGATTGCATTTCACGCCTGAGCTGCTCGCGGGCCTCGAAGCTCAGGGCGTGCGCGCCGCCGAGGTCACGTTGCACGTGGGGCTGGGGACGTTTCGTCCCATCAGTTCGGATACGGTGGAAGGCCACGAGATTCACCGCGAGATCTACGAAATACCGGCCGCGACCCAGCGCGCGTTGTTCCCGCCGCTCTCCGGTCGACGAATTGCCGTCGGCACCACGACGGTCCGGACGATCGAGGATTTTCTCGCCACCCACGCGGCGCCGCTGCCCGGCGCGCATTCGCACGTCGCGGAAGCCGGTATATATATCTACCCGCCCCGCTCGTTCCGCGGCGTCGACGCGCTCGTCACCAACTTCCACCAACCGCGCTCCACTCTCCTCTGCCTGGTCGCTGCGTTTCTCTCCCCCGGCAACACCGACGGCATCGCATGGATCCGGGAGATCTACGCGGAAGCCGTCGCGCGTGAATATCGGTTTCTCAGCTACGGCGACGCCATGCTGATCCTATAATCGGCCGCTCCTGCCCGGTCCCGCTTCTCCCGATGCGGGCTACGAGAAACCACGTTGGATTCTGGTCGCCCGCCTCGGGAGAGGCGGGATCCGTCAACCGGGAGATGCGCCCGCGCTGACACTCGCCCCGCGAACCGTCCTTTCTTTTTCCCGGCAACGGAGCACAGTGCCGCACATGACCGCGGACGAACTCCAGACCTTGATCGAAGATGCGACCGCCGACTTCGCGCTCGGCGATGCGGAAGCCGCGATCGCGAAGCTCACGCGTGCCACTGAAGCGGCGCCTGATTCGTTCGAGGCCTGGCACGCGCTTGCCGAGGTGAATTTCTCGCTGCGCCACCTCGACGCCGCTCTCACCGCTGGCGAACGTGCGCATAGCCTTCGCCCCACCGATCTCTTCATCAATACCACGCTGTCGCGGATCTGGATGGAACGCGGCGACAAAGCCCGCGCGGAGCATTTCGGCGCGCAAGCCAAGATCCACAGCTGGCGCGAACAACTGAAGAATCCGGAATCCGCCCCGTCCGGGACGGAGCTTCAATGAGCGAAGAGCAGAGCGGCCCAGTCTGACGAAGTGCCTCGCGCTTCAACGCGATCGCGGCGGATGCAAGGCTTTCCGCGACGTGAAACGATTCGGCCTCGCGCCCGTTGACAGCATTTGGCGCGCATTCGTAACCTGCGCGCCTCATGGAAGCCCCGGCCTACGTGTTGGAGTTCGAAAAGCCCTTGCGCGAGCTGGTCAGACAGCTCGACGAGCTGCGTCAGCGCTCGATCGAGACGAATGTCGACGTCGCGAAGGAGATTCGCGCGATCGAACGGAAGATCGAGACGATGCAGCGCGAGATCTATTCGAATCTCACGCCCTGGCAGAAGGTGCAGATCGCGCGTCATCCGAAGCGGCCCTACGCGCTCGATTACGTAAACGCGATTTGTGAGGACTTCCAGGAGCTGCACGGCGATCGTCAGTACAAAGACGACCAGGCGCTGATCGGCGGCACCGCGTTTTTCCGCGGCGAGGCGGTCATGATCATCGCGCAGCAGAAAGGCCGCGATCCAAAGGAGCGCATCGCACGAAATTTCGGCATGCCGCAGCCGGAAGGTTATCGAAAGGCGCTTCGGTTGATGAAAATGGCGGAGCGTTTCCGGCTGCCGGTTTTCACCTTCATCGATACGCCCGGCGCGTATCCAGGAGTTGAATCCGAGGCGCGTCACGTGTCCGAAGCGATCGCGGTCAATCTGCGCGAGATGGCGATGCTCAACACGCCGACGATCTCGATCGTCGTGGGCGAAGGCGGCTCCGGCGGTGCACTCGGCATCGGCGTCACCGACCGCGTACTCATCTTCGAGAACAGCTACTACTCCGTCATCTCACCCGAAGGTTGCGCCGCGATCCTCTGGAAAGACAGCGCGGCCGCGCCCAAGGCAGCCGAAGCGCTGAAGGTCAGCGCCGATCACCTCGAGCGCCTTGGCGTCGTCGACGAAGTGATCCCCGAACCTCTCGGCGGCGCGCACAACGATCCCACGCAGGCCGCAAACGCGTTGAACTACGTGCTGCAGAAA
The DNA here is from genome assembly GCA_036675625.1 of Opitutaceae bacterium. Taxonomy (GTDB): domain Bacteria; phylum Verrucomicrobiota; class Verrucomicrobiia; order Opitutales; family Opitutaceae; genus ER46. The sequence goes on along the minus strand of JAKFEQ010000005.1, from coordinate 171,417 downwards.
CATCTGAACGATCTGCGCGGGCTCGATACGACAAAGCTGCTCGATCAGCGCTACGAACGCTACCGGCATCTGGGCGTTTACGAGGAAGCCGGCGTGGTGCGGTCGTAGGAAAGATCCAAGCTCCAAGCTTCAAGATCCAGAGAACCTTCAATTTTGAAGATTCTATCGTCGGGTTTTCGTCGGTGCTGGATCCCTATTCGCGCCGACTTGGCGAGAGAAGCCGTCACGTTTTGTGTGGCCCTGCTCGGGAGAGCAGGGACCGCTGGATAGCCGAGCTGAAACTCGGCGCGCTCGGCTTCTAACTGACTAAACCGCCGAGTCATCGACCACCGAAACAGCGAAGCACGGTTATTTCGCGACGGCGCCGCCTGACGCGTTCCCTCACCTTCGCGCCCGCGGACTAATATATGACTACCGGCTGACTAACTACCCGCGGACGGTTAGCAGCTCGATCTTCTGCGCGTTCGCACTCGACGCGCCGATCTCGATCAACGCGCCGGAAATTCGCACATCCCCGGTCGCCACTTCCGAACGACGCGGCATGCCGTCGAGAAAGCGTGCAACGATGGGGTTTATCTCACGTCCGATGACGCTCGCGTAAGGACCCGTCATCCCGACATCGCACATGAACGCAGTCCCCTTCGGCAGGATTGTCGCATCCGCAGTGGGCACATGCGTGTGCGTGCCGAGCACCGCCGTGACGCGTCCATCGAGATGCCAGCCCAGCGCCTGTTTCTCCGAAGTGGCTTCGGCGTGGATCTCGACGATAATCGCATCGGCCTGCGGACGGAGTTGCTCGATCATCCGGTCGGCCGTCTGAAACGGGCAGTCGGACTTGATGTTCATGAAGCTGCGCCCGAGGACGGTGAACACCGCGACACGAAAACCGCGCCCCTCGATGATCAGATGATCCCAGCCTGGACACGCCTTCGGCAGGTTGGCCGGCCGGCAGACTTTTTCCATCTGCATGATCTCGTTCTCCCACCCGCGCTGGTCCCACACGTGGTCGCCGAGCGTGATCGCATCGACCCCGCTATCGAGAATCGACTTCGCGATGGAGCCGGTGATTCCCGACCCGGCTGCGGCATTCTCGCCGTTTGCGATGACGAAATCGAGGCCGTGCTCGGTGCGCACGCGTCGAATCCGATCAGCGACAATTTCACGGCCAGGCCGGCCGACAATGTCGCCGATAAAGAGCAGCTTAAGCATCGGGCGAACGTGCGGGGGCCACGGGCGCGCGCCAACTTTATTTCACCATCCTACGCGGGCGCGGAGCTCCTTTCGCCCACAGTGATCCGGAGCGCGCGCGCTCGGCGCGGATTGGGGCCAACCCGAAGCTTGCCAGCAGCGACACCGCTCGTTTTTGCTACCCGGCTTGTTCGACCAAGCGATTGCCATGAAAAAAGACTCAACCTCACCTGCCGCGTTTCCACAGGCCGAGATCGGCCGCGAAATGAAGGGCGCCGACTGCGTTGTCGAGTGCCTGATCCGCGAAGGGGTCGACGTCGTGTTTGCTTATCCCGGTGGTGCGTCGCAGGAGCTGCACCAATCGCTCGCTCGCACCGACAAGATCCGCGTCATTCTCCCCCGTCACGAGCAAGGCGGCTCGTTTGCCGCCGAAGGTTATGCCCGCGCCACCGGCAAGGTCGGCGTGTGCATGGCGACCAGCGGCCCCGGGGCCACGAATCTCGTGTCGGCGATCGCCGATGCGTTCATGGATTCGATCCCCTTGGTCGCGATCACCGGCCAGGTGTTTTCGAAGTACATCGGGAAGATGGCGTTTCAGGAAACGGATTTCTACGGGATGACGCTGCCCGTCGTGAAGCACTCCTACCTCGTGATGGACGCGACCGAGCTGCCGCGCATCTTCAAGGAGGCGTTTCATCTCGCGCGCAGCGGCCGGCCGGGTCCCGTCGTGATCGATATCCCGAAGGACGTGCAGCAGAAAAAGTTTCAGCCGGTGTATCCGGCGACGGTGGAATTCCGCAGCACGTACGCGAATGCGACGCAGCACGCGACCGACGATCAGCTGAAACAAGTGCTCGGGTTGATCGCCGAAGCGAAACGCCCGGTGCTCTATGCAGGCGGCGGTATTATCTCCGCCGAAGCGCATCAGGAGCTGAAGGCGTTTGCCATCAAGACCAACGTGCCCGTGGCGACGACGCTCATGGGAGTGGGCGGTTTTCCGGAGACACATCCGCTCTCCATGCAATGGTTCGGCATGCACGGTTCGGCCTACGGCAACTGGGCCGTCGACCAATGCGACCTGCTGCTCTGCTTCGGTGCGCGGTTCGACGACCGCATCACGGGCGACACGAAGCATTTCGCGTCGAACGCGAAGATCGTCCACATCGACATCGACTCCTCCGAGCACAACAAGAACAAGCGCGTGTTGCTCCCGATCACGAGCGATATCAAATACGCGCTCAGCCGGCTCAACGAGCTCGCCGCCGTGCACAAGTTCACTCCGCCCGACACGAGCGACTGGCAGGCGCAGATCGCCACCTGGAAACAGGAGCACCCGTTCGGCTACGAAGAGAGCAAACACATCGTGCCGCAGGAAGCGGTGAAGGTGCTCTACGAGCTCACCAAGGGCGACGCGATCATCACGACCGGCGTCGGTCAGCATCAGATGTGGGCCGCGCAATTCTACCGTTTCGATGAACCGCGTCGCTACATCAGCTCGCTCGGCCTCGGCGCCATGGGCTTCGGTTATCCTGCAGCGATGGGCGCCAAGGTCGCCTGCCCCGACAAGCAGGTGATCGATATCGACGGCGACGGCTCGTTCATGATGAACGTGCAAGAGCTTGCCACCTGCCACATCGAGAAGATCGCGGCCAAGGCGATGATTCTGAATAATCAGCACCTCGGCATGGTCGTGCAGTGGGAAGATCGCTTCTACGGCAGCGTGCGCGGCAACACGATTCTCGGCGACGAGACCAACGTCGGCAGCCCCGAGAACCTCGAAGGTTTGTATCCGAATTTCGTGAAGGTCGCGGAAGGCTTCGGCGTCAAAGCCCGTCGCGTCCATCTGAAGAGCGAGCTCCGCGCCGCGATCCAGGAAATGCTCGATCACGACGGCCCGTATGTCCTCGACGTCATCGTGCCGTATACCGAGCACGTGCTGCCGATGATTCCCGCCGGCCGCACCGTGAAGGACATGCTGCTGAAGTAATCACGCGCGCACCGCGAGTCGCGAGCGCGACCGCCAGCGTTAGCGTCTCCGCAGGGGCGGGTCATTTGACCCGCCCTTTTTTGTGCCGCTGTAGCGGCCACCCAAACGGCCGTCGTGTAAGTACGTCCTCACGTTTCGGCCGATTAAGCCGATTACATCGGAGTGCCCCAGGCATTCGCAGATAACGTTCTAGGGTGCTTTGTCGCCCGCAAAACGGACGTGTGGCGCGCCCGCGTTCAACGTCTTCGTTTTGGTCCGTTTGCCGGTTCAAGCCCCAAACGCCTTCTGACATGAAAAACTGGACCATCGGCAAACGCGTCACCTTGGGTTTCATCCTGATCATCACGATCGCCCTTCTCGCCGGAGTCTTCACGTGGACGCGGATGATCGCCATTCGTGAGCAGAGCGACCGACTGGCCGCGATCCATCTGCCAGGTCTCTACTATGTCGGCATCATGAAATCGTCGGTCTCCCAGAATGCGTTTTGGGTTTCCGATCACATCACGCGCACCGATCCTGCCGACAAGGCCGTGGCGGAAAAGGAACTGAAACGGCTGTCCGACGAGTTCGCCATCATCACGAAAGCTTACGAAGCATCGATCTCCACAGAGCAAGATCGTCAACGGTTTCAGGCGGTGCGCGCCGCGCAAACCGCGTATCGCCTTGCGCGTAACGAGGCGCTTCGGCTGAGCCGGGAAGGCGATCTGCAGGCGGCGCAAATCCAATGGCGCGGTCCAGGATTCGCCGCGACAATCGAGTATCTCAAGGCAGCCGAAGCCCTCGTCGACCTCAACAAGGCTGCGGCGGACGCCGCCGGAAATCGCATCACGGCGGTTGCCCGGACTGGTGAGCAGGGCGCCATCGTCGCCGCCGCGACACTCGTGACGGTCGTTGCCCTGATCGGATGTTTTCTCGTTTATCGAATCCGCCGGTTGATCGCCGGCTTGGCCACGACCCTCAACGTGGGTTCCGATCGCGTGGCGGATACCGCCAGTCAACTCGCGGGCGCGAGCGACGCCCTTGCCAAAGGGTCCGGTGCCCAAGCCGCCGCCCTCCAGGAAACGAACGCCACTCTGCTCCAGATGAACGGCGTCGCCGAGCGCAATGCTCACAACGCGGATCAGGCCAATCTGCTTTCGCGCGAAGCCCGCGAGGTCGTTGATCGCAGCGTCATCGAGATGCGCGCGATGAACCAGGCGATGTCGGGCATCAAGGCCGCTGGCGACGATATCGCCAAAATCATCCGCACCATCGATGAGATCGCTTTCCAGACCAACATCCTCGCGCTCAACGCCGCGGTGGAAGCCGCTCGCGCGGGAGAGGCCGGCATGGGTTTCGCCGTCGTCGCGGAAGAAGTGCGCGCCCTCGCGCAGCGCAGCGCCAACGCGGCCAGAGAAACCGCCGACAAGATCGAGAGTGCCATCACCCGCACCGCCGACGGCGTGAGCATCAGCGAGAAAGTCTCCACTCACCTCGGCGCGATCGCCGCCAAAGTGCGCGACGTCGATCAACTCATCGCGGACGTCAGCGCCGCCAGCCGTCAACAACGCGAGAGTGTGCAGCAAATCCATTCCGCAATCGGATCGATGGACAACGTCGTCCAATGCAACGCCGCCGCGGCCGAAGAAGGAGCCGCCGCCTCGAGCGAGCTCACCCAACAGGCAATCGTACTACGGGAAAGCGTGCACGATCTCACGCGACTTTTCGGCGCCTTGGACGCCCAGACTCCAGCAGGTGAGCAGACGCACGCCTCCGAGCTGCCCGCGCGCCGATCCGCGCCGAGCGTACCGCAGCGGAGCTCGGCAGGGAATTACCCCGCCCCAACAATGAGCGAGCGTAGCCCAGCGAGCAGCGCAAATGCCGCGGCCTCATCGGTTCCCGATGGCGCCAGCGATCCGGCCTCCGTCGAGGAGAACGACCATCATACCGCCACACCGCCCCCGCGCTGAATCGCAGGTCGGCTGCGTGGATTCAACGATTAGAACACACGTCTCGTTGTGTTCGATCGCGCGTCGATTTCGTTGAGTCCCTTGCCGCATTCCCCGCGGATTTACTCCCGCTTTCCCACACGCCGGGCGCACGAACGCTCCGCCTCCATCCGGAAAAACGGCACGCTGCGCCTGCGCCGTTTCGATCCGGGTTAGGTGCCGAGCTGCCCTCCAGCGTCCCCAAATACGACTACATACCAACCAACCCTGACATGAAAATCCGCCTCTTAGCCTCCCGTTTCGCGCTTCCAACCGCCCTCCTGGCTGCACCCGGCTTTCTCCTGGCCCAAACCGCCCCACCCGTCGCCCCAGCCAATGTCGCCGGCGAAGAACCCATCACGCTCTCCCCGTTCAACGTGAGTGCGACGGAAGACACCGGTTACATCGCCACCAGCTCGCTCGCCGGCACCCGCATCAAAGCCGACCTGCGCGATATCGCCGGGTCGATCTCCGTCGTAACGAAAGATTTCATGGAAGATCTCGGCGCCACCAACGCCGAGGAAATCCTCGTCTACACCCTCGGCACTGAAATCGGCGGGCCAGGAGGCAACTACTCCGCCGCCGAAATTGGCGGCGCTTCCGTCGAGTTCAATGGAGCCATCCGCGATCCCCAGTCTGCCAACCGCGTGCGCGGTCTCACCGCGGCAGACTTCACCCGCAATTTCTATCTCAGCTCCATCCGCTTCGACTCCTTCAGCACCCAGCGCGTCGACATCAATCGCGGCTCGAACGCCATCCTCTTCGGCCTCGGCAGCCCGTCCGGCATCATCAACAGCCAGCCGATCCAGCCCAGCTTTCGCCGCAAGGCCAAGGTCGAGCTCGAATTCGGCTCCTTCGATTCCCGTCGCGCCGTCCTCGACATCGACCAGCCGCTGATCGACCAGAAGCTCGCGGTGCGTTTCGCGTTGCTGGATAAACGCGGACGCTTCGAACAGGAGCCCGCCTTCGAAAACGACAAGCGCTACTTCGCTGCCGTCGTCGCCCGGCCCTTCAGCCAGACCACGCTGCGGGCCAATATCGAGACCGGCGATATCGACGCCAACCGCCCGCGCATCGATCCCCCGCGCGACACGCTCACGCGCTGGTGGGGCTATGGCAAACCCACGCACGATCCCGCGAATGCGAATTTCGACACGATCAACCGCGATCAATTGCGCGGCCCCGGCAACTGGTTCAGCACGCTCGGCATTGTTTACGAGGATCCGAACAGCCCGACGCCCTCGAATGCGTTTTTCGCCTGGACCAACATCACGAAAAACGGCCGGCCCTTCGCCGCGAATTTCGTCTCGCTCACCACCGGCGAACAATACGCCAACTCGCCCTCGTTCCCGAATCCAAATGGCGAATACTACCGCAGCAGCCAGATCACCGACACCTCGATCTTCGACTATCGCAACAAGCTGCTCGATGGCCCGAACAAGTCCGAGTGGGACCACTTCACGGTGTTCGACGTCAGTCTCGATCAGACCGTCGATCACCCCCTCGGTCGCGCCGGCGTCGAGGTCGCCTTTAGCGCCGAGAGCCACGAGCGCGGCTTCATCGATCTCTTGAATTCAGATCGTGGATACGTCCTCAACATCGACGTGAACACCCACCTGCCCTACGGCCCGGTGAATCCCAACTTCGGCCGCGTGTTCCTGGCCACCACCCCGACCGGCAACGCCACGTTTCGCGAGCGCGAGACGTTTCGCGCCACGGCTTTCGGCGAGCTCGACTTCAAGAAGAAATGGTCCGGCCTCGGCCGCTGGCTCGGCCGCCACACGCTCACCGCGCTCTACACCGACTATACGCTCGAGACCAAGGGCCTCGGTGCGCGCAATATCGTCGAAGGCGATGCCAATGTCGCGATGGTACACTATCTCGGCGAGAGCCTCGCCAATCGCACGAGCGCCGCGGGCGCCAACATCCCCGCCATCGGCACCTATCGCGTGCTTCCATCCTCGTACACCTCGACGACCTGGAACCCCACCACGCGGGCCTGGGAGCCACGCGTGAACACCCTGTTCGACATGCGCACCGACTACGACCGCGCCGTCAACAGCGGCTCGTGGAATCGCGACCACATCGAATCGTATGCCGGCGTGGTACAGAGCTACTTCTTCGACAACCTCCTCGTGACCACGCTCGGCTGGCGCCAGGATTACAGCGAGCGCTACAACAGCACGCCGCTGCCGCGCCAGGCCGTCACGAACATCGCGCTGCCGCACGATCCAGCCTGGCGAATCCTCGACCAACCCGACCAGGAAAGCGAAGGCAACATCTTCAGCTACGGCGTCGTGGCGCACGCGCCGCAGTTCGTCCGCACCCGGCTTCCCTGGGGCATGGATCTCAGCCTGCACTATAACGACTCGCAGAACTTCCAGCCGTCCGTCCTGCGCCGCAATATCCTCGGCGAGGCAATTCCGCCGCCCAGCGGCTCGACCAAGGACTACGGCCTCGCGGTCTCCCTCTTCGATCAGAAGCTGATCGCCCGCGCGACGTGGTATGAGACCACCGCTTCCGGCGACGACTCCGGCCTGGGCGCCGGCATCTGGCTCGATGTCGACTCGCGTATCATGGAATACAATACACCGGAAGCACGCGCCGCCGCCGGCTACGTGGAGCCGCCCCAATACCTGAAAGATCTGGTGAACTGGCGCGAAGTCATCCGGCCGAACGGCACGCTCGACGTCCAGTATTCGAACGCAAACTTCCGCGATACGACCGATATCGTTTCCAAGGGCCTCGAGCTCGAACTCGTCTACAATCCCACGCGCAACTGGCGCATCTCTTTCAACGCCGCCAAGCAGGAAGCGAAGCGCGCGAACACCGGCCGCGCCTTCCTCGAGTATCTCAACAAATACCGCCGCGACGTCTGGTTCACCGGCCCGAGCAGCCTGCTGCTCTCCGACGAATCCGGCGACCCCGTGCACGAGCGCATCAAGGAACGGCTGCTCAACTCGTTCAACAAAACCCTCCAACAGGACGGCGCGATCGTCAGCGAGCTGCGCAAGTGGCGCTGGAACGCGGTCACGAATTACACCTTCGCCCGCGACTCCCGACTCAAGGGTTGGAACATCGGCGGCGCGGCCCGCTGGCAGGACGAAGTCGGAATCGGTTTCCCAATCGTCCACGATGCCGCCAGCGGCACCGATGTCATCGATGTGTCGAACCCCTACATGGGCCCGAGCGATCTGAAGTTCGACGGCTGGATCGGTTACCGCCGCCCGCTCTTCAACAACAAGATCACCTGGCGAATCCAGCTCAACGTCCGCAATCTCCTGGACGACGACGATCTTGTCCCCGTGCTCGCACAGCCGGACCGCAGCATCGCCGCCTGGCGCATTCCCGCCCCGAGGACCTTCAGCCTCCGGTCGACCTTCGAGTTCTGATCTCCGCGCGGGTCGAGCCGCCGGCTCTTCCGAGGTGGGGCCGGCTCTCCGAGCCGGCCTGAGATCCCGGTTGCGATTCGGCCTGAAACCCAGGCCCGCTCGGAGAGCGAGCCCCCACCTCGAAGCGCGAGAGCACTCGGGCTCGACTCTACTTTTCCGTCATCACGTAAACGCCGTCCCAATTCTCCGGCGGCGGCGCGAGTTTATATTGCTCCGTGATTCCTATATACACGAGCGAAGGATTGCTCGCGACGCCGGGCGTCTTTCCTGGCACGTTCAGTTCCAGCTCGCTGCTCTGCGCAAACAACACGAGCGCCCGGTCCCAGTCGCGCACATAGTACCTCGACAGCGCCTGCTCGAACAGCGCGACGCATTCGCGCGTCGGCGCCGTCACGTGTTCCTTCAGTCCCACGATTTCGTGGATCGGCACGGCTTGTGAACGCCCCTTGACCACGATCCGGCCGAGCGGGCGAAACACCACGCGATCGCCGCCATGCTGGATACAGGCCGCCTTCGTCGCCTCGGTGCACATCGTATAGGCGCCCCACTGTTTCGCGCCTGACTCCATGCGCGCGGCCAGGTTCACGTTGTCGCCCATCATCGTGTAGTTGAAACGCGTGCGACTGCCCATGTTGCCGATCATGCACACGCCGGAGTTCAGCCCGATGCGCGACTGCATGCGCGAGACGATCTGCGGCCACTTGTCGCCTTCGGCCTGCCATTTCGCGCGCAGCTCGGCCAGTTTCAGATGCACGAGCTGCGTGGCCACACACGCCCGATATGCATGATCGGGCAGCGGAATCGGTGCCCCAAACATGGCGACCACGGCATCCCCGATGTATTTGTCGAGCGTGCCGCCTTCTCCTTGCACGATGTCGGTGCACGCCGTGAGGTATTCGTTCATCAACTCGACGAGCGGCCCGGAGTCGAGCTTCTCCGAAAACGACGAGAACGACTGGATGTCCGAGAAATAGGCCGTGATCTCCGCATCATGGCCACCGAGCTGCGGGTCATCGCCCGACTCGACCATGCGATCGACGAGTTGGGGAGACACATACGCGCCAAACATTCCCTTGATGCGCCCCTTCGCGCGTTGCTCGTCGATCACCTGCCAGAGCAGCCCGACAAAGCTCGTACAGAGCGCGGCGCCGAACGGTGCCGTCAACGGCAGCACGAAATGAGTCCCGCGAAAAACCTGGAACGTCAGCGCCACGTACACCGCAAGCGCCAGCAACGCCATGATCTTCGCAAAGAGCGCCCGGGCGCCACCCGCGACCGAGAGCGTCGCCACGATCGCCGTCAGCCCAAAAATGATCGCATATCCCCCCCGGGGGCCGGGGCGGCGTAATACGTTTCCCGATACGATCGTCTTCAGCAGGTTCCCGTGCACGCCGACTTTGGGCACGGCGTCGTCGTCGAGCGAGGTGGGCGCGAGATCCTGCAGCAGCGGGTCCACCGGGCCGACAAGCACCACGGCGTCCTTGAAAACCGGATTCGCAAAATACTTCTTTGCCGCCGCCTGCTCCGCCGCATCCGCCGACTCGAGCATCTGCGCATACTCGAGCGCCTCCACGAATTCCGCGTGCGGCGTGTGCGGCGAATGCCAGCGGGTGAACCAGTTCACCTCGAGCAGCTGGCCGTCGACGAGGGGCAGCGCCGAAACCAGCGCGCCATCCTCGCGCACAAACTCGAGTCGCCCCTCCCGCACGCGGACGCCGTCGGGCGGGAGATCCCAGTAGAGCCGGGCGAGCTGCACGGCCATGTGATAATAGGTGATGTTCGTGTTGTTCGGCGCCCACGCCGGCACGATGCGCGTGCCGTTACCGAGCGTGTCGATGAGGCCGATGGCGACCGGCGGCGTCCAGGGGCGCGGCTTGTTCGCGTCGGGGCTCGTCTCGAACGCCGGAATCTCGGGCGGCTCGATCTGCTCGGGGCGACGCGTTTCTTTGGAGAGGATCGGCAGATGCCGCTCGCGTTCGGTCTTGCCGTTGATGTCGAAAAATTTCCAGCCCGCATAACTCGCCGCGAGCACGACGGGCGGAGGCGGTTTTCCGTTGAGAAACCGGCCAAACTCAGCGTTGCCCAGCAGCAGCTTTCGCCGATCCACCGATTGCGCGATGCCGGCATCCGAGAAGACAAAGTCGAAGCCGACGACTTTGACCTTCGCATCCTTCAGCAACGCCACCGCAACCTTCGCGAAGAGATCCCGGCTCCAGGGCATGTTGCCAATCGCGTCGAGCGACAGGGAATCGACGTCGAGATAAACCACTTTCACGGGCGACGGGAGTTCGTCGCGATACTGAAAACGCCAGTCGAGAGTCCTGTTCTCGAGAAACGCGAGCAGCCCGTGTCGCTCCACAAAACACCACAAGAGCGGGATCGGCAGGAGCAGCAGCCAGCGGAGGTCGGGCAGCCACTTTGCCCTCTTGATCTGAACCATCCCGCGGACGCTAGGAGCGCGCCCTACCGAACAAAAGCGAATTTCCGGGCGCCGTCTCGGGATGGGTGCATCTCACTTTTCTGACGAACAACGGTTTTCGAGGTAGGGACGCGCAGCCTGCGCCTCCGCGGACGGGCGGGCCGCCCGTCCCTACCGGCCGCGCCGGGATTGGGGCCTCGCCCTGAGACGCCGATCCGCCGGGTGTTAATCAGGAACGCGGGAGGTCAGGGCTCCGTCGTCACCGTGCTCTGCCGAACCGCTGGTGGCGGTGTGGACGGCGCGGGCGGAGTAGTCGTGACCTGACCCGTGAAATTCGATCCTGAAACAGTGGAGGTCTGGCTCTGACTTTGCGTCGTGCCTGTGGTGCTTCCCGTTGTGCTCCCACTCGGGCTTGTGCCTGTACTCGGCCCCGTGTCGCCACTATTGCCGGTACTGCCGGGCGTCGTTCCCGGCGTCGACGCGGGCGGTGCCGGAGTGAACACGGTTTGCTGCACCGCCACCGCGATGTCCGAGGCGACTTGCGCGACCGCCTGCATGTTCGCCGAACTGATTACCGTGGTCGACGATGGCGGAGGCGGCAGCACCGTGACCACCATCTGACCTTGCGCATTGGTCGTCACCTGCACGTCGACGATCACGAGTTCCTGTCCTTGAGGAACGGATACAGCCGCGCTGCCCGAGCCGGTCACGGTCGGTTGCGATGGGCTCGCCGGCGGAGTTGGAGTGCCATCGGCGGGAGCAGGCGCGGGCGGCGTGCCTCCGGCGCCTGTCGTCGTTCCGCCGCCGGCGTTGGGCTGCTCAAAGGCGACGATACCGGAAGCGGTACTCAACGTGAAGAACGCCTGACCCGTGCCCGAAGGCCGGAAAACAATGCGGAAGGTCGTGCCGCGAATACCGGCGGCGCCGACGGGCGTCTGCACGGTGAACGAAGAGCCGCGCTCGTATTTCAGTTTCTTCACGTTGCCGACGAGCTCTCCGCGGTTCAGTGAAAGCTTCGTACGCGAAGGAGTCGGTTCATCACTCAGCTCCGCGACCTTGATGGAGTCGGCAAATGGGTCCTGCAGAAACTCGTCGATCACCAATTCCGTATCGGTGCCGAGCTGGGTCGTCGCGCCATTCGAAAAGACCAGCACCACGCTCGCGTTTTTGGCGGTGATGATTTTCGCCTTTTGCGGCACTCTGTCGTTCACCTTCAGCGCCGTGGTCGCGCCCTCCAGCACCATCGAAACGTTGCCGGAAACCTTCGCGACCAGCACCAAGCCCTCCTCATCGAACTTGCCCGGCCCTCCTGGTGCGCCAGCCGTCCCAGGCACCTGAGCCCGCAGCGAAACAACGGCCAGTAGCGCGCCGACAAACAGCCAAGTGAGAAAACGGAGGTGCATGAAACGAGAGCTAGCGGGTGCTGGATTCTAACGCCAAACGCTGGCGCAGAGCTATCCCTAGGGTATTTCCCGGGTCAAGGCGTAAACAGAACGCCACCGCCGCCTCCGCCGCCTCGCGCGCAGCCGCGACGCGGCTCAAATGATCAGCGTAATAGAACCACGCATTCGCGCTGGCCGGCGCGAGCGCCGTCGCACGCGCGAAGGCAGTTCCCGCCTCCGCCCAACGCCCTTGCAAATCACGCGCCACGCCACGCCGAATCCAGAATTCCGGCTGCGCCTGCGAGCACGCGAGCGCCCGGTCGGCGTAACGCTCCGCCTCAGCGCCAAGCGCCGCAGTCCGGTCCGGCTCCACAAATGGCAAGAGCGCCGTGGCATACGACAAGTCGGCCCAAGCCTGGCCATTGGCGGGAAACGCCTCGGTCGCGGCGGCGAGCGCGCGTTGGGCCGCCGGAATCACCGCGCGATAGCGCGCCAGGTCGAACGCCTCCTCCGCCAGCCGGTCGATCGCGCGTCGGGCCGGCACCCGCCGCGCTTCGGACCGGAGGAGCGGCACGAAAATCAACGCCACGAGCGCAAGGATCGCCACCGCCCCGCCGAGAAAAACACTCCCCACGAGCAGCCGCGACCGCCCGTGCGAGCGACCTCCCTGTGTGCTCGCGCTCGCCTTCGACGTCGCATTCCAACGATTGCCCACCGCAAGCGCCGCCACCGTCGCGAACGCGAGCGCGAGCGCGGGAATTTTGAAGTGAAAGTCCACGACCAGCTGCAGCGAAAACGCCAGCAACCCAACGCCAAGCCCGGCCGTAAACAGGTCCGAGTCGACCCAGCCCGCGCGCACCTCGCGCTCCGCCCGGCGACCAAACACACAGCGGGCTGCGATCAGCGCTGCCGCACCAAAAAACAACGCGAAGCCAACACCACCGTAGTCGCTGAGCGTGTTGAGATATTCGTTGTGAGCCCAGAGCGGCGTGTCGGGAAAGCCCTCCGGCCGGTGCCGCTCGAACGCAATGTTATAGCTGCCCGCACCCGTACCGACGAAAGGGCTTTCGCGAAACAATGCCCAGGCGCCACGCCACATCAGGGGCCGCGTGCGTTCACCGGAATCACGCACCAGGTTCGCGATGCGACCGCGGACTTGCGACGATGCACGATGGACCCACAGGCCGCCCAGCGCGGCGACCGCTATCACCGCGATCGTCACGGCGGCACGGCGCTTCCAACTCCACCGCCGCCGCGTCAGCGGCCACAACGCCAGCGCGACCAGCAACGCCAGCCACCCACCGCGGCTCAACGTCAGCACGAGTCCGAATGCCATCACCGCAACCAGCCAGCCCGCCCACACCCGCTCCACCGGGTGCGCCCGCTTCCGCAACGCCACCGCTCCGGCCGCTGGCAAAAGCAACAGCAGCCACGCCGCAAGGCTGTTTGGGATACTGAACGAGCCGCTCGCTCGTCCGATGAATTGAGCCGCGCGCTCGGGACCGATGATGACCCAGTCCGGGCGCACGAAACGTTGATAGCAGCCGAGCAGCACGCCGATGACCGCGAGCGCAGCGAGCACGAACCACACGGCGCGCCGCGTCGCGGGCGCGCGGATGCCATTCAACACGACCCAGAAGACGGTCGCCATTTGCGCCCAGTTCAGCCAGTCGAGCCAGCCGAGCCATCGCGCAGGCGTGACCCAAATCACGTTCGCCGCAGCATACGTCACAAAGGGCAACAACCACCAACCTGCCGGATGCACGGCCACGCCCGCCGCTTCGCCGGCAAACACCTTCCCGCCGAAGTGCACCAGCAGCAGCGCAGTCGTCAGCATCAGCGTTACGAGCTGCGCCTCCGGGCGATATCCGCCCATGTAGAGCGTCGTCCAGGCGAGATTCACCGCAAGCAACACAGTCTGCACCCATTCCCAAGGCGAGGCGCGGAGTGACGACGAGACGGACGGCATGGATTCGTAGCGCAGGCGTCGCGCCCGCCTTTCGAGCCAAAGGCAGGCGAGTCGCTTGCGCTACACCTAAAAAAAAACGGCGCCACCTCGCGGTGGCGCCGTGCTTGTGCGAAAACGGGAACGCGTCTTTCAGTTGCCCGACTCAGGCCGTCGGCACCGTCTGGATCGTCTTGATGATCCGACCGGCGACGAGATACGGATCGGCCGCCGAATTCGGACGGCGATCCTCGAGGTAGCCCTTGTAGCCGTTGTTGATGAAGGCATGCGGCACACGGATCGAAGCGCCACGATCGGCGAGGCCATAGGTGAACTTGTCGATCGACTGCGTCTCGTGCAGGCCGGTGAGACGGAGATGATTCTCGGGGCCGTAGACCGCGATATGCTCGTCCATGTGCTTGTTGAAAGCGGCCATGAGCTTCTCGAAGTAATCCTTCCCGCCGACTTCACGCATGTGCTTGGTCGAGAAATTCGAGTGCATGCCAGAACCATTCCAGTCGAGCGGCATATCGAACGCACCCCGGATCGGTTTGCAACGCCACTCGATGTCGACGCAGTACTTCTCGCCGAGACGAGCCATGATATAGCGCGCGACCCACATCTGGTCGGCGGCGCTCTTCGAGCCTTTGCCGAAGATCTGGAACTCCCACTGGCCCTTTGCGACCTCGGCGTTGATTCCTTCAATGTTGATGCCCGCATCGAGGCAGATGTCGATGTGCTCCTCGACCATCTCGCGCGCGACGTCGCCAATGTTCGAGTAGCCCACGCCGGTGTAATACGGACCCTGCGGTGCCGGGAAACCTCCCGGAGGAAAGCCGAGCGGCGCGCCGTCCTGATAGAAGAAATACTCCTGCTCGAAACCGAACCACGTGTCCGGATCGTCCGGGATCGTGGCGCGGGAATTCGACGGGTGCGGCGTCTTGCCGTCCGGCATCATGACCTCGCACATTACCAGCACACCGTTCTTGCGCGTGGAATCGGGAAACACCGCCACCGGCTTCAACACGCAATCGGAGCTTTTGCCCTCCGCTTGTTTGGTCGAGCTCCCGTCAAAACCCCAGTTGGGCAATTCCTCCAGCTTCGGAAAGCTGGCGAATTCCTTGATCTGAGTCTTGCTGCGGAGGTTCGCCAGCGGCGTGTATCCGTCGAGCCAGATGTATTCGAGTTTGTATTTAGCCATGATGAGATGCGCAGGGTTCGAGAAGATTTCCTATGACAGCGTGAGAGCGTTTTCCGCCGTTTGGGGAGGAAAAAACTCGAAGCGGAAATCAGCAGCTCACGTGCCAGAGGCAACCAGAAGTTTCGTCCATGACACGTTTCCGATGAAGAAATTTCATTCCACAGGTTGGCCTGGCGGGAACGCGGCGCTTGCCAGTCGGGAGTCCGCCACGAACGCTCCGCGGGCGGATGCACGAGATGAAGGACACGGCGCGGGCAACCGTGCGGATTGGCTTCGATGGGCGCGTTCACAAGACGTTTCGCGGTCATTTCGCGCGCGAACGCTTCACTCATGAGGTGCGTGTCCTTCGCTATCTCGAGGAGCGGGGCTGTCCTTTCGTGCCGCGTCTGCTCGAGGTGGAGCCAGAGAACCTGAAAATCGTCACCACCAATTGCGGCCGACGAGTCGATCAGCTCAATCCACAGCGGCAGACCGAGATTTTTGCCGAGCTCGAAACCTACGGCGTCCGTCACGAAGATCGCGATTTACGCAATATCACCTACCGCGTGCCCGACGGCCGGTTCTGCGTCATCGATTTCGAGTTCGCGACCATCCTGGACGACGGCACTGGCAAGCCCATTACCTTGAAGCCGATTGTGAGCCTATGAGCGCGCCCGACGCGACCCACCTTCCTCAGAAATCGCCGGGCGACGCACCGCCAGCGCCCACATCCACTCGGGCGCCGGATGTCCATTGGTCCGGCCTCACGCATGTCGGCCGCGTCCGAAAAAACAACGAGGACGTGTTCCTCGCCCTCGCCGTCGATGGACACGAGGTACATTATCTCGGCAAAACCGGCCACGCCTCCCTGGCCGAACACGACTTCGTCTTCGCCGTCAGCGACGGCATGGGTGGCGCCAAGTCCGGCGAGTTTGCGAGCCGTATCACCGTCGATCGCGTGACGCGGCTCTTCCCCCGCGCGTTTCGCCTGGCGGCCGCCGGGATTGGCGCGGGCTTCAACGATCTGCTCACGGAACTCGTCACGTCGATTCATCACGACCTGCTGAAACTTGGCTACTCCTATGAAGAATGCGCCGGCATGGGCACCACGCTCAGCCTCTGCTGGTTGCGACCAGACTGGATGTACTTCGCGCACCTCGGCGATAGTCGCATCTATTATTTACCGCACGACGGACCGCTCACGCAGGTGACCCACGATCACAGCCACGTAGGCTGGCTTAGGCGTCAGGGCCGGATCAACGAACGCGAGGCCCGCACCCATCCGCGCAAAAACGCGCTCCAGCAAGCGCTCGGCGCCGGCCATCAATTCATCGACCCGCACATCGGCGCCGTCGGCCACCGTCCCGGCGATCGTTTCCTGATCTGCTCCGACGGGTTGATCGACGGTCTCTGGGATCGACAACTCGAAGAGCTTCTCCGCCATGCTCCCCCACCCCAGGCCCAGCAAAGTCTGGCCGAACGGCTGGTGACCGAGTCCGTTCAAAATTCCGGCCGCGACAACACGACCGCCATCGTGTTCGAGGTGACTGAACCCGTCACGACTCCTCCACCCGCTTAATGAGCCCGTCGGACACGGTTCTCTTCATCTACGGCACGTTGAAACGCGGCTGCAGCAATCATCGTTTCCTCGCGGATCAGAACTTCCTCGGGCTGGCGCGCACCGTCGCCGGTTTTCGGCTCTACGATCTCGGCGGCTACCCTGGAATTGCCGCGCACGACGATGATCGCGACGGCGTCGTCGGCGAACTATGGTCGGTCGGTCCCGACGCGCTCGAGCGACTCGATCGTTTCGAGGGCGTGCACGAAGGCCTCTATCGACGCGAGCCGATCGCCCTCCAAACGCCGGCCATCGACCGCTCCGTGCAAGCCTACATCCCCATCCTGCCCGTGCACGGTCGCGCCGACGTCGGCTCCGAATGGATCGAGTGACGCGCAGCTGGACTTCAGCCCGGCTACCGTTTCAACACTCGCTTTGGCACCCGCTGCACGCGCACGAATCTCGCCCGAAATAGATCCTCCAAAGCTTCGCGGACATCGGCCGGAATCCGGTTCACCAGGTCATCCAGTTTCGGCATCGCTTTCGGGTCCACCGCCTCTTCCGCCATCTCGACGACCGCGGGCGTCGCTTTCACCGGTTCGCCGCGTTCGCGTGCCTCAGCAAGAAACGCGGATTCCGCGGCATCGTCGGGCCACTCGACGGCCTCTGGAGTTTCGGGAGTTTCCGGCGGCGTTTCTGGCTCTGCCTCGGGTGAAACCGGTTGAAGGCTCGCGACCATCGGCGGCGCAGCCTTCACGGGAGGCGAAACCACAACATCCGACCGTGCCGCCGCGCGCGGAAGCGCATCGAGCCGTTCCGCGAGCCCGGCTTCGAGCCGGTCAATCAGCCCTTTTTTTTTTCGTCGCCGGCGCCGACCGCACCCGTCGCCGGGGCCTCTTCGGCCAGCGCCGCGAGCTCCTTGATCAAGCTGTCGATCGCGCGCGCGCGGCTCGCCTCGACGGCTTTAAGCAGCGTGACCTCGAAATTGATCTTCTCCGCGAGCCCCAGCTTCACGTTGCCCTCCCCTTCGCGTAGCCCATCGAGCATCCGCGTGAGCTGCTCGGTGGTCATGGGGACGCAGCCGAGTTGCTCGGTCTTGCCGCCTTTCGCGATCGAGTCGAGCAACGCATTGCGCACGAGCGCCTGCAGGTCGACCAGCAACCGTACCAGATCGCGCCCCGCTGCGTCGCACTCGTCCACGATCGCCACGATCTTCCGGTGATCGGCCTGGGCCAGCGCGCACGCGAGATCGTTGATCTTCTCGCCGGCCACGAGCCCGTAAACATCGAGCACGTCGGGCTCGGAGATCTCGCTGCCGCAAAACGAAATCATCTGATCGAAGATGGATTGCGCGTCGCGCATTCCGCCATCCGCCAGTCGCGCGATGCACGCGAGCGCCGCTTCCGACACTTTGATCTTCTCCTCCGTCGCGATTTTCTTCAGCCGCTCGACGATGAGATCGTTCGGGATCGGCTTGAGATCGAACCGCTGGCAACGCGACACAATCGTCGGCAGCACCTTCTGCGGATCGGTCGTGGCAAACACGAACTTCACGTGCGCCGGAGGTTCTTCGAGCGTCTTCAACAGTGCGTTGAATGCCGCCGCCGAAAGCATGTGCACCTCGTCGATGATGTAGATCTTGAACTTCCCCTGCGCCGGCGCGTAACGCACCGTCTCGCGGAGGTCGCGCACTTGGTCCACGCCATTGTTCGAGGCACCGTCGATCTCGATCACATCGAGGTGCGAGCCATCGGCGATCGCCTTGCAGGCTGGATCCTCCACGTCGAAATCCGCCTTGGGCCCATCCGTGCAATTCAGCGCCTTGGCGAAAATGCGCGCGGTCGAAGTCTTCCCCGTGCCGCGAGGGCCGACAAAAAGATACGCGTGCGCGATCCGGTTGCGGCTGATCGCATTCTTCAACGTGCGGACAACATGATCCTGCCCGACGACATCGTCGAACGTCTGCGGCCGCCACTTGCGCGCGATGACCTGATAACCGGTGGACACAGCGCCGTAGTGCAAAGCGGAACGCGCGCGGTGCAACCGAAAACTCCGCTCGATTCGTGCAGCCCGCGTTCAAGATAAAGACTACCCGCTACCGGAAAGCCCCGAGCGCTTTCCGTGGAGGAAAACAGCGAGCCAACCGGCTCGTCGTCACCTCACTGATCTCCGGTCCCGCCGCAACAACGTCTTCGCAGCGGCGCTCCGGCCACGGATAAAAAAGTGGCCAGGCACTCCACGGCACTAGGAGAACGTCGTTACCGTTGCTACCTTCCGGTCCTGGCGGAGTTCACGCGCCTGCCCATGCATGGCACCTGGCCGGCGCGAACCATGCGACGCACCGGTCGCAGCGCAACTGCTATTTCGGGTTTTCCAGCGTCTGCTTTGCAGCGGCGCGTTCCGCGGCCTTGCTGCTCGCGCGGGCAGCCGCTTCTGCAGCCGCCGCTTCGGCGCGTTTTTGCCGTTCAGCTTGAAACTTGTCCTCGATTCGCTGGCGCATCGCTTGCAGTTCCGTGCGCTGCTCCGGGGTCAATACGGCCGCCACATCCGCATACATCCGCTCGTTGACGCGCGCGACATCCGCAAAATTTTCCTGCCGCCGACGCACATCCTCTTCGCGCAGCCGTTGAAAATCCTCACCAGCACGGCTGACGATCGGTTGAATTTTTTCCCGCTGCTCAGGTGTAAGCTGCAGCGATTTCGTAAACCCCCGCATCAGCTGCGGCGTGATCGGATTGCTCCGCGTGTGCGATCCCGACTGCGGCGAAAGCTGCGGGCCCGCCACCTGTCTCGGTTGACCCGCCGGCGGCAGCTGCGCAAGCGGACGCGTCTGCGGCGGCGGGAGTCGCCGGGCCGGACCGCGCAACGTGAAGAAGCCACCGAAAACTGCGCCGGCAATAAATACGCCGATGAACGCCGCGATGACTTTCCAAGGTTTGTCCATCAATCAGTCCGCAAAATCGAGGACGATGGCGACCGCATCATCGGTCGGCACCGCCAGCTCGAGTTGCTCGACGCTCGCCACCGCCGATGCGGCCGGCGGCATCGAGACCGCGTTGTAATTGAGGGCGACGCTGCCGAGCGCCAGCAGGCTGGCGACGCCGAGCGCACGCAGCGCAAAACGATCGAAGACGGAGGAGATCCGGCTCTCTTGTGCCATCGCAAGCGCGGCGACGCGGGTCGCAAAGCCATAAGGCGCGGTCGTGTCGCGTTCATCGCGCACTTCGCGCGCTGCGGCGGTGAGGCGAGACCAGGGATCACGCGATTTTTGGGGCATCATGAGCGTTCCTTTCGTTGTAGTTCTTGAAATAGTTTCTGCAACTTCCGTCTCGCGCGAAACGCGCGGACTTTGATCAGCGACTGATTCCAACCGGTCAATTCCGCGATCTCCGCGATCGTCTTCTGCTCGAGATCGAGCAATCGAATCACCAATTGGTCGTCGGGCTTCAGCTCGCCAAGAAGTTTGTGCACCAACTCGTGCGCGGCCATCGCATCATTCGCCGGCACGTCGTTCGTATTCGTCATCACCGCATCGAGCACCTCGGCTTCGGTCTCCGACAGATCCGCCCACCGAAACTCCGGCCGGCGCTTCTGCGCCCGCAGGTGATCGATGCACGTCGTCACCGCAATCCGCGAAACCCAGTGCGGAAACGGCACCGCTCCCTGATACTGTGCAAGTCGGGTGAACATTTTCAGAAACACCTCTTGAGCGAGATCCTCCTCTTGGACGCGCCGCGGCAAATGCGAACGTACGATCCGGATAACGAGCGGGTAAAGGTGATCCACCAGTTCGCGCGCGGCCTGCTGGTCTCGCTGGCGGACCCGGTCAAGGCAGCCAGCCAGATCGAACGGCAGGACGTCGTCATCAGGCATGGGCGAATGGAGGCAAGGACATGCACAGCAGGCAAGACGCGCCTTCCTCAGGCGGGTTACAGAACGGCACAGCGGCTCGGAACCGGCCCTTGACTTCGACCCGCAAGCGCCGTTACGAGAAATCCATCTAATGCGAGCTCTGCTCCAGGCCCTTCGACTTACCTACGCGCACGACCTCTGAGGACGCCGCTAGCGGCGGGTCGTGCGTAGGCCTGAATCTCCCTACCGCCGCGTTCCGCGGTGTGATGACAAGACTGCCGGGCGCGTGCCCGCAGTGAGCTCGAAAAGTCCCTTTCCTTACATTTCCGTCAGTCGAATTCTGGTTATGCAATCCGCTCCTATTTCGAAATACCGACCGTTCCCGCCGGTCGATTTGCCCAACCGTCAGTGGCCCAACCGCACGCCCAGTCGCGCTCCCATCTGGTGCAGCGTCGATCTCCGCGACGGCAATCAAGCTCTCGCCCAGCCGATGAGCGTCGACGAGAAACTCGAATATTTCGAGATGCTTGTCCGCATCGGGTTCAAGGAAATCGAAGTCGGTTTCCCGAGCGCGTCCCAGATCGAATTCGATTTCTGCCGCCGCCTCATCGAGGAGAAGCGCATCCCCGACGACGTCGCGATCCAGATTCTCTGCCAATGTCGCGAGGAGCTGATCTCGCGCAGCATCGAAGCCCTGCGCGGCGCGAAAAACGCGATCTTCCATCTCTATAACTCCACGTCGCCCGCGCAGCGGAAATATGTCTTCAACGCCTCGCGGGCCGACATCGTGCGCATCGCGACGCAGGGCACGGCCTGGGTGAAACACTACTCGCAACCGCTCGTCGCCGCCGGCACGCGGATGCGCTTCGAATATTCGCCCGAAAGCTTCACCAGCACCGAGCTCGAATTCGCCCTCGAGATCTGCGAAGCCGTGACCGATGTCTGGCAGCCGACGGCCGAGGACAAGATCATCCTCAACCTGCCCGCCACCGTCGAATACGCCACGCCCAACGTGCACGCCGACCAGATCGAGTGGATGTGCACGCACCTCACGCGACGCGACAAGACGATCGTCTCGCTGCACACGCACAACGACCGCGGCACCGGCATCGCCGCGACCGAGCTCGCGCTGCTCGCCGGCGCCGACCGCGTCGAAGGCACATTGTTCGGCAACGGCGAACGCACCGGTAATCTCGATATCGTGACCGTCGCGTTGAATCTCTACACGCACGGCATCCACCCCGGTCTCGATTTCTCGAACATCAACGAAATCCGCGAAGTCTACGAGCGCACCACGCGTCTTGAAGTCCCGGCCCGCCAGCCCTACGCAGGTGAGCTCGTGTTTACCGCCTTCAGCGGCTCGCATCAGGATGCGATCAAGAAATCCTGGGCCGTGCAAAAGCCCGACGAGCCGTGGGACGTACTCTATATACCTGTCGATCCCGCCGATATCGGTCGCAGCTACAAGGCGATCATCCGGATCAATTCGCAGTCCGGCAAAGGCGGCGTCGCCTACGTGCTCGAAAACGAGTTCGGCTTTACGCTGCCGAAGCTCATGCACAAGGAAATCGGCAAGATCATCAACGACGTCGCCGACGCCAAAGGCACCGAGCTCACAGTCACCGATCTCCACGACATCTTCCGTCGCGAGTACCTCGACCGCACTGCACCGATCGGCTTGCTGCATTTCAAGACGACCGAGCGCGACAGCGCCGTGACCTGCGATGCCACGCTCACGATCGACCGCACCACGCACCAACTCATGGGTGAAGGCAATGGCCCGATCGACGCCTTCACGCGTGCGCTCGCGGCGACCTCGCTCCCGAAATTCGAAGTCCTCTCCTACTCCGAGCACTCGCTCGGCAAGGGCTCCGAGGCGCGCGCGGTCAGTTATATTCAGATCAGGACCGAGCGCGGCCAGTCGCTCTTTGGCGCCGGCATCGACACGAACATCGAGCTCGCATCGATCAAGGCGATCGTGAGCGCGCTCAATCGCGCTCTGGCGAAGAAGTAATCCCCGAACCGCATCGGGTAGGGCGAACCGTCCTCGGTGAGCCGTCGCGCGACGGCTCGGCGAGACACCTCGCCCTACCCGCTTGCCTCCGCCGTCCGAGATCCTGAATCTCCGGCACCATGCCCCGGCTTCCCCTCGCCGCGCTCGCCTGCCTCGCCTGCGCAGTTCTCGTTTCCCCCACTCGCGCTGCATCCGATTCCCGCACCGCGTTTCTAAAACTCCTCGAGCGCCCGCGCGTCGCCCTCGCGCCCGAAGTCAGCGCGCCGGTCGAGCACGACGGCCTCGTTGAAATCGCCTTCAGCTTTTCCTCCGACGCGCGCAATCGCGTACCCGGCATCCTCATCAAGCCCGCGATCGCATCCCCGCCCGCCACCCGCCGCCCAGTCGTGATCAACCTTCACGGCACCGGCGGAAACAAGGACGGCCAGCGCAAGCTTCTCATCCAACTCGCCCGCGCCGGTTTCATCGGCGTCGCGATCGACGGCCGCTATCACGGCGCACGCGCCAAAAGCGGCAAAGCCGCGAAATCCACCGAGTACGTCGCCGCCGCCCTGCGCGCGTTTCGCCAGCCGGGCACCGAGTATCCATTTTTCTATGACACCGCTTGGGACATCATGCGTCTCATCGACTATCTCGCCACACGCGACGACGTCGATGCGCACCGGATTGGCCTCTGGGGATTCTCCAAAGGCGGCATCGAAACGTATCTCGCCGCAGCCGCCGATCCGCGCATCGCCGCCGCTGTCTCCTGCATCGGCGTGCAGACCTTCCGCTGGGCCATCGAAAACGACGCCTGGCAATCGCGCATGAGCACGATCCAGGGAGCTTTCGACGCCGCAGCCAAAGAGTCCGGCGTCGCGCAACCGGGCGCCGACTTCGTCCGCACCTTCTACGACCGCGTCGCCCCGGGAATCTATGGCGATTTCGACGGTCCCGCGATGCTCCCGCTGATCGCACCTCGGCCGCTGCTCGCGATCAACGGCGACTCCGACATCCGCACGCCGATGCCCGGCCTGCTACTCTGCATCGACGCCGCGCGCGCCGCGTATCGGGTCGCCGGCGCGGAGAAGAACTTCACCTTTGTCGCGCAGCTCAACACCGGCCACAAAGTGACCCCCGATTCCATGCAGCTCGTCCACACCTGGCTCGTGCAGCAGCTCAAGCCGTAGACGGACACATCCCGCTGCCCGTCCAGAATTGAAAGCTATCCGGGCTTCATTCAGCCCGGACGGACCCATATCAGGCAGCGGCTCGCCGTGGGAAACCTTTTGGCCAAACGGTCGTCTCACCGCCGCCCTCGCCGTGCCGAGAACGCCACCGGATATCAGGGAGGGTAACGGTTCGAAACCCGCACAGGCACTGGTCCCAGCAAGGTCCCAGCAAGGTCCCAGCCGGGTCCCAGACAGGTCCCAGACAATACGAGCGCGGAGCGATGGCACCCCGACGCTACCACGGCGGTCAGCGACTCTTCTACGACCGGACCATGGAAGCGGCGTTCGAAGCTGAATCAACTCCCCGATTCGCCCCCCATCTCCCGGCGCGCGCCCTCACCAACCCGCGCCCTTTGTCTTCGTTTTCACCCGCAGCAAAAACATGTCCGCCGTTATATACAGCGTGCCGCCGTCGTCGCCCCAGTTGCAGTTCGCCGTCGCCTGGCCCGTGTTGATCCGACCGAGCAATTTTCCCGCCGCCGAGATCACCAGAATTCCACCCGGCCCGCTCGACCACACGTTGCCCGCGCGATCGACTTTCAATCCGTCGACAAGTCCCTTGCTCCCGTCTTTCCGCAGCGGCTGCGCATCGAAAAACGTCCGCTCGCCCGCGATCGTGCCGTCCGCCTTCACGTCGTAAGCCACGATCCGCGTCGCCTTGCCGTCGCTCACGCCGACATAGAGCACCTTCTCGTCGGGCGAAAACGCGATGCCGTTCGGAAACGTGAGCTCCTGCGTGAGCAGCGTCACCTGGCCGTCCAAGCCAGCCCGATACACGCCGTTGAACGGAATCTCCTTCAGCGGCGATTGGTTGATGCCTTCGAGTCCATACGATGGATCGGTGAAATAGACCTCCCCATTCTTCCGCACCGCGAGATCGTTCGGGCTGTTGAAACGCTTGCCCTCCCAACGATCGGCGAGCGACGTGAATTTCCCGTCCTCGTAACGCGCGATCCGGCGTTCGCCATGCTGGCAAAGCAACAGCCGCCCTTGCGCATCGCGCGCGAGCCCGTTGCAGCCCGGCTCGCGAAATCCCGGCTGCGGCGTCAGCAATCCGCTCGGTTTTAGAAACACCTCCGCTTTCGTCATCCCCGGCTTCCAGCGATACGCGATGTTCTCCGGCACATCGGAAAAGATCAGCTCGCCGTTCAGCCAGACCGGCCCTTCCGACCACGTGAAGCCTTCGGCCAGTTTTTCGATCTTCGCGTCGGCGGCGATCAGTTGATCCAGGGCAGGATCGAGACGCTCGATCCGGCCGTTGAAGGCAGGGATATTTTCAGCAGCCATGGCGAAGTACGGAAGCGCGGCACCAGCGACTAAGGGCAGAAGTCGTTTCATGGGGTTGGTTCGGGTCTAGCAGTCTCCGACCGCCAATCAATCCCCGCGTTCGCGACGGACCTTCGGCGCGACGCCCGCCCGGGTGCCGTCTTGCGCCTCACGGCGCCCCTCGCATTGTGCCGCCAGCTCACATGAAATTCACGCCCGCCAAGCCGCCGCTCACCGGCGAAACCCTCGCCACGCTCACGGAGAAACTCCGCGCGCGCGACGAGCCCGCATTTCGGGCGAAACAGATTCTCGACTGGCTCTACAAGAAACGCGTGCGCTCTTGGGACGAGATGACGAACCTCTCGAAGCCGCTCCGCATGTGGCTCGCGGAGACGTTCGAGTTCATGCCCGCTTCGCTCGTCCTCAACAAGCAATCCGAGGATGTCACCGACAAACTTCTCCTCGAGCTCGGCGACAAGTCGCTCATCGAAACGGTCATCATCCGCGCACCCCAAACCGGCGTCGGCCTCGATGAATCCCGCAAGACGATCTGCATCTCCACGCAGGTCGGCTGTGCGATGGCGTGCGTGTTTTGCGCCAGCGGGCTCGCCGGCCTCAAACGCGATCTCGATGCCGGTGAGATCGTCGCGCAGCTCCTGCAGGTGTGTTACCGCGAAGACGAGCTCAGCCCGCGCGCCCGCCCCGAGCTCGCATCGTTCGACAACATCGTCGTCATGGGCATGGGCGAACCGCTCGCCAACTACGACAATCTCCTCCGCGCCCTCACGATCGTGAATGCCGATTGGGGCCTCAATTTCGGCGCGCGCCGCATCACCATCTCGACCAGCGGCCTCGTGCCGAAAATCCTCAAGCTCGCCGACGAGCAGCTCGGCTTTCGGCTCGCGATCTCTTTGCACGGCGCGACCGACGAAGTCCGCGAGAAGATCATGCCCGTCAACAAGGCCTACCCGCTCGCCAAGCTCGTCCCGGCGATCCGCACGTTTTCCGAAAAACACGGCCGCATGGTCACGCTCGAGTTCATCCTCATCGACGGCATCAACGACTCCCTCGAGCAGGCGCAAAAGCTCCGCGACATCGCCCGCGATCTCCACGCGCACGTGAACCTGATTCCCTATAACACCGTCGAGGGCCTCCCCTGGAAACGCCCCAGCATCACGCGCCAGGAACGCTTCGCCGACGTGCTCCGCGACGCGCGCATCTCCGTCACGCTCCGCCGCGAAAAAGGCCACGATATCGACGCCGCCTGCGGCCAGCTCCGCCTGAAAACCGAAAAGGACCGGGAACTCGCACCTCTCGCGTGATACGCCCCCCGCGCCGTCGAAAGGTAGGGCTCTCCGCGCGAGTCCCACCGGCGTGCGGCGCACGCCCAGCCGGCGCTTCCGGATTCAGCCTCGCTTTGCGCCGTCCAGTATGCGCGTGATGCCCACTTGTGCAGTTCCATGCCGCATGGAAACCGCTTTCCACCCATCTGCCCCATCCGCTCCAACGACCGCATGTCCTGCTCCCCGACACGCGTGGCGGCGCCCCCAACCGAGCCTTCCGCGCACTTTCCGCTTGCGCGCGAGCGCTCGCATTCTTTTTACGGCACACTCTCGCGGCTGAACCGGCGGCGGAACTTTTTCCGCCAATCCGGTTTCAACCCGCCCATCCCCTCCTGCTTCGTCTCGTCCCATGATTGAAGTCAAAGGCCTGGTTAAAACTTACGGCACCAAACGCGCGGTCGACCGTGTCACATTTTCGGTCCGGCGCGGCGATATCCTCGGCTTCCTCGGCCCCAACGGCGCCGGCAAGTCGACCACGATGAAGATGATCACGGGCTTCCTCCGCCCCGACGCCGGCACGGCCACGGTCGACGGCATCGACGTCACGGCCGACCCCGTCGCCGTGAAAAGCAAAATCGGTTACTTGCCCGAAAGCGCGCCCGCGTATCCGGAAATGACCGTCGAGGAATTCCTCGGCTTCATCGCCGACGTCCGCGGCTTCCGCGCCAACGGCGCCCGCTCCGCGCAGGTCGACCGCGCGATCCAGCTCACGCACCTCGGTCCCGTGCGCAAACAGACGATCGAAACGCTCTCGAAGGGCTTCAAGCAGCGCGTCGGTTTCGCGCAGGCCCTGCTCCATGACCCTGCGGTTCTCGTCCTCGACGAACCGACCGATGGCCTCGATCCGAACCAGAAGAACGAGGTCCGCACGTTGATCAAAAACATGTCCGCCGAAAAGGCCGTGATCCTCTCGACGCACATCCTCGAGGAGGTCGACGCGATCTGCAATCGGGTGATCATCATCTCGCAGGGCAAAGTCGTCGCCGACGAGACCCCCGAGCAACTTCGCGCCCGCAAACCCGGCGCCCGCCTCGACGAAATCTTCCGCGACCTCACCCGCGGCGATATCTGATATGAAGTAGCGAGTAGCGGGTAGCGAGTAGCGAGCATCTCGCCACCGCGCGCTGATCTCCGCTCCCACCTCTACTCGCTACCCGCTACTCACTACTCGCTACTTTTTCATCCCCCCATGCGCCAAATCGCACCCATCTTCAAACGCGAGTTCTTCGGCTACTTCCGTTCGCCGGTGGCTTACGTTTTCCTTATCGCATTCCTCATCATCTCCGTGTCGCTGGCCTTCTCGCGCTACGGCGGGTTCTTCCGCGCGGGCGTCGCCGGCATGGAGAGCTACTTCACGTTCTTCCCGTGGCTCTTCATGTTCATCGTGCCCGCCGTCGGCATGCGACTGTGGTCCGAGGAAAAACGTTCCGGCACCGTCGAGCTACTCTTCACGCTGCCTGTCACCACGCTCGAAGCCGTGCTCGGCAAATTTCTCGCCGGCTGGGCGTTCCTCTCGCTCGCGATCCTCCTCAGCTTCCCGATGGCGATCACCGTGGGTTATCTCGGCGATCCCGACTGGGGCATCATCGCCACCACGTATCTCGGCGCGATCCTCATGGCCGGCGGTTATCTCGGCGTCTGCGCCCTCACCTCGGCGCTGACGAAGAACCAGGTGATCAGCTTCGTCCTCAGCCTCGGCGCCTGCGCCATCCTGCTCTTCCTCGGCTTCAGCAGCTTCACCGAAACCCTCGAGGGCTTCCTGCCGATCTTCGTCGCCGACGCCCTCTCGAATTTCAGCTTCATCACCCATTTCGACGCCTTCACCAAGGGCATCATCGATCCGAAAGACGTGATCTTCTTCGTCTCGCTGATGGGCTTCACGCTCTTCCTCAACGTCGTCGCCCTCGAGCGCTGAGGCCTTCCGATCGCTCAACTCCAAGCTCTCAATTCTCAACTTCCACCACCCGCGCGAAGCGCTAGCGCCATGAAACTCGGAAGCAAAACCCTCGCCATCGTCCTCCTCCTCGTTGGCCTCATTCTGGTCAACTATCTCGCCTCGTCCGTGCCGGTCCGGATCGATGCCACCGAGGACAACATCTACTCCCTCTCCGACGGCACCAAGGCCATGCTCGGCAAGATGGAGGAGCCCGTCACCCTCGAGCTCTACTTCTCGAAAGACGCCAGCGGCCTCCCCATCGCTTACAAGAACTACGCCGCCCGCGTGCAGGAGATGCTCCGCCAATACGTTCGCGCCTCCGGCGGCAAGCTCTCGCTCAACGTCATCAACCCGCGGCCCGACACCCCCGAGGAGGAAAAAGCCACCGCCGCCGGCCTCACCCCGCAGATGGCGCAACAGGGCGGAGAGCAATTCTTCTTCGGCCTCGTCGTCACCCAGGCCGACCTCCAAAAAACGATTCCCGCCTTCACGCCGCAGCGTGAACAGTTCCTCGAGTACGATCTCTCGAAACTCGTCTACAGTGTGCAGCAGTTCGACAAGCGGAAGCTCGGTCTCCTCACCAGCCTCCCGCTCCAGGGCACCGACCCGCAGCAGATGCAGATGATGATGATGATGCGCCAGCAGCCGCAGCCGTCGCAGATGATCATGACCGAGCTCGAGCAATCGTTCGAGGTCGTGCGCGTCGAGCCGACTGCCACCACGCTGCCCGAGAACCTCGACATCCTCCTTGTAGCCCATCCGCAGAACCTGTCTCCAAAACTTCAATACGCCATCGACCAGTTCCTCCTCGGCGGCAAACCCGTCATCGTCGCCGTCGACCCGTCCTCGCAACACTTCAAGCGCCAGAGCAACCCGCAGCAGCAGATGATGGGGCAGGCCCCGCAAAACGTCTCCAGCGATCTGCCCACGCTCTTGAACGCCTACGGCATCCAGTACGACGCGCAGAAAGTCGTCGGCGATCTCGAGAACGCCACGCAGGTCCAGACCGGCGGCGGCGGCGTGGCGCGTTACCCGATCTGGCTGAGTCTTCGCGGCAAGGAGGCCTTCAACCAGCAATCGATGACGACCGCGCAGCTCAAATCCGCGATGTTCATCGAGTCCGGCAGCATCGCGAAAAAAGAAGGCTCCGACCTCACGTTCACTCCGCTCGTGGAGACCTCCGCGCAAGCCGGCGACATCGCGAGCATGATGCTTCAGTTCGCCCAACCCGACGACGTCGCGAAACAGATCACGCCCAGCGGCAAGAAAACCATCGCCGCCCTCGTCACCGGCAAATTCAAAACCGCCTTCCCCAGCGGCGAACCAAAAGACGAAGAGAAAAAGGACGACGCCGCGAAGAAGGATGAACCCAAGACCCCAGAACCCAAATCCCAGACCCCAGGTCTGAGCGAGTCAAAGACGAGCTCGACCCTGTTCGTCATCGCCGACACCGACTGGCTCTTCGACGACTACAGCGTCCGCAAGTTCAACTTCTTCGGCCAGACCGCCGCCGAACCGTTCAACGACAACCTCGCCTTCGCCGCCAACACGGTCGAGTTCCTCGGCGGTTCGCAGGATCTCATCTCGATTCGCAGCAAGGGCTCGTCGCTTCGTCCGTTCGATGTCGTGCGCAAGATGGAGGCCGAAGCGCAGAAGGAATATCAGTCCAAACTCACCGAGCTCGATAACCGCCTCCAGCAGGTGCAGTCGAAGCTCACCGAGCTCCAGGGGAAGAAGGGCGAAGGTAACCGCCTCGTCGCGACACCCGAGATGACGAAGGCCATCGAGGACTTCCAGAAGCAACAAGCCAAGATCCGCGGCGAGCGCCGTGAGATCCGCCGCGCGCTCCGCGAAGACATCGACCGCCTGGAAAACCGCCTCCTCGTCGTCAACCTTCTCGCCACCCCGCTCCTCGTCGGCGCGTTCGGCTTCTGGTTCTACCGCAATCGCAAGAAATAATTCCCTGGGACCGCGGCCGCCCCCGGCCGCATCCGTATTGGCATCTACGATACGATCCCCCTCCGCCCTCCTGTTCCTCCCGCTCATTTCCGTTCGATGAAACTCAAAACCCTCATCGTCATCGTCGCCGCCCTCGCCGCGCTCTCCGTCGTCGCCTTCCTCGTGCGCCGCCCCGCACCGCCGGCCGTCGCCGACGCCCGCGTCGGGCAGCCGCTCGTCGACCGTGCCCTCATCGAGAAAGCCACCAAGCTCCGCCTCAGCGATGGCGGCAAGACGGTCGAGCTCACGCGCCAATCCGACGGCACGTGGCGCGTGCCGTCCTACTACGACATGCCCGCGGACTTCGCCAAGCTCTCCGGCTTCGTCGGCAATCTCACCGACGCCAAGATCCAGCGCTTCGTCACCGCCAACGCCGAACGCATCGGCCGTCTCGAGTTTAAGGATACGAAGATCGAGCTCCTAGACTCCGCCGACAAACCGCTCTTCTCCGCCACCCTGGGCAAGAACGCCGACACCGGCGGCGGCCGCTTCGTCCGCTTCGGCGACGAGCAAAAAGCCTTCCTCACCAACCTCAGCGCCTGGCTCGACACCGAGGCGAAGAACTGGGCCAACGCCGAGCTCCTCAACGTCAAAGCCGACGACATCGCGAAGATCGAGATTCCCTTCGCTGAAGGCGGACCGGTCACCGTCTCCCGCGCGAAAAAGGAAGATCCGTGGACCGCGGACAAGACGCCCGAGGGTCAGAAGGTAAAAGCCGACAAGATCGCCTCCACGTTGAGCTCCGTCGGCAGTCTCCGCTTTTCGGATACGACCCCGCTCGACGACCCGAACTTCGCCGCCGCGAAGGCGGCCCTCCGCACGTTCAAGCTCACGACCTTCGACAACAAGACCATCACCGTCGCGCTCGGTCGGAAGCCCGAGGAAAAAAAGCTCAAGCCCCTGGCCGACTCCAAATCCGGTCCCGCGGCGCTCGGCAGCGTCACCGACCTCGCGAAGAAGGACGCCGACGGCCATGCACACGGCGAGGAAAAGAAAGACGACAAGCCCATCGGACCCGAATACGAGACGATCCCCGCCGGACCCGTCTTCGCCATCGTGACGCACAGCGATGCCAATGCACCGATCAACGCGCTGATGCAAAAACGCGCCTTCCAGATCGCCGACTATACCTTCACGAGCCTCCCGCAAAAACCCGACGAACTCTTCGAAGCAGCGCCGCCACCGGCACCCGCGAAAGCGGAAGACAAGAAGCCGGAAGACAAGAAGTGAGGCCGGGCTCAGATTTGAACAGAAGCGAACGAAGGTAACGAAGAGCGCCCCGTTTTTCGGACGCCTTCCGCCCCTTCGTTCCCTTCGTTACCTTCTCTAAAGCAGTTCGGATCAGTCGTCGGAATTGGGTGTGAGCCGGCACGCTGCTGTGCGCGCTTCGGATGTCTCGATCGAATCGCCATGACAGCCACCTTCCCCCTTTACACATATCAACGCTTACATATGTGTTGATGCGACATGACGCCTGACCGGTCCATCTCCGAACTATTCGCGCAAAAGCGCCCGCTCCGCTCGCTCGAGTTCTTCCCGCCGAAGGACGATGCCGGCGTCGAAGCCCTCCGCGCGGCCGCCGCCACATTGAAGCGGATGAACCCGGATTTTGTGTCGGTGACCTACGGCGCCGGCGGCACCACCCGCGATCGCACCGCACAGGTCAGCGCACTGCTCAAGAACGAGTTCGGTTTCACGGTGATGCCGCACCTCACCTGTGTCGGCCACTCACGCACCGAGCTCGTCGATGTCGCCGACCGCATCTACGACGGCGGCTTCCGTAACATCATGACGCTCCGCGGCGACCCCCCGAAAGGGTCCACCGAGTTTCACGTCGCAGCCGACGGCCTCCGCAACGCCAACGAGCTCGTCGCGCTCCTCCGCGCGCGCCACAGCGATTTTTGTCTCGGTGTCGCGGGCTATCCCGAGCGGCATCCGGAAGCACCTTCGCTCGACGTCGACCTCACGAACCTCAAACGCAAAGTCGACGCCGGCGCCGCTTTCATCACGACGCAGCTCTTCTTCGACAACACGCTTTATTACCGCTTCGTCGAACGCTGCCGCGCCGCCGGCATCGAGGTGCCGATCGTGCCAGGCATCATGCCCGTCCTTTCGTTGAAACAGATTCAACGCTTCACGCAGATGTGCGGCGCCTCGCTTCCGCAGCAGCTCATCACGCGACTCGAAGTCGCGGCCGAAAACGCCGACGTCTCCGAAACCATCGGCATCGATTGGGCGCTCACGCAAATCCGCGGCCTCCTCGCCAACGGCGCGCCCGGCTACCACCTCTACATCCTGAATCGCGCCAAGGGCGCCCTGGCCTTGACGGCCGGTCTCGCGGCCTAACGCTCAGGAGTCCCCGTCGTCGTCGCTGCGACGGGCGCTGATGACGCCGCTTTTCGATCGCGTAATCTCGCGGACACGATCTGCCAGTTGGGCCGCGCTCGCGGCTGCAGCTGCGATGTTGATCGTCCTGCTCTTCACGACACCGGTCCTCGAGTTCGACTGGCTGATGTTCGATGACGACATCAACATCCTCGTGAATCCCTATCTCGGTGGCGGCCTGAGTACCGTTCGGTGGGCGTTCGAGAATGTGGACTACATGCGCCGTTACCTTCCTCTGGGTTGGATCGGTTTCGAAACACTCCTCGCGATCGATGGCTACAACGCGACGCTCTTCCACGCCGCCGGCTGGCTCCTGAGCGGGCTGAACGGCGCCTTGATGTGCCTTATCCTGGCTCACGTGCTGCGACCCGCCGGCGCCGGCCGGCGGACTCACGTCGGACTTTTCCCGTGGCTCGTCGCCCTGCTCGCGGCCCTCTTCTGGTCGCTGCACCCGCTCCGCGTTGAAAATGCCGCGTGGATCTCGGGCCTGCTCTATCTCGCGAGCACGACGCTGGCCTGCCTGGCGGTGCTCGTTCATCTGCGGGTCACGCGACAGGACGACTGCGCCCCGGGGCACGCAGCGCCGCCTTACCTGCGTCTCTTGGGCGCGCTGTTCTATCTCGCCTCATTGCTCGTGTATCCGGTGTTCCTTTCGCTGCCGGCGCTTCTTTGGTGGTACCAGGTCGCGTCGGCGCGCCGCGGCGAACGACTCGGTGTCGCACGACTTGCCGCTCGGCGGCTCGGGGGCTGGTGGATCGCAGCGGTGTTCGCGCTCGCCATGAACATTTACGCCCGCGTGACCTCCGGCGATCTCTACGAACCGCTGCCCTCATGGCACGCGACCGATGCCTTTTCGCTACTCACGAAGTTCGCGCGCGCAGTCCTGCACTATGTTGCGATCACCGTGTGGCCGGCCGACGTCGCCATCGTGTACAGCTCCAGCGAAAACTGGGTGCATCCCGCCATGGCGGCCGGCATTCTCATATCCGCAGGAGCCCTGCTGGTGTTTCCCGCCACGCGTTGGCGTGCCTTCGCCTGGATGGTCGCCGGCGGGCTGGCGCTCCTGCCGTTCCTCGGAGTTTACGACCGCAGCTTTCAACCCAACGATCGCTACGCCGTGCTCTGGCTCGCCGTGTGCGCTGCCGCCCTCGGCCGGATGATTTTGCGAGCGCAGCAACACCGAACCGCCGCACCCGCCGCGCTCCTGGTCGCCCTACTCGCGGTGTCGCTGCTCGCGATTTCGTATCGATCGGCG
The DNA here is from genome assembly GCA_036675625.1 of Opitutaceae bacterium. Lineage (GTDB taxonomy): Bacteria > Verrucomicrobiota > Verrucomicrobiia > Opitutales > Opitutaceae > ER46. The sequence goes on along the minus strand of JAKFEQ010000005.1, from coordinate 137,139 downwards.
CTCTACGTCTGGCGCGACACCCCGGCGCTCCAGGCCGTGATCGATCGGATGGAAACGCGGCTGCACCCCAGGTTGAACATTACGCGTCCGGCCTGGGTCGCCTGGCTGCAGGGCGATCGAATCGAGGCCGATCGCAGGCTGCTTCTCGGCAAGAAAACTTATCCGCATTCGGAACAGATCCGCGACGCCGAGGCCCAGCTTGCGCAATCCGATGACGCGTGGCGCCGCCGCGTCGGCGCCAGCACGCAGATTTCACCGTTGGCGCTCCTGCATTTTGATTTGGGCCGAGCCTGGCAGCAGCGCGGCAAACCACGCGCAGCCAGGGCGCATTTCGCCCGCGCGATCAAGCTCGCGCCCGATTTCGCGGCAGCGCTCCAGGCTTACCAGGAAACGAGGCGCGCCAATTCGCGTTAGCCGTGCGCTAACCGGATAGAGCGATCGACACTCACCCGCCCGCAAACACCGGCCTGAAACCTGCCTCGGTCAAAATCCGCGCGATCGTCTCGCGCTGGTCGCCCTGAATCTCGATCGCGCCGTCCTTCACGGTTCCACCGCAGCCGCACGCTCCACGCATTTTTTTCGCGAGCTGCTCTTTCTCCGGCAGTCCGATCCCCACGAAGCCGTCGATGACCGTAACCGTTTTCCCACTACGCCCGCCGGTCTCGCGGCGAATGTCCACCCGCCCACGATTCTTCGTCGGCGCACTCTTCGCCGATTGAGCTGGTTCGCCGGGCCGGCCTGAGTTCCCGGCTCCCGCGGGAAGCCGGTTTCCACCTCCGCCAACCGCCGGCGGGGTCGTCGCTTTCGGGGCCGCCGGCAGCCCCGCCCCGCTCAACGCCGCAAACGGACTCTGCCCCAGCCCCTCACCACCATCCGTCGAAATTCGCCCGCTATTAGCCATAAAGTTTCAGCCTTTCAGTCTTTCAGTCTTTCAGTCTTTCCGCCCTGCCCGGCCTCCGCAGACACCGACCGGAATGTCTGTGTCTCCGCCCAAAAACATCAACGCCTTCGCATAACTGCGATTCTCCAGGAAGTGCACGAGCTGCGGATGCAGCCCCGGCCGACCACGCTCCAGATAGTCGTCCAGCTTCGCCATCTCGTCAGCCACGACTTGTCCGTCGGCCGCCTTGATCGCCGCCAGGAGCGCATTCAGTGAGCTTTTGATCTGTGTTTCCATGTGTTCAGGTCCGTTCCCCGGTAGTTACTAATTCGCCTGTTACCCACGTTAAGGCCGATTGCAATCCCGGGACCGGGCCGCGCCGCACTTGTCTCCGTGCCCCGACTGTGGTCCATTCACCGCTCATTTTCTTCCAAGCGCCGCACCCGACGGTCGTTCGGCACCAGTCTTGTCCTTCGGAAAGCGCTTGGACCCTTTCTTCATGAATCGCTCTTCCCTGTCCACTCACGCGAACGCCGACATCATCGACGCGACCTATCAAGCGTGGCTCAAAGATCACAACTCGGTCGACCCTACGTGGCGCGCCTTTTTCCAGGGCTTCACGCTCGGCGCCAGCAGCACCTCGCCCGTCGCCGCGCTCACCAGCGCCGCAGCCAGTGAAGCGCACGCCCACGCCGCCGCACCGATCATCGACAGCCTCAAGCAGTCGCGCGTCCACCAGCTCATCAACACCTATCGCGCTATCGGCCATCTCGAGGCTCATCTCGACCCGCTCGACGAGGCCCCGCCCGCGCATCCCAAGCTTTCGCTCGATCAGTTCGACCTCACCGAAGCCGATCTCGATACCGTCTTCGACGTCGGCACGTATCTCGGCGGCGGCCAGATGAAGCTGCGCGATATACTCAGCAACCTTCGCCTCACTTACTGCCAGCACGTCGGCGTCGAATACATGCACATCCAGGACGTCGACGTACGCGCCTGGCTGCAGGAGAAAATGGAAACGCCGCGCAATCAGCCCGGTTTCTCCAAAGGCGAGAAGGTCCGCATCCTCCGTCGCGTGCACAAGGCCGAGCTCTTCGAGCGCTTCCTCCATACAAAATACGTCGGCCAGAAACGCTTCTCGCTGGAGGGCGGCGAGACCATGGTCGCCGCCGTCGACACCATCATCGAGGCCTGCCCGGACTGCGGCGTGGAGGAGGTCGTCATGGGCATGGCCCATCGCGGCCGGCTCAATATCCTCACGAGCGTCATGCGGAAATCGTTCGACGTCCTCTTCGAACAATTCTCCGAAAACTACATTCCCGATGCCGTCGGCGGCGACGGCGACGTGAAATACCATCTTGGATACGAAGCCGTCCTCGACACCGCCTCCGGTAAGAAAGTCGAGGTGCGTCTCGCCGCCAACCCCTCCCACCTCGAGATCGTCAACCCCGTCGTCGAAGGCAAGGCCCGCGCCCGCCAGCGCATCCGCGGCGGACGCGAAGTGCGGTACAAGGTTCTTCCCCTCCTGATTCACGGCGACGCCGCCTTCGCGGGCCAGGGCGTGGTCGCCGAGACGCTCAACTTTTCCCAGCTCATCGGCTATCGCACCGGCGGCACGGTGCACATCATCGTCAACAACCAGATCGGCTTCACCACCGCGCCCTCGGAAGCCCGCTCCACCCGCTACTGTACCGATGTCGCGAAGATGATCGAGGCACCCATCTTTCACGTGAATGGCGACGATCCGGAAGCCGTCTGCATGATCGCCCGGCTCGCCCTCGCATTCCGCGAGAAATTCGCGCGCGACGTCGTCATCGACATGGTCTGCTATCGCAAGCACGGCCACAACGAAACCGACGAGCCCGCCTTCACGCAGCCGCTGCTCTACAAGAAAATTGCCAGCCATCCGCAGGTCTCCGCCGTCCTCAGTCAGAAACTCATCGGCGACGGCACGATCACCGAAGCCGAATCCGAGGCGATCAAAGCCGAATACCTCGCTGCCCTCGAAAAGAATCTCGAGAAGGCCAAGGCCGCCGAAACCGCGAACACCGCCAAACGCGCCGCCGCCGTCGAGCAACGCAAATTCGCCGGCTCCACCGCCGTTTTTCAACCCGGTTACCATTTCAAGCAGGTCAACACCAAGGTCAGCCCCGAGGTCTTCGATCAAGTCGTCCGCGGTCTCACCACCGTGCCCGCCGACTTCAAGCCCAACCCGAAGATCAAGCGCTTCCTCGATGCCCGCATTCACGCGCACAAGGAGGGCGGCCCCATCGATTGGGGCTTCGCCGAAGCCCTCGCGTTTGGCACGCTCCTCGTCGAAGGCACCCCCGTCCGCCTCAGCGGCCAGGACTGCGAGCGCGGCACGTTCAGCCACCGGCACGCCGTGCTCCACGACATGGAGACCGACGCCACCTACGCGCCGCTGAAACACCTCGCCGAGTCGCAGGCGCAGTTCTGCGTCTACAACTCACTTCTCTCCGAAGCCGCCGTCCTCGGCTTCGACTACGGGTACTCGCTCGACTACCCCAGCATGCTCTGCATCTGGGAAGCGCAGTTCGGCGACTTCGCCAACGGCGCCCAAGTCGTGATCGACCAGTTTATCGCCAGCGGCGAATCGAAGTGGCAACGCACCAGCGGCATCGTGCTTCTGCTCCCGCACGGCTACGAAGGCCAGGGTCCCGAACACTCCTCCGCCCGCCTCGAACGCTTCCTGCAACTCTGCGCCGAGGACAACATCCAGGTCGCAAACATCACCACGCCCGCGAACTTCTTCCACGCGCTCCGCCGCCAGATGAAACGCGACTTCCAGAAACCGCTCATCGTGATGTCGCCGAAATCGCTCCTCCGCCATCCCGCCGCGACCTCGCGTATCGAAGATTTCACTACCGGCAGCTTCGAGGAAATCATCGACGACCCGCTGCACCGGGACGCCAAGCCGGCGCGGCTTATCCTCTGCTCCGGCAAGGTCTACTACGACCTCGTCGACTACCGCACCAAGCACAAGGTGACCGACACCGCGATCGTCCGCGTCGAACAGCTTTATCCCCTGCACCACTCGAGCCTCGCCGAAATCGCGAAGAGATACATCGGTGCCAAGCTCGTCTGGGCGCAGGAGGAATCCGCCAACAACGGCCCGTGGAGCTATATCGCACCACAACTCGAAGAGCTCTTCGCCCGAAAACCGCTCTACGCCGGGCGCGACGCCTCCGCCTCCCCCGCCGTCGGCTCGCTGGCCTTGCACAAACTCGAGCTCGCCGCCTTCCTCAAACAAGCCTTCACGATCTAACGCACGAAGTAGCGAGTAGCGGGTAGTGAGTAGCGAGCATCTCGCGATCCACCGGTCTTCTCCTCGCTACCCGCTACTCGCTACTTTCCCGACCATGCCCGCAATCGAAGTCAAAATCCCGCCGATGGGCGAATCCATCACCTCCGGCATCCTCGCCAAATGGCACGTCGCCGACGGTGACATCGTCAAAAAAGACCAGCCGCTCTTCGAGCTCGAGACCGACAAGATCACTTCCGAAGGCCTCGCCGAATCCGCCGGCAAGATTTCCCTCCAGGCGGCCGCCGGCGACGAAGTGAAAATCGGCCAGGTCGTCGCCGCCATCGATCCCGCGGCCGCCACTTCTCCCGCAGGCAGCCCACTCGCGAGCGCTCCGGCCGCTGTCCCCGCCGAAAACTCGTCGCAGTCGCCCGCCGTCCGCCGTCTGGCCGCCGAAACCGGCATCAGCCCGGCGAAAATCTCCGGCACCGGCAAAGGCGGCCGCGTCACCAAAGGCGATATGCTCGCCGCCGCCGAAGCGAAGCCCCCCGCAGGCAGCTCGCTCGCGAGCGCTCCGATGCCCGCTCCAGCCGCACCAAAAGCCGCCACTCCGCCTTCGCCCGCGCCTTCCGCCGCTTCGACCTCGGCCCAGCGCCAGACGCGCAAGAAGATGTCACCCCTCCGCGCGAAGATCGCGCAACGTCTCGTCGCCGCCCAGCACGAGGCCGCGATGCTCACCACCTTCAACGAAGTCGACATGTCCGCCGTCATGGCGCTGCGTGCGAAATACCAGGATGACTTCGTCAAGAAGAACGGCCTGAAGCTCGGCTTCATGTCGTTCTTCACGAAAGCCGTCGTCCACGCGCTGAAGGAAGTCCCCGGCGTCAACGCCCAGATCGACGGCGACAGCATCATCGAGAACCACTACTACGACATCGGCGTCGCGGTCTCCACGGAGAAGGGTCTCATGGTTCCCGTTATCCGGAATTGTGATACGCTCGGCATGGCCGACATCGAGCGCGCAATCGGCGATGTCGCGAAGCGCGCCCGCGATTCGAAGATCACCCTCGACGATCTTTCCGGCGGCGTCTTTACGATCACCAACGGCGGCATCTTCGGCTCGATGCTCTCGACCCCGATCATCAACCCGCCGCAAAGCGCCATCCTCGGCCTCCACGCGATCAACGATCGCCCCGTCGCGCTCGACGGCCAGGTCGTCATCCGCCCGATGATGTATCTCGCGCTCAGCTACGACCACCGCCTCGTCGACGGCAAGGAAGCCGTCACCTTCCTCGTGAAAGTGAAGCAAGCGATCGAGGATCCGACGCGGCTCCTGCTCGCGATCTGATTTGAAGTAGCGAGTAGCGGGTAGCGAGTAGCGAGCATCACGCTTCGGCGGTTCGTCCTACTCGCTACTCGCTACCCGCTACTCGCTACTTTTATGGACACTTCCTTCGACCTGATCGTCATCGGCGCCGGCCCCGGCGGCTACGTCTGCGCCTTCCGCGCCGCGCAGCTCGGCCTCAAGGTCGCGCTCATCGACAAACGCGCCACCCTCGGCGGCACCTGCCTCAACGTCGGCTGCATTCCCTCGAAAGCGCTGCTCCACTCCAGCGAGCACGTCACGTGGGCGAAGCAACACGCGAAGGACCACGGCATCCGCTTTGGCTCCGTCGATGTCGACCTCACCGCGTTCATGAAACGCAAGGACGATGTCGTCGCGAAAAACGTCGGCGGCCTCGCTCAACTCGCGAAAGCCCGCAAGGTCACCGTGATCACCGGCACCGCCTCCTTCACCTCGGCAAACGAGATCGAGGTCGCTCCTGCGTCCGATCCCAAACTTAAACTTCCCACTTCAACCTCGCGCCTGACGGCGCGTAACATCGTCATCGCCACCGGCTCCGCGCCCGTCGAGCTGCCGTTCATGAAATTCGACGGCCAGACGATCGTCTCCAGCGATCACGCCATCGCCTTCGATTCCGTCCCGAAGAAACTCGTCGTCGTCGGCGGCGGCGCCATCGGCCTCGAACTCGGCTCCGTCTGGTCCCGCCTCGGCAGCGAAGTCACCGTCGTCGAGTTCCTGCCGAAGATCGTCGCCACCTACGACGACGACATCGTCCGCAACTTCACCCGCATTCTGCAGAAACAGGGCCTCAAGATCGAAGTCGGAGCCAAAGTCACCGGCTATGCGAACGGCACGCTCACCGCCGAGCGCGACGGCAAGAAGCTCGAGTTTCCCGCCGACAAAGTCCTCGTCTCCGTCGGCCGCCGCCCCTTCACCGACGGACTCGCCCTCGACAAAGCCGGCGTCCAGCTCGACGAAAAAAAACGCATCAAAGTCGACGAGCACCTCAAGACGTCCGCGCCCGGCATCTGGGCCATCGGCGACGTGATTGCCGGTCCGATGCTCGCCCACAAAGCCGAGGAGGATGGCGTCGCCGTCGCTGAATGGATCGCCGGCAAAGCCGGTCACATCAACTGGGACCTCATGCCCGCGATCGTCTACACGAGTCCGGAGGTCGCGAGCGTCGGCCTGGGCGAAGACGCCGCCAAGGCGAAGGGTCTCGCGATCAACGTCGGCAAGTTCAACTTCGCCGCCAACGGCCGCGCAATCGCCGCGTCCTCGATTGATGGATACGTCAAGATCATCGCCGACGCGAAGACCGACAAAATCCTCGGCGCGCAGATCCTCGGCCACAACGCCGGCGAGCTCATCAGCGAAATCGTGACGCACATGGAATACGGCGGCAGCGCCGAAGACCTCGGCCGCACGATCCACGCGCACCCGACGATGAGCGAAGCCGTTAAAGAAGCCGGCCTCGCCGTAAGCAAAAGCGCGATCCACGCGCTGTAATATCACGACACCTGCGCCGCGGCCGGGACCGCGGCCGCCGCCCGCTCTACCGTGCGTATCAACGGTCGACCCCACTTCGTCATCGACGTCACGCCGGAAAATTTCGCCGGCACCATGACGATGGCCCGCTCGTCGCGCTGTGGACGGAGTGACGAGAGCAGTCGCTCCCTCTTTCAACATTCACTCCGTAAAAGCCGGGATGCCGCGCAAGCGACACCGGGATGCGCGGGCCGGAATTTAGCGGGGCAGGCGAAGGATTTCGTTGATCTTGCGACCGATAATCCGCCGCCGCTCCAGACCGACACCGCCAATCGCCGGGGAGCACGAGCTTTTCGGGACAAGGTAGAAGACGCCGCAATCGACCGCGATTTGAAACTCGAGCCCATCGGCACCGTCGAGGAGGATCTGCCAGGGTTCGAGCGCGGCGGCGGGTGGTCGCTTGCTGCCGTAGAGCACGTTGACGCGGAGGAATTCAGGATCCTGACAGTCCTCCTCGCAGGAAAGGATGACGGCGGGATGCGCGTCCCGATCCTTGGGGTTTACCTTGACCCGCACGATGTCCCACTGGTGCATGACTCAGCGCACCGGGCGGAGATCGGTGGAAGCGCGGTTGGCTAGGGCGTAGTCCGTGGACCGGCGGCGGAAATAGCCTGCCGGTCGTTCCGGGATGGGCTCGGGAACGACGTATTCGGTGAGCTGCACGAGCCGGTTGCCTTTGCGTATGACCACCGGTTCGCCGTGCAGCGCTCGGTCGATGAGCCGGCCGATGCGCGGCTTGGCCTGCGAAATGGTGAAAATTTCCATGACCTCAAAGTAGGTCCATGAACAGGCCTGTCAAGGGACCCGCCTTTGGCCCGTGAAATCGACCCAAGGGTGCAGGTTGGGCGGGCGAAGCACCTCCGAGCCGCCAAAGAGTGGTGGAGATGAACCCGGCTCGTGAAGGACGAAATCTTTTGTCTTCCGCGCGATAAGATCGAGTTGCGCGGCGTTAGCAGGCCTCCTCGGCGTGAGGCCGTCGGCCAGTTTTTCCTGCGTCCCGCTGTTCGAGCCACTGAAGGAATCATCACTCCGCGCGCGGCGCCACCACCGGATCGACCTTCGCCGCGCGGCGCGCCGGCAAATAACTCGCCAGCGCTGCGACCAGATGCGGCGGTATGCCGGAACACGTGTGGCGTTACCCGCTTTTTGGCTAGAGATGGACACGTCGCCCGTGCCTTGGCGACGTGCGTTGCGACGAGATGCTGGCCTGCATCGGCACTCAGTCGGCCGCCACGCGTGCTCGGGAAGATATACTCGGCGCTTTTTTCTGCCAGGTCGCATCGCCTCCGTTTAAGCCATCGCTCAAAACGACGGAACAGATAGACGTGCTGCGTAATCGTGTGCGCGGTGTAGCCGAGTTCCCGAAGTCCCCTGATGTAAAACCTGACGTGCGGACGAAGAGGGCTGTCGTGTGGCGCCTCGGCGGTTCTGAGTGGAATGAATGGAGTATTCACCACCACAGTATTTCAATATTGGCGCGGCGGCCAAAGCGCTTCCGGAGATGCTCGATGCCGGAGATCCGAGCGTTTTTCTAAATTTGTTGTTCGGTTTTTCGTCGCGGCGGGCAAATCAACGAAACGATGCCATCCAATGCAGAAACCGATGCCGACCTGCTTCAACAGTTCGCGTCTACCGGTTCACAGACTGCATTCGAGGAAGTCGTTAGCCGGAATGTAGGTTTGGTCTATCGCTCCGCGGTTCGTCAGCTTCGGGGAGATAGCCACGCGGCGGAAGACGTAACGCAGGCGGTGTTCGTGTTGCTCTCGCGCAAAGCTGCCACCATTCCGCGCAACTCGGTTGTTGCGGCGTGGCTGTTTACCGCGACGCGATACGCGGTGTCACATCATCTCAGGGCTCAGCGCCGCCGAATCGACCGAGAAAAGGAGGCTCAGATAATGAATGAACTCAACTCCGAGCCCGTTTCGGATGCTTACTGGGCTCGTATCAAACCGGAATTGGACGACATGATCGAATCGATCGGACCGCACGAACGTGACGCCATTTTGCTGCGGTTCTTTCAGGGGCGATCGCTTTCCGAAGTGGGTCAGCAACTCGGGATTTCCGCGGACGCTGCTCGTATGCGGATCGAACGAGGATTGGAGAAGCTGAGAACATCTTTGCTGAAGCGGGGCGTCGGTTCATCCGCCGCCGCAATCGGCGCGATGCTAGCCCAAGAGGCAGCATTAGCTACTCCTCCCGCGCTGGCTTCATCAGTCACGGCCGCGGCGTTTTCCGGCCTTTCCGCCGTAAACGGCGGAGCGGTTTTACTCCACTCGATCATCATGACAAAAATCAAGACAGGCATCGTGATAGCTTTCATAGCTGGCGTCGTGGTCACGGCCGTTTTTCAGGAGCAGACGAAAGCACAACTACGGTCGGAAATAACAGCATTGGAGCAGCACTCGAACGGGTCTCGTGATGAGAAGCACCGCAAGTCGACCGCAGTGGCCGCGCCCGAGCCGATCGAAGCTCCGGGAAAAGCCACGCCGAAGTATGCCGATCAGACTAAGCGCGCTCGACCTTCCAACCGAACCGTCAATGAAGCGATACCTGGAGGACTGGTAAATCGAGGGTGGCTCCCGATTTCAGCTTTGCGTGATGCGGGCCGTGCAGATGTGCCGTCGGCGGTTGAAACGATGCTGTGGGGACAGGCCCACCCTGAAACCACTGCCCTTGCGAGCGCGATATGGATTACTATGGCGAAAGACCCAGTTACTGGGAAAGGCCGCTGGGCACCGGTGAGCCTCACGCCGGATTCGGCGGAAATTGTGACCGCAACACGTATCGCGAAACGGGAACCGTTTTCCGAGGTGCAGGTGATTGAGCAAGTAGGGGCTGGCGACAACGCATATATCACAATACAGTTCCGAACGGCCGATGGCCGCGTCTACCAGCAAAGCCGAAGACTCCACGTCACAGGCGATGGCTGGAAATGGGTTCCATCTTCCGAACATCTCGCCACAACGGGGACCGCGCTGTGAATACAGCGCTTAGGTTCTCTGTGATTGGGATGGTGGTAGCGGCCCCCATAGGTGGCTTGCTCATTCAACGGGTTGGAATCATAGAGCTACGTGCCCAACTAGCTACGGCCCGCCTCAAGAACGAGGCGCTTCGAAAATCGGATTCTGGGCCTGTACCACAGGCATTGCAAATGCCGGCTAATCTTAAACCAAGACATCCTGGTCTAGCGACGGCGTCGCTCGATGACGGACGCCGAATCGCAGTGGATGAATCTCCATGGAAGGACAAAGGCAACGCCTCACCAGAGTCCGCGTTAGAAACAGCAATGTCCGCTGCATCTCGTGGCGATGTGGACGCCCTTGCTCGATTGCTCGTGTTTGAGGCGAAAGCCCGTGAGATTGCACAATCATTACGCGCGAACCTTCCCGACAGCAGTCGCGCCGAGTTTCCAACTGATGAAAGCCTCATCGCATTGTTGCTCGCTCGCCAAGCGCCACTGGAAGGAATCGAAGTGATCGGTCGATTCGAGGTCCCAGATGGAGGGGTTCTGTTACGGGTTGCCATGGCCGGTCCTAGTGGCAGCAGCAAGCATGCGGACTTCGCCTTTGTGCAGGGACCGGATGGATGGCGTTTTGTAGTGACCTCGGAACTGGCCTCTCATGCTGCTCATTTACTAAAACGCTGAAACCGACTGGTCACATGGGCCGGTAATGCTGCGTCCCAAGTCCGGCACCTCGATGATTTGGAGTCGCAGCGTGATCCCTACCTTTGGCGGAATCCGGCCAAGGCCGGCATCAATCGATTACAGCCGTCGTTCGCTTCCGCAAGGCCTCACAAAAAACCCATCGGATCATGCCGCATCGAACACCTGGTTGCCAGATAAGGATCGATGCTCAATTCGGCATTCCCCGGCGGTCGGCATAATCCCCGTCATGCCGCATACGGCATGACGGGGAAAGGGCGCTTCCGGGCGTCACCGAATGGTGAACAGCGATTGCTGCTCCGAGCAGCCCGAGTCTCTGCTGGAATTCGCGTCTATTCGCGTTAATTCGCGGTTCCTTCTGCATGAATACGGCGAAGAGGCGGAACCGCTTTGACGCTCGCAAAGAGCCCCGCTCAGCGTCTGCGCGCAATCGGTATCGGCCCGTCCGTATGAGGCGGAGGCATCGTCACCTCCCGGACCGACGGCACACTCCAACCTTCGCCCGTCAACAACGGCTGGTATCGTCGATAACGCCCCTCGCCCAAATCCGCGAACCACGCCACCGCCTCCTGCGGCAACGCGGGCCGAACGTCAGGCGGCGCCAGCGCGGCGAATTTCGGCTCCACCGATCGCTGCAAGCTCACCAGCGCCGCCCGCTTTTGCTCTCCGTTCCGCGCCGGATCGCGATGAATCGCCGCCGCCCTGTCGCCGGTCTCCGACGCGAGTTGCAGTAACTGCGCCGCATCGTGCGCTGGCCGTCCCGCCTCTCGCAGAGCCCTCACGATATTCCGGTAAGGCCCTGACTCCACCGCCCACAGATAATCGATCGCCCGCTCGAACCCCACACTCGTCACCAACGCGTCCAGCGACTGCTGCTGCAGTTCCGCGTAAGCGGCAGGCCACGCCGCGTTCCTCGGCAGCGTTTTCGCCTTCTCCTGCAGCGTATCGAGCATCGGTTTGATCACGCGAAACTCCTGTTCCGTGACCTCCATGGTCGCAAAGCGCCGCACCGTCGTCGCGGCGGTGCCGCCGAACCGCAGCTCATACTCGGCCCGCTCCTCTGCCGTGAGCGCAGCGAGCGTATCCCTCTGTCGTTCGCGATTCAGCATTTGCTGTTCGTCTGTCTCCGCCTTCAACGCCGCATTCGTGCGCGCCTGCCGCGTGCGACTTCCCAGCTCCGTGTAATCGAGATCGATCAAGGCGAGCAGCCGGCGCTTTTCCGGCGCCAGAAAAAGGTAAGGCAATTCCGCATCCGCGAGGTCGAACGGATCCGGCCCGAGCAACTCCCGCAACGGAGCCAGCACATCGTCACGGATCGGAGGCGCACCCGTTGTCGGGCGATTCCGCCACCACGCGTTCCTCAGTTGCTCCATTTGCCACGCCGAACCTTTCTCCGCGTGGCTCCTGCGCAGCCGCCCTTCCACCAGCGCCCGCACCGTCACCTCGTCCGCGCCGGCCGCCCGCAGTCCATCGCGCCACTGTGCCGGGTCTCCTGTTTCGAGCGCTGCAAACAATCGCGCCGCAGCACGCGCCTGCTCCACGGCCGGATCCCGTTGAGTCTTCGCCACTTTTTTCTCCGCCATCACTGTATCGGCCAACGCCGTCGGCTCCCGCCACCACAACCACGCATTCGCAGTCAGCGACACCGTCAGAAAAAGGATGAATAGGATCTTCATGATTTAGCCTCCAGTAGCGCGACGGGGAACAAACTGCTTCGGCGCGGTCGGCGGCGCCGGTGGGTCGCTCACATCGGTCGTCGCCGCCATTACCATTGTACCCGTCTGGCCGGGCATCACGGTTCCGATTCCCTTGTAGCGTCCCTCGCCCAGCGCCGCGAGCCAGGTGAGCGAATGTACCGGCAGCCGTCGCTGCGCCGCCGGTGGGATCAGCCGGTCAAACTGCATCTGCGCCTCGCCCTGCAGGTTTGCCAACGCCGATCGCTTTTCGGCCACGCTCAATTTCGCGTCCGCATGAATCGAGCCCGCCTTCTCCGCCGTTTCCGCGGCGAGTTGCACCGCCTGCCCCGCGGCATTAGCCGCAAGGTTCTGCTCCCGCACGAGTCGCGCATACGCCGGATACTCCATCGCGCCACACCAGATGTAATCGAGCGCCCGCTCATAACCGAGCGCGGCCACAAGTTTCTCCGCCGCCTGGCGACTTAGCTCAAGCTGCTCCGAACGCGATCCGCGGCCCGCCGCTGCGAACTCCTTCGCATGCGCATCGGCGAGCGGAAACACGGTGCGAAACTCCTGCTCCGTCACGTCGATCGCCTGGAGTTGCCGGATCAGCGCCGCCGCAAATGGACTCGTGCGCATTTCGTAATCCATCCGCTGCTCCGGGGTCATCGCCGCGATCAATTCCCGGCGCTTGTGCTCGGTCGCCTTTCGTTCCGTTTCAAACTCGTCGCGCAGCCGTGCATCGACCTCCGCAATTCCCGTCGGCGACCAGCCCGTCGGTTGCTCGCGATCCAACCGCGCGAGCGTCTGACGCATCTCCGAAGGCAGAAATCCATAGCGCACGTCTGCCTCGGCCACGGCGATCGGATCCGGTCCCAACAACTCCTCCAAGCGGGTCGTCACCATCTCGCGCAGCAACCGCGGATCGTCGATCAAGCGCTGCGACGATGCCGCCGTGCCCCACGTCCGTTGATGATCGCGCCACCAGCCGCGCTGCGCCCGCGCCGTGCGTTCCTGCGACAACCGCTCGCGATATCTCCGCCGCAGGATGCCTTCGAGCGCCGCGCGAATCGACGCTTCACCGGCGCCAGCGACCCGCATCTCATCGCGCAACAACGCCAGGTCCATCTCGCTCACCAACGCGAGACTCGGCTGCGCTTCGCTCGCCACAGGCACGCTCTCCTCCGCCGCGTGGGCGTGCTCCGCCGACACACGCGGTACGGGTTCTCGGGCCACTAAATAGAGATTGGTCGTCAGCGACAGTCCCAGCACCGCGGCTGCAACAACGGTTCCGCCCGTGATTTTTGCCATGCTCATAAAAGCCAGCGCCGATACGACCGGCACGCCACCAACAGCCAACGCCGTCACGCTCGCCACGAGGCCCGCTGGCGCGGCCGCGCCCGCCTGGTTTGCGAGCGCCAATCCCAGCGCTCCCGACGTCGACGTAATGCCCCGCCGCGCCAGCAGCGCCTGCAGTTTGTCGATGGCACGGTCCACGCGGGCCCGCGCGCCGTCTTCGCTCAACTGCAGTCTCGCGCCGACTTCAGCAAAGCCACGCCCTTCGAAGAAACGCAGCAGCACCGCCTCGCGATCGCGCTCGTTCAACTCAAGCACGAGATCGTCGAGCAACGGACGTAACCGCTCACCATCCAACGCGGCCGAATCATCGTTCAGCAGTTCGTTCATGGCGTGGGCCTTTTGTTCGCGCTCGCGTCGCCGGCGCTCGGCCCGCACGAGCTGCGTCGCGGCATAGTGAGTGCTCGTGAAGAGCCATCCGGTGAGCACCGGATGTCGCGCCACCGCGGCGGCTTTCCGGGCGAGATCCGCGAACACCCGCTGCGTGACATCCTCGGCCAGATGCGCATCGCCGCCGACCTTTCGCAACGCGACGGCGAACACCAGGTCGACATGCCGCCGCACCAATTCGGCGAAGGCCTTCTCCGCGTGTTGTTCAGCCCACTGCCGGAGTAGTTCGGGGTCATCGATCATTGCGCGTGCACTCCTAGCAGCCACCGCCGCCAAAACCGTGCAAAAAAATTTCCGGCATCTAAAAACCGGCAACCGTTGCACGCGCCACCGGAAGAAAGGCCGCCACCCGCACAGGACACTGGTCCGCGGACGATACTGCGCGAAAGCACCGCGCGAGCTCCGTCGCGCCGTTAGAGTTTCCCCTTACCCCGCTTCTGCGCCGGCTTCGGCTTCGCCATCGTCTTCGATATCGGTTTCACTTTCACTTTCGCGTCGACGCTTCTGCTCTTCGGCGGCGCCGCCTTCTTCATCTTCCTCCTCGGAGAACTCGCCGTCGTCACCGACACCTTGGTCGCTGGCTTCACCGGAACCACCGTATCGACCGTCGCCGCCGAGACGTCGATATCGATGCCAAATACATCCGACAACTGCGCTCCGCTCAGCGCACCCGCGTCCGTCTCTGCGCCCGCGCTGGCCGTTGCCAATCCCGGTGCATCCGCCGCCGCATCGATCAGCTCCAGGTGATCCACGCCACGCAGCACGAACAATAATTCCGGTTGCGCATCGAGCCGCGCACCCACGCCGTAGAGCACCGACGCGTGATGTTTGCACAAGCTCGCGTAATCAGGACAGCTGCACTCCAGCTTGATCTCGGACGGCGCGGGAAACAGCCCCTGCTCGCGATCCGTGATGATCCGCATGACCGCATCCGAAAGCCGGCCCTGCAACAACCCCACCAGCGAATCGATCTTCCCCGCGCACTCCGCCTTGATCGCCTGCCACCGCTTCGCCGCCAGCGGCGTGACCGCGATCGTGCCGCGATAAAGCTCCGAGCCCATCACCATCGCGGTGATTTTCCCCGGCGCGATCTGCAGGTCGATCACCGAGCCATTGCGCACATAGGCGCGGCCGCGCGGCAGACGGTTCGCATAGTCGCTATACGACTCGAGATGTTTGCACCACGCCTGACCCCAGAACGTCCGCGCGATCATCCGTCCTTCGATCTTCACCGGCGCGAGCGCCTGCCCTTTCTTCGCCAGTTTTTGAGCCTGCGTCACGGCTTTGGCGCGGCGCTGCGCGACGCTTACATACGGACGGTAACCCCAATCCCAGCTCATCATACCAGAGGTCTTCGACGGACATTCGACATCTGTCGAAGGAAAATACGACCGAATCGGAAATCGCTCCAGCGTGCGAGTCTCAGACCATGAACAGAAGGGAACGAAGAGCGCTGAGTCATCGAGACTCTTTCAGAACTTCGTTCCCTTCGTTGCCTTCTGTAAACCGATTGGACTCCGGGCGCTGGACCCTCGACAGGTGACTGCGCCGCAAAAACTCTCACTCCCCGATCGCCGATTTGAGGTCAAGCGAGACGAATCTCAACAGCTCGTCGTCGCGCATCTCCGTCAACGCGCTCTCGCCCCCATCGGTCAGCACATCGTCAGCCAGCGCTTTTTTATCCTCGATCAGCCGGTCGATCTTTTCCTCCACCGTCCCACGACAAACGAATTTGTGCACGAGCACGTTTTTCTTCTGCCCGATCCGATAAGCGCGATCCGTCGCCTGGTTTTCGACCGCCGGATTCCACCAGCGATCGAAATGAATCACATGCCCCGCCTGAGTCAGCGTGAGCCCGGTGCCGCCCGCCTTCAGCGAGAGCACGAAGAACGGCGGCCCGTCCTCGCGCTGAAACCGCTCCACCAGTCCGCGCCGTTCCTTCACGCTCGTGCCGCCGTGTAACACAAGCCCCGGCCGCCCAAAGACGCCCGCCAGAAAATGCTGCAACGGTCCCGTCATCTCGCGGAATTGCGTGAACACGAGCGCCCTCTCCTGCCGTGACGCGATCTCGCCCGCCAGCTCGGCGAGCCGCTGGAATTTTCCGCTCTCCGCCGGCGCGAAATCCCCGCCGCCGAGCCACTGCGCCGGGTGGTTGCAGAGCTGCTTCAGCCGCATGAGCGTCGCGAGCACGATGCCGCGCCGCTCGATGCCGTCGACGTTTGCGAGCTTCTCCGCGAGCTCGCCGACCGCCTGCTCATAGAGCGCCGCCTGCCGCCGCGTCAGCCCACAAAGCGCGCGCATCTCCGTCTTGTCCGGCAGGTCGGCGATCACGTCCCGATCCGATTTCAGCCGCCGCAATATATACGGCCGCACGAGCTGCCGCAGTGGCGCGAAAGCCCCCGCCTCCGTGCTCTGCGCCAGTCGTTTCGTCGCGCGCGTGAACTCCGTCGCGCTGCCGAGCAGCCCCGGATTGAGAAAATCGAAGAGCGACCAGAGATCACCGAGGCTGTTCTCCACGGGCGTTCCCGTGAGCGCGATCCGCACCGGCGCGCGCAGCTCCTTCACCGCCTTCGTCTGCCGCGCTCCCGGATTCTTGATCGCCTGCGCCTCGTCGAGAATCACCCGACTCCACTCGCGACGCCGCAGCCATTCCTGTTTCAACAACATGCCGTAGGTCGTGAGCACGAGATCGACGCCCACGAGCGCCGCCTCCGGATCGCGGGCCGCCGCTGCCAGCGTCTCCGCCTCCGTCTCCGATGGATGCACGGCAAATATCCGCAGCGCCGGCGCGAACCGCGCCGCCTCGCTGCGCCAGTTGCCGAGCAGCGACGCCGGCAACACCAGCAACGCGGGCCCTCGCGCCGCCGAAGCCGTGCCGCTCTCCGCACCCTTGGCGTTCCCGCCTCCACGACCCTTCCCGTCCACGTCCCGTTCCGCCCGCGCATGCAGCAGCATCGCCAGCACCTGCACGGTTTTCCCGAGCCCCATGTCGTCCGCAAGGCACGCCCCGAGCCCGAGCTTCGTCACAAAACGCAACCAGTGCACGCCTGCCGCCTGATACGGCCGCAACGTCGCCTGCAAGCCCGGCGCGCCCGCCTCCGCGCCATCACCTCCGACGCGCGGTGCGCGTAGTTCCGCCAGCGTCTCCTCGAGCCACGTGCCCGCGCGCACGTTCGACCACGCGCGCACCTCTGCCTTCTCCGCCTCCGACGCACTCGCGCCGGCGGCTGCGCCCGACAACATCCGCAACCCTTCGGCAAACGAAACCCCACCGTCGCGCCGCGCCCGCTCGAGCGTTTTCCAATGCTCGAGCACCGTCTCCAGCTTCGCGCGATCGATCTCGACCCATTTGCCTTTGAGCAACACGAGCCCCGTATCCTCAGCGACAATACGCGCCCATTCCTCGTCCGTCAGTGGCTCGCCGTCGAGCGTGAGTGCCACCTTGAAATCCAGCAGTGCATCGAGCCCGAGACCCGCCGCTTTTTTTCCGCCCACCGTCACGCTCACGGTCGGGCGCGAGGGCCTCCCGCTCTTCCACCAATCTGGAATCCGCACGAGCAACCCGCTATCCTCGAAGAGCGGCAGGTCACGCAGGAAGCGGTGCGCCTCGCGCGCCGTCCACGCCTGCGGCTGAAACACGCGCTGCGATTCGACGAGGTCGCGTGCGAGCGTGCTCCGCTCCGCCGCCCGCTGCACCGGCGCGAGGAGCGAGAGCAGCGTCTCGCGATTCCGCGCCCCCGCATACTCCTGCAATGCTCGCCCCAGCGGCAGGTACTGCGGCTTCGCTTGCTCGGAAATGCGATGCGTGTACGTGGCGAGAAACGCGAACGGCCGCTCGGGATCGCGCTTGTTCTCCGCCAGGTGAAACGTCACCCGCCCCACCAGATTCCAGACCGGATTCTGCGCCTTGAGCCACGCAACAGCGCCGCCTTCAGCGCCGCGAATCTCCGCCCACACCAGCGCGTCGAGCTCACTCCAGAGCGCGCGCAGCGTCTCGCTGCGCAAATATTCCGCTCCGACCATCGGCGGTGCCGCGTCCACCAATGCCGCGAGCTCCGCCTCCTCCGGCGCCGCAATCGAAACAGCCGCGGCGAGATCCGGCGTGTGACACAGCCGCGTGAAATAACGCCGTCCCACCTCGCGCCAGAACGCATCCGCCGGCGTCAGCGCCGCGTCCAGCGCCCGCGTCGCCAGGCGCAACAGCACCCGCGCCGACGACTCAGCAGCCGCTTCGCTTAGCAGCGCGTCCACCCGGGCATCGCCGGTCGGGCCGCCGCTGACACCCGGATCAAAATGCAAACGGCCATGCGGCGAGAGCGAGAGTGACACGCGCCCTTTTCTTTCGTCGGCCGCGCGCCTGTCAACCGCCCGCACCGCCATCTTCGCCGCGCCACTGCAGAGATCAGGTGCCAGTCCCATACGTCGGGCCGAAATCCTGCCGTTCACTTCTCCCAGTCCACCAATCCCACCAACTGTGATAATATCACACATCGAGCGTGACAGACGGTTCTCGATGTGTGATAGTCTCACACATCCAATGATCTCCCTGAACGAAACCGAACTGGAGGCGATGCGCATCCTGTGGGAGCGTGGCGAGTCGAAGCCGGCGGAAATCCAGGAGGCATTTTCCTGGCCGATCGATAACGGCACGCTGCGTTCCACGCTCGTCAATCTCGTGCACAAGAAGCACGCCTCCCGCAAACGGGACGGCAAGGCCTTCTATTATTCGGCGCGCGTGCCGAAGGCCACCGCTCTGCAGAAGATGGCGCGCGGTCTGGCCCGCATTTTCGCCCAAGGCTCCACGCGCGAGCTTGTCGCCCAGCTCGTCGACTCCGCCGACCTCACGCCCGACGACTTGAAACTCATTCGGGAAACCGCCGCGGGCAAATCGACGCGGAAACAGAAATAGCCCGCACGCCATGAATACCCTGCCGCCGGTCGCTGTACTCCTGTTGCAATGGACGCTGCTGCTCGGGCTGGGATGGATGGCACACGCGTTACTGCGCCAGCGGCATCCCCGCTGGCGGCTGATTCTCTGGCGGAGCATCCTGTGTTTCGGTTTCGCGCTCCCGCTCGTAAGCGTGATGCGCCTGCCGCGCTTCAGCGTTCCCGCTCCACGTTTACCCGGCCTTTCGCTCGCGCTTCCAGCAGCCACCCCATCGAACAGACTCTCTCCTGCCGCTGAAATTCCCGCGCGTCTCGCAGCTCCCGATGCCCTCTCACCACGCTCAAACGCACCGAACGCCGCAACGTCCCGCGCATCGGCCGAGGTCCTTCGACGCGCCCCGAAAGCCACCCGACTTTCGTCGCCGCCGTGGCTGCAACTACTCGGCGTCCTCTGGCTCGCTGGCTGTGGTTGGGACGCGATTCGCCTCCTGCAGCTCCATCTTCGTCTCCGGTGGATCGTTCGCGACACGACGGCCGCCAGCGCATCGGTGCAGTCGCTCGCCTGGCAGATTCAAGGCGAGCTGGAGATCGCCCGTCCCGTGCGTGTCCGAATCTCGGATACGATTTCCTCGCCGTTTCTTTGCGGCGTGTTTCAGCCGTTGATTCTCATTCCGTACCGCATGGCCGAGGAACTTTCGCGGGCCGAGCTCGCCGCGCTCCTCACCCACGAGCTGGCGCACGAACGCCGGCACGACGTCGGCTGGTGCATCGCCTGGCGATTGATGCGCACGCTTTCCTGGTTTCATCCCTTGGTGTGGCAGATCCCCAACGCCCACGTGCTCGCCTGCGAGGAAGAGGCAGACCGGGTCGCCGCCCGGCGCGCGTATGAAGGAAATGGTTACGCACGTCTGCTCGCGCAACTGACTCTGCGCGTGCTCCGGCTCCCTGCAGACGAGACCCCGCTGGCGCTCAACGCCACCTCGCATATCGCGCGCCGCCTCATCCGGCTGGAAGCCGCCGGCGCAGCCCCGTGGCGGTCGACGCATTCGCTCGCGGGATTCGCGGTCGCCACCGTGTTGCTCCTGCTCACCGCTGGCTGGCAATTCGCGCAGAGCCCCGCACCGATCGCCACGGCGACGATTCTTGTCACCGTTCAGGATGAGAATGGACGACCTATCGAGGGAGCCACCCTCACCCCGTACGGCTTGCGCGCGCGCGGCGAACCATTGCGCAGAACAGGTTACGGCTGGATGCCCGAGCGCCACGGGCCCGCGATGAAGGTCGTGACCGCGCACGACGGCCAGGCCCTCATCACGTATCCCGTCGCAATCGTGCCGGCGGAAAAGATTTTCACCGGCGAGATCAGCTTTGCGGTGGATCACGCGCAGTTCGCGCAGGCACGCGTGACCGACTATCCCGTGGAGGGCACGGCAAAGCCCATCGTATTGAAACGCGGCATCCCCTTGCGCGTGGCAGGCCATTTTGGCGCCAGTCGTCAGCCCGTCGCCGACATCGCGCCACATCTGATCGGCACTCCTTTGGACGCGCGGCCGGAAGACTGGCAGCACGAGCCCGACGGCAGCCTCACGTGGAAGCGCATGACCTCCGGAAAACACTATCTGTATCTCGCCGGTCGACTGCCCACGGGCGAAATTGTTTACAGCGATGGCGTGGCGTTTTTTGGCGCTCAACGCGAAGCCCACGAGCTATCCCTCGAGTTGAAACCGGGCATTCGCGTCGAAGGCCGGCTCGATCCCCGAGTCGCACGCCCGATCAAGAATGGCTGGGTACAGCTCAGCGTCCACGACGACGAGGCGGACACCCGTGAAAATCGTCATCAATTTCCCAACCCGCACGGCAACACCGGAATTTGGTACAGCTACCGCCCCGTCGATGCCGATGGCCGCTTCGTCTTCGAATCTGTTCCCTCGGGAGAGTTGAAGGTGATCGCGTATGGCGACGGCTTTATCTCGACCAACGGCTCGACCGAAGAGCCAGCCCCGCTGCCCGGTGTTCGCATCGAAACTCAGCCAACCCGGCGTATCACGCGAAGCGTCCCGCAGTCGTTCGCCGTAGTGCGCCCCGTTACCACGATCGAGGTCACAACCGAGCCTACGGCGACGCTCAAGATCAGCGCGAAAGCCGGTAACAACCCCGTCGCGAACGCAAAGATCAATGTCTGGCCCAACGTGATTCAGATGCCCAACGGCAGCCGTGTATTCGGCCACGCTTCTTCCTCGAGTGAGACTCCGTTCCGCGAACTGCCGCCGTTGCCCGAACCGATCTATACAGCGGTCACCAACCGGGAGGGAATCGCCCTGCTCCAAAATCTCCCGGCCTTTACCCAACATCTCTCGCTCGAACATGCGGAATGGGAAGTGCCCCTGCAGAAAGCCAAGCAAGGTCCAGCGATCCCGCCCCGGTTCCCCCGCGCTCTCAACCGCTATATAGAACTCGCCCTCTCGCCCGGCCAGCTCACGCCCATCGAAGTCGCCGTCCAACCCAAAGGCCGCGAATTCGTCGGCGAGAGTCCGTGATATCGCCCGCTCGCAATCGTTCGCAAAACAGCCCTGCCCGATGAACTCGAACTCTTCCCGTGCTGCGTGGCGCATCGTCCGCTTCGGAGTGCTGATGCTCGCTGCCGCCGCGTCGCTTCCGGCCGCGCCGGATGTCGTCGGTCGCGTCACTGGTCCCTCCGGAACTCCCATCGAAGGCGCGACCGTGTTCGTCTACACCGCCGCGCCGAAATCCGGCACGAGCGCGCTTTGTCCCTCGTGCTATCCCGATTGCGGCAAGCAAGCCCGCTCCGATGCCACGGGCACGTTCAAGCTCGCCGGGCTTTCATCTCAACTCGTGTTTCGTCTTCTCGTCGTCGCAAGCGATTATGCGCCCCAGTTCGTGCCGGGCATCGAGCCCGGCCAGCCGTCGTTCGCGGTCTCGCTCACGCCGCGGCAAAACGCCACAGCGTCGCCGGCGCAAACCGCACGCGGTCGCGTCGTCGATCCCGCCGGCGCGCCGATCCCCGGTGCCGTTATCGAGATCGCCGGCGCAGCGTTCGACGGCGGTCGTCGGCGCTTTGGCAGACTGCGCGGGATCGATCCGCTCGCTGTGAGCGATGAGAACGGCGAGTTCATCCTCACGTCGAGCATGCCCTTCGCCGCGCTGATCGGACGCGTTTCGGCGCGCGCATTCGCCAACCAGAGCGTGCAACTCGCCGCCGGGAGATCGCACACGCTCAGGCTGACAGAAGGCGCCACGCTCTCGGGCCGCGTCACGCTCGGCGGCCAGCCGTTGCCCAACGTCACCCTCGGCCTCACGCCGCAGAATCGCGCGGCAGGCTCGTTTGTCGGCAACTTCGAGGTCGGCACGGATGAGACGGGCCGTTTCACCTTTCTCAATCTTCCACCAAAGACCGACTACTATGTATCTGGAAAAATGGATACGGTAGGCCGGCATGGCGCCCTCGCGACGCGGCCCGTGCACGTCGGCCGCGACGGCACGGTCACCGATCTTGGCGACTTGGCCGTGCAGCCGGCGCCTCGCCTGACCGGGCGAGTCGTCCTGGCCGACGGGACAAAACTGCCCGACCAGAGCCGGATCCTCATCGGCCGCGATCAGGTTTCGGATTTGCTCCCGGTCGATCTGGGCGTGGACGGAGAATTCGACGTGCCCGGAATTCCTTCCGGGATCGTGACGTTGAGCACGCGTATTCCCGGTTATGGGATGTCGTCCAAAAATGAAAGCTACCAGGCGATCAATCACCGTCTCATCGGCCGGATCGATGCCGACATCTCGGGATTGATCGTGCTCCTGGAAAAGAACGGTCTCACGGAAGGTTCCATCATGGCAGCTTCGTTGCCGCGCCCGAAGCCCGGCGATCGACTGCAGGATCGCCCTCTGCGCGGCATCGAGTCGACTCGCGAGTGATTGCCGGTCGACCGTCGCGCGATCACCCCGGAGTGAGCGCGACGCACGATTTCCGATGGGGTCGGCGGCCACCTGCCCCGCCTGCGGATTTCGAACACGCACGTTTGACGCGGCACGGCGTTCGCGGCCACGATTCGCGCTCCCTCGCGCCGCTCCGCCGCACGTCGCCGGGCCTCCAATCGCGGCCACCCCGAAATCCACGCCCCCAAATATGAGCTCCACTCACGTCCCCATGATTCCCTGCAACGTCGCCGGCCCGCTCGGCGTCCTGCATCTGCCCCGCCTCTGGCTCAAAGTCTCGCTCGAATCCGTCGGCAAGCTCGCCGCAGGCTATCCCGGCATCGGCAAGGGCTTCGACCAGATCCTCCTCGACACACTCGGCCTCAAAGCCGACGCCGTACGCGCATTCATCAGTGAGAAGAAGCCGACCTACGCCGAGTTCGAAACCTGGGTGAAATCGCAACCCGGCGTGAAGCTCGACCGCGCGAATGTCTACAAGCTCAACTCCACCATTCTCGGCTTTCATCACAGCGACGATACGCGTCGCGGCATCCTCCAGGCGACCGGCTACCCCGATGACGGCACCGTCACCGGCGCGGCCGTCGAGCTCAATGCCCTCGACGACTGGTCGAGTTTCCACGCCGCTGTCCTCAAATAGTTGATACACGCCGCGCCCGTCAGCACCCCGCCGTTCGGGCGCGCCCGTTTCCATTCGACCGCGGCTCCCCCGCGCACGCAGCGGCGGAGGTCGTCATGCTATGTTTCGATTCTTTTGGGGGCCGGCACCCCGGCGCCATGCGCAGCAGCGGGCCTCCCCGCCGACGACTGCGTCAGCCACATGCCGGCCAGCACCAGAGCACCCGCGAGCACCAGACGACCGGTTAATGGTTCGCCCAAGGCCGCCACGCCGGCCGCTGCCGTGAGCACCGGCACGAGAAGCTGAAACGTCCCGGCCTCGATCGGCGTGAGGCTAGGCAGAACGCGCGCCCATAACGCGTACGCAAGCGACGTCGTGATCGCGCCCATCCCGGCCCCCAGCCAGAACCCTTTCGCAGTGAAGATCAGCGCTTCGTGTTCCACCAGCGCAAGGGCGGGCAACAGCAGCGCGCTCCCTACAAACGCCCGCGCATTCGTCGCGATCGGCACCCCGCGTTTGCGCAGCAGCAGCGAATACGCGCCCCACGCCGATCCGGTCAACGCCAGCAGGAACACACCCAATGGCGTCGTCCCTTCGACTCGGCCGAGCGCCAACACCGCCACGCCCGCGAGCGCGACGAGCGCACCCACCGCCGCGCGCCAGGTCGGTCGTGCTCCTCCGGCCGTCATCGTGGCGATCACGAGTGCATAAAAAACGAAGGTGCCAGCCGCCGCCGTGATATGCCGATAGCCATAGGCGATCGCGAGCGCATAGCCGCCAAGAAACACGATCAACCACCCGTCGTTCCGACGCGGCCACGCATCGCGCGCCCGCCCCTGCACCGCCAAAATAAAGGCGAGCATCGCCGCCCCAGCCGCAAACCGCGCGATTGTCACGCCGGCTGCATCCAGCAGCCCGCGACTCACTATATAGCGCGTCACCACGCTGTTGAGCGCGAAACAGACCATGACGATGAGCACAAGCCCGAGGATGACCGGCTTCTTCATGCGACGCGCGTTCACTAACCGCCCACATTTCCCCGTGTCAATCGACGCAACGCAACGCCCGCCCATACCGTCCCCCTCCGCACCCACCGCTCCTTTCCGCTTCCAGCCCACCTCCTGATCATTAAGAGCATCCTCCATGAAAGCCCGCGCTCTCTACCGCCTGCCCCACCGTCTTCCTTTCGCGATCCTCCCTATCCTGATCGTCCTGACCGCCACCACCAACGCCAGCGCGACCGACTGGAACCAGTGGCGCGGACCCAATCGCGACAGCGTCGCGCTCCACTTCAATGCTCCCACGGCGTGGACCAATGACTCGCTCGCCAAAAAATGGACCGTCACCGTCGGCGAAGGTCACTCCTCGCCTGTAATCACCGGCGACCGCGTCTATATATTCGCGCGCGAAGATGATAAAGAGATCATGCGCTGCCTTTCGATCGCCGATGGAAACGTGATCTGGCAGGACGCGTATTCCGCACCCTACGCGATGAACCCGGCCGCGCGCGGCCACGGCAAAGGTCCGAAGGCCACACCTGCGGTGGCGGACGGACGCGTTTTCGCCTTCGGCATCAACGGGCATTTATCCGCGTATGATGCAAGGACGGGGGCCGTGCTCTGGCGGAAAGATTTCGCCGACAAATTCAACTCCACCTCGCCTGCCTTCGGCACCGCAACCTCACCGATCGTCGACGGCAACAACGTCATCGTGCATGTCGGCGGCGAGGGCAAAGGGGCGTTGACCGCCTTCGACACCGCCACCGGCCAGGTGCAATGGAAATGGGAAGGCGACGGCCCCGCGTACGCGTCGCCGGTCATCGCCACACTCGGGGGCATCCGCCAGCTGGTCTCCCAATCTCAGGCTCACTGCTTCGCCGTCTCGCCGGCCGACGGCAATCTGCTATGGCAGATCCCCTTCACCACGCCCTATGAGCAAAACAGCGTCACCCCCGTCGTCGCCGGCGACCTTGTAATATTTGGCGGAGTACAGAAACCGACTTTCGCTGTAAAGGTTAACGGAACGACGGCCACACCCGCTTGGGAGACGAGAGACATCACGCTATATATGAGCACGCCGGTGCTAGACGGCACGACGCTGTACGGTATGTCCACGAAACAACGCGGCTCGCTCTTCGCGTTGAACGCCACCACCGGCGCGGTGCTCTGGACGGGCGGCAGTCGGCTGGGCGAGAATGCTTCTCTCACCGACATCGGTTCCGCTCTCCTCGTTCTGACCGACAAAGGTGAATTGACCGTGCAACAAAAGAAAGGCGGGGCCCTGGAAGAGTTGGCTAAATATAGAGTCGCCGATTCGCCCGTGTGGGCCTCGCCCGCTGTCGCCGGCGATCAACTCCTCATCAAAGACAAAACGACCCTCTCTCTATATAAGATCGCGTCCCCGGGCAGCGCCGTCGGCCGCTCACCCCGGTGAATCCTGCCCGCTCAACCTCCGCCTCGCTGGCGTTGCAATCGCCGGGCGCCACGACATTCATCCCCATGCTCGATCTCATCACCCCATGAAAACTCCCGTCGCATTCCGGCTGCTCGCACTCGCCGCCTTCCTCCTGACTCCCATCACTCGTTGCTTGGCCGCTCAGGCTCCAACCCCGAAGCCCACCGAAAAACGCGTGTATAAGGAAATCGGTGACACCCGGCTCGAGCTCTGGATCTGGAAACCCGCCGGTTGGAAACCCACCGATCGCCGCAGCGCGATCGTGTTCTATCACGGCGGCGGCTGGCGCAACGGCAGCCCGACCGCCTTCGCGCGCCAGTCGGAGAAGCTCGCGGAGCGCGGCATGGTGGCATTCTCGGTGCAATATCGGCTCACGTCGCAAGCCGGCGTCACGATCGTCGATTGCGTGAAGGACGCGAAGTCCGCGTTCCGTTGGGTCCGTGCGCACGCCGACGAGCTCGGTATTGACCCGGAAAAGATCGCCGCCGGCGGAGGCTCGGCCGGCGGACATCTCGCGGCCGCGCTCGCCACGCTCGATGCCATCAACGACGACCACGACGACACGAAGGTCCGCACGCAGCCCGCCGCGCTCGTGCTGTTCAACCCGGCTCTGCGCCTTGCGAGTCCGCGCGAGAAGGACGCCACTGCCAGTGCGCCCGCGCGCGCCAGCGTCAGCCCCTATGAACACCTCAAGCGCGGACATCCACCCACGATCATCTTTCACGGCGAAGAGGACACCACTGTGCCGATCTCCAGCGTCCGCGACTACGCCGCCAAGGCGGAGAGACTCGGCGCCGACTGCAAAGTCATCGGCTTCCCCGGCGCCGCCCATTCCTTCTTCAACCGCGAGCCGCACGTCTGGGACACGCTGAAGCAAGCCGAAGCGTTTCTCGAAAAACAGGCGCTCTTGCCGCCGGGACCCGCGGCGCGCGTCGGCAGGAAATAATGCCTCGGCGTGTCGCTTGCAGCTCTGCGTGCCCCGCGCCGGGTATCAGGATCGAGGGCTGGCGAGGGTCACCGATTGGTTGAGTTGGTCCGCGCGACGGATGATCCACCATCGCCGCGCAAGGTTACGATCGCGCATCCGCGCCGTGACGGTGCTGCGCACCGCGCGGCAATCCATTGTCACAACATCATGAAGCAAACGCTCATGATGAGTGTCGGCGCCAGCGCCGCCGCCAGCAACCCGAGCGGCGACACCCCCTCGGCGAAGAAACGCTGCAATATGTTTTGCCCGGCCGGATTCGGTGCGTTCGCAATCACTGTGAGACCGCCGCCGGTGACGGCCCCCGCCACGACCGCGTATTTCAACGCATCGGTGAATCCCGGCACCAGCGTCGCCAGATACGTGATTGCAGCGTTGTCGTTGACCGCCGTCAGAAGCGTGGCGCCGACGAACAGCGGAAACTCGCCCAGGCTCTTCAAAACCGGCTCTATCCACCAAGCCTGCAAACCACCGTGAGTGACGAGCCCCGCGAGGAAGAACCCGACGAGCAGCGGTGACTTCAATTCCAGCCGGCCCTGGTGGTGCGCCGTCGCCTGCGTGAAGGCCAGGAAGAACAAGAATCCGCCGATGAAGAGCGGCGGATAATGCGCCACCAGCACGGTGAACGCCATGAACAGGAGCTGCACCGCCGTGATCCATGCCGGCACGGCCGCATCGTTTTTAGCCACGGCCTTCGTCATCCCGCGTCGCTTCTGTTCGAGCGTCGCGAGTTCGCGGCGAAACACGAAATAATACAGCACCGTCGCGAGTACGATTCCCACCACCGCCTTCCAGCCAAAGTGGGTGAACATGAACGCGGTGTCCCATTTCCAAGGCGCCGCCACCATCAGCACCGGCGGCGCGGCGAAATGCGTGAGCGTTCCGCCCACGGATATGTTTACGAAGAGCAGGCCAAGCGTCGCGTAGGCAAATCGCGGGGAGGGCTTCAACGCGTAGAACTGTCGCGCCAGCACCAACGCCCCGATCGTCATCGCCGCCGGTTCCGTGATGAACGAGCCCAGCACCGGTGCCACGATCAGAATCGAGAGCCACCACGCCCCTGTCGTCTCGCCACCGATCGCCGCCACGCGTCGCAGGCACGCCTCCGCAAAACGCAACACCGGGCGCGTGCCCGCGATCGCCATGATCACCACCACGAACATCGGCTCCGTGAAATTCACGCGGTGCCCGATGTAGTCCACCACCGTCGACCAGTCGAAGAACCACGCGATCACGCCGGCCAGCACCACCGCCCAGATGCCAAACACTGCCTCGACCTCACCGAGAAAATGCAGGATCTGCCCCTTGAAGCTCACCTCGTCCGGCAGCCCATCCTCATCGGAATCGGTCCGCTCCGTCCGTATCCGGCCGCGACGCGCAACCTCCTGCGCATGCTTCTCCTCGGCGACGTGCGCCCAATGGCGGAATTTCGCCGTCAGGAAGGTATGGCAAATCGCGAGCAGGAACACGATCGACGCTGCCAGGTTGAACGGCTCGGCCGCGATCCGCTCGCCCAGGATCTCCATCACCCCCACGCCGGCCGTCGGCGGATAGCTCTCCAGCGACCGAGGAATCGGAGTCTCCACCACCGTGGCCGCATGGGTTATGACGGCCGTCAAAAAACCCAGCAGCAGGAAAGGACGAGTTCCACGGACGAGACGGAGTAGCATGGTGAAAATGAAAACCGGACAAAAGTTGCGACAGCGAATCGCAACCAACGCAAGCCCCACCCAGCTGTGAATATCCTCCGGCAGGGTACCGGCGGCACCCGCTCTCCATGAAATTTGTCCGGCTCGGCCGCGCCGGATTCGAGCTGGCCAACACCGCGCTCGCCCGCTGGAAACAGCCATGCGGATCAACCACGCGCAGCTCGCGAAGCACCCGATGGTGCGGTGGGCGATCGTCGGCGGACTCTTCGCCGTGCTCGGTCTCGCACTGCTGAAGCTGTTTTTTGTCGTGCTGCACTGGCCCTATTGGCTCGGCACCGCTCTCCAGGCCGAGATCTGCACGCTGCTGCGTTTCCTGGTCAACGATCGCTGGGTCTTCGGCCACGCGCGCCCGACCCGACGACGCCTCTGGCAATACCATGTCGCGAATGCCGGCAGTTTCGCCGTGTGGTGGATCATCGCGAATCTTCTCCAGCGCGCCGGCGTGCACTACCTCCTGGCCGCCATCCTCGCCGCCGCGTGTTCTTCGGGTGTGAGCCTGGCCTCGAATTTCCTCTGGGTGTGGCGGAAACGCACCAGCGCGAACGCGACCGTCCCCACGGAAGGGTGAATGCTGAACATCCGCCAATAATACAGTCGCCGTTTCAAGGCAGGAAACGCTCAACGCCCAACGTTCCCCACCGGCCACCACATCCGCCGAGCGCCCCCTTTCACCCTCACTTTCCCTTCCCTTTCACTTTCACCGCCCCCGCTCATGACGCCCGCTTCCCGGTTCCGACGCTTCCTGCCGCTGCCGCTCCTCCTCCTGTCCCTCACGCCGCTCCGCGCCGCCGCGCCTGATCCGCTCTTCGATTGGACCGCGTGGGAAAACCACCGCTCGAGCGTCCAGCATCCCAGCGGCGCTTTCAAACCAGCCGACCTCGCGCGCGCCCGCGAAAATCTCGCGCGTTACCCGTGGGCTCAAAGCTACGCCGCCGCACTCGAGAAAACCGCCCGCGCCGCGTTGACCAAACTCACGCCCGAAGAGGTCGTCCGCATGATTCCTGAAACCACGCCCGGCGACCCCAAGTTCACGCCCTGCCCCGCGTGCCGCGACCAGGGCAAGCCCGTCCATCCCCACGGCCTCTGGACCTGGCGTGCCATCGCCCCCGATCAACTCGTGTGCGAGGTCTGCCGCACGACCTTTCCCAACGCGCAGTATCCCGAGACGATCGTGCTCCAGACGAGTTGGGGAAAACCCCAGACCCTCACCTTCTACGGCGGCGACCCGTTCGTCATCTTCTCCTACAAGACCGGCCGGCCCAGTTTCTCCGCCAATATCCGCGCCCGCAAAGTCGGCCACATGGCCGGCCTCGCCCGGTCGATGGCCGAGGCGCATCTCCTGTCAGGGAAAACCGAATACGCCCACGGCGTCCGCACGATTCTCCTCCGTTTCGCCGCCGTGTATCCACACTGGCTGATACACACCGGCTACGGCGAATACGCCGACCTGGATCCGCGCGTCGCCGCGCAGTTCATCAACCAGCTCCCCGAGCCCGAGCTCTGCCCGCCGCCCAACAAACCCGACCGCCGCCTTCACACCGGCTACTGGAGCGCCGGCCGCGCCGGCGGCGTCGGCCAGGAATCCGGCTTCGTCCGCCGCATGGTCGAGGCCTACGATTTCACCTGTGAGGCGCGCCACGCCGACGGCACGCCCGTCTACTCCGACGTCGAACGCCGCACCATCGAACGCGATCTGCTCCTCGAAGGCACGCTTCTCCTCGTCGCCGACAAGGCCATCAACAACAAGTCCGTCGGCAACCGCACCGCCGCCGCCCTCGTCGGCCTCTGCGTCGGCGTGCCCGAGCTCGTGCGTTTCGGCTGGGAGGGTTTTCAGCAAACCGTCGACGGCTGGTTTCTCCCCGACGGCACCACCTCGGAGTCGCCCGCGTATGCCTCGATGACGCTCAACAATATCTGGGATGTCGCGCAGGCCTTGCGCGGCTACTCGGATCCGCCCGGCTACCGCGATGCCAGCGGCCGCCGCGTCGATGCGCTCGATCCCTATCGCGGCACCGCTTACGAACGTGTGTGGGCTGCCACCTTCAACGGGCTCCAGGGCAACCTCACGTTTCCAGCTTTCGCGGACTCCTACCGCACCTCGACCCTCGGTGCGAACCTCGTCGAGCTCATGGCGGCGAACTATCCCGAGCGCCCAGAATACCTCGCGCTACTCAAAGAAACCTGCGGCCCCGATCTCGCCCGCGGCCACGCCCCGCTCGCCCTCTACTATCGCGAACCCGGGCTCGAAACGAAACCCACCCCGCCGCTCGCGTTTTCCGATTGGGTTTCACCGCATCTGCGCATCGGCCATCTGCGCACCGGCGCCGACGGCCGCGAGAGCCTGCTGCTCCTCAGCGCCAGTCATTGGGGCACCCATCACCACCTCGACAGCCTGAACCTGAGCTACTGGAAAAACGGCGCCGAGCTCTTGTCCGATCTCGGATATCTCTGGGATCACCCAAAAAAGAGCCAGCTCTCGCGCACGGTCGCACACAATACGGTGCTCCTCGATGAAAAGAATCAGGCGACGAAAGAGCGCGGCGGCGACGTCATCTTCTTCAAGACCTCGCCGCACGTGAAAGCGATGGAAGCCTCCTCGAACGCGTATCCGCAGGCGTCGCTCTACCGTCGCACTTCCGCGATCGTCGATCACGGCGAGGGCCGCAATTACGTCGTCGATGTCTTCCGCGTTCAAGGCGGCACCAAACAAGATTACGTGTTTCATGCTTCAGCGAACACGTGCGCCATCGCCGGCCTGACACTCGAATCCGCGCCCACGGAGAAACTCCACGACTTCACCCACGTCCGCACCGCCGATGGCGCCGCCGTCTGGCGCACCACCTGGGCAGCAAGCCCCGATATGACCGCCGTCGCGTGGAGCGTCGGCCAGCCCGGCGAACGCGTCCTCGTGGCCGACGGCTGGGGCCAGCGCGATTGGAAAAATTCCGACCTCGGCGCGACACTGCCCTACATTGTCCGACGCACCACCGGCGACGCGGTGAAGACCTTCATCACCGTGTTCGAAGGCCACCGCACAACGGAAACCAGCGGCCCCTTTGTCCGCGGCGTCACGCTGGATCCGGCCAGCGGCGTGCTCGCGATCGAAACCGCCGCCGGCACCGACTACGTTCTCTCGCGCGTCGACGTCGGCACGCTCGCGATCCCAGGTCTCACGGACCGCGAAACGCACGAACCCCCACTCACCGGCCGCTTCGTCGTCGCCTCCATCGCTCAGGGAAAACTCGCCTGGAGCTTCACCGCCACCGAGGACGACTGACCATCCGCTCCCGCACAACGCCATCCTCGCTCCGCCGTCCTTTCTTTCGGATCCGTTCGCACAAGTGAGCCGCCAGCTCGCCGGTACTGATAGGGCGCGCGCAAGTTCGCCGCCCCGAATTTAGGTTCGAGCGTCTTTGGCCGTACTTACCGTCGGACCGGCCCATACTCGCTGTTCCGGCCGGACCCTTGCTCTCGCGGAACGCGTCTGGTCTTCTGTTCCCGTCCAGCTCCACTCTTTCCGTCCAGCATGCTCCGCCTCCTTGCCTCTGCCATCTCCCGGTTCGACGACGCTTATCGCGATCGTTCATATTTCGCTGGGCTGAAGGCGCGGCTGCTCGCCGTATTCAATCTCCTGATCTTCGTCTGGATCCCGATCAATGTTGTGAAGGTGCTCTGGATTCAGCCGCCAGAGTTACCGCGCCGGCTCGTCATCAACGCGATTATTATGGCCACCGCGTTCATCTCGTTGCGCTGGCTGCAACGCGGTCGGCTCGAGCGCTCCGCCGATATCCTCGCCTTCGGTGTATTCATTCCCGCGCATCTAGCGGTCCTCATTGCGCCGTCCTATCGCGAGCCGCTGAGCATCGCGGTGCAGTTGTTCGCCCTCGATCTCGTTTTCCTGCTGGTCACCCTCGTCTTCGGCTCCCGGCGCGTCGCCACCTCGATCCTGGGGCTCGTCATCGCCAGCCACGTGTGGCTGCACTTCCGAGCACTCCATGGTGAGACCATCGCCGGGTCGCTGCGCTTCACCGCCGATACCTTGCTGCGCGATGGACTGTTCGCGATCGCGTTTGTCTTCTGCCTCGGTTTCACCCTCGTCTTCATGATCGAGGCCGCGCACCGGCGCAGCGAGCAGGCCCTGCGGGAGACGCGCGCAACGAATGAAAATCTCGAGCGCCTCGTCGCCGAACGCACCCGTGAGCTCGAAGCCGTCAGCCAGCGCGCCCAGGAATCATCGCGCACCAAGAGCGAGTTTCTGGCGAACATGAGCCACGAAATCCGCACCCCGCTGAACGGCATCATCGCTTCGTCCGACCTCCTGCGGCGGCGACCCGATGTCCCGCCTGCCGCCGCCGAATATGCGCGGCTCATCGCGGACTCCGGCGACCTGCTGCTGCGGCTGCTGGGCGACATCCTCGACTTCTCCAAGATCGAGGCCGGCCAGCTCGTCCTCGAACAACGCCCGTTCACCCTCGCCCCGATCGTCGCCGACACCATCGCCCTGCTCGAAACCCGCGCCGCCGAGGGCGCCGTGCAACTCGAGTTTTCCCTCGACCCCGCCCTCCCACGCCACGTCTCCGGCGACAGCCACCGGCTGCGCCAGGTGCTCCTCAACCTCACCAGCAACGCCATCAAGTTCACGCCGCCCGGCGGTCGCGTGCAGCTGACCGTGAGTGCGCTCGCGCCCCACGCCAATCCCGCATCGGTCCGCTTCGCCGTGCGCGACACCGGCATCGGCATGGATGCCGCCACCGTCGTCCGCGTCTTTGAACGCTTCACGCAGGCCGATTCCTCCACCACCCGCCGTTTCGGCGGCAGTGGCCTCGGCCTCGCAATCAGCTCCCACCTCGTTCAGCTCATGGGCGGAAAAATCGAAGTCGAAAGCACCCCCAACCGCGGCTCCACATTTCATTTCACGCTCGCCCTGCCGCGCCTCGAGCTCGCCCCCGATGCCTCACCAGAACCCGCGCCGCCCGCCGGCGAACTCGCGCTGCACGTGCTTGTGGCCGAAGACAACTTGGTGAATCAGAAAATCCTCGCCGCCCAGCTCACCCAGCTCGGTTGCCGCCATACGATTGTCCACGATGGCGAGGAGGCCCTTGCCACGCTCGCCGCGGGACCGCTCCCGGATGTGATTCTGATGGATTGCCACATGCCGAGGCTCGACGGCTGGGAAACCACCCGCCGGCTCCGAGCCTGGGCCGACGATAACGAACCCCTTCGGCAACGCGCTTCCGGCCTGCCCGTGATCGCGCTCAGCGCCGCAGCGTTGCCCGATGAGCGTCGACGCTGTCGCGAGGCCGGCATGAATCAGTTTCTCGCCAAGCCCGCCAAGCTCGCCGAGCTCCACGCCGCCCTTGCATCCTTCACAGCCGTCGCAGCATCGCCCGCCTCCACGACCTCTCCGACCGCATCCTGAACGTTCCCGCCGCAAAGCGTCAGCTTCCCAGCTCCGGGCTCCGAGATCCCAGCTCTCAGCTCTGAATTCCGACCTCTCCGCCCTTCCCCCCGCACGCGTCACATCGCTCGCTCACTCCGGCCGCCGGCCGCGCAAGTGCACATCGATCAACGCCCGCAGCGCCTCCGGCCTCACTGGCTTCACCACGTAGTCCTGGATGCCCAGCGCCTCCGCCCGCGTGCGGTCGCGCTGTTCCTCCGACGATGTGAGCACGACCACGGGAAGCCGCTGAAGCTCCGGATCCGCACGGATCGCCTCGAGAACGCTCAAGCCGTGCACATAGGGAAGTTTTAAATCGAGGAAAACCATCGCCGGCAACGGATGCACCCCGCGATCCGCAAACGGCCCGACCCCGTGCAGATACTCGAGCGCCGCCTGCCCGTCGTGCACGAACGCCACCGTCACGTCTGGCGCTGCATTCCGCAGCGCGCGCCGCGCGAAGTAAACGTCGTCGGGGTTATCCTCGACGACGAGGATATGCTCCTCGTCCATCATGACGCCGCCGGTAATTCGATCCAGAAAGTCGAGCCGGTGACACCATCCGACACCAGCCCGGCCCGACCGTTCATCCGATCCATCGCCCGGCGCACAATCGCCAGCCCGATGCCCGTGCCGGCGTATTGCTGCTCGGGATGAATTCGCTCGAAGAGTCCAAATAGCCGCGACTGATATTCCGGTTTCACGCCGATCCCCCGATCGATCACCAGCAATCGGACCTGCTTTCCGTGACGCTCGCTCCGAATCGTCACGTGCGGCCGGTCCCCTCGTCGCACGAACTTCACCGCGTTGCTCAACAGGTTCGAGATCACCTGCGTCAACGACGGCTCGTGCGCGATCACATCCGGCAATGGCCCCTCGATCGAAATATCCGCACGCGCCGGCTGCAGCTCCGGATACTGCTCGATCACCTCGCGAATCAGTTTTTCCACCCGTACGCGCTCGAACTGGATCTCACGACGGCTGAGTCGCGAGTAAGTCAGGAGATCCCGGATCAACTGGTCCATCCGCCCTGCACTGCGCTGGATGCGCCGCAACAGGTCGCGCCCCTCGTCGTCCAGCCGCTGACCGTAATCCTCGAGCAGCACATCGGCGTATCCACTCATCGCACGAGCGGGCGACCGCAGATCGTGCGACACGCTGTACGAAAACTCCTCCATCTGCGCAATCGCCTCGCGCAACGATGCCGTTCGCTCCTGCACCAGTCGCTCCAGCGCCTCGCCCGCCCGTTTACGATCGGTGATGTCCCGCGCGATCTTGGAAACGCCCACCACCTCACCCGCGTCGCCCCGGATCGCCGAGACCGACAGCGACACATCGAGCATCGTCCCGTCTTTGCGCCGCCGCACGGTCTCGTAATGGTGGATCCGCTCGCCCCGGGCCACGCGTTTCAAAATCGCCGGCTCCTCTTCCTGGCGATCCGCCGGCACCAGCAAGTCCACGGGCTTTCCCACGATCTCCGCGACGGTGTAGCCGAACATCCGTTCCGCTCCCGCATTCCACGTCGTGATGACTCCATCGAGCCCCAACGCGAAAATCGCGTCGTCAGAAGACTCCACGATCGCCGCCAGCCGGCGGCTGAACTCTTCCGCACGGCGCTCCTGTTCGAGCTCCCGCAGCGACGATTCATAAAGCCGCGCGTTGTCGATCGCGATCGACGCCTGCGCGGCCACGCCGACGATGATCCGCTCCGCACGCGCCGTGAACACACCAGGATCCGGATGCCCGAAGACCAACGCGCCGGACACCTCGCCGGAACGCGAGATCACCGGCACGATGAGACAGCTGCGCGCCGCAGGCATGCTTCCAGTCGGCGCCGTTCCAGCCCGCGCCAGCGCCGCGCAACGCGTGTCCGCCAGCGTATCATTGCATCGCACCGGCGCCGCGCCGCGCACGACCTCGTTCAGCAATGCCGCCGTTCCAGACCGCGTGATCGTCTCCACCGCCGCGCGCGGCGCGCCCGCCACCGTGCGCAAGGAAAACGGTTCGCCCGCGTGGTCGGGCTTGTGGTGGAAAAACGCCCCGAACGTCGCCCCGCTCAGCTCCGTCGCCGCATCAGTCACCGTTTGCAGCAATTGGTCGAGATCGAGCTGCGCCGCGATCGCGGTACCGGTTTGGTTGAGCAACTCGAGCACGCGGCTCTCCTCCTGCAACGCGCGCTCCGCCGCGCGCCGCTCCGACACATCGTGGAAAACCATGACCACCCCGGAGATCCGCCCTTGGGTATCGCGAATCGGCGCCGCGCTGTCATCGATCGGAATCTCGCGCCCATCGCGCGCGATCAGTGCCGTGTGATTCGCCAGACCGACAACCAAACCATCGCGCAGCACGATCGCCACGGGATTCTCCACCTCTCGCCGTGTCGTTTCATGGATGATCTTGAAGACCTCCGACAGCGGCTTTCCCACCGCTTCCGCCGAACTCCACCCCGTCATCGACTCCGCCACCGGATTCAGAAAC
Organism: Opitutaceae bacterium; assembly: GCA_036675625.1. Classification (GTDB taxonomy): domain Bacteria; phylum Verrucomicrobiota; class Verrucomicrobiia; order Opitutales; family Opitutaceae; genus ER46. The sequence goes on along the minus strand of JAKFEQ010000005.1, from coordinate 100,504 downwards.
GCCACGCGCCCCACCATATCGGTCGCGATGACGGCATCGCCGATGCTCGATAACGTCACGCGAAACCACTCGCGCTGGTCCCGCAACTCCTCCGCCGTCCGCACGCGTGTCGTCACGTCGCGAAAGCTCCAGACACGACCGACGTTGCACTCCTCCACGAACTGGATCCGCGAGTAACGCTCGACCACCCGCCCATCAACCGTCTCGAGCACATCGAAACTCTCGGCCGGCGCAGTCGAATAAATTTCCTCCACCCGCCGCACGAATTTCTGCGGTTCGGCAAACTGGCCGGAGATGATCGCGAGGATGCTCCGGTGATCTCGCGCTGCCATGCTGTCCCGCGGCACCCGCCACATCTTCAGATACTTTTCGTTGAATTCCGTCACTCGCCCGCTGCGGTCGGTCACGAGAATGCCGTCGGTGGTCGCCTCCAATGTCGCTCGCAAGCGCACGAGGGACTTCGTCAGCTCGTCGGTCTTCTTTTCCAACGCCTCCTTCGCCGCGAGCAGTTCCCGTTCGGCACGCAGTCGCGCCTGCGAAAGGCTCGTCGCATTCTGACGCGCCACCGGCTGGAGCAGCTTTTCTTCCGAATCGGGTGCCATCTTTAAGCGACCCCAAGTCGCTGCACGGCCCGCGCGGTTTCGGCGACCCGCGCACGGATTTTCGCGAACGCAACCTCGCGTGTGGCGGGACTTTCGCCACAGGACGGAAAGGACCAGGGAATACCTCCGCTGGGTTCGGTGAAGACTGGAATGACAAACGACATGGCAACCAACACCGACAGGTACCGCGATGGCCCGTTCAAAAAGGCTTCGAATACCTGCTTTACTCTACCGCCCTCTCCCCTGAGCCGCGGTGGAACCGCTCTTCGTACCGCCGGGAATTGGGCTCTCCGCCGCGATCCGCTCCGTTCCATACGTCTTTGCGAGATAGTCCACGATCGGCGGCAACGCCGAATCCGGTATCGGAGCACCAAACGTCTTCTGCATCTTCGTCACCGCCGCCTGCCAGTACGCCCGCGACGACGGCGGCTGCATGCGCAGGTAGTCCGGCGAATGACACGTCAGGCACATCGCCTGCGCCAAGGCGTATCCAGGAAGTGGTGACTCGATCAGCCTCGAGGTCTCCGCCGGCAGCGTGATCTCCACCGCCGACACCGGCTGCACCAGCGCTGCAAACGCAACGGCCGCGCTCGCAAATCCCCCTAGCCCGCCTCGGAAGAGACCGGACATCCCGCGCGCGATCGCCGCACGCAGGTTTCCCAACCTCCCCGTGCCGCCCGCTCGGCTGGGCCCGTGGCTCGAAATTGAAGAACGTTCCATGGTGAAATTCGTTTTCATACGACCTCCACCGCCACGCGCTCCACCACGTTGCGCAGGTAACCGGCCGGGTTCCACAACGGTTCGAGCGGCTGCGTCTCACCAATCCGATTCAACGCGCGCGCCATCAGCGTGTGCGTCCCTCGCTGCGCCGGCTTGAACCCGATTCTCCATTCTCGAAACCCATAGCGCCCCATGTCCGCGCCAAGCTCGGCCACCCGCCACGAGCGCCCACCATCGCTCGAAAATGCCACTTCGCGGATCCCGTGCCCGCTGTCGAACGCGATCCCGCGCACCACCGTCTCCCGCCCCGCCGGCAGCGTCGCACCCGCCTCGACGCTCGTGATGAACGACCGGATCGTGTAGCGGTTGATCGGCACCGTCTTCTTCGGCGCCGTGCCGGGCTCCACCGCCCGCGCCGGATTGTCCGGCTCCCGATAGGCCGCCGACATCCAGAAGCCCTGATAAATCCCATCCACGACTTCAATGTCGTCGAGGTGCTTTATCCAATACGTGCCGTAGTAACCCGGCACGACGAGCCGCAGCGGATAACCGTTCAGCATCGGCAGATCCGCCCCATTCATGCCCCACGCGAGCATCACCTCGCCATCGATCGCGTGGTCGACGTCGAGCGCTTTGATATAATCCGGCGTGGCCTCGATCGGCGCGCGGTCGAGCCCGTTGAACACCACCTGCCGCGCTTCCTTCGCCAGCCCCGCACGCTCGAGCACCACCTTCAACGGCACGCCCGTCCACCGCGCGTTACCCATCGCGCCGTGTGACAGCTGCCCGCCATTCACGCGCGGCGAGAAATGCCCACGGCTGTTGCCCGAACACTGGTTCACCGCCACCAGATCCACCGGCGTCGCGAGCCGCTTCAACTCGTCGAGCGAAAGCTCCAGCGGCCGCGCAACTTTCCCGCGGACGCGCAGCCGAAACGCCGCCGGATCGATCGAGGTCGGCACGCCGCTCAAATGATACCGCACGAAAAATGCATCGTTCGGCGTCAGCACGCTCTCGTTGAACACCGAGAACGGCGTCTCCAGCTGCGGCGGCCTCGCCGTCAGCAGAATCATCGGCCGCTTCTGCGGATACGTCACGAGCTCACGTTCGCCGTTCGCAAACGGCAGCGTCACCTTGCCCTCGGCGGCCACCGCCCGGCTTAACGAGCCTGCGAGTGCAGTCCCCGCCGCCAGCCATCCGGCGTTCCGGATAAACCGCCGGCGTTCCATCGCGTTTCCCGATCCGAGGCTCTTTCCGTTCATGAGCCAAAAACCTGCGCAGCGGAACTTCGACTGCAAGCGCGCGGTTCGCGCCGCGTGCGGAAGCGCCATTCCCCGCAAGAAGCCGTGCCGAAAACCGGCACGCCCAGAAAGAGACGCTCCTCCCGCACCCATGCCGCAAAGGCATCGCTCACGAGGCCCACGAAGTATTTCCGCGCCACGCCCGCGTGAGCGACATTACGCGCATGAAACGTCCGCTTTCCCGAGCCACCCTGCCGCGCGTAGCCGCAACCGCGCGCCGCCCGAGGACGAAGCGTAGCGAATGTCTCGCCTGCCGGACGCTCCTCTCGGCCGCACGCCAGCGCAAGGGACTCGACCCCGCCCGCTGCAAGCTGGTGTTCGAACACCTCGACACCGCGCTCACGGTGCAGACCGCCCTCCACCGCACCCTCGCGGAGTATCACCTCAGCGAGCTGCAGTTCGCCGTGCTGGTCGTCTTGTTCGCCCTCGATCCCGATCCCGTTTCACCCGCCGATCTCGCCGACTATACCGCGGTCTCGCGCGCCGCGATCACCGATGCCCTCGTGCGACTCGAATCGCTCGCCCTCGTCTCGCGCGCCCGCGACGAAGCCGATCGCCGCGTCTTCCATCTTCATCTCACCGACGCCGGCCGCACCACCACCGATGCCGCACTCGTCCGCTATCTCTCCGCCGTCGGCAACGTCGCACGCTATATAGAATCCGCCGCGCAACCCGATCTGCTCCACGCCTACGATCGCCTCCAGCGCGGCGCCGCCGAGCTCGGCAACTGAACCATCCCCTCCCGCTTTACGTCCGCACTTCCGCCCGAATGAAAAAACGCATCGCTCTCACCACCTTGATCGCCGCCGTCGTCGTCGCCGCGATCTTCGGCTACAAGTTCCACACCATTCGCCAGGCGGCCGCCGCCATGGCCGCGATGAAACGTCCGCCCGCCACGGTCACCACCGCACCCGCCACGGCCCAAACCTGGCGCAACACGCTCTCCGCCGTCGGCACGGTCGAAAGTTTTCAGGGCATTACACTCCGCAGCGAAATCGACGGCCGCATCGTGCGAATCGCGTTCGACTCCGGCCGCGTCGTCCAGGCCGGCGACGTTCTCGTCGAGCTCGAGGCCGACGCCGAACACGCGCAGCTCAAAAGCCTCGAGGCCGCCGCACGCCTCGCCTCCGCCTCGCTCACCCGCGCCCGCGATCTGCGCGAGAGCAACACCAACACCGCCGTCGAGCTCGAGACCGCCGAGGCCACCCACGCGCAGGCCCTCGCCGCCGTCGAGGGCATCAAGGCCACGCTCGCGAAGAAGCGCATCGTCGCGCCGTTCTCCGGCCGCCTCGGCATCCGCCTCGTCAACGTCGGCCAGTTCCTCAACAAGGGCGACACGATCGTCTCCCTCGAAGCGGTCCACCCCGCCTACGTCGACTTCGCCTTGCCGCAGCAGGAGCTGCCTCACCTCAAAGCCGGACTGCCGGTGACCGTCCGCGTCGACGCGTTCCCCGACCGCACGTTCGAGGGCCGTATCGAGGCCATCAACCCGCGCGTGAGCGACGCCACGCGCAACGTCCGCATCCGCGCCATCGTGCCCAACGCCGACGAGACGCTTCGCCCCGGCCTCTTCGCGCAAGTCACCGTCCAGTTGCCCGCCGAGACACCCGTCCTCGAGCTGCCCTCCACCGCCGTCGTCTACAGCCCGTATGGGAATTCTGTATACGTCGTCGTCGAAAAGAAAAACCCCGACGGCACCGCTCAGCTCATCGCCGAACAACGCTTCATCACGACCGGCCCGAAACGCGGTGACCAAGTCGCGATCGTGAAGGGCCTGAACCCAGGTGAACATGTCGTCACGGCCGGACAGATGAAGCTCCGCAACGGCGCGCCCGTCACGGTCAACAACTCCGTCGTCCCCGCCAACAGCCCGACTCCCACGCCCGCCCAAAGCTGATTGCCTGCGGTGGAACTCCGCTCTTCGAGCGGGCCTGAGTCTTCGACCGCATCCTTCCATGAAATTTACCGACATCTTCATCCGCCGTCCCGTCCTCGCGACGGTGGTCAACCTCTTCCTCCTGATCGCCGGCTACCAGTCGATCAAGGCACTCACCGTTCGTCAGTATCCACGAACTGATAATGCCGTCGTCACCGTCAGCGTCGCCTATCCCGGCGCCAACGCCGACCTCGTCCGCGGCTTCGTCACCACGCCGCTCGAGCGCGAAATCGCCTCCGCCGACGGCATCGATTACGTCGAGTCCACCAGCCGTCAGGGCTTCGCGAGCATCGCCGCCCGCCTCCGTCTCAATTTCGACCCGAACGACGCGCTCACGCAGATCACCTCGAAGGTGAACAAAGTCCGCGGCGATCTTCCCGCCGGCGCCGAGGATCCCGTCTTCGACGTCGCCGTCGGCGAGACCACCGCGTCCGCGTATCTCGGTTTCTACAGCGAGTCGCTGGATGCGAACCAGATCACCGACTACCTCGTCCGCGTCGTGCAGCCCAAGCTCTCGACTGTACAGGGTGTGCAGAAAGCCGACGTGCTCGGCGCTCGCACGTTCTCGATGCGCATCTGGCTTAAACCCGAACGCATGGCCGCGCTCGGCCTTGGCGCCGCCGAAGTCCGCGCCGCCATCGCCACGCAAAACGTCCTCTCCGCCGTCGGCCAGACCAAGGGCTCGATGATGACCGTCTACCTCACCGCGCAGACCGATCTCAACTCCGTCGAGGGTTTCCGCGACATCATCGTCCGCGAAAAAGACGACGAGCTCATCCGCCTCCGCGACATCGCCGACGTCGTCCTCGGCGCGGAAAACTACGACAGCTCCGTGAAGTTCTCCGGCGAGAACGGCGTGTTCATCGGCATCTTCGCGCTGCCCACCGCCAACGCGATCGACGTCATGGCCAACGTCCGCGCCGTCATGCCCGAAATCCAGGAGCAACTCCCCGCCGGCCTCCACGGCAAGGTCGTCGCCGACCTCACCGAATTCATCACCGACTCGATCGGCGAGGTCATCAAGACCCTCCTCGAGGCGATGCTCATCGTCGTCATCGTGATTTATCTGTTTCTCGGCTCGTTCCGTTCCGTCGTCATCCCGATCGTCGCGATCCCGCTCTCCATCGTCGGCGCGTGCACCTTCATGCTAGCGATGGGCTTCTCGATCAACCTGCTCACGCTGCTCGCGATGGTGCTCGCGATCGGCCTCGTCGTCGACGACGCGATCGTCGTCGTCGAGAACATCCACCGCCACATCGAGGAAGGCCTCACTCCGCTCGCCGCCGCGCTACAGGGCGCGCGCGAGCTCATCGGCCCCGTCATCACGATGTCGATCACGCTCGCGGCCGTGTTCGCCCCGATCGGATTTCAAGGCGGCCTCACCGGCGCGCTCTTCCGCGAGTTCGCCTTCACGCTCGCCGGCTCCGTGCTCATCTCCGGCTTCGTCGCGCTCACGCTCTCGCCGATGATGTCGGCGAAGATCCTGCGCCATAATCCCAACCCGCGCGGCTTCGAACACTTCCTCGATGTCGCGTTCACGAAACTCCAGAACGCCTACGAACGCTTTCTGCACGCCGTCCTCGAGACGCGTCCCGCCGTCGTGATCGTGTCCGCGCTCGTGCTGGCCTCGATCCCGCCGTTCTTCCTCATGTCGAAGAGCGAGCTCGCACCGTCCGAGGACGACGGAATCATCTTCATGCAGGCCCAGGCCGCGCCCAATGCCACGATCGAGCAAACGGAAATGTTTGCCGACCAGGTCTCGGAGCTGATCCGCAAGAACTACCCGAACGAGACCGCGGAAATTTTCCAGCTCAGCGGCTTCGGCGGCTCGCCCAACACCGCCTTTATCGGCTGGCGCCTGAAGCCGTGGAGCCAGCGCGAACGCACCGCGCAGCAACTCCTCATCGATGTGCAGCGCAAGATCGGCAGCGTCGCCGGCGTCAACACCGCGGCATTCCAACGCCCCGCCCTGCCCGGCTCCACCGGCGGTCTCCCCGTGCAATTCGTCGTCGGCTCCACCGAAGCCCCGCAACGCGTCGCGGAGGTCGCGAACGAGCTCCTGCAGAAGGCGATGGCCAGCGGCCTGTTTCTCTTCGGCGACACGAACCTCAAGTTCGACCAGCCGCAGGTCGACATCGCGATCGACCGCGAGAAAGCCGCCGCGCTCGGCGTGAACATGCAGCAGATCAGCGCCGACCTCGGCTCGATGCTCGGCGGCGGCTACGTCAGCCGCTTCGCCATCGAGGGCCGCGCCTACAAGATCATCCCGCAGGTCACGCGCGTCGCGCGGCTCAATCCGCAACAGCTCCAGGATTACTACGTCTCGACGACCAAGGGCGGGCTCGTGCCGCTCTCGACCTTCGCGACGCTCACCGAATCGACGCAGCCGCGCGAGTTGAAGCGCTTCCAGCAGCTCAACGCCGCGACGCTGTCGTTCCTCCCCGCGCCCGGCGTCTCGCAGGGCCAGGCGCTCGAGTTCCTCAACGCCCAGGCGCAAACCTTCCCGCAGGGCTTCACCGTCGATTACGCCGGCAGCTCGCGCCAGTTCGTGCAGGAAGGCAGCTCGCTCCTCGGCACCTTCGTGCTCGCGGTCGTCGTCATCTTCCTGGTGCTCGCCGCGCAATACGAAAGCTTCCGCGATCCGCTCATCATCCTGATGTCCGTGCCGCTCTCGATCGCCGGTGCACTCGTGTTTCTCTTCTTCGGTTTCGCCACCTTGAACATCTACACGCAGGTCGGCCTCATCACGCTCGTCGGCCTCATCACGAAGCACGGCATCCTCATTGTGGAGTTCGCGAACAAGCTCCAGGAGGAGCAAAACATGTCGATCCGCGAAGCCGTGCAACACGCCGCCGGCGTCCGCCTTCGCCCGATCCTGATGACGACTGCCGCGATGGTGCTCGGCGTGCTCCCGCTCGTGTTCGCGAGTGGCGCCGGCGCCGCGAGCCGCTTCTCGATCGGCCTCGTGATCTCGACCGGCATGGCGATCGGCACGCTCTTCACGCTCTTCGTGGTCCCGACATTCTACACGTTCATCGCCCACGACCGGCGCCACAAAAACGCCCCCGCCTCCGAACACTCCACGCCGCACGCTCCCGCGCCAGTTTCCGTCCCCGCTCACTAAACCCCGAGGTGGAGCCCGGCTTCTCCGAGCCGGCCTGCGGCCTACCGTCGATCGGAGACCAGCGCGCGAGGTTTGTCATCTAATAGATGACAAACACCCCCGGGCTGTGCAGGCCGATTCGAGTCACTTGTCATCTAATGGATGACAAACCGGCCAATCGAAAAGTGGCCAAACTCCCGGGCGCGGCTTCGGCGCCGGTCTGACTTCCTGCCCCCGCACTGCCATCTCCCTCTGGAAGCGCCGGCGGCACACCGACACGTTCGGAAGCAAGCGAGGACGCCTGTGGACCAATCGATCACTCATTCGCCCACGCGCGCCGCATCGCACCCGCCTCATTGCGCTCGCCGCATTCCGTCCTACGCTGCGTGGCCTCAATGGAGCTCCGCCATCTGCGCTACTTCAAAGCCGTCTCCGAACAGCTCAACTTCAGCCGTGCCGCCGAACGCCTCCGCGTCGCCCAGCCCGCGCTCAGCCGGCAGATTCGCGCGCTCGAGGAGGAACTCGGCACACCGCTCTTCTCGCGCGATCATGGCGTGCAACTCACCGACGCCGGACGCGTTTTCTACACGCACACCTGCAAGATTCTCGCCCAGGTCGACATCGCCGTCGCCGCTACTCACGAAGCTGTCGGCGGCGGCACCGGCGAGCTGATCGTCTGCAACGACTGGCGCGTCGCCGGCCAGTTCCTGCCGGCCGTGGTGTCCGAGTTCCACCGCAAGTTCCCCCGCGCCGAGGTCACGCTGCGCGACTTGCGCTTTCACGACCAGCTCACCGCGCTCCGCGCGCGTCGCGCCCACATCGGGTTCGTCGTGCGTTCCGTGCTCGGCAGCGTGCGCGAACTCGAAACCCTCCTCGTCATGCGGGCGCGCTTGATGGTCGTGCTGCCCGCCAGGCATTCGCGCGCCGAGGAACCGATCCTGCAGCTCATCGACCTCGCCGACGAGTCGTGGGTCTGCCTCGACGAAAAAGAAGCTCCCGGCTACCGCGCGTTTGTCACCCAGCTCTGCCGGCTCAGCGGCTTCACGCCGCGCTTCGGCCGTGCCGCCTCGACGCCCGAGGGACTCATCGGCCGCGTCGCCGCCGGCTATGGCGTTGCCCTCACGCTCGAAGCCAACGCCCCGCACCACAACCGGCTCGTGCGCGTCCTCCCGCTCGACGTCGATCCGCTCGAACTCTGCGCCGTCTGGCACCGACGGGAAAACTCGCCGCTGCTCCACGCGTTCCTCGACATCGTGCGCGAGCAAGCCGCCATCACCCTCGAACCACGTCCAACCATCGCCCCTCTCACCAAAGCAAAACGCAAGACCAAGCCCGAACCGCCCCCCGATACTGTCGTCGATCCTAAGAGGGTAGTGTAACGTAATACGTTACACTTGGGCGCCCGGGGCTTTTGCGGGGCGCTTCAACGAAGGGGTGTCAGCCGCGCGCTCACCGTATCGCGCGCGCGTTATCGCCCCGCCTCGCGCAACAGCTCTTCCTTCCGAAACGCCGGCAGCGAGGTTTCGTTCAACCACGCCTCGGCCGCCGCCGGGTTCGTCAACAGGTAACGCCGCGCCGTCCGTTCGATCATTTCGTCGCTGCGATCGGAGCGTGGCAACGTACGCAGCCAGTTCGCCGCCTCGTCCGGTGAGACGACCAGCAAACTCTCCACATAAGTCTCCACCGCGCGATCGCGCAGCGCGGTGCCCGGCAACCTCGTGATCCACTGCCCGACGGACCCCGGCTCTGCGGCCCCACGCTGGCGGACGTATTCCAAAATTGCTTCTTCGCGCGTCATTCCCGGACGCTGCGCGGCAAGCCACAGCGCAAACGAAGGCGGATCACTTTCGCGCGTGGCCGCCGCGATCGCCACTCCTCCGCGAGTCCGGGAGGTGCTGCCGCGGCCCGGCGCCCGCGCGATGCGCCGCGACGAGGGCACGCCAAATCCCGTCTCGATTCCCGCCAATGCCGCGTCCCGCGCTTCACCCGCCGGCAGACGATTTGCCCACGCGAGCGCCGCCTTCGAATCTTTGGCGACCCACGTCTGCCCGATCGCCCCGAGAAGCAGCCAGCGGTTTCGGCCCGCCGGTAACGTCTCGGCCAGCGCGATCGCCCGATCTGGATCTCGTTGCGCGAGCTCGAAACCGGCACTCGACGTCAGTCGCTGCTTCAGCTCCCCATCCGCCAACCCACGCACCCACGACACCGCCGCATCCGCGTCGCGTCGTGCCCACGCCGCCGCCGCAAACCCCAGCAACTCGTCGCGCGCCGGGCTCGCCGCCAGCTCGAGCAGACGATCCACCGTGGCCCGCGGACTCGACTGCACGAGGCGATCTGCGACGGCGCGACGCGCCACGTCCGACGCCGCCGCCGGCGAAAGCTCCAGCGCCCAGCGCAGCACGCCCTCCGCATCGCGCTGCGCCATGAACTCGGCCGCGACCTCCATCGCCGCCCGCTGCGGCAGGCCCGGCGGAAACGCCGCGGCAAACTTAGCCGCGCGCGCGGGATCCTGTCGCGCGAGCTCGACCGCGACGCGTCGCGTCATCTGCGTGCGATTCACCGCATCGCCGATCGTGTCGAGCGTTCGCACCGCCGCCGCCAGATCGTTGGCCGTGGCTTCCTTGAGCGCGGTGGCCGCGAGTTCGTCGTTGGATCTGCTCATCTGCGGCGCCGCCGTAGCCGGCGCGATCGTCGGCATCGGCGGCCGCCGCGCCGCCTGCGGCGTCTCATCCGTCGCGCAACCACCCGCCGCCAGGCTCAGCCCGGTCGCCACGCTGAAAACAGAGACGAAGGTTCGCGCGTTCATCGCTTCGCTGCACAGACGCAACGCAACCCCGAACGTGACGCAAACCGGTCCCTCGCCGCGCAAGAATCCGCGCCGCCGCGCGCTCAGCCAAACACCCGCTTCAAGTACTCCAGGCTCCGCGTCGCGATTGCCTCCGGGCCTTCGTCGAAATTGAAAACCTCGACCGACACCATGCCATCGTAGCCCACCTCCTTCAGTGCCGCCGCGATGGGCACGAAGTCCACGTCGCCGAAGCCCGGCCCCTTCAGGTTCTTGTCATTGGCGTGCACGTAAGCGAACTCGCCTTTGCTCTCGCGGATGATCTGCGGCACCGGCTTCGCCTCGTGACTCATCGCACGCACATCGAGGATCACCTTGAAATTCGGCGAATCGAGCTCACGCGTAAACTTCACCGCCTCCTCCGCGGTGTTGATAAAATTCGTGTCCTCCGCCGGCAACGGCTCGAAACAGATCGTCACGCCGCGCTCCTTGCCGCGTTTCACGGCCGGCCGAAAAACCTCCGCCGCCCACGCCCAAGCCTGTTCCGCCGTCACGCCGGGCAGGAGACTGCGCTGCTTCGGCGAGCCGACCACGATGATCTTCCCGCCGATATCCGCGCAGAAATCCACGAGGTCGCAAAAATATGTCCCCGTCCGCTCGCGCGTGACCGTTTCCGGCGACGTGAGATACATCCCTTCGGCCTGCACCAGCACCCAGTGAATACCGGAAATCACGATGCCCGCGCGCGCCGCCGCTTCGCGAATCCGCACGCGCTCCGCTGCCGGAATGTCGGTCACGTATTTCGCCAGCGTAAACGGCGCGACCTCGACCGCGTCGTAGCCGATCTTCGCGCAATAAGAGAAGACGTCGTCGATCTTCCAGTCCTTGAAGATCTCGTTGCAGATGCCGAATTTCATGAAGTTAGAGGGAGCTCCCGGCCTTTATTCGCGTTTCTCCGCGTCCATTCGCGGTTCAATTGAATTGATCGGATTTAATGCACGAAGCTCGCGTCCTCCGGCAGCGGCTGATCCTTCGTCTCCGGCGCAAACGGCAGCACTGCCAGACCCACGAGAAACACCGCGCACATCGTCACGCCCGCATAACGCATCGGCTCCGCTTCGCTCTTGAAAACCTCGCTCGTCAGCAAGCCGAGCACCGCCGGGCCCGACGCGGCCGCGAACCGGCCCACATTATAGCAAAACGAGATGCCCGTACTCCGCAGATGCGTGGGAAACAGCTCCGGGAAATACACCGCGTAGCCGCCGAAAAGCCCCAACTGGCAGAAGCCCATGATCGGAATCATCCAGAAGACCTGGCTGCGCTCGCGCAGGAAAAGGAACACCACCGCCGTGCTCACGAGCGCGAGAATGAACGCGATCGCAAACGTCGGCCGCCGGCCGATGCGTTGCGCTACGTGGCTGAACGAATAGATGCCGAAGAATGCGCCCACGTTCAGCATCATCGAGGTCACGCCGGCCCAGTATGTAACATTTCCGGGGATACGCGCGGGATCCATGCCCTCCGCCTCGAACGCCTTGTGGAAAACCGAGCGCACCAGATCGATGCTGAAGAAGCCGATGCCCCACAACCCGATGATGCCGGACAGTGCGAGCAGCAGCCCGACGACGGCATTCTTTCGCCACCGCGTGTCGCCGCCGCCACCGAACACCGTCCAGAGCCCGGCGGCGAGCGCACAGCCCGCCAGCGCGATTCCGATTTTCAGCTTCGGCAGCTCCGCGCTGCCGAAGAACGCCATGCCAATGATGGCGACGACGAAGAACGCCGCGATCATCGCCGGCTTTTGCCACTTCGGATTGCCGAAGAGCTCGGCATACGAGCCGAGCCTCGCGCGGCTTTCCGACTTCGATGCCCTCTGCCAGGCCTCGGGCTCCTTGAGCCGCGCGCGGATGACCAGCGCCAGCGCCGCCGGCACCGCCCCGATCACAAACATCCAGCGCCACGCCGAGCCAATCGCGCCCGACTCCTCGAGGTGCCCCAGCCCCATGCTGATGAACGCGGCGCTCACGTTGCCTACCGCCGAGAGCGCTTGCAGCAAACCGAGCGCATGCGGCCGCGCTTTGTTCGGCATCACCTCCGCCACGAGCGAAACGCCCACGGCAAACTCGCCGCCCACGCCCAATCCGGTGATGAAACGATAGAACGCAAAATCCCAAAACCCGACCGAGAGCGCGCTCAAACCCGTACAGACCGAGTAGATGAGAATCGTCCACATCATCGTCTTCGCGCGACCGATCCGGTCGCCGAGCACGCCGAAGGTCAGCCCGCCGGTCGCCCACCCAATCAGGAAAATCGCCGTCGCATAACCGCTGTAGAGCGCGACGTCTTCCCCGGGCTTCAACAACGCGCGCATGGCGGGCACGCGCGCGAGATTGAAAAGCTGCTGGTCCATCGTGTCGAAGAGCCAGCCGAGCGCCGCCACGATGAGGACGAACCAGTGATAGCGGTTGAGCTCGCGCCACCACGGCCCGGACGACGGCCCGTTGCCGGGGGAGCCCACCGGACCGGAAGAGGTTGTTGAAGAGGAGGGGTTCATGGGGAAAATCTGGTCATGGAGGAGGCGCGAGCGGCAGCGAGTGCTGTGCCACCCGAGCTAAGAGCGCCGGCGAGTCGTCTCGCCAGACCTCACAGCAGGTTTTGATACGCCAGCCACAGCGAGCGGTAATACTTCATCAACCGCACCGCATCCGCGCTCGCAGGAATCTCGGCGAAACAAAACCCCGTGAAGCCAATCTCGTTCAGGCCCGCCAGCAATTTCCTGAACGGGTAGTCGTCGAGGTAGAGGTCGCGCATGTGCACGGTGAGAATCTTTTCCTTCACCAAATTGAAGTTGTGCTCGAAGCCCGCGCCCGCGAGGTCCGTCGGATTCGAATTCCAACACACGCCCGCGGCCGGGTGATTCGCAACATCCATGATCGTCTTGATGTTCGGCAGCAATTGCGTCCCCGATCCGTGCACCTCGAGAAAAAGCTTCTGCCCGTAACCTTGCGCAAACTCGCCCAGCTCGCGCAGCGAGCGACCGATCTGCTCCAGCGTTTTTTCCTGCGGCACGTCTTTCGGAAAACCATTCGGCCGCACCTTCACTCCCGTCGCGCCCACATCGTGCGCCAGCACGATATACTCTTTCGTCGCCGCGATGTCCCGCTTCAGCTTCGCCTGGTCGGCCGTGTGATAATCGAACGCGCTGCCGAGGCTCGCGAGCTGCACCGCGGAATCGGCGAAACGCTTTTTCACGTCCGCCCGCTGACCTTTGCTCAACGTGACTTCGACCCCGTGCTTGTGCGTCGTCCGGAGTTCGACGCCCTCGAACTTCGCCTCCGTGCAGTTCGCGATGATCGTCGGAATGTCCCAATCCATCGCCAGATTGTAGGTCACCGTGCCGAGCTTCATCTTCGACTTCCGGGCCAGACTCGGCAGCGGCGCCGCGGGGGCTTTCTTCGCCTTCTGTTTCGGCTCCGCCGCCAGCGTCGCCGTCGTCGAGAGCAGGGGCAAGGCAGCAAGGCCGACCGCGGTGGAGCTGAGAAACTGGCGACGACTGGTATTCATGGGGAGGGGTAAAAAAACGAAGGTTCGTTATGTGGGTGAATATTTAGAATAATGCAACGCCTGGGAGCACCGTGGCCTGCCGCGCCGCTACCGCGGGAGCGCCGGGCTCCCGCCCGGCTCCGATCTCCCGCTCACACATCGCAAATCTCCACCGCCTGCGCCAGTGACGTCACCTTGTCGCGCAACGGGATGAACTCCTGGCCGACGTAGCCGGTGTAGCCGATGTCGAGCAGCGCCTTCATCAACGCCCGATACTGCAGCTCCTGCGTATCATCGATTTCATTACGCCCCGGCACGCCCGCGGTGTGCACGTGGCCGATGAATTTCGCGTGCTGCTTCAGCCGCGTGATCACGTCGCCGTGCATGATCTGCACGTGATAAATGTCGAAGAGCACTTTCATCCGCTCGGACGCGATGCGCCGGCAGATCTCCACCGACCGCTCCATGTCGTCGCAGAAATAATCCGGATGCCCCTTCATGTTTTCCGACACCCGCGAATTCAGCATCTCCAGGCAGAGCGTCACCTTCTTCTGCTCCGCGTAACCGACGATCTTCTTCAGCCCGTCGACCATGGCTTTCATGCCGTCCTCGTCGGTGAGCCCGCGGCGAAAACCGGAAAACGTGATCACGCGCTCGACGCCCGCTGCCGCGCATTGATCGATCCGCTGGCGCAACATCGCCTCGCACTCGGCGTGCTCGCTTACGTTCGCGAAGCCCTTCGCGAACCCGTGGCTGCCTGCGATCGCGCACGTGAGTCCCAGCTCTTTCAGCAACGGCCAGTGTTCCGGCGCGCACAATTCGACCGACTTCAATCCGAGCTTCGCCGCGTGCCGCGCCAGCTCCGGCACCGGCATCGGATTGAAACACCACGGCACGACCGACTGCTTGATCCGGCCATGCTTCACGCGGTAGAGCGGTGGTGATCCCTGCGCCGCCACAACGCGGGCGGCGGATAATCCCAGGGCCGCGGTGGCCGCAGTTGCGGCAAACGACTTCAGAGCGGTGCGACGCGAAAGTCCGGCGGGGTTCATGCGCCGATTCCCACTCCGCGCCCGCCGCACGTCGAGCGCTTTGTGCGTCCGATCGAAGCAGCACGGGCGTCCCGCCCCGCACCCACTCGAGGCGCGGCGATTAAGGCGGCGCCAGCAACGCCGCGTCGATCTCCGCCCGCGGCGTGACCTCGGTGTACGTCACGATCATCTTCGCCGCCGGAATCCGCGGCAGCGTCGTCGTCTGCACATGCGGCAGCAACACGCCGCCGACCCGCCGAAAGTCCGCGTAACGGGTCTCCGTTCCCTGTACTCCGGCGCCAGGAATCACCGAGATGCCCTGCTCCCGCACGACCGCACCCGTTTCCGCATCGAGCCACTTCGTCGTGGCAAATCCCACTCGCGGCACAGTCCGCACGCGCAATACCGACCGCTCATCCATCGTCTCCCGCGCGAGCACGACGATCTCCTGAAAATGCACGCGCCAATCGCCGAACGCGGCCAGCGGCGAACTCTCGAGATACTCGTTGCGCGCCACGCCGCGTAGCTCCTGCACCGCCGCGCCCGGCAGCTCGCGCCACACCCGATCGCCCGCGACCCACACGCGCATCTTCCCCTTGTTGCCGAGATCAATTTCCATGAACGACCGCCCGTCCGCGGCCGTGAGCGAGCGCATCTCGTTCGTGCTTCCGGCCCGCTCGATCGTCGCCCGTATCCCGAAGGGCACTACAGCGCGCAACGCCTCCGCCGACGCCACTCGCGCGCGCAACGCGTGCACTTCGTCAATCTCCGGCAAACCCGCCTCCGGCCGGAAACGCACCGCTTCTTCCACGCGTCCGCCGCGCTCGAGCGCAAAGCCCACCACGCGTCCCGCATCGCGCCGAAACGTCACCGCGTCGTTCGGCGCCTGCTCCGGCACCCAGCGATCCCGCTCGGCCGTCGCGCGCAGCCGCAGCAGCATCCGCCCCGGAATCTCGAAGGCCAGCGTGCCGTCGAGCGCCACGATCGCCGCCAGGGTCGCGAGTCGATTGTCGCGCGCGTACAGCCCGGTGAATTCTCCCAGCGCCCGCGGCTCTGCCGGTCGGAGCATCGCCGAGAACGCCTCCGGATTCGGCCGCAGGAACAGATGGCTCAACGCCGCCTCGAAGCGCGGCGAGGTTTCGTTGCCTCGCGTCTGCGTGAAGTAACACACGATGAGTTTCTGCTCCGGAAACGCATACGCGTGCGTGCCATCCGAGCCACCATGGCCAAACGCGAACGGCTCGCCCGCCTCCCCTCGCCCGCAATACAGCATCCACATTTGCCCGTAGTCTCCCGCGCTGTCCGGAAACCCGGTTTGATGCGCGTCCTTCGACACCGGCGTGAGCGCCCGCGCGATGACCGCGTCAGACAAGAGCCGCGCCGACGCCCCGGCCCCGCGTTCGCACCAAGCCTGCAAGAACCGCGCATAGTCACGCGTCGTCGAATATAGTCCGCCCGAGCCTTTCAGGAACGGATGGATCGGTGCGTCCTCCGATCCCCAATAACGCGTCCAGTGACCCGAGATCCCAAGATACCGCGGCGCCACCCGCCCACGAAATTCCTCCGTGACAGCGCGCGCCTCCGAAAACGTGTCCGCGAGTTGCAGCGGTTCCGTGATGCGCCGACGGATAAATTCCTCGAGCGGCGCGCCCGCCACCTCCGCGACGATCGCGCCGAGCACGTCCGAACCGACATCGCTATATAGATAGCGCGAGTCCGGCAGATGCAGCGGGCCGCGCTTACCGGCGAGATCCGCCAGCTCCCGCACCCCCGAGAACGCGCTCAGCGGTTTCCCCAGATCATGCCCCAGCGGAAATCCGCTCCGATGCGTCAACAACTGCCGCACGGTCACCGCGCCCGAACGCTCGTTGGCGAACGAGGACAGATAGCGCGCCACCGGCGCATCGACCTCGAGTTTGCCATCCTCGATCAGGAGTTGTGCCGCCATGCCGATGAACGGCTTCGTCATCGAGCGGATCGCAAACAACGTGTTCGGCGTCATCGCCTCCTTCGACTCGCGGTCCTTGAACCCAAACGCCCGCTGCAACACCGGGCTGCCCTCGTGCAGCACGAGGAGTTCCGCGCCCACGATCTCATCGCGGTCGACGAACGACTGCACCAACGCGGCAAGTTGCTCGGCCGCGGGCCGAAAACGCGACGCGGTTTCGTCGGAGCCCGGTTGCGCGGCGCGTGGCGTCACCGGAATCCAGAGGAAAAGCGCCAGCCAGGCGGCACGCGAAAACAACGGAATGTGGAGTTTGGCTTTCATGATAATGACATGCCGCAGGCATCCGGCGCGTCGTCACTGACGCGCCGCGTCAAACGGCGAGGACCGGGAAATCGCGGCGAATTACGACCGCCGCCCGCGGCTTGCACATCGCTCACTCATACGCAGCGAGCAGCCCCTCGAGCCTGCGCCGCTCCGGCACCAGTTTGCGGCGGTAGTGATAAAGCAATCCGCCGCCAATCCCGAGCGCGACGGCCGGCCAGACGACGAATGCCGGCACGAGAATTTCATCGCCTGCTTTGCCGACCGCGCGGAGTTGATACACCACCAGCGGCAGCATGATCAGCAACGCGCCGTGCAGGATCGCGACGACCTTGAGCCGCGCTGAGGACAACCGGTTCTCGTCGAGCAGCGCGCGCACGCTCTCCGCGATCGAGCGTTCGTAATCCGCGTGCCGCGCTCGATGGCGCCGATATTGCCGGATGAATAAAAGCGCCGCCGCCCAGGGCAGCGCCAGCAAGAGCAGAAAACTCCACTCCTGCGCGAAATCAAAGCGGTCGGACGCGGGATCCGGCCAGAGCGCGAACAAAAGCATCCGTCCCGTCAGAAGCACGAGCGCGCCCGTGACTACCGCGATGAAGATGACGAAGCTGCGATGACGCCGCCGAAGATCGGTGGTGAGGTTCATTTTCTGTTGCTCCAGCTCGGCCGCGGAAGGCCGGTTGTGCGGCGAGCGCCACACGTTTTCGATGTCAGCGAAGTTCATGCGCGATCTCCTTCATGGAT
This sequence comes from Opitutaceae bacterium, assembly GCA_036675625.1. GTDB lineage: Bacteria > Verrucomicrobiota > Verrucomicrobiia > Opitutales > Opitutaceae > ER46. Next base: position 82,470 of record JAKFEQ010000005.1, on the reverse strand, counting down.
TCGGTGAGTTTCTGTTTCAGACGCGTGAGCCGCGCGCCCACATTGCTCTCGGTCAGGCCGTGGATTTCTCCCATCTCGGCATAGCTCACACCGTCGAGTTGGAGCAGAACGAGCGAGCGATCCAGCGGCGGCAGCGCGCGGATCGCCGTGTAGAGCAACTCGAGCGCGTCGCGTTCGCGCTGCGCGGTGTCGCTCCTCGGCTGCATCTCGGCGGCGACCGCCGCTTCGAAGCGATCGATGCGCTGCCGGTAATGCCGCTGCGTGCGTTTCCACGTGAGCGCGGCGTTGTGCGCCACGCGATAAATGAAAGTCGAGGGCCGCGCGCTCCGCCGAAACGCCGGCACCGCTTTCCACACCGCGAGCAACAGCTCCTGCATCAAGTCGGCCCGGTCCGCGTGGTCCGCGAAACCGTTCGCGACGTGGTGCAACACCGCGGCATGCTCGGTGAGCCAGGTATCGAAAAGCGCGTTATGTTCGGCAGTCGTCACGTTGAGTTGCAGACGTTAGATGCCGCGACCCGACATTCCTTACATGCACGGAAGAATTACGCCTCGCGCGTCGCTAATCACGCGACTCGAACACATCCTCGATCCGACACTTGAACAGCCGTGCGATCTTGAACGCGAGTGGTAGACTCGGATCGTATTTTTCGGTCTCGATCGCGTTGATGGTTTGCCGGGAAACGTCGAGTCGCTCGGCGAGCTCGGCTTGCGACCAGTTCTTCACGGCACGGAGTTCGCGGAGACGATTAATCATCGGGCGGCGGCTCAACGGTAGCGACGCGCCGTGAAAAAAACGCCGAGTCCGTACAGACAGAGGATCGCGAGCGACAGCGTTTTTGTCGTCCAGACGAAGCCCGGCAACACGTCCGCGTTTTCCAACAAGTCCACGCAGATGAATACCCCCACTAGCCCGAAAATCGTGAACACGCATGCGTCGCGTTCGATCAGCAGCCGCAGCTCGTCGGCCCCGGCGATGGCGCGCTTGTAGTGCCGCATGAACACAAACCCCGGCACGAGCGGCGCGAGACAGAGCAGCGCGCGCGCCGGCAGCGGCAGGGCGAAATTCCGGTTGAGCGCATCGATGCCCGCGGCCATCAGCGGCATGCACAACGCCCAGCCAAGGAGCCGCACGTTTACTTTGAATGCGGCCCGTTTGCGCGCGGTCCGGACATGGGCGGATAGTTCGGAGCTCATCGTCAAACGATGTAAAGCATGCTTTACCTATGTCAAGCGTGCTTGTCATCTCCCTCGGGGAAACCTGCCATCAGGCACCCTGTATTTTTTCCGTTGTCACGATTGCCAAGTCGTCCGGCGTAACCACAGGGTTACCGAACTCGCATTTCTCCATGCATCATCCTTACACCCGCCGCACTTTCCTCAAAACGCTCGGCGCCGCCGGTCTCGCTGCGCCGTTCTTCGCGCGCAATCTTCACGCCGCGCAGCCGAGCCGCGTGCTCCGCCACGCCAGCTTCGGCGCCGCCGGCATGGCGTGGTCCGACATCCAGGCAATCTGCAGCAACCCCTTCGTGAAGCTCGTCGCCGTCGCCGATGTCGACCTCGGTCGCATCAAGCAGGTCAAGGAGGCGCACCCCGACGTGAAGGTTTACCAGGACTGGCGCCAGCTCCTCGAGAAAGAGGGCAACAATCTCGACTCGGTAAACGTGTCGACGCCCGACCACATGCACGCGCCGATCGCGCTCTCCGCGATGCAACTCGGCAAACACGTTTACTGCCAGAAGCCGCTCACGCACTCGATCCACGAGACGCGCGTGCTCACGAAATTCGCCCGCGAGAAGAAGCTCGTCACGCAGATGGGCATCCAGATCCACTCGCAGAAAGTCTACCGCCAGGCCGTCGCCATCGTGCAGAGCGGCATCATCGGCAAGGTGAAGGAAGTCCACACCTGGAGCAGCAAAAAGTGGGGCGATACCGGCCGGCCGCCGGAAAAATCCGATCCCGTTCCCGCGAACTTCGACTGGGATCTCTGGCTCGGCGGCTGTGCGGAACGCCCCTTCGTCGCCGGCTATTATCACCCGGGCAACTGGCGCAAACGGCTCGATTTCGGCACCGGCACCTTCGGCGACATGGGCTGCCACATCTTCGATCCCGTCTTTGAAGCGCTCGCGCTCACCGCGCCGATCTCGATCCGCTCCGAAGGTCCCGCGCCCGATGCGTGGAACTGGTCCATCAACGCGCAGATCCGCTACATTTTCCCCGGCACGAAATTCACCGCCGGCCTGACCGTACCGGTCACGTGGTACGATGGCGATGCGCCGAAACCGCGCGAAATCCTCGCCCTCGTCGGCGGCGACAAGCAGCCCACCGCGAAGGATGCCACCGGCGGCACCGGCACGATCGACGGCAAGAAGAAAGCCGTCCGCAATCCGTTCATGGAAGGGTCGATCATCATCGGCACCGAAGGCGTGCTCCATGTGCCGCACATCGCGACGCCGAAGCTTTTTCCGGTCGAGAAATACGCCGACTACAAACTGCCCGAAGTCGCCGGCTCACACCATTGGTCGGACTGGGCGGAAGCCTGCGTCGGCGGCCCCGGCAAGCCGCTCGCGCCTTTCGATTACTCGGGCCCGCTCACGGAAGCCGTGCTGCTCGGCAGCGTCGCAGTGCGTTTCCCGCAGACGACGCTCGAGTGGAATTCCGCGGAGGTGAAATTCACCAACGAAAAAGCGGCCAACACCCACCTTCGCCGCCAGTATCGCAAAGGCTTCAGCGTCGCCGGACTGTGAGGGTTCGGCCGGTATAATCGGCTTACCAGGCGGGAAAACGCTCAACGCCCAACGCTCAACGTCTCCGACACGTGAGCGCTGGGCGTTAAACGTTGAGCGTTGCGCTCAACGCCCATGCGCATGGCAGGGGTGAGACGTCGCCCTGCGCCCCCGCCTTCCAACCTTTTGGCCTGCGCCGGCATCTCACTTGGGTTGTAATGACCCATGTGGCCCGAGTCGCAGCACCTCTTGATTTCGTCGTGACCGATTCGGTCGACGACGATTCCGAGCTCGTGCGCCGCGCGCAGCAGCGCGACCCGCGCGCCTTCGAGTCGCTTTACCACGCCAATCTCCGGCGCGTCTACGCGGTCTGCCTCCGCATGACCGCCAACGTCTCGCAGGCCGAGGAGCTCGCCCAACGCGCGTTTCTGACCGCTTGGGAAAAACTTCCGCTCTTCCGCGGCGAGAGCGCGTTCTCCTCCTGGCTCCACCGCGTCGCCGTCAACACCGTCCTCGCGCATCTCCGCGCCGAGCAACGCCGCACGAGCCGCATCTTCGGCACCGACGATCCCGCCCGCTTCGAAACGCCGCCCGCCGCCCCGCCCGCCGGCATCCGACTCGACCTCGACGCCGCCATCGCCGCGCTGCCCACGCAGGCGCGCGCCGTGTTCGTGCTTCACGATGTCGAAGGCTGGCGTCACGAGGAGATCGCCACCGCGCTGGGCGTCGCGACCGGCACCACCAAAGCCCAACTCCACCGCGCCCGAAAACTCCTGCAGGAGGCACTCCGATGAATCGCATCCAGCACCCGGAAAATCTCTCCGACTATGTCGACGGCTCCCTCGCGCCCGCCGCCTCGCGCGCCGTCGAAGCGCACCTCGCCACCTGCGCCGCATGCCGCTCCGAGGTCGAGTCGCTCCGTCGCCTGCACCTCGCCACCGCGGCCCTGCCGCGTGAAATCGCGCCCGCCCGCGACCTCTGGCCCGCCATCGCCCGACAGCTCCACGCTGCTCACGCGGCCCCCGCCTCCCCTTCAATCACGAGCTTCCCCGCCGCCGCATTTCGCTGGCTCGTTCCGCTGGCTGTCGCCGCCGCCATCGCGCTGCTCTGCACCATCGCCGCACGCCGCCCGATCCCCGCCCGGCCCGGCGATCTCGACGCCTGGTCCGTCGCCACCATGACTGGCACTCCCCGCATCGCCGCCCGTGCGATCCGCGACTCCGCTCCGTTCCGCGTCGGCCAATGGCTGGAAACCGATTCCCGCTCGACCGCCAAAGTTGCCGTCGCCTCCATCGGCGAGGTCCGAGTCGAGCCCAATTCCCGCGTCCGCCTCGTCGGCACCGCCGCACACGAGCACCGCATCGAGCTCGCCCGCGGCACCGTCGACGCCCTGATCTGGGCCCCACCGCGTCTATTTTTTGTGGATACGCCCTCCGCCACGGCCATCGACCTCGGTTGCGCCTATACACTCGCCGTCGACGACCACGGCGATGGGGAGCTTCACGTCACCGCCGGCTACGTCGCCCTCGAGCATGGCGACCGCGAATCGATCATTCCCTCCGGGCTGAAATGCCTCACGCGCCGCGGCGCCGGCCCCGGCACGCCGTTCGCCGCCGACGCTCCGCTCGCATTGCGCGCCGCGCTGGAGGCGTTCGACTTCGGCCCCGCCGCCGGCCGCGGCAAGGCCCTCGACGCCCTCCTCGCCCACGCTCGGGCCAATGACACCGTCACGCTTTGGCACCTCCTCGCCCGCACCGATGGACCGCAACGCGCCGCCGCCTTCGACACCCTCGCGCGTCATTCCGCGCCACCCGAAGGCGTGACCCGCACCGGCATTCTCGCCGGCGACGCTGCCATGCGTCACCTCTGGGCCGCCGCCCTCGGCCTCGGCACGTTCGAATAGCCGATCGCAGTCGCGTGGTGAGAACGCGCCGCAAACGGGAATTTATTATCAGCCGAGTCCCTTAAACCCCCGCCGTCCCACCGGCATCTCATCTCCGGAGCCACCACAACCACAACCCAACCCGGAGAAAATCATGATCTCGAACCTCGCCGATCGCCTTCCCCACCTCGCCCGCTTTGCCCGTCGCCCGCTCGCGCTCGTCTGCCTCCTTCTCGCCCTCACTCCTCTGGCGCTGCACGCCGGCACGCCACTCATCTGTCATCCCTACGCCATCGGCGACGCCAAATCCCTGCCCGGCAGCGAGGGCGATTGGAAGGGCGTCAACCCGAGCTACGATCGCACGCATCTCGTCCGCGACACGCTCGCGCTCCTCACCGACGACACGCCGGTCATCGTTCGCATGGAGACGCTCCGCCGCGCCGCGATCTATGCCACCGCCGGCATGCGCGGCTGGAGCACGCAGACCGGCTTCACTGCCGAGGATCGCGCGAACACCTCGGCCCTGCTCGAAAAACTCCGCGCGCGCTCCGATACCGCCACCGGAAAATCCCGCGCGCTCGCGCTCTTCGATCTCGGCTTTTTCACCGAGACGCTGCGCCACACCGGGGTCGATCGCTCGCTCGATGGTTACGCCGTGCTCGTGAAAGCGCGCGAACTGCGCGGACCCGATGCCGAGATGGAATTTGCCCTCGCCCTCGCGAGCTCCTGGCCGAATCGCCGCAGCGAACACGCGACCCACGTCTCGCGGGCTCGCGCCGGCGCGAAAGCCAACTCGCTCCTCGCGCTCAACCTCGCCAGCCACTTCAGCGGTTCGTGATGCATCGCGCCGGCATCCCGCCGGCATCCGTTTCGATTGCCGGTCGGAAACCGGCGCCCCCCCCCGCCCGCGTCCCTCGACGCGGGCTTTTTTTTTTGCGTTCCGCAAGAGCGAAACGCGATTGCCCGTCCGGTAGGCAGATGCCTAGCTTGTTCGATTTTGCACTGAAACCGACACCTCTTTTCTCATGGCATTGTCCTCGCTCGTCTCCACTCCACCGTCGTCCACCGCCCCTGAAAGCGACGAGCAACTCATCGCATATCTAAATCTCAAGCTCCGTGAAATCGGCCAGCCCGGCGTGCCCGCCACCGGTGGCGATACCCAGGGGCTCGCTCCGCTCGTCGATCATTTCCTCGCGCTCTGCCGCGAGAAGGACCGCGCGCTCGCCCGCCATCTTTGCCCCGTCGATCAGCGGATCCAGAATTTCCTCTACGATCACCTCGAGACCGCCGTCAGCGGCGAAGTCCCGCGGCTCCCCGCGACCACCCTCGTCCTCGATCGCGCCGGACTCGCCCGCGTGCTCTCGCTCCCACCCGACGCCGACAAGTTCACCAGCGACATCCTCTCGTCGCACCGCGTCCGCCAGGGCGTACTCCACAATCCCAAAAGCGACCGCCGCACCACGCAGGGAATTTTCCATATCGCCGGCTTCGGTCTGCCCGTACCCGACGATAAAAAAACCGTCCCCGCCGCCGTCTTCGCCCGCCTCCTCCGGCACGCCCTGAACCCGCCCCGCGAGCTCCTCCGGCTTCCCTTCACCGCCAACGCCCCGCAGCCCGCCGAATCCTTCGTCTCGCTTCATCTCCGGCCCATCGTCTGCCCCGCCGTCCCCGGCTTCACCCCGCAACGCGCCCTCGAGACGCGTTTCTTCGTCCCCGGCGCCCTCGTCGCCAACCTCGATTTCGTCGAACGCATCTTCGGCAACGCCGGCGATCCGCACTTGCCGGAAAACGACGCCGCGCTCGATCCCGCCCACTGGACCGGCCACACCGGCTGCGTCATCCTCGCCACGCACCTCACCCAGCTCACCAAAAAGGAGCTCGGCCTCCCCAAGTGGGAGGACGCCACCGATCTCCAGCAACGCGACGGCATGTGCTGGAAACAACCCGACGAGCGCTACAACAACGGCGTCGCGTTCAAGCTCACCGCGCGCGACGCCAGCGGCGTCATCGTGACGCTGATCGCCGACAATTATTTCGGCTACTGCAAGAAAGAGGTGAAGGCCCAGATCAGCTTCGCGGCCAACCTTCTCGGCCAGTGCGAGGAGGAGCACGCCGGCGGTGCGGTCGTTTTTCCGAGCTACGACCTCGGCGAGGATTTCCAGCTCAACCCCCACCACGCGATCGTCGATCACACCTTTGAGGAGACGCTCGCGCAGCTCGGCGACCGCGCCGAAGCCCAACCCGGCGGCTGGGCGCGCGACCGCCGGTATCCAGATATCTGCTACGTGCCGGAGGATGCGTTCTTCGACCTCCGCGCGCAGACCATCACGTGGACCCTCGAGCCGGCTTCCGGCCGGTCCTCGGAAAAGGCGCAGGAACACTCCATCAAGCTCCTCCCGCGCCACACCTACGTGCTGCCTTCCGGCTACAAGATCGAGATGTGCAAGCCCGACGAAGGCCGGCGCTGGCGCCTCCGCGGCACCACCGCCGAAGGCCTCCTCTGCCACAAGCCGTGCACCGTCTCCGGCGGCGGTAAATCCGAGATCAGCAAGTCAATCGCCGACGCCATGTTCATCGGGCCGAATTTCGTGAGCGATCTCGCGCACGATTTCGATCTCGTCGACACCATCCTGCGCAAGGAATACGGCCAGCGCTTCCGCGATCCCGCGCGCAACAAGCCCGAAGGCCGCCCGCTCCTCAGCCCGGAGCGTTCACTCGGCTCCGTCGTGAAGCTCCTCAGCCCGAGCCCCGACTACACCGACGAATTCAACGAGTGGCTCACCTCCATCCCGCGCTACATCCACGACATCGTCCTCCTCATCAAGCGCTACTACAAACCCGAGTGGGGCGGCGACTGGCGCAAACATTTCTCGGTCGACACCATCAACGGCCGCCCCGGCAACGAGGTGAAATATCACCGTCAGAAAGTCCTCACTCACTATCTGCGCGTCGGCTTCACACCCGACGGTGGCTGGCGAACGTTCAGTCTCCGCAAGGACTTTTTCCCCGCGGTAAAGATCCAGGCCGAGGACGACATCACCGCCTCCGTCGTCGTCCCGCGCGATGGCATCGCCGGCCTTCCCTCCTGGGCCGCAAACTCGGGCGCACCGTCGCTCAAGTTTGTCCAGAATTGCGAATCACAACTCTTCCAGCGCCCGGACGACGCCATCCTGCGCGGCTACGACAAGCACACCGAGCGCGACTTCTCGCGCCCCGGAAACTTCTTCTCCAATTACGAGCCGCTCACGCATGAAGCTGCCCGCACGATCGTCGAGGACGCGATCGGTTTCGATGCGTTCACCGAGCCGGTTCGAAATCTGTTCACCGGTTTCCTCGCCGCCGGCCGCCCGGCCTATCTCGCCTCCCCCGCGCATCCGCGACTGGTCGACGGCAAGCCGTCCAAGAATCCTCGATACCTCCAACGGCGTCCCGACCTCGAGGATCCGCGAACGAGCTACCTCGCCCAAATCGGCGCGCAGCTTTATCGCCGCGTCCCCTCGGGCGCTCCCGCGTTGTTTCCGGTCGGCGCCGTGCTCGCCGGCCGCCGGCTGAATCCCCCCGAGACCGGTATCAAGCCGATGTGCGTCTTCGGCCCCGTGCATTACCAGGAGCTGCCCGAGGCGTTCATGGATTTCATCGCCAGTCTCACTGGCAAATCGCCCTCGACGACCGGCGCCGGTTCGGAAGGCGCCCTCACGAAGGGGCCGTTCAACGCGCTCCCGCCGATCCACGATCTCAACGCCGCGCTCGTCTCCTACATCCTGACGGACCTCTCGGTCTTCTCCTCCGCCGCCGGCTGGGTCGGCCCGAAATACCGCGTCGATCACGACATCAGCCTGCTCGTGCCCGAGATCTGGGCGCGCATGTCCGCCGAGGAGCGCGCGCCGGCATTTCTGATCGAGCACGGCTATCTCGAGCGCTGCACGGACTGGATCCACGACGGCAAACCGGTCCTCGCGAACCGCCTCGGGTGGCGCGTCACCTCGCGTTTCGTGCAGACCTTCTGCGGCCGCGTCCTCAGCAATCCGAGCACGCTCTTCAACGAGGAGCAGCTCCGCCCCGAGTTGCAGGACCGCGCCGTTTTCGCGAGCGGCATGGAGAACATCGTCCACGCGATGCGCACCGCCGCGCAGAGTTATTTCGCCGATGGTTCGATCCAGCAGGCCGTCCCGCCGCTCTACGCCCTGCTCCACATCATGCGCGATGGGAATTGGAACGGCGCTGATGCCAGCGACCCGGAATTCCGCGCGCTCTTCACCCGCCAGCACGTGCTGGCCAGCGAGTGGTACGGCGCGCGCCTCGAAGCGCAGCAACGCCGCGACATCGCGCAAAGGGATGCCCGTGTCGACTACCTGCAGAAACTCCTGAGCCGCGAAAACTACAGCGACGTCGCGACCGAGCTCGGCATCCGCCAGAAACTCACCGACGCGAAAGCCTCCGCTGCCGCCGCTCGCGAGAAAAACTATACCGCCCGTCTCACTGGCACCCTCGGCATCGATCCCGCCCTGGTCCCCGCGGTCTCGCTTTAATCCCACAAGTTCAGCAGCTCCCAGCCGGGGCTCTGCTTTTCGCGCGGCCCCACGCCGCGCGCACGGCGTCGCCAGTGACGCCACGCCATGGAGTCGGTCGCGCGCATCCCTGTCGGTTTTCCTGCGTCAGTCTCGAAACCCGCCATTGCCACTCCCCCAACCACCGTTTTCTTCGACTCAATGCCTCCATTCCCCCACCCCTTTTCGCGCGCAGCTCTGGTGCTCGCGAGCCTCCTGATCGCTGGCACGGCCGCCCACGCCCAGCCGTCCAAGCAGCCAAAGCAGCCATCCGGTCCGCCGCCCGTCATCGAGCCTCCCGCGCCCTTCATCCCGACCAACATGCTCGTGGTGCCAGACGATTTCGAGGTCACCATCTGGTCACAGACCCCGCAGTTCCGCCAGCCCTCGAACATGGACATCGATGCCGAGGGACGCATCTGGGTCACCGAGGCCTACAACTATCGCAAACACAAGGGCAAGGATCCCGCCGGTGATCGCGTCGTCATCCTCGAGGACACCGACGGCGACGGCAAAGCCGACAAGAGCAGCGTCTTCGTCCAGGATCCGGAGCTTCTCGCCCCGCTCGGCATCGCCGTCATCGACAATAAAATCTACGTCTCCTGCGCGCCTGACCTGATCGTCTACACCGACGTCAACCGCGACCGGAAATTCGATCCCGCGGTCGACAAACGCGAAGTGCTCCTCACCGGCTTCGATGGCCGCAACCACGACCACTCGCTGCACTCGGTCACTCAAGGCCCCGACGGCAAACTGTATTTCAACCACGGCAACGCCGGCGCGATGTTCACCGACAAATCCGGCCGCACGCACCGCCACGGCAGCGCCTACGATCCGGTGAAGAGCGGCGGCGGCATGAAGACCCAGGAGCTCGCTCCGCCCGACTACTCCGGCCAGCCGAGCGATGATGGCCACATTTACGTTGGCGGCACCGCCATGCGCATGAACCCCGATGGCACAAAGGTCGAAGCGATCGGGTTCAACTTCCGCAATTCCTACGAGCAAACCGTCACCTCCTTCGGCGACGTGTTCAACAACGACAACGACGATCCGCCCGCTGCGCGCACCGCGTTTCTCATGGAGTACGGCAACCTCGGCTTCACCTCGCGCGACGGCAAACGCACCTGGAAAGCCGACCAACGTCCCGGCCAGACCACGGCCGTCGCCGAGTGGCGTCAGGATGATCCCGGCATCATTCCCGCCGGCGATATCTACGGCCAGGGAGCGCCGACCGGCATCGCTTTCTATGAAGGCGACGCGTTCGGCGAGAAATGGCGTGGCCTCCTTCTGAGTTGCGAGACCTCGCGCAACGTCGTCTTCGGCTATCGCCCGGAACTCGAGGGCGCCGGCTACAAGCTCGAACGCTTCCAGTTTCTCACCAGCAACAAGGAACAGGATCTCGCCGGCATCGACTCGATGCGCGGCCGGCTCGCGGCCGAATCGCTCAAGACGTGGTTCCGCCCGTCCGACGTCGCGATCGCGCCCGATGGCTCGATCTTCGTGGCCGACTGGTTCGATCCGCGCAGCGGCGGCCACTCCGCCCTCGACAGCACGTTCAGCGGCACGATCTATCGCATCACTCCCAAGGGCAAAAAGCTCACGACACCGAAGTTCGACCTCAACACCACCGCCGGCCAGATCGCCGCGCTGAAGAGCCCCGCCGTCAACGTTCGCGCCCTCGGCTTCAACAAGCTCAAGGCCGCTGGCGCCGCCTCGCTCGCGCCCGTCGCCGCGCTCCTCAAGGATTCCAACCCCTACATTCGCGCCCGCGCGATTTACCTCCTCGCCCATCTCGGCGCGCAGGGCGTCGCCCAGGTTGAAGAGCAACTCCGCTCGTCCGACGCGATGACCCGGATCGCCGCGTTCCGCGCCCTCCGTCGCGCGGATCACAACGACAAGGTGCTCGCCCACGCCAAGACTCTCGCCACCGACAAGTCGCCGGCCGTCCGTCGCGAGGTCGCGCTCGCCATGCGCGATGTTCCCCTCGCGCAATCCCGCGACATCCTCCTTGCCCTCGCCAAAGGCTACGACGGCAAAGACCGCGCTTACGTCGAAGCGTGGGGCACCGGCTGTGCGAAGAAAGAGGCGGACATTTATTCCGCCCTGAAGTCGGCCGCCCCCGGCACCGACGCCGCGAAGTGGCCGGCAAGCTATGCGAACCTGATCTGGCGCCTCACGCCCAAGGGTGCCGAGTCCGCCTTCGCCGCCCGCGCTTCCGCCAACGCGCTTCCCGAACGCGAGCGCGTCGCCGCCGTCACCGCGCTCGGTTTCATCTCCAGCCAGGAAGCCGCCAATGCGCTGCTCAACCTCGCGGAAAAATCCTCCGGACTCGTGAAGAGCCACGCCCTGTGGTGGCTCCTCAACTACAAGGATATTCGCTGGCGGGAGTTCGGCATCGCCGCCGCGTTGAAAGAGCGTGGTATTTATAATCCCGATACGATCGCCATCGCGCCGAGCGTGGTGCCCGAGCCCGCCGCCACGAAGCTGCCCTCCGCCGCGCAGATCGCCGCGCTGCAGGGCGACGCCACCAAGGGCGCCTCGACCGCGCAGGCCTGCCTTCTTTGCCATCGCATCGGCGACAAGGGCACCGATTACGGCCCGCCCCTGAACGGCTTTGCCCGCGCGCAAACGGCGGAAGTCGTGATCAACGCGATCATCAATCCCTCGGCCGACATTTCGCACGGCTTCGACGGCTCGCTCATCAACCTGCGCGACGGCGGCCAGGTTCACGGCATCGTGCTCAGCAACAGCGACCCGTTGATCGTGATCTCGACCGGCGGCCTCATGCAGATGATTCCGGCAAACAAGATCAAAGGCCGGCCCCAGCCCCTCGGCCGCTCACTGATGCTCAACGCCGACCAACTCGGCCTCTCGGCACAAGACGTCGCCGACATCCTCGCCTATTTGAAAACGCAGTAGGTGAAAACGCCGTAAGCGCCTCCCCATTTGAAAGCCCCGAGGGCGAGTCCATCCGACTCGCCCTTTTTCGTGCTCAATTCGCGCCTCCACGCGTGCCCGCAATTTGTCATCCATTAGATGACAATCCCCCGCGCGCTCCGAACGAGAAACCGCTGCGCGCCGCCCCGCACGAATGTCATCTAATGGATGACAAACATCCCGCGACGCGCGCCCGGTCCAAATCAGTCCAACCGCATCACCCGTAGATTCCGAAACGCCACTTCCTTTCCGAACAATTCCTTGTTCCGCGTCGAGTGCACCTGCAGCCCGAAGAACCCGCGCTTGATCCGCACGTTCTCGTCGTTGTCCACGAAGTCAGCGAGCGGGTGCCCGTTCAGAAAAGTCTTCACGCGATTCCCGCGCGCCTCGATCCGCGCCGTGTTCCACTCGCCTGCCTTGAACTTGCTCGCATGCTTCGCGGCCCACGCCTTCTGCGGCTCACCGTTGTTCTTCTCCGGCTGAAACCACCCGCGCCGGCCTTCCTCATACAATCCGCCCGTCAATGCGCGCGGATTCGGATCGATCTCGAACTGGTAACCGTAAACGCGTTTCCGCTCCGCACCGTCTGGCGGAGCACTGCGAAACTGAATGCCCGAGTTGATGCCGGCATCGGCCTTGAACTCGCACTCGAAAACAAAATCTCCGAACAGCTCTTCCGTGACCATGAACGAATTCGCCGGCACGCCTTCCGTCACGATCCCGATGATCGCGCCGTCGCGAACCGCGTACTTCGCGTCGCCTTGTAGTTGTTTCCAGCCGTTGAAAGTCTTGCCATCGAAGAGCGAAACCCACCGCTCTCCGCCGCCTCCTTCCATTTGGCAGCCGCCGAGACACAAGCCCGCAGCGAGAATGAAGGTCGTCAGTCCAGAGGTAATGAAGCGCATGCGGGAGGCACGATGACGCGCGCCGTCATGCGCGCAACGTCAAGCCGCACGCCGCCGCACGACCCACGCGCGAATCATCACGCCGCCCAAATCCATCGCCGCCTGCCCTGACAACGCGATCGCCGCCTCTCGCGGCCCGCCGTGCGCGTGCAGCGCTTTCAGCCCGCCCCGCGGCGTCTTCGCAACGCGCTTTCCTTTTTTTCGCGCCTTCATGCCGACCTCCGTTTGTGAAGCGCCAGCGCATTGCCGTCGGGATCCAGCATGATTGCCATCCGACACACGCCGGTATCCATCGGCTCGAGCGCGAACGTCACGCCCGCCTCACGCACGGCCGCGACCGCCGCGTCGAAGTCCGCCACCTCGAGCGCCACCGAGGGCCCGTCCGCGGACGGCTTCCATTGGTCGCCCGACATGTTCGAGATCGCGAGCGTCGCCGGCCCGATGTCGTATTCGATCCAGTGCTTGCCCTCGTGCTCGAATTGATGCGTCGGCTTCAATTTCAACACCCCTTCATAAAACGCACGCGCCCGCAGCACGTCGGTGACGGGATAACCCGTGAAAGCGATTTCTTTGATTTCGATCATACGTGAAGAATTCCGCCGAACCTACCACGCGCGCCTGACACCCTTATGTCAGGAGTCTGCACCGTCTCCCGACCTTCGGCGCCGATCCTGTGACTCCGGGCGCGAGCGCCCGGGGCGCAAAACCCGCGCCTCCCTTCAACTACCACTAACCGCGAGCATCGCATCCACCGGATCCGCATAACGCGCCGCAGCCGCCTCCGCCGTCGTGCGCACCATCTCGCGCAACTCCGCCGGCTCGATCGCCTCCGCCTCCGCGCCAAACGACAGAATCCACCGCGCGAGCCACGCGAGCGAATACGTGTAGAGCGAAAACTCCGTGCCACCGTCGCGCTCCGCCTCCGGCACCAGCGTGGCGTAGCTTTCATTTTTCGCCCGCGCCTGCGCCTCGCGTGCAAACCACACGCGCGCCGCCAGCGTTTCCGCTCGCGTCATCTTTTCATCGAGATGTTCCGTCAGCGAAAAATCCGCCCGCGCCGGAAACAACTCCGCGAGCATTTCCAGGTGCAGCACGCGATCGACGCGAAAATGCCGCAGATCGCCGCGCAGACGACACCACGCCACGAGATACCACGTGCCACCATGGAACACGACACCGAGCGGCTCCACGTCGCGTTGCGTCGTCTCGATTTTTCCCGCTCCGCGATACTCCAGCCGCAACACCCGTCGCAGCGCCACCGCCCGCTGCACCGCAAGCAACCAGGGCTGCGCCGCCGGATCCTGCGTCGAGGCGTTTCCATTGCACATCCGTCCCATCACCACGGTCTGCCGCGCGAGCCGCTCGACGTGCTCCTTCCGGTCCGGCGGCAACACCGCCCGCAGCTTGTCCAACGCCGCCGTCATCGGCGCACTCACCGACGCGTCCGTGAAATGCCGCACCATTTCCGCGCCGACAAACAACGCCGCCGCTTCGTCCGCGGTGAGCATCACCGGTGGCAGATGATAGCTCCGCACCAGACTGTACCCGACACCGGCCTCACCCGTGATCGGCACGCCCGCCTCGCCGAGCGCCGCGATATCGCGGTAGATCGTCCGCACGCTCACCTCGAAATGCGCCGCCATATCCTCGGCCCGCACGAGCCGCCGCCCTTGCAAGTGCATCACCATCGCCACCAGCCGGTCCGTCCGATTCATAACCCGCGCACCGTAGTCCCCTCCGCCCCGACGTCCACCCGCTTTTCATAACGCCTCCTGACACACCGTTGTCACCCCCCTCAGGCACTCTCCCTCTCTCCCCCCTCTCCCATTCTCCCCTCTCAGCCCCTTCGTCCCTCCGTCCCACCTCATGTCCACCGTCCCCGTCACCACCATCACCGCCCCCACTCCGCCTCCGCAAACCTGCTGGGCCCAAAAACCGCTCGACGTCGCCTACCACAACACCGAGTGGGGCGTGCCGCACCACGACGACCGCGCGCTCTTCGAATTGCTCACGCTCGAAGGCGCGCAAGCCGGACTCAGCTGGTCGACCATCCTCGCGAAACGCGAAAACTACCGCCGCGCCTTTGACCAGTTCGACGTCGACAAAATCTCCCGCTACAACGCGCGCAAAGTCGCCTCGCTCCTCGCCGATGCCGGCATCGTGCGCAACCGCCTGAAGATCGCCGCCACCATCGCGAACGCCAAAGCCTTCCTCGCCGTGCAACGCGAGTTCGGCAGCTTCGATCGCTACGTGTGGTCGTTCGTGAACCACCGCCCGATCGTCAATCGCCGGCACAGCTTGAAAGACATTCCCGCCCGCACCGCCGAGAGCGACGCGCTCAGCAAGGACCTCCTCAAACGCGGCTTCAAATTCGTCGGCACGACGATCTGCTACGCCTTCATGCAGGCGACCGGCATGGTCAACGACCACCTCATCACCTGTCCGCGCCACCGCGCCTGCGCGAAACTACAGTAGCCACCAAACCTGAACAGAAGCGCAGGATGTAGATGTAGAAACGAAGCACCGAACGGCGCGCCACGGCTCAGCGCTCTTCGTTCCCTTCCTTCTCTTCTGTTCAAAGTCTGAGGCTCGGCCGTCAGAACCTGGCGTTCTTCACCAGGAACTCCACCACCGGCGTCGGATCCTCCAGGCTGTGCGGTTGATGCCCGACGCCCGGCTTCAGAATCACCTCGATCGGCGCCCCGAGCGCGCGATAGCGCTTCTCCAGCACCGCCGTGTTCTCCGCGAACGGCACCACGTCATCCGCTTCGCCGCAAACCGCGATGATCGGGATCTTCGCCGCCGCCACCGTCCCCACGCGATCGAGCGGGTTGCCCTTGAAGTTCACCACCGTCTCTTCCGTCAAGCCATAGGCGGCGAGCGCCTCCGCCCACTCCTTCGACTCGCGGTTGCGCCCCGGCCAGCTCTTGATGTCGAGCACCGGCGCATCGAGATACAACGCCGCCACGCGTGACGGATGCGTCGCCGCAAAATTAAACGCATACAACCCGCCGCGGCTGAACCCTTCCAACACCACCCGTTTTGCGAGCCCGGCATGAATGACGAGATGCGCATAAAGCTCGTTGAAAAGCCCCATCGCCTTGCGCGAACCATACATGTTCTTCGCGTCCATGTAGGCGAGGTGCCACCCCCGCGCCAGCAACGCCAGGTCGACCTGCGGCTGATGATCGAAAAATTCCGTGCGCCAGATCCACGGCTTCCCCTCGGCCGCGGTCTTCGGCAGCACCAGGATGCAGGGCCGGCCCGCCCAGGTGAAATCGATCCGCTCGTATCCATTCCACTGTGACCGTTTCGCCGGCGGCCCCGCGGGAGCCAGCGCCGTCTGCGCGACGCCAACCGACGCCAACACCACAAGTCCCACGCACATCAGCAGCAAACGAACGCGCTTCATCGCGCTTACGTTTCCGTGACCCGTCCGAACCGCAAGTGCGAACACAACTCTCACCCCCACCCTCACTCTCACCCCCACCCTCATTTTCATTTCACCCTTCAACTCGCGACAGCGTCCAGCCACAGTCCGCCACCGATGGCCAAGGTCTACTTCTATTACGCCGCGATGAACGCCGGCAAAAGCACCGTCCTGCTCCAGTCGAGCTACAACTACCGCGAACGCGGCATGCGCACCTTGCTCTTCACGCCGTCGATCGACACCCGCTACGGCACCGGCCGCATCGAATCGCGCATCGGCCTTCGCTCCGGCGCCATCTCCCTCGGCAGCGTCGAGAACATCCTCAACCGCGTCCGCTCCGAGCACGCCACGCAGCCCGTCGCCTGCGTCCTCGTCGACGAGGTCCAGTTTCTCACGCCGGATCAGATTTGGCAGCTCAGCGATGTCGCGGACACCCTCGATATCCCCGTACTCTGTTACGGTCTCCGCACCGACTTCCAAGGAAAGCTCTTTCCCGGCAGCGCCACCCTCCTCGGCATCGCCGATGATCTCTGCGAGCTGAAGACGATCTGCCACTGCGGTCGCAAAGCCACGATGAACCTCCGCCTCGATCCGCAAGGCCGCGTCATCCGCGAAGGCGCCCAAGTCGAAATCGGCGGCAACGAACGCTACGTGGCCACCTGCCGCCGCCATTTCAAAGACGCCCTCGCCGGCGCGACCGTCACCCCACCGACCACGCTACCCACCGCCCACACCACGACCCCCTTCCCCCCCAAAACCTGACCGCATCCGCTCGAAACGAGTCGCGGTCCACTCCCCATGCCCCGCGCCACGCCATTCCTGCTCGCCCTTCTCTCCGTCGCATCACCGCTCATGGCCACCTCCCATCTCATCTTCCTCGGCACCTACACCCGCAACACCACCAGCAAAGGCATCTACGTCACGCGCCTCGATTCGACCACCGGCGCCCTCGGTACGCCCACGCTCGTCGCCGAAACACCCGACCCCGCCTGGCTCACCCTCTCACCCGATAAAAAATCCCTCTACGCGATCCACCCCACCGTCCAACAAGCCATCGGCTACTCGGTCGATCTCGGCACCGGCCAACTCACTCCCATCCCCCCCTCTCTCCCTCCCTCCGTCTCCGCATCCGCCCAGCCTCCCAGTCACCTCGCCGTCGACGCCACCGGCCGCGTCCTCCTCTCCGCCAACTACCGCGACGGCTACGTCTCCGCAATTCCGATACACGCCGACGGCACGCTCGGCCCGCCGCGCTCGATCAAGCACGAGGGAAGAGGCCCTCATCCCACGCGACAGGAAAAGGCCCACGTGCACTCCGTCACGCTCTCCCCCGATAACCGCTTCGTCATCGTTGCCGATCTTGGCGTCGACAAACTCTTCACCTACGCGCTCGACGTCTCGGCCGCCCAGCTCACGCCCGCCACCCCACCCTTCGTCGCTGCGACTCCAGGCGCCGGCCCGCGCCATTTCAAGTTCAGCGCCGACGCCCGCCACGCCTACGCCATCAACGAGCTGGCGAACACGATCACCGCCTGCGATTACCACGCCGCCACCGGCGCTCTCACCCCACGCCAGACCGTCTCCACGCTTCCGGACGATTTCCCCGCCGACGCCAAAAACACCACAGCCGAAATCCGCCTCCACCCCAACGGCCGCTTCGTCTACGGCTCGAACCGCGGCCACGACAGCATCGCCGTTTTCGCCGTCGATTCCGCCACCGGCCTTCTCAGCGAAAAACCGGTCGAGATCACGCCCACCGGCGGCAAGAACCCCCGCAATTTCGCCCTCTCTCCGGACGGAAAGTGGCTGGTCTGTGGCCATCAGGACACCGAACTCCTCACCGTTTTCCAGGTCGACCCGACCACCGGCCGCCTAACTCGCACACCCCACACCGCGCAAGTCCCCAGCGCCGTCTGCATCCTCTTCGCCCAATAGTGCGAGCCCGGCCATTGGCCAGGAACTGCTCAGGTGTCCGGTTCGTTTTCAGGAACGGTTAACGCTCCACGCTCAACGTTTAACGCCCAAGGGCCGAATCGCCATTTCCGGACTTAAGCGTTCCGCGTGAAGCGCTCAGCGTTGAGCGTTTCCTCCTCAAAAAGCGACTTAAGCTAACCTGTTAGTTACATAGCTCGCGGCTCATAACCCCCGCTTCCCGGCCCCGCTCTCGATTTAATTTCTACTAATCACCCCCCAGCAGTGCCCCGGCCCCGTTGACTCCCCCCTTCGCCGCGAGCACCTTGCCGGCTCCAAACCCTTCTCATGGTCAGCCCAAACACCCCCGACACCCCGGGCGGCACGGCCAGCTCCTCCGCTGCTGCACGCTCCATTCACGACGTGGTCATCAGACTCGCCGGCAACTCGCAGGACGGCATCCAGTCCGTCGGCGGCTTCCTCGCCCGGCTCGCCGGTCGCAGCGACCAGGATGTCATGACCTACATGACCATCCCGTCCACCATCAGTGGCGGCCCGTCCATCTTTCAAGTCCGCATGGGCACCGGAGAAATCCTCTCCGCCGGCGATCGCGCCGACATGCTCGTCGCCTTTTATCAACACAGCTACGACGCCCACATCAGCTCACTCCGTCCCGGCGGCGTCCTCCTCTACGATTCCGATCACGTTAAACCCAACCCTGACGACAACCGCTTCACCCACGTCGCCGTTCCGATCACCAGCGCGACCGTCGAAGCCGTCGGCGGCACTTCCAAGGACAAGGGCAAAAACATCTTCATCCTCGGTCTCATTGCCCGCGTCTTCGACCTCGACGTCCAGAAGCTCGCCACGCTCATCAAGGAGCGCTTCGGCGGCAAAGCCGAAGACGTCGTCCGCAACGCCATGCTCGCGTTCGACGCCGGCTACGCCTGGCCGCAGAATAATCTCCGCGATCTCTTCTTCCGCTTCGAGGCCGTCGACCTCGCGGGAAACGCCGTCGTCCCGAGCGGCCGCCCCCAGGTCACCCTCGATGGCAACACCGCCCTCGCCTACGGCCTCATCGCCGCCGGCGTCCGCCACGGCGCCGGTTATCCGATCACGCCCTGGTCCTCCATCATGGAGACGCTTCGCGCGGAGTTTCCGAAATACAACGGCCTCTTCGTCCAATGCGAAGACGAGATCGCCGCCGTCTCCACCGCCCTCGGATTCAGCTACTCCGGCCGACTCGCCATCACCGGCAGCGCCGGCCCCGGCCTCTCCCTCAAGATGGAAGCGCTCGGCTGGGCCGTCATGGCCGAAATGCCGCTCATCGTGATCAACGTCCAGCGCGGCGGCCCTTCCACCGGCATGCCGACCAACGTCGAGCAATCCGACCTCATGCAGGCGATCTACGGCAGCCACGGCGACACCCCCCGCGTCGTCCTCGCCCCGAAGAACGTCGAGGATTGCTTCTACATCGCCCTCGAAGCCGCCCGCATCGCCCGCGAGTATTCCACCCCCGTCCTCGTCCTCACCGACATGGCGCTCTCGAGCCGCATCGAGGCCTTTGATGAACCCGACCTGCCGAAACTCATGGTCGATCCCACGCCCGATCGCTCCGACCGCGGCACCGACTTCAAGCCGTACCCGCTCGACAAGATCACGCGCCACGCGCCCGCCGGCACGAAAATCCTCTCCGGCAAATACCCCACCGTCACCGGCCTCGAACACGACGAGCTCGGCCACCCCACCGGCAGCCCCCAGCTGCACGCGCAGATGACCGCCAAGCGCCGCGAGAAAATCAAAGCCCTCGCCGCCTCGCTGCCAGCTCCCGAACAAACCGGTGACAGCGCCGGCGAAGTCCTCCTCGTCACCTGGGGCTCCAGCTGGGGCCCCGCCCGCGAAGCCCTCGTCCGCATTCGCAAGGCCGGCGTCAAAGCGGGCCACATGCACCTCCGCCACATTCACCCGCTGCCCAACGGCCTCGAGGAGACCTTCGCGCGCTTCCACAAAGTCGTCGTCGCCGAGCTCAACGACGAAGGCCTCTACGGTTTCGGCCAGTTCGCGATGATGCTCCGCGCCCGCTACGCGATGCCCAGCATCGTCAGCATCACCAAGACCGACGGTCTCACGTTCAAAGTGAGCGAGATCGTCGCCGGCATCGCCAAACACATCGAGAGCACGACGCTCAACGAATCCGTCGGCACCGCCTCGCACAGCGCCCTGGCCAAAGCCTGACCCGATTCATCTCGCAAAGCCTCAGCCTCGAAACTCAGCGCGCCCGAGTCTTAACTTTCAAATCCTCAATTTCAGATCCCCATGTCAGCTCCCGCCCTTTCACCTACACCCGTCGCCCTCGCGACACCTCCCCCCGCCGCCCCCGCGACCAACGGTGGGGCGCATGCCCAGCTCACCAAGAAAATCCTCACTGCCGACCATCCCACCTGGTGCCCCGGCTGCGGCGATTTTGCCGTCCTCGCGTCGTTCTACCGCGTCCTCGAGAAGCTCAATTACCCGCACCAGAACATCGTCACGTTCGCCGGTATCGGCTGCTCCTCGCGCTTCCCCTATTTCGTCAACACCCACGGCGGTCACTATATCCACGGCCGCGCGCTTCCGTTCGCCGCCGGCATCAGCCTCGGCAGCGATGACCTCCACGTCTTCGTCTTCGGCGGCGACGGCGACGGCTTCTCCATCGGCGGCAACCACCTCGTTCACACCGCCCGCAAGAACGTCAACCTCACCTACGTCATCATGGACAACTCCGTCTATGGCCTGACGAAGAAGCAGACCTCCCCGACTTCGCCGCTCGGCTTCAAAACCAAGACCGATCCCACCGGCGCGATCGACCAGCCGATCAATCCGATGCGCACGCTCCTCAACACCGGCGCCACCTTTGTCGCGCGCACCCACGCGATGCAGGTGAACCACATGACCGAGATGATGCTCCGCGCCGCGAAACACGACGGCTTCAGCGTCGTCGAAATCCTCTCCGAATGCGTCGAGTTCTACGAAGGCGCCTTCGACGCCGCCGTCCCGCGCAAAGGCGGCAAATGGACCGTGATCGAGGAAAAGAAAAACGACGGCACCCCCGAGGACGCCAACCGCCACGACGTCACCGACGAGGTCGCCGCCTTCAAGCTCGCCCAACAGGAGTGGCCCGGCTCTTTCGGCGTCTTCTACGAAAACAAAGGCCGCAAGACGAAGAACGCCCTCGAAGCGGGCATCGTGGCCAAAGCCCGCGAGCGCACGAAGAACGCGAGCGACCTCCAGCTCCTCCAGTCGACCTTCGCCAAGATGCGGTGATTCGCTCTCCCACGGGAGCACGACGCGGATGCCCGATCGTCCTCGGACATCCGCGCCCGGATAGACGCCGTTATAGCTGCGTATAGCAGCCGGTCACGATCGTGCCGCTGCCAGTGCCATACTTGTTGGCCCCCACGAACATGTTTCCGTAATCGCCGCCCGGCGCGATCGTGTCCTTCTGCTGAATGTTCGCGCCGCAGCTCGATTTATAGAACCAGTTGTTGTCGATATAGGCGCCGCTGATCGGCACCTCGCGGATGACGATCGCCGGAACCGATCCACTCGAGTCGGCGAAGGTGTTGTGGTGGATCTTCATCCAGTCTCCCGCACAGGTGCAGCTCGAGTGTCCGTGCATGTCGAAGGCATGGCCCACGATATAGTTGATGCTATAGTTGTATTGCGCGGTATAGCGATTCGTGGCGCGGCCCGTCGACGCGATGTGGTGCCGGTTATCGTCGAAGACATTTCCCTCAATCATGATCCCCGGCCCGCTCGCCGCACCGGTGTTCTGTACAATGCCGTAGCCAAGTCCGGTCCGCCGATTCTTCAGGATGGAATTGTGCCGCACGATGCCATCGTTCATTTCGACCCCCGCATAGCTGAACCCCTTGATCTCCATGTTATCCACCTCCGTCGTGCTCCAGGCCAGCGTGGTGATGGCGGTCGTCACCGCCGGCACGTAGGGATCGGTGCCCACGGCGTAGTCCAGGCCATCGAGCCGGAATCCGGTGAAACGCACGTTGTCGCCATTCACGAGGAAGATTTTCTTCCCGGGCACGTTGCCGTAGATACGTCCGCCGTTCGAGATCGCGCCGTTGATGATTTTCCCCCGCCCGCTCGCAAGCGTCACGCCGCCCGGCACCGTGATCGGTAGCGTCTGGCCCGAGATGTCGATGTTGGCGCTGTCCGCTATATAGACGACGCTGCCACTCGTCGCGCTCGCCAGCGCCGAGACGAGCGCCGTCGCCGTCGATACCGTCGTCCCCGGCGTCGCGACCAGCCGCCGGTAGCCTTCACGCCCGCCGGTCTTGTCCCCGGTCGGCGCGCCACCCTGCGTGCCATAAAGTGCCTTTTGCAGCTCGCCCTCCGCGGAGATGTTCACGTTGTCGACACACGCGCTGCCGGTCGTGGTGTTGCCCACGAAAAATTGCGCCTTCGCCACCGACGTCACCGCCTGATGAAAGTAGAGCTGCCACCACATCAGCCGGCCATCCACGAAGACGTCGTAGTAACTCGTCGCGGTGTTCAGCACGAACTTGAGCCGATACCAGCGGTCGGCCGCGTAGTTCATCAGCTTCACTGATCCGCCGCCACCATACGCGCGAATCTCTCCCGTCGCGGAAAAATACACGCGCACCGCGATATTGCCCCCACTGCTCATTACATAGCCCGCGGCGATGTCCGCAGTGGTTTGGCCCGCCTTGATATCGAACTCCACGGTGAGCTTGCCCGAGGTCGCGGTGATGGGCCGGCTGATTATAACGGGCGCCGTCGTCGACGTGTCGTTCAGCAGCACGCTCTTGTCGTTCGCGGACGGATCGTTGGCGATCGTCGCCGTGCCGCCCGTGACGTTTTCCAGCGTCCAGCCCGTCGGCGCGCCACCCGTCGTCATCGCGTTGAAATCGTCGAACGCCCGATTTGTCGGCAGCTTCAGCATGCCTCCCGTCTGCACGGTCACGTTGTCGAAATAGGCCGTCCCCGCCGGCACGCCCGAGAAGAATTGGATCTTCGAAACCGCATACGCCGATTCGCGAAACGCCAGGTTCTGCTTTTTCAATACGCCGTTGATATAGACATCATAGCGGCTGGTCAGCGTGTTCACGACGTATTTGAAACGATACCACGTGTTGGCCGCATACGCCTGTACAACCGTCACGGTGGAGCCGTTGTAACACTGGATTTCCGCCGTCGTGTGGTTGAAATATACCGACGCCGATCGGTTTCCCGCCGCATCGAGCAGATAACCCGCCGCGACAAACGCCCCCGTTTGCGCCGTGTACGCATCGAACTCGACCGTGAGCACGCCATGCGGCGCCGTGATCCATTTGCTCACGATCACCGGCGCGCTCGCCGAGGTATCGCTGAGGCGCACGCTCTTGTCCGACCCGCTGGGAAATGCCTGCACGGTCGCCGTGCCGCCCGTCACATTCTCGAGCGTCCAGCCACTCGGAGCGCTGCCTGTGGTCATAGCGTTAAAATCTTCGCTGAGTAAGGTCTGGATCGGCTCGGCGCGCAGAAGCGGAACGGCGGACAGGACGAGCCACGCGCAGCGCGCAGCGAGGGAAACACGACGACGAGGTATCTTCATGGGGTGGGTCTGATTTCGGTTGATCGCAGGCCCGAAAAAGGTCCGGGCCGCAAAAGTCAGGGCGCGACAGCACAGGGAAGGCGGGGCTGGCTAGTTCGCGGGACCGGAGCCCCGCTGCGCCGCCACGCGTTCGCGCAGCGCCCGTTTCTCCCGCGCATCGAGGCTCGCCGCGTCATCCACATAGCGCACCGCGCCGGCAGGATCGTACCGCGCCCAGGCCAGCACCGCCGCGTGCAGTGCCCGCTCCCTCATTGGCCGGTCTCGGATCAGTTCCGCCCACGCCACCGCCACGTGCGGACTGCCTTGCTCGAGCGCGTGGTGCTCGACCCATCGGAGGATGCGCCGATCCGCGCGCGGCTCCTCGTCGTGCGCCGCGAGCCAGTTCGCCGCGCCCATCGGCTCGCGCCCCGCCCAAGTCGCGAGCGCCGCCATGGACGCCGTCTCGCGCGCCGTCCCTGCGTGCTTGAGCGTCCAGGCCAGCGCCGCCTCCGGCGCGATTTCCGCCCAACCCGAGGCAGCGCGTGCGATCGCCGCGTCTCGCGCGCCCGAGGGTGGCAGCCCCGCCAGCCACACGACGCGCTCCTGCGCCGGTTCCGAGCGAAGTCCGATCTCCATGCGCACGAACAACGCATGATTGAGGACCGGCGCCACGTCCTCGCGCGACCAGCGCTCCATCACGGCGCGGATGGCGTGCGCGTTTCGCGTCACGACATACGGTTCCAATAACTCTCCCGCGATCACCTCGGCGTGTTCGGATGCGATCCATTCCCTCAGCTGCCGCCCCTCCTCACCCGCACCGAACACATCCCGGGCCAGCTCGAGCGCGCGCACCGGCGATGTGCGCGCAAGCCACTTGACCACCACCCGCGCATCGTCCCGTCCTTCCGGTTTCAGCAATCGCTGCCGAAGCACGTCCGCCAGCTCCTTGTGCTCGGCCAAATCGCGCCGCCCCTCCCAGTCGATCCCCGGCGCCATGGCCACCGTCGCCCGCTCCATCGTTCCTCCTGTCGCCGCGCGAGATCCCGACGGCACTCGACCCTCGTCGCGCGCTTTCGGCCACCGCACCCAGCTTATCGTCGAAACAGAAACCACGAGCGCCAGTCCCACGCCGCCAACGACTCGTCGCGACCACCACGGCACCCGCGCGTGCGACGGCCGGGCAAATCGCTTCATCGCACGTTCTCCTTCGCTGGAGCGGGTCATGGTTTCGGTGAGGAGAGACGTCGCGGCACGAGGCGCGCAGGACGGACGAAAACATCCGGGGGCGCAGCGACCTATCGTCTACGCCCACGCTCCGCACAAAACTTTCGGCGGTGTACGTTCACCACCGCTCACACCCCGTCTATCCGTCGAAGGCCTCCTGTCTTATCCCAGTCCTCACCGCAGGCAGCATTCCGATCCCGCGCTTTTTTATTAGCAGGTGGGGCCCGGCTCTCCGAGCCGGCCTGAGCTCCACCCGCGAATCGCCCTGGGAGCTGCCTGGGCACGACCCACGCCAACCCGCTCGTATCACCTTAGCTCATACACCTCCACCGGCGCCACGCCACCCGTCGATCCGCCACCAGCATCCGTCACCTGCGCCGAATACGCGCCGGGCGGCAGGTTCACGATCAACGCCGCATCCTCGCTCCCCGCCGCCAGCGGAAATGCCCCGCCACGCGCACCAGCACCGACTTCGACGCGGCCCTCGATCGTGAAATACGCCGCCAGCATTCCCGCGCCGCTCGCCGCACCGTTCACCTCGCCGCGAAACGAAAGATTCGTCAGCGCCCGTTGCGCCTGAACCGATGCCGCAAAATTCCAGCACACCACCGCTGCCAGAATCAGTTGAAGGAGTTTTCGAGCCAACCGGCCAAAATCGGCCATCCGCGAACTCTCGAGCAACTCGAAACCCGCCGACTTTTTTGCGTTCAGGCGGGGCTGCCCCCCCGAGCCGGCCCGAGTTCGCGCCGTCGAACCGCCCAACCCAACTGTCCAATCCACCCCCGATTGCTTCCCCTCCGCGTCTTCCATGTGTTTCCTGGGCAACTCCCCTCTCCCATGCGCCTCCCTCGCCGACTTCTCCCCGTCTCCCTGTCTCCCCGCCTCGCCCTCTCTCTGTCTCTCCTTCTCTCCGTCGTCGCTTTGGGTCCCGTTCCGTCCTCGCGCGGCTCTGACGCCACCGCCGCCTGGCCCGAGCTCACCCGCGAGAACAAACCCTGGACCCGCTGGTGGTGGCCCGGCAGCGCCGTCGATAAAGCCAGCCTCACGCGCCAGCTCGAACAACTCGCCGCCGCCGGCATCGGCGGCGTCGAGATCACGCCCATCTACGGCGCCAAAGGCTACGAGGACCGCTATATCGATTTCCTCTCGCCGAAATGGATGGAGATGCTCGAGCACACCGGCCGCGAAGCGAAGCGCCTCGGCCTCGGCGTCGATATGGCGACCGGCACCGGCTGGCCCTTCGGCGGCCCGTGGATCGATGAAGCCAACGCCCTCCAACGCGCCACCCTCCGCGACGGCAAGATCACCGGCGAGCCCACCAAGATGCAGGTCAAACGCGCCGCGCCTGGTGGCGAAGGCCTCGTCGTCGATCCCTATTCTCCCGACGCCCTCCGCCGCTACCTCGCTCCCTTCGACCAAGCCTTCGCCCACTTCCCACGCGACCTCGTCCGCGGTCAATTCCACGACTCTTTCGAATACTACAACGCGAGCTGGACCGCGAAGCTCCCGGAGGTCTTCCGCGCGATGCACGGCTACGATATCCAGCAGTTCGCCGCGCACCTCATCCCGCCCCGCCCCGCCCGCGCCTCCTCCACCCCGGGACCGCGGCCGCCCCCGGCCGCTTTCGCCGCCGCCCCTCTCGACCCCGACACCCTCTCCCGCGTCAAATCCGACCTCCGCGAAACCTTCTCCAAGCTCCACCTCGATTACCTCCGCACCTGGATCGACTGGTCGCATCACCACGGCTGGCTCGTGCGCAACCAATCCCACGGCGCCCCCGCCAACCTCCTCGATCTCTACGGCGCCGTCGACATCCCTGAGACCGAGACCTTCGGCTCCACGCCGTTTCCGATTCCCGGCCTCCGCCGCAATCGCGAAGACACCCGCACCGACAGCGAACAGGATCTCCCCGAGCCCCTCGTCATCCGCGTCGCCTCCTCCGCCGCTCACGTGATGGGCAGAAAACTCGCCTCCTCCGAGAGCGCCACCTGGCTGCGCGATCACTGGAAAGTCTCGCTCGCCTACGTGAAGCCCGAGCTCGATCGCATCCTCGCCGACGGCATCAACCACATCTTCTATCACGGCACCGTCTTCTCGCCCCAGGACGCACCCTGGCCCGGCTGGCTCTTCTACGCCTCCACGCAGTTCAACCCGAACAACACCTGGTGGGAAGATTTCGGCGCGCTCAACCGCTATATCGCCCGCGTCCAGTCAGTCCTCCAGGCCGGAAAACCCGACAACGACATCCTCCTCTACTGGCCCTTCGCCGACGTCCTCGACGACCCAAACGGCCTCATGAAGATGTTCGGCGTCCACGACGTGAAATGGATGACCGAGCAACCCGTCGGCAAAATCGCCCGCCAGCTCATGGAAAAGGGTTACACGTTCGACTACGTATCCGACACCCAACTACAGCAAACTCGCCTCGACTCCGGCGCTCTCATCGCGCCCGGCGGCACGCCTTACAAAATCCTCGTCGTCCCCGCCACCCGCCGCATGCCGGTGGCGACGCTCCAGAAACTCTCGGACCTCGCTCGCGCCGGTGCAAAGATCGTCTTCGAAAAACTCCCGGAAGACGTCCCCGGCTACGGCCGCCTCGAAGAGCGTCGCGCCGAGTTCAAGCAAGCCCTGGCTTCCCTGGGAGCGCGGACGTCCCCGTCCGCTTCCGCGCTCGTCACCGCCGACGTCCTCGCCGCCATCGCGCCGCACGCCCGCCGCGAAGCGCTCGCCGACTCCGGCCTCAGCTTCATCCGCCGCACGACCGGCCCCAATGCGCACACCTACTTCGTCACCAACCTCACGGCGAAGCCGTTCGACGGCCGCGTCAAACTCGCCTCCCCAGCGACCACTGTCGCTCTTCTCGACCCACTCCACGGCGGAATCGGCGTAGCGTCCACGACTGCGGACGGAACCTACCTGCAACTCGCCCCCGGCGAATCGCTGCTCCTCACCAGCGCCGCCGCAAAAACATCCCCACCCTGGTCCTATCGCCAACCCGCCGGCGCCGCGACACCCCTCGCCGGCACCTGGTCGATCACGTTCGTCAAAGGCGGTCCCGAGCTCCCGCCCGTGATCACTACCACCGATCTAAAGTCCTGGACCGACTTCCCCAAAAACACCGAAGCCCAACGCTTCGCCGGCACCGCCCGCTACCGCCTCGAGTTCGAAGCCCCAACCGCAAAGGCCGACTCCTGGCTCCTCGACCTCGGCGACGTCCGCGAAAGCGCCCGCGTCCGCCTCAACGGCCGCGACCTCGCCACGCTCTGGAGCATTCCGTTCCGCGTCCAACTTCCCGCCGACGCCCTCAAGTCCGGCCGCAATACACTCGAGCTCGACGTCACCAACCTCGCCGCCAACCGCATCCGAGATCTGGATACGCGCAAGGTCGACTGGAAGATCATGCGCGAAATCAATTTCGTGAACATCAACTACAAGCCCTTCGACGCGAGCAGCTGGCCGCTCACGCCCTCAGGCCTCCTCGGCCCCGTTACGCTCACGCCCCTCCGCGCCGCGACACCTTAGCCCGAATTACGCCGCGACGCTTTTCACACCGTCTGGCCAGCCAGTGGAGAGTGTTCCTGGGAGCGCGGGCGTCTCGCCCGCAATGGGCCTGGTGCTGGTGGATTTCTTCCTGTCACGCGTATCCGGAGATGCGCGGATCGTCGCGCAGCGCGAGCGAGACGGCCATCACGGATGGCCTCCGCGGCCGCGGCGATTTCACGCAGTCCGACCCGGGGCGGCGGTTTGCGAAGACGATCGCGGCATGACGCAGAAAGCTACGGAACGAGCCACGGCCACTCCGTCTTCGCCGCGAAATTGTAGCACAGGCAGTGGCGGTTGAGCGTCGCGTTGGCCCAGCGCGACGAGCGAATACGTCTCATAACCAGACTACCCTTGGAACGTAATTCACCTTACGCTTTCAGGACCGCTCGGAAGGCGGAATCGCATGCGAATTCCTCCGTTGTGGGGAAAGGAGGCATTCGCCGCAATTGCCCCTATTGACCGGGCCGTCCAGTCTTCATCAAAGCGTTTGCTCATCGAGCACCACGAGCGAGAAATCTCTTCACGTGACTACGCAGGTGGGCCCGTTTTTCTTCGCGTAAACTCCGGCGTACATGTCAGCGCTGGGGCTGCAGTTTATAATGCCGAAAAACTCCCGTAGCACCAGGTGTTAAGCAGATGTCTCTGCGCTCAGTAACCTGCGTATCCTCGGTCGCAGCTCTGCCGACCCAACCTGCCGCGGGTGGTTCAGTTTCAGGGCCGCGGATCTCATTTGAATGCCGCACGGCACTCATTCGGCGCCACTCGCCGCATCCTTCAGCAGATGCGTCCGCCGATAGTCGCGGGGCGAGCATCCACACGAGCGACGAAACGCTTCATTAAACCGGCTGATCGAATTGAACCCGGAATTGAAGGCGACATCCGCGACAGTCATGTCGGTCGTCGCGAGCAGGCGCTGCGCATGCGAGACCCGATGGCCCGTGAGGTAGTGAATGAGCGTCGTCCCGAACGTCTTTTGAAAAAGATTCATCGCATAGTTCGGATGAAGCGCCACGACCTCCGCGATCTTCTGCACCGTCAATTGTTCCGTATACCGCTGCGCGATAAAACACGCCATGCGCTCGACCTTGTTGAGCCCCACGTCGGTCACGGTCGTCACGCGCGCACGTCGCTTCGGTGGGACCGGCCCGGCGGGCACGTTGAGCGCGAGCCGCATCAGGCGCGCATGCATTTCCAGCAATACGGCCGGCTTTAGATTCGAGGACTTCTCTAGCAGGTCGTCTTCCCAATGGCCGAAAAGCTGCGCGTCCGATTCGGCGCGATCGGTCGTCGGCTCGTGGATGAGCTGGCCCTGCAGCAACGGCTGCACGAAATGATCCGGCAGGCGCCACTGCAGAAACCACGGCAGCGGAATCGTCGCCACGAAATACGCCGTCTCGTCCCCGTAGTCGATAATCTGATGCGGTATTGCCGCCCAGAATACGCTTAAGCGTCCGGCGTCGACGACCGTCTTCTTCCCGCCGAAGAGGTAGGTGACCGATCCAGTCTCGAGAAAGTTCAGTTCGATCTCGTTGTGGTGATCCGGCCGTTGCATCGGCGACGGCCGCCAGTGCACGCAGGTAAGCCCATACGGCGCGAAGTCGGGCCGGGCGGGATCGAACGAAATCGCGGAATGCGCCGCGGTTCTATGACGCCCATTGCGCGCCATTGAAGTGCGCGTTGGAGTGTGGCGATTCCTCATGGAGAACGAAGGGCGGGGCGTGAGTGGAACGATGGCCGTTGTCAGAACTGTAGCACGGAATAATCCCGCTTATCTCCCCGTAAATGTCCAAATTTCTCCCAGATCCTAACATTCGTGCTAGGGTAGCATGTTCACGGCGAGCAGGGAGCAGAGACCTTAGAAATCCGCAAATAAAAGCCGGAAACAAGGGAGACTGGTCGGAAACCCCTGTGTTACTGTTTCGCAGCCGTCTCGCCGCTTGGCTACCCGCGCGCATTGAAATCATCGCCCCGTAATCCCCAAATCCCTGGAACGATCGTCTCGCTCCCGCAATGAAATCCCCCCGCGTCCTGCGCCTTCTCTCCTGTCTCGGTGCCACGCTCTGCTTGAGCATGTTGGGCTGTAAACGCGCCGAATCTCCTGCGTCCGGCAAGGCTGCGGGCGATCCGGCGCCGTCCGGCGCTCGACGCGTGGCGGTCGTGGTTTCGACACTGAACAATCCCTGGTTCGTCGTGCTCGCCGACACGGCACGCGATCGCGCAAAGGAACTCGGCTACGAGGCCGTGGTGTTCGATTCGCAGAATGATCCCGCGAAGGAATCGGCGCACTTCGACAACATCATCGCGTCGCGCTACAGCGCCGTGCTGTTCAATTGCACTGACGCGAAAGGCTCGATCGCCAACGTCCGCCGCGCCAAAACCGCCAACGTCCCTGTCTTCTGCATGGACCGCGAGATCGAGGCAAACAATGCCGCGGTTTCGCAAATTCTCTCCGACAACTACTCCGGGTGCGTCGCGCTGGGGCAGTATTTCGTCGAACAGGTCGGCGAGACCGGGAAATACGTCGAGTTGCTCGGCATCGTCGCCGACACGAACACTTGGAACCGCTCCAAAGGCTTTCACAGTGTCGTTGATCGATTCCCAGGTCTGAAAATGGTCGCGCAGCAGAGCGCCGAATTCGACCGCAGCAAGGCGCTCGAAGTCATGGACTCGCTGCTGCAGCGCAATCCTGACATCGACGCCGTGTTCTGCTGCAACGACGCGATGGCGATGGGCGCGTATCAGGCGCTCCTCGCCGCCGGAAAAGCATCCAAGGTGAAGGTGTTCGGATTCGACGGGGCGGACGACGTCGTGAAAGCCGTAGCTGAGGGCAAAATCACGGCGACGGTAATGCAATTTCCCAAGACGATGGCGCGCACCGCCGCAGAATACGCCGACCGCTATCTCAAAGGAGAGCGTAACTTCCCGCAACGCGTGCCGGTCGCCGTCGAGCTCGTGACGCGCGAGAACGTGCAGAAGTTCGGCGACTATGGACGCAAGCAGCAGCCCTGATCGGCCGATCCCGCGCGCGGCGATTGCGGCGGCGCTGATTGTCGCCGCTGGCGCGCTCCTCTGGGTCTTCCCGCTGTTTCGGATCGTCCCGTTGCAGGGCGCGACAGCGCAGACGGGGCCAAACACGGCGGCAAACGAGACATTCGATCCCGCGGCCACGGCGGCGAAGCTGTGGTCCGGTGAGCTGCGCGCCGCCGCACAGCGCGCCGCCGATGCGGCGGCAGTCGTGAGCGCGATCCGCGCCGATCCGGCGGCCGCACGCCAGAAGCACGCGCGCTCCGTCGGAATGGGGACCGCGTATTACTTTGTCCGCGGCAGCGGCAAGGTCGTCGCGCGCGATCGCAGCTTCATCCGCATTGCGCTCGACGGTCCGCAACCGGCGATTGTCGCTCTGCGAATCGGCCCAATCTTCGGCAACGCGGTGCGCGACGGCATCGGCCTCCTCGACGTGAATCAGGTGCCCGGCCTGCACGAATTCAATGCGCTCGCGGCCGAGTTGAACAAGCGGGTCGAATCGGAGGTCTTGCCCGCGTTGCGTGAGAAGGCGGACATCGGCGCCGTCGTGACGTTTGCCGGTTGCGCCGAGGCGCCGGAATCCGTTCCGGTAGCCGACGAGCCCGTTCTCCGCATAGTGCCGGTGATGGCGGAGGTCCGCGGATGACTGACGGCGGCGACATCGTGCTCGAAGCGCGCGGGATAACGAAAACATTTCCCGGCGTGCGCGCGCTGGACGGCGTGTCGCTTCGCGTTCGCCGCGGACGGCTGCTTGCACTGTTGGGGGAAAACGGCGCCGGCAAATCCACCTTGATGAACATTCTCGCGGGCGTGTTTCCGCCGGACGTCGGCAGTGTCCGGCTGCTTGGTCGCGATGTGCATTTCGCCAACCCGCTCGCCGCGCTCAAGGCCGGCATCGGCATCGTGTTTCAAGAGTTGAACCTGATTCCGCACCTCTCCGTCGCGGAAAACATCTTTCTCGGTCGCGAACCGCGCACGCGCGCCGGCCTCATCGACTACCGCCGGCTGCACGACCAGGCCGCGGCGATTCTCGCGCGCCTGGAGCTGCACGTGGCGCCAGAGACCCTCGTTGCCGATCTACGCGTCGGCCAGCAGCAACTCGTGGAAATCGCGCGCGCGGTCTCGCTCGACGTCAAGGTGCTCATCCTCGACGAACCCACGTCGTCGCTTTCGTCGCACGAGGTCGAGGTGCTGTTTGGAGTGATCGCGGACTTCAAGCGCCGCGGCGTCGCGATCATTTACATCACGCACAAGTTCGAGGAACTCGGCCGCGTCGGTGACGACGTGACCGTGATGCGCGATGGCCGCGTGGTCGGCGAAGCGCCACTGAGCGAGCTCACGCGGGAGGACATCGTGCGGCTCATGGCGGGACGCGATCAGGGCGAGACGTTTCAGAAGGAGGCGACGGAACCAGGCGCAGAGGTCTTGCGGGTGGAAAACCTGTCGTTGCGCGGCGCAGGCACGGGACGCGGGAAACTCGTGGAGGACGTCAACCTGCGCGTGCGGCGGGGGGAAGTCGTCGGAGTGTTCGGACTCGTGGGCGCCGGCCGCACGGAATTGCTCGAAGCGATCTACGGCCTTCACCCCGGCCGCACGACCGGCACGGTCGCCGTCGACGGCAAGACAACGCTCATTCGCAGGCCAGCCGACGCTATCGCGGCGGGCCTCGCGCTCGCGCCCGAAGATCGCAAGCGCGAGGGACTTTTTCTGGAAATGAGCGTCCTGGAGAATGCGAGCCTGGCAAGCTTGGGACCTGCCGTAAAAGGTGGACTGATACGCCCGGCGCGTGAGTCGGCGCACGTGAGCCCCTTCATCGCGCGCTTTCGCGTGAAAACGCCCTCGCTCACACAGAAAATCCGGAACCTCAGCGGTGGAAACCAGCAAAAGGTAATTCTCGCCAAGTGGCTCGCCGCCCGACCAAAAGTGCTGCTCCTCGACGAGCCCACGCGCGGCATCGATGTGAACGCGAAGCGCGAAATCTACGCCTTTGTCGACGAGCTTGCCCGCGCTGGGCTCGGTGTGCTGGTGGTTTCTTCCGAGCTGCTCGAGATCCTCGTAATCGCGGATACGATCATCGTGATGTGCGAGGGTCGGAAGAGCGCGGAGTTCTCGCGTCTCGAAGCGACGGCGGAAAAAATTCTGACGGCCGCGCTGCCCGACAAGACCGCAGTGGCCCTTTGACATGACCAACCCTGCTTCATCCCCGAACTCGACGAAGAGCGAAGACGCTTTCGCAGGCGGGATCTCTGGCCCTGGCCCCGGCACTTCGTCGCTCCCCGACGGCCGTGCGGCACGGCTGCGTCAGTTTCAGTCGTTGATTGCGCTCGCGGTCATGGTGCTCGCGTTGTCGTTGCTTTCCGATCGATTCCTCACGGTCGACAACGGGTTCAACATCCTGCGCCAGATCTCGGTGAACCTCTGCCTCTCCGTCGGCATGACGCTGGTGATTTTGAGCGGAGGGATCGATCTCTCCGTAGGCGCGATTCTCGGGCTCGCCGGCGCGGTGTCCGCGGGTCTGCTGAAGAACGGAGTTGCGCTCGCTGCCTTCGGCGTGCGGCTCGAGTTCACGGTCACCGGCGCGATCGTCGCCGGCATCGTCGTCGGCGCGGCCGCGGGCTGGTTCAATGGCGCGGCAATCACGCGATTCCGGCTGCCGCCGTTTGTCGCCACGCTCGGCATGCTGAGCATCGCGCGCGGACTTACGATGCTCTGGACGGGCGGCTTTCCGATCACGTCGCTCGGCGAGAACTTCGGCTTCATTGGGACCGGCGCGCTGCTCGGCGTGCCGATGCCAGTGTGGATCATGGTCGCGCTTGTGGCGTTGTTCGTGGTCGTGACGAGGCGCACGCGATTCGGCCGCCACATCTACGCCGTCGGCGGCAACGAACGGGCCGCCCTCCTCACGGGCTTGCGCGTCAACCGCATCAAGGTCGCAGTCTATACATTGGCCGGCGCGCTCGCTGGCGTAGCCGGACTCATCGTCACCGCGCGCCTGGACTCCGCACAGCCGAACGCTGGCCTCGGCTACGAACTCGACTCCATTGCTGCGGTCGTGATCGGCGGGACTTCTCTATCCGGTGGGCGCGGATCGATCATGGGCACCGTGCTCGGCTGCTTGATTATCGGTGTGCTCAACAACGGCTTGTTTCTGCTCAACGTCTCTCCCTTCTGGCAGCAAGTGATCAAGGGCGGCGTCATTCTCCTCGCCGTGGCGATCGACAAGATGAACGCGCGCGAACGCGAAACTTGACCTGGTGATGAACTCACGCCGCCTCCTCGTCTTCCTGCTCGCCCTCTCCCTCGGCCTGTCCGCCGCGATCGCCGATCGCGGCGCGCTCGCGGGCCAGCGTCACCGCGTCATCGTCTCGACCGACATCGGCGGCACGGACTTCGACGACTTCCAGTCGCTCGTCCACGTGCTCCTCTACGCCGACGTTCTCGATCTCGAGGGACTCATCTCCTCACCCTACGGCCCCGGCCGCAAAGAGCATATCCTCCAGGTGCTCGAGCTCTACGAACGTGACCATCCGAACCTCCGGAGGCACTCGGAACGCTATCCGACCGCGGAGGCACTCCGCGCGCTCACCAAACAGGGCGAGACCGAAGTCGCGCCCTATGCCGGCGTGCGGCGTTCGACGGAGGGCTCCGATTGGATCGTGCGCTGCGCGCGGCGCGACGATCCGCGTCCGTTGCACGTGCTCGTCTGGGGCGGCATCGAGGATCTAGCCCAGGCACTGCATGACGCGCCGGACATCCTGCCGAAGTTGCGCGTTTATTTCATTGGCGGCCCAAACAAGAAATGGAGCCCCGATGCCTACCACTACCTCGCGACGCACCATCCGAAACTCTGGATAATAGAGTCGAACTCGACCTACTATGGCTGGTTCGTGGGCGGAAATCAGACCGGCGACCTAGGCGCGGAAGCGTTCGCCGGGGCTCATGCCGCCGGCCGCGGCGCACTCGGCGAATTCTTTGCGCATGGCATCAGCTTCGAAGGTCGGAAGCGCTCCGCTTTGAAGATGGGCGACACACCTACGGTCGCCTGGCTGTTGCGCGGCGAGCCGACGATGGCGTTTCAGCCCGGCTGGGGTGGCCGCTACGTGCGCGCATGGCCGCGGCCTTACGCGTTGTTCGATCGCCTCACGACGGCCGCCAACCGAATTGAACACTGCAGCATCCTCGAACTCGCGCTCCCGCTGGGCGGTGGCGCGCCAGCCAAACCCGAAGCACGGATGATGATCGAAAACCAGTCCCTGATCGGTCACGTCGACGGCGATGCTGCCATCCGCTTTCGATTCTGCCCGAAGGAAGCCAAGCTCTACCGCTACACGATTCGCAGCAACGTGCCCGCGCTCGACGGCAAAACCGGCGAGATCACCTCGGTTTATCCTTCTCTCGCTAGTTCACTTCAGCCGGATCCTAATCTCCCCAACTGGTGGACCGACGATCCGTCACCGTCCTTGATCGAAGGCCCGCATCGCGGCGCGCGAACGATCAATGTGTGGCGTGAGGAGTTCCTACGCGACTTTGCTGCGCGGCTCACACGTTGTTCGCCGCCGAAGGCTGGAGACTAAATTTCTGCACTCCACCAGGCGACAGTCATGATCCTGGCTTAGTATTGCGGCAAAACTGACCGCAAGGTCGGAAGACTTCCGGCGGACTTGCGTGCTACTCTTCGCTCTCCCGCGCTCCGCCCCTTCGCCCCGACCATCAAGAAGGCCCCGTTCCCGCCGCCTACAATGAAAACGCTGCCCTGCCTCTCCTTGTCGTTACTCGCGGCGGCCTTATCGGTCACCTCTCTCGCCGCGGCCGACGCGATCATCGTCGAAGCCGAATCCGGCACGTTCAGCGGCTGGGTCGATCGCCATAGCTGCTGGCACAACGTGATGCTCACCGACGACCCGCACTCGACCCATTCGGGTAGTGGTGTAGTCGATACGCCGAACAAAGCGGGCGCGTTCATCGAGGTCGCCTACAATGCGCTCTGGGCCGGGCCGCACCGAATCACCGTGCGCTACACGCATATCAAGCCCGACCCGCGTCCGGGCGAGTTATGGATCAACGGCAAAAAAGGCCCGGTGCTCCAGATGCCGCAGAACAAGGCGCTTCCCGCGTTCAACACCGATTCCGCAGTCGTCGACTTGCCGCAGGGTCGAAATCTCATCCGCGTGGTATCCCTTAACGAGGGCGGTCTCGGCAACGTCGACTACATCAAGGTCGCCGAGGTTCGCGAGCTTCCGCCGGGAGCGCTTCCGCGCATCCAGGTGCTCGAGGCGGAGGGCGGCCTGCACGAGGGCAAAATCGACCACCATAGCTGCTGGAACTTTCTCGCGCAGCACCCAGGGCCGCACACGGGTTTCACTGGTGATGGGTTTGTGGATACGGATAACAAGCTCGGCAGCCATGTCGAGCTGACCTTCGACGCGCCGGCCGCCGGCTCCTACCTCCTCGCGGCACGCTACACGCATGGCAAGGACGACACGCGGCCGGCCGAGGTCCGCGTGAATGGCGACGTGGTCGAGCCGTCGCTCGCGTTTCGCCCGACGCGCTTCTGGACCGACTGGAGCCATCTGCCGCTATCCAAGCCGGTCGCACTCAAGCAGGGGAAAAATGTCCTCCGCTTCACCGCGAAAGGGCCGGAGGGCCTGGCGAACCTCGACCACATCAAGCTTACGCCCGTGCCTACCTCGACCGCAGCCGTGCGCTTGAGCGAGGTGCGATGGGCCGGCGTTGGTTGCTACAAGATCGAGATGCCGATGGGCACGGTGTATTTCGAGAAGGATAACGGCGTCTCGGGCTTCAAGAGCTTCATCGACAACGAGGGCAACGACTGGATCGCCTCCTACATGCCGCCCGGTCCCAACGGCGACTTTCGCGGGTTTCCGAACAGCGTCGGCAACTTCGGTCACGCCGGCCGCGACAGCGGATCGACGACCAAAATCGTAAACAGTCGCACCGAGGGCGACGTCGTCGTGCTCGAATCCACCAACGCCAAGTTCACGTTTCAGTATTGGTTTTTCGCCGACCGGGTGGCGGTCAAAGTGCTGAAGTCCGAAGGCGATTACCACTTTCTGCTCGAGACGGTCGTTGGCGGCACAGCCGACGCGGCGGACTACTTTGTCACGGCCGACGGCAAGAAGCGTATCCCGAGCGGTGAGTTCTCCGACATCACTCCAGAATGGTTCTACCTCGGCGATCCGAAGGCGAAGAACGTGCTCTTTTTCGCGAAGACCCCCGAGGACGACGCACCCAACGAAAACCACCGCCAGATCCGGCCGAATGGGATGCACAACATGGATCTCTATAGCTTCGGCCGCACCGGGGCGGAGCGCAAATACCAGACCTTCGGCATGAGCGGAAACGAGCACGTGTGCGTCATCGGTTTCGCCGACGCGTCGCTCCCGCATGAGCAGATTGCCGGACGGATCTCGCGTTATCTCGCGGCTCCGTTCGCCCTGCCGAAGACCGGCGCTGCCGGGGTCTCAAATCCGCCTCCGCGCTGGAGCGATGCCTACCTGCGTCACCGACCGGAGTGGTATGCCACGCCTGCCGCCCGGGCCATAGCCGACAGCGTCATCCAATATCAATCGCCGCAGGGTGGCTGGCCGAAGAGCACCGATCTGGCGCAGCCCCCGCGCAGCCCGGAGGACATCCCGCCGGAGGGCCGTGGTCGCGCCAACAGCCTGGACAACGACGCCACCACGGTGCCCATGCAGTTTCTCGCGCGGGTGATCACGGCGACGGGCGAAGCGCGCTACGCGCAGTCTTTCGAGCGCGGCCTCGATTATCTCTTCGCCGCCCAGTATCCCAGCGGCGGCTGGCCGCAGTTCTGGCCCTTACGCGGCGACGAGTATTACTCCCGGATCACCTACAACGACGGCGCGATGATCCGCGTCATGGAGTTGCTCCGCGATGTGGCCGCAGGCAAAGCCCCGTTCGCGTTCGTTGATCCGGAAAGACGAAAGCGCGCCGGTGAGGCGGTCACGCGCGGGATCGACTGCATCCTGAAAACACAGATCCGGCAGAACGGGAAGCTCACCGGCTGGTGCGCACAGCACCATGAGGTGACGCTTCAACCGGCATGGGCGCGGGCCTACGAGCCGCCTTCGGTGTCAGGCGGCGAAACAGTGGGGATCGTCCGATTCCTCATGTCGGTCGAGAACCCGACGCCCGACATCATCGCGGCCGTGGAAGGCGCCGTCGCGTGGCTCCGCGAGGTGGAGATGAAAGGCGTGCGCTTGGAAAGCGTTCGCCGCGACGACGGCAGAAATGAGCGCAGCCTCGTGAAAGATCCGAATGGTGCCGGCCTGTGGGCGCGGTTCTACGAGTTGGGCACCAACCGCCCGCTCTATCTCGATCGCGATTCCAAGTTTCGCTACGACTTCGCCGAAGTCGGTTACGAACGGCGGAGTGGGTATGATTACCACGGCACCTGGGCCGCGTCGCTGCTCGCGCAGGACTACCCCGCGTGGCGAGCCAAACTCGGTTCGAAGCCCTGACATCGTCCGCTCCCCTGGTCGCAATGAGAGCAATCAGCCATTTCTTCAGCTTCACAAGGCAGTGTGCATCGCTCCGCGCCATCGCTCTCGGAGCGACAGTTCTCGCCGGCTTGGTGTTCGCGTTGCCGCTCAGCGCGACACCATCGCCGGCCAAGCCGAAGGTGATCGTGATGACCGATGGCGAGATCGACGATCACAGCTCGATGATCCGATTCCTGCTCTACACCTGCGATGTGGACGTGCAGGCGATCATCGAGACGAACTCGATGTTCCAGCGAAACGGTCACAGCAAGGAGCCGTGGTATGAAAACCAGCTCGCCGCCTACGAGGCGGTTCACCCGAACCTGCTCAAGCATCATCCTGATTACCCGACGGCAGACGAATTGCGGGCGAAGAGCTTCGTCGGCGACGAGGATTTCGAGCACCTGAAAGGAACAAGGGAGACGCGCTGGGAGCAGATTCCCGGCGCGAAAGTCGAGTTTGATCCCTCCGGCTGGCCCGACACGCCCGGCTCGGACGCGATCGTCCGGATTCTCCTGCAAAACGACCCCGCACCGGTCCATCTCCAAGCTTGGGGCGGCGGCAACACCGCCTCGCGCGCTTTCCACAAGCTCAAGACGAAGCATCCCCGCGACTACGAACGGGCCGTCTCGAAAGTCGTGATGTATAACATCTGGTATCAGGACGACGCGGGGAACTACATCGAGACGCACCACCCGCTCGTAACGATGATCTACTGCGGGCATTTTGCCGGCACGTGGAATTACCGCAGCCAGCCCGCCACGACCGACTTCATCACGCATAACGTCAAGAACGGCCACGGCCCGCTCGGCGCGCTGTATCCACAAACCTATGTCAGCGAGGGCGACTCGCCGGCATTCTTCTACGTCGTCGCCAACGGACTCCGCAACCACGAGCATCCCAGCTACGGCGGCTGGGGCGGGCGGTTCAAACAGGTGGACGGATTCGACCGGGTTTACATCGACGCCGAGGATGAGGGCGGCAAAAAACGCCAGCTCGCCCGATGGATCGACGCGGTCAACCGCGACTTTGAGGCGCGGATGGATTGGTGCGTAAAGGCCTTCAAAGACGCCAACCACGCTCCGATGGCGCGAATCGCCGGCCGCCTCGATCGGACTGCGCAGCCGGGCGAAACCATGCGGCTCGACGGCCGCGCGACATCGGACCCAGACGGAAACAAACTATCGTTCAAGTGGTGGCAGTATCACGAAGCCGGCTCCGCGCGAACGCAGGTCGAGATCGCCGATGCGGATTCGCCGACCGCGAGCTTCGTCGTGCCCGACGAGCCCGGCCGCACGCTTCACCTCATCCTCGAGGTCACTGACGACGGCGCTCCCGCTTTGGTCGGCTACCAACGCGTCGTCGTGACCATTGCCCGCTAATCTCAGACCCGGCTCATTCGCCTACCTGTCCGTCCTTCCGAATTCCCCCTCCATGCTTCGCTCCTTCGCCAAGCCATGCCTGATCCTTTCCGCGCTCGCAGTTGCCGCGCTTGGCGTCAGCCGATCACGTGCCGCCTCGGATGGCGCCGGCTCTCACGCCCCAAAGACCGGCACGAGCATCACCCTGCAGGAACTGGAGCCCGGCATCTGCGATCCGGTGATGTTCGAGGCGAAGGGCACCGGTTATACCGGTGCCGGCTATATCAACACCCCGAACGACAAGGCCACCCGGATCACCTGGAGCGTCAAGTCGCCGGCCGGCGGCCCCCACACGCTGGAAATCCGCTTCGCCAATGGCACCAAGGAAGCCCGCCCGGGGGTGCTGACGGTCAATGGCGTCGCAAACCGAAGATTCGACATCGCCCTGCCGCCCACCGGCACTTTTGCGCAATGGCAGACCGAGACTCTCGAGGTCGAGCTGGTCGCTGGTGGAAACACCATCGCCTTGCAGGCCATCACCGATCACGGCCTGGCCAACATCGATTACCTGAAGGTCACCGGCGCCAATCCATCACCGGGCAACTGCGGCGAGCCGGAGCCGACCAGCGGACCCGGAGCGCCGACGGATTTCAGCTACCTGAACGCACCGCCGGTCGGCTGGGTGACGCAGGGCGACGGCATTACCGGCGGTGGCAACGCCCGCCCGGTCGTCGTGCGGAACATGAGCGAGCTTCAGGCGCAGGCGGCCGGCGACGCGACCAAGGTCATCCACGTGGCAGGCAAACTCCGCGGAACGCTGACCGTGGGATCGAACAAGACCATCATCGGATTGCAGGGCGCAGAGATTGGCAGTGATGCGGGCGTGCTCCGGCTCACCGGCTCCCGAAATGTCATCATCAAGAACCTTACGCTCGTCGGGGTGCACAAGCCGAACCAGCCGAACACGGTCCTGCATGACGTGAAGAACGTCTGGCTGGACCACAATTCGTTCATCAACGGCAGCCCGGACCTGCTCGTCCTCTCCGGGACATCGGACTTCGTCACCATCTCCTGGAACGTTTTTCGAAACACTTTTTTCGGGCACAATCACATGGGCGTGAACATCGGCGCGAGCGACAACGACACGACGAGCCGGGGGCACCTAAGGGTAACCCACCACCACAACTTCTACGCTAAGATGGTCAACGAGCGCATGCCCCGCGTCCGCTTCGGGCAGGTGCACACGTTCAATAATCTCTGCCTCGCCGGCACCGACGTCCAGTCACGCTCCTACTACGCCGTGCGGCCGGGAGTGGACGCCAACGTCAGGTCCGAGCGGAATATCTACAAGGACTTCGTCGGCCCATCGTGGTGGTGGACGTCCGAGAAGCTGGGCGCCGCGACTTCCACTGTTTTCAATTATGCCCGCGGCAACGAAAACAGCGTGCTCGAGTCGATCGAGGACGTGGCCATCCCCGACGCGGTCAAGGGCCCC
Organism: Opitutaceae bacterium; assembly: GCA_036675625.1. Lineage (GTDB taxonomy): Bacteria > Verrucomicrobiota > Verrucomicrobiia > Opitutales > Opitutaceae > ER46. The sequence goes on along the minus strand of JAKFEQ010000005.1, from coordinate 40,376 downwards.
ATCGGGATCAAGGAACATGAAGGCGTCACCGGTCAGGCGGGCTTCTATGGCAACGGCAAGGCCTTTGTCCCGCCCTATACCTACACCGCTGACCCGACCGATGGCTTGGAGGAAAAAATCCGCGCCGGCGCGGGCGCGCGCTAATCGCAAAACTGCAGACCAGGACCACTTCCATGAAAACCCTCCTTCGTTTCCTATCGTTTTGCGTCCTAGCTTCGGTCCTATCGGCCGCAGCGCCTTGGGACCACGGAAAACTCGTCGTCACCAAGGACGGCCGCTCCCTCCAGCACGCTGACGGCACACCCTTCTTCTGGCTCGGCGACACTGTCTGGCTCATGCCGCAGAAACTCAATCGCGAGCAGATCAAGACCTACTTCGAGAACCGCCGCGCCAAGGGCTTCAACGTGGTCCAGCTCTGCCTCGTGCAGTTCTTCCACGACAAGAACTTCAACGGCACCCGCGCCTTGATCGACGATGACCTCGCCCGTCTCAACGAGACGCCTGGCGCCAATCCGGCCGATTCCGCGCAATACGATTACTGGGATCACGTGGACTACATCGTCGAGACCGCCGCGGCCAATGGCATCTACGTCGCGCTGACACCCATGTGGCGCTATCCCAAGAAACCCGCGCCGGCCGTTGCCGGTGAATTCGCCGCCAAGCTCGCTACCCGCTACGCGAAGCGCCCGAACATCATTTGGGTCAACGGCGGCTCCGCCCGCGGCGGCGACGATTTGGATTTCTGGAATGCTGCCGGTGCCGCTTTGAAAAAACACGCGCCCAACCACCTCGTCACCTTTCATCCTTTCGGCCGCATGCAGTCGTCCACCTGGTTTCACAACCAACCCTGGCTCGACGTGAACATGTTCGTCTCCGGCCACCGCCGCTACGATCAGGACACGCAGGGCAAGGCCTACGGCGAGGACAACTGGCGTTACGTGCTCGACGACCTCGCGCTCACGCCGCGCAAGCCCACGATCGACGGCGAAGCCTCCTACGAAAATACGCCGCAGGGCCTCCACGACTCGACCCAGCCGTATTGGACTTCCAAAGACGTGCGCCGCTACGCGTGGTGGTCAGTCTTCGCTGGTGCGGCCGGCCACGTTTACGGTGAGAATTCCGTTCGTCAGGTTTACTTGCCCACGGACAAGAAGGGCGAGAGCGGCGCGAAAGGCTTTTTCATGGAGCGCCTCGAGTCCGAGGGCGCATCGCAGATGCAACATCTCAAGAACTTCATCCTCTCACGGCCGACCTCTGGTCGCGTCAACGACCAGTCGCTCGTCGCCGGCGACGAGGGCGAGAAGCACGAGCGGATCCTCGTGACGCGCGGCGACGGCTGGATCGCTGCCTACAACTACACAGGTCGCGACTTCACGATGAAACTGAACGGCTCCGCTGGCGCGCGCGTGAGGGCCTCGTGGCTCAATCCGCGCACCGGCGAAGTTGCTTCCGCCGGCACTCACCCCGGCACCGGCTCAGTCGCGTTCAACCCGCCCGGCAATCCTGCCGCTGGCAACGATTGGGTCCTCGTGCTCGACGACGCCGCAAAACCTGTCCCTTCGCTGACTCGGTGACGAGACTTGGAAACGCTGACTTCGTTGGCCTATGAAAAACACGCATCGTCCATTCCTTACCTTGGTCCTCCTGCTCGTCATCCTCGGCACCACTTTCGCGGCCGAGAAGACTCGCATCCTAATCCTTACCGACATCGAGAACGAGCCCGACGATGCGCAGTCGATGGTGCGGTTTCTGTGTTACTCCAACCAGTTCGACATCGAGGGGCTCGTTGCCACCACCTCTGTTCACCAGCGCAACAAGACCGCCGCGTGGCGCATTCGCGAAATCGTGGAGGCCTATGGCAAGGTCCGCGACAACCTCATGCTGCACGAGCCCGGCTGGCCAACTGCGCAGCATCTGCTCGCGGTGATTCGCGAGGGCCGCTCCGCCTATGGGATGGACGCCGTGGGGGAAGGACAAGACTCTCCAGGCTCGGAATTGCTCATCGCGGCGGCCGACCGCGATGACCCGCGCCCGCTCTGGGTTCCCGTATGGGGCGGGCCCAATGTTCTCGCCCAGGCACTGTGGAAGGTGCGCGCGACCCGTTCGCCCGACGCGCTAGCCAGATTCGTCGCGAAGCTTCGCGTCTATACAATCTCAGATCAGGACGACTCCGGTCCTTGGATACGCAAGACTTTCCCCGGACTCTTCTACATCGTCAGCCCCGGCAGCCACGCGGGCGGTGCCTACCATTTCGCTACCTGGAGCGGCATCAGCGGCGACCGGTTTCACGCTCGCTTCAGTGGTGCGGATTTCTCCCTCGTGGACAATCCGTGGCTCGACCGAAACATCCGGAAGAACAAGGGGCCGCTCGGCGGGCAGCATCCGCACACGGAATTCCTGATGGAGGGCGACACGCCGAGTTTCCTGGGACTCCTGCAAAACGGTCTTAACGTTCCCGAACGCCCCGACTGGGGCGGCTGGGGCGGGCGCTACGAGCTCTACACGCCGCGCAAACAGAAGTGGCACTTCGAAGCGGAGACCCGGCCCATCTGGACCGACGCAGAAGACGAGGTGTTCGGCGTCGACGGCCACTGGCACACGAACAATCACGCGACGATCTGGCGGTGGCGCTCCGCCTACCAGAACGATTTTGCCGCCCGAATCGACTGGACCACGAAGCCGCGTACTCAGGCCAATCACCCGCCGGTCGTGAAGCTTGGCCATCCCAACGAGCTCACGGCCAAACCCGGCCAGCGCATTGAGCTCAGCGCCGAAGGCACAACCGATCCGGACGGCGATGCGATGTCCTACGATTGGTTCTACTATGGCGAAGCGGGCACGCTCACGACGTCGAACGCGCGCACCGGGCAGCCGATCGAGATCAAAAACTTCGACCAGAAGAAGGCTTGGTTCGCGGTTCCGACCGGCCGCGTGATGCCGCCCGGGACAGGCACGATGCACATCATCCTTGCCGTGACTGATCACGGCACGCCGCGCCTCACGCGGTATCAACGCGTCATCGTCACGGTCAGGCCGTGAGCGTTGGCCCTCTCTAATACTGCGTTCCCATGAAGACTATATTTTTCCATCGCGATCCGCGCTCTGCTGTTGGCGAGTTCAGTAACCACTGCAGTGTTCGCGTCCGATGCGCCGCGCCGCGCTCCCGAGAGCGCGGCGAGAAATCCGGCGCGCCGAACTCAGGTCGCTCTCCAAGGGGAGCAGTTCCTGATCAACGGCAAACTCACCTACGAAGGCCGCACCTGGCAGGGCCACAAGATCGAGGGGCTATTGATGAACGCCCGGCTCGTGCAGGGCATATTCGACGATCTCAACCCCGAGACGGCGCGTCTCTGGACATACCCGGATGGACCATGGAATCCTGATCGCAACACCGACGAGTTTGTCGCCGCCATGCCGGAATGGCGGAGGCACGGCCTTCTTTGCGCCGTAGTGAACCTGCAGGGTGGAAGCCCCACCGGCTACGGCAACCGCGGGTGGCACAATTCCGCCATCGAAAGCGACGGTTCACTTCGCTCCGACTACATGGCCAGGCTCGCTAGAATCGTCGAGCGCGCCGACGAGCTGGGCATGGTGATCATGGTAGGGATTTTCTATTTCGGTCAGGAACGACAGCTCGTGGACGAAAACGCCGTCAAGCGCGCGGTGACCAACACGGTGGACTGGCTCGCAGACCGCGGCTATCGCAACGTTCTTCTCGAGATCGCCAACGAGCACAATTCGAACGCCTATAAACATGACATCGTGTGAGTCCGTCCTGAAGAGCTGATCGTTCTCGCCAAGCGACACGCGATGAAGCGAGCCCTGTCGCTACCCGTGAGCGTCAGCCTTACGGGCGGGCGAATTCCGAGTCAGGCCGTCGTCGACGCGTCCGACTACATCCTCCTTCATGGTAACGGCGTGAAGGATCCGCAGCGAATGGTGGCCATGGTGCATGAGGTGCGCGCGATGGCTGGCACCACCCGCAAGCCGATCGTGAACAATGAAGACGACCGCAATTGGACCCGCCGTAATCTTGAATCGGGAGAAAAGCCGCAGGGCTGGAGCGCGGAGGGGACGACCAACAACTTCGTCGCCTGCGCGAGAAACTACGCCTCGTGGGGCTATTTCGACTGGCGCCAGGACGGCGAAGGATTCGACGAAGGCTTCCAGAGTGTTCCGGTGAACTGGCGAATCAGTTCGGAGCGAAAACGCGCCTTCTTCAATCTGCTGGCCGAAATTACCGGCCACGATCCCGCCGCGCACCCTTCTTTGGTTAACCAACAGCAAACTTCGGGTCGTTAGTGCGCCGCTGTCTGGCGGCCCGATTCGCCTTAGCATTCGGTAATAGTTCGTCGGTTTCACGGGAGAATTGCCCGTAGATTCGTGTTAATCTTCCATTCCTGCCGACGTCAGGCGCGTGAAGCGCGCCAAATTCGGTGCCCCTTTACATGAAAAACTCTCCCATCGCCCTGGGCGTTATCATCGGCAATCGCGATTTTTTTCCGGACAAACTGGTGTCGGAGGCTCGCGCCGATCTCGCCAAGCTCTTCAGCGAGCTTGGTCTCGAGGCAGTCATGCTGGACCCGGCCGACTCGAAACTCGGTGGGGTCGAGACTCACAACGATGCACGCAAATGTGCCGAGTTGTTCCGACACCACCGCGACCGGATCTCGGGTGTGCTCGTGTGTCTGCCGAACTTCGGGGACGAGAAAGGCGTGGCCGACACCCTCAAGCTCTCCGGACTGAATGTGCCGGTGCTGGTCCAAGGATACCCTGACGACTTGGAGAAACTCGACGTTGTCCGGCGTCGCGACTCGTTTTGCGGCAAAATTTCCGTCTGCAACAATCTGCGGCAGGCCGGCATCGCCTACTCGCTCACGACAAAACACGTCGTGCATCCGCTCGACGAATCGTTTCGCGCCGACCTGCAGAACTTCATCAGCGTCTGTCGCGTTGTGCACGGCCTGAGAAAGGTTCGAATCGGCGCTGTCGGTGCGCGTCCCGGCGCCTTCAATACCGTGCGATACTCCGAGAAGATCCTCGAACGCCACGGCATCAGTGTGACCACGGTGGACCTTTCCGAAATCCTCGGCACGGCGGCGAAGATCGGCGAAAAGGACGTGCGCCTGACTGCCAAGATCGATGCGATCAAGGCCTACGCGAACACTCGCGCCGTGCCACCGGCAAAGCTCGTCCAGATGGCTCGGCTCGGTGTGGTTCTGGACGATTTCGTGGCCGCGAATCACCTCGATGCCACGGCCATCCAGTGCTGGACCTCCTTGCAGGCGAATCACGGCTGCAACGTCTGCACCTCGATGAGCATGATGAGCGAGGATCTGCTGCCGAGCGCGTGCGAAGTAGATGTCACCGGCGTGCTCACGATGTATGCGATGCAGCTCGCGTCGCTCACGCCCTCGGCCTTGGTGGATTGGAACAACAACTATGGCGCCGATGAAAATCGCTGCGTGCTCTTCCACTGTGGTAATTGGGCAAAGTCGTTCCTGCCGGACATCAAGGTGCTCAACGCGCCGATCCTTGGGTCCACGCTTGGAGTGGAAAACACCTGGGGCGCACTCGACGGCCGCACTCCAGGCGGACCGCTGACATTCGGTCGTATTACGACTGACGATACGGCTGGCCGAATCCGAACCTACGTTGGCGAGGGCGAGTTGACGAACGACGCACTTGCCACCTTTGGCAACCGCGCCGTGGCCCACGTGCCCAAGCTGCAGAAACTAATGCACCACGTGTGTCGCGAGGGATTCGAACACCATGTGGTGATGAACGGGTCGCGCACCGCGGGCATTCTTGCGGAGGCCTTCAGCCGCTATCTCGGGTGGGAGGTTTACCATCACGAGCCGCGTCAGGAAACGGACGGCAAGGAAAGCCTGAACTCACACGCTTTGAGCGATCGGGTGCATGCTGGCTCTTCCGCTCAGGTCGGCGTTGCCCGATGATCGCAATTCCAAGCTACGGACGAATCGCCGTTTCGCGCGGTGCTCCAGACCTATCCATGACCGATCACGAGCTTGCGCTCAAGTCCCTGAGGTATCGCCGCAGCGTGCTGCGCTGGATCAAACACGCGGGCGCCGGCCACACCGGCGGCAGCCTGTCCTGCGTCGATATCCTCAATGTGCTCTATAATCGCGTGCTGCGTGTCTCGCCGGAGACATTCGCCGACCCGAAGCGCGACCGCTATATTCAGAGCAAAGGGCATTCGGTCGAAGCGCTGTTCGTCGTGCTCGCGGAGCGCGGGTTCTTCCCCGAATCAGATCTCGAGACGCTCTGCGCGTATCAATCGCACTATGTCGGTCACCCCACCCGGCACGTGAACGGCATCGAGCAGAACACAGGCGCGCTCGGCCACGGACTGCCGATCGCCGTCGGCAGCGCGCTCGCGAGCAAGCTCGATGACGCCGGTTTCCGCGTATTCACGCTGCTGGGCGACGGCGAGCTGGCCGAGGGCTCGAATTGGGAAGGCGCCCTCGCCGGCGCGCACTACAAACTGGATAATCTCACCGCGATCATCGACTGCAACACGCTCCAGATCACCGGCCGGACGCGTGACGTGATGAATCACGAGCCGCTGGCCGAAAAATGGAGCGCCTTCGGCTGGGCGGTTCGCACCGTGCCGGGCCACGATCTCGCCGCACTCACGGCCGCGCTCGCGCAGCCACTGGAGCCCGGCAAGCCGTCGTTGATCATTGCCCGCACCACCAAGGGCAAAGGCGTGAGCTTCATGGAAGATGTCGGGAAATGGCACCACGGCGTGCCCAACGATGACGAATACGCGCGCGCGATCGCGGAAATCGACGCACAGATCGCGGCGCTGAACGGAGGAGCCGCCGCATGAGCGCACCGGCGCCGTCGATGTATTCTCCCGCGGCGAAACGCACCGCGGAAAAGCTCGGTTTGAAGATGGGCCGCGCCAATCTCGAGGAGTTCGCCGACACGCTGCTCGCGATTGCCAAAGCCGATCGCAACGCGCTCGTCGTCACCAGCGACTCCCGCGGGTCGGGCAAGCTCGGGCCATTTGGCCAGGCATTGCCGAAACAAATCGTCGAAGTTGGGATAGCGGAGCAGAACCTCGTCGGCATCGCCGCGGGACTAGGTTCGTGCGGGAAGAAAGTCTTTGCGGTATCGCCGGCCTGTTTCCTTACCGCGCGCTCGCTCGAGCAAATCAAGAATGACATCTGTTACTCCGACCATCCAGTGGTCGTGGTCGGGATCAGCGCGGGCGTCAGCTACGGCGCGCTCGGCACGACACATCACTCGCTGCACGACTTCGCAGTGCTGCGCGCGATCAACAACCTCACGGTCGTTGCGCCTGGGGATAACACCGAAACGCGCGAAGCGGTTCGTGCCGCGGCGCGGCACGACAAACCTGTGTATCTCCGCTTCGGCAAAGCTCCTCTCTACACGTTGCCGCAGCCGGAGGTGCCGTTTGTCTTCGGCCGCGCACGCAAGCTCCGCGCCGGCGACGACATCGCGTTCCTCGCGACCGGCGAGACCGTCATCCACGCGCTGCTCGCCGCGGCGCATCTTGCGGAGACCGCGCAACTCGAATGTCGCGTGATCAGTCTCCCGACCGTGAAACCACTGGACGCCGACGCCGTCCTGGCCGCGGCGCGTGAGTGCCGCGCGCTTGTCACGGTCGAGGAACACATGATTCACGGCGGGCTCGGCGAAGCGGTCGCCGCGCTGCTTGCGCAAAGCGGCATTGCACGCCCCTTCCGCATCGTGGGCATCCCCGACGAATATACGGTGACCGGCAGTCAAGCCGACATCTTTCGCCACTACGGCATGACCATGGAAGGTCTCGTGGACACAGCGCGCACGCTGCTGGCCCGGCAGATGGAAGCCGTGTGACATGCCCCTCCTGCTCGCCATCGACCAGAGCACGTCCGCCACGAAGGTTTTGCTCTTCGATGAGCTAGGCCGAGTGATCGACAAGGCAGCGCGGGAGCATCGCCAGCATTATCCGCGCGCGGGATGGGTCGAACATGATGCGGCGGAGATCTGGTCCAATCTCCTCGACGCCGCGCGCGAGCTTCTTGCGCGACAGCCCTCTCGACGCGACGAAATCGCCGGCGTCAGCATTACGAACCAGCGAGAGACCTTCGTCGTTTTCGACCGCGAGACCGGCGCGCCGCTGCATCCCGCGATCGTCTGGCAATGTCGCCGCGGCGACCCGTTGTGCGCGGAGCAGGTGAAACTGGGCCATGAAGCGGCACTGCGCGCGAAGACCGGCCTTCGCGTAGACTCTTATTTCTCCGCTCCGAAGATGCAGTGGCTGATGCGCGAGAATCCCCGGCTGGCAAAGCAGCTCGAGGAAGGCACGGCTCGTATCGGGACTATAGATACCTACTTGGTCTACCGGCTCACGGAAGGAGCGGTATTCGCGACCGACCACACCAATGCCAGCCGCACGCTGCTCTTCGATATCGGCCGGCTGCAGTGGGACGACGAGCTTTGCCGCTGGTGGCAGGTGTCGCGGACGGCGCTGCCCGAGGTGCGCGAAAGCGCCGCCCGGTTTGGCACGACTATGCTCGGAGGCGCGTTGCCGCGACCGGTTCCGATTTGCGGCGTGATGGGCGATTCGCAGGCCTCGTTATTTGCACAGCGATGCTTCGAACCCGGCACCGCCAAAGTTACATTCGGTTCCGGCTCCTCCGTGCTCCTCAATGTCGGCACGACCATGCCGGGTGTGAGCGGCGGCTCGGTCGCCACGCTCGCCTGGGTGCACGAAGGCACCCCAACCTACGCGGCCGAAGGCATCATCACGAGCTCGGCGTCCACTGTCACCTGGCTGCGCGATCAGCTTGGTCTCTTCTCCTCACCGGCGGAGACCGAGTCGATGGCGGCGAGCCTCGAGTCGAACGGCGGCGTCTACCTCGTGCCCGCGTTCTCCGGCCTCGGCGCGCCCTATTGGGCGGAGCGCGCCCGTGCGGCCATCGTGGGCTTGAGCGCCCACAGCGACCGGCGCCATGTCGTGCGCGCGGCCCTCGAATCCATCGGATACCAGCTCCGCGACGTGCTGGATTCGATGCGAGCGGAGGCGGGCGTGGCACTGCAACGCCTGCACGGCGACGGCGGTGCGACCGCGAATCGCTTCCTCATGCAGTTCTGCGTGGACATCACGCGCGTCGAACTCCGTGTTGCCAACGATCCCAATTTATCAGCGCTCGGCGCCGCGTGGATGGGCATGCTTGGGCTGCGAATCCATGGGCAGCTCGCGGATTTGGCCAAGCTGCCGCAGGAGGAAGCTTGCTACGTGCCACACGCTGCGGAATCGGTCGTATCGGAATGGCTGCGTGGCTGGCACGCGGCCGTGAAGCAAGTCCTCGCTTAGCGGCCGGCGTTGCTTGGATCGCCGACAGGCCGATAGGCCAAACGCTCGACGCCAGAAATCGCGTAGAGCGCATCCACATCGCGCAGACGCATGAGACACCAGGGACTCGAAAGCCCCAGCCCGTTCTTTGTGTAAACAATATCGGCAGCCACAAACGCAGAGACGTGGACCATGAACCCGTCTTGCTTTCGACGATAGACGACAATGTCGCCAACGCGTAAGGGGCCGTCGACAGTCTCGTAGTTGTCCCGCAGTTTCTCCCACGCGATCTCATCGGGACGGCCAGGAGCGCTCGCGGTGACCAACAGGCGCGAGTCCGGGCGGTCGGCCGAAAAATTCAACGCCGTCCAATAACAACTTGGCGCCGGAACATCGGCTGAGGACTGGACGTAGACGTTCAGCAGCTCGCGTGCGAGCGGCGGCAGCAAATGCATCACGTCGAGAAACCGCATGTCGCTAGTCGACGCGAACGACTCGAGGAGCGTCCGAATGCTCTTTTGCTGGTCGAGCCGCCAATACGCGGTCAGGCCCTCCACCGCGTTGGATTCCGGCCGCTCGAGGAGCAGTATCACTGCCGGGGCCCGATAAATGGCGCGCAATGCGTCCACGCGTTCCGTCGGGTCGAGCCGGTGATAGAGCGTGCCGAAATCCGACAACATCAACCCGTGCCGTCGCCGATAGAGCAGACTCGTGACAACCTCGCGCGCTCGCGCCGAGAGAAGGGTGCGCCCGAACCATCGGGTCGCATCCAGCTCGGTGGGGATCATTACTGCCTGCGTCGCATCGGTGGCCATCAGCCCATGCTCCAAATTGTGGAAGAGGCGCTCGCGAAACGACGCCGGCGTGGCCAGCACGAGGTCTGAACTCGGTCGAACCGTGAGCACGCCGTTCGCATCCGGGTTAGCCGTCGCGAATAGGTTGTGGAGGTCCCGACGCGTTTCGTCCGGCATCGGGGTTTCCGACACGACACGGAGAATTCCCCCTCGCGTCGTGTTACGAAAGCTCCACCTCGGCTGCGTCTCCGGCACCGGGACGCTCGCGAGCAGCTCATTCGACGGCGCGAGGAGCACATCATAGCACTTCAGTTTTCCCCACGGGCCGGCCGGCAGATCCACGAGTTCCGGCGGTTCGTGCCAGGACGGAGGAATCCTTTTCGTCGTCGCGTCACCGCCACTGCCCGGCTCCCGCGGCCGAAAAACAGCGCCTTTGTTCCCGCGGAAGCGCGGATTGAGACGCGACACCTCCGACTCCGGCAGCAACTCCCAAGGGCCGTAGATGCCCGGGCGCCGCCCGAGGACCAGCCCGTCGGCTATGTAAACCGCCGCAAACGGCCATTGGGTCGTTGCAGTATTTTCGAAAACGACGATGTCGCCGAATTGCCGTGGTTCATCGATCTGCTCGCAATTCTGCTTCAGCCAGGCGGTGAACCCCGCCGCGATAACCGGGCCAGGATCGATATCGGGATCGAAGAAACCCGCCGCCAATATCGCGTTGTCCCGTGAGGGCTCCCAAGCGGTGCTGAAATCCGGCGGATAGGTATACAACACGGAACGAGCGAACCGCGGCAGCAGATGTGCGAGATCGATGCGATCACTCCCCTCGATTCTCGCGACCGCCGCGAGCATGGGCTCCACGGTTCGACTCCGGCCATGCGACAGCCAATAGGCGGCCTGCCTCGACACGACCTCCGGCTCTGTGTTCGTCGAAACGACCTTCACGAATGCCGTGTCGGTGCCGAGCAACTGCTGAAAGAATTCGATGCGAGTCGCGGCATCGGGGAGAGCAGATTCGACCGCGAACAAGTCCGCGAAAATCACGCGCCGGCCTTCTGTCGCCGACCAGCGTCGAATCCGCTCCACGGCGCCAGCGAACCGCGGATCGGCTTCCAACGCCGCGAGCCCGTGCTCCGTAATCGTGACGGGCCAGCGATAGGACGCGTTGAAGGCGTGGCCCGCGAGCACGGACCACCAGCGTTGCCGTGCAGCCGCGTCGAACAGGTCCAGCAGCTTCGAATCCGGGACAATCACGCCTTCTCTCGTCGTCGGCGCAATCGTCATACGGCGTCGCAGCTCAAACGCGACCTGCTCCGGGAATCGCCCGGCGCTCATGATCTCGTCGAAGCGTTCCGCCATGGTTGGGGCCAGACGCCATTCACCGGGAAAGGCGGGCATTCCCGCAATCTGCCGGCGCAGAGGCTCCAAACGCAGCGTGGTCTGAAACAGCCTCGGCTCGGTCGGCGCACCCACCGCCGCTGTTGGCTGAGCGAACGAGCGGTAAACAGCCAGGAGTGCAAAGCAGCCGACGATGAGACCTCGGCGCATGGGCCGAGGCAGGCTATGTTGTCGAAATTGCAAGTGGCACGCGGGCTGTTGAGTGCGGCGAGAGCTTGCCCGCCATCGGGGAGGCGGCGCAAGTAAGCTCCTGCCTCCAACCCGGCCGCACGGCGTGCCGCCAGGTGCGAGTTGCATCGACAAAAACGGCCGGTCTTCAAAACCGGCCGCTTTTCGGCTACGGCAAACTTACAAGTCGTATTTCGCCGCGAACATCCACGAGATGCCCGTCGCCTGCTGTTTGTTGCGAACGATTCCGATCTCGGTGAACTCGGGCCGCTCGTTTGTCAGATTGCGGGCGATACACATGAGCGTGATCTTCGGCCGTAGCCGGTAGGTCGCCTCCATGTCCCAGAATTGATAGTCTCCCTGGCGCGGGTCTCTCTGATTCGAAGGACCGGTTTCCAGGATGTTCGCGGTCGGCCGGCCTTTCTGGAAGTTCGTCTTGAGGTGAACGTAGAACTTGCCGCGCGGCGTGCGGTAGCTGATGCCCCCGTTTACCTGCGACTCCACTACGCCGGAAAGGTGGACGATCTTCGGGGCACTGGCCGCGCCGCCGAAGGTGCCCTCCATCTCGTAGACGTTCGTGTGGTTGGCCCAGACTTCAATGCCGCTGAGAACCCGTGGCACGAATGCCCAATCGCGCAGCTTCTGGCGCACGCTGACCTCGAATCCTTTCCAGTTCGCGTTGCCCAGGTTCTCGCTGGTCGAAAGCCGGTAGTTCGCGAACTCGGAGCCGAGGTTGAACTCGGTCAGCAACTCCGGTGTGATCGGGATCGTTGTAGACGAGATATAGTCGTCGATATCGCGGCTGAACCACGCTGCCTCCCAAACACCTGCGGATCTTGTGTAGTATTCGACGCTGAAATCCAGATTCTTGGAGTGCTGCGGCTTGAGGCCAACGCGCGTCACGCTGATCGTGCCGTCGAATCCGCCCGCCGGCGTGTCGGTCTGTGTCATCGAGGGCAGGATCTGGGAGAAGTTCGGCCGGCCGATGCCTTCAGTGTAGCTCGCGCGCGTTTGCAGGTTCGGCAGCCACTCGTATTTGAGATGAAGATACGGAACCGGATCCGAGCGATACTCGTCGTGCGTGGTCAGGAACCCGTATTTCGCCCGCACGCCTTCGAGCGAGTTCGCATTCACGCCCGGCGGCAGCACCGACTGAGGACCCGACGTTGGCAGTGTCCGGCTGCCTTGCGCCACGATGTCGGTCTCCTCCACGCGCACGCCGGCCAGCACGTTGAGCTGGCTGAACGTGGCGTTGCCCATAAGGTAATAGCCCCGAATCTGCTCGTTCACCTTCCGCTTTCCGAGGTAGCGCTGCTCCTCTGCGTAGGCGAGGTTCTCGACCAGCACGTGCGGATTTTGCTGCCAATATTCGAAGAACTTCACCGTGCTGAAATACGTAGGCTCCCGGAGGCTGAACCCCGGGATTTGCATCGTGACTGGCACCGGCTCCGCGAACCGGCCGAATTGCGCCGCCGTGGTGGTATCATCCGCCGTGTTGGGAATCCTGTCATCACCGACCCAATACCAGCGCTGCTGGGGCTGGCGCTTGTCGCGGATGGTTTCATTGAAGGAAAGCCCCGCTTTTAGATAAAACGGGAATCGGATCTGGAAATCCCGTTGCACGTCCAGCCGGGCGGACCACCGGACCTCGGAGGAGTGGCGAACGTTGTTCGATACGACCCCGTTGTGATTGGTCCGCTGACCCTCGGTCGCGAGATTTCCCTGATTCGGCCGAAAGCTGTTCAAGTCGTAGAAGTCGGGCCCGCTGTTCTGCACAATCGACAACGGCACCTCATCATCGAGCGGCGTCGTCATTGTCCAGCCCAAGGGAGTCGCGGTCGCAATGCTCAGCGAGGTGAAGTTGTTCGGGTTCTCGTAGTGGTTCGTCGACTTCGAGAAGCCGCCAATGAGATCGACCTTCCAGTTTCCGGCCCGGTATTTGGCGCCGGGATTGATCTGCCACGACGTGGTGTGCTTGTCGAAAACGCTCACACCCTGGCTGGCCGATCCAACGGTCGTCGTATAGGTCTCCACCGTGGAGCCCGGAGCGAGAGCTGTCGCCCCGCCGGGATTAAGCGTCCAACCATGGTTGCGGTTCGTGCTGTGGTAGAACGTCAGCGTGTTCTTCATGAACAGCGTAATCTGGTCCGTCAGACGGAAGTCGGTGTTGAGCGAATAGTCAGACCGTGTGCGCAATTGCCGATTCGGCGCGAATGACATGTTTCCGCGACGGACGGTTGTGTTCTGCGTCGTAATCGGAGTCGGGGCAGGCGGCTGCCCCGCGACGTTCAGATTGTGAGTGACGCTTGACCCGAGCATGTTCGTGTGGTCGCGACCCGCGGAAAACACAATGCCGAGCCGATTCTCGAAGAACGAATCGGAATACGTCAGTCGACCCACCGGATAGATGGAACGCTCCTTGCCAACGTTGGTGTGACCAGGGCCATTGTATTCGCCGAAAAAGTCATGCGAGTCGGTCATCACTCCGACTTGCGCGCTGGCCCGGCGGCCCTTTTGGTCGAACGCACTCTTGGTGACGAAATTAACCGCCCCGCCAATGGCGTTGGCAGACATCGAGGGAATCGGCGCTTTGAACACCTCGACGCTCTCGATCGCCGCCATGGAGAGTTGATCGACCTCGAGATGGCGGTTCGTGCCGCTGGAGGCGGCGGAAGCGATCTCGTTGCCGTCCATCGTCACCGAGGTTAGGGTCGGGTCCTGCCCACGCAGCCGGATGCGGTTCGGCTCGTTTTGCGAGTAGTCCATCTGGATCCCGGGGATATTCCGCAGAAATTCGCCTGGGTTGCCCGTCGACTGATCGGTGAACGCATCGATGGACGTGACGCTGCGCGCCGTCTCGGCGCGGCGCTGTTGGTTGATCGCGAACGCCGAGCCTTCCACGGTCGAGCTGACGACAAACTCGCCCATGGTGTAGACGTCGGAGGTGAGCCCGACTTCGACCTGCGTCGGCCGACCCTCGGAGACCGTCACCGTCTGCGTCGCCGGATCCAGGCCGGAGTAAGTGACCACAAGGGTGTGCGTGCCCGCGGGCACGCCGCCCAGCCGAAAGCTTCCGTCCGCCTCAGTCAGCGTTTGCAGCGAAGTGCCCTGCACCTGCACTGTCGCACGCTCGAGGTAGCGCCGGGTGTTCTGATTCATGACGGTGCCTTGAACCACAGCGGCGACCGCATCGAGGCCGAGAAGGCTTGTCGCGGAAACAACGAGCGACGCCCGCGCGAGTCGAGCGAACGTTACGCGGGGACGAATGCTACGTGAGAATAAGGGGGTGAATGGCATGTTCATTCGGGTTTGGGTGAGCGTGGTGAGTCCTGCGGACCGGGCATTTGCTTTCGGGGAGGCAAACGCGGGGGATTTTTTGATGCAGGAGGACCAGCAGCCGTTTTTTGCCAACTGCAGTGCCCCCTACGATCCACCTGATATTATAGGAACTTCCCTAACGATGTCTCACGGCCGAACGCCAAGTTTTAGCTGGATTGTAAGATCAAAGACGGCGGATTCGGCGAGGGCGCAGCCCGCTTCGTGAAGAAGGAAATCCAGCTCCGACTCGCCGGCTGCGGCGCGCCCCGACGGGACCGGGCGAAGTTGCCTCGCGATCATGAGAAGCTGCGGCGCTCCGCAACCGCGCGACCTCACTCGTGACCGGCGACTGCCGCTTGAGGAAGTTAACATCTCTCTCCTCGTGATACCATGCCAGCTCGCACACCCGGCGAAGCAGTGCTTCGACTCCACCTTTCCGGCGAGTTGCCCCGCAGCTCGCTGTGCCCGCTTTGGCGCCAACGCGCGGGCGACGCCCGGCCACCGGACAATAACGCCCGGCCCAGAGCGGTCGCTCGCGCGATTGGCATCATGATCCAATCCGATCTAAGCGACGGCACTCGTCTCTCCGGCTCACGTCCTCTCACCGCGCACGAAGAGAGAATTTTCCTCCGACACGTGCGTCGTCTGAGTCCGCGCAATCGAGCCCTGATCACCGCACAAATGTTCCTCGGTTTCCGCATCTCGGAAGTCCTCGCCCTCACCATTGGGCACGTGCTGCACCACGGCCATGCGACCCGCCGGTAGAGCGACGTCAAACCGTGCCCAGGTATGTCCGGTAACGGCGATCTCATCGGATCCGGTTCGAACGATCGAGATACGCCAGCCCTGTTGCCTGGATCCGTCTGGCCGCAGCTTGGTGGGGAGCAGGTGAAAGGCTCCGTGCGCCTCCTCGAGCACGAACTCGATCTTCGCCGACGTCAGGTCCTGTCCCGGATGAAGCGATTCGATGGTGTGCAATCCATCTTCGCGAAAGTGCAACCATTCGCGATGGGGCGCGTAGTCCGGGATATCGGACCGTATCGCTTCCCACGAGCCGATCAATGAAGGGTCCATCTCGTAGGTCCACATCAGGTGAGCCGTGCTCGTGGCAGTCGACATTCGTTTGTCTAACTATTTTCGCGTAGGGACCAACCTGTTGGTCGTAATGATCAGGACGGACTTCAACGCGGAGATCGCGAAGAAGCGTCTTCTACTCCGCGCTCTCCGCACTGCTATCCATAAAAGTCCTTCCTCGCCGTAGCGACCGATCGGGCACGTTTTGCAGGGACGGCCAGACGGGGAGAGGGCAGTCGTCACGAACCTCGCAGCCAACCGCATCCGAGATCTGGATACGCGCAAGGTCGACTGGAAAATCATGCGCGAAGTCAATTTCGTTACCATTAACTACAAGCCCTTCGACGCGAGCGGCTGGCCGCTCATCCCCTCCGGCCTGCTCGGCCCCGTCACCCTCACTCCGCTCCGCGCTTCGACTCCATAGCAGGGCCGGCGCTTGACCGCCGTAGGCGTGGCTCGCCGATGTCACGAGAATACGTGAAGCACTGGGAGATCACGTGGGATCCGGCCGCATTCAAGGTGGAACAGGAAGAACGGCGGCGGTGGGAAAAAGAAGGAGCCCAGGCGCGTTGAGGTCGCGAGGTCGACGGCGGTCAGCGCGTGGTCCTGGTGTGGTCGAGGTATTCGGTTGCGCCGACGCGAACGGTTTGGAGCTCGAGACGGTAAGCGCCGTCAGGGAGATCATCGGCGGCAACGCGGTGCGTGGCGCGCTCGACTTTGATGGACTCGGGCGCGGGGCCGTCGCGGAGGAGCTCGTGGAGGACGCGGCCGGTCATCGTGGGCGCAGGCGTGAGGCCATGGAGGTGGCAGAGCGTGACCGCGAGATCGATGTTGCCGCTGGGAACTCGGCTGCGGGTGGCGCGTTTGAGATCCGGGCCGGCGGCGCGGAGGTGGAGCGAGATGTCGTAGGGACTCGAGGAACCGTGGCCGGCGACGCCGCCGGAGGTCGTGGTGCCGGGATAGCCGTGGGCGTTTTTTGCCTCAGACCAGTTGGGATCCACGAGGATGTCGGCGGCGCGCGTGTGTGAGTAGTGAATGGCGTCGAACGAGAGCGTGCCGGGCACGAAGCCGTCGCGGCTCCCCGGGGATTTCGCGCGCGTGAAGAGCGCGCCGATCCACGGGGTGGACTGGAGGAGCCGGATGATGGCGCGGATCTTTTCGTCGCCGCCGGAGTGGACGTAGATCTGGTTGCCCACGATTTTGGTGCCGGCCGCGAGGCCGCGGGCCGTGAGGAGGGCGTGGAGATTGAAGGGGCCTCCGTGCGTGGAGAAGCCGTGATCGGCCGTAATGAAGATGTTGATACGATCGCGGAGGCCGCGCGACTCGAGCGTGTCGAGCAGGCGGCCGAATTCCGCGTCGACCTGGCGGAGAGCGTCGAGCGTTTGCGGTGCGCCGGGGCTGTGGCGGTGGGCGACGCCGTCGGGATCGGTGATCCACATGAGGGTGACGTCGGCGCGGAGTTCCTTCAGGCCGAGCTCGAGAAACGCATCGATCACCCAGCGATTCCCGGCGCGGCTGGGATACGCGGGTGCCGGCGGCGGGCCGAGGACTTCGAGGACACGGGGGCGGAGCGCTTCGGGGCGGATGAGATCGCGATTGGTGAGAAGCGCGGAGCCGGGCGGGAGCCGGTGGTTGAGGAGAAACGCGGAGCCGGTGGAGCCGGAGCTGGTAACGAGGAGCTTCTTGCCGGCTTGCGTGAGCAGCTCGCCGAGAGAGACGGCGGTGAGGATTTTGCCGCCACGCTTGGCGTGAGCATCAATGAGCAGGTTGGCGTCGCCGGTATCGATCGCGTTGGGCGAGGCGTCGGGAAGATAGATCGTGTTATGCATCAACCCATGCGTGCCCGGATACGTGCCGGTGGCGATGGACGCGGAGTTGACGCGCGTGACGGTGGGAAAAACTGAATGATGCGCCTCGGCCACGACGCCCGCCTCGCCAAACGCATGGAGCCGCGGCATGAGCTCGGGCGTGACGTAATCGGGGCGCAGACCGTCGATGACGATGACGAGACTCGGGTGCGAGGTCGCGGGCGCCGCGCGGGTGGAGGTGACGAGGCCGAGGATAATGAGCGCGGCGAAGAGGCGGAGGGCTGGGTGAGGCATGGGGAAAGGTGCAGAGCAAGCTAGGGTGAACGGGGACGCCGCCAATTGTGGCCGTCGACGGCGTTTGACGCGGCGCAAGGTTCGGTCCGGTTGGTTTTCCCAGACGCTCTTCCTTAAAGACCACGTTAGTCTCCGCGGAAAAACAAATCCGTTCAGGCTGACGAATCATCGCCAGGCTCCATGCGCACCGCACCATTCCTCTAATCACTTTGATTTCTGCGCTGCTTGCAGCCGTCACGTTACATCACCGCTCGATCCATGAGGATCTCGATGAGACCTTCGAATCCCGGCGTATCGCATGCGCGTATCGTATCGGTATCGCTCCCGTATCGTATCCGTATCGGTGCCGTATCGCTCCCGTATCGTATCCGTATCGCTCTAGCTTCGCTCTGCAGTCGTAGTCCGTTCGTCCTTCCTTCGGATGGCCAGTAGCTGAAAGTTCGGGGCTGAGAGCGGGTAGCCGGGATCTGGCGCGAGGTGAATGGCTCCGATTAACGCCAGTGGTGGTTTTAGATGTTAACAGCGCGTTACTTGCAAACTTGAAGGAGGCAGCTGGAATAAGGGTTTCAGTCACCGATACGAGTTCCGGACGACTTGCGTCTCGGGAATCTCCCCGCCGCCGAAATCATTTGTCCGCCGAGAATTCCGCCTCACGTTCTTCGTGATGCACCCGCGTCTGCTTAATCGTTCGGAGGCCTTCTGATGCCAGAGGCCATCAAGATCATCCTCGAAATCGTCCTCGTCCTTGGCCTCGTCGCCGCCAACGGATTCTTCGTCGCGGCCGAGTTCGCTCTCGTCAAGGTCCGCGCCAGCCAGCTGCGTCCGATGGCGAAATCCGGCGGCTGGCGCGTCAAGTTCGCTCTCCAGGCCACCGAGCACCTCGACGCCGTCCTCTCGGCAACGCAGCTCGGCATCACGCTCGCCAGCCTCGGCCTCGGCTGGATTGGCGAACCCGTCATCGGCCACCGCCTCGAGCCGCTCCTGACCCAGCTCGGCATCACCGATCCGGCCGCCATAAAATCCATCTCCTTCGCCGTCGCCTTCGCGCTCATCACGTTTTTCCACATCGTCCTCGGCGAGCTCGCGCCGAAATCCCTCGCGATCCAGCGGCCCAAGGCCGTCTCGATGGCCACCGCCGGCCCGCTCATCTTTTTCTACCGAGTTTTCTTTCCGTTCATCTGGCTGCTCAACGGCGCCGCCAATCGCATCCTGAGCTGGTTCGGCCTCGAGCCGGCCACCGAGGGCGAGCACGCCTTCAGCTCCGAGGAGCTCGAGTTTGTTTTCAGTCAGGCCCGCCACGCTCACCCCGGTGATGCCCTCATCAACCGCATCATGGTGCGTTCGCTGCGGCTTCGCTCCGTCACTGCCCAGCAGGCCATGCGCCCGCGTGACCAGATCGTCGCGCTGTGGCTCGACAAACCGCTCCCCGACAACCTCCGCGTCGCCCAGACTGCCGGCTTCAGCCGCTTTCCCGTTTGCTCCGGGTCGCTCGACGACATCAAGGGCATCCTCCTCGTCCGCGAGTGGCTGTGGCAGATCCACGCCCTCGGGATCGATGCCTCCATCGAGCCCATCCTCAGGCCTCCGCTCACCTTCACGCTGCAGACGCCGATCCACACCATGATCGAGCTCTTCCGCACCTCGCGCAGCCATCTCGCGATCGTCCTCGATGAAAACCTGAAGACCGCCGGCATCGTGAGCTTCGAAGACGTGCTCGAGGAAATCGTCGGCGATATCCGCGACGAATTCGACCTCGGCCGCGGCCCCGTTTTCGAACACACGGAGACCGCCATCGTCGTGAGCGGCCTCTTCACGATGCGCGAATTGCAGGCGGAGACCGGCTGGGCCTTCGAATGGCAACCACGCGAAACCGTCGCCGCCTGGGCCGAGCGCCACCGCGGCCACACCTTGAAACGCGGCGATGCCTTCGTCGTCGGCGATTACCGCGTGACCGCCACCGATGTCTCCGCCGAACGCGCCCGCCGCATCCGCGTCGAACGCCTCCCGGCCGAAGCCTGAGCGAGCGCCCTCATCGCCCCAGGCTTTTGAACTTTGAACAGAAGGTAACGAAGACAAGAAAGAGCTGCGGGTTTCCGGAGTCGCTCTTCGTTGCCCTCGTTTTCTTCTGTTCCAACCCGAAATAGATTGGGCCTTTGGTGTAACAGGTAAGGGCGTTTATTTTTCCGTGTATTCCGTGTATTCCGTGTGTTCCGTGTGTTCCGTGGGCAACGCTGGTTTGAATTGAAACGCGTCCCGCCGTCTGTCTGTCCCGCCGTATCCAGGCGAACAATTCGCTTAAACCCCGCGCTCCGCGCTACGTCTGTCCGTTTCCGCTCCATGTCACATCTCCATCTTCACGCCGTGGGCCGGTTTTTCGTCGGGATCGCGCTCCTCTTCGTCCCGTTGTCCGTGGGAGCCGCCGTGTTTCCAAAAACAAATCCGGTACAGGAATTCGCCGAGCTGAAAATCCTCGACGCCCAGGGCCGCCCGTGGCGCGTGGCGCGGGAAGATTGGGCCGGGGCAAAACAGCGCGTCGCTGAGGATCCGGCCTGGAACGCGTGGCTCGCCAAAGAGCGCGCCGAGGTCGATCGGTGGATGGAAAAGCACCGCGATCGCGTGGAGTGGATCGCCGGCTGGTCGCACGATGGCGTCAGCCCCAAAGACGGCTCGCGCGTGCTCTGGACGGAGAAAATTCCCCGCGAAGAGGTGCCGTTTTTCTCCAGCCCGTCCGATCCGAAAATCGAGATCACGCCGAAGCTGCACGCGTGGTGGGTCGTCTCGTTTCGCGGCCGGCATGTCGAAACCATGAATCGCGCAGCGCAACTCTTCCGCCTGACCGGCGACGTCCGCTACGCGACGTGGGCCGCCGGCCAGATGGATTTCTACGCCGACAACTTCCTGAAATGGGAACCGCAGCGCCCCGGCCACAACGCGCGGCTTTTCTGGCAGACGCTCACCGAGGCGACCAATCTCGTGAAGTTCACCGAGACGGTTCGTCTGCTCGGCGATTTCGTGACCACCCCGCGCCGGGAGCAATGGCGGCGGAAATTCTTCCAGCCCGAGGTCGAGGTCCTGAACCGCAATTTCCAGAGTATCCACAATATTGCTACATGGCAGCGCTGCGCCGTCGCGCAGGTCGCGCTGCTCTTCGGCGATGAGCCGATGTGGCGCGAGGCGCTCGACGGCAGGTTCGGGCTGCGCCGCCAGATCGCGGAAGGCATCACGAGCGACTACCTCTGGCACGAGCAATCGCTCGGCTACAACAGCTACGTCGTGCGCGCCGTCCTCACGCTGTTCACCGCGGCCGGTCTGCATGGTCGCGCCGAGGAGCTCGCGGACGAGATGGCCACGGCGGAAAACCTGATGCTCTCGCCCGTCTATCTGCGTTTCCCCAACGGCCAGCTGCCCAATCCCGCCGATAGCGGCAGCATCGGCACCGCGCCCAACCGCGCCGTGTTCGCGGAGACCTATCGCGTTTTCCCCACGACCCTCGGGCTCGAGGAAGCCGCCGGTATTCGCGATTGGAATACGCTGCTCGATCCGCCGCCGCCCTCGCCGCGCGCGTTCCAACTGCCGCCCGTGACCAGCCGGCATCTGGAATCGTCGCGCATGGCGCTTCTCAAGTCCGGTTCCTGGCAGGTGTTTCTCCACTATGGCCAGCTCGTCCGCTCGCACAGCCAGGCCGAGGCGCTAAACTATTCCGCGTTCTTCGGCGACACGGATATCACGCACGATCCCGGCACCGTCGGCTACGGTTCGCCACTCTATCGCGGCTACTACACGCGCGGCCTGAACCACAACGTCCCGCTGATAAATGGCGAGGGCGAGACCCCGCCGCAGCCCGGCGAAGTCCTCGACTACTCGGCGGACCCGGCGCGCATTTCCGTCGCGCAGCCAAGCTATCGCGCGGATGCCCACGCTCGCCGCACGCTCGCGATCGAAGGCAGCACGCTCGTCGACACCGCCACGATCGAGAGCACCAAGGGCCCGCAAAAACTCGGGCTCGCCCTGCACGTGCAAGGCAAGCCGCGACTGTCGGCGGAGTTTGCCGACGCGCAGGATTTCGCCGTCGATCGCCCGGACTCGTTCAAGCACTGGCAGGAGGTCCGCGCCGCGAATTTTCGCGACCGCGCAGAGTTCGACGTCGACTACGGCCACGATCTCATCGTCCGCATCACCGTCACCGCGCCGGGACAGTTCCGGCTCTGGCATGGCTCCTCACCCGACGTGCCGCCGAAACGCCGCGACAGCTTCTACCTCGAGCTCGCTCATCCCGCCACGAGCGCGACCTTCACCACGAGGTTCACCCCCGCACAGCAATAGAAGTCCCGACGACGAAGATGCGCCCATCCGCCCGCTTGATTTTTTCGCCAACCCGCTAAACTAGCCGGCTCTCCACGCCTCGACCGTTTTCCTTCTCTCAACTTCAACTCAAGACTCTCAACCCTTCCCGCCACACCATGTCCACCGCCACTCCGCAAAAATTCGAGTTCCAAGCCGAGATCAAGCAACTGCTCGATATCGTCATCCACTCGCTCTATACGGAGAAGGAAATCTTCGTCCGTGAGCTGGTCTCCAACGCCTCCGATGCCCTCGAGAAACTGCGCCACACGCAGCTCACCGAAAAGGAAATCTTCGACGAGGCCCTCGAGCTCGAGATCAACGTCACCACCGACGACAAGGCGAAGACGATCACGATTCAGGATTTCGGCATCGGCATGACGCGCGACGAGCTCGTCAAGAATCTCGGCACCATCGCGCACTCCGGCTCGAAAGCGTTTCTGAAAGCCCTCGGCGAAGGCACGCAGAAGAACACCAACCTCATCGGCCAGTTCGGCGTCGGTTTCTATTCCGCGTTCATGGTCGCGAAGTCGGTGAAGGTCTACTCCCACTCCTACAAGAAGGACGAACCTGGCCACGTTTGGACGAGCGACGGCTCCGGCAGCTACGAGGTCGAGGAAAGCGAAGGCCAGCGCCGCGGGTCCAAGATCGTCATCGAGCTCAAGGACGACTGCGCCGACTACGCGCAGGACTGGAAGATCAAGGAGATCCTCGAGCGCTACAGCGCGTTCGTGTCGTTCCCGATCAATCTCAACGGCAAACGCATCAACACCGTCCAGGCGCTCTGGCTCCGCAGCAAGAGCGAGGTCAAGGACGAGGAGTACACCGAGTTCTACAAATTCCAGGCCCACGCCTTCGAAGAGCCCCGTCTCCGCCTCCACTTCAGCGCCGACGCCCCGCTCTCGATCAATGCCCTGCTCTTCGTCCCGAAGGAGAACACCGAGAAGCTCGGCCTCTCCCGCCTCGAGCCCGGCGTCTCGCTCTATTGCCGCAAAGTCCTCATCGACCAGAAGCCAAAGGATATTCTCCCCGAGTGGCTGCGTTTCCTGAAGGGCGTCGTCGATAGCGAGGACCTCCCGCTCAACATCTCGCGCGAGACGATGCAGGACAAATCGCTCCTCGAGAAACTGAACAAGGTCATCACGAAACGCTTCCTCAAATTCCTCGAGGAAGAGGCGAAGAATCGCGCCGAGGCCTACGACGAGTTCTACAAGGAATTCGGCCACTTCATCAAGGAAGGCGCCGCGCTCGACTTCACGCACAAGGAACAGCTCACGAAGCTGCTCCGCTTCGAGTCCTCGCTCACCGAAAAGGGCAAGACCACGTCGCTCGCCGATTACGTGTCGCGCGCCAACAGCGAGCAAAAGGAGATCTATTATCTGATGGGCCCGAACCGCGCCTCCATCGAATCCGGCCCGTATCTCGAAGGCTTCAAGGCGCGCAATCTCGAGGTCCTCTTCTGCTACGAGCCCGTCGACGAATACGTGATGAACAACATCCGCGAATTCGACGGCAAGAAGATCACCGCCGCCGATCACGCCGACGTGAAGCTCTCCGATCTGCCGAAGCCCGAAGGCGCCCTCAGCGACGACGACGTCAAGAAGCTCACCGACTTTCTGAAGGAGAAGCTCGGCGAGCGCGTCGCGGACGTGAAAGCCAGCGACCGCCTTGTCGACTCGCCGGTGCTCGCGCTCAACGCCGACAAGTTCATGTCGCCGCACATGCGCCGCATGATGAAAGCGATGAACAAGGAAGGCGCCGACAGCCCGATCCGCGTGAACCTCGAGATCAACCCGCGTCACGCCGTGATCAAACGCCTCTTCGAAAACCACACGGCGAACCCCGACCGCGCGAAGCTTGTCGCCGAGCAACTCCTCGACAACGCCCTGATCAGCGCCGGCCTCCTCGACGATGCGACCACGATGGTCGCCCGCCTGAACAAGCTCCTCGAGAGCGTATAACATCCAGCTCCGCAAAGTGGGGCCGGCTCCCCCCTCGAGCCGCCCCGTAAGCCAACTAGGCAGGCTGAAGAGAACGCTGAACGTTTAACGCTCAACGCATAACTCCCGAGAGTGGGATTTCTGTACTTGGGCGTTAAAAGTTAAGCGGAGTGGATCCCCTTACCCCTCCCTCGCCCTCCGCTCTTGCCAACGCTCCGACCCGGGTCGAACGTCTGCCACTCTCCCTGCTTATGCGCACCCCTATCTCCCGTCGCTCCGCAATTCGTTCGCTCGCCGGCGCTGCCGCCCTCGCCACTGCCGGCCGTTCGCGCGCTGCCGATTCCGCCGCGAAATCCGCTTCCTCCCCCATGCCCCAATCCTCCGACTCCATTCGTCAGTCCGTCTGCAAATGGTGTTTCAAAGACATCCCGCTCGATCCGTTTTGCGCCGCCGCCAAAGACATGGGGCTCCAATCCGTCGAGCTGCTTGCCCCGGCCGATTTCCCCACCCTGAAAAAATACGGCCTGCACTGCGCCATGGTCAGCAACCCCACCGGCAAGACACCTCAGGGCGTGAACGTCGGAGGGATTCCCAAGGCCTGGAATCGTATCGAATATCACGATACGCTCGTCGGACTCTACGAAAAACGCATCGCCGAGGTCGCCCAGGCCGGCTTCGACAACGTGATCTGTTTCTCCGGCAATCGCGACGGCATGGCCGACGAACAAGGCCTCGAGAATTGCGCGCTCGGCCTCAAGCGCATCATGGCTGTCGCCGAGAAACACCGCGTCACCGTCGCCATGGAGCTCCTCAACTCCAAGGTGAATCACAAGGATTACATGTGCGACCGCACGCCGTGGGGCGTCGAGCTCGCGAAGCGCATCGGCTCCGAACGGTTCAAGCTCCTCTACGACATCTATCACATGCAGATCATGGAGGGTGACGTCATCCGCACGATCAAGGACAACGCCGCCTACATCGGTCACTACCACACCGCTGGCAATCCGGGCCGCAACGAGTTCGAGCTGCAGGATCAGCAGGAGCTCTATTACCCGCCGATCATGCGCGCGATCAAGGCGACCGGCTTCAAAGGCTTCGTCGGCCAGGAATTCCTCCCCAAGCGCGACGCCCTGACGTCGCTCCGCGCCGCCGTGAAGTTGTGCGCGGTCTGAAAATCACGACGTTTCCTCGTTCCTCAAGCGCGCTCCCCGAGCGCGCTTTTTTTGAGCCCCGCCCGCTCCCTGCGATGTTCTACAGAAAGCAACAAAGGGAACGAAGCGCGGAAAGTCCTCCGGCGACTCAGAGCTCTTCGTTCCCTTCGTTCTCTTCTGTTCAAACTCCGACGGCTTCCTTGCTCGAACGCCTCGGCTGTTGCCACTCGGGCTAAGCCTGGCGCCGCATGCCTCACGCGTCACCTCCCTCGCCGCCCGCATCCCTCCCCGTCGCGCCCCCGCGCTCGCGCCTCCAGCGTCTCCGCGACGCGTTCACGCTCGACCTGACGCCGCTCCGAACCTCGCGCGATTTCCGGATGCTCTTCGCCGGCCAGCTCGTGTCCGGCTTCGGTTCGTCCATCAGCTACGTCGTTCTGCCGTGGCAGATGTACCAGCTCACGAAGTCGACGCTCTACGTCGGCCTCATCGGGCTCGCTGAGTTCGTGCCCATGCTGTTGCTCGCGCTCGTTGGCGGCGCGCTCGCCGACGCGGTGGATCGCCGCAAACTGATCCTCTTCGCCGAATGCGGGCTCGCCCTCTGTTGCGTGGTGCTCCTCGCGAATGCTCTCCTGCCCGAGCCACGTGTCTGGGTGTTGTTCACCGGCGCCGCGTGCTTCGCCGGTTGTAACGCGCTCCATCGCCCCGCGATCGAAGCACTCACGCCGCGCCTCGTGCCGGCAGAACAACTGCCAGCCGTCGCCGCGCTCACGACGCTTCGCTTCAGTTTCACTTACATCGTCGGCCCCGCGCTCGCCGGTCTCATCGCCGAACGCCTCGGCGCCGCGACGGCGTTCGGGCTGGATCTCGCAACATATCTCGTCGCGATCGTCACCCTGCTCCTCATCCGCTCCGTGCCGGTGCCGCGCAACGCCGACCAGCCCGGCCTCCGCACAATCGCCGCGGGCGTGCGCTACGCGCGCACGCGGCCCGAGCTCATCGGCACCTATCTCATCGACATCAACGCGATGTTCTTCGCGATGCCGATCGCCTTGTTTCCCGCCGTGGCCGAGAGCTTCGGCGGGGCGTCCGTCGGCTTGTTCTACTCGATGCTCGCCCTCGGTCCGCTGCTCGTGACGCTCACCTCGGGCTGGACGGGCCGCGTCCGACGCCACGGCGCCGCCATCATCGTCGCCGTCCTTGTCTGGGGACTCGCCATCGCCGGCTTCGGCCTGGTCTCGAGTCTTCCACTCGCGCTCGCCTGCCTGCTGCTGGCGGGCGCGGCGGACGGCGTGAGCGGGATTTTCCGCATGACGATCTGGAACCAGACAATTCCCGATCGTTTGCGCGGGCGCATGGCGGGCATCGAGATGGTGAGTTATCTTAGCGGTCCTTACCTCGGCAACGCGCAGGTGGGTTTCGCCGCCAGTCTGCTGGGGTTGCGCACCGGAATCGCGTGGGGCGGAGGCGCGTGCGTGCTCGGCGCACTCCTGCTCGTGGCGTTGCTGCCAAAATTCTGGCGCTACGACTCCCACGAAGGAATCGCGCGAAAAGCCGCGGACGACCACGGGTAACACCGCTTCCAGCCGGATCGCATTGGCCGCGGCGCCGCCGTGACGCCGCACCACCGCACGTCGCCAAGTCGGCCCGCGGCACGAACCAACACGCAATTGCGTTGTCCAGTGCCGCGGGTCCGGCGCTGGTCACATTTCTATTCGTTCGCCATGGACTCACCACCCCTTCCTTCGTCGTTTACGCCAGGACCGCAACCCGTGTTGCGTCGGTTGTTTGCTCTCTGCCTTTTGCCCGTCGTGCTGCTGCTCGGCGCATGTGTGAGCGAGCCGAGCGCCGTCACCGGCAAGAAACAATCCTTCGGCTACTCGTGGGAACAGGAGCTGCAGCTCGGCGCCGAAGCCGACAAGGAGATCACCGCCGAAATGGGTCTGTACGAGAACCCGCAGATTCAGGCCTATGTCGAACAGGTCGGTCAGCGCGTCCTGCAATCGAGCGATGTGCGCGAGCCCACAACTCCCGAGCTTTACCGTAACACGAAGTTCACGTTTCGCGTGATGGATAGCCCGGTGGTGAACGCGTTCGCGCTGCCCGGCGGCTATGTCTACGTCACGCGCGGCCTGCTCGCGCACGTGCAGAACGAGGCGCAACTCGCTGTCGTGCTCGGTCACGAGATCGCCCACGTCGTCGCGCGCCATTCGTCGCAACAGGCCCGCCGCGCCCAGATCGGCCAGATCGGTCTCATCGCCGGCGCCATCCTCGGGCAGCAAGTGCTCGGCGATCAGGTCGGTCAGAATATGGGCCAGTTGATCAACATGGGCGGCCAGGCCCTCGAGCTCTTCATGATGCGCTACAGCCGCGAAGCGGAACACGAATCCGATAGCCTCGGCGTTGGTTATGCGAAGCGCGCCGGCTACGCGGCCGCGGAGAGCTCGAAGTTTTTCCAGTCGTTGCAACGTATCTCCGCGGCCGAGGGCAGGTCGATTCCCACGTGGCAGTCGACGCACCCCGATCCCGGCGATCGCGCCCGACGGGTCGTGGACATCGCCGCCCAGACTCCCTCCGCGCCCGGCGTCGCGCCACTGGTTGGTGAGGAGGAGCACCTGCGCCGGCTCGAAGGCATCGTCCTCGGCAAGGATCCGCGCGAAGGCTTCGCCCGCGGCGGAGTCTTCTATCATCCGACGCTGCGCTTCCAGTTTCCCATCGCGCCCGGTTGGCAGCTCGACAACCAGAAGTCCGCCGTCGTGATGGCCGATCCCAATGGACGCGCCTTGATGGGACTCCGGCTCACTCCGGAAGCCCGCGCCCGCGATGCCGCCGCGAAGTTCGTCACCGAGTCGAAAGTGCAGGTCGCGGCCAGCGGTGACACATCGATCAACGGCCTGCCCGCCACCGTCATCGTCGGCCAGGCCCAGGTCGAGCAGGGCGTCGTCGGCGTCTGGAATGCGTTCATCGAACTGGAAGGTCGTGTGTATAGCCTTCTCGGATACACCCCGGCGCAGGTGTTCGAGCAGCTGCGGCCGACCTTCGAGAGCGTCGCCTCCGGTTTCAGTCCCCTGCGCGACCCGTCCGTGATGAATGTGCAACCCGCCCGGCTGCGGCTCGTGCGCGCGGAGCGCGGCGGCGCGTTTGCCTCCTTCGTGCCGACCAGCCTTCCCCCCGAGCTCACCGCGGAGGAGGTCGCGATCATGAACCAGGTTCAGCTCAACGAGGCGGTGCCCCCAGGTCGTATTCTCAAGGTACCGGACACCACCGGCGCCGTGCCGGCCGCGTGGGCCACCCAGCCCCCGCCCGCATCCGCGCCCACGCCGTATCCGCCACCGTCCGGTTATCCGCAGAACTATCCTCCTCCGGCCTATCCGTCGCAGCCGGCCGCGACGCAGCCCGCTTATCCACCCTCGCAAAACCAGCCGCCCGTCTGGCCGCGATGAACGCACGCGAGCACCTCATCTCACCCGTCATGCACCCTTCCTCTGCTGCTCCTCGTTTCTTCCGACCCGGGCGTCACCGCATCGTCCGCTGCCTCGCTGCGCTGCTTCCCTTCGCCCTCGCAACGCCGCGCGCCCTCGCCGCGAGCGAACCAAGTCTCATCGACGGCCAGAAAAAATCCTACGGCTATTCCTGGCAACAGGAGGTGCAGCTCGGCGCAGAAGCCGACAAGGAGCTCGTCGAGAACATGGGCGTCTACGATGACCCGAAGTTACAGGCCTACGTGCAGGCCGTCGGCGAACGCGTCCTGGCGCAAAGCAACTTCGCCTCGCCCAGCGCGCCCGAAATCTATCGCAACACGAAATTCACGTTCCGCGTGATCGACAGCCCCGTCGTCAACGCCTTCGCCCTTCCCGGCGGCTACGTCTACGTCACCCGCGGCTTGCTCGCCCACGCGCAAAACGAGGCGCAACTCGCCGTCGTCCTCGGCCACGAGATCGCGCACGTCGCCGCCCGCCACTCCTCGCAACAGGCAAACCGATCGAAGTGGAGCCAGATTGGCCTGATCGCCGGCGCCATCCTCGGGCAGAAAGTCCTCGGCGATCGCATGCCGGATCTCGCGCCGACGCTCATCAACGCCGGCGGCCAGGCGTTGCAGATGTTCATGCTCCGATACAGCCGCGAAGCCGAGCACGAGTCCGACAACCTCGGCGTCACCTGGGCCAATCGCGCCGGCTACGCTTCCGGCGAGAGCGCGCAATTTTTTCACTCGCTGCAACGCCTCACCGCCGCCGAGGGCAAGGCGCTCCCCACCTGGCAGTCCTCCCATCCCGATCCGGGCGATCGCGCCCAGCGCGTGCGCCAGCTCGCCGCCACCGCCCCGCCCGGCACCAATGAAAACATCGGGGAGGAACAGTTTCTCCAGCACATCGAGGGCCTCACCGTCGGCGAGGATCCGCGCGAGGGTTTCGCGCAAAACGGCGTGTTCTATCACCCCGTGATGAAGTTCCAGTTCCCACTCATCCAAGGCTGGAAGATGGACAACCAGCGCGCCGCCGTCGTCTTCGCGGAGCCGAACGGCCGCGCCATGATGGGCCTCCGACTCGCTCCCGGCACCCGCGCCAGCGACGCCGCCCAGCAGTTCGCGCAGCAAGCGAAAGTCAGGATCGTGAACCGCAGCGACACCGCGGTGAACGGACTTCCGACGACCGCGATTCTCGGCGAAGCCCAGACCGAGCAAGGCAGCGTCGGCGTCTGGAACGCCTTCATCGAATACGACAACAAGGTGTATAGCATTCTCGGATACGCTCCCGCCGAGGTCTTCAACCAGGTACGGTCGACGTTCGAGAATACCGCCGCCGGCTTCGCCCCGCTCCACAACCCGGCCGCGATGAACGTCCAGCCTGCCCGGCTCAAGCTCGTCCGCGCCGATCGCAATGCGCCCTTTGCTTCCTTTGTCCCCACCTCGTTGCCGCAGGAGATCAGCGCCGAGGAAATCGCCCTGATGAACCAGGTGACCCTCAACGACACCGTCGCCGAAGGCCGGGTCCTGAAAGTGCCCGACGTTTCGAAAGCACAGCCCCCCCCTGCGATGCCCGCACAACCGACGACTGCCACGACCACACCCACCGCGACCGGTCAGCAACCGCCCTACGGCACCCGCGCCCCGCCGCAAAGTTATCCGCCCCAAAACCACCCGCAGCCGGGCCAACCCTATCCGCCGCAAACGGGAACAACGTATCCGCAGCAGCCTTACCCGCAACAGCAACCCTACCCGCAACAACAGCCTTATCCGTCGCAATATCCTTCGACCAGCTACCCGCAGCATCCGACAACCCAGCCGCCGCCACCCTCGTCGTATCCACAATCTCCCTACCCGCAGCAATACCCCGCCCAATCCGGCAGTTATCCGAATCCGTATCCGCAGCCTGGATCTCAATCCTCCGGCGGGACGGGCTACCCGCCACCAGCGCCATCACAACCCAGCGCACCTCAATTCCCGCAGGGCACGATCGGCACGGGGAACGTGCCGCAGCAACCGCCGCCTCCAATCCAATCGCGGCCGCAGCAGCCCGTGTGGCCACGCTGAGCTCCAGCGTCGACCGCTCCCACCTTTGTGCCGCGCCTCTTTGTTCTTTCGCCCGCGAAAGTTGGTGGCGTGCGCGCGCAGCTCCTTCTCAACCCGCGCGCCCCGTTCGCGCTCGCGCGCCGCTTCCACGCGAGCGGCCTCCCACTCGCGGAAATCTTTTCCTTCGCCAGCGCGCTCTACTTCCGCGGCAAGATCACCTACGCGCGTCATTTCGCCGACCCCGCCGCCGGCGATGTCATCCGCGTTATCACCGCCAACGCCGGGCTCGTGGACCCCGAACGAATCCTGACGCCGAGCGAGCTCGAAGCTTTCGGTCGTGTCGATATCCACGAGGACGACCCGCGCTACCATAAACCGCTGCGCCGGGACGCCAGGTCGCTGGCCGCGCAAATCGGCTCCCCGGTAGAGGCGATTCTGCTCGGCAGCATCGCCACCCGAAAATACCGCGACGTCCTCCTCGACGTCTTCGGCGACCAGCTGTTGTTCCCTGGCGACTTCGTCGGCCGCGGCGACATGAGCCGCGGCGGCCTCCTCCTCCGCGCCGCGCGCGCCGATCGCGAACTCGCCTACATCACCGTCCGCGGCGCCGTCCTAAAAGGAAAACGCGCCCCGCGCATCAGCGACATGAAGCAGCGCCGGCGCTAGGTGAGATCATAACGATATCCCACCCCGTGCACGGTCGCGATCGGCTCGCGGCCATCGATGCCCGCGCCGATTTTCTTCCGCAGCTGCGCGACATGCTGATCGAGCGTCCGCGTCGTGCCCAGATAGTCCACCCCCCAGACCGCATTGAGCAGCGCGTCGCGCGTCAGAACTTCTCCGGCATGCGCGGCGAAGACCTCCGCGAGTTTCAGCTCCCGCCCGGTCAGCGCCGTCGTCCGGCCATTCACCGTCGCCGCGAATTTTCTGCGGTCGATCTCGGCCGCACCGAACGCAAACGTCGGCGGCAATGGCTCCGCCAGTCCGGGCGAGCCGCCGGCCCGCGCCCGCCGCAACAACGCCTCGATGCGCGCGAGCAACTCATGTACGCCAAACGGCTTCGTCACGTAGTCGTCGCCCCCGAGCTTCAGCCCGACGACCTTGTCGATCTCCTCGCCCTTTGCGGTGAGAAACAGGACTGGCACCCGCGCCCCGCTCGCGCGCAGCTCGCGACACACGTCGTAGCCGCTCGCCCTTGGCATCATCACGTCGAGCAGCACGAGGTCGAACTTGCTTTGTGGATACAGCTTCAACGCCTGCGCGCCATCGCTCGCCGCCGTCACGTCGTAGCCTTCGCTCTCGAGCGTCGCCACGAGCCCGAGCCGGATGTTCGCGTCGTCTTCCGCGATGAGGATTTTGGCTTTCATTTGCCGACCACCGAATTGAACAGAAGGCAACAAAGGGAGCGGAGAACACCAGGCTCTTCGTTCCCCACGTTCCCTTCTGTAAACCGCTTTTTTGTTTCGACGCTCATGGCAGCTCCAAAACAAATTCCGCCCCGCCGCCCTCGCGCGCCACATAACGCAACTCTCCGCCGAGCCCCCGCGCCAGTTGCCGCGCGATGCTCAGACCCAGTCCTGCGCCCGTCTTCTCCGCCGTCAGTGCGTCGTCCACTCGGTGAAACTTCTCGAAGACCCGCCCGCGCTGCTCCGCCGGCACTCCCGGTCCGCGATCGCTCACGCGCACCTCACCGCCCGATTGCCCGTCGCGAGGCTTCGCCACCGTCACTGCAACCTGACCGCCGTCCGCCGCGTATTTGCACGCGTTGTCGATCAGGTTGAGCACGATCTGCTCCAACGCGTCGCGGTCCGCCATCACGCTCACCGGCGTCGCCGGCAAGTTCCGCTCGAGCCGCAACCCCGCTTCCGTCACGCGCGGCGCGTGCGTGTCGAGCAAACGCCCGATCTCCGCGCCCAGATCGATCTCCTCGCGCGCATATTTCTTCCGCCCTTGCTCCAGCCGGCTGAAATCCAGCGCGTTGTTCACCAGTCGCGCGAGCCGCTGCGTCTCGCGCCCGATCGTGCGCAAATACGCGCGCCCCTGCTCGCCGTCGCGCACCCGGCCCTGCTCCAGCAGCTCCGAATACAACCGGATCGTGGTCAACGGCGTCTTGAACTCGTGCGACACGTTCGCGACGAACGACGTTTTCTGCGCCGCTTCCTCCTCGCTGCGTCGCGCCTGCCACAACAGCAGCGATCCGCCCGCCAGTATCGCCGCGACGAATACGCCCGCCAGCAGCGCACCGAGCCAGAAAACCCCCGCGCCGGCGGCGCTGCCCGCCGGCGCCGCCGTGAAATAGCCGAGCACTTCCCATCCGGGCAGCAGCGCGGCCGCGAGCGGCACCCGCACCACCGGCTCCGCATTCCGTGGCACCGCGCCACGCTGATGCACGATCCGTCCGCTCCCATCCCGCAGCACAAATCCTTCCCCGCTGCCGGGCGCCGCCGGCAGCGCCGACTCCAGGCGACTGAGTAACGCCGCCGTCTCCACTTCCACGCCACGCACTTCGCCCCCGCCCGGCAGTTCCACCCAGGCGATCAGGTGCAGCCGCCCGTCCACCGACGTCGGCCACCAGCCACGCCGGCCAGCCGCGTCATTTAACTCTGGATACGCCGCCCCCGATTTCGCTTCGTTGCGCGCCATCGGCCGCTCTTTCGCGCGGCCCACGTCCACCGCCGAAGCGTTCGCCGGCGCGGATGACGCCGCAGGCACGCGCCGATCCTCCGCATAGGAGCCCTCACTCGTCCGGCCTCTGACCGCCAGCTCCTGCGCCTTGAACAACTGCTGCACGTCGCGCCGCGCCGATTGCACCTGCGCCACGTTCGACGTCACGTCCTGACGCATCTCATCCGCGTCCCGCTCGCGTTTAATCTGCTCGCCCGGCATCGTGCCGATCGCCGGTGCGGGCGGAATCGCCCATGGCGGATTCTCCTGGAATGGCCGGGAAAATCGCCGCAGGAAACCACGCGCCTCTTCGTTGGCGGCTGCGGGATCCGGCCGCAGAAACTCCCCGCCCGCCGTCACGCGAAAGGCCATGCGCACGAGCGGATTCGAGCGCTCCCATTGCTCCATGAACTGCTCAACGTCCCTCGCGCGAGGCTCCGCGAGTGTATCGAGCAATCCCGTCTGCACATCGCCGACGAGCAGTTCGACACTCTCCACACTCAATCGCGCCCGCGCGGCGATCGCCGCCCGGCGCGCCTCATCGGCGTAGGCGCCTTGCTCCGCGACCCGCGCCTGCTCCCGACGCAACAACAGGATTGCGCCGCCACCCGCCGCCAGCGTCGGCACGAACAGCAAGACCCAATAGAGGAAAATGCGACGCGAAACGGGCGACACGACGGCAGGTTAGGACAAGAAGGTTCGTTGGAAAGGCGGGAAACGCGCTCCAAAGCGGGACGTCAAGGCGTGCTCGGGCTGCCCGAGCTCTGCTGATTCCGCGTCTGCGCGCTCTCCGTGCGATAGAGCTTCCGCTCCGCATTGCTCAGCCCGTCCCGCTCGATCTTCGCCGCCGCGGGCGCCGCACCCGCGGCGAGCTCCTTCACCGTCAGGTTCGAATAAACCTCGGCCGATTTCCGCAGTTCGTCCGCGCGTTCGCGCAGCAACGCGGCCGCCGCATCGCGCCGGTCCGCATCGACGAGCACGATCGCCTCGTCTTTCGCCAGCGCCATCACGTTCGCCGCATAATCGGCCTGCACCTTGTGGTCCGCCGAGCTCACGACCGTCTTGCGGTTCGCGCTAAACTGAATCGTGCGCGCCGCCGTGACGGTTGCGGCGCGCTGGTTCACGGCATCGTCATAGCTCACCCGCGCGCGAGCGATCTCGCGTTCCGCGCCTGCTTCCGCCGGAGAAACCTCGACTTCGATCAAAGCGAATTTCTCCTGCCCGCCGTAAAGCTGGTTCAACCTCAGTTCCGCACGCTGACCGCGAATCGTCCCGTCGCGTCCGACGAAGCAGAGCGGCCGCATGCCGCGCGGAAAATCGATTTCGATCACCACGCGCCGTGCAATCACGTTCATCACATCACCCAGTTCCGCGGCAAAGATGCGCGACAGATCGGAGCTGTGCTCGACGAAATACGTGTTGCCATCGCTGCGCTGCGCGAGCCGCGTCATCAGGTCTTCGTTGAAGCCCAGCCCCAACCCGATCGTCGTGACGGAAATTCCTTCCTTCATCAGCGAGGTGCCGAGCCGGCCCAATTCCTCAGGCGAGCTCGGCCCGACATTCGCGAGCCCATCCGAAAGCAGGATCACCCGATTGATGGAGCTGCGATCCTCGAGGTTTTTCCGGATTTCCGCGGCGCCCCGCGTCACACCACCGTGCAATGCCGTGCCGCCACGCGGCTCGATGTTGCAGATCACCTCGCGCAACCGCCGGCCATCGCCGACCCGCTGCGCCGGCACCAGCGTGTCGATCCGATTGTCGAACACGACGAGCGACACGATATCGTCCGGCGCGAACCGCTCCACCGCTTCGAGCGCGGCCTCGCGCGCCTTGACGATCTTGTCGCCGGTCATCGAGCCGGAGCGATCGATGACCAGCGCAAGGTTGATCGGCGGCCGGGTCTCGCGCCGCGGCAGTCGCACGCCATCGAGCGCGATTTTCACCACGGCCTTTTCCGTGCTGTCGGCCGGGAGCACTGCGCGATCGACATCGACGCGAAGCTGAACGGTGTCATTGCCGGCGAACGCGAGCGGCACCGCGCCAAGCAGCGCGACCGCGGTGAGCGAAACGAAACAAGCGATACGAATTTTCATGGTGAATCCCTGGTTGTGACCCAGGGAGTGAACCACGAATCGCCGCGCAGGTTGTCAGCCCGCGGTCAGCCAGTTGTCAGGGAATTGTCAGGCGGAGCGCCCTCGCTACTTCCCGTCAACATCTCCTTCGCCGCCTTCAGCACTTCGCCGAAGGGCATCTCGCCCGCGTATCCAAACAATGGATTCCGCGTGAGCTTCGCCGCCGTGAGTGCCGGAGAGGCGATGCCGCACAGGAAACGCGCGATCTGCCGCGCTCCACCGAGCGCCCGCGGATGCGCGGCCCGCAACGTCGCCAGCTCCTCCTCCGGCAACGCTACCGGCGCGGCGGAGCGCTCGAGCATCACCGGCGGGTCACCCGCACATGCTCCGCAGTGGCCGCAATCGCGCCCGAGTTCCTCGCCAAAATACG
This sequence comes from Opitutaceae bacterium, assembly GCA_036675625.1. Classification (GTDB taxonomy): domain Bacteria; phylum Verrucomicrobiota; class Verrucomicrobiia; order Opitutales; family Opitutaceae; genus ER46. Next base: position 4,087 of record JAKFEQ010000005.1, on the reverse strand, counting down.
CGAGCAGCCGCCGGACGATGCAGCCATCGCCGGACAGCAGCTCCGCGACTTTGCCCACCCGCGCGATATCGCTCTGCTCGCGCGTCGCGAAACGCCGCCGCAGTTCGTGCCACACCGCCGCGAGATCCTCCGGCACGCGCACGACGCGATAGCCCTGCCGCACGCCCGCGACTTGGATTTCCACATCACCTTTCTCCTCGAGATACGTGAGCGCCTTCACCACGCGCTCCCGTTCGCCGCCGAGCGCCGCGGCGGCGTCAGCGAGCACCACCGAATTCCAAATCCGCCCCACCTTCGCGAGCCCGAAAAGCCGTTCGAGAAACTCCCGCCGTTCGCCATCGAACCGACCGAGGATTTCCTCGGCCGGTCGCTGAAATTTCCACTGATACGTCGTATAGAATGGCGCGGTTGCTGCGATGAAGCCTTCGAGCTCCAGGTAGGTCAGCGCGGTCGATACGACGAGCGCCCGGATGTCGTGCCGCGCCGAGAGTTCGTACGTCGAAATGTCGAACGCTTCGCCCGCCGTGCGGCCTTGCAGCAACTCCTTCAGGAAATCGCGCAGCGCCTCGGGTGTCGGCGTGTCGCCATAGGTGAAATTTTCCAGCACCGTCAGGTCTTCGGCCGCCGCAAAAACCTCGCACTGCGACTGCGCGCCATCGCGGCCCGCGCGCCCGATTTCCTGCGCGTAGTTTTCCAGGCTCTTCGGCAGGTTATAGTGATAGACCGCGCGGATGTTCGCCTTGTCGATGCCCATGCCGAACGCGATCGTCGCGACCACGATGCGATCGTCCGCCGTCATGAAACGATTCTGCACCGCTTCGCGCGACTCCGCTTCCATGCCGGCGTGATAAGCATCGGCGGAAAATCCCGCATCGACCAGCGCGGCCGCGACCGCTTCGGCGGTTTTCTGCAGCGTCACGTAGACGATCGTCGGGCCGTTTTCGCCCGACCGTGACCGGGACTTCAGCCGCTCGAGCAGTGTGTCGAGCCGCTCGCGCGACGTACACGCAGTCGCACGCAAATAGAGATTCGACCGGTAAAAACCCGTGTGCACATGCGCCTCCGGCGTGATGGCGAATTCGCGGCAGATATCCTGCGCCACGGTCGGCGTAGCCGTCGCCGTCAACGCGAGCACGCGCCCGACCTTCAGCTCCCGCGCGTAGCGGGCGAGCTTCAGATAATCGGGCCGGAAGTTGTGGCCCCACTCCGAAATACAGTGCGCCTCATCGATCACGAGCAGGTCGATCGCGAGCGTTTTCAACCGGGCGAGGAAACGCTCATTCGAGAAACGCTCCGGCGCCACGAAGAGCAGTTTCAGCCGCCGCTCGCGCAACGCGTTTTGAATCTCCTCGAACGCCTCGCGGCTCACGCTCGAGTCGAGCCGCGCCGCCGCGACCCCGCGTTGCTCGAGAAAATCCACTTGGTCCTTCATCAACGCGATCAACGGCGAGACGACCACCGTGAGCCCCTCGAGCAGCAACGCCGGGAGCTGATAACACAGGCTCTTCCCGCTGCCCGTGGGAAACACCGCCAGCGCCGAGCGCCCCGCGAGCAGATGTCCGATCACCGCTTCCTGTCCGGGACGGAAAGCCGGAAATCCAAACCGTTCTCGAAGCAGAGTGTGAGCGGCATCGAGTGAATTCGCGTGCATTCGCCGAAGGTCTGCACGCGTTGCCGCTCGCGCACAAAGCGAAACTATTTAGAGCGAGGCAGAGTCGGTCGCATCTCCGAGTTGTTGAAAGGCCCGACTTCCCACCGTCGCGCACGCGGCACGAAGCGCGCCGTGAGGCTCTCCTTCGGCTGGTGCGCGCGATCCACCTGAACGCCATGCGCCACGCCGGCTCCGCGACCAGCAGAAGCCCATCCACATACGGCACGATCGCGATCTCGTGGCGCGCCACCTGATCGGCGCGATGCCGCGCATGCTCGGCCTTCGCCACCGCGAGTCGGTCCCGCCAGTTTGATCTTTGCGCTCCCACCGCCACGCCCGGCACGCTCCGCCAACTCGCGTTCGTAGTTCTCGAAATAGTCGTCCACCCGCTCGAGCTCGCGTCGCAGCCGGTTCTCCTGGCGCACCCGCACGTCGGCCAGTTCGCCGGCCATTCTTGCTCGGTCGCACGGGCGAGTAACGCGCCCCACTTCGCCGGCTCAGGCTGCGGCCACGCATCCGCCGGCGGGCTCGTCTCGCTCACCCGCGCGAAACCGATCTCGCTCGCCAGGCCGTCGTCGAGCGGCCATCGGGCAACGCGAGCGCCACGCGGCGCAGCGACCAATACTGGTCGATCGTCTGGATCTCGCACCGCACGAGCGCGACGAGCGAGAAATGAAAATCCGTCCGCCACGGCGCCGTCTCCCGCCAGCGCACCGTATCCGTAACCTGGTTACGCCAGAGTCGTTCCGCCACCGCCGCGTCTGGTGCGCGCGCTCCGAGCCCCTCCGCCGCGAGCACCACCCGCTCGAGCGCGAGCGGCGCCGGACTCAGCGACTCCCGCCAGCCGGAACGTGAGCGGACACCCCGGGAAGACTTCGCGCGCCGCGTCGCGCGCGCCGGTCGCTTCCGACGGCGCAAACTGGAGCTCGACCGAGTGCAGGGCACCGTCGCCATTCCACAACCGCGCGGCCGTCCCTTCCGCCACGACTTCGAGCCGGTCGTGCCACGGTCCGCGAGCACAGCGCGCCGAGCGCCGTCAGGCCCTCTTCATAAAAATCGACGAGCGCGCCGGGCTCGTAAGGCAGGCGATCGAGTTTCATCCAAAAGTGAGAGTGAAGGTGGAAGTGAGAGTGATTAGTAATCGGTAATCAGTGACTCAGTGTCTCTGGTCTCTGGTCTCCTCGCCGCGATCACATCGATTCGAAATCGCGTGCGAAGAGCGTCTCGTCCAGTTGCTTCACTTCCGCGTAGCGGCCGCGCGCCGCCGCGAGCTCCTCGCCCAGGCCCGCGATCGCCTTGCCAACCTGGACGAAACGTGCCGGCGGCAAGATCCAGCGTTACGCGCAGTTCGATCTCATCCCCGGAAACAAATCGTCCTGCGTTTCGAGCGGTGAGTCTGCAGGCGAATCCAGGCTGGCCATGTGAGGAGCCAGCGCAGTCTCGCGTGCGATGGGCGTCAGGTCCTACGCGGATGTTACCTGGGACCGCAACAGCCCGCTCAATCGGAGCAGCCCACGAAACACACGAAAGGAATGCGTTGGATGGGCACGTGCCGGGCTCGTTCGCTCACTGAAGGGTGGCCCCGATCAAATCTCACTCCCGTTCCGAACCCGTTTCATTTCGTGTGATTCGTGTGTTTCGTGGGCAAGCAATGTTTCCGAATCGTTCCGGCTCAGAAAACGTTTTGATTGCTGCATCATGACCACTCACCTCGCCTTTCTTCGCGCCGTAAACGTCGGCGGCACCGGCAACGTTGCCATGGCCGACCTCCGCGCGTGGCTCACGAAGCTTGGATTCGCCGACGCGCGCACCTTGCTGCAAAGCGGAAACCTCGTGTTTCGCAGTGCCGGAGCCGGCGGAGCGAAGCTCGAGCAGCGGCTCGAAACCGAAGCGAAAAAAGCGCTCGGCCTGGACACCGATTTTTTCGTGCGCACGACCGACGAGTGGCAGGAGGTGATCGCGCGAAATCCGTTTCCCGACGCAGCGAAACATGATCCATCGCACCTCGTCGTCGTGGTGCTCAAGGCAGCCCCGACGGCCGCGCAGGTAAAAGCGCTACAAGCCGCCATCAAGGGCCGTGAAACCGTGAGTGCATACAGCCGGCATGCCTATATAGTCTATCCGGATGGCATCGGTCGCTCGAAGCTGACGTTGCCGGTGATCGAGAAAGCACTCGGCACGCGCGGCACCGGGCGCAATTGGAACACCGCGCTGAAAATGGCAGCGCTGGCGGCAGACTAAGTCATCGAGGCATGGCGCTGAAGGTGGGGTTGGCTCTCCGAGCCTGCCTGAGTTCCTGGTCACGACCGCAACAGTTGTGTCGGTCAAGTTCAGCAAAAAGCCGTTTCGTGGAGTGGTGGTTTGGTGAGATAAAAAGATTTAAGGGGAGGGTTTAAGGGAGGGGGCTTGGCTCCCTCCCTTTCGTGGATTGAGCTG
>JAKFEQ010000061.1:0-22887 GCA_036675625.1 Opitutaceae bacterium | reverse complement strand
CCGGTCGTCACCACCGGCGAAGACACCGTCACCCTCTCACCCTTCATCGTCTCCACCGAAAACGAAGCCGGCTGGTCGGCCAACGAGACCCTCTCGGCGACGCGCACCAAGCAGATGCTCAAGGATGTGCCGGTGAGCATCGACGCGATCACCGCCGACTTCATGGAAGATCTCGGCCTGTTCACCGCCGATGATGTCGCGAACTTCGTCGCCAACGCCTACGCGCCACCCCTGATGGAAAACGACAGCCAGAGCGGCGCCGTCTCCTTCCGCGGCCTCACTGGCTCGACGGCCACGCGCAACTACTTCCGTTGGTATATTCCGAGCGACACCTATAACGTCGAGCGCATCGACTTCGGCAAAGGCTCCAACTCGCTCATCTTCGGCGACGTCGAGCCCGGCGGCCAGGCTTCCGTCTTCACCAAGCGCGCGCAGATGCGGAATTTCGGCACGTTCCTTGCGCAATATACCAACGAGGGCGCCTACCGCTTCCAGATCGATTATAACCGCAGGCTGCGCCACAACCTCGCGGTCCGCTTCAATGCCGTACGCCGCCAGATGCGCACCTTTCAGGACTCCTCCACCTTCAAGCTCGAAGGCGAGACGATCAACACCACCTGGCAGCCCTTTAAGAACACGATGATCCGCGTCGAACACGAGCGTGGCGACTTCGCCAATCGCCGCGGGTTCGGCGGCGTCAGCATCCGCGAGGTCTCCGCCCGCTCGCGTGCCTTCACCACCAATCGTCTCTACTATACCTCCGACGGCGAATGGATCGTGCGCTCCGAATTACCCTCAGCCGATCGTTCCAACGGGCCCGCCGGCGGCTCGCCCTCGCTCGTCGAAGGCGGGTATTTTGACGTGACGATGCGCAATGCCGCCGGCGCCACCGTCGGCACGAAGCGTTTCGAAGGTTACCCCAAACACTATAATCTCCGCGGCTCGTTCGATCGGCAAAACCGGCCCTTCCATACGACCTCCGTCACGGTCGAGCAGCGCGTCGGACCGGTCGGTCTCGAGGTCGCCTATAATCACCAGAAGCAGACCGCGATCCGCAACGATAACTTCTTTTCCGCCACGATCAGTGTCGACGTGAACGGCCGTCCCTATGTCGAGTCCGAGCTCGACGAGAAGCGCTTCGGTAACGAGGTCCACTCGTTTCGCGGCACGTCCGTGTACAAATTCGACAAGTGGAAATGGATGCAGCAACTCTTCGTCGGCAGCGCCGAATACCGCGAAGACCAGGTGCTGAACTATCGCTTCAATACGTTCAACACCTTCAAGGTCGATCAAGGCACCGCCACGGGATTCGATGCCAACGCCGATCGCGTGCGCCTGCGTCTTTACCTCGACGATCCCCGCTTCTATTCGCGGGCACTCTTCGATGCGATGAAGCCCGCCAACCTGCCGTCCACGTCGACCATTACGCCGAAGCTGCTCGCCTACTTTCCCTCCGGCACCAGCGCGACCGACGGCACCCAATGGCGCCAGTCCTCGGCCGTCGCCTTGTCCGCCAGCGGCCGTTATTTCAACGGCCGCATCCAGACCCTCCTCGGCGCCCGCCAGGACTGGAATCGGAATTATGAATACAACGGCGTGCGCACCTTCGGCGAGTATGGCGAGGAGATCGCGCCGCCCAAGAAACAGGACGCCCTCTCCGGCGAATACGTCGAGAACAAGCAACTGCGCCTCGAGAACACGAGCATGACCGGCGGGCTCACGGTGATGCTCACGAAGGATCTGAATCTCTACGGCGTTTACTCGGAGTCGTTTCGTTTCCAGGGCCTGCGCACGTTCGATCGCGAACGCTTCGGCCCGATCACCGGCGTCACCAAGGAAGTGGGCCTGAAGGGCAACTTCTGGAATGACCGCGCAAGTATCAATCTCGGCGTCTTTGATATAGATCGCCAGAACGTCGCGCTCAGTTGGAACACCATCATCAGCTTCGACTCCTCCGAAATCGAGGATCTGATGAACCCCAACGACGTCTTGCCCGGCGATCCGCGCTATAAATACGCTGAAGAAGGCACAGGCAGCGCCTCCCGTTACTATCGCTCCACCGAGAACTCCACTGGCGCGGACCTGACTTTGAATCTGCGGCCGGTCAAGGGACTCCAGATGCGCTTCACCCTCGCGCGCACCAAGGTCACGGGAGAACCGGATCTCGATTCCTTCCGCGGTTATTACGAGGCCGCCGTTGCCCGCGGCGACGAGCTCCCCGCACTGCTCAACGAAGCGAAGACGCTGCTCGACTCGCTCGATATAGACCAGAAGCCGACCGGCGCCCGCGCCTCACCATGGTCCGCGAGCTGGGTCGTCGACTACGCGTTCCAGCGCGACACCTGGAAACCGCTTCGCGGCGTACGCATCGGCCTCAACGGCAGCTGGCGCGACGACTACCTGTTCGGCATCTCCAATGGCCAGGAGCTCGCGGGTGGTTCGACGCACCTTTTCCACGGCTATATCATGCGCGACCAGAAAATCTGGAACCAACAGGTCCGCGCCCGCCTCGGTTTCCGAAATATTGGCGACCTGGAAAACAGCGACCTGCGCAAAACGAGTTTCACCACGCTCGCCAGCGGTGAAAACGTTTATCGCTATAGCTACGTCATGCCGCTCGAGGTCGACCTCAGCCTGACGGTGCGTTTCTAAGCCGGGGAAGGCGATTCGCATTTACCGAAGACAAGGCCCGCTCTCCCAGCGGGCCTGAGTTCTCCGCTCCTCCTCTCTCCCTCCGCCGCGCGCACGGGGTTTGTCATCTAATAGATGACAAACCCCATCGGGCTGTGCAGGCCGATTCGAGTCACTTGATCGCGCGGCTGCCGGAACCGGCGCGAGCACAGTGGACAACCGCCGCCATCACCAAGCTCGAGAGGCAGCTCAACGCTTCGGCAGCCCGAACGCCGTAGACAGAGAGCTTACGGCCAGGCGAAACGCCGGGCGCATCGCATCATCGCACCGCCGCGCTGTCGCCAGCGAGATCGAGCGTCACCACACTCGCGATCGCGTTTGGCGCCCGCGGCGGAAGCGTGATGATCGTCGCTTCACCGCTGCGGCTGACGCCGAGTTTGGCGCTCCCAGCCAGAAGCTTCGCCCCCAGCACCCGCGCGGAGGTCGGCACGACCAGCTTGCCATCGGCAGGCCAGTCGAAGACGTGCAGGTAAAGCCTCCTCCCTCCACCCGCGAGCGGCTTCTGTGTACAGCGCCCCCACGCGAGCCCGGCAAACGGGCTCGCCGTCGTGCCGTAAATGGCTTCCCCGTTCGTCTTCATCCACGCGCCAATCGCGTGAAACGCCTTCACGGTTTCGGGCGGCACGGTGCCGTCGCCTTTCGGTCCTATATTCAGGAGATAGTTGCCGCCCTTGCTCGCTATATCGATGAGGTTGCGGATGAGTGTCTCGTCGCTCTTCCAGGCGTGATCATGCTCACTATAGCCCCAGGTGGTGTTGAGCGTCATGCACGTTTCCCAATCGACGCCCGGCATCCCGGTGGGCGGGATGTGCTGTTCCGGCGTGATGAAGTCGCCATAGCCCGGATCGAGCTGCGGCAGGTAACCCGTCGTACCCATGCCGCCCCAACCCGCCGCCGGGATGCGAAACAGCCGGTTGTTCATGATGATCCCCGGCTGCCGCGCGCGCACCAAGGCCATGAGGTCGCTCGCCCGCCATGCCTCGTCACCCTGGAAATCCTGCGCGCTGTAGTCCCACCAGAGAATATCGATCGGCCCGTAGCCACTCACCAACTCCTCCACCTGCCGATGGAGATAATTGATATACGTCGCATGGTCGCGCTCACCGTTCGGATAGGGCTGCCCCCGGAGCGGGTGCGGGAGCTGTTTCGACTTTGCATAGGCATACTGGTCGTGATGCCAGTCGATCACCGAATGATAGAAGCCCACGCGCAGACCTTGCTCGCGGGCCGCCACCACGATTTCGCGAACGAGATCGCGCTGTAGCTTCGCGCCCGCGTTATAGTCGCCGGTTTTCGAGTCGTGCAGCGCGAAGCCGTCGTGATGCTTGGTCGTGAAAACGATATAGCGGCAACCCGCCGCCTTCGCCAGGGCCGCCCACTCGCGGGCAAAATCCCGCGTCGGCTTGAAGAGCGGCAACGCCGCCTTCGCGTAAGTGTCGGTATCCACTTTGACCCGCTGCTGGATCCACTCCATGCCACCCTTGGTCGCGACCGGTTTGCCGTCCCACGTACCCGCGAGGCCGGAATACAACCCCCAGTGCACGAACATCCCGAAGCGCGCCTCGCGCCACCAGGCCATTCGCGACTCGCGCTCGGCCGCGGTTTCAGCATGGGCGGGCAGCGGACTGGCCGCGCCCGCGATCAACGCGAGAGTGATGACAACTCGCCGCAATCTGGAATGGTTCATGGCGACTCCTTCGCTTTGCCGAGTGATATCGCTTCAACGCGGAAAACCGAGCATCCAGACCGACGAAGCACCAAGATGCAGGAAATGTAGAGTCGCTTATAAGCGCGACCGTTCGCGGTGTGACCTCGAAACTCCGCCTCCTTGAGTGGCGGCTCACGGAAACAAGCCAGACGTGGGCGCGCTCACGCCGCCCCACCAAGATGCACCATCCCGGTAAACTCCCCCCTCGCCTGCGATGGCCGCGAAGCTCACTCGCTGGAACGCACGAGCGGTTCGGCCGTGGTTCGTTCGCTCTGCGTTCGTGATGCCTTCGCTCTCGGCATCTGCATCCTTGCCTCATCCTTGCTTCATCCTCGCCTCTTCCTGGCCTCGCTTCGGCGGACGGCCGCGTCACCGCGAAGATTGCGGCCGGCCGATCCAGCAGGCCAGTTCAGGCGCGGGGAAGACGCCGCCGCGTGGGATTTGTATCCTTCAATCCGCCCAATTTGTGTGATCCGTCTACCCTAGGCCAACGCCCCGCAGAGGAGGCCGGCTCACAACGCAAAAATCCGCTCCATCCGCTGCGCGAGATCGCTCGCCGTCGCCACATCCGCGGCCTGGTTGCCGGGTTGCTCCGAGATCGCCCAGCCGGTGTAGCCGGCCTTGTCCAGCGCGGCCATGACGGCGGGCCAGTTGGTGTCGCCGTCGAGCAATTTGGGCCGCGTGTTACGCTTGGCCTTCGGGTCCACCGGCGCCGCACTGTAATCCTTGATATGAATCTTGAGCACGCGTTTCCCAAGCGCGTGAATCCACTTCTCGGCCGCCGGGCCCCGACGACCGACGTTGCCGATGTCGAAGTGCCACCCGACCCACTCGCTGTCGATCGCGTCGAGATAGTCCACCGCCTGCTCGGGCGTCAGGATGAAATCGTTGCCCACATTCTCGATCGCGATCTTCACGCCCAACTCTTTCGCCACCGGTATCGCTTTTCTGATCTCCACGATGGAGCGGTCAAAACACTGCTGGTAGGTCACGCCGTTGCGAGCGACCCCCGGCACGAGCAGCACGCTCGTCGCACCATAGGCGCGGGCGTCATGCAAGCTGTGGAGAAGGCCATCGAGGCCGATCTGGCGCGTCGCCTCATCCGGGGCCGAGAGCGGCTTCACCCAATGGGTGTGGCAGCACACGCTGGCGGCCTGGAGGCCAGTCTCCGCGAACGCCGCGAGCACCTCGTCGCGATTCATCGCGCCCATCGGCTCCACGCCTTCGAATCCGGCCGCCTTCATGGCGCGGAACTTCTCGAGCACGGTGCCTTTCACCCCGATCGTGGAATACATGATCGCCTTGCGGAGATTCCGCTTCGGCGCCGCAAACGCGCCCGGAGCGAAAATCGCCGCCACAGCGGCACTCGTGGTCGTCTTCAGGAAAATGCGTCGGTTCATGGGAGTGTCGGGGTGAGCAATGCAGGGGCGACAGCGATAGACATGAACACGATCCGTCATCCTGGCGAGAAGTCCAGCGAGGCCGGGCCTCAGACCTTGAACACAACCAAACGAAAGGACGACATGCGTTGAGTCGTCGCATGTCTTTCTTCGCTCCTTTCCTTCAGGCCTGCCCTGGTAGCTCATACAGTCAGCTCTTGGGCTTGACGGGACAAACCCGCCTCCGGCGCAGCTGAATAGAGCGGTTTCTAATCGCAGTTCCACCGGCTGCTATTTGCCGCTCGGCCGGGCTGGCCGGGCTGCGGGCGGTTGACTTCATTCTGTTCGGCGCGCACGCCTCGGCCGCCCCGGCAATACGATGAATGCTTACTCCGCCACCCTGCTGCTCGCCACCGTCCTCGTCGCCACGCTTCCGGCGCAGATCCCGCAAGCGACGGAGAACGGCCAACTGCTGCCGAACGGCTGGAGGCTGTCGCCCGCCGGCCAGCACGTGACCCTGCCCGACTACGTGCTCAATCTCACGCCCACTCCGGATGGGCGCAGCATCGTGGCACTCCACTGCGGCCACAGCCCGCACGGAATCGCCGTCATCGACGCGGCGACCCTCGAGATCCGGCAGACGATCGCGCTGAAATCGACCTGGCTCGGTCTCGCCTGGTCGCCGGACGGCCAGCGGCTTTACGTCTCCGGCGGCAACGCCCAGAGCCGCAGCAACCCGACCGCGGCGCCTATATATGAATTTGCCTTCGAGGCGGGCCGGCTCTCCGCCGCTCCCACCCGGGAACTCCACCACCGGCAGCCTCCGAACGGCATCTACTGGTCCGCTCTCGCTCACCACCCGAGCAAGCCACTCCTCTATGCCGGCAACCGCGGCACGCAGACCACCTCGGGGCAGATCGTCGTGTTTGATACCCGCACCGGCGAACGCGTCGCCGAGCTGCCAACCGAGATTCACCCCTACGATCTGCTCCTGGATCCAACCGCCGAAACGCTGTACGTTTCAAACTGGGGCAGCCGCTCAGTGTCGGCCATCGATACGGCCACGCTGAAAACCCGCGGCACTGTGCGGGTGGGATATAACCCCAACGACATGGTCCTCGCGCCCGACGGCCGACTGTTCGTCGCGTGCTCCAACGAGAATTCCGTGTACGTTCTCGACACCAGGACCCTACAGCCCATCGAGGTCATCTCCACCGCAATGTATAAAATGGCCCCCGTCGGCTCGACGCCCAATGCGCTCACCCTCGATGCCACCGGCAAGGTCCTCTTCGTCGCCAACGCCGATAACAACAATATTGCCGTGATCAACCTCGCCGAGCGCGAGATCTCCGACGTCGCCGGTTTCATTCCGGCCGCGTGGTATCCGGCCTCCCTTACGGTCGGGGCCGACGGCCAGTCGCTCTATATTGGATCGGCCAAGGGCCTGGCCGGCTACGCGAATCTCAAGGGGCCCACGAGCCCGCTGCTGCCCCCCAAGGAGCGCGGCGATCATATCGCCCGGCTGCAACGCGGGAGCGTCACCCGTGTGCCTTTAGGCGATTTGAAGCCAGCGCTGGCCGAATATACGCGGCAGGCGATGGCTAATTCTCCCTATAATGACGAGATGCTGGCGAAAGCGCGCCCGTCCGTGTCCGGCCCCTCCATTGTCCCCCAGCGCGTCGGCGCCGGTTCTCCCATCCGGCACGTCATCTATATTATCAAGGAAAACCGCACCTACGATCAGGTGTTTGGCGATCTGCCGCAGGGCAATGGGGATCCGCGGCTGTGCATCTTCGGCCGGAACACCACGCCCAACCATCACAAGATCGCGGAAGAATTCGTACTGCTCGATAATCTCTATTGCGATGCCGAGGTTTCGGTGGATGGACACTCGTGGTCTAATTCCGCCTATGCGACCGACTTCAACGAGAAGCGCTGGCCGGCCCAATACGGCGGCCACAGCGCGGGCGTCACGGGCCCCGAGGAACGCCCGTCGTCCGGACACATGTGGGATCTCGCCGCCACCAAGGGGCTCACCTACCGCAGCTATGGTGAGTCCGCGCAACGCGTGAGCGACGGCTCGAACGTCACGTCGAAGGCGACCGTGCCGGGACTGGTCGGGCACGTGAGCGAAAAATATCTGCGCGGCGGCGGGCGCGACACGGACAACATGAAGGTGTTCCTCGACGAGCTCGCCGAGTACGAGAAAAACTACGACTCGAAGAATCCCGAGAAACGGCTGCCCAACTATATTGTCATGAGTCTCGGCGAAGACCACACGCGCGGCACCACGCCCGGAGCGTTCACGCCGACGGCCTGCGTCGCGAACAACGACTGGGCACTCGGCCAGCTCGTCGAGCGGGTCAGCCACTCGCGTTATTGGCCCGAGACCGCGATCTTCGTGATCGAGGACGACGCGCAGAACGGGCCCGACCATGTCGACGCACGGCGTACCGCAGGCCTCGTGATGAGCCCCTATACGAAGCGCAAGGCCGTCGATTCAAATCTATATACCACCTCGTCCATGCTGCGCACGATGCAGTTGCTGCTCGGGCTGCCGCCGATGACGCAATACGATGCCGCCGCCATGCCGATGTATGCATCGTTCAACGATCGGGCAGATCTTGCGCCCTATGAGCTCGTGGCGCCGCTGGTCGACGTGAACGCCAGGAACCCACGGAATGCGCCCGGCGCGAAGGTGTCGCTCGGCATGGACTTCTCCGATTACGATCTCACGCCGATGTTCGCGCTGAACGAAGTCATCTGGAAAAGCGTCAGGGGGGCCGACAGCGAGATGCCGCTGCCGATCAGTCGATTCCATTTCCGTTACTAAAATACGCTCCTGCCCGAGGGGGCGCCGGCCTCCACCCCCTCGATCCGTCGCCAGCATCGTGCAGCAACCGCACGGCCCCGCGTCCACGGTTGCATCCTCGGGGCCGAGGCGTTCGTCTTTTTCCGTCATGCTTTTCTCCCCACGCGCCCTTTCGCTTCGCCTCGCGGGTCTCGTTGCCGCGGTTGCTTGCGTCCTTCTGGCCCCCGACTCCGCCGCCGCACCGGCGAAATCGCCGGGGACCAAACCGTCGCGACCGAACGTCCTGTTCATCGCTGTCGACGATCTGAACCACTGGGTCGGTCACCTCGGCCGCAATCCACAGACCAAGACTCCCAATATAGACCGGCTCGCCCGGATGGGTGTCACGTTCAATAATGCATACTGTGCCGTGCCCGCCTGCGAACCCGCGCGAGGGGCATTGATGAGCGGCCGGCGCCCGTGGACGACCGGCCTGTATTATAATGGCGACAAATGGAAAACGCTGCTCACCGAAGGTCAGGGACTCACGGTGCCGTTTCTGAAAGCCGGTTATCGCGTGTCGGGGGCCGGCAAGATCTATCACAGCGATCAGTATTTTCCGTCGGAATGGACCGAGTATATGGACAGCAAGGGGCTCTCCTCACACGGGCGCGGCGTGGGCAAGAACGACGGCTTTCACGAGCCTATGAAGCACGATCTGAAAGATGAGGATCTCATGGACTGGCACACGGTGAACTACTCCATCGAACGCCTGAACCAGAAGTCCGACCAACCGTTCTTCGTGGCGTGCGGGCTGCACAAGCCGCACCTGCCGTTCGCCGTGCCGCGGAAATATTACGACCTGTTTCCGCTCGAGACGATTCAACTGCCGCCGTACAAAAAAGACGATCTCGCGGATATTCCCCCCGCCGGCGTGAAGATGGCGAAGCCCGGCGGCGACCACGCGCAGTTCATCCGCGATGGCAACTGGAAGGAGGCCATCCAGTCGTATCTCGCGACCATCGCCTACACCGACATGAATATAGGCCGCCTGCTGGACGCGTTGGAGAAAAGCCCCAATCGCGACAATACAATCATCGTGTTCTGGGGCGACCACGGGTGGTCGTTTGGCGAGAAGGACCACTGGCGCAAGTTCGCGCTCTGGGAGGAGCCGACGCGTTCGCCGCTTATCTGGGTGGCGCCAGGCGTGACGAAACCGGGCGGCGTATCGAAGCGCCCGGTGGATGTCATGTCCATATATCCGACCCTCTGCGAGCTCGCCGGCCTGGCGGTACCGCACCACGTCGAGGATCCGGGCATCGTAACGTTGCTGCGCGATCCCCAGGCCGCGTGGGACCGGCCCGCGATCACTACCCACGGCTACCAAAACCATGCGATCCGCACCGAAAAATGGCGCTATATCCGCTATGCCGACGGCGACGAAGAGCTCTACGACGAGCAGCGGGATCCTTACGAGTGGACCAATCTCGCGAGCCGTCCCGAGTTTGCCGCCACCAAGATCGAGCTCGCCCGATGGCTGCCGGCAAAGAATGCGCCGCATAAATCCCCCGACAAAGCCGACGATGCCAACGCCCCCGCCCCGGCCACCAAGAAGAATAAAAAGAAAACCGCGCGGTGAACGAACGCAACCGCCCGACTATATTCGATTCCCCATGATCCGCGTATCCGCTCTCCGTCTCATCATCGCGAGTTGCCTCGCTCTTGCCGCCGCATCGGCTGCGACGCCCCCCGGCGACCGCTCCGTCGTGGAGCGCATGCCGGGACTGGTCGCGTTCTGGACCTTCGGCGAAGCACCGGGTGAGCCGCGGCGTTCGACCGGCACCGCGAACCCACACCCGCTCATCGAAGTCGGTGGCCGCATCCCGCGCGTCGCGGGCGGGCCGTTCTCCGGATATTCCGTCGAGCTCAACGGCAGCCAGTATCTAAAAATCCCCTACGCCGAGACCCGCGACCTGAATATTTCGGGCCCGCACGCTCAGGTAAGCATGTTTGCCGTCGTTCGGCTGTTGGACCTGGACGTGAGTCGCACGATCGCCGGCATGTGGAGCGAAGGCAAAGGCCGCGGCGACGACAGCGGCACGCGGCAGTACGGCCTGCTGATGAACATGCCAACCTACGGCGGCCCGCGAAAGCTTGTGCCGCATATCTCCAGCGAAGGCGGCGTCACCCGTCGCGCCGATGGCAGCGCGTTCCCCTGGTGTGCAGACTATGCGGTTTCCGCGCAGGAAGTTCCCGAGGAACGATGGGTGACGCTTGGCTTCACCTATGACGGCAAGTGGCTCAGTGCTTATATCAACGGCGTGCTCGACCGCCATGAGCTCGACCCGGTGAAGCATCGGCGCACCGATCGCTATTTCACGCGGGAAGGCCCCGGTGGCGGCAGCCGCGGGCTGAACCCCTATTATCACGGCCGCGGCATCTTTGCGTATGATCCCGAAAAACACGCCGCAACGAAACCCATGGGCGGCTCCGACTTTATCATAGGCGCACGTTATGCCGGCGGTTCGATCTTCCCGGAAGGCGCGGCGACGCGCGGCCGGTTCGGAGGCCTCGCGGTCTTCAATCGCGCCCTGTCCGAGGCCGAGATGAAGCGCCTGCACGATGCCGCCAATATTGCCGCGCTCGATTAACCTCACCCGCGGATGTGCGACGGGCGGGGCTTAACAATAGACGCACTATATAATGACGATTTCGCGCCCCTCCGGATTCCACGTCACCCACGCTCTGCGTATAATTCTCGCCGGGCTACTCGCCACGGCCGGCACCCGCGCGGCCGGCCTGAGTTTTCAGCACCATGCGATCGATCGCGCGCTCCCCGGCAGCAGCTACGGCCAGACCTCGCTCGTCGACGTGGACCAGGATGGCGATCTCGATTTCATCACCGGCGGCAACGCCGAGGGCCGCTCCGTCTTCTGGTTTGAGTTCCGTGGTGCCGACACCTGGGTCCGTCACCTCGTCGGCAAAGATCATCCGTCGGATGTCGGCGGCACGGCCATCGACGTGGATGGCGACGGCTGGGTCGACCACGTGGCGGGCGGCGTATGGTACCGGAATACCGGCCGGCCGCGTGACGAAGCGTTCGAGCGAATCGTCTTCGATCCCGAATTGAAATCCGTGCACGATCTCGTCGCCGCGGATCTCAATGGCGACGGACAGCTCGAAATCGTCACGCTGTCCGATAAGAACAATCTGCGCTGGTATAGGATTCCGAAGGACGCGCGCCAGCCGTGGATGCGGCATGACGTCGGCGCCGGGGTGCACGCCGGTCTGGCCGTGGGCGATCTCGATGGCGACGGCGATGCCGACATCGCGCGCTCCAATGTATGGTTTGAAAACGCCGACGGCACAGGCTCCCGCTGGCTCGAGCATCCGATTCCCTTTGGCAATCCGCGGCCGCCCTACCCGCTCGCGACCCGATGCTGGATCGTCGATATCGACCGCGATGGGCGAAACGATCTGGTGATGACGGAAAACGAAATCCGCGGCGGGAAGATCGCCTGGCTCGAGAACACCGACGGCAAGGGCGTGAACTGGAAAGTGCATCCGCTGCCGCCGGGCGACCCCGCCCCGCGCGGCGCGTATCATTCGCTCGCCGTGGCCGACTTCGACCGCGACGGCGATCTCGATGTATTCACGGTCGAGATGGAGCACATCCGCGGCGAACGGATGCCCCGCTGGTTCATCTGGGAAAACGTCGACCGTCGCGGCGCGAAATTCGTCGAGCGCGTCATCCTTGATAATGGCCTCGGGGGACACGAAGCGGTCGTCGGAGACGTCGATGGCGATGGTGACATCGACATCTGCTCGAAGCTGTGGCGCCCGCGGCCGGACAACGCCAACGGCGGCCGCAACCACGCCGATTTTCTGGAAAATCTGCTCGCCCGGACCGGCCGGGAAAAATGATGGCTGTGAGCCGGGGCTCGCCCAAAGCGGCACGATATATGACCGGTATTTATATCAGTGATATCCGGTGTTCGTGAACGTAGTGTTTTCCTGCAGGAATTTTCGCGATTCGGAGCGTTTCGTCGCAAGATAGCTTCGGCTGAATAAAAGCCCACCCAGCCACAAGGCCAGCCCGACGAACGCCGGCACCAGGTGTCGCGAGTCTGTATAGCCGACCCAAAAATGAACTCCCAACGCGGCCGCATACGCCGGCGCGCCCAAGCCGGCAACGGCCCACCAGAGCCATTTCTCGCCGCGTCCGAAACACCATAGCACAGGCAGGAGCATGGCTATCCCGGCCGCGAGCAGCATGCCGCCCAATGTTGCCCGATCGTGCGCCACCACCGCGATCATCCGCCCATCCAACGCCTGCGCCTGCTGCACGCTCAGGCAGAGAAAGTTCAGATCTTCGCTCACGAACACCGAGGTCATCCCGATCGCCAGAATCACCGCTCCGGCCCCCAGCAGACCGATCGCATGCACCACCCATAGCAACTGGCCCCACTGCGCCCGTCGCCAGGCTGCGTCCTCGATGTCCGCCCCGCCCCGGCTGGGCGACGCCCCGCCTTCTTCACTCACCATGATTTGCACCGTGAGCTGAAACAGCACGGCCGCCACAAATGCATGCAAGGTGTCGAAATAGCCGAAACCAAAGAACGCAAAGAAACTCGCGAACCCCGTCAGCGCCGAGGCGATCACTGCCGTTTTCGCTCCATGCTTCCCGCGCCGGATGCCATGGGCTCCCAATATTATATAAAGCGCGCCGAGTCCCAGCATCGTTCCGGCCAGGGTGCCGCGATCATGGGCCATAAAGGCAAATAGCAGCGGTGCTCCCCGCTGGAGCGACTCGGCCGACACTCCAAGATAGTGCTCATCATAAGGCAGGAGCACTCGCGTTGCCGCGAGCACCAGCGTCGCGCCACCGCCGGCCGCCAGCGCCGCGCCGAGCGCACCGGCCCAAAACCAGGCGCGCCGAAACAGACTCACGTTTCGCCCCGCTTCCTCCACGGCGCTTCCGCACGACACGAGCGCCTCGTTGCAGCGCTTTGCCAAACCCGGTCCGCGGAAAACCATGCCAGCATCCAGCAAAACCAGGCTCGCACCGGCCTCCACCAAGGTCCGGGCCTCGCTGGGACACGCCACGCCGCCGGCCAGAATCAGCGGTGCCTCGGCCGGAAGCGCTTTGCGCCATTCGCGAACGAGGTCCGGAAGTCCGTCCGGCATCCGCGACGGTACTCTCCAACCGCCGGTCGAGAGTCGGGTGCCCACCTGCAGGACCACGCCATGGAGATCATTATATTCATCCGCTCGCGGACGGTCGTCGCAGGCTCGCACGCGAAGCTCAGTGCCATTGGGAAGTTGCACGACCTCTCCCGCGATCGGATCGATGCGCCGCCGGAGCAGAAGCACTGGATCACGCGGAGCCTCGCCCCCGCCGCTGTCGTCCATAGACGCGCCATCGCAAAGCGCCTCGTCGCCATCCCTCCGCACCCGTCGCCGCGGACCAATCCATTGCTCGATGCACCCGACTCCGAAATGAGACAACCCTCGCGCGGCCCGCTGCTCGGGATCGACTCGCCACCCGAGTCCAATCGGGGAGGGAAACTCCATCCCGTCGATCCGCACCTCCAGCCGCCGATCCGGCTTCATGTGTCCCATGAACTCGATCACCGCGCGGCCCGCCGCATTTCTGCCCAGCGTGCCTATGACACCCAGAGCCACGGCACGGCCGGCTTCATCTGGAATGCTGAAGAGCGCGCGCCGCGCGACCGTCCGATAAACCCAGTCAGGCATCGCCGCGATAATGCCTACGCGCGGGTTCGCGCCAAGCGCATCCGCGCACGCACCACAACGTCCGGCTCCGACTCACCCGTCCACGAGCGGCATCGACCATCTCGCGCGCGCCGCCCGAAAATTTCCTCTCCCGGCGCTTCGGTGATTGAAACACGCGCCGGCACCGTTTTCATCGCCCCACCCCGGCGCTCCCAAGCGTTTCCAAACCGTCAGGCGGGCGACGCGTTTCACGTCGCTCTCATCTCTCGCGATCGCCGCACTGCACCTTTGCAGCCAGGCAAAACGCTCTCTTCACCCGCACCCATGTCCGCTTGGAAATCGCTCCCGCACGCACCCGCGGCGTTTCGCCGCCAGATCGGCCGAGACGTACAGATGACTGCGTCCTGCGGCCTTCAAGGCTACATCCAGCGTCACCTCCCGAACGTCACCTCAGCGGCCAGGTTGTCCGCCGTCTGAATTCGTCCCCCGATCACCGCCATGAAATCGATCCCTTCGCTTTTGATCATCGCGTCGCTCACTATAAATGCGGCGCTCGTGGCCACCTTGGTAAAGCGCCCACCATCCTCCCGCGATGAAGTCTATAGACCGCCATCGGCCGCAGTGCCGGACGCCGCGCCCACTGTACACTCGGCAAACGGCGCGGCGACGCCCGGAGCCATCACGATAGCCGCAACAGGCGATCCCGCGTCCGCCACGTCGAAGACGTTATGGGAGCGGATCGAATCGCGCGATCCGGCCACGTTTGTCGCGAACCTGCGCGCCGCCGGATTCTCGCTCGGCGCCATGCGAGGCGCGGCCTATGCGCTGCTCCGGGATCTGCAGACCGCGGAGCGCACGAAGGCGGTCGAGTCGTTGCCGGTCGAACCCTATTGGAAGGCCACGCCCAGCTCGCTGGCTTCTTCGGACTACGCGAAGGAGATCAATCGCCTGTGGCACGAGCGCGACAGGACGATGCGTCGCCTTTTTCCCGAAGAACAGGAAGCGTTCGTGCTTCGCCAGCAGGCGCGCTTCGGGCCGCTCGCGGTGGAAAAACTGGAGAAGCTCGCCACGCTCGATCGCGACTACGGCGAGATGCGGATGGAGCTCACGCGATCGTCATCCGGCCTGCGCATGCCGTGGAGCTCGGATCAACAGGCTTTTCTGGAGCAGGAAAAACGCAAGGATGTCGCCGCGATCCTCTCGCCGCAGGAATTGGAGGATTACGATTTCCGCGTGTCGCCAACCGCGACGGCACTCCAGCGGCAGCTGGCCAACTTCGACCCGACCGAGCAGGAATTTCGCGACCTCTTCCGTCTGCGCGCGCCGCTCGACGAGAAGATGCGCGCGGGCGGCATGGCGTTCGCCAACACGCCCGAAGCCGCTGCGCTGCAACAGAAGGTGGCGGCGGAGATCAAGAGCATGCTCGGCGAAGCGCGTTATGAAGACTACACGCGCGCGACCGACGCCGGTGTCCAATCGGCCGCGAGCATTGCCCGACGACTGAGTCTTCCGGCCAACACCGCGAATGACGTCTATCAATTACAGCGCGAGATGCAGGATCGCGAAGCCGCGATTCAGCGGCAGCAAACCCAATCCCCCGCCCAACGCGACGCGCAGCTCGCCGCCCTCGCCGCCGAAGCGCAACAGAAACTATCCACCCTGCTCACCACGCGAGGCGCCGATCAATATCGTCTGGAAACCGGCAGTCGCAGCCTGCCCATTTTGGAGCGGACCGGCACCCCGCGTCGTTGACCGACAACAACCGATCCTCCCCATGAAATTTTCCCCGGTCGTCCTGACGGTATCCCTCCTCGCGAATGCCGCGCTGGCTTTCGTTTATTTTCAGCAAACACCCCGCGTGCCTCGCGGCTCCGACACGCAGTCCGGGCCGGCTCCGGCACCACGAGCGGCGATCGCCCGCGAGAGCGATGTGGCGGCCGCGCTGCGCGAGAATCCCGACTTCGTCGAGGCCGCGAAAAGCGGCGATCCGCGACGCATGCGGGAGGCTCTGGTTCGCGCGGGATTCCCTGATCCCTACGTGCGCGACATGGTGACGTTCCACATCAACAATTCGGTCACGCCCGAGCGGCTCGCGCTGTTGCGACTTCAGGCGGCCAAGCCCTATTGGAAGACCACGCCAAGCGAGGAGACGCTCGCACTGCAGAAGACGTTGCGCGAGCTCGACGCCAGGAACAGCGCACTCGCGAAAGACGTTTTTGACGGCAAGGTACCGCCGCATCCGCTCGAGGCG
Source organism: Opitutaceae bacterium (assembly GCA_036675625.1). Lineage (GTDB taxonomy): Bacteria > Verrucomicrobiota > Verrucomicrobiia > Opitutales > Opitutaceae > ER46. Next base: position 6,331 of record JAKFEQ010000061.1, on the reverse strand, counting down.
CAGAACCAGCAACGGCGCTATCGCTTTCTACCCGCCGATAAGATCGATGCAGTCATTCGCATCGATCACGATTACGCCGAGCTGGCCGCGGAGAATCGCGGCGCGCCGACCGCCGAATCGCGCGAGCGAATGCAGCTTCTCCAACGCGAGAAGCGCGCCGATCTCGCCCAGGTGCTGTCTCCGCAGGAGCTGGAGCTCTACGATCTCAACGTCTCGCCGACCGCCGAGACGATGCGCCGGCAACTCGGGCTGTTTCAGCCCACCGAGCAGGAGTTTCGCGGCTTGTTCGAGGTGAGGCGTGAATTCGACGAAAAATATAGCGGCATGTTCGGCCGGCCCGATCCGGCGACGCTGCAGCAACGCGCGGCGGATTTGCAGGCCATGAACAACCAGGCGCGCGCATTGCTTGGCGAAGAGCGTTACAACGAATATCAACGCGCGCAGGACTACGGTTACCGCGCGGCCACGGAAATCGTGACGCATTTCAATCTTCCTCCCGCCAACGCGGTCGAGACCTACACCCTGCAGCAGACGATCCTGCAGCAAGCACAACAGATCCAACGCAACGCCGCTGCCGATCGCACCGCAGCCGCGACGCAGATCGCCGCGCTCCTCGACCACGCGAACAGCCAGCTCACCCGCTTGCTCGGCCCGGATGGCGCCGATGCCTACAAGAAGACCGGCGGAACCTGGCTGCGGACATTGGAAACGAGCGCCTCGAGATCCGGCAGTACAGCGCCGCGGCCCGCGTTGCGACCGACCAGTGGCAGATAAGGCGCATCTCACTTTCCTGCCCCCAGATCCGCATAGGTAGGGACGGGCGGCCCGCCCATCCGCGTTAACCTAAACCCGTGCTGCTCTTGTAGCCCGCCTCGGGAGAGGCGGGATTAGCCGGCACTGGCACTCGAGCGGCCGCCGGTTCCCTGCTCTCCCGAGCAGGGCTACCTGAAATGAGTTTCCCTCGGCCGATAACGTTAATGCTTATGGGCGGCCTGCCCGTCCGCGGACGCGCAGCCTTCGACTTCGCTCAGGCCTGAGCTTGCCGAACGCGGCTGCGCGTCCCCTACCTTGGAAACTCGTTACTCGTCAGAAAAGTGAGATCCCCCCTCGCAGATAGGTTTTCGTCGAAACGTTCTCGTGCCGGTCCCGCAACGCGCTAGACGAAGGCATGGCATCTATTGGGCGACGCAATCTTCTCACCGTGATTCGAGAGGCTCCACCGGGATTATACCTCGATGGCGGCACGCACGGGGAGATCCTTCTGCCCGGGCGCTATATTCCGCGCGGCGTCAAACCGGGCGCCACGCTGGATGTCTTCGTTTACCGCGATTCCGAAGACCGGCTCGTCGCCACGACCGAGACCCCGCTGGCCATGGTCGGCGAGTTTGCCTATCTGCGAGTGATCAGCGTGAACCCGCGCATCGGCGTGTTCCTCGATTGGGGTCTGGAGAAAGACCTGTTGCTGCCGTTGCGCGAGCAGGCGTCGCCGTTGCGGCCCGGCGATCGCCGCGTCGTGCGCGTCGCGCTGGATGAACGGACCGATCGCATCATCGCCAGCGCCCGGCTCAACCGCTGGTTGAATAAAGCGCCGGCGCCTTATACAGAAGGTCAGCAAGTCAACATTATCGTCACGGGCGAGACTCCGCTCGGCTATAATGTGATTATAGAGCACGCGCACCGCGGATTGCTCTATCGGACCGAGCTGGCGGGCCCGCTCGCGACCGGGCTGCAACTCCAGGCCTATGTGCGCGCCGTGCGCGCCGATGGTAAAATCGACCTCGCCCTCGATCGGGCGGGCTTTCACCGCATTGCTCCCGTGACCGACCAGATCCTCGCCGCGCTCAAGGCCGCGGGCGGGCGCATCGAGTTGCACGACGACAGCTCGCCCGAGGATATCCGTGACGCTTTCGGGATCAGCAAGAAGGCCTTCAAGCAGGCCATCGGCTCGCTGTATCGCGCGCGACGCATCGTGATCGAGCCGACCGGCATTCGCCTCGCGCCAGGTTCCGATCGGCCCGTGAAGTGAGGGCGAGCGTGGCGTGTATGCATTTGCCGCTTCCGCCGCAGGCCGCGCTCGCTACGCTCGGACTTTCATGAATGACGGCGAGATCACAGTTATCCTTCAGCGGATCGATCGAGGCGATAGCCACGCCGCGGAACAGCTGCTGCCACTCGTTTACGGCGAACTGCGCAAGCTCGCCGCCGCCAAGATGGCACGCGAAACCCAGGACCAGACGCTCCAGCCCACCGCGCTCGTCCACGAAGTCTGGCTGCGCCTCGGCGGCGATCAGCAGCCGGGCTGGGCCAATCGCGCGCACTTTTTCGCCGCTGCCGCCGAGAGCATGCGCCGCATCCTCATCGACAACGCCCGCCGCAAGCGCGCCGCCCGCCACGGAGGCGAGCTCGCGAAAGTCAGCGCCGACTCCACCGGCTTCGAGCTCGCCTCCGCCGCCGAGAGCAACGACGACCTCCTCCTCGTCAACGACGCGCTCGATGCGTTTGCGGCTCACGACGCCCGCAAAGCCGAGCTCGTGAAACTGAAATACTTCGTCGGCCTTACGCTCGAGGAAGCGGCCGATGTCCTCGGCATCTCGCACCGCACCGCTAAACGCGACTGGGCCTACGCCCGCGCCTGGCTCTTCAACGAGGTGAATCGCCTCCGCGGTTGAACTCGCCGCGGCTCGATGCCGTCCGCGCTCACCGCGGCCCGTGGTAGGGCGAGGCGTCCCGCCGGGCCGGCCTGAGGACTCGGCCAAAATTAAATCTCCCCGTTGGCGGAAACGTTCAACGTTCAACATTCAACGCCCAGTGTCGGAAAGTGTCGGAGCTCCTACTTGAACGTTAAATGTCGAACGTTGAGCGTTGAGCGTTTCCGCCCTGGACCCAGGCCCGCTCGGAGAGCGAAGCCACACCTCGGAAAAATTCTTCCGCACCGATGGCCCTTTTTGCCGCCGGTCTTCGCATTGGCTTCGAGCCTTTTCATTTCCTTCGCCGCGCAAACTCGTTTTCTTCTCCGCTTCGCGCCTGTCCTCGTGATCGCCGCGCCGTCCTCCCGCTTCGCTTCGCTCGCGTGACCCCACGTCACATACCTCTTCGTCCCGTTCGCTGCCCACACCGCGCGAAGAGCGCACCGTCGCGCACCGCGACCTCGCCCTCCCGCCGATGAATCGCGACGCCGAGATCTTCGCGGAAGCGATCGAGTTGCCGGCAGCCGAACGCCCGGCGTTTCTCGCGCGCGCCTGCGGCGACGACTCCGCCCTGCGCGAGCGCGTCGAGTTGCTCCTCTCCGGTTTCGCGGCCGCCGGGCGGTTCCTGGAAAACTCGCCCGTCGAGCGACCGTCCGCGCCCGCTGAGGATATGGCAGGCGGCGTGATCGGCCGCTATACGCTCGTGCGCAAAATCGGCGAAGGCGGCTGCGGCGTTGTCTACCTCGCGGAGCAGCACGAGCCCGTGCGACGCCAGGTCGCGCTCAAGGTCATCAAGCTCGGCATGGATACGCGCAACGTCATCGCGCGTTTCGAGGCCGAGCGGCAGGCGCTCGCGTTGATGGATCATCCGGACATCGCGCGCGTATTCGACGCCGGCGCGACCGAGACCGGCCGGCCGTTCTTCGTGATGGAGTTCGTCGACGGCGTGCCGATCACGAAATTCTGCGACACGAATAGCCTCAACATGGCCGCGCGGCTCGAGCTTTTCGCGCGCGTCTGCGTCGCGCTGCAGCACGCGCATCAGAAGGGGATCATCCACCGCGACCTGAAGCCGTCCAACATCCTCGTCGCGCTGCGCGACGGCACGCCCGCCCCGAAGATCATCGATTTCGGCATCGCGAAGGCCACGCAGGGCCGGCTCACCGAGCAGACGCTCGTCACCGGCTTCGATCAGTTCATCGGCACGCCCGCCTACATGAGTCCCGAGCAGGCCGAGCTGCGCGAACTCGATATCGATACGCGCAGCGACGTCTACTCCCTCGGCGTCCTTCTTTACGAGTTGCTCACCGGCCGGCCGCCCTACGATCCGAAATCGCTCGTGCGCGCCGGCGTCGAGGAGATCCGCCGCATCATCCGCGAAGTCGAGCCGCCGCGCCCGTCGACGCGCATCTCCACTCTCGGCGACGCCGACCTCGCCACCGTCGCGCGCCTGCGCGGCTCGGCGCCGATGCAGCTCCGCTCCGTGCTGCGCGGCGACCTCGACTGGATCGTGATGCGCTGCCTCGAGAAGGATCGCGCCCGCCGCTACGACACCGCTGTCGCGCTCGCCGACGACGTGCGCCGGCATCTCCGCCAGGAACCGGTTGTCGCGCGCCCGCCCGATACGCTTTACCGCGTCCAACGCTTCATTGCGCGCAACCGCCTCGTGTGCGCCAGCGCCGCCGCCGTCGTCACCGCGCTTGTCACCGGTACGATTGTCAGCGTCCGCCAAGCCATCCGCGCGACGCGAGCCGAGCACATCGCGCAGGCCCAGCGCACCGAAGCGCAACGCCAGCGCGAGCAGGCCGAGGCGCTGCTCACGTTCATGCTCGGCGATTTCCGCGCCGAGTTGAAAAAGCTCGGCCAGCTCAACCTGCTCGATGCTGTGGGCGCGCAGGCGATGGCCTATTTCGCCGCGCTCGATCCGCAAAAACTCACCGATACCGCGCTCACGCGTCAGGCGAAGGCGCTCACGCAAATCGGCGAGACGCGCATCGAGCAGGCACGGTATGCGGAGGCGAGCGCGGCGTTCGCGACGGCCTACGATCGCGCCGCGGCGCTCGCGGCCCGGTATCCGAAAAATGGTGACATGCTCTTTGAGCGCGCGCAGGCGGAATACTGGATCGGCTTCGTGGCGCGCCGGCGCGGGGACCTCGCGCTCGCGAGCGAGTGGCTCACCCGCTACCGCGATTCAGGCGCGGCGCTGGTCGCACTCGAAGGAAAAACGTTCCGCGCTCAACGCGAGCTCACCTCCGGCCAGCACAATCTCGCCGTGCTCGAGCTCGATCGCAGGAATCTCGCCGCCGCGCAAACCGGCTTCCTCGCCGAGAAAGTGTCCGTCACTGAAATGGTCGCAGCGAATCCCAACGACACGACCCTCCGCTATCGACTCGCCGACATCGCATCGTGGCTCGGGCGTGTGGCCGAGGCCGATGGACGCTACGCCGACGCCATCGAGCATTGTCGCGAGATATCCTCGCGCATCGAGGAACTGATCGCGCGCGAACCCGAGGTCGCGCGATGGAAGTTTCGGCTCGCCGACAGCCATTTTTTCACCGCCGGCGCCCTCGTCGCTCTAGGCCGCCGAGGCGAGGGCGCGGCCCTGTTAGCCCAAGCCGAGACGGCGCTTCTCACCTTGGTCGAGCAGGATCCCAAGAATCAGTCATGGCAACGCGCAGCGCTCAATGTTCGTGTCCATCGGTTGGCGCTGCTGCTCGCCGGCGGCGAGACAGCCACGGTGGCACCCATGCTCGCCGACACGCGCGCCAAACTCGAGGCGCTGATTGCCGCAGAGCCCAACGAGCGCATCTTCACCAGTCGCCTGGCCGCCGTGTGGATGCTCGAAGGTCGGCTGCGCCACGCCACCGCCGGTGTCGATGCCCTCACCGCCGCGGAACGCGCGATCGCACTCAGTGAGCAACTCATAACCGAAAACCGGGAGGATAATTGGACCCTGTGGGAGTTCGCCCAGGCGAGTCTGCTCGCGGGTCGGATCGAGCAGGCGCGCAATCAGCCCGATGCCGCACGCCGTCGTTGGGAAAGAGTGATCGCCGTGCTCGGCCCGCGCGCCACCAACTCGAACGAATGGCGGTTTCTCGATCCTCTCGCTCAAGCCTATATGCTTACCGGCCAGACGGAGCAGGCGCGACCGTTTATCGAACGGCTTCAGCGTTTCGGCTATCGTCCGATTGATCCTTTGGCGGCTCCCCTCCTGGGCGCCGCACCTTAGCACGTCAGCTCAACTCGAAACAACAGTCACTAATGTATAGCGCCACTGTCCTCCTCACGATCAATAATTTCGTGCCCATGACCGGCATTTATGGGCAAAGCCCGTCGATCGTTGCCACCATCGCGCCGCCGAAAGACGTCTCGCCGCCGCCTTATCCGTCGCCTCCCGTTTTCTCGGGCGACGGCCAGTCCATCAAGATCACGGTGCCCAAGGGTTATACCGGCTCGGTCCAGCTCATTTACCAGTTGCCTGATCCACGCTATATGCTGCTCGGCGTCGCATTCAAAGCACCCAACGGCGACGTGGGCGAAATGGAGTTTCGCGACGTGTCGATCAACCGCGACGCCTACGGCAGCCAGATGACGGTGACAGACTCCTGCGTCTCCGAGTGCGATCATGTCACCTACAGCTACGT
>JAKFEQ010000071.1:0-3733 GCA_036675625.1 Opitutaceae bacterium | reverse complement strand
TCGTAGGCGTATCGTATCCGTATCGCTCCCGTATCGTATCGGTATCGCTTCGGTATCGTATCCGTATCGCTCTGGCTTCGCTCAAGCGCCGTAGTCCGCTCGCCCTTCCTTCGAATGAGCAAAGGGGTTGGAATCTCAGGCCGAGAGCCGGGGAAATCGGTAAACGTTTCCCCCTCGTTCCGTCTCTCGGCTCTCCGGCCCGCGGTCTCTCCTCTTTATTCTCCGGGTCTTTATGAGTGACAATAAGTATACATCAGTGGTTAGCCCGTCCGTGTATTCTGTGTATTTCGTGGGCAATCACGTATTCCCAAACAAGTTTCACCGCGGATTACGCGGATATCGCGGATAAGGCGGATATCGCGGATAAGGCGGAGGATTGATTTCGTACAATCCACCGACGCCAAATTGGTCCCTTGGTCTCGGGTCCCTTGGTCTCTTGGTCTCTGGTCCCGGGTCTCTGCTCCCTCTCTCAACTCTCAATCCTCAACTCTCAACGCCCCTGCCCCTGCCCCCCGACTCCGCATTTCTTGTCCTGATTCACCCACGAGCCGGGTCCTCGGGTTGGCACATCCGTGTGTATGAATGATGACCAAAGGGCATATCTGATTTTCTGACGAACCGCTGCTTTGCGAGGCAGGGACGCGCAGCCTGCGCGTCCGCGGAGGGGCAGGCCGCCCGTTCCTACCTACGGGCGCAGGTTCCCGGCGAAGAAAAGTGAGATGCGGCCTGGACCAGATATGCGTGCATTCTGCACTTGCTTCGCAGTTCGCGGCAAATTCGGTCGCTTCGCTCATCACTATGTCCACAGCAAAGCTTCTCTTCCGACCGCATCTACTCGTCTCTGTAGTGTTCGCCGCCCTGGCCTGCACGCTACAGGCCCAAAATTCGGCGCCGGCGACGATCGCCAATCAGGTCTTCTCCTTTACCATCACCTCGGCCACGCCGCCGTTCGCGACCTCCGGCTCCTACCGCATTCTGTTTACATCCACCGGCACATTCAACCTGCTCGATGGCTCGGGCGGGATCGCCTCCAGCCAGCACGGCACCTATACCTACTCGCGCACCGGCCCCGCCACGGCCACCGTCAACTATCACTTCCTCAGCCCCGCCAATTTCCCCGACGCGAGCGGCAACGAGCCCACTACGCTCAATTTCAACACGGCCAGCTCCGGCACCTATATAGGCATTGGCGGCGGCGGCTCGAATACCGGCACCTTCACGTTCGCTTCCGGCGCGCCCGTTTTCACGGCCCAGCCGCAGGCCCAGTCCATCACCGCCGGCGCGCGCGTCACCTTCACCGCCGTGGTCGCGAGCCCGCTGACCACCACGTATCAATGGCAGAAGGACAGCGTGCCGGTCGCCGGCGCCACCGCGTCGACGCTGACGCTCCCTGCTGCCACGGGCGCGCACGCCGGCGCCTACCGGCTGATTGCAACCAACGCCGCCGGTTCGGCCACCAGCTCGACCGCCCAGCTCACCGTCACCGGCGGGCCCGAATATGCCCCGGCCAGCATCGTCAATCAGGAGTTCAACTTCACCATCGCCACGGCCACGGCGCCTTTTGCCAACACCGGTTCGTATAAGGTCCGGTATTCGCCCGACGGCACCTTCACGATCACCGGGATTTCCAGCAATATCGCGCCCAATCAGCGCGGCACCTTTGTCTATACCCGCACGAGCAACTCCACCGCGACGCTGCTCCATCGCTTCACCAATCCCACGAATTTCCCGGATGCCAGTGGCAACTCCTACGCCACGCTCACCTTCACGTCGGCCTCGGGCGGCCGGTATTCCGGAACCGGTGGTGGCGGCACCAATGCCGGCACGTTCACCCTCGGCACGAGCGATATCCCCGTGTTCATCGCCGAACCCGTTGCACAATTCGTCGCCCCCGGCGCCTATACCACCCTCTGGGCAGAGGCCGTCTATACCACCGCCACCACGTTCCAATGGTATAAGGACGGCGCCCCGATTCTCGGCGCGACCCAGGAGCGCCTCCCCTTGCCGTCCGTCACCGCCGCCAACGCGGGTAACTATACACTCGTCGCGACCAATGCCTCGGGCAGCACGACCAGCGCTCCCGGCGTGATTACCGTTGACCGCAACGCAGACATCGCCCCCGCCGCCCTCGCCAACTTCGTGCTCACCTTTCGGATTACCAGCGCGAGCGCGCCGTTCGCCACTTCGGGGAGTTATCGTATGATGTTCAACGGTGCCGGCGGCTTCATCCTCTTCGAGCAATCCGGCAGCGCCGTCTCGAACTACTACGGCACCTATACGTTCGCCAGGACCGGCCCCTCCGCCGCCACGCTGCGCTGCCGTTTCGTCAGCCCGGCGAATTTCCCCGACGCCTCCGGCGAAACCACCACGACCCTCACGTTCACGGCCGCCGGCGTAGGTTCGTATACCGTCGCCGGCGGCGGCACCCAGCGCGGCACCTTCACGCTCGACTCCAGCCGCATTGGCAATCTCTCGATCCGTTCGGCCGCCGGCACGGGTGACCAGACCCTCATTGCCGGGTTCGCGGTGTCGGGCGGGCTCAAGACGCTGCTCGTCCGCGGTGTTGGCCCGACCCTCGCGAAGTTCAACGTGTCCGGCCCGCTCGCCGATCCGCGGCTCACCGTCTATAGCGGCACTTCGGTCGCGGCCAGCAACGACAACTGGGGCACCGCTTCGAACGCCGCTGGGATCGGTACCGCCTCTGCCGCCAACGGCGCGTTCGAGCTGCCGTCCGGCAGCCGCGACGCCGCGTTATTGAGCCTCGTCAACGAAGCCTCCTTCACTGCCCAGGTGGGTGGAACCGGCTCCGGGATCGCACTCGTCGAAATCTATGACGCCGACGGCGCAGGTGCGACCGCACGTCTGGTCAACGTCTCGGCCCGTACACAAGTCGGCACGGGCGACGATATTCTCATTGCAGGCTTTGTGATTCAGGGCAACGCCCCGAAGACCGTTCTCATTCGCGGTATTGGACCCGCACTGGTGCCGCTCGGCGTCGCGGGTGCCCTGAGTGATCCGCAGCTAAGCCTCTATGCCGGCACCTCTCTAATTTCCAGCAACGACGACTGGAGCGATTCCACCAACGCCAGCTCGATTGCGACCGCGGCGAGCCGTGTAGGCGCGTTCCCACTCACGTCCGGCAGCCTCGACGCCGCCCTACTGGTCACCGTGCCCCCGGGAAGCTATACCGCCCAACTCTCCGGATTCATGGACAGCACCGGCGTGGCGATTGTAGAGATCTACGAAGTGCCATAAAGCGAACCCCAGAATCGGTGGGCGGTGCCCTCGCCCCGCGGTCCACACCGTCCACCGCATGCCTCCAAAAGTAGCGTTCAGCGTTAATGGAACGCTGAACGTTAAGCGTCTTTATCAGTGCCGCGACCTTCGCCACGGCATCGATCGACAACGTCGATCGCGTTTTGAGGTCTGTTTTCTTTATCATCTCTGACTCCTTTCATTTTCGGTTCACCTGAACCCGGAGCCCTCATCGCGAGCGCCCCATCGCAGGTGCGCCGTGATCCTAGCGAAATCCCACGCGGAGCGTGAATCGACGTTATCGATGATAACATCGCTATAAACGATGTAGCGGCCCACCGACCGCCGGCCGCCTCCGCGCCGTATCGTAGGCGTATCGTATCCGTATCGCTCCCGTATCGTATCGGTATCGCTTCGGTATCGTATCCGTATCGCTCTGGCTTCGCTCAAGCGCCGTAGTCCGCTCGCCCTTCCTTCG
>JAKFEQ010000016.1:0-94152 GCA_036675625.1 Opitutaceae bacterium | reverse complement strand
CAGCGCCCGCGCGGGCGTACCTTCCACCGTGCAAACGACCGAAAATACACTCGCAATGCTCATTTTGATACAGCGAACGCTGTCGGAATCGAAAATCGCGGGTTCTTCAACGGCCTGCTAGGCATGCAACTTTGAGCTCTCAGCTGCAACCCGTCCAATCATTGATATACGTTAAAATTGGAGAAGGAAGAGGCCATTGACGGCGCTCGATCGTGGGGCGGCGTCGGAATTCCTGCTTGCTGACGTTGCTCCGGATCGGCAATGCCCTCGAGGCTCTTTCATGGTTTCGCCGGAACTCTCCATAATTCTGCTTTCTTACAATCTTTCGGGCCAGGTTGTTGCCACGGCCCCGCTCAAGACCGGCCATATCAACACGACGCACGTTGTGCATGTGGAGTCGGCTGCGGGTCGACGGCGGTTCGTGTTGCAGCAGATCAACCGCAACGTCTTCAAAGACGTTCCCGCATTGATGGAAAACCTCACGCGGGTGACCGGCCATCTGCGGCGGAAGGCGGCGATGAACGGCCATTCCAAGGTGCTTTCGATTGTGGAGGCGAGCGATGGCTCTCCCTATGTGCGCGACGCCGACGGAGAGTGGTGGCGTCTCTATGATTTCATCGAGGGGACGCACAGCGTGGACAAGGCGGCGACCGTCGACCAGGCGCGTGAAGCGGCGCGGGCGTTTGGCCAGTTCCAGACCCACCTCGTCGATCTGGGTGGTGCCCGGCTGCACGAGACAATCCGGAACTTTCATCATACGCCGTCGCGGGTCGAGGCCCTGCGCGCCGCGGTGCTCGAGGATCCTTTGCAGCGGGCGGCCGAAGTGCGTCCCGAAATCGATTTTGCGCTGAGCCGCGAGGCCGAGGCGCACGTGCTCCTGGATCTGCTGGCCAAGGGGCAGCTGACCGAGCGAGTCGCGCACAACGATACCAAGATCAACAACGTGATGCTGGACGATGTGAGCGGCCGCGCCGTGGCGGTCGTGGACCTCGATACGGTCATGCCTGGGCTGGCGCTCTACGATTTCGGCGATCTGGTGCGAGCGTCGGCCAGCTCCACGGCGGAGGATGATCCTGAGCCGGGCAACATGCATGTGAGCCTGCCGCTTTTCCGTGCCTTGGTGGAAGGCTGGCTGGAGGCAGGCGCGGCGCCGACGACCGTGGAGCGCGACCATCTGCCCTTCGCCGGCAAGCTGATTGCGTACGAAACCGGCGTCCGGTTCCTCGCGGATTACCTGCAAGGCGACGTCTATTTCAAGGTGCATCACCCCGAGCACAACCTGCATCGGGCGCGGACGCAGTTCGCCCTGGTGCGGAGCATCGAGGATCAGGCGGAGGAGATGGCACGCATTGTACGAGAAGTGGCTGGCGGGATTACAAACTCCTGCTGAGCGGCACGCTTATGCGTACTTCGTTTCCCCGGTCGTCTTCTATTCAAAGGCTTGGAGCGTGGATGATATAGCCGACGAAATACACGAAGCGCAGGCCCTGAAGAAAACCTGATTATAGGCTGGGGAACCTGAATCCGGCAGAAAGCGTAACCACTAAAGTGGTTCAAATTCCTTTTCTGGGGAAACATCTCGAGCGTATCGGCGTCGATCTGCCGGCGTGAGATGCCGCTCACCTTGGCCCGCGCTCAACGGCGATCTATATATATTCACCACCCCGCGGCCGCGATCTGCTCGAAATCAAATACGCTTCGGACTCGCGGCCGACCAGCCGGCAGCTTTCCGGAGCCGGTTTGTGCCTTTTGTGGCGGCCATACCGCTTTGGGAAATTTCCTCGGCGCGCGAGAATTCTGCGGGACAGCAGTGCTCATTTAACGCCGTAGCCGAAGTCGTGGAGGATTTTTTTGGCGGCGTTGCTGTTGAGGAAATCGAGGTAGCGTTGAGCGGCGGGATTTTTTGCGCCGCGGTTCGTGAGCACGGCGGCGTGATCGAGCGTGATCGGAGCGTAGAGTTCGGGCGGGACTTCCGCCCAACGACCGCGTTGCGCGAGTCGCGGCGAGAGGACGACCGAGAGCGCGACGAAGCCGGCGTCGGCGTTGGCGGTTTCGACGAACTGGGCGGTTTGCGTGATGCTTTCGCCGAAGACGATTTTCGACTGTGCGGCCGGCCAGGCGCCGAGTCGCATGAGTGCGGCTTGCGCGGCGCGGCCGTAGGGTGCGGTCTTCGGTTGCGCGAGGGCGATCTTCTTCACGGCGGTGAAGCGGACGGCGCCGGCGATATCGGTCACGTCGAGATCGGTGCGCGTGGTCCAGAGTACAAGACGGCCGGTCGCGAAGGTGCGGAGGCTTGTGGCTGGAGCGAGGCCCGCGGCGATCGCGCGCTCGGGATAATCGGTGTCGGCGGAGAGGAAGACGTCGAAGGGCGCGCCGTGGGCGATCTGCGCGAAGAGGCTGCCGGAGGCGCCGGTCGTCACGATGAGCGTGAGGTCGGGGGCGGTGCGCTCGAGCTCGGCGTGAAGGGCGTCGAGGGCGTAGACGAAGTTCGCGGCGGCGGCGATGGACACCGTGCGCGGCGGCTGGCCAAATGCAGAGGGGCTAAGGCCGGTTGCGCAGATTAGAAAGGCGAGCGTGAGGAGACGCATGGACACGGTTTCTTGGAGCCCGGCCGAAATAAAATCTCCACATGGGCGAGAACGCTCAGCGCTCAACGTTTAACGCTCAACGTGCAGGTGCCGGAGCTGCTGCTTGAAAGTGAAATGGTGCACGAGGGGCGGTTGAGCGTGCCCCGCTTTGAATGGCGATTTATTGTGGCCGCTCCCTTATTTGGTTTTCCCGGGCGTCGCGCGCTTCACGTCGTCGAGGCGCCACTCGTCATCGACGCGCGACATCAGGGCGGTGATGGTGTCGCCGACTTTGAATTTTTTCACGACGTCGGGGGCGACTTTGAAGCGCATGGTCATGGCGCGCATCACGCCCGGGATGGTTTCGTGTTTCACCATGAGGGCGGAAGCCTCGGGTTCAATGCGCGTGATCACGCCGCGGAGCGGGTGGCGCTTGACGGCGGATTTTTCGGCGGGAGCCGGCGCGGCGGCAGCGCTGAACACGAAGCCGACGAACGCGACAAGGGCGAGCGCGGTGCGGAGAAAGTGGATACGTTTCATGAGAGTTTGGGTTTTGGCTTCGAGGGGAATCTGAATGTGAGCGTGGAAGGGTTACCACGTGTAGTCGATGCCGGCAAACAGGCCGCGGCCATCGCCGGGGAGGAACTGAGGCTGGTCGCGGCCGGCGGCGTTTTCGATGACGCCCGTCGTGGCGGCGTAGGTTTTGTCGAGGAGGTTGCGGCACTCGAGAAAACAGGAAAGGCCGCGCGGCATGCGGCGGCCGACACGGAGGCCGGCGAGCGCGTGCGGCTCGGTGGCGAAGGTGTTGCGGAAGTCGATGAAGGTTTTCTCCGGCACCCATTCAATCGTGGGGCCGGCGTACCAGCCGCGACGCGTTTCCCAAGTAAGCTCGCCGCGGATCAGATGCGGTGGAAGGCCGGCGAGGGTGTTGCGGCCGTAGCGTGGATCGTCGTCGAAACGGAAACGGCCGTGCGTCCACGCGGCGCGCAGCACGAGGCGATGCGCGGGCGTGGCGGGTGTTTTCCACGGTGTGCCGAGAAGATCGATCTCGGTCGCGAGCTCGAGGCCGGCATGCGTGGTACGACCGGCGTTGATCGTCGCGGCGGTGGTGGCGGGGTTGCCGTCGTGATCGAGGGTGAGCAATTCGTTCTTCAACGCGGCGTGATAGAACGACAGATCCCAGCGGAGGCATCCGCGAGTGCCGCGCGAGCCGAGCTCGAACGTGGTGGCGGTTTGCGCGCGGCGGGCGGTGTTCAGCGTCAGACTCTCGCTGAATGAAGGCGGCTCATAGCTGCCCGAGATATTGGCGTAGAGCTGAGCGTCGCGAAGCTGCCAGCGGGCGCCGAGCTTCGGCATGAGCTGGTTGTAATCGAGTGTGTAGTCGGGCGTGGGACCGAAGGTCTGATCGCTGGCGCGGCGGTTCGCGGCGGCGCTGGCGCCGAGGACGAGGGTGAGGCGCGGGGAGAGCGCGAGTTGATGCTCGGCGAACGCTTCGAGGTTGGTGGCGGTTTGGGTGGCGCGCGAGACGAGCGCGCCGCGGCGGCCGGCGATGTTGGCGAAGTTGGCTGCTTTGGTTTCGCCGCGATTGAGGAGGAGGCCGGCGCGCAGCCGGTGTGCACGATCGAGGAACTCCCCGGTGTGGGTCGCGGAGAGGCCGAGGAGGAGGTCGTTCGAACGTTGGTCGACGACCTGAAAGATCGGGTGATCGAGATCCTTGTGCGTCCAGGCGGCGGTTAAATCCCAACTGGTGGTGCCGGTACAGAGCGTGGTCTTGCTGGCGAGACGCAGGAGCGAGAAGTCTCGTTTCTGATCGAGCGCGAGGTTGGCGGCGGCGGCTTGCGTGGGGTCGGCGTGGAGCTGGGTGCGCGTGAGATTGCCGGGGAGCTCGGAGTCGGTGCGGACAGCGGTGAAATAGAGGCGCGTCTCGAGTTTGGGGGCGAGGCGGAGGCCGGCGTTGGCGAAGAGTCGCTGGTTTTCCTGGCGCGCGTGCGCGCGAAAGCTGTCCTGCGACTGGTGCGTGAACGACGCGAAGCCGTCGAGGAAGCCGCGCGCGCCAGCGGTCGCGAGATTGGCGCGGAAGTAGTTCCACGAGCCGGTCTCGAGGCGGGCGGAGAACGGCGTGGTGAAGCGGGCGTTGCGCGACACGTAATCGATGGCGCCACCGAGGGTGGAGGCGCCGAGGGCGAGGGCGTTGGCCCCGCGCCAGACGTTGATGTAGGCGGTGGCAAGTGGATCGAGCGCCTGCATGTCGAAACCGCCGTCGGCGAGGTTGAGCGGCACGCCATCCTGCAGCACGCGAAGACCGCGGCCGTGAAACGTGCGCTGGAGGCCGGAGCCGCGGATGGAGAGCCGCGCTTCGTCGGAACCGAAGCGCGATTGCGCGATCACGCCGGCGGAAAGGAAGAACGTATCCTCGAGCGTGCTGGCGCGGCCGCGCGTGAAGCGGGCGGCGTCGACGACCTCGGTGGCGCCGGGTGTACGCGCGAGGTCTTCGCGCGCCTCGAGCAGCGACGGCACGGTGAGGCTGTTGGAGCGATCGGCGGTGACACCGACGGGTGTGAGTTGGACGGGAGCGTCGGGCGTCTGAGCCGCGAGCTGTGGCAGAAAAGGCACGACGAAGAGAACGAAGGGCGGGAGTGAGAAACGGAGAGACGGAGGGAAGGAGAGACGGAGAGAGGGCATGGCAGGCGTGCGGGAGGGTGGACGTCGGCGCGCATGCGGACGCGCGGACGTGGCTCGCGGGAAGCGAGCAGGTGCGGTTGGGAAGACCGCGTGCGCGAGCGATGCTCAGCGCGGCGCGGACACGGCGGTGTTGTGGCGCGCTAGGCGCGCGGCGGCGGGACCGGGACCGATCTGGCGCGCACGGGCGCCGCGCTCGCAAGGGCGGCCGGCCAGGCGCCGGGGGAAGGGCTGAAAACAATCGGCGCGGGCGAGTGGATCGCCAGCTGCAGCTTTTCCGCGGAGCGCTCGGCGGCGGGCGGGAGCTGTTGTCTGGCCGTCTCTTTTGCCGTGACCACGCCGACGCAGATCTCGCATGGCTTCGCGGGATCGAACGTGGCGCGCAGCGCGTCGCCGTTGCTCATGGTCTGCGCGTAGCTGGCGAACATTTTCGCCCAGGCGAAGACCTGCACGCCGTCGAGCAATGCACCGTTCGCGCAGAGCCATGCGAAGAGCAGGCAGAGACTGGCGATCGGTTTGCGCACGAGGTGCGAGGCTTCGGCGGGCGGAAAAAAAAGCAAGCTCCGCGGCTGGGTTTGCGTTGAGTTAATGCGGGTCAGTGCGGTTGGCACTAATCCTGGCCGGTGCGGTGAAAATAGTTGAAACACGAACAGATGACATGCGTCGAAGGGGGCGATGATGCGTGGAAATTTCTGGCGGGCATGGTGCAGCGGAGCATTTTTTTTTCTGGCGGCGATGGTGGTGGGAGCGCGCGCGGAGGCGGATGAGTCGGCTAATGGGCGGGACACGCTGGTCTACAAGGACGGCGACCGGATTCATGGCAGCCTTGTACAAAAGAACGCGCAGGAGATCGTGTTTCGGTCGGACCGCTTTGGTGAGTTGCGTGTGAAGGCGGCCGACGCGGTGGTGATTCCCGGCAGGAAAGAGCCTGAGCCGAAGCCCGTGGCGAAGGCGGCACCGAGCGCGCCTGCGCCGAGCCCGGCCGTGGTGGCGAAGGCGCGTGCGGCAGCCGCGAAACAGGAGGCGGAGGAAGAGCGCGTGACGATCTGGGATCGTTTCTCGCCGAGCGTGCTGACCGCGGAAGTGCGGGAATTTTTCGGGCCGTGGGGCGGGCGGCTGTCGTTCTCGACCGAGGTGGTGTCGGACGTGGCCGACCGGAACAATCATTCGGTGGAGGCGAGGTTGAGCCGCAAGTGGCGAAGCGATCAGGTGCAGTTGACCGGGCGCTATGACTATGCGGAGACGAACGATGTGACGACGACCGACATTGTGAAGGCGACGGGTTCGTGGCGGCATGAATTCAACAAGAAGTGGTTCGCGCAGTATCGGCCCAGCGCCGAGTGGAACCACGCGAGCCGGCGGCTCGGCAAGCCGAACGATTATACGCTCTTACAGCAGGAGCTCGGTGTGGGTTATCACGTGTTCACATCAGCGACGCGCACGGTGCGCACGGGCGTGTCGCAAAATCGATTCGACATCTGGAACAGCGCGCCGGAACCGGAGCACAGCTCGCGCGACGTGCAGTCGGTGTTCGAGGAGATAGAGCTCAAGCTGCCGTGGCGGATGGGGCTGACGCAGCGTGGCGTGTGGTACCCGGTGAACGGACAGAAGGACGGCTGGGAAAACCGCGTGGAGCTCAACAAGAAGCTGACAGAGACGCTGAGCACATCGGTGCGCCACGAGATCCGACGCAACAACCCGGACGGCAGCGCGCAGGATTACACGCGGTTGAAGCTGCTGTTCGGTTTGGATTTCTGATCGGGCGCGCCGGCTTACGGCAGCTCGTAGACCTCGACGAGGGCGACGCCGGTCGTATCGGCTTTTCCGGATACGGTGACGGTGTAGACGCCGGGCGGGAGCTCGATCGCGAGCGCGGCGTCGCTGCTGGTGTCAGCGTCGAGAGCGAAAGCGCCGACGGTGGTGAAGGCGGTTTTGAGTGCGGCGGCGCCGCGCCAGTCGTCGTTGCTGGCGACGATGTTTTCGTCGCCCTCCTTGCGGACGGCGAGGACGGGATCGGCGAGCGTGCCGCCAACGCCGAACGTGCCGAGGGTGGGGCCGACTGCGCGGATGAGGAGCTTCCTGGGGACGTTGCCGGTCACGGCGAAACCGACGATGAGGACATCGCCGCCGGTGCCGACCTGGGTGCGCGCGGAGACGTTGGTGAGCCGCGGGGCGTTGCCGGTGCCGGCGTCATAGACTTCGACGAGGGCGACGCCGGTGGCGTTGTTGGCGCCGGTGACTTTCGCGGTGTAGGAGCCGGGCGCGGGGGAAAACGTGAGCGCGGCGTCGGGGCTCCCGACGGGCAGGCGAAACGCGCCGACGCGGTCGAAGACGGTGCTGAGCTCCGCTGCGCCGGGGCTGGGTCGCGCGCCGCTCCAGTCGTCGTTGCTCGCGACACTGGCGCCGCCGAGAAGGGCGATCTCGACGCGCGGGTCGTCGAGGACGCCGTTGACGCCGAAAGCCTCGAGTGCGGGGCCGACGGCGCGGACGAGGAGTTGTTTGGTGGCGGTGCCGCCGCTGAGCGCGAAGCCGGTGATCAGCGTCTGATCGTCCGTGCCCGCTTGCGTCCGGACAGAGAGGTTGGCGAGCCGGCCCGGATCGTCGGCGGTGGTTTGGAAGAGCGCGCGGTCGAGCGGCTTCAATGCGCGGGAGACGACGATCGCGTTGCTGTTCACGCCGACGAGGTCGACGAGGCCGTCGCGGTCGACGTCTCCAGGTTGTAGATACGTGACGCTGCCGCCCGCGTACGCTTCGGAGGCGTCGACGAAGACGGCGCCTCCGCGGTTGAGCAGGATCGTGCGGGAGAAGGCCTGGCCGGTCGAATTGGGTGCGCCTTGCAGAACGAGATCGGGGCGGGCGTCCGCGTTGAGATCCGCGATACGGACCCACTCGATCCAAGTGTCGGACGCGGGATTGAACGAGAGGTTCAGTTGCGCGGTGGCGTCGTAGAACGTGCCGTTGCCGCGGTTGAGCAGGAGTTGCACGCCTGGGAGGCTGTAGCCGTTGATGGTGCGGCCATCTGGGAGGAGGACGGAGCCGCCGGTGGTGGAGAGAAGGAGATCCTGCGCGCCATCGGCGTTGAGATCGGCGCCGATGACCTGGACGGTGACGGCGACGGGGCCGAAGAGCTTTGGTGGCAGGACAAACGCAGGATTGCGCGCGAAGCGGCCGGTGCCGTCGTTGAGGAGAAGGTCGTTGGTCGCGTAGGTGTTTTCGGAGCCGAGGACGAGATCGGGGCGGCTGTCGCCATTGACATCGACGAGCGCGGCGGCGGTGAAGACGGCGAAGTTCGAGCGGTTGGCGACGTCGGCGGGGAGGCGATCGGTGGCTTCGGTGAAAACGCCGGCGCCGTTGTTGAGATAGAAGCGGGGGCCCACATCGCCGCCGAAAACATTGGCGACATAGGCATCGAGGTCGCCGTCGCCCTCGATGTCTCCGACGGCGAGATTGTGCGTGAAGCTGCTGCGCTGCGGCAGGCGCGTGGCGGTCTCGTCGACGAGGCGGCCATCGACGGATTGGATGAGGAGCTTGGCCTGTTCGCCGGGGAAGGGCGGGGTATCGGTGCCGTGACCGACGATCAGAAGGTCAGCGCGGCCGTCGCCGTTGAAGTCGGCGACGTGGCGGTCGCGTGGGTGGACCATCGTGATGGTGCCGAGCACGTCGTCGGTGGCGTCGGCGAAGGTGCCGTTGGTGTTGCGAAACGCGCGCAGTCGCCGGCGAGTTTCCGGGACGGTCGGCGGGACGGTGAGGTGAAACGTGAGGAGGTCGGGATCACCGTCGCTATCGAAGTCGATGAGGATGCCGTCATCCGAATCGGCGAGGACGTTGCCCGACGGCACGGTGCTCGTGACGCTGAAGAACGCGCCGGCATCGATGACGGCGAGGCGGGTCCAGGCGCCGCCGCCGATGAGCGCGCGGTTATTGCCGCTCGTATCCGGAGCGCCACTACCGCTGCTTTGGTCGAGCGCCCAGTTGGCGTAGAGGCCGGTGCGATCGGCGGGCGTGGCGAGGATGGCGTCGGCCGCGATCCGGGCGTCGCTCCGCGCGAGGGACCAGAGGCGGACCTGGCGGGCGAGTCCGGAGAAGGATGGATAGTTGGAGTTGCCGTTGGCGAGATAAGCGCTGCCGAGGCCAAACGAGACGTCGGGATTCGCGACCGGGCCGGCGAGCGTGGTGGTGGCGGAAACCTGGCCGTTGACGAGCAGGCGAGCGGCGTTGCCGTCGACGACGACGGCGAGGTGTGTCCACGTGCGCAGTGGGAGGGCGTCGGGCGCGGTGAGATTACGAAATGTGCCGGGTGCGCCGGTGGAGGCGGCGAAGGTCACGCGCGTGCCGTCGTCATTCAGCATGAGTGCGTAGGCGACGAACGGATCTGCTCCGGCGGTGGCAAGGCCCTTGCCCATGATGAAGCCGAACGGTGTTGGGGCGGTGAGATAAACCCAGCCTTCCAGGGTGAAGCGTCCGGAGGCGGTCAACTCGGCGCCCACGTTGGCGCGAAGCGGGGCCGTGCCGATGGCGGCGGCGTAGGTTTGCGGCGGTGGGGCGAGCTGGGCGCGAGCGATTGCGATGGTAAGGACAGCGAAGGCGGCGACGAACCGCACGGGGGAAAGCATGGCGTGATTGGTAGTGGTGAAAAAACGATTTAGCCTTGCGGCGAGTGCGCCGTCGAGACAGCGGGTCGCGCTTTCGCACAAGCTGCGCGCAGCGCGCGTCTAAGCCTCGGATTTGAGCACGAAGACGTGGCCTTTTTCCGTGCCGATCGCGAGGTATCCATCATTTGGAGACCAGGCGAGCTTCGTGGCGGCGGTCGGCATCTTCACGGTGGCGCGCAGCGGCTGGCGGCGCTCGGGGCTCCAGAGTTGCACGGTGCCATCCTGCGAGGCGGTGGCGAGGAGGCCGTGCGAATGCTGGAAGCGAACGGCACACACGGGCGCATCGTGCGGGAGCATGGCGGGCTCGCGGCCTTCGGGACCGTCGCCGCTGCAATCCCAGATGCAGGCGTCGCGGCCGCCGCTCGTCGCAAGCCAGCGCGAGGTGTGATCGAACGAGAGGTGTTTCACCTTTGTCTCGTACCCGCTCATGTGGAGCTCGATGTCGGTCTCGGGAATCCAGAGATGGACGGACGGATCCTGGTTGCCGGAGACGAGCCACTTGCTGTCGGGCGACCAGACGAGCGCGTGGATGCCGTTGGCGTAGGGAAACTCTTTCTGGGCGACGAAATCGTCGGCATCCCAAAGAACGACACCGCCGAAGTACGCGCACGCGATCGAGCCGCCGGCGGGTTGGGCGGCGAGGGCGGTGATGGTTTTCGGAGCGGGCTTGAACGTGTGCGCGATGGAGGCATCGGGGCGCAGCGCGGCCAGCGTGCGGCCGGCGGCTGCTGCGAGGAGCGGGGAGTTGAGCGTTGAGCGCTGAGAGTTGAGTGAGCCGAACCAGCAGAGATGTTCGACCCAGGCGCTGCCGAGCTTGGCAGTGGCGGTGTGCTGGCCGACGGAGGCGTCCCAGAATTTGACGGCGCCGTCCTGGCCGCCCGTGGCCAGGATGAGTTGAGCGTCGGGAGTTGAGAGTTGAGAGCTGGAGCGCGGCTGCCACGCGAGGCAGTTGGTGCCGTTTTCGTGGCCGGGCAGTTCGTGGCGGCGGGCACCGTCGAGCTCGGCGAACAGCGAGACCGGGCCGGCGGCGCTTGCGGCGGCGAGGAGTTTGCCATCGGGCGACCATGCGAGGTCGATGGCGTAGTCGTCGAGTTGAGCGGCCCAGTGCTTCGTCAGTTGCATGACGGCGGAGAGTGAGCGCGGGAGAAGAGCACGCGCAAGGCGCGAGAGCGGGCGGCGGTTGCGGAGGCGGGTGGCATCGGCGGGAGACGCAGGCGGGTGCCGGCAGCGTGGAGGCGAGCTGAGGTCGCCGCGTCGCGCATTTAATACCTGGCGTCACAGCTTGAAGGCGGACCCCGAGTGGGATTCGCTGCCGGCACGATGTGGCGAAACGCGACCGGCGTGCTGGTGTTGCTCTGCGGGTGGTGCGCGCTGCGGCTGGCCGCGCAGACGAGTTATCCGGCGGGCGAGCCGCTGATCGGGCCGGACCCGCTGGCGGGCTGGCGGCTGACGAGCAGCAATGGCGCGGCGACGCAGGTCGACGTGACGGGAACGAGCTTCGCGCGCGCGTGGCGGATCGAGACGCGGGTCGATGCCTCGCCGTCATGGGCGATTGAATACAAGACGCCGGTCACGCGCGCGGTGGCGCGGGGCGACGTGGGGCTGCTGCGGTTTTTCGCGCGAGCGGTGGCGACGAGCGACGAATCGGGGGCGGCGTATTTGCGGCTCGTGGTGCAACAGGCCTCGCCGGATTACCGGAAGAGCGTGGACGGATTGCATTCCCTTTCGGCGGAGTGGCAGGAGTTTTTCGTGCCGTTCACGTTTGTGGCGGATTACGCGGCGGGCGCGGTCGAGATCGCGTTTGGCTTTGGGTTCAAGCGGCAGACGGTGGAGCTCGGCGGCTTCGATTTCGTTTATTACGGGAAGAGTGTTCCGATCGAAGCGCTGCCGCGGACGCGGCCGAGCTACATCGGCCGTGAGGCGAACGCGGCGTGGCGTTCCGCGGCGCTGGCGCGGATCGAGCAACTGCGCAAAGGCGACTTCGCGATTGCGGTCGTCGATGCGGATGGGAAACCGGTTGCGGGCGCCACGGTGCGCGTGGAGCAGCGGAAGGCGGCGTTTCAGTTTGGCTCGGCGCTCCAGCTCGCGCGCTTGGTGAACGATTCGGCGGACAATCGCATTTACCGGCAGAAGGTGCTCGAGCTCTTCAATGCGGGCGGTTCGGAAAACGATTTGAAATGGCCGCCGTGGTCGGGCGAATGGGGCGCGGGATATACGCGCGAGCAAACGATCGCGGGGTTGACGTGGATGAAGCAGCACGGGCTGCACGTGCGCGGGCATGTGCTGGTGTGGCCGGGCTGGAACAATCTGCCGGCGGCGATTCGCGCGCTGCGGGGCACGGCGCAACAGGCGGAGATCCCGGTGCGCGCGCTGGCGCACATCGCCGACGTGGCGGGCGCGACGCGCGAGGTCGTCGACGAATGGGATGTGCTCAACGAACCGTACGCGAACCACGATCTGATGGATGTGTTTGGCGCGGCGATCCAGGTCGACTGGTTCAAGGCGGCGCGCGCGGCGCATCCGACGGCGCCGCTGTTCCTGAACGATTACTCGAATCACGATGCATCGCTCGATGCGGGGCATGTGGCGCATTTCGAGAACACGGCGCGTTATCTTCAGGCGCAGGGCGCACCGATCGGCGGACTCGGTCTGCAGGCGCACATCAGCGCCAATCCCTCACCGCCGGCAAACATCCTCGCGGTGCTCGACCGCTATGCGGCGCTCGGTTTGCCGGTGCGCGTGACGGAGTTCGACATCAACACGGACGACGAGGAACTGCAGGCGGATTACACGCGGGATTTCCTGATCGCGCTGTTCAGCCATCCGACGGCGGTGGGCGTGCAGCTTTGGGGTTTCTGGGAAGGCGCGCACTGGATTCCGCGGGCGGCAATGTATCGGCGCGACTGGTCGGAGAAACCGAATGCGCGCGCCTACAAATCGCTCGTGCGCGACACGTGGCGTACACGCGCGGCCGGCACGACGGATGCGCAGGGCACGTGGCGCGGGCGTGGTTTCCACGGCGAATATGTCGCGACGGTGGAGCATGGCGGGAAAAAATATGAGACGGTGTTCACGGTGCGCGCGGGTGAACCAGCCGCGGCGGTGCGTGTGCCGCTCGCGGCGGCGCGACTCGTGAATCTCTCGACGCGCGCGTTGGCGGGCCCGGGTGACGGGACGTTGATCCCGGGTTTTTTCATCGACGGGCCCGAACCGAAACGCGTGCTGGTGCGCGCCGTGGGCCCAGGGCTGGGCGCGTTTGGCGTGAGCGGAACGCTGGCGCGGCCGGAGCTGACGCTGTGTCGCGAGGACGGCTGCGTGGTGGCAGCGAATCGCGGCTGGGATTCCGGCGGCGCGGCGGAAGCCGCCACGCTCGCGGCCGCGGCGTCGGGCGTCGGGGCGTTTCCGCTCGCGGCCGGCAGCGGCGATTGCGCGATGGTCGCGCTGTTATCGAGCGGTGCGTATACGGCGCCCGTTGGCTCGCTCGATGGCGGCACGGGCGTCGCGCTGGTGGAAGCGTATGAACTCGACGGTGCCGGTGGAGGATCGCGGCTGGCGAATCTCTCCACGCGAGTGCGCGTGGGACCGGGCGGAGCGGTGGCGATTCCAGGGCTCGTGATCGCAGGGGAGAATGCGCGGACGTTACTGGTGCGCGCGGTGGGCCCTGGGCTCGCGGTCTTTGGGATGAGCGGCGTGCTGGCGCGGCCTTCGCTCGTGGTGCTGGCGGGGACGACGGCGGTGGCGGCGAATGGCGGTTGGGAAGCGTCCGCTGACGTGGCAGCGCTGGCAGCGGCGGCGCAACGGGCGGGAGCGTTTGCGTTGCGCGCGGGAGAGGCGGATGCGGCGCTCATCGCGACGCTGCCGGCGGGCGCTTGGACCATTCAGGTGACCGGCGCCGATGGCGGCTCGGGCATCGTGTTGATCGAGATTTACGACCTGAGCGTTTAACTGCTCGGCGGGGAAGTGGGGGCCAGGACAGCATCGAGCGGAGGGGCGCATCGTGGGCCGGAAAAAGTCGGTGCGCGGCTGTGCGCAGGCTTGCGCTGGGGGACTGAAAGATGAGACTGCGGAACCCTCTGCCCGACGTAGCCGTCCTGCTCAATTCAGCAACCCCGTTTCACCTCATGTCACAGTCACATCTCACTCGTCGCGACTTCATCACATTCTCCGCCATGGTGGCGGCTATGCTCGGATTTCCGGGCTGCGCCACACTGGCCAAAACCCCTCGGAAGCCGCGCCCGATCGCGCCGGGCGCCAAGATCCGCATCGCGCAGATCGGCTGCGGCGGGAAGGGCTACTCCGACGTCATGCCGCACCGCGACACGGAAGAGATCG
Organism: Opitutaceae bacterium; assembly: GCA_036675625.1. Taxonomy (GTDB): domain Bacteria; phylum Verrucomicrobiota; class Verrucomicrobiia; order Opitutales; family Opitutaceae; genus ER46. The sequence continues at coordinate 79,922 of JAKFEQ010000016.1, read as the reverse complement.
TGGCGTTGTGCGACATCGATTGGGAGGGTCTGCGACGCCCGACGCCGGCGGCCAAGGACGCGGCGAAGAAAGGCAATGCGGCAAAGAAGGCCGACGCTGGAAAGGCCGCGGCGAAGCAGGCTCCGAGTGAGCCGAACGTGAAGAAGCTCATGGCGGAGTTTCCGAACGCGAAACGTTATACCGATTTCCGGAAGATGCTGCTCGAGATGGATGACCAGATCGACGCGGTCATCGTCAGCACGCCGGACCACATGCATTTCCTGCCGGCCTACATGGCGATCATGCTGGGCAAGCACGTCTATGTGCAGAAGCCGCTGACCCAGACCGTGGGTGAAGCGCGCGAACTCCTGCGCCTGGCGCGGCTCAATGGCGTCGTGACGCAGATGGGCAATCAGGGCCACGCGGGCGAAGGCATCCGGCTCGTGAAGGAATGGATCAACGCCGGGCTGCTCGGCGAAGTGCGGGAGGTGCATGTGTGGACCAACCGGCCGGTCTGGCCGCAAGGTTTCCAGGCGTGGCCGGAGGCCGATCCGGTGCCGAAGGGGCTGGATTGGGAGTCGTTCATCGGGCGCGCGCAAATGAAGCCGTTCAGCCGCAAGATCCATCCGTTCAACTGGCGCGGTTACCAGGACTATGGCTGCGGCGCGCTCGGCGACATGGCGTGTCACTTGATGGACGCGGCGTATTGGGGCCTCGAACTCGGGGCACCGACCAGCGTGGAGCTGAAGAGGATCGACGAGCCGAGCAAGGTGGCTTTCCCGAAGTCTGCGATCGTGGAGTATCAGTTCCCCGCGCGTGGCAGCATGCCGCCCGTGAAGCTCACGTGGTATGAGGGCGGCTTGAAGCCCGAGAAGCCGAAGGAAATGGGCGAACGCAATTTGAACCACGGCGGCCAGCTGATCATCGGCAGCAAGGCCTCCGTTTACGACGGCACGGACTATTGCATCAGCCCGCGCTTCATTCCGGAATCGCTGCACCAGGAGTTCGGTACGACGGGCAAGTTCCCGCCGAAGACGATTCCGCGCGTGCTGCCGGGCACGCCGAATGCCGGCAGCCCGTATAAGGAATGGTCCACGGCGATTCGCGCGAACGATCCGAAGGGCTGCGGCTCGGGCTTCGAGTATTCGGTGCCGTTCACCGAGACCGTGGCGCTCGGGACGATGGCCATCCTCGCGGGCAACAAGTTCACCTACGATGGCGCAGCGATGAAGACCTCGCGGCCCGAAGTGGATGCGCTGCTCTATCCGACCTATCGCAGGGGCTGGCGGCCGGAGGACATGCCGATCTCGTCGACATAAGTCCCCGTGGGATTTCGCCCAGAGCGAATCCCCATGTGAGCGCCGCGACCGATGGTGCGGCGAAAGAATTCAAGGGCCCGCTCAATCGCGGGCTCTTTTTTTGGGGGCGCGCGGTCGACGCGCACGCGACATTGCCGCGGCAAAGTGAGGCTTTTCGCCACCAGTGATGGCGAGACCCTCAGCCGGCATGCGTTTGGGTTCTGAGCGGCGCACGGTCGGGGTTCGCCCCGTCATGCTGCAACCAGCGGAAAAGCTGAATCAGCGCTACACGATCCGGCGCATGCTCGGCGCACGTTCGCAGTGACGGCGACATGGTGCCGCGCGACCGCGTGGCGCCGTGCGCTCACGCGGTGGCGAGTTTGATCAGGCTTGCTGCGGCCGTGCGGGCGGCGCTGGCCGGTGTGCTTTTACCGGTGGCGTGGGCCGCAATGATGGCGCCGTTAATCAACATGCCGAGCGTCTCCGCCAGCGCCATCGGATCGCGCGCGCCCGCCTCCGTCGCGAGGCGCAGGAGGAGTTCCTTCAACTCCTGCTTGTGCTGCCACGCGGTCTGATGAATCGGATGACTCGGCTCGGGATATTCGCTGAGGGCACGGATAAATGCGCAGCCCTTGAAATCGTCGCTGCGAAACCAGTTTTCCAGCGCGTCGAACACGGCGAGGAGCCGGCGGGTGGGCGAGCGTCCCGCGGCTTCGACCGCGGTCGTGAAGAACGCGATAAACTCGTCGCTCCGTTGCTCGAGGATCGCGATGATGAGTTCCTCCTTCGAGGCGAAATGGTTGTAGAGCGTCATCTTCGCCACGCCGGCCTCGGCCAGGATCGTATCGATGCCGACGACCCGAAATCCGTCGCGATAAAACAAGCGCCACGCGGTGGCCATGAGGTGGGCGCGCTTCGGTGAAGCGGTTTCGGAGATCGGAGGAGAGCCGGGCATGCGGCAACCGTGTGCGCAAACCCAGCGCGCGACAAGTCGATAGACAGATTTGTCTATTTCGCGCTTGCATCATAGACAGACCTGTCTACCCATGGCGTGCGTCCGGCGTTTGGGCCGGATCCGCAAATCCGATAGAATCACCTATGAAAACTGCCATTATCATCCTGTCCGATCCGAAAGCGGGCGCCGACGAGGCGCTCGGTCGCGTGTTCAACGCGCTTGCGCTCGCGCACGAATCGCGCGCCGCGGGCGACGACGTCGAAGTCGTGTTCAAGGGCGCGGGCACGCGCTGGCCGGCCGAGCTCTCGAAGCTGAGCCACCCGGCGCATGCCCGGTTTCAAGATGTGCGCGAACTGGTGCGCGGCGCCTCGTGCGGCTGTGCCGAGGTTTTTGGCGCCCGGAGCAGCGCCGAGGAGGCGGGCGTTCCGATTCTGACCGACACCGCGCTGCCCGGAACGCCGGGAGTCGCTGGCCTGCGGCGCTACTACACCGAAGGCTGGAACGTGCTTACGTTCTAACCGCACGCGTGCGACGAAGTCGGCGCCTGCACCGCACGACTTCGTCGCACCTCCTTTTTTGGGTTTTCGCATTCGATCGACTCTCAACCTGCGTCACACGCGTCATGTCACACCGATACTTGCAAGTCGCCGTCACGCCGTCCGTCGCGGCCGCACAGCTTCGCTATTTTGGACGAGCGCAAACGGTGACGGGTGCCCCGGAGCGTGATGTGTTGGGCGAGGAGGAGCGGGCGTTTATCGCGGCGCGCGACAGCTTCTATCTCGCGACGGTGAGCGAGACGGGCTGGCCCTATGTGCAGCACCGCGGCGGTCCGGCCGGTTTCCTGCGTATGCTCGGGCCGCACCAGCTGGGTTTTGCAGATCTGCGCGGGAACCGGCAGATGATCAGCACGGGGAATATCGCGCACGCCAGCCGTGTTTCGCTGCTGCTGATGGATTATCCGCGGCGCTCACGGCTGAAAATTCTCGGCGAGGCGCGCGTGGTCACGTCGAAGGAAGATCCGCGGCTTGCCGAAACGCTGGCCGCGGCGGCGGGCGTGCCGGCAGCGGCGGTCGACCGGATGATGGTGGTCGATGTCGTGGGCTTCGACTGGAATTGCCCGAAATACATCACGCCGCGCTACACGGCGGCGGAAGTCGATGAAGTCGTGAGGCCACTGCGGGCAAAGATCGCCGAGCTCGAGGCGCAGCTGCGCGATGCGTCGCGGCCCGCAAACGGAGCGATCGCCGACACCGGCCCCGAGGCGGCGTCGGGGTGAGGGCCGCGACTCGTCCTGTATCTGGAGCCCGCGCCAATTCGGCCTTTGCGCGGAAATCGAGTTTCCTCCGGGGCGTTGGATCGTCATGCCTCGAATCGACTCCTCATGAACTCCAAATCGATTTCGACCCGTCGTTCGTTCCTCAAATCCACTGCAGCGCTTGGCGCGATCATCGCCGCGCAACCGATCGCGAGCGCTGCCGCCACGGGCAAGGCGGGCGGGAGCGAGAAATTCAAGATCGGCCTCGCGCAATGGTCGCTGAACAAGCGTTTCCTGAAACGGGCCGGCGCCCAACCGCTCGACAATCTCGAGTTCGCGAAGATCGCGCGGTCCTGCGGGATCGACGGGATCGAGTACGTGAACCAGATGTTCAAGGACAAGGCGAACGACCGGACGTATCTCGGCGAGATGAAGCAGCGTGCGGCGGGCGAAGGCGTGAAGAGCCTGCTCATCATGTGCGACGGCGAGGGCTCGATCGGCGCGCCGCAGGAAGCGGCGCGCACGAAGACCGTCACGAATCATCTGAAGTGGCTCGATGCGGCGGCGTTTCTCGGGTGTCACAGCATTCGCGTGAATGCGGCGAGCGACGCGAAGCTCTCGTGGGACGAGCAGGCGAAGCTCGCGGCGGACGGGCTACACCGGTTGTGCGTGGAAGGCGACAAGCGTGGCCTGTGGGTCGTGGTGGAAAACCACGGCGGGCTCTCGTCGAATGGAAAGTGGCTGACGCAGGTGATGAAGCTGGCCGACCACAAGCGCGTCGGAATTCTACCGGACTTCGGAAATTTCTACACCAATCGCCAGACCGGGGAGATGTATAATCCGTACCAGGGCCTGCGTGAATTCATGCCGTGGGTGAAGGAAAGCGTGAGCGCGAAATCGTGGGATTGGGACACGGGCGCGGGAAAATTCTACACGGAGAACCGGCGCGAGGGCGTCGAGACGACGCTGGATTACGAGCGGCTGCTGAAGATCGTCGTGGGTGCGGGCTACTCGGGGTATGTGAGTATTGAATACGAGGGTCAAAAGCACGAGGAGATCGAAGGCATCAAGCGGACGAAGCAGGCGTTGGAGGAGATCCGCGCGATTTTGTGAGGGGTTGAAGTTCGCCCGTGCGAGGCGGGCGCCGCACGGGATCGAAACTCAGGCCCGCTCGGAGAGCGGAGCCCCACGTGTTGCGGACGGTGTTTTTACCGCGCGCTGGACGCGGCGGCTCCGTCGGTGCGTGAGCTGCCGTCGAGGCCGCGGCGTTTCAGCAGCGGCTTCAGATCCGGCTCGGCGCCGCGGAAGGCGCGGAACAGCGTGAGGGCTTCATCGCTGCCCCCGCGGGAAAGCAGCGTCTGGCGGAAGTGATCGCCATTCTTGCGCGCGAGCCCGCCATTCTGCTTGAACCAGTCGACGGTGTCGGCATCGAGCACCTCGCTCCAGATATACGAGTAATAACCGGCCGAGTAGCCGCCGGAAAACGTGTGCAGGAAATAGGTGCTGCGGTAGCGCGGTGGCACGGGCGGAAAGGCGACGCCGGCCCGGCGCAGCGCGTCGGCCTCGAATGCGAGCACGCCATCGCTCGGCGGAACGTCCACGGGCTTCACCTGGTGCCACGCCTGATCGAGCAGGGCGGCCGCGAGATATTCCGTCGTGGCGAAGCCCTGGTTGAATTTCTCGGCGGCGAGGAGCTTCTCGACGAGCTCGGCGGGCATCGGTTCACCGGTCTGGTGATGGCGCGCGTAGTTCTTCAGCACCTCGGGCCAGAGCGCCCACATTTCGTTTACCTGCGAGGGATACTCGACGAAGTCGCGCGGGACGTTCGTGCCGGCGAAACGCGGAAACTTTACCGCGGAAAACAGGCCGTGCAGCGCGTGCCCGAATTCATGGAACAGCGTCTCGACTTCGTCGAACGTCAGGAGGGTCGGCTGGCCCTCCGCCGGTTGCGGGATGTTCAGGTGGTTCGCGTAGACCGGCTGGTGGCCGAGCAGGTGCGACTGGATGACGTATCCAGAATTCCATGCACCGCCGCGTTTCGACGGCCGCGCAAACAGGTCGGCCAGGAAAAGCCCCAGCGGCTGGCCGTCGGTGTCGAAGACATCGAACACGCGCACGGTCGGTTCGTAAACCGGCAGATCCCGGCGCTCTTTGAACGTGATGCCGTAGAGCTTGGTGGCCGCGAAGAAGACGCCGTCGATGAGCACACGATCGAGCTCGAAGTACGGTTTGAGCTGCGATTCGTCGAAAGCGTAGCGCGCGCGGCGGACCTTTTCCGCGTAGAAATCCCAGTCCCACGAGGCGAGTTTGAAGCCGCCCTGCTCGCGATCGATCATCTGCTGGATGTCGGCGGCTTCGCGCCGCGCATTCGCGAGCGCAGGGCCGGCGAGGTCGGCCAGGAGCCGGTTCACGGCCGATACTTTCGCGGCGGTCTGCTCTTCGAGCTGCAGGTCCGCGTGGGTGGGGTAGCCGAGCAGCGCCGCGCGTTCGGCCCGGAGGCGGGCGAGGCGCGAGACCGTGGCGCGGTTGTCGAATTCGCCGCCGCGGCTGCCGCGACTCAGCGAGGTCTCGTGGATCCGTTGCCGCAGCGCGCGATTCTCGAGCGAGGCGAGTGCCGGCTGGCCACTGGTGTTGAGTAGCGGGAGGACAAACTTGCCGTCGAGTCCGGCGGTTTTCGCCGCGGCTTCGGCGGCGGCGATCTCGTTGGCGGGCAGGCCGGCGAGCTCGGCGCGATCGTCGACGACGATCTTCAACGCGTTTGTCTCGCGGAGGACGTTTTGCGCAAATGCGGTCTGCAGGGCGGCGAGTTCAGCGTTGAGCGCACGGAGCCTGGTCTTGTCGGCGTCGGAGAGCTTGGCGCCCGCGCGGACGAAGTCCTTGTAATAGCGGTCGAGCAGCCGTGCCGATTCGGGATCGAGCGCGAGCTCGGCGGCGCGCGCGTGAAGCGATTCGATCCGGGCGAAGAGTGGCCGGTTAAGGCGGATCGCATCGGTGTGCGCGGCGAGCTTCGGGGCCATTTCCTTCTCGATGGCGCGGATCGCGTCGTTGGTGTGCGCGCGGGAGAGGTTGCCGAAGATACGTTCCACGCGGCCGAACAGCTGGCCGGAGCGCTCCAGCGCGACGAGCGTATTTTCGATCGTGGGCGGTGCGGGGTCGTTTGCGATGGCGTCGACTTCGCGGAGCTGTTCGGCCATCCCGAGCTCGAACGCCGGTTTGAAGTGGCTGTCGCGGATTTGATCGAACGGCGGATACTGGAACGGCAGCTCGCTCGGGCGAATGAGCGGATTGACCTCCTGGGCGGCGGTCATATTCGCCGCGCCGAGGGGAAATACGGTCGTGAGCATGGCGGCGGCAAGGACGGGCAGACGGGAGAAGGGGACTGGAGTGCTCATGGCGGTGCTGGCGCACCGTGCGTGCTGTGGCGCGGTTCGCAAGCGTGGTGGACGGGAGGAACCGGGCGGGAGCGCGGGATTCGTGGCCAGGGGCGAAACGCGTGCGATGACGGGAGCGCGACCGCGCAGTGACATTGGCTTGAGCAGGTTGTGCGACCCAGGGAGGAACCGGCATCGGCCGCGGCCTACTAAGGCCAGCAACTCAGTCGAGCGTCGAATGCCGAGAGATGAGTGCAAAAGCCAACTCACATCGTGGTGCTCCGTGTTCTCGACTGCCTGATCCCGTGAATGACGCCGCACCATCAACCACGAGTGTGACTCGTTATATCATCATCGCGATCGCATTGATTGCGGTGGCGGCGCTGATCTGGACTGTGTCCGAAGTGTTGGTGATCGGATTCGGCGCGATTGTGCTGGCGACGGTGTTGCGGGCGATGGTCGTGCCGCTGGCCCGCGTGACGCACTGGTCCGAGCGCGTGAGTCTGGGAGTGGTGCTGGTTGCGCTGATTTTGATGTTCGGGATGTTGTTCTGGTTGTTTGGCCGGCAGGCGGCGCAGCAGTTCGCGGAGATGCACGAACGGCTGCCGGTGGCGGCGGAGAAGTTCAAGGCCTGGCTGGCGGAGTCGGAGCTCGGCCGCATGGTGATCGACGGGATCAAGCAGGCGGCGCAAGGCAGCGACTCATTGAGCAATGCGGGAGCGGTGCTCGCCGTCGCCGTCGGCGGCGTGGGTAATTTGCTGGTGATCGTTTTTGCGGGTATCTACTTCGCCGCCGACCCGGTGATGTATCGCAACGGCGCGCTGCGGTTGCTGCCGCCTTCGCGGCGAAGGCAGGTCGGACGCGCGCTGGCGGATGCGGGCGGGGCGTTGCATCACTGGCTCATCGCGCAGATCGCGATCATGTTTGCTGTCGGCGTGATGACGGGCGTGGGTCTCGCGCTGCTCGGGGTGCCGCTGGCGCTTTCGCTCGGATTGATCGCAGGGCTGCTGGAGTTCGTGCCCGTCGTCGGACCGATCGTGGCGACGATCCCGGGTGTGTTGCTGGCGTTTTCGCGCGGCCCGGAGACGGCCTTTTATGTACTGCTGCTTTACATCGCGGTGCAGCAAATCGAGAGCAATGTGCTCACGCCGTTGATTCAACGCTGGGCCGTGGAGCTGCCGCCGGTGATCGCGCTGCTCTCGATCGTGGCGTGCGGCCTGGTGTTCGGCGTGATGGGAGTTATCTTTGCCACGCCCATGGCCGTCGTGGTGATGGCGATGGTGAAGCACCTCTACGTCGAGGACACGCTGGAGAACAGCAAGGCGCCACCGGCGCGGAGAGCGCGACCACATTGACGAGAAATGTCGAGCACGCGGCAAACTCAGGGCGGCCGCCCGGACGCATCATGAGCGGTGGACCTTCCCGCATGATCAGCCGGGTGCGCTGGCTCTTCTCGCGCGCGGAGCATGGCTGGCATCGCGCAGGCGCGGCGCGGTTCGTGCCGCTCGGCGCGGCATTGATGTTCGCGCTGGTCGTGTGGGTGTTTGTGGAGCTGGCAGACGATGCGCCGGAGGGCGATTATCTCGTGCTCGAGAATCGCGTGTTGCAGGCGCTGCAGCCGGGAGGGGAGCCGATTGGCGGACCGGTCGTCGTGTCGGCGATGCGAGATATCACGGCGTTGGGCGGTGCGGTCGTGATCATCGTGCTGACGATTCTGATTCTGGGATATCTATGGTTGTGCCGACGGTACCGCGTTGCGCTGTTGATCGCAGTGGCGACGGCGGGCGGGCAGGGGGTGAACGCGATTTTGAAGCAGGCCTTTGCGCGCGAGCGACCCGCGGCGACGCTGCATCTCGTCGAGGTGCGCTCGCCCAGTTTTCCGAGCGGGCATTCGATGGCGGCCTCGATCTTCTATCTGACGAACGGCGCGCTGCTCGCGCGGATGGCCCGACGCCGCCGGGAGAAAGCTTATCTCGCCGGTTGCGCGTTGCTGCTCACGGGAGCGGTCGGGTTCAGTCGCGTTTACCTGGGCGTGCATTACCCGACGGACGTGCTGGCGGGCTGGTGTGCGGGAGCGGCCTGGGCGATTGTGTGCTGGTTTGTCGTCGACCGGCTCGCGCGCCGCGGAGCGCTGCGCGGGGAAAACGTGCCGGCGCAGCCAGGGCTGCGCTAGGCGCCGTGGGGCGAGAGTTCGAGCCGCGCCTCGCCAGCGGATTCGGTTGTCCGGATCCATGGCGGAGCCGCTCAGGACAACTATGACGCGTTGATCGTAACAACTGCCGCTGGACGGACATGGCTTATATCGCCAAGCTCCGGGGTTTCATCTGCTTTTTGCCCAACCCATGACGCGCACCCTGTTAGTAATCGATGACAACAAGTCGGTGCGCGAATCGCTGCGATTTCTGCTCGAGCGGCGAGGTTATCTTGTTCTCACCGCGGAGAACGGTCCGGACGGGATCGCGACCGCCGCCCAGCATTCGATCGACGGAGCGATGGTCGACGTGAACATGCCCGGGATGAATGGCCTCATGGTGTGCCGGGTGCTGGCGGAGCGGGCCGAGGAAGAAGGCCGGCCGCTGCCGATCTGGATGATGACCGGCGCGCGCACGCCCGAGCTCTCGAAGTCTGCCCTCGAGGCTGGCGCGCTGGTGTTGCTCGCGAAGCCATTCGATCTGGCGGATCTGTTCCAGCGTTTTGAGGAAGCGCTTGGACCGGTGGAACCACCGCAGCCGGAGCCGGACGCGTTGGACCATCTGTGAGGGCAAATCGTCGCGCGGCCAAGCCGCGACGGCCGCTGGACGAAACTCAAATCCTGCGCAACATCCGCGCATGGAACTCCAGCTTGCCGGCTTCCACCACCTCACCGCCGTGACGGCCGACGCGGCGCGGAATCACGCGTTCTACACTCGTACGCTCGGGCTGCGGCTCGTGAAGAAAACCGTGAATCAGGACGACGTGTCGGCGTATCATCTGTTCTACGCCGACGGGATCGCGTCGCCAGGTACTGACATCACGTTTTTCGATTGGCCGGTGCCGCGGGAGCGTCGTGGGACGAACAGCGTCGTCCGCACGGGCTTCCGCATCGCGAGTCGCGAGAGTCTCGCATGGTGGGAGAAACGCCTCGACTCGCTCAACGTGGCACACGGGAAAATCGTGAATCGCGATGCGCGTCCGACGCTTGATTTCGAGGATGGAGAAGGCCAGCGACTCAGCCTCGTCGTGGACGAGGCGCCCGGCGAGGCGCGCCCGTGGGCGAAAAGTCCCGTGCCGGCCGAGCATCAGATTCTGGGGCTCGGACCAATCATGATCAGTGTGCCGGATCTGCGGCCGACGGACGCGGTGCTGACGAACCTCATGAACATGCGGCGAGTGCGCGAGTATCCAGTTTCCTCGGACGGATTGCCCGACGCGAGTCGCGATGTGCATGTCTATGAGATGACCGCGGCCGACGGGGCCGCGCGCGTGAGCCCCCAAGCGGAACTGCATGTGCTCGTCGAGCCGGGCGCACGGCCTGCGGGGCCGGGTGCGGGCGGGGTGCATCACGTGGCGTTTCGGACTCCGACGTTCGAGGATTACGACCGGTGGGCGGCACGGTTGACGGAAGCCGGCGTGCGTTCGAGCGGGCCGGTGGATCGGTTTTATTTTCGCAGTCTGTATTTCCGCGAGCCGGGCGGGATCCTGTTCGAGATCGCAACCGATGGGCCGGGGTTCGCCGCGGACGAGCCGATGGAAACCCTGGGTGAACGGCTCGCGCTGCCGCCGTTTCTGGAGCCGCGGCGCGAGGAGATCGAGCGCGGACTGAAGCCGCTGGCGACCTGAAGGGCCGGGGCGCGTCAGGCCGATGCTCCAGGTTGGCGCGTCTCTACTTTGCTATATATAGAACGAGTGTCCCTCGGGCTGCCGGGTGATGTCGAATTGGCGCGCAGCGCTGGGCGAGTGTATGCTCGAAACCAGCAATCGAACTGGGAAGAGATCCGATGAAGGACCCGGCGAGCGCGTCGAAACGGATGTCGTAAAATTACTTAATTCCGCGGGGTAATGTGTGCCAAAGCGTCGGACGGTACTCGTAGTACTGCGGGGGCTATAAACTTGCGAGTGACCGAGTGCACGGGCATACCGCGTGTATCAACTCGGCGCTAATACGATTTGGCGTTTCGTTTACCGCCTGCGCGCTCGCGTCCGTGACCGCGCTGGCCGATGGAATCGCCTTGTCGGCTGACGGACGGCGGTGGGTGGCTGGCGCCGGTGGCTATGGAGATGGTTGGGGCGGCGTCGGTGAAGGCCTCAGCGTCCCAATTGGCTCTACCATCTACATAAAATATTTTAGCGCATCGAAGGCGGGCAATTCGTTCAGCTATGCCGCGCATGGTTCGGAATGGGGCGGCTGGCGCAAGACCGGTCCGGTCCTGGCCGACGGCGTCGGTAACGGCTCCGCAAATCCCGTCATTCTGCGCGTGGACAATATAGGCACGCCCAAAAGTATAACGACGTGGATAAATGGTTCGGGCACCTGGGGAGGGATTCCATTTCCCGGCGCCTACGACTTTGGCTTGGACCACCAAGCCCTCTGGACTCTCCCTCCGCTGGTTATCCGGCCCGGCGGGCCCCTGCCGTGGTGGGCAGCATTCTGGAGTCCGTCGCGCCTAGGTCAGACAAACCAAAATCTGCCGGAAGGAGAGTCAGTACCCGATAGCGGTGGAACCGCCGTTTTGTTCGGATGCGCGCTTGCGACCGCGGCCTTGCTCTGGCGCGTACTGCGCCGCCGGGTGGCGGGGAAGCACGGCACTGTGCCGCCCGTGCGGCGCTGAGCTGAAACGGGTGAAATATTGGCGGCTCGGGCGTTCGGAGGCTGGACGCCAATCGCGGCGCGGCGAACGACGCATTGGGGTTTGTGGGCTTTTTTTTTGAGTCGCGGGTCGGGGGGCGCGCCGTCCATTTCTTTTTCATGACCCCGCTTGTACAACGTCTCGCCGGCAAATATGCGCTCGTCACCGGGAGCGGCTCCGGAATTGGCGCAGCGATCGCCGCGCGTCTCGCCGCCGAGGGGGCGCATGTGACGATTCTCGAGGCGCGGCCGGAAGCGGGGCAGGCGACGCTGACGCAGATTCTCGAGGCGGGTGGCACGGGGAGTGTGATCGCCGCAGATGTGTCGAACACCGGCTCGATGCGCGCGGCCTTCGACCAGCTGGAAAAACTCCACCTGTTGATCAACAACGCCGGCATCGCCTCCGTGGGCAACGTGCTCACAACCGAGCCGGAGGAGCTCGATCGGGTTTATGCGGTGAACGTGAAGGGCGTGTATCACGGCCTGCACTTTGGCGTGCCCAAGCTGTTGCGGTCGGGTGGCGGGGCGATCGTCAACCTCGCGTCGATCGCGTCGAAGATCGCGCTGCCGGATCGCTTTGCCTACAGCATGAGCAAGGGGGCGGTGCTAACGATGACGCTGTCGGTCGCACGCGACTTCGTGGACCGCGGGATTCGCTGCAACTGCGTCTGCCCCGCGCGCGTGCACACGCCGTTCGTCGACGGTTTTATCGCGAAGAATTATCCCGGCCAGGAAAAGGAGACCTTCGCGAAACTCTCAGCGGCGCAGCCCATCGGCCGGATGGGCCAGCCGGACGAGATCGCGGGGCTCGTGGCGTATTTGTGCTCGGACGAGGCGGCGTTTGTCACCGGCTCGGCCTACGACATCGATGGTGGCGCGACGCTGCTGCGATAGGCGCGGCATCGGGCGCTCGCCGGGAATCAGCGCCGCCGGCGCCGCAGCGCGGTCAACGCGACCGCGCATAGCCCGCCGATCATGAGCGCCCACGTGGAAGGCTCGGGGACGGGCGTGAAATTCAAGAGCAGGTTGTTGCCGGAGAGCGCGACGCTGAACGTGCCGATGCCGATCGCATTGGCGAAACCGCTCGTGTTGATTGCGAACGCCGCGGGATCGAAGCCGAGGATGCCGCCGGTTGTGGTCGCAATCTGCCAGGAGTAGGCGTTCGTCGCGACGAAGTTGGCGAGGTTGCCGCTGGCACCGGCGCTGGTCAGCGAGCTCAGATTCAGCGTGAAAGGCGAGGCAGCCGAGGCGTTGAAAACGAGTGCGCCGGTGACGGCGATCGTGTCGTGCCCGATGCCCGATCCGCCCACCATATCCTGGAACTCCACGTTGTAATACGAGCCGCCGTTCCACGTGAGGCCGGCGCTGAAGACGAGGCTGCCGACGGAGTGCCCGGGCGCGATGCCGCTGTTGGCGGTGAGCACGACGTTGCTGCCGAAGGTGCCGTTGCCGGAGAGCACGCCGCCGCCGGTGCCGAAAACGACCGCGTTGCTCAGGGTGGCGCCGTGTTCGACCATCAGTCGCGCGGCGGGGCCGTTGAGCGTGACGCTGCCGGTGCCGAGCGCGCCGGTCGCGCCGTATCCGATTGCGCCCTCGGCGATGAGGGTGCCGCCGGAGTACGTGTTCGCCTTCGTGAGATACAGAGAACCGGCGCTGGTTTTCAGGATCGCACCCTGGCCCTCGATGCGGCCGGCAAACGTGCCGTCGAAGGACTGGTTGATCTTCAACGTGACGCCATTCCCGAGCTGAATCTTCGCGGTGTCCGAGTAGCTCTCGAGGCCGCCAATCGCCGGGGTGGCGGAGCCGCTGGTGGACGCGACAAACGAAGCGATGCCGCTGCCGCCCTCGTAGCCGAAGCCGAGCCAGTTGTGGCCTGCGCCGGCGGCGGTGTTGCCGACGAAGGTGAGTGTGCCGGCGGCGATGTGGAAACCACCGGAAAACGCGGCGTTGTCTCCGCTGAGGGTGAGGTTGAAGTTGCCGAATTTCCGCAACGTGCCGGAACCATTCGCGCCGTCGCTCAGTTTTCCCGCGAGCGTGTAGCTATTGACGCCACCGACCTCGAAATCGTTTTCGATCGTGAGATTGTTGCCGAAGACCGGTGTGTTCCCCATCGAGGTTTCGAGCCGCGGCACGCTGTCTTGATGATAATTGTGGCTGATCGTCAGCGCTCCCGTGCCGAGGGCGGCGATGTTGCCGAGCACAAGCCGGCCGGAGTGAAGCTGGGTGCCGCCGGTGTGGGTGTTGGCGGCGTTGAGAAATACCGTGGACATCCGCAGATCGTCGTTCGGATCGAAGTCCGGATACTCGCCCCAAAAATCGCCGAGGTGCACCGCGCGTGCGTCCCTCAAGGTGCTGTTTACCTCCAGGAAACCGCCCTTGTAGCCGGTGAAATAATAATCGGTCTGGCCCGCGGGCAGCGTGATGTTGCCCGAGATCTTCGCGGCGGTCGCGGTGCCGATCGCGATGGAGCGGCCGGTGGAAAACGTGCCGACCGCGCCACCGTCACCGTCGATGCGGCGAAGGTCGATGTCGCCGAGGATGACTCGCGGATTGTTGATATCGGTCGAGTCGAAGCCGATGACGCCCGTGAGCGTCGTGGGGGCGAATTTCGGGAGGAACGTGTCGGGCGTCGCATCTTCCGAGCCGATGTAGCCACCGTTGTTGAGGCGGAAGGAGCCGGTGGCGGAGGCGGTCGAAAGCGCGCCGGGGCCGAAGATGATGGCGGAGTTTGTCGCCTCCGTGGTGCCCGTGTAGTCATTCGTCCACAGCGGAGGCGTGCCCGTCGCAGCGGTGTCGACAGCGACTGCGACCTTGAGCGTGAGCTCGCCGCCGGGCAGCGACTCGACCAGGAGGTTGTTCGCGCCGGTGAGTTTGCTCTGGACTGTCAGCGTGCCGCCGCCGCCACCGAAGCGGTAGCCGGCGCCAGCGGCGGGCGTGATCGTTCCCGTCATGATCGCGCGGGTCGCGGAGCCGAGACGCACGTACGAATTGAATCCCGTCAGAGTGATCGGTTCGGCAAACGTAGTCGCGTTCGTGGCGCTCGGATCGGTATCGAAACCGATCGCGCCGTAGGTGGCGGTCTTGTCGAATTTGCCGAGGAAGCCTGTCTGCGTGCCGGTGGCGAACGCGATGCCGATGTATCCGTAAAGATCTGACGTCAGCGAGCCTGTGGCCGGCACCGCCTGTCCGTTTCTGAAAATCACGCCGCCATCGTAGACAGCCGTGCCGCCGGTGTAGGTGTTCTGCCCCGAGAGCACGGCGACGCCCGAGCCGTCGAACGTCAGCATCCGGCTGCCGCCGGTCTCGCCGATATTGCCGTCGAGATAGAGCGTCTCGCCATCGTTCGCGATCGCGGTGTTCGCGGCGAGGGTGATGGCGCCCGTGAGTTTCATGAGCCCCGTGTCGCTGAAGAAATCGAGCGCGCTGCCGGTCAGGGTGAACGCGTTCGCGAGCGTGAGATCGCCGTCGGTGCCGTTGATGAGCGTGCTGTTGCCGGTGACAGTGACGGCGCCGCTGCCCAAGGCTGTGTTGCTGCCGACCCAGAGGTCGACGGATTCGAGAACGGTGCCGCCGGTATATGTGTTGTTGCCGTCGAGCGTAAGGTAGCCGTCGCCGCGGAGCGTGAGCTTGCCGGCACCGGAGATGACCCCGCTGACGTCCAGCGAGGTGGACGACGCCACGCTCCATATCTGGTCGGCGCCCAGTACCAGGCCCAGAGAAGAATCGAGGTAAACGCTGCCGAAGTTATAGGAATACGCGCTCGTGGTTGTCGCTGACGTCGAGGTCGTCGCTGCACTCGTGAGCGCGGCCGTCGAGGTCGCTCCGCCGATGGTCGTCAGGCCACCGGCGCCGAGGGTGAGCGTCCGGCCCGAGGTGGTGTTGCCCAGGAGGGTGTAATAGCCGTAGCCGACGTAGGTGGAGAAATCGAACGTGAGGCCTTTCACGTTTTGGTTCGCATCGACCAGCACCTCCGACCGGTTCGAGAGGCCGAAGCGGATCTGGGCGGTGCCATCGGTGGAGGGAGGCGTGTTGAGCTGCCAGTTCGAGGCGGTCGTCCAAAGCGGATTCGGGCCGAGTCCCGTCCACGTGGTCGGAGCTTCAATGATGACGGCGCGCGCGACGAGGGTGCAGACGAGTACGGCCGTGATCAGGCACGAGATGCCGCGGCGAAAAAGCATATGTTTCCTCTCGTGCAAACCTCTAGCGCTCGCAAGGGAGAAATCGTTGCGCGCGGGGAGGTGAAACGCGTATTTCTTGCCGGCTGCTTGCGGCGCCGGAGTAGACGCGGAGGCAACGCGGTGGCCCACGGGTCCACGCCGTGCAGGGTGGGGCGGCGATATCGCTTCGGAATCGCCATGGCACAACGAGTGCTAAAACGTAGCTGCGTGTCCCGCCCCATCTTACCTCTGCGCTTCGCGTTCGTGCTCCTGCTGGCGAACAGCGTGGGCGTCGTGCGGGCGCAACTCTACGACGTGCTGATCCATGGCGGTCGCGTGCTCGATGGCACGGGCATGCCGTGGATCCACGCGGATGTCGCCATCGTGGCCGACCAGATTGTCGCGGTCGGCAAACTGACCAACGCGAAGGCGAAGCAGCGCATCGATGCCACGGGGCTCTACGTCGCGCCGGGATTCATCGATCCGCATTCCCATGCGGGGCCCAGTCTCGCGCGGGTCGCGACCGCTCCGGCCATTCCGCTCCTGACGCAGGGGATCACCACGGTGTTCATCAATCCCGACGGCGGCGGCCCGACCAATCTCGAAACCCAGCGCCGCGCTCTCAACGCGCAACGCCCGCGCGTGAACATCGCGCAGCTCATCGGCCACAATTCCGTGCGCAGCGAAGTCATCGGCAGCGCCGACCGCGAGCCGACCGCCGACGAGCTTGCGCGCATGGGCGAGATCGTGCGCCGCGCGTTCGAGGGAGGCGCGTTTGGGCTTTCCGCGGGGCCGTTCTACGTGCCGGGAACGTATTCGAAAACCGAGGAACACATCGCCCTCGCGAAGATCGCGGCGGAGTTCGACGGTTTCTACACGAGCCACATTCGCGACGAATCCGACTACACCATCGGAGTCGTGGCGGCCGTGGACGAAGTGATCCGCATCGCGCGCGAGGCGCGGCTGCCGGGCATCGTCACGCACATCAAAGTGCTCGGCCCTCGCGTCTGGGGTTTCTCCGGCGAGATCATCCAACGCATCACGGCGGCGCGGACCGAGGGCGTCGAGGTGTTTGCCGATCAATATCCCTACGAGGCGTCGTCCACTGGACTGACCGCCGCGCTCGTGCCGCCATGGGCTCAGGAGGGTGGCGCGGGCGCGCTCAAGGCCCGGCTCACGCATCCCGAGCAGCGACCGCAGATTCGGAAGGAAATGCTCGTCAATCTCGAGCGGCGTGCCGGCGCGGCCAACATCCAGGTCCGCAACCACCGGGCCGATCCGACGCTCGAGGGCCAGCGCCTCGATGCGATCGCGCGGGCGAAACGCCTCGAGCCCGTCGATGCTGCGATCGAGATCATCCTCGCCGGCGGCGCGTCGATCGTGTCGTTCAACATGAGCGAGCAGGACATCCGCGCGTTCATGGTGCAGCCGTGGACGATGACGTGCTCCGATGGGGAGCTCGTGGCGCTGGGCGAGGGAGTGCCGCACCCGCGTTCGTATGGTCCGTTTCCCCGCAAACTGCGGCGCTATGTCGTCGAGGAGAACGTGCTCCCGCTCGAGCGCGCGATCCACTCGATGACCGGATTGCCTGCCGCGGTGCTTCGCGTGCGCGATCGCGGCGCCATCCGTCCGGGAGCCGCGGCCGATGTGGTGATTTTCGACCTCGCCGCCGTGCGCGACCGTGCTACCTACGATCAACCCCACCAGCTTTCCCAAGGCATGCGCCACGTATTTGTGAACGGACTGGCAGCGATCGAGGACGGGCTTCCCACCTCCGTCCGGGGAGGCCGCGTGCTTCGACGCGTGCGGCCCTGAGCGACCCTCCTGACGCGCGTTTTCCTGCCCCTTGCTTCGGACTTTCCCATGACTACAAACCGACTAACTGCCCTCGCGGTTCTCACCGCGCTTGCCGTTCCACGCCTCCCTCTGGTCGCGCAAACCACGCCCCAGCCGGCTGCGCGGCCGGCGACTGAAACCCAGGTGATGGAGGCTTTCACCGTGACCGGCTCGAATATCCGTCGCGTCGACGAGGAACGCACGCTGCCGATCACGATCATCGATCTCGACGACCTCGAACTGCGCGCCTCGCCCACGCCGGCTGAGCTGCTCTCGCTGCTCCCGAATGGCGGCGTGCTCTCGCTGACGGAGACGAATGTCCTCGGGGCCGACGCGCGCGGCGACAACACCTCGCTCAACCTGCGCGGTATCGGTTCCGGCAATACGCTCGTGCTCATCAACGGCCGCCGCCTCGCGCCGCATCCGATCAGCCAGGCGGAAGGCGGCGTGCCCTCGCTCGCGGTCAACATCAACCAGCTGCCGACCGCCGCGATCAAGCGCGTCGAGGTGCTGCGCGACGGCGCCTCGGCGATCTACGGCGCCGATGCCGCGGCCGGCGTCGTGAACACGATTCTCCGGCGTGACTACGACGGCTACGATCTTTCCCTGCGCGGCAGCCTCACCGAGCACGGTGGCGCGGAGGACTGGCGCGCCACGCTGAGCGGCGGAAAGGTGTTCAACGGCGGCAGGACCAGCCTCATGGCGATGGTCGACGTATATCATCGTGAGCTGCTCGGCACGCGCGATCGCAAGTTCACGCGCGACTCCGATGTCCGCCGCGTGCGGGCCATGCGCGCGCCCTGGGATGGCACCGACACCGATTTCGACAACCGCTCGACCTCTTCCAACTACGGCAATTTCGTGCGCGGTTCCTTCAACGCCGCCGGTCTTTTCGTCGGCGCCCGGCCGACGGGGAATGCCGGCATCACCACCTCCACGACCCCGTCGGCCACGCTGACGGCCAGCACCGCGGGCGCGTTCTTCATGGTCCCGCTCGCAAACGGGAACACCGGATTCCGCCAGAGCACGCCCTCGCGTCTCCTCACGAACGCCGAGAGCAATTATTACTACAACCTGAACGACGCCCGCGTCATCCTGCCGCAGACCGATCGCCTGAACGTGTTCGCGGGGCTCGATCACCAGTTGAAAAACAACCTCTCGGCCTTCGGTGAGCTGGCTTATTATCGCGCCGATTCGTTCAATCATCGTGACCCCGCGGGCGCGGACGGCACGGACGATGTCAACCTGCACGTCGGAGCCAACAATCCGTGGAACCCCTACGGCTCACGTTTCTATCATCCGACGGGTGCACCGAATGCCGACGGCACGCCGCGCGTGACCGGTGTGCCTTCGGATGTCCTGATCGCGGGCGGCACGGGTGTACGTCCGCGCGAATTCAAGCCGAAGGACATCAACGTGCTCTCGCAATCGATCCGGGGCGTCGCCGGCCTGCGCGGAAAGACGTTTGCCGATTTCGAGTGGGAGTCGGCCGTGATGTATTCCCGCGCCTGGACGCGCGACGAGGAGGAAAATAACGTCCGCCACAGCCTGTTTCAGGCTGCACTCCTGCGCACGGACAACACCGCGTTCAATCCCTTTGGCTACACGTTCCGCAACGTCGGCGGTGTCATCCAGGTCGACCAGCCGTATACGAATCCCGCCTCGGTCGTGGATCCGCTGATCGACACCTTCATCCGCGAGGGTCGCACCGAGCTCGCCACGTGGGATGCGAAGCTGAACGGCACGCTCTTCGAATTCTGGGGCGGCCGCGTCGGTGCCGCGGTGGGCGCCGAGTATCGCTGGGAATCCTACAAGGACTGGCGGCCGCCGTATCACGGCTTGAATCCCGCGGGCTTCGTGCTCCCCGCGAACGATAACGACTTCATCGGCCTGAGCCCCAACCTCAATCTCTACTCGGATCGCAACGTCATCTCCGGTTACGGTGAAGTGCTGGTGCCGGTCGTCGGTAAAAAGAACCGGCTTCCGCTGGTGGAGGTCTTCGAGTTGTCCGTCGCAGGTCGCTACGAAAAGTTCTCCGATTTCGGAGACGCGCTGAAGCCGAAGTACGGCGCCGCCTGGCGCCCGCACCGCAATCTTCTCGTGCGCGGCTCCTACAACGAATCGTTCCGCGCGCCGAATCTCGTGCAGACGAACACCTCGCCGCTCCAGCGCTCCGTCACGGGCGTGAGCGATCCCTACCGTTTCGAAGTGACCAGCCTCATCACCGACGGCTCGACCAACCGGACCGTGTTTCGCCAGGGCAATGCTTCGCTCGAACCCGAAGAGTCCGACACCGTCACGCTGGGCGTCGCGCTCGAAGTGCCGTTCGTCAAAGGCCTGACGCTGACCGTCGATTGGTGGCGGATGAATCAGAACAAGGTCATCGATAATCTCGCGGCGGGCGGCGTGCTGCAGCGCGATGAGACGCTGCTCGACGCCTATACGCAGGCGCAAATCGCCGCCGGCACGCCCGCGAACAACATCGAGACAAACTCCGGTGCGGCCGGCTACGTCGGCAATCCGAAGGTGACTCGCGCGCCGCTCACGCAGGCGGACCGCGATGCGTACGCCGAGTTCAACTCCACGCGTCCCGCGTCCCAGCAGCGCGCGCCGGTTGGCCGACTGATCTCTGTCATCGACGATTATCTCAATCTTGCGGGCCGCGACCTCGAAGGCTTCGACATGGCGCTCTCCTATCGGCTTCCGAAGCTCCGCGTCGGCCAGTTCAGCGTGAAGGCGGAGGCCACCTACAACCGGAAATTCGACCAGAAGCTCGATGAATTTTCGGAGGTCGAGACCATTCTCGAGGAGGACGGCCGGGCGAAATGGCGCGGCAATCTCGGCGTCACCTGGCGCCAGGGTGCGTGGAGCGCCGGCTGGTTCGGCTACTATTATGGTGGTTCGATGGATCCTGGCGCGGCGACGACGGCGACGGTTTACGAGAATCTGGGGCGTCCCGACTACATTCGGGTGTTCAACGATGTCGGCGGCGTCGTGCGTTATCGCTGGTGGATCGAGGATGTGATCCAGCAGAACGCCCACGTGCAGCACCGCTTCGATCGAGGTATCCTGAAAGGCACTACGGCGCGTTTCGGCATCACGAACCTGACCGACGAGGAGCCGCCGATCGCCGACGAATCGCGCGGCTACCAGGGCGGAACGGTCAGCGCGCGGGGCCGCACGTACTATCTCGAGGTTTCGCGGAAATTCTAACCCGGCGACGCGACCATATCAGACGTAGGTCCGTGGGTGGGGTTGGCTCTCGGAGCCGGCCTGGTTCCGGGTGACGAATCGCAACCAGGCCCGCTCGGAGAGCGGAGCCCCACCACGGTCCGAGAGACGCGTTCGGCGGTGCTTTTTCCCATCGCAACCCTGCCTTTCTCACACACGTTTTTTTCATGCGCCGGACCGTCGTAACCGTACTTGTTTTCGTCTTCGCCGTTAGTGCCGCCGCCGTCCCTGTAACGCTCACGCCGGTCACCGCGAAGAACGGCATGGTCGTGGCGGCCCATCCGCAGGCCGTCGCTGCGGGCGTGGCGGTTCTCCAGGCGGGCGGCAATGCGATCGACGCCGCAGTCGCGACCTCGCTCGCGGTGGGCGTGGCCGAGCCCTACGGCTCCGGTCTCGGCGGCAAGCTCATGCTGCTTTATTTCGAGGCGAAGACGGGAAAGACGTACGCCGTCGACGCGATGGACGCCGCGGGCTCGGTCGATGTCGCAGCGTACCTGAAGCGGCCTGACGATGTTCGCACGTACGGCTACGGCTCGGTCTGCGTGCCCGGTCTCGGCGCCGGACTCTGGATGGCGCACCAGAGATGGGGCGCAAACAAATGGGCGGACAACATCGCGCCCGCTATCGCGCTGGCGCGGGATGGATTTCGCATTTTGCCGAAGACGCGCGATCTCTTTGTGGAGCAGGAAAAGAAGCTGCGTCGCGGCGATGCGGAGATCGCGCGACTCTATTTGCCTGGCGGCCAGTTGCCGGAAGTGGGCTCGTTCCTGAAAAACGAGGATCTCGCGCGCACGATGGAGGCGTTCGCGAACGAAGGTGCGGCGGGTTTTTATCGGGGCCCGGTGGCGGCGGCGATCGTCGCGGCGTCGCGCGCGGGCGGCGGCGTCCTCACGATGGAGGATCTCGCGAATTACCGGGCGCGCATCGTCGAGCCGGTGAGCGCGCAGTTCCGCGGCCACACGATCGTGTGTGGGCCGCCTCCGACGAGTGGCGCTGCGTTGGTCCTGCCAATGCTCAAGGCGCTCGAGGCGGAGTCGTTCGAAGGGCCGCTCCGGTCGGCGGCGAACCTCGACAAGATCGGCCGCGTGTGGCGCGAGGTGTTTCCCCAGATCAGCCGCACGATCGGCGATGCGCCGGAATCGCGCGCGCGGTTCGCGAAGCTGCTCTCGGCGGAATCGATCGCGGAGATTCGGCAGAAGGCCTTTGCGTCCGACCCGGCGCAGCCGGCGAAGAAGATGGCCTGGATCGAGGACGACGTGCTCGCCGCGGATCCGGCGGCGTCGACGACGCACTTTCTCGTGGTCGATCGCCACGGCAACATCGTGTGCGCGACGCAGTCGCAGAGCCTGCATTTCGGCTCCGGCGTTGTGCCGCCCGGCACCGGCGTGGTGATGAACAACTCGATGAGCAATTTCACGTTTGCCGACGCGAAATCGATTAACCACCTCGCGCTGGGCAAACGCGCCCGCAGCACCATTGTGCCGACGATTGTGCTGCGCGAGGGCAGGCCGGTCTTTGCCCTCGGGATTCCGGGCGGCGCGCGTATTCCGACTGCTATCATGCAGGTGCTGCTCGACCGGCTCGCGTTCAACCGCCCCCTCGCGGACGCCATCGGCGACACGCGGATTCATTTCCTCTCGCCGATTCGCCGTGAGGAGCGCGAGGCGATCGAGGCCGAGCAATCGCTGCCGCACGTCGAAGCGCAGGCGTTGCAGGCCCGGGGCTGGCGCGTGAATCTGCCGGAGCGGGCGGGCACGGGCCGCTACTTCGGAGGCATCAATGCCATCGAGTTCAACGACGACGGCACTCTCACCGGTCTGGCCGATCCGCGGCGCACGAATGTCGCGCGCGGTTATTGAGGTCGTGTCGCGAGGCCTTGCGGCGGCGGCCGCCGCGTATTCGTTCCATTCACCCAAACGATTTCCTGCATGAAGACCCCGACATTTTTTCTGGCCGCACTCGTGTCTGCGTTGCCGCTGGCAGCGCAAACCACCAAGCCTGCCGTCTTCCAGCGGATGGATGCGACGAAGGCCGTCTACGAGGATATCGCGATGAAGATCTGGGACTACGCGGAGGTCGGTTATCGGGAAACGAAAAGCGCGGCGCTGTTGCAGGAGCAGTTGCGCAAGGAAGGCTTCCAGGTCGCAGCGGGCGTGGCGGGGATCCCGACCGCGTTCACCGCGACCTACGGCAGTGGCAAACCCGTGATCGTGATCATGGGCGAATACGATGCGCTGCCCGGTGTGTCGCAGGAAGCGGTGCCGGAAAAGAAGCCGCGCGCCGGCGTGAATGCCGGCCATGCGTGCGGCCACCATCTGTTTGGCGCCGCGTCGGCCCAGGCCGCGGTGGCGGTGAAGGACTGGATCAAGGCGACCGGCCAGAAAGGGACGATCCGGTTCTACGGGACGCCGGCGGAGGAAGGCGGTTCGGGCAAGGTGTACATGGTGCGCGCCGGGCTCTTCGACGATGTCGACGTGGCGTTTCACTGGCATCCGGGCGATCGCAACAGCATCCAGATGTCGACCTCGCTCGCGAACAAGTCGGGGAAGTTCCGCTTCACCGGCATCGCGGCGCATGCCGCCGGCGCGCCGGATCGCGGCCGCTCGGCGCTGGATGGCGTGGAGGCGATGAACCACATGGCAAACCTGATGCGCGAGCACGTGCCGGACTCAACGCGTATCCATTATGTGATTACTCGAGGTGGCGAGGCGCCGAACGTGGTGCCGGCGTTTGCGGAGGCGTATTATTATGTGCGCAGCCCGAACCGCGAAGTCGTGCGCGAGATCTGGGAGCGCATCGAAAAGGCCGCGCAGGGTGCCGCGCTCGGCACGGGCACGACGGTGGAATGGGAGGTCACGGGCGGCGTCTACGAAATGATGCCCAATGAAACGCTCGGCCGCGCGATGCATGAAAACCTGCAGGCGGTCGGCGGCGTGACCTATTCGCCGGAGGAAACGGAGTTCGCGCGGAAGATCGGGCAGACGGTGCTCGGCAAGGCGCCGGCGCCCGAGACGGCTGCGCTGATCACCGCCTTCAATCCGAAGCCGTCCACCGGCGGCGGCGGTTCGACGGATGTCGCCGACGTCAGCTGGACGGTGCCCACGGTCGGGGTGCGCACGGCGACATGGGCGCCCGGCACGCCAGGACACAGCTGGCAGGCGGTCGCCTGTGGCGGGACGTCGATCGGCCTGAAGGGAATGAACGTGGCCGCGAAGACGCTGGCTGGCACCGCGATCGACCTCTTCCGGAATCCGCAATTGATCGCGCAGGCGAAGGCCGAACTCGAGAAACGACGCGGGCCGAATTTCAAGTACGCGCCGCTGCTCGGCGACCGGCCGCCGGCGCTGAATTATCGCGATTGATGGCGGCGGCTCGAGCGCCGGTTCATCCCGCCTCTCCCGAGGCGGGCTACGACCTGCAAAGGCGGCAATCGTGCGGGTCTCGCTACCGTGCTCCCGCGGCGGCCGCGGGTGTGATCCGGTTGTAGCGACGGAGGATTTCCTGCACGCGGGTGTGCGGCAGGCCTTCGGCGCTGTGCCCGTCGCGGCCGGTCATCGTTTCGCCGGCGACGAGGGCGTTGACGATCGCCTCCTCGGTTGCCTCCACGGTGATCTCGAAGAGCGGGTTCATGCCGTCGTTGGTCAGCGCCCTCAGGTCCGATGCGGCGAATTCCGCGGCACCGGCTCCGGCATTCGCTTCGCGCGCGGCGGCAGGGGCGTTCGCCGTCGAGAAGGCGAGGAAAAGATCGCCGGAGCCGTTGCCGGAAATGGCGCCGGTGCGCGCCAGGCCCAGTGCGGCGCGACGGGTGAGCCGCTTGAGCTGATGCGGGAGCAGCGGCGCATCCGTGGCGACAATGATGATGATCGAGCCGGTCTCGCCGACGCTGAGGCCGGCGAGATCGTGCGGGTCGGTGCCGGCAAAGCGCCGGTTGCCGCCGCCGATCTCGCGGCCGACGGGCACGCCGGCGATCGTGAGCTGGCGGCGGACGCCGTGATTCGCCTGCACGAGGACGCCGAGTGTGTATCCACCCAGGTTGGACACGAGCTGGCGCGAGGCAGTCCCGATGCCGCCCTTGAACTCGTAGGCGATCATCCCGGTGCCGCCGCCGACGCCGCCTTCCAGGACGGGGCCACTGCTGGCGCTTTCCAGAGCGCTGAAGACATGATCGGGCTTCACGTGAAAGCCGTTGATGTCGTTGAGCCAGCCATCCCACGTCTCGGCCACCACCGGCAACGACCAGGAGACATTCGGCGAATCCGGTGAGCGCTGGCGGGTTTTCCACGCGATGACCGCGTCACGGACGACGCCGACGCTGTGGGTGTTGGTCAGCAAGATGGGACCTTCGAGGAAACCCGATTCCTCGATCCACGCGGTGCCGGTCATCTCGCCGTTGCCGTTGAGCGAGTAGGTTCCGGCGAAAACCGGCGGCGCCTTCGCGTCTTTGCCGCGCGGAAGGATCGCGGTCACGCCAGTGCGAATCGGCCCGCGGCCCGGCTCGAGTTTGCCTTCGCCGGAGATCAGCGTGAGGTGGCCGACCTCGACGCCGGCGACATCGGTGATCGCGTTGAACGGCCCGGGCGTGCCGTCGAACGGGATGCCGAGGTCGCGCGCGCGTGGTTTGGCGATTGCGCAGGCGCAGAGCAGCAGCGCGGCGGCGAGACAGGCCGGTCGAAGCATGACTCGCGAAGAAAGCGCAATCCCGCGACGTGGCAACGGAGCAAAACGCGTCCGCACCGATCAAGAGCATCGGCGGGTTGCTCGGGCGATAAACGGGCACGCGGGCCGAGAAGCGCGGGCGGGCGTGAACGCGAGTTGCGCGCCGCCATCGACTTGTCATCGTCGGCGAGGATGAAATTCCTACATCTCAATTTTATCCCGCGCAGCGTGGACGCAGCGCTCTTGGTCCTCCGGGTTTGGTTCGGTGCGTCGCTGCTGTTGCTGCACGGCTGGGGCAAGGTCTCGGGATTTTCCGCCATGTCGTCCAAGTTTCCCGACCTGTTCGGGATCGGCCCGGCGCCGACGCTCGCGCTGGCGGTGTTCGGCGAGTTTGTGTGCGCGGCGCTGGTGGTGGCCGGTCTCTTCACGCGTTTCGCCGCCCTAGGCTGCGCGATCACGATGGGCGTAGCCTTCACGATGGCGCATGGCGGCCGGCTTACGGGAAGCGGCAACGGCGAGCTGGCGTTCCTGTATCTGGGGGTGTTCACCACGTTGTTTCTCGTGGGCGCAGGAAAGTTTTCGTTCGACGCAAAGATGGGCGCCAAGACCTGAGGCGGAGCCTTTACGGAAACCGCGCCATTTTTTTACGGCGCTACGGTAAAGCGACGCAGCGGCGGCATTGGTTTAGCCTGAACGATGCTTCCGCTTCGTCCCGATGGAACGCCGATTCCAAGACGAGTATCTAACAGCGGCAACCATCGCCCTCTCTTCGGCCACCATGATTCCGCCTGATCCAGTACTGCATCACGAGCTTCCGGTCATCCGGAAGATCATCGATGATGAGACGTGGCTGGAGGGCGAGCGGCGCGGGTGCAGTGTGTTGCCGACAGACCAGATCGTGCGCGAACGCGTGTGCGAGGTGGTGTTGCGGATCGGCCAGGAGCTGCGCGAGACCCTGAGTGCATCGCTCACCACCGCGTCACCGCCGCTGGGCGTGGCACCGGTTTCGGTGACAGGAGTGAACAGCGCTGGTGGTGGGCCGTGAGCAGCGGTCGCGGCGGCGCATTGGGGCGCGGCCGCGACGTGATATAACCACCCGTTGCTATTACGGCACGGCCTGATCGAGCAAGCCGGAGGCGTTGATCGTAAGGCTGTCGGCTGAGACGCGACCGCGGAGTGTAGTGGAAGTGTTGATACTCACGGTTCCGGCGGGCGCCAGTACCTCAGCGTGCAGCGTGGCGCCGCCGTTCAGCGTGAGGCCGCCAGCGGCGAGCTCGAAGGTGAGCCAGCCAGGATTCGCGGCGGAACCGCTCGTGCCGCCGTTGATCGTGACGGGGCTGCCGACGCGCAGGATCACGGGGCCGGCGAGCTGAAGGGTGGCACCATTATTCAACATGAGGCCCTGGAGGTGATAAACGGCGGGCTCGGTCGCGCCTGCGACGCCGAGGACGAAACCGCTGCCGCCGTTGGCGGTGAAGGCGCCATAAGCGCCGGGCGGGATGGTGCGTGCGCCGGCGTTGGGGTTGAGGGTGAGATTTCGCAGGGTCGCGAAATTGCCGATGGTCTGGCTGGCGGTGTTGAGCGTCACGTCTTGCGTGCCGGCGGGCGGTTGTGGCGCGGCGACGGCGGGCATCGCGATCGGATCGACGCGGCGCACCACGTGGCGCAGGAGCGAATTTGAATTCAGGGTGATGGCGTAACCGGAGGGCAACATGCCGCCGGTCGCGTCCTGCGTGCCGCCGTAGATCGGGCTGCCGTTGAGTTGCACGGTAGGCGTGCCGGGCACGAGCAGATCGCCGGAGATCCCCGCCTGGCTGTTCAATGAAGTGCTCTCGCCCAACAGCAATTGCACGGAGCCATCGACATCGCCGTTGATCGACGGTGCGTGTCGCACGAGTGCCGTGGTCGTGATGACGAGCGTGCCGCTGGCGGAACCGACGTAGGCGGCATCGACGATGGTGCCGACCACGGCGTAGGTGCCCGGCAACGTGGGCGCGTCCGTGCTGCCGTTGTAGGTGAAGCTCACGGCCAAGCCGCCGGGCGTGGTGAGGGCGAGCGGTGTTTTTGGCGCGCCATCATAAGCTTGCCGGAGATCGTCCAACGCGAGCAGCGCGGTCGCCTTCACGGTGACTTGCAGGGTCGTGGCGGTGAGATTGAAGGACGCAACATAGCCGGTGGGAAGGCCGACGGCGGTGAAGTCGGACGCCGCAAAGTCCGTCGAGGAAAACGTCGCGAGCGTGTAGATGTTGCCCGCGGCAAATCCGGCGCCCGGCTTGAACACGATCGTATGGGCGCCGGCCGTCCCCTTGTTGAGCGCGCTGCCGAGGACGAGTTGATCGGTGATGCCGTTCGCGCCGAGATTGAACGCGAGTCGGCCGCCGGCATTCCACGTGACGGGTTTCGCGATCGTGCCGGTGCCCGCGAGCATGCCGCCGTTGAGCGTGAGCGTGCCGCCCGCGGCGAGACTGCCGGTGAGGCGGAGCGTGCCCTCGTTGAGCGCGACGGAGCCGGTGAACGTGTTGGCGCCGGCGAGCGTGAGCGTGCCGCCGCCGGTTTTCGTGAAGCCGCCGGAACCGGTGAGCGGGCCGGTGAGCGTGATCGCGTGCGGGATGTTCCCGGCGTCGGCCGCATGGATCGCGATCGTGTTGCCGTCCGCCAGCGTGAGCGGGACATCTGTGCTCCAGTCGTTCCGGGCGCCGAGCGTGCCATCGATCAGGTTGATGGCGGTGAGGAACGCGCCAGTGCCGTGGCGAACGATGCCGCCGCTGCCGGGGTAGAGCGCGCCGCCGTTCACGTTGATCGTGGCGGAGCCGTCGTTAACGGTGCTGTCGTAGCCGAGCGTGATCCGGTTCGCGGTGGTGACGCCTCCGAGCAGGTGGAGCTGGGCGACGTTCCTCGCGTTCGAGCCGTTCTTGCGCGACATCACGAGTTCGTTGACGACGAGTTCGCCGCCGAGCACGCGGACCTGGCCGCCGCGGTTGGCCGTTTGCTGCCAGCCGACCGTGAGCTCATCGATCGCGATGCGTCCGCCCTCGACGGACATCGCGCCCCAGGAGTTGACCGTGCCGAGGCCGACGCGCTCGATCGCTGTTTCACCGCCCTGGATGACGAGCCCGAAACCATAGGAATTCGCGCCGTCCGCGCTGCGCGGGAAGTTGAGTTCGGTCGCGGTCAACATGCCGCCAGTGACTTTGACGAGATTGTTGCGCGAGTTGGTCGGGATGATCCTTTGAAAACTGGCGGAGCCGGCGCTCACGATGTAGCCGACGCCGGTGCCGGAGACCATGTTGGCGTCGCCTGTGACGGCGAACGTACCACCGGCGACTTCGAACTGCGTGCTGACGGCGAGCGAGATGGCCGGGACATTGAGCGTGGCGCCGGGCCCGAGTTTGAGCCGGCCCTGCGAGACGGAGATCGGGCCGGAGAAGTCGCCGATCTTGGTCAGGATCGCGGTGCCCCAGCCGGTCTTTGTCAGGCCGGCGGCGGTGTTCACGGCTACGTCCAAGATCGCTGGATACGCCGAGCCGGCGATCGCGATGTCGGGGTTGCTCTGGCCGGTGGTGCCCGTGTAGTTGACGTGGATCGCCGGCGCGCCGGTGGGCATAGCGAGAGTGAGGGCGTGGGCGGTGTTGCCCGCGTCACTCAAGGTCCATTTGCCGGGCGAAGATTGATCGGCATCGCCGAAGGCGACGCGACCGACGGTTCGCGGCGAGTCGAGTCGCACGGTGACGTCGCCATCGATGTCGCGCGTGGCGAAGTCGGCGGTGGCGCCGGTGCCGTTGGCGACGAGGTTGTCCTCCCAGTTGGCGGTGTCGCTCCAATCGCCGGTCGCCTCGGTGCTCGTCCACACGCTGCTGCCGGGGAGCCGCATCGTGTAGGACTGGCCGCCGGTGAACGAGCCGGAGCTGCCGGAGTTGCCGGCGAGGTCCTGGATCGAGTTGCCGCTGCGGCGATCGAGTCGGATCGTGCCGTCGCCGCCGGCGCCGGTGACGGTGACGTCGTAGACATTGCCGCTCACCGGAGTGAGCGAAGCGAGGGTGCCGGTCACGCCGGAGCCGCTCATCGTGAGGACGAAGTCGCCGACATCGACGTTGACGACGAGCTCGAAGAACGTGACGCGAAACACGAGCGTGCTCGCGGCGGTGCTGGGCGTCGCGGGGTTGAACCGGGTGATCGTGTTGATTGTGGGTGCGACTGTGTCGATGGTGACGGCGAATGGCGCCGAGACCGGGCTCGCGGTGCCGCCGGTCGAAGCCGTGGCGGTGAACGTGTAGTCGCCGGAAGCGAGCGTGGTTCCCGTGTAGTCGAAACTCCAGGCGCCGGAGCCGTCAGCCGTGGCGGTGCCGATCGCCCCGAAGCCGGCGCGCGTGATTGCGACTACGGACGATGCGGGCGCGGTGCCATGAAGGATTAGGGACGCGTCGCGTGTGATCTGGTCGCTCGTTGAGATACCGGTATCCGACTCGATCGAGGTGAACGCGGGTGGGGCGAGACTCGTGTCGACGACGTAGGCCGCCGAAGCGCCGCCGGCGTTTCCTGCGAGGTCGATGGCCGACGCGGTGAACGAATACACGCCCGGGGCGAGCGGCGCGCCGTTGTAGGCGGCGGACCAGCGGCCGAAGCCATCGGCGGTGGCGGTGGCGACGGCGCCGGTACCGACGAGGACGACGGTAACCGAATCGCCCGGAGCTGCGGTGCCGTTGAAGGTGTAAGCGGGCGAGATCACGAGGCCGGAGATGACCGGCGGCTCGGCGGGTGTGGTGTCGACTTTGACGATCAGCGCGCGCGTGGAAGACGACATCGTGCCGCCGAGGTTGGCGGCGGCGGTGAACGCATAGCAGCGGTCGGCCAGCGGCGTGCCGGAATAGTCGAAGGTCCAGCTGCCCGAAGCGTCGGCCACGGTGGTGCCGATGGCGCCGAGGTCGGCGCGAGCGAGGTGAATCGTGCGGCCGGGGGCGCTCGTGCCGCGGAGGACGAGCGTGGTGTCGGACGTCACACCGTCGCCGGAGGTGACGCCGGTGTCATCGGCGATGCCATCGAGCGTCGCGGCTGGAATGCCGGCGGGGGCGAGGGCGTTGAGATAGTTTTCCAGATTCGTGTAGCCGTCGCCGTTCAGGTCGCCGTTGTGGTCCGCGACGGCGGGATTCGTGGCTGCGGCGGATTCCCACCAGTCGGGCATGCCGTCGCCATCGGTATCCGTCGGAGCAATACCGCCGGCAATCGCGCCGACGCCGCCGATCGCGCTTTCGTCGGCAATCTGCGCGCCGACGGTGCCGAGCGAGGTGAGCTCGGAGATCATGAACGCATCGACGCTGTCGCGGTGGAGCGAGGCGCCGGCGTGAGCGACGACGTGGGCGTAGGCCTGCTCGGGCGTGAGGAGCGTGGTGACTGCGGGGTAGGGGAAGCGCGTCCCGACGAAATCGACGGTCGTGTAATCCGCGGGCGGGACGAGGGTGCCGTCGAGGACGCCGTTGCGGTTCGCGTCGTGGAAATTATTGTCCGCAAAAACGTGGAAGTTGAGATTGCCGCGCGTGAACGCCTGGGCGGGCGAGTTCGGTCCCGCAATGAAGTAGTTGTTGCTGATGTTCGCGTAGGACTGGCCGGCGGAGTCGCCGAGGATGTAGCCGCCACCGCCGCCCCAGTTGTAGACGATGTTGTTGGTGAACTCGTGGACGCCCTTGACCTTCGGGTTGCGCATCCAGTTGTCGGTATAGAGCGTGCGGAAGACGCTGACGCCGCCGTCGGTCTGCATGAGGCCGCCGGCCGAGTGGGCGAGGAGGCCCTGGCCGACGATGCAGTCCTGGAGCGTGATGTTGCTCGGCGTGCCGCTGACGGAGAACGTCTCGTCGCGTCCCCAGGAAGCGGATACGTGATCGAAGATCATGCTGTCGCCGGAGGCGATGCCGACGGCATCGGTGCCGCCGTCGCCGTTGATGCCCTGGCGAAAGCGAATGTAGCGGCAGATGGTGTTGCTGGCGTTGGAGAACGAGATGCCGTTCCCGTAGATCGTGATGCCCTCGCCCGGCGCGGTCTGGCCGGCGATGGTGATGTTGTTTCTAACCGCGATGCGGCTCATGATCTTGATCACACCGCCGACGGCGAAGACGACATAACGATTCGGCTGGCTGACGGCGTCCCGGAAGGAGCCGGGGCCGGAGTCGTTGAGATTCGTGACGACGTAGACGCTGCCGCCGCGGCCGCCGGTCGCGTTGGCGCCGAAACCTTCGGCACCGGGGAAGGCGGGTAAGGCGGCGGACGCGCGCGTACTGAGCGCGATGAACGCGGTGAGTGCCGTGAGCACGAGCAGGTGAAACGCAGACGAACGGCGCGCAGGACGCAACGGGCAGGGGTAGGTCATAGGGAAATGCGAAACGATGCCGCGCGGGAATCGCCGGCACGCTTCTGCGGCGGTGGTGACGGGCGGCGCAGGGGAGGACAACGGACGATCGAACCGGACAGTTCGCTCGTCGGCACTTTCGGGAAATCCCCGATGAGGAAGCCGCGCTATCGGGGAGGAGAAAGCGATTCGCTCAGCGCGGATCAGTGATGCGACCGAAGAACAAGCATGCGCCGCTCGCGCGATGTTGAATCGCGAAGAGAAACGGCCGGTCAACGCGTACTTCGATCGGCTCCGAGGGCAGCACGAACGAACCGAACACAGACATTGGCGCGGCCGTCGCCGCAGCCGCTTCCGTGCCTTCTTCGTCGAGCGCGATGAACGTCTGGTGGAACACTTCGGAAAGCGCCAGGTAGTCGTCGCCTGTGCGCGGCGCCATGCGGCCGAAGTCGGCGGTGCCGGCGGGTTCGTTGAAGGCGCTTTTCATGCCGAGCGTGCGCAAGGCTTGTCCGAGCGGAATCGTCGAACCTTCGACGCGGAATTTCGGAAGGTAGAGCGCGACCTTCGGATGTTTTTGATCGGTCAGCCGCGCCCAGCGAGCGAAGTGCGCCGGCGTGAGCTTCGCGGCGACGGTATCGATATTTTCGCCCTTGTCGGGCAGGAGCACGAGGAACTGCAGGCCGCGCCCGAGATAGTCGAGCGTGAGGACCTGCAGGCCGTCTTCCGCCGCATAGCCGCGGAAGGCGGTGTCGTGCATCGTCGGCACATCGCGCGTATCGGAATCTCGGATATGGAACGGTAGTGACCGCGTGGCGGTCTTCTGGAAGGGCGTTTGCCACGGGGCTTTCAAGTAAAGTGCGTTCACCAGCACGAGCCGGGTATCCGCGTCCACGCCGCCGCGCGGGATGAGATCGCGGATCTTGCGGCGCGTTTGGTCTTCGACCCAGGTGTTGATTGTCGCGCGTGCGGATTCGGAATCGTGTGTGAAATCGAGTGGATTGAATGGCGCGGCGTAACCGTCTTTCAAAAGGGTGAGGAACGAAGCGCGAAACGCGTAGTCGCGCTGGCCGAAGAGGCGGTTCGCGACATGCCATTCGAGCCGGTCGACCTTGCCGCCCTGGCGATGGCGTTGCTCCGCGAACGTTTGCGCCTGCAGGGCGGTTTGCTCGAGCGCGGTGCGCAACGCGGCGAACGTGGGGTGCACGCTCGCGTCGTCGTTTGGGAAATGGAGGGCACGACCCATCTCGGCGCGCGTCGTGCCGTCCGCGCCGGCGTAAACGAGGGCGAGCGCGCTCTCGATCGAGTAGGGGGAAAGGACGAGGTTCTTGTCGGGCTGTCTCGCGGCGAGCTGGCGGAAGAGATCGAGCCCGACCTGGTTGGTGGCGACGGCGGCGTCGAACTCGGCAGCTGCGGTCGGACGAATAAGCGCCGCCGTGAGCAGGATAAGACAGGCGAAGCGTGAAGTCATCGTTGGTGAGGAGGTGACACGCTGGGCTGCGTTTTGTTGGAAATTTGGAGAATAAAAAACCCCGCGCCGGTGAAGGCGCGGGGCTGAGAGAGGCACGGGCATTCCACCCGTGTTGCGAGTTACTTCTTCTTCGCCGCCTTGAGCTCGTTGACCGCGGCCTGCGCCGCCGCGAGGCGGGCGACCGGAACGCGATAGGGCGAGCACGAGACGTAGCTGAGGCCGAGCTTGTGGCAGAACTTCACCGAGTCCGGATCGCCGCCGTGCTCGCCGCAGATGCCGAGCTTGATGTCGGGGCGGGTCTGCCGGCCCTTGACGATCGCGATCGCCATGAGCTGGCCGACGCCGGTCTGGTCGATCGAGGCGAAGGGATTCTTCGTCACGATCTCGCTCTCGGCGTAGGCCGGGAGGAACGAGCCCGAGTCGTCGCGGCTCATGCCGAGGGTGGTCTGTGTGAGATCGTTCGTGCCGAAGCTGAAGAACTCGGCGGTCTCGGCGATCTCGTCGGCGGTGAGGGCACCGCGCGGAATCTCGATCATCGTGCCGACGGAGTAGTTGATCTTCGTCTTGCGCTCCGACTGGACCTGCTTGGCGACGGAGTGCACGAGCTCGACCTGGAGATCGAGCTCCTTCTTGAAGCCGACGAGCGGGATCATGATCTCGGGCTTGGCCTTGAAGCCGGCCTTGTTGGCCTCGGCGGCGGCCTCGAACACGGCGCGCGCCTGCATGGCGGTGATCTCCGGATAGCGGATACCGAGGCGGCAGCCGCGGAAGCCGAGCATCGGGTTGAACTCATGCAGCTCGTGCACGCGCTTCATGATCTTCTCGACGTCGATGCCGAGCTTCTTCGCGAGATCGAGCTGCTGTTCCTTCGCGTGAGGGAGGAATTCGTGCAGCGGCGGATCGAGGAAACGAATCGTCGCAGGGAAACCCTTCAGCGCTTTGAAGATTCCGAGGAAGTCTTCGCGTTGATACGGGAGCAGCTTTGCGAGCGCGGCCTGACGAGCCTCGAGCGTGTCGGCGAGGATCATCTCGCGCATCGCGTCGATACGATCGCCTTCGAAGAACATGTGCTCGGTGCGCGTGAGGCCGATGCCGACGGCGCCGAACGCGATCGCGTTTTGCGTCTGCTCGGGCGTGTCGGCGTTGGTGCGGACCTGGAGCTTGGTGATCTGGGAGCACCACTTCATGAGCTGGTTGAAGCTCTTGAACTTTTCGGTGGCCTGCGCGGCTTTGTCGCCGTGGAGGAGGCCGGAGATGATTTCCGAAGGCGCGGTCTTGATCTGGCCGGCGTAAACCGTGCCGGACGTGCCGTCGATCGAGAGGAAGTCGCCTTCCTTGAACGTCTGGCCCGCGATGGTGGCCGTCTTCTTGTCGTAATCGATGGCGACGCCGGCGGCGCCGCACACGCAGACCTTGCCCATCTGGCGGGCGACGAGCGCGGCGTGCGATGACACACCACCGCGAGCGGTGAGAATGCCTTCGGCGGCGATCATGCCACGGAGATCCTCGGGCGACGTCTCGATGCGGACGAGGAGTACCTTCTCACCGCGCTCGGCGGCGACGACCGCACGATCGGCGTTGAAGTAAATCTTGCCGGTCGCGGCGCCAGGGCCGGCGGGAAGGCCGGTGGCGATGACCTTGGCCTTCTTGACCTCGGCGAGATCGAAGATCGGGGCGAGGAGCTGCTCGAGCTGATCGGCCGGGTTGCGGAGGATCGCGGTCTGCCAGTCGATGAGCTTCTCCTTCACCATATCGACGGAGAACTTCAGCGCGGCGGCGGCGGTGCGCTTGCCGTTACGCGTCTGGAGCATGAACAGCTTGCCTTCCTGAATCGTGAACTCGATGTCCTGAACGTCCTTGAAATGCTTCTCGAGCGTCGCGCGGACCTTGAGGAGCTCGGCGTAGGACTTCGGCATGACGTCCTTCAGCTTGAGGACGGGCTCGGGCGTGCGGACGCCGGCGACGACGTCCTCACCCTGCGCGTTGACGAGGAACTCGCCGTAGAATTCGTTGACGCCGTTGGCGGGATTACGGGTGAACGCGACGCCGGAACCGGAAGTGTCGCCCGTGTTGCCGAACACCATCGCCTGCACGTTGACCGCGGTGCCCCACTCGGAGGGGATGTTGTATTTGCGGCGGTAGACGATAGCGCGATCGTTCATCCAGGAGCCGAACACGGCGCCGGCGGCGCCGCGAAGCTGATCCCACGGATCGTTCGGGAACTGGCGGCCGGTGCGCTCCTTCACGAGCGCCTTGAAGCGGGTGACGAGCTCCTGCTGGTCTTCGGCGGTGAGCTTCGAGTCCTCGATGTCGTCGTGATACTTTTCGTGTTTGAAATTGTGGATCACGGTCTCGAATGGCTCGTGATCTTCACCTTCGCGTTTCTGCACGCCGAGCACGACGTCGCCGTACATCTGGATGAAGCGGCGATAGCAATCCCAGGCGAAACGCTCGTTCTGCGTGGCGCGGACGAGGGCGAGGACGGTCTGGTCGTTGAGGCCGAGGTTGAGAATCGTGTCCATCATGCCCGGCATCGAATCGCGGGCGCCGGAGCGGACGGCGACGAGGAGCGGCGTGCCGGTCGTGGAGCCGAACTTCGTGCCCATGATCTTCTCCATGTTGGCGACGCCGGCTTCCATCTGCGCCTGGAGCGAGGCGGGATAGGTCCGCTTGTTCGCATAATAATACGTGCAGACCTCGGTGGTGATCGTGAAGCCCGGAGGAACGGGAAGTTTGATGCGCGTCATCTCGGCGAGATTCGCGCCCTTGCCGCCGAGGAGGGCCTTCATCGAGCCATCGCCATCGGCGCGGCCGTTGCCCCACGTGTAGACGTATTTCGTCGCCTTTCCGGCGGATTTGGAAGCGGAGGACGAAGCCTTCGCGGCAGGTTTCTTGGCTTTGAGTTTAACGGCCATGTGAGGGTTGTTTGAGTTGAAAAAACGAGCTGGTGCGCGGGCGCGCGAAAGGCGAGAGGCAATAGGGTGGGCGCCACTGCTGTCAACGGTGCAGGCGGAGGGGTGGTGTCCTAATTTGGATTCCCGCTTGTGCGGCTTTCTCTCGCTCACAAAACGCGATGCAATGGACAGAACACAACGTGCCGATCTACTGCGCCAACGTTTCAGGATCGTTGGCCGATTACCCTACGTCTCAAGTGGCCTCACCAAACCCAAGGTGGTAGAACCTCCCCGGTCCCGGGAGGTTTACCCACGATGGGGTAGTTGCGAGAGGACGAACATTGAGAGGGTGTCTGTGTGGATGAAGCGACCGGACGAGAAACCAAAGTTAGTGCCCCGCCCGGATCGACGGGACAAGGAACGAAAGGCCCTCACGAAGATTGCAGAGCAATTGCCGAAGAAGTTGCCGGTTGTCAGCGGGTGGGACAAACGTCCAAACTCTGTGTCGCGTGACCCCAGAACAAGAGAAGCAATTTGAGGATTTCGGATGCGTCTCGCGTTGCCTTCTTACTCTAGCAAACGCCTACGGTGCGAAGCTGACCAAGGAAGCATTTATCGACAGATACGCCTCACGGTTTTGGGCAACCGGAGAGCAATGTGGTCTACTTCCCACCACTGTTGAGGCTCGTGAGGTGGCGTTAGATTTAGGGCTGGCTGCTGAGGTTGAGCAGACTGAGGACTTCGAGAAAGTGCGGCGATTGATCCGAGCGAAGGCTCTGAAGGGCTTGCTACTCTTTACGGCTAGAAAGCGAGAGAAAGATGGGTCTCTTTCGGTCTATAACCATTGCACGCTTGTAAATCATGCAACGGCGATTGATGGGCATTTTGCGCTGATAACGAGCCACAGTGAAACAGGAGCCCAAATGGCTCGCGTGCTGCCCGATGCCAGTCTTGTCCCATTGATTCCCAGGTTCGTTCTGCTTCTTCGCGAGATACCCCAAGAACGTCCAGGATCGTGATAGGCATAGGTAGCTATACACCAGTTACACGTATTTCGGGTTGGTTTAGCATGGCACGTAACCATTCAGCCCTCTGTCTCAACCTCGCACGTATAGCCAACAGCTGGGGCACCCTGGAAGGATAGTTTCCATCGTTTCCGATCCGCCAATGCCTTCGCACGATCAAGCCCCCTCGCACAATGTGCAGCAACCGCGAAGCCATGTGCTGGCGCGCCCATTGCCCGGTTACTTTTGATCTCTCCGCTGAGAGTCATCGCGGCGGAGGCGGCCTCTCGCAGAACGAGGACCAAGGGTAGATCGAGCACTTGACGTGCTAACTCTGGTGCTTCGCTCCCCGGATGTCTGCGCACCCGCTCTATCGCCAACCACTCACGAAGGTCGTCCTCTAGTGCCTTTGCGCTTTTTAAGAAAGCGAACATTCGGGTTTATTGCCGGCTTGGACCTTGTGCTGCAATCGCAACCTTTACCGCCGTCTCCGGTGATGTAACGGGTGGAATCTCCAGCACCGTCACAAAGTCGAATTTCCCACCGCGCGCCTCATTCGCGTGGCCCCAAACATAGGCGCGTTTCGCCTTCGGGTGATTGGTCAGTGTGAACACCTCGACCTCTCCTTCCCACACGGTCTTTCCCTTGAACACCTCGCGCACGGGCACCGTTTCCGCATGCGTGGCAATACAGCGGTGCGTAACCTCAATCGCCTTCTTCGCTTCCGCGAGGTAGTCCATTAGGCGACCCGTTCAACCAGTTCCTCGACCTTCCACAAGCGGGAAGTCACGCCGGCAGCCATAGCCGGAGTGCAACGGATCGTTTTGTGAATCTTCACGAAGTTGTAGTAAGCGAACCAAAGGCCCATCGCCGCCTCGAAGTTCTCCAGCTTCTTGCTGAACGCGTTGGTCAAGCGGGTTAGTCGGCGCACGTGCATGCGCGTTGTCAGATTGTGCCGTTCAACGTGAGACGTGCAAATAAGGGTCGGATCGGGCTCCCCACTGATAACGGAGCGACGCACGGCGGTCACGTGGGGCGGACTGTAGCGGTGGGAGGTCTGGCCGCTGCCTTCGGCATCGCTACCGTATACTTTCACGATTTGCCCATAATCCACCTCTGAGCCGAACGCGTCGTCCACGCTGGCGAGGTATTGGTTCATGCCGTCGCTCGAAAGTTGAATCCGGTTCTTCATGCGAGAGGCTAAATCGGCAGTGAAATCGTAGGTATGCGCCATGTCTCGCTTTCCAATGGTGTAGCTGGGGACTAGCTTGGACTCAGGATCAAGGGCCACATAGGTCCACACGTCCCCAAGCTCCGAGTTCTCGGTCGTGACATTCCGCTGTTTCTTGCCGATGAACCCCCACACCTCGTCAACTTGGATTTGGACGCAATCCAGTTGGCGCATGGATTCATCCATGAGAGTTTCACAGGCACGGCCAACGCGGACACCGAGGCGCATGATTGTGTCGCGATGAATACCCGTGATACGTTCAACCGAACGGATAGACGAACCTTCGGCCAAGGCGCTGATTGCAAGAATCTGCTTTTCAAAGGGAAGAATGTTAGCCATGGCATTAAGGTAATACAGAAATAGGTTGTTAGGTCAATGGTTTTCTGTATTACCTTAATACATGCCTCAAAAGCCTAAACCCAAAGGACGGCCAAAGCTGCCACCCGGGGAGAAGAAAGAGATATTCCCACTTCGTCTATCCCCCAACACACAGACACTCCTTGAGAGTGCAGCGGAACGTGAAGGGCAAGAATTGCAGACCTGGATGAGAATGGTATTGACCGAACGAGCCAAAAGTGTATTGTGTATTACAGATTAGTCTTTGAAGTGGAGCCGACCGGATTCGAGCCGGTAATTCGCAGGTGTAAAGTCTGGCGGTTTACCAATTGAGCCTACGGCCCCAACTTCAAAGAAAGTGATCTCTCGCCCTCGTAAGCCGTCTTTCCTGCAAGACCGGCGACTTACGAGGGCTGCTTATTTTTGTGAACGCGCGCTAGCGGTCGAGACCGTCAGCTAGGCGCTGGATACCCTTACCATAGCTTTAGATTCCTCCCTTTTCGTGCATCACAGCGCTCAAGGCGCGATACCGCCATTCACCATCTTCCATTTTGCCCTGAATGCGGTGACGTTCATCGAGGCGACGAAGAGCTTTTGAGATTCCGATATAGAAGTTATTTCCATTATGCTCGTAACCATGCTGGAGGAGTAACTCCCGTATTTGGCGGTTACTCAGCCAAGTATCTAGGGCATACGTGGCGATTATAACCTCTAAAGCCTGGGTTGGCCCCATTCCTTTTAGGGATGTAGCATGGAGGGTCGGTCCTAGGTGGCCTCGCTCGGAAGTCTTAGAAGTCTGCACGGCCACGCTAAGCAGCTTATCCAGCATCTCGATCTTGCCCTGAGCAACAAGGCTCGCCGTTTCGATCTTGTGTAGTTCGGCAACAAGGTCGGCGCGCATTTGTTCAAGGGTGGAACGGTCGTGCATTGGAATGGAGCGAACAAAGCCTACCCATACCCTACCGTCAAGGGTTATTTTGCGAGCTTGCTTTAAAATGCCAAACCCACCCCGACGAAGGATGGGTAGGTAGGCTACAAATTTAGTTGCCTGTGGTATGACGAAAGTGGGCGAATGATCGTGCTGTATCTGGTCTTC
The DNA here is from genome assembly GCA_036675625.1 of Opitutaceae bacterium. Taxonomy (GTDB): domain Bacteria; phylum Verrucomicrobiota; class Verrucomicrobiia; order Opitutales; family Opitutaceae; genus ER46. Next base: position 39,993 of record JAKFEQ010000016.1, on the reverse strand, counting down.
GGATACGCTAGTTGGATTACTCATGGTCGGAGTCAATTCCTGACTTGGTGAGGCGTGTCCCAAATTAGGACACTACCGGCGGAGGGATCGCGCGGCTTCGGCCACCAGCCGGGTGGGGTGCTGAAGGCGCGATGGGGACTTCAATCCTGCGCCCAGCCGCGTGCGCGCCGGCCATATCGCGCTTCCGTTTTGGAAAAAACTTCCCACCATGCCGCGTTCCAACTTCTCCGTGAGCGAATCCGAAAAACTTCCCGACGATCCCTACGTGCCGGCCGAGGCGCTGCCGCCAGCTCCCTTGCGCGAGAAACCGATGGGATTTTGGGAGCACCTCGAGGAGTTGCGCGGCACGATCATCAAGAGCGTGATCGCGTTTGTCGTGTGCGCGGTGGTGGTCGGCTACTTCGTCAAGGAATTCAATTACGCGCTGCGCTGGCCACTGATCGAGGTGCAGAAGGATTATCCGAATCTCGCGATCGATCTCGGCACGATCAAGGTCATGGAAGTGTTCAGCATGCTCATCCAGATGTGCGTGCTGGGCGGGCTGGTGCTGGCGGGACCGTTCATCCTGTATTTTATCGCGCAGTTCGTCGCGCCGGCACTGACCGAGAAGGAAATGAAGGCGGTGCTGCCGATGTGTATAGCGGCGATGCTGCTGTTTCTGACGGGAGCGGCTTTTGGATTTCTTTTCCTGATGCCAAAGACGATCGAGATCGCGGCGCAGCTGAACCAGATGTTCGGGCTGGAGATGCGTTGGACCGCGGGCGATTACTATAGCACCTTGTCGTGGCTGGTGCTGGGAGTCGGTGCGGCGTTTCAATTCCCGCTCGTGATCGTGCTGCTCGTGTGGCTCGGCATCATGTCGACGGCATTTCTGCGCAAATACCGGCGTCACGCGATCGTGGTCATTTTCATCATCGCGGCGATTGTCACGCCCACGCCGGATCCGGTCACGCAGACGATCTTCGCCGCTCCGCTGTACTTGCTGTTCGAGATCTCGATTCTCGCGTCGGCGCGAATCGAGAAGAAGCGGCAGGGCGCGGCGCGATTTGGCTGAAGCCGGGACGGCGCGGAAGAATTGCCAACGTCCGGCCTGCCGGGGCTCACATGCCTTTTTTCACGAAAGCGATGTCGCTCGCGGTATCCTTGATGCGGACGACCTTCTGGCCCTGGGAATCCTTGCCGATGTAGTCGATGCTGGCGGCGGCGAGGACCGGCAGCGTCTTGCGAATGTCGCGGGTTTCTCCTTCGCTGATCACATCGACGGTCCAGATTTCCTGTGGCGGGCGGCCTTCGACCTGTTCCTTGTTTTCCTTGGCGGAAAGCTTCAGGTATTTTTCGTAGACGGTGATGGTGATCTGGTATTCGCGGAACCCGGCGAACTCGGTCGTGGGCGGATCCTGCACCGTGATCGTCTGATAAATGGGCCGGCCTTGGGAATCGGAGCCCACCTGCACGCGTTCGGTGCGGATCTGGCCGGGGATGGTGATGTAGACCGGCTCCGAGATGGTTTCGCGCCGCATTTGCGGCGGGCCGACGCCGTAATCGAGATCGAGGAGCAAGTCGGGTTTCACCCCGGGGGGCGCCTCGTACATGCCTTTGCCGGAGAGCGCGGTCTTCACATAACCCGCGGCTTCCTTGTAGCGGAGCGAGTCATCGGCGACGAGCGGGTTCCGGTTCTTTATTTCGTAGGAGATTGCTTCCTCGGCCTTGGGTTTGGCGAGCGAGTCGACTTTCACCGTGTGCGTGGTGGCACAGCTTGTGAGCAGCGCGAGAGCCAGAAACACGGCGAAGCCCCGGAGGTGGAAGAAGCCCGGCCCGCGCGAGGGGGAATCCGATGGGTGATCGGCATTCATGCGCGCGGAATGTAGCTCAAGAAGTGCCGGAGGCAACCCCCGGAATACGCAAAAAACCCGGGCGAGCGGCCCGGGTGCGACGATGCAGACCTTTCGGCCGGCTACTTCCTGCGATCGGCGCGCTGAGCGCGCAGCACGACGCGGAACATCTGAATGCAAAGCCAGAACACGCCGGTGAGGCAGGCGGACGACAGCCCGCCCCATAGAAGGACCATGCTCTGGTCATTCGAGGGAACGTGCGGTGCCACGAAGGTGTACATGCCGACGAAAAACAAGACGACCAGGATCGCATCCACCACGAGACTGGCGGGCGTTGTGAACTTCTGTTCCGGCTGAGCCATGCGCGGAAAAGAGACGAACAAGAATGGGGTTGTCCACGGAAAATTCATGACGCGCGCGGCTTGGCGGCGCCTATTAGCATGCCTCAGGGATGGAATGAGCGACTGGCCGAATCAGCGGCGGTTGGCCGGACGTTTATCGGGAAACACGAGCGAACGCAGCGCGGACCAGCCGCAACCGAAGCACTGAAGCAGACGATTTTGACCGCGGATTGCGGCTCGGGAATGAGTGGGGAGCGAGAATCCAAGGCGTGATTTTCGCCTCCGCATGACCGACTCGGAAGGGAGGAAAACGTGACCGCTCGACCGCTTACTCGTCGTCCTCGTCGCGTTTGTTCTTCTTGCCTTCGCTTTCGCCCTTCGGAATTTCGTTGTCGGTCTTGAGTACCAGGACGGGCGTCTTGGTTTTCACCCAGAGGTCGGCTTCCTTGAAGTACTTGGTGGCGACGTTTTCGAGCGCTTCGCCGACGGTTTTCACCGGCATCAAGCGGCCCTTTTTCGACGCGTTGAAATCGTAGGAGCCGCGGAAGATTCGATCGGTGGCCGTGACCACGCTTTCGTTCTCCGGGATCTGCAACACCCAGCCCACGAAATCGTGCTGCGGCATCTTGCCGTCGGGGTCGCTGAGCAGGATCACGAACTGTTTCTTCACCGCCGGAGGTTTTTCCTCGTCGGCTCCTTCGGGTTGCGCGGCGATATTCATCTCTTCGACGAGCCGGCGAAGCAGGGCGGGATCGAGCTGATTCCGCTTCAGGATCTCTGCGACTTTATTGACCTCGATTTTCGCCATGGTGAAAAGGGGGCCACCAAACACACGAAATCCGCGAATGACCAAGCCAAATTTCCCTGCCGCAGATTCTCCGGCCCTTCCGCGTGAGGAATGGTTCGATGTGGTGAACGAACGCGACGAACCGATTCGCCGCGCGACCCGGCGTGAGGTGCATGCCAACGGTTGGTGGCATCGCGCGGTGCACGTGCTGGTCTTCGACGCGGCGGGCCGCGTGCTGCTGCAAAAGCGCTCGATGCTGAAGGATCTTTCGCCGGGGCTGTGGGATTCTTCGTGCTCCGGCCACCTCGACGCCGGTGAAGATTACGATGCCGCCGCGATGCGCGAGCTCGCCGAGGAGATCGGCGTCCGACTGCCGACGGCACAGGGGCTCGTGCGCTGGTTTCGGCTCGAGGCGTGCGAGCAAACGGGGTGGGAGTTCGTCTGGGTTTATCGGCTGCGTTACGACGGGCCGATCGCACTCGATCCATTGGAAATTCAATACGGCGAGTGGGTCGCGCCGGAAGAAGTGGTCGCACGCGTCGTGCGGACGCCCGAGGACTTCTGTCCGTCATTCAAGCTGCTTTGGCCGATGGTGGCGGAGAAGCTGAAAACGGAAGGCTGAAGGCCGCGCGAATCGTGAGATCTGCCTCTACCTTTCCGGCAAAATGCGTGCGCGCCGGCCCACGATGCCCCCTGAACCCTGGTTGTCGCTGAGGCGTTTTATTTCCTCGAACTGCTTCTGGGAAATGAGCCGGCGCGGCACACGTTTTTCAGCTTCATAGACGAGGCGCGCGCGGTCGTCGTCATTCGGCACATGCGGCTCCCAAGGCGTGTGATGGCCCTGATGGCGCGTCCACTCGATGTTGCCTCCATGCACGACGGCGTGGACCTGATATTTGCGGCCGTCGTCGTCCTTGTTCCACCAGCCGAACTCGATGCTCATGCGACCTGTCTCCGCGAAATGTCAGCGGCCAGCGAGCGGAAACTCGGCGAGCGTGGCCCCGGGGCGAAACTCACCGCCGCGCAGATCGATGGCGCGCACGATCACCGCGTGGGCGGTGAGATCGACTGCGGTTCCACCCAGCGGAGGGCAATAGGAACCTGTATTGATAATGACAATACCCGAAGGCATGCGCCAGATGCCCGGCCGGTGGGTGTGGCCGGAAATCACGAATTTCGCGCGTGGCCGGTGACGTCGCGCGAGAGCGTCGGCATGCGTCGGCGTGAGCCGCCAGGCCCGCAGGATCCTCCAGGCGCGCGTGGGCGGCCAGATCGTGTCGGCGAGATAACGCACGATGTACTTCAGCCCGTGCTTTTCGGATTGGTGCCGTTGAGGAATCGCGGCGGCGACGCGGCGAAACATCGCGAGTCGATGTTCCAGGTCCTGCTGCCGGTCCGGAGGCATCGCGCGCAACTCGGCCGCGATCATCCGCTCGATCAGCGCGACGTCGGCGCTCCACGGCACGATGTTGTCGAAGAAGATGTCGCCATGGATCACGAACAATTCGCCGTCCGCGAGATCGAGCGAGTGGTACGGCGAGAAATCGGCGTCGTGGTTGCCGGTGAGAAACGTCGTCGCCGGCACCTGGCGCGGAAAAAACTCGAGCACCTCGGCGCGGCAGCTGTCGGTATGCGCCGGACGCGGCCCGGGCCGCGTATCCAGGGTGTCGCCGTTCAGCACGAGGTGCGACACGCCTTCGAGCAACGGGCACAGCTGCGAGAGGCGAGTGACGCGGCTTGCCCGGTCGCCGAAATGGATATCTGAGAGGATGCGAGTGAGTGCGGCGGCCACGCGTTGGGTGCGGCGCTCTATGAGCTGCCCGGTTTCGGCAAACAAGCCCGAAGACCGGCCGGCGCGATTTCCGTCCGCAGGCTTGTCGCGGCCTCGTCGGGTGTGTGAGCGTGCGGAATGCGTTTCGCGTCTGCGCTGTTTTCCCTGGTCTGCCTTGTGTCCACCGCGTGGGCGGACCGGGCGCAGGAACTCGCGCGCATTCATGTCGAAGCGATTGGCGGACGCGAGCGGATCGAAAAGCTGGCGGCCCTGCGCGCAATCGGGCAGTCGGGCGTGGGTGGGCAGCAGGTGCGTTTCACGCTTACCGCCGCCCGGCCCGCGAAAGTGCGACTCGAGACCGAAGCGCGCGGTCGCACGCTCGTTCAGGGCACCGATGGCGAGGAACCTGCGTGGGAATTCGATACCGGCAGCTGGCCGCCGCAGTATCGCACCATGCCCGAGGCGAACGCTGCCACGTTCATGGCGGACGCGGAGTTCGACGATCCCCTCGTGGCGGGGGAGAGCCGGGGTTTTACTTTGGATTACGCGGGTGAGCTCGAAGTCGGCGGCAAACGCCTTCTACGCGTGCTCGTGACGCGGCGGCTGGAAGAGTCGTATTCGCTTCTCCTGGACGAGGAGACGTACTTCATCGTGATGCGCGTGGACCATCGCACGACGGCGGGTGGCCGCAAAGCGCAGGTTGTGACGCACTACGAAGATTTCAGGCCGGTCGACGGCGTGTTGTTGCCGCATCAGATTACGATCACGATCGAAGGACGTGTGACGCAGCAGACGAAGATTTCGCGGATCGATGCGAATCCGCCGATCACGGCAAACAGCTTCAGCCGGCCGAAAATAGGAGTTTCTGGGGAGGCCGCGCGGAAGTAGCGCGGCGAGCGCGGGTGCCGACGGAGATTGATGTTGCGCCGGTGGGGTTCCGCCGTTTGCTCTGACCCTTCAATCCATTTCACCCATGCAAGAACAAGTCACCCTGGAGTGCACGGAGGCCAAGAAAGAGGGCAAACCGGCGTCGCGTTATCTCACCTTCCGTAACAAGAAGACCGTTACCGAGCGGATCGAGAAGAAGAAATACAATCCGCACCTGAAGCGGCACACGCTGCACAAGGAGATCAAGTAACGCTTCAGAAGCGTGTCTTTTCTCCCATCGATTTAACCGGGCTTCCAAGCCCGGTTTTTTTGTCAATACAGGTGGAGTTGCGGGGCGGCGACGGCGGCGGTGGCGATTGCGGCCGGCGCCGGGATGACACGAGCTTACGGGGCCTGATCACCCTCGAAGCGCGACGTCCAGAAACGCGAAAGGCGGACTGAAGTCCGCCCTTTTTTCAGTTACTCTTCTTTTCCGCCGGGTGGCTGAACGGCGACATGGAATGCTGGTTGTGCACGTTCTGCTGCTGCCGACGCGCAGCTCGCCAGCTTTCGCGATGCTTTCTGATCCAGTCGAGCAACGCGCGTTCGAATCCGATGTCGTAACCGAGCCTTTCGGACTCGAGCCATTTGTGTTTCAGGATCTCTTCGCGCTCGGCGAGGAACTCCTGATACAAGCTGGACTGTTTCACGAACTCGCGGGACGTCGAGGGCTCTTGAGCTGGGTGAGTCATGAAGCGCGAGACAAAGAGAGCGACCCCTAGCAGGCTGTCAATGCCCGCAATTTTCCGTAAACGTCACACGGTCTGCGGCGTGGGTTTCCGCAGCCGGGCGAGGAGGGTTTCGCCGATCTCGCGGAACACATTTGCTGCAACGCTTTGCGGTGCTTCGACCACAATTGGCGTGCCGCTGTCACCCCCTGCGCGGATTTCCGGAATCAACGGCACTTGCCCCAATAATGTTGTTCCGAGCTTCTCCGCCGCGATCACGCCGCCGCCGCTGCCGAAGAGCGCGTGCTTGTTGCCCGCGGGATCGATGAAGTAACTCATGTTCTCGGCGACGCCGAGGAGCGGCACGTTCACTTTTTGAAACATGAGCCCGCCTTTGCGCGCGACATTCGTCGCCGCGGCCTGCGGGGTCGTCACGATCACGGCGCCGTCCAGCGGCAGCGTCTGCACGAGCGAAAGCTGCGCGTCACCGGTGCCCGGCGGCAGATCGATCAGCAAAATGTCGAGTTCGCCCCATTTCACGTTTTGGACGAACTGCTGAATCGTCTTCATGATCATCGGGCCGCGCCACACAACCGGAGTGTTATCGTCGACGAGGAAGCCCATGCTCATGACTTTCACGCCGTGTCGCTCCATCGGCACGAGCATCGCCTCGGCGCCTTCGCCTTCGACTTCGGGACGGCCTTGCAGGCCCATCATCAACGGCACGCTCGGGCCATAGATATCGCAATCCATCAGGCCGACGCGGCCCGGGCGGCCGGCGGCGGCGAACTGTTGGGCGAGCGCGCACGCGAGATTGACCGCGAACGTGCTCTTGCCCACGCCGCCTTTGCCGGAGGCGATGGCGACGGCGTGCTTGATTTTCTTCGGCGCACCCGCGTTGCCGGCGACATTGCCTCCGGTGGCGGATATCGGGGCGGCTCCCGGCGGCGCTTTCGCCGGAGCGACCGCGATCTCGACGAGGATGTCCTTCACGCCGGGCAGACCGCGTAGCGCTTTTTCGACGTCGGCCTTGAGTTGGAGCGGCGCCTTCGGATCGCTGCTCGTGAGCGAGAGCGCGACTTTCACCGTGCCGTCGAAGAACCCTGCGGTGCGGACCAAGCCGAACGACACGATGTCGCGGCTGAAGCCGGGATACTTCACTTGCTTGAGGTGTTCTTTGATTTCGTCGGACGTCACGATGGTGTGCGGGCTGGTGTGAGAATGTGAGCAAATAAGAGTTGTTATGCCGCGGACCGGAGCAAATAGAAATGCCTCGAACCGCGCGATTCGCCGCGGCCTTTCGCACTTCGCTCATGCCAATTCTTTCCCGTCTCCTCCTCCTCGCCACCCTCATACTCACTTCCGCGCTCACCAGCGCTGCCCAAGCTCCGCGCAAGATCGGAGAGGTGGTCGTCACCGGCGACGACGCCATCGGTGTTCGCATCACGGCAAGCTCGCCGGAAATGCAGCGTATCGCGGACAAGGCTTTCGAATCGCACGGCCGCTACAAACGCGTCGCGCGCGGCCAGACCTACGACATCCGCTTCACGGCCGTCGCCGCGACGCAGATCCGGGTCGACGTCACGCGCGGCTCGGCCGGCACACCGGTGGTGTCACAAACGGTGGCCGGCACCACCGCGCAGAATGCGCTCCTGCGGGCGGCCGATGTCGCGGTGGAAAAAACCAATGGCCTCGGGCTGCGCGGCTTCTTTACCGCGCAGTTGGCCTTCGTCATCCAGCAACGCGGCAACAAGGGCGACATCTACACATCGGATCTCTTTCTGGGCGGCGCGACGCGGGTGACGCATGACAACGCATTGACGCTCACGCCGCGGTGGTCGCCGGATGGTTCGCGAATCATCTACACGAGTTATTTCAAGACGGGCGCGCCGGATATTTTCCTGCTCGATCCGCGGACGAACCGGAAAAACACGTTTGTGAGTTTTCGCGGCACCAACACCGGCGCGCAGTTCAGCCCCAATGGACAACAGGTCGCGATGATCCTCAGCGGCGAAGGCACGCCGGAGCTCTATGTGAGCAACGCTCAGGGCCGGCAGGTCGCGCGAAAGACGCGTTCCGATGCGGTGAAGTCGTCGCCCTCGTGGTCGCCCGATGGCAGCCGGATCGTGTTCACGATGGATCCGGGACCACAGCTTTATGTGGTCGCGGCGGCGGGCGGCACGCCGCGGCGGCTCTCGTCGAGCTATAGTTACATGGCCGAGCCGGACTGGAGTCGCACGAACCCGAACAAGATCGCGTGCACGGTGCGCGTCGGAGGCCAATACCGGATCGCCGTGGTGGACGCCGCGTCAGGCAAAGCGACTGTCGTCGACATGAAAAACCCGCCGTTCGACGCGATCGAGCCGAGCTGGCTCGCGGACGGAAGGCACCTGATCTACACCGCGCGCGATCGCACGACGAGTGTACTGTGCATTCTGGATACGGAGTCGGGACGAAGCACGCGTATCACGTCTCCAAATACGAAGGCGCTGATGGCGAGCGCCTGGACGCCGGCGAAGTAAACGGGCGCGAAGGGCGCGGCCGCTCGGAGAGCCAGCCCCACCTTCGGATGCCAAGCCGCACGAGGGTGCGGAAAAAAGCCGCACCGTTTTCGGTGCGGCTTTTTTGCGGCGCGTTGTCGAGGGCAGGTGAACAACACGCGGCGGCCGAACGGCTCAGGCCAGCGCCGCCTGATAGTTTTTCTCCGCGGCGTCCCAATCGACGACGTTCCACCACGCGGTGATGTAGTCGGGGCGCCGGTTCTGATAGTTCAGATAATACGCGTGCTCCCAGACATCGAGGCCGATCACGGGTTTACCTTCGACGCCGGCGACGGCCTTGCCCATGAGCGGGCTGTCCTGATTCGCGGTGGAGCCGATCGAGAGCTTCTTGTCGGCGCCGACGAGCAGCCAGGCCCAGCCGGACCCGAAACGCCCGGCACCGGCTTTCGCAAACTCTTCCTTGAACTTGTCGAATCCACCCCACGTGGCGTTGATCGCCTCGGCGAGCTTGCCCTTGGGGGCGCCGCCTTTGCCCGGGCCCATGATGAGCCAGAAAAACGAGTGATTGCTGTGGCCGCCGGCGTTGTTGCGGACTGTGGTGCGGATGTTTTCCGGCACCTTGCCGAGGTCCGCGATGAGCGTGTTGACGTCCAGCTTGGCGAGATCGGGATGATCCTTCAGCGCGTTGTTCGCGTTGGTCACGTAAGCATTATGATGCTTGCCGTGGTGAATCTCCATCGTCTTGGCGTCGATGTGCGGCTCGAGAGCGTTGGAGGCGTAAGGGAGTTTCGGAAGTTCGAAGGCCATGGGAGTTATTGTTTCAGGTTGAGAACGAATGGAGGATGGCAACTGATGCACCGACGCACGGTTACGTCAACTTTGTGGAGGGAGTAAACGTCGCCCCAGCGGTGCGACCGCCCTTCACGAACGAGGTCGGCAGGAAGCCTGCGGCTAATCCTGCCCGGCTCGCTTCAAACGAAAAAACGCCTGCAGCAATTCACGACATTCCGGTTCCAAAACGCCGCCTGCGGTGAGCTCCACGTGGTGGTTCACCCGAGGCAGATCGTTGAGATTCGTGGCGCCGCCAAGGCAACCCATCTTCGGGTCAGGCACGGCATAACACACGCGCTTCACCCGCGACATCAGCATCGCGCCGGAGCACATGGGGCACGGCTCCTTCGTCACGTAAACCGTCGCGCCCTCGAGCCGCCAGTCGCCGAGTTTCGCCGCCGCCTGCGTGATCGCGAGCATCTCGGCGTGCGCGGTGGGATCGTGCGCACTCTCCACGGTGTTGTGCGCGAGACCGACGATTTCGCCGCCGATCTCGATTACCGCGCCAATCGGAACTTCGTCGCGCCGCCATGCGTCGATGGCCTGATTGTACGCGAGGCTCATGAAGAACACGTCGTCACGCACCAGTTGGGACGGAAACCGCTTGTCGAACGGGCAGGGCGGTGGCGTGGCGGGAGCGTCGGGCATGTTCACGGTGCGGGAGCGAAGCCTTGACTAAGGGCCCGCGAATCTGCCTTACAAGGTGGTTTTGACGATCTATATGACCAGCTCCCAAGCGCTCGAACTCCGCGTTTCCCATGTCATCTGACAACAACGCGATTGAAGTGGAGGGTAAGGTCGTGTCCGTGCTCCCAGGAACGATGTTCAAGGTGCAGCTCGCGAACGGGCATGTGGTGCTCGCGCACATTTCCGGCAAGTTGCGGAAGAACTTCATCAAGATCGCCGCGGGCGACACGGTGAAGATGGAGATGAGCCCTTACGATCTCGAGAAGGCGCGGATCACCTTCCGCATGAAGGAGACCACGCCCGGTTACCGGCCGCCGCCGCGCCGCCGATATTGAGCTGCGATTCCGCGCGTCGCGCGACGGCCGTGCCGCGTGTGATGCGCCCGGGCTTGCGTCGTCCGGCTGAAGCGAGCGCACTTTCGCGCAATCTGCGATGGCTCGCGCCCGCGCCAAGTCTCTGCCGCTCAGCAAAGCGCCCGCTGCGTTCGCGCGGGACGTCGATGCGTTCATCGCGTTCCTCGATCTCGAGCGCGGGCTCTCGTGGCACACGCGCACGAATTATCAAAGCGACCTCGATCAGGCTGCGGTGTTTTTCGCGCGGCGCGGAATTGCCGAGTGGCGCGCGGTGACAGGGGCGGAAGCGACGGCGTGGATCCACTCGCTCAGCCGCGCGGAGTACACGGTCGCGAGCGTCGCGCGCAAACTCGCCGCGCTGCGGGCGATCTCGCGGTTTTTTGTGCGCGAGGGAAAGCGCGAGGATGATTTCGCCGCGTTGCTCGTGGGCCCGAAGCCCCAGCGAAAAATGCCCGGCACGCTCACGACGGGCGAAGTCGCGCGGCTCGTCACGGCGACGACCGGCGGCGAACCGCGTGCGTTGCGCGATCGCGCGCTGATGGAACTTTTTTATTCGAGCGGCCTGCGCGTCTCCGAGCTGGCGGCGCTTACGCTGCAACAGATCGATGTGGAAAACGGCTTCATCCGCGTCTTCGGCAAGGGCGCCAAGGAGCGCATCGTCCCGGTCGGCGGCAAGGCCTGCGATGCGATTCGGACTTACCTCGCCGCGGGTCGGCCGCACCTCGTGAAGGCGAAGACGGGGAGCCAGCTTTTCCTCAATAAAAACGGGACGGCGCTCTCGCGCGTGGCGTTATGGATGATCGTGAAAGCCTGCGCGAAGCGCGCGGGCATCACGAAGAACGTGAAGCCGCACGCGCTGCGGCATTCGTTCGCGACGCACCTCCTGACCGGCGGCGCGGACTTGCGCGCGATCCAGGAAATGCTCGGCCACGCAAGCATTGCGACGACGCAGATCTACACGACCGTCGAGCCGCAACGACTGCTCGATCATCACGCGAAATTCCATCCGCGAAACAAGAAGTAGCGGGACAGCGTCGCGAGTCATCGCGTTTATGGCAGGACGCGCAGCCTGCGCGTCCGCCCACGGGCGGGCCGCTGAGGACCGCCCGTCCCTACCGGGACGTCTGGTGAGCTGCTGAAAGCAGGAGGCGCGCCTCGGTGTGCCGTGTACGCCCCGCGTTGCACTTCTCTGTTTCCCTCGCCCGGGCGGTTCGTCAGCGTCTCGCGGTGAACCCCAAGCCCCTGTTTGCGAGCGCGCTGTTTGCCGCTGTCACCGCCGCTGCGTTTTCCACCACCGAAATCGTGCACGGCCCCATGCTCGGGCGCGTCACCGAGTCGAGCATCGTCGTGTGGGCGCGGACTGCGCGGCCCGGCAGCTTCGCGGTGCGTTACGGTTCGCATCCGGCCGAGCTCGCCGCGCGCTCGGCGGACGTCACGACGACGTTCGCGCACGACCTGACGGGCGTGGTGCGAATCGAGGGCCTCAAGCCCGATACGCGCTATCATCTCGAGGTCGTGGGCGAGGGCCAGGAGCGTGGACCGCGCGGGGAGTTCCGCACGTTGCCCGACGCGGCGCACTATCACGATCCGAAGCTGAATCCGCGCGGGCTCTTCAACTTTCGTTTCGAGCTGGGCTGCTGCCAGACGCAGAATCCCGCGAGCGGACTCGGCCCGAGTCTGCCGGCGTTTGCGACGATGCTGCGCGAGCGCGTGCCGGAAAAAATCCATTTCTCGATTCTCAATGGCGACTGGCTCTATGAGGACGCGCGTTCGTATTCGGCAGCCGACTGGGCGCAACAAGTCGGGGCGGGCGCCGCGGATATTCCGACGATCGTCGAACTCGCGCCGCCGATCGTCGGCATGTGGGAGAATTACAAAACGTATCTGCGCCGTGCCCCGAATCTCTTCGAGTGGCACCGCCGCGTGCCCACGGTGTTCACCTTCGACGACCACGAGCTGGTGAACGACATCCGCGGCGCGGGCACGATCGGTTTCAAGGAACGGCGCGCGGTGTTTCGCGACATCGCGATCCAGGCGTGGAACGATTACCTCGGCTGGGCGAATCCGACGGAGCATGTGCAGCCGATTCATTTCGGACGCGCCGAGCTGAAACGCGGCAGCGATGTGCTCGTGGATTCGCAGGCGGATTTCACGCGGCTCGATCTGCAGCAGGCGGCGAACCTGCACGTGCATTGGGGCACGCCGACGGCGGGCGAGGATATCCTCGCGCTCGACGCCGAGCCGCCGGCGAATCCAAACGCGGGCGTCTACGCGATCCGCGAGGTGCTCGACGCGCACCGCGTGCGTATCCAGCCGGCTGCTACAGCGGACAGCACTGGCAGCTACTCGATCGGCCGGCGTTCCTACGGCAGTTTCCGGGTCGGCAACTGCGAGTATTTCCTGCTCGACTGCAAATCCCACCGCGAGATGCACGACCCGGCGAACCCGCAGAAGCGCGGGCTCAGCATGCTGGGCGCGGAGCAGAAGGAGTGGCTGCTGCGCTCGATGCGCGAGAGCGACGCGGATTTCTTTTTCCTCGCCTCGTCGGTGAACTTCACGATTCCGCACGACGGTGCCGGCGGACACGAGATGACGGCCGGCAAGGACGAGGCGTGGACGGCGTTGATCGACGAACGCGAGCAGCTCATCGCGGCGTGGGAAAAGCTGCGAAAGCCGGTGTTCGTGATGACCGCGGACCTGCACAACAGCTTTGTCGTGAAGGTCACCGACTTCATCTGGGAGATCTGTTCCTCGCCGCACAATTCGGTGAATCACACGTTGAACGACGAGGGCCGTCGTCCGATCACTGGGCTGTTCAAGTCGGGTCCGCGGCAGGTCGACATTCGCTGGTCGAGTTTCATGCTGCCGGATATTCCGCGGTCGCAGCGACTGTATCCGTATTACTGCATCGTCCAGGTGAACAACGTGGCGAACAACCCGCTGCAGCTCGGCGGCGAGCGCTGGGTCGCGTATCCACAACCGCAGGTCGTGTTTCAGTTTTTCAACGGCCGCACCGGCGAGCTTGAATACGCGGAGGCGATCGCGACGGGGCGGTAGGCCGGACGAGGAGTGCGGTGTGGTGGACCGAGACCGGTTGATATCGTAGTAGCCTGGGCGTCTCGCCATTAGCACGAGGAGACGCCATGGCACATCGGGGCTGTCCTCTCGTTCACACTCATTCGTTCACGCTCGTTCGTTCGCGCGCACGATCGCCGCGAAGCCAGCGATTCGGTTTTGATCCCGCGAGACGCGCGTGTATTGCGTTGAGGCGTGTCCCGGTTTGTTTCGATCGTACTTGGTTTGTTGTTTTTGTTTTCCGCGGCGGCGATGCGCGCCGACGAAACGACGACCATGCCGGCGGAGTTCGTGTCCCGCCCGGTCGCGACGGACCTCGAGGCGCAGGTCGAGTTGCACCGGCGCGGATTTTCCTGCGGCTCGATCGATGGCGTGGCGGGAGCGCAAACCGCCGCGGCGTTGCGCGCTTTTCAGCGGAATGCCGGAATTGCCGAAACGGGCGTTCTCGATCCGACGACGTGCGAGCGGCTGCAACTCACGGCGCCGGCGCTCGCCGAGTTTTTACTGGCCGCCGAGGATATCGGTGCCGTGCGGCCGTTGCCGCCGACGTGGCTCGGCAAGTCGCGTGAGACGAGCCTCGCTCATGCGACGCTGCTCGAGCTGGTCGCGGAGCGTTTTCGGGCCAATCCTAAATTTCTGCGGCGCATCAACCCCGAGGTCGATTGGGAAACCCTGCTCCCGGGCGCGATCGTCACGGTGCCGGCGGTCGAGCGCGCCGTGATCGAGCGGCCACCGGCGGCGATATCGATCCGGCTCGCGGCGCGCGAGCTCGAGCTCGTCGATGAGAGCGGCCGGGTGCTCGCTCATTTCCCGGTGAGCATCGCGCGCAAGCTCGAGAAGCGGCCCGTCGGTGAGCTGCGGATCACGGTCGTGGTGCCGGACCCGAATTACACATTCGATCCCGAGGTGTTTCCCGAATCGGCGGAGGGCAAGGAGCTGGGCCGGAAACTCATCCTGCCGCCCGGCCCCAACAATCCCGTCGGTCGAGCGTGGATCGGGCTCGACCGCCCGGGTTATGGGATCCATGGCACGCCGGATCCCGAGAAGGTCGGCCGCACGGAATCGCATGGTTGCTTCCGGCTCGCGAACTGGGATGCGGTGACGCTGCTCGGCCTCGTGCACGTGGGCATGATCGCGTGGGTGGAGGATTGATCGCCCTCGTGCTGTCCAAAGGCGGTCGGATGAACCGCCATCATCGATCGAATGTTCAGCGCAGCCGTTCACGGCAGGCATGCGCCTTGCGCGAGCAGGCGGTCGCGGATCGCAGCGAAGGGCACCTCCACTGGCGGCACGCCGCGCCGCGCCGCTTCGGCCGCGGCGACACCGCCGCCCTGGCCGATCGCCATGGAGATCGGCGTCACGCGAAACGCCGCCGCCGCTTCATGCGTCGCGCCGATGCAGCGGCCGACGACGATCAGGTTGTCCGGCTGCTCCACGAGCAGGCTGCGCAGGGGAATCTGATACACCGTATCGGGCCGCAGGTGGGTCGTGTTCGTCGACGCCTCGTCGGGCGCGTGAATGTCGATCGGGTAGCCGCCCAGCGCGATGGCGTCGGCAAACGCGCGCGTTTCCATGATGTCCGCGGCGGTGAGCGTGTAGCGTGCGGCGATGTGCCGCGACTCGCGCACGCCGATCTTGGCCGCCGTATCCATTCTAACCGCACGCGCGAAGCCGGCGGCGTGCCGGCGAAGAAACGTGAAGATCTGCACGCATTGCCGGCGGCCGATCGCCTCGGCGCGGCTGAGTTGAAGCGGATCCGTGGCGTCCAGCCCGACGACGCGTGAGGTGTTGACGATCACGACGCCGGGCTGGGGCGTCTCGAACAACAACACGTGGTCGCGTGGCACATCGACCTCGCCGCGGGCGCGCGCCGCCCGCCAGGCCTGAAGGAATCCGGCGAGGCTGATACAGGGCGACACCTCGAGCCGCGCGAGCCCTTCGGCCTGGCCGCCCGGATGCCAGTGGAAATCCTCGGGGTGCGCCCGCACATAGGCGCGGAGCGCCGCGGTGTCGACGTTGGCCACCTTCAGGTTCATCGTCATCGGCTGTGCGGCGCCGTCCTGTGCGCGGCCTTTCTGAAATGCCGCGCCGGCTCGCGCGGCGAGATCGCCGTCGCCCGTGGCATCGATGAAGACGCGCGCGCGAACCGGCGTGAGGCCCGCCTTGTTGCAGACGACGATTCGCGCGATTTGAGCCGCTTCCCGTTCTACGGTGGCGAGCTGCGTGTGATAGAGGATTTGTCCGCCGGCCTCCGTCAGCATCGTCTCGAGCTCGATCTTCAGCTCCTCGCTGTCGAACGGCGTGACCGTGCTGCAGTACGTCGTCGTGTCGGGAATGTGCCCTGCGCTCGCACCGCGGGCTTTCAATCGCGCGATGATCTCGTCGGGAATGCCGCGGACGACTTGATCGCCGGCGGGGTTGTGGAAACTCATCATCGGCCCGACGCCCATCGCGGTCAGCGAGCCGCCGAGAAAGCCCTGCTCCTCGATCAGCAGCACCTTCGCGCCCGCGCGGGCGGCGGCAATCGCGGCAACGCTGCCGGATACGCCGCCGCCGACGACCACGACGTCGTGAACGGTTTGAGATTTCTCGAGTGAAGATTCCGAAGGCATGGAAGAGGAAAGAAGGTGACGATGCCGGCACAGCACGCGCAGGGCACAACGCCCGAGACTTGTCTGGCCGCCGCCAAAACTTATGGGATTTTGCCGTGGCCCGGCTGGGCCGTCGCATGATTGGCTCGGAACGCGCGCGGCGGCATCCCCTGGCGGCGGCGGAACCACGCCGAGAAATGCGGCAGCGAGGAGAAGCCGAGCTCGAACGCGATCTCCTTCACCGTGCGCGGCGAACTCTCGAGCAATGCGATCGCGTGTTGAAACCGACGGCGCTCGAAATAGCCGAGCGAACTGACGCCGAACTGGCGGACGAAAAGCCGGTTCAGCTGGCTCACGCTCAAGCTGGCAAACGCCGCGAGCTTGCTCTCCGACATGCGCGCGATCAGCGGCGCGCCATCGAGCGCGCGCACTGCCGTGAGCAGCCGCGGATCCATCGCGCCCATCCGTGATGGCAGCAGGCCGGCGCGGATTAGTGTCGTCACGATCGCCTCGAACCAGCGCGCGAAAATCGTCTGCAGGTGCAGGTGCGCCGCGAGGGTGGCGGGCTGCTGCATGAGGTTGTTGGTCGCGCCGGGAAAATGATCACGCACAAAACGGGCAAGGGGGGCCGCCGTGCGCAGCAGTTCGGGATGGCGCCGCGCCGGCAGCGCCTGAGGCAATCCTTCCTGAAAGAAATCCTCGCCGGTCGGCCACCTGGCACGAAACCGCACGGACAGGATCCGCGCGTCCGCGGAAAAACTCTGCCGGCGCTCGCCCGGTGGAGGAAACAGCCACTGCCCCGCGGTCGCGTGGAACTGCCGGCCGCGCGCCGTCACCTCGACTCGCCCGCGACGGATCAACCACGCGGTCAGATGATCCGAGCGCACCAGCCCTTTGCGCCCTTCCGGGCTCACGGCACCGTCGTAGACCCACACGAGGTGTGCGTGCAGACTGGCCCACTCCGCGAGCGGGATCCGATGGAGGAGCCCGGCGGGTTGGTTCGCGTCTGTCATGGCAAAATCGTGCAACAGCTCGCGCATTCCGGCAAGCGTGCATCCGCCATTCGTCCCGGCGCTTCTAGGCCATTAAATTTGCCCTCAAGACCAATCGGTGGCCAGGCCCTGGCGGTCACATTACGTGTAGGTTGGTGAAAAAATATAACTTTCCGAAAGGCCTCCGGCCTCGTTGCTCGCGATGGCCGACGTGATGCTATCGGTAGTCGGCGCCGGTGAGGCTCTCGAGGACGGATTGTTGCCACATGCGCAGCTCTCGCTCGAGGCGGGACGCCACTTCGGGATGCGTCGCGATGAGATTTTTCTTCTCGGCGGGATCGGCCCGCACATCGAAAAGTTCGCGGCCGGATGTTCGAGTCCCGTCCACGACGAGCTTATAGCGGTTGTCCAAGATCGCGCGGGGGCCATTGAAATCCCGCTCCTGGATGTCCGGGTGATGAATATTCCGGAAGTTGCGCGTCGCGGTGCCATCCGGCCCGAGCTTCGCGAGCGGCGTGGTGCCTTTCTGCAACTCCGGATCTATATAAGGCTTCGCTGCGCCCTCCGAGTCCGGCCGGGCGCGGCCATTCCAGAAACAAATCGGATTCGGCCGCCGCGTCCATTGCCCGTCGAACAGCGCGGCGAGGCTGAGTCCGTCAAGCGGGCGGCGCGGCAGTGGCTGGCCGGCCAGTTCGCAGAGCGTCGGAAGGATATCGCTGGTGACGGTGTTCACGTCGCTCGTGCGCGCCGTCGTGATCCGGGCCGGCCACTCGATCACGCCGGGCACGCGCACGCCGCCTTCATACACGGCGCCCTTCTGGCCGCGGAACGGTAGAGTGGCGACGGCCTCCTGCGGCGTGCCGTTGTCACCGCAATACCACAGCAATGTATTTTCCCGCAGACCCGCGCGGCGCAGATGTTCCCGCAGCTGACCGATGGCGCGGTCCATTGCGGTGATCTCGGCGAAACGCTCGCGCAGCACATCGCGCTGCTGGCGCTGCACGGGCTGGCCGGTCTCGTTCGAGGTCAACTTCACGCGACGTTGAGCGAAATCCTCCGGGAGATCGTCGTAGAGTGCGAGATCCCTGGCCAGGCCGCTATACGGTTCATGCGGCGACCCGAACCAGATAACTATAAAGAACGGGCGCCGGCTTTGTTTCGTCTGATCTATATAGCGGATAGCCTCGCCGACGATGATCTCGGAGCTTTCCCCTTTGAACTGCTCCGGCGGCCCGCCGTTGCGCGATAAATAAGGGTTCAGCTCGAAAAAGTTATCGTGCGAGACCCAGGTGTCGAAACCCATCGCGCCTGGATTGGTGGGCGACTCCGCTTTTACAGGACCCAAGTGCCATTTCCCGAAATGCCCGCAAGCGTAGCCGGCCGGCCGGAGGATTTGCGCCACGCCGATCTCCTCGGGCCGCAGCGACCAGCCGGGGGTGAACGTGCCGTAACGATTCGGATGCCGCCCCGTGATCACGCTGCCGCGCGTCGGCGAACAGACCGGCGCCGCCGCGTAGAAACGATCGAGCCGAAGTCCGCTGCGCGCCATCTCGTCGAGCACGGGTGTCTTCAGATAGGGATGTCCGTTGTAGCCCGTCTCATCCCAGCCGTGATCGTCCCCCATCAAGAGAACGATGTTCGGCCGATCCGCCGCATGCGCGGCGATACTCGGGAAAAACACGAGGCAGATGAGAATGACCGCGGAACGAGCAACGGAGGGCAGGCGAGTTTTCATACCTGAGGGGGCAGAGGGGTGAGCGAGACTTCAGAGATGGAAGGCGTCTGGGGAATCGGACCTTTAAGGGTGCGTGGCGTCCGCCTCGAACGTGCGAAGTGCCCCGGGTGTGACAAGGAGCGAATCCGTGCCGGCCGGCCGGGAGCGCCGGGAGAGGCACGCGCGCAGCCTGGGGGTTCGTAGTTGAGTTTCAACTACACGCCGAACGATACGGGGCGGCGGCTTCCGCCGGGCGGCACTCATTCTCGCCGGCGCGTCCACGGCATTCGCACTCCGCGCTTGTCCCGCGAGCGTGGCTGCATTCCTTTGCCGGAAGCGGGTGGTGTGTCGCCGCCCGTCGCCGGATAAACCCCTCCGGATAACCCTGACCCCCATGAAACCGAATCGTGCGAACCCCCGCGCAGTCTTGATTCCCTGCCTTGCAATCATCGCCGCCGCTTCTGCTTCCGCCGCTGCCGCGCCGGCTCCGGCGCCTGCCACCGCCGAGACCACAAAAGACGAGGTGCTCGAGATGAGTCCTTTCACCGTGAACACCGACCGCGATCTCGGCTATCAGGCGGAGAACACCCTCGCAGGCAGCCGCCTCAATACGCAGCTGCGCGATACCGCTGGATCGATTTCCGTGTTCACGAAGGAGTTTCTCGACGACGTCGCCATCACCGACATCAGCGAACTGCTCCAATACTCCGTGAACTCGGAGATGAACACCAACGAGAACCAGGCGGGCTCCGAGCAGAATCCGGTCGTCAACGCCCAGAGCCTCACGCCGAACATCCTGATCCGCGGGCTCACGGCCAGCCTCGGCATGGATTATTTCACCAGCATCACCCCAACCGATCCGTATCGAGTCGGTCGATACGAAGATAGCCGCGGCCCGAACAGCATCCTCTTCGGCGTCGGCGCCCCCGGCGGGCTGCTCAACCAGTCGTCCAAGATCGCCAGCACCGCGCGCGACAGCGCGCAGGTCCGCTACGGCACGGGCTCGTGGGGCCGGAACCGGACGGAGGTCGACGGCAACAAGGTGCTCGTCAAAGACCGGCTCGCGGTGTCGGTCGCCGCGCTGGACCAGGAGAACGGCGGCTGGCGCGATTTCGATTTTCAGGACAAGGAGCGCATCTTCGGATCCGTGACGGCGCGGCCGTTTCGGGCGCTGACGGTCACCGCGATGGGTGAGGTCGGGCGCGATATTGGCGCCGTCATTCGCTCGACCGTGGAGTCGGACCAGGCGATCGCATGGTACGACAACCGCGAGGCGTTTGGCGTGGATGCGGTGACGTTCACGCCGAACAACACGGTGCCGAACGCCACGCTGCAGGCCCTTGGTGTGACGGCGCGCGACGGCAATCGTACGGGCAACAACCGCCGCGCGATCTTCATCGAGAACGACGGGACGGTATTCAACGCGATCGGCGCCTACCTCACCGGCAGCTATAATAATTCCGCCGTGCGCGCGCCGGACGGCACGCCCGGCGTCACGAGCGGAACGTTGCGCGTCAACGATCCCTCGATCTATCCGCGCCACATCAATGCGGCCGGCCCCGGCATGAACCGTGAGCAGAGCCTGCGCAATTTCACGTTCACGGTCGACTGGCAGGTGACGCGCGACTTTGCGCTCAATCTGGCGCACAACTATCAGAAGACGACGGCGATCGTTACGTTGATGACCGGTTCGGAGCCGACGCTCCGCGGCGACGCGAATCGCACGCTTGGCGTGAACGGCGCGCCGAACCCCTATGCGGGCCGGCTCTATTTCGACGGCAACTGGCGGCGCGATGTCCATGTGGGCGACTCACGCGAGACCCGGCTGTCGGCGTCCTATGCATTGAAGCCGAAGCGGAGCTGGCTTGGCCGGCACCGCATCGCGGCCATGGTCTCGCAGTCGGAACAGTTTGATACACGCGCGAACTCGTGGCTCGCGCTCGCGGGACGGCCGTACAACAACACGCCGAACAATATCAACAACCGGATCACGGTCAGAAATTATATAACGGAGCGCGATTTCGGCACGTATCGCGTGGGCGATTACCGGCAGTTGCCGAGCACGATCGAGTTTGATGGCCGGACTTTTGGGCTGGTGTTCGCCAACGAAGTGGCGGGCGCGAACAACAGCGGTGGCGAGCAGGAATCGCGTTCGATGCTGGGCGTCGTGCAGAGCCATTTCATCGGCGGGAAACTCGTGACCACATTTGGCTATCGCGAGGATCGCGTCGATGTGACCGAGCTCGGTTACTATAACGATCCGCTTATCGGCGACATCGTGGACCGCGACCCGAGCAAGGGCGAGGTGACGAGCGCGACCGGTCGCACGGGCACGGCGGGGCTTGTGTTTCACGTGTACGACTGGCTTTCGGTGATTGCGAACCGCTCGTCGAACCAGGGCGTGCCCTCGTTTGTGCGGAAGACGTTTCCCGATGGCGATCTCGCGCCGCCGTCCGAAGGCGAGGGCGCCGACTACGGCCTCGGCTTCAACCTGTTTGGCGGGCGGATGCACGCCAAGGCGGTCTACTTCACCTCGAAGGAAAAAGGGAAGATCACGACGGTGGGGTTTGCCGGCGCGGCGGGACGCAATAATCGGGTGATGGACGCGTTTGGGACCGCGCTCGTGGGCGCGGGGCGACCGTATTCCGCGGCGGAGTGGGCGCCGATCGATGCCGCTTACACGCCGCCGGCCACGGCTGCGTCGTCCGACTACGAGGCGGAAGGTTATGAAGCGCGAATCACGGCGAACTTCACGCGGAACTGGCGGCTCGTCGCGAACTACTCCTACACGGACACGGTCCGCAAAAACCTGAGCAGCGAGATCATCGCCTGGTATGGGCTGAAACAGGCCGACGGCCGGCTCGTGCAGGGCGTGACCCAGGGTGCGGGCGGCCAGTTCGTAGTGGATCCAAATGCGTTTTCAACCGATGGCACGATCGCGAAATGGATCGAGCTTGGCGGCCTGCATCCGGACGCGAATCTCGGCACGCTCACCACCTCGAATGGCCTGACGGTGGCGGAGGAGATCTTCGACGTCGTGGATGGACTGAACGATGCCAAGGAGCAGAACGAGCGCCGCTGGGGCGTGCGTCCGCACAAGGTGAGCCTCTTCACGGCCTACGATTTCAAGGAAGGTCGAGTGAAAGGCTTTTCGATCGGTGGTGGCTGGCGCTGGCGCAGCGCGAACATCATCGGCGAGAATTCCCGTGGCGAGGAGATCACAGGGAAGGCGCTGGTGGCGACGGACATGATGATCGGCTACACGCGGAAGTTCGATCACGTGCCCGGCCGTTTCCGCTTTCAGATCAATGTCGCAAATGTTTTCGATAAAACGGACATCATTCCGGTGCGGGTGGCGAGCTCGGCCGCCGCGCCCGACGGGTATATGCTGCCGGGCGGCCGCGGGCTCGCCTATAGTCGATACGATCTCGTGACGCCGCGGGAGATTCGATTCACGACGACGTGGTCTTACTGAAAGGCAGCCGTCCGCCGATGGCCGCGAGCATGGGGCGACGTGGAGAGGCCTCTTGCTTTGCGGCGTGACCGCTTACGTGCGCGGACGCTCCCCGCCAGGTTCCAACTCGGGCAAGGCGGCCGCGGAAAGTTTCGACTCGGAAGCCTGAGCGCGTGCGAAAGGAGGCAAGTTTGCCGAGCGCAGGCAGGCGACGGTGGCTCGCGTCCCCAGCACGCCGAGGCTGATCAGCCAATAAAACGGATCGATGATATAGTCCCAGCAGTTTTGTGATTCGAGCGCCGTGACGGCGTAGCTTATAAGCGCGGCGAGCAGCAGCACACCGAAGCGGCTGCCGCGGGCGAAAAAGACCACGGCGAGCGTTCCGACCGTGCCGGCCGCGGCCGCGCGCTCCCAGCCCCAGTAATATAGATCCACTCCGCCGAAGAGCATGGGGTGCAGATAGAGTGCGCTGCCCGCCACCGCCCCGAAGCACCAGATCGCCTGCCAGTCGGGGCGTTGGAAAATCACGAGGCCAAACAGTCGCGACCACAACGCCGCGCAGACGATGCCGAGCATCGGCAGGCTCGGGTTCGGATAGAAGCTGAACGCGCGGTTCCAGAGCGGCAGGCCGTCGAAGGGCACGAAGAGCAACAACACGGTGGTGGCGCCGGCCAGCGTCTTGACGATTGTGCCCGGCCGGCACGCGGACGTGCGACGCGACCAAAGCCACAGCAAGCCGAGCCAGAGACTGGCGATCGACACCAGAGTATATAGCGCGAACGAGAGGGTGAAGATCATGGTCGAACAGGAAGTTGGGCCACCGCGCGACGGTCGAGCCAGGCGAGGTTAAAGGCCAGGTGCTTGATGCGCTCGCGCTGCCACGTGTAAGTGAGATGAATTCGCCCCCGTTGGTCCTCGGCCAGGTTGGGATACGAGAATTCATGATGGGCCGCCTCCTCGAGGGTCGCGCCGATGCGCCACGTGCGGCCTTCATCGGCCGAGATCGCAAGGCGCAGATTCTCGCGTCCGCTGGCGGCGTGATTATAGACGAGCAGGATCCGGCCGTCGCGCAGCCGCAGGGCATCGAGCGCGGCATCGGGATTCGGCAGATCGCTCGGCGCCGCCTCGGACCAGGTCCAGCCGTTATCATCGGAATAGGCCGTGTGTACGCTGCGGTCCGGGCTGCCGTCGCGCAAAAGCATCAAGACCCGATCGCCTTGGAGCGGCACGAGCGTCGGCTGGATCAGGCCGGTCTCGGACGACAGGTTGCGTATCCGATAATCCTGGACGCTGCCGTCCGCGCCGGGCGTGAGCCAGAGCATCTGCGGAAACTTCATCGCCATCTCGTGGTAGATGGGCAGCCCGATGCGGCCATCGCTGGCGTAGATCGGCTTGTTCCGCACGAGCGAGCTGAGATTGAAGAACGGATTGAGCGTGAGTCGCCGGCTCTCGCTCCAGGTGCGGCCTTCGTCGCGGGAGGTCTTCACGTTCAATCCGCTGCCGGACCAGCCGCCGAGGGAGACGCTGACGTAGACCATCCAGAGATTGCCGGCGCCATCGGGGAAGATCACTGCGTTGCCCACTTTCTTGATCATCCGGTCGAGTTCGTCCTGCGCGAGCGCGCGGTCGACGGTGTTCACCGGTTCGGACCATTGCGTGCTGCCGACCTGCAACCGTGAAGTAAACAGCGCAACGTCCGTCGCGCCTTCGCGGGTGCCGCCGTACCAGATGGCCAGTAGATCGCCGCTGGGCAGGGTGCAGATCGCGCTGCTATGGGCCGAAGCCGTGTGCCCGACGGGCGTAATCCATGACTGGTTGAAGAAGGGAGCGGCGTCGGTGAGATCGAGCCGCGCGGCGGGTTGTCCGGCACCCGCGAGATCGGCTGGCGCGGCATCATCGGAAAACCGCGCGAAATAAGCTGTCGCGAGCGCGGTGGCCAACGTGAGCGCGATGAACGCGCAGCGATGGCGGTGGCAGAGTCGGGGAGGGACGGAAGGAGGGGGGCGGCCGTCGCGAGAGGGAAACAACATCAACAATGTTCTGGGGTGAAGCGGAGCGGAAAGGATGCGGTGCGGGGGCGCGCGGAGGAAAGGGTCGGGCGGCCGTGCGGCTCAGCGAACCGCCGCGCGGGTTTCCCTCGGGCTGCGCGACGGCGCGGCTTTATGGTTATGCAACAACAGGTATCGGGCGGTCTCGTGAAACGCGTGCGCGAGCGCCTCGTACTCGGCCCGTGTGGTATCGTCCGGAGCCAACCCGCCGACCGGCGAAGGGGCGGCGAAGTCCGCCCATACGACCTCGTGGCGGCCGCCGGTGCGCTGCACACCGTAGAGCTGCTGTTTCACGACGCCGATCGTCTGGTCGTTATGATCGATGATGAAGGCGACGTTGCTCGCACCGTCGTCGAGCTGCTGCTGGCGCAGCAGATCGCGGCCGTAGGTGCGATTCCGATACGTCACATTCGCCAGGCCCGCGATGGTGGGCAGGATGTCGACCATCGACGCGACGGAGTGGATGCGCTGCGGTGGCAGGAATTTCGGCGCGTAGAACAGCAGCGGCACATGATAGCGCGTGAGATGATGACTGGTCCACGCCGGCGGAAAAAGCGTCCCCGCGTCGCCCCCGATGCCGTGGTCGCCGACAAAGACGAAGAGCGTGTCGTCGAAATAAGGCGCGTCGCGCGCCGCGTCGAAAAACTTCCGGAAGCAATAGTCTGTATAGCGAAACGCGTTCAGCTCGTCCAGCGACTCGAAGCCATGCTGGCGGACGGCCGCCTCGGGCAGGTCGAGTTTGGTGAACTCGGCGAGATCCTCCTGCGGGATTGTATAGGGGCGGTGATTATCGGCCGTCTGGATGACGGCAAAAAATGGTTTCGTCTGCCTGCGCAGGATCTTCTCTGCTTCGAGAAAGAGGTTCTTGTCGCTGATCCCCCACACGTCGATGCGCGGCGACTCGTAGCTGTCTTCCTCGTGGAGCTTGAGATCCTTGATGTTGTTCGTGAGCAGCCCGCGGATGTTGGCCCAGCTCGAGCTGCCGCCGAGGAAGTAGAGTTTTTCGTAGCCTTCGAAGTCGGCGATGATCGTATGCTGATCGACCATGGCGGGATTGCGGCTCGCGGTCTTCACGGGTGAGACGTCCGGCGTGCCGGTGATCGTGGCCCAGACGCCGCGCGCGGTGCCGAAGTGCGGCGTATAGCAGTTGTCGAAAAATACGCCCTGCTTGGTGAGCCCGGCGAAGAACGGCGTCGTGTCGAGCGGATTGCCCCACATCGAGCTCTTGTAGGCGCTGAACGACTCGCACAACACGAGCACGACGTTGGGCTGGCGTCCGACTGCCGCCGGTGAGCGCGCGGCGGAAGGAGCGCGGGCCGGCACGAGGCGTTCGAACGCGAGCCGCTCCACGTCTGGCGTCGCCACGCCGAGATACGCGCTCATGCGCGGATAGTGCGCGCGTACTTTGGCGGGATCGAAGCCGGTGGTGCGGAAACCGAGCGAGCTCGCGAACGACTCGATCGGGTTCAACGCGAGCTGCGCCCCGGCGTCGTGGCGGAGATTGAAGGCATCGCTCCAGCGCAGGGGAAACTGGCCGAGCCGGCCGAAGATTGCGATGAGACACGCCAGCAGCGTGGCCGTGAACCACCCGGTGTGAACAAGGCGACGGCGGGCGGGCTCTTCTCCAGCGCGGTATCGGCGCAGCAACCGGGCGATGACGACGAGGCAGCCGGCGAAGGTTGCGACGATCGCGGCGGTGATGCGCAGCACCGGATAACTTTGCCAGAGCATCGCGCCGGAAATCTTCGCGTCGGCGAGAAACCCGAGCGCGGTCGCGTTCAACCGCTGCCCGAGGTAACGGTAATGCAGAAAATCGGCGGTGTAGAAAACGATGAGTGCGCCCGCAAAGGCGCCGAGGAACACCAACCAGCCGCGGCGCGCGACTTCGTTTCGAAAGGGGCTGAGCACTGGCACACTGCCAAGCACCAGGAGCGGCAGGAGCGCCGCGGCCACGACGCGCGCATCGAATCTCAACCCGAGCCAGAACGCCGGAGCGATGTCACCCAACGAAATGCCTGCGCGCGTGAAAGCAAAGTGGGTGACGAGCCGCAGCAGCGTCATCACAACGAGAAAAAAAACTGCGAGTGAGCCGAGCCACCGGATGAGCCGGGGGGCGTGCAACGTGGACTTCTGAAGCAAGGGACGGAAGAGCTTGAACGGAAGGGCGAACCGCCAGGCGCGACGAGCGAACAGCGCGTGGGGCTGAGGCGGAGGCGACCAGCAACTCGGGCTGGACTGAAGTGAGTGGGTGCCAGGGGTGACACCGGCGCCGGAGTAGGCGCGACGTCCGGAATGGCGTCAATGTTTAGCCGCGAAAGTTGCGCGCGGGGTCGATGAACCTTCTTCGGCACAGGGCACCGCGGGAGCGAGATTCTGCACGAGTCACGAAGCCGAGCTGCGCACGCGTTGTGGGCATTTCCAAGTTTGTCGGCCGCTCCAGCCCGGTCCCGCTTCTCCCGAAGCGGGCTACGACAGAGCAGGTTGGCGTCTCTGGTCTGGCCGCCGCTGAATCTACGTTGCCAGAGATGCGAGATATTGGCAGGCTTGAGCCGACCTCCACCGGGCGCCCTCCGGCGCTTTTAACCCACATCGGACACCCCTCCCATGCGCATCCGGATTCTTGTTACGTTTTGCTTCGGGCTGATCTCCGGCCTGATCGCGGACCCTGCGTCAGCCCAGCAGGCCCCGCAGCCGGCTCCCACCACCGTCACGACCACGGCAAACACCTCGCAGGAACCTGTCGTCGAGCTGAGTCCGTTCACCGTCAACACCAGCAAGGACGTGGGTTATCACGCCGAGAACACGCTTGCCGGAAGCCGGCTCAATGCGCGTCTGCGCGACACCGCCGGGTCCGTGTCGGTGTTCACCAAGGAGTTTCTCGACGATCTCGCGATCACCGACATCTCGCAGCTGCTCGATTATACGGTGAACTCCGAGATGGACACGAATGCGTGGCAGGCCGGCTCGGGGCAGAACCCCTCCATCACCGGCGAGAATCTACTCAACCGCACGCTCATCCGCGGCCTGGCAGCGAGCCAGGGCATGGATTATTTTACCAATATAACGAACGGCGATCCGTATCGTGTCGGTCGGTTCGAGGACACCCGCGGACCGAATAGCATCCTCTTCGGCGTCGGCGCGCCCGGCGGCCTGCTCAACCAGTCCTCGAAGGTCGCAGTGACGCATCGCGACAGCGCCACGATCCGGTATGGCTTCGGCTCGTGGGAACGCAGCCGGATCGAGGTCGACGCGAACAAAGTGCTGAAGAAGGACAAACTCGCCGTGTCGCTCGCCGCGCTGGACCAGGAAAACGGAGGCTGGCGGCAGTTTAGTTTTCAGGACAAGGAGCGTATCTTCGGAGCGGTAACGTTTCGGCCTTCGCGCACGCTGACGTTCCAGGCGATGGGCGAGACCGGGAAGGACGCCAGCTCGGTCGCGAAGACGATGCCGCCGACGGACGAGTTTCTCGCGTGGTATGATAATCGAGCCGCGCGCGGCATCGATGCGGTGACGGTCACGCCGACGACCGCGGCACCGAACGCCGCTCTGGCCGCACTCGGCATCACGGCGCGCAACGGCACGCGTGGCGGACAGAACCGGCGGGCGGTCTATATTGAAAATTCGGGCACGGTTTTCGACGCGATCGGCACGTATCTGACGGGCAGCTACAACAACGCCGCTGTCCGCGCGCCCGATGGCACGCCGGGTGCGACGGGATCTGCGCTGGTGATCAACGATCCCAGCCTCTATCCGCGCTGGGGTCATGCCGGTGGCCCGGGGATGGCCCGCGAGCAGAGCCTGTACAACTATACACTGACGGCGGACTGGCAGCCGACGAAGAACCTCGTCGTGAATGTCGCGCAGCATTATCAACAAACGAATCTGGTCAGCCGTATATTGGTCGGAGCGGACCCGACCTTGCGCGGCGATCCGAACCGGACCCTCGGCCTCAACGGTGCGCCGAATCCCTTTGCGGGCGGGCTCTACTTCGATGGGAACTGGCGCGGCGACCTCCATTACGGCGACTATCGTGAGACACGCGTCTCTGCTTCATATAGTCTGGACACAAAAAACAAATGGCTGGGCCGCCATCGCATCGCGGCCTCCTGGTCGAAATCGAAGCAGGCGGACGTGCACGCACTGTCGTGGCTCTCGCTCGTTGGCAGTCCCTATAATGCGGTGGCGAATAATGCGAATAATCGCGTGACCGTCCGAAACTATATTACCGAGGGCGACTATGGCACGTATCGGGTCGGCGACTGGCGCACGCTGCCGACGACCCTCAACTTCGACGGCCGGACGTTCGATGTGGCCTTCGTCAACGATGTCGGCGGGGCGAACAACAGCGGGATGACGCAAGGCATGGATTCGCTGCTGGGCGTGCTGCAGAGCTATTTCTGGCAGGACAAGCTCGTCACGACCTTTGGCTATCGTGAGGACCAGGTGGAGATCACGCAGTTTGGGTTCCACGTCGATCCGGTGATCGGCGACGTCGTGGATCGCGATCCCGGCAAGGCGACGGTCACGAAACTAAAACCGCAGACGACGACGATTGGCGGCGTGTTTCATGTGACGAAGTGGCTGTCGTTGATCGCGAACCGCTCGTCGAACGTGGGCGTGCCGCCGCTGGCGCGCACGGTGTTTCCACTCGGCAATCTCGCGCCGCTATCGAAGGGCGAGGGGGAGGATTACGGCATCGGACTCGACTTGCTCGAAGGCCGGTTGAGCGCGCGTTTCGTATATTTCACGGCGAGCGAGCAGGGCCGGATCACGAGTGCGGGACTGGGCGGCGCACCGGCACGGAATGCGCGCGTCGTGGCAGCGTACGAGAGTGTACTGGTTGGACCGGGGCGCCCGATCCCGGCGGGTGATTGGGCGCCGATCGCGAGTGCGTTGACGCCGCCGGCAAACGCGATCGCATCCGATTTCACCTCGGAGGGCTACGAAGCGCGCGTGACCGCGAACCTGACGCCGAACTGGCGGCTCGTCGCGAACTATTCCTACACCGATTCGGGCCGGACAAATCTGGCGCTCGAGATGGTCGATTGGTACGGGTTGAAAGCCGCCGAGGGGGTGAAGCTGGTGCAAGGCGTGCGACAGGATGCGAGCGGGCAGTACGTCGCCGACCCTTCGGCCTACGAGTCCGGCGGGACGGTGGCGAAATGGCTCGAACTCGGCGCGCTGCATCCCGAAGCGAATCCGTCGACGCTCACCACGAACTCGGCCGGCGTGACGGTCGCGCAGGAAATTTTCAACCTGGTGGACACGTTGAACGACGAAAAGGAGCAGCAGGAGAAACGCTGGGGCGTGCGGCCGCACAAGATCAGCCTGTTCACCGCGTATGATTTCAAGGCGGGGTTCTTGAAAGGCTTCACGATGGGCGGCGGCTGGCGCTGGCGGAGCGCGAACGTGATCGGCTCGGATTCGAGCGGCAGGGAGATCACGGGCAAGGTCATCACCGCAGCCGATATGATGATGGCGTATGCGACGAAATTCAAAGGCCTGCCGGGCCGCGTGCGGTTTCAGGTGAACGTGTCGAATCTCTTCGATGAAACGGACATCATCCCTGTACGCCTCTCGACATCCGATACCGCGCTTGATGGTTTCGTGCTGCCGGGTGGCCGTGGCATAGCATATAGTCGCTATGATCTGGTCGCGCCGCGGGAGATTCGTTTCACGACGACGTACTCGTTTTGAAATGACGTCTCGCGCGGAGAAGTAGCGACCGCGCGAGACCCGCGTTCGTGGAGCAGGCGCGGCTGCGAACAAGGCTCGAGCGTCGCGCCGATGAATCCCGATGCGCGTGCACGCGCCTGGGCGAACGGCTGGGGCAATTGAAGGCCACGCCGGGAGGGTGCGGCTGACTTTATCGTGTTCTCAATCGCTTGAGCGTGGGGCGGCGCGACATTGCGCAGCTTGCGACCAGGATGCAGGTACGGCGCGAAATTTGCCTCTGAGTTGGCCGCTTCCTCCGGTTTCCCGGGCGGTTGTGATGCATATACCGCGTTGCCCCAAAAAACCCCATATGAAGATTGAAACGCGTCCTCTCCTCGCGAGGGCCGGCGGCATTGCCGTGGCCCTTTTTTGTCTCAGCACTGCCGCTTACGCCCAGCAGTTCACCACCTATGATTTGATTGTGCCGGTCTCGGCTACGTCGACTCTTACGGTCGTCGATGGCGGCGGCCGCATCATGCCGACGAATCGGAGTTTCGTCATCGGACTCGCCGGCGGTTTGCGCGGCCCGATCCAGTTCACGAACTGGACGGGCTCGCCCGAATTTCCCGTCGTGATCGTCAACCAGCACGGCACCGGCCGCGTGACGGTGACCGATGTCGTCCCCGGGTCCACGACCTATACACGACGGGACGGCATTGCACTGAGTACATGTCGATATTTCCAGCTGCGGGGGGACAACGACCCTGCTTATCGCCACGGCATCGAGGTCGGCCAGGTGGGCAACAAGGCCGGCCACGCCAAAGTCGGCGTCGGCATCGGCGGCGCGAGCTCCGATGGCGAGGTGATGTTCCTCGAAGTACACGACAGCGGTTTTGCCGGCATCATGGCGAAAAGCGACCCCTCGTGCAACACGCCCGCCACCTGGGCGGCAAACTTCGTCATGCGAAATATCAACATCCACGATAACTATGTGCACGACGTCGGCGGCGAGGGCATGTATATAGGCTATACGAGCTGGCAACAGCTGCTCACCTGCGGCACGACGCCCGTGCAGCCACATGAGATCCATGGCTTGCGCCTCAGCTACAATCTCGTCGAGCGCAGCGGCTGGGACGGCGCGCAGGTCGCATCGAATCCGACCGATACCAAAGTCTATAATAACGTGATAGTGAACTCCGGCCTCGCTCCATCGCCAGGCCAGGGCAATGGATTCCAAATCGGTTCGGGCGGCACCGGCGAGTATTTCAACAACGTCATCGTGAACAGCGCCTACAACGCGTTCGTGGTGCTCGGCCAGCTGGGCAACGTGAGCGTGTTCAACAACCTGATGGTCAATACCGGCGACTACGGAATATTCGCCAAGAACCTTCCTGACCCGCCTCCCTCCGATCCCGATGTGCGTCAAACAATCGCGGGAACGTTTGTCAGCTTCTATAACAACACCATCGTGAACCCACTCAACGCCGCTTACTACACGATCGATGAAGTCTCGGTGAACAACTTCAAAAACAATCTCACCATCATCCCCAACACCGCGTTCAATGCGGTCGTGACCGACAGCGCGTCCACCGTGAACGAAGCCGGCAATGTAATGCAGCGAAACTACACGGGATTGAATTTCGTGAATCCGGCGGAAAACGATTTTCGCATCCTTGCCGGATCCACGGCGGCCGACGCCGGCGTCTCCCTCAGCGGCCTCATCACACCGCACGTGCCGGTGACAGCCGATTTTCAGGGGCTCGCGCGGCCCCAGGGAACTGCCTTCGATGCGGGTTTCAACGAAACCGGCGCGCTCTCGGTTTATCTGGTGGCCACGCCACCGACGACCGGCAACACCGGCTCGATCAAGGCGTCCACGATTGGCGGCACCGCGCCGTATGCTTACGCCTGGTCCACCGGCGCCGCTGCCGAGACGATTTCGTCCCTGCCTCAAGGTCTATATAGCGTCACCGTGACCGATGCGGTCGGCGCCAAGATGACGCAGTCAACCTATCTCTTCGATGGTGCGGATATGGGCGCCCCGGTGCGGGTCACACCGCCGAACGAGGTGATCGCGCCCGTGCTCAGCCCCGCCCCTGGCACTTACGGCGGCCCGCAGACAATCACGATCATCACGCCCACGGCAGGCGACACGCTGCGCTATACAACCGATGGATCGCTGCCGACCACGTCACGCGGGTCGACCTACGGCGGCCCCATCACTATCGCGGGCACGACGACATTGAAGGTCATCGCCTACAAATCCGGCATGGTGACCAGCGAAATCACGACGGGCACCTATGTGATCGAGAATGGGCCGGCCAACGCCAAGTTCACCGTGGCTGCCACCGATATTACGGAAAGCTCTCATAAGGGTTCGAACACGAAGGAGAAAACAGTCGACGGAAACTTGAGCACGATGTGGCAGTCCGCGACGCCGATTGCGTACCATCCCGCCGGGGCGTGGTCTCCTGGGACCGTCGTCGGCGCGCACAATGACGATCAGCATGCATCCGCGGAGGCCGACGCGTTTGTCGAAATGACACTCAGCAACGGCAACACCGCGACCCAACTCTCATGGTATGGCGCGGTCGGCCCGGCGAACGGCATCGCGGCCGTGTCGATCGATGGCGGCCCCGAGACATTGGTCGATACGTATTCGGCAACGCCCGCGTTGAATCAACTGCTCTACGCGAGCCCCTCGCTCGGCAATGGAGGACACGTGTTGAAGGTCCGGGTGACCGGCACGAAAAATGCCAGCTCCAGCGGCTATACGATCGTGGCCGACAAGTTCATGTCACCCTCGATCACGTTTAACGACAGCCAGCATTTCGAATGGATTCGCTACGACCTCGGCGCCAATCAACGGATCGGCGGCTTGAAGCTGGCGTTCGGCAGCGGGCACCAGAACACATATTTTTTCGAGATTCACACCTCGACTGACGACGTGAATTACACGCCGCTGGTTGCGAACAGGGTCGCCGGTCAGCCGAACTGGTGGCGGAGCAATCGGGATCTGCTCATCCAGGATTACGATATCCCGGACATCGATCCCGTACGCTACGTGCGGCTGGTCGGTCGCGGAAATGACAACGGCAACAAAAGCCTGCGGCCTAACAACAGCTATACCGAGGTTGAAATATGGGGAGGCGCCGCCGGCAGCGCTTTACCTCGCGGTATTTATCAAGCCGAGACCGCGACGCTTTCCGGTCCCACGATCAAGACCAACCAGACCGGCTACACTGGCACCGGCTTCGTCCAGTTCACGAATGCGGCTGGCGACTATATAGAGTGGACGCTGACGAATCCGACGGTGAGCACGCGCGGGCTGACATTCCGCTATCAGCACGGAGGCTCTCCGCGCACGGTGTCGGTTGCCGTAAACGGGGTGGTCGTTGACGGAGCACTGGCATTTCACGGCACGGGGGCGCCGGGCGTGTGGGTCGATCGCGCACTCGCGGCGACCTTGCCCTCCGGCACCGTGACGATCCGCATGAGCACGACCGGTAGCGGCGGCCCCAATATCGACTCATTGCGAATCGATTAAATCGGCGGTGTCCGTGCGGCCAGGCGGGCGACGTGATCCGCGGCGTCGCTCCCTGAGGCGCAAGGATCGCGATTTCAATTGCAGTCCGACTCGCTCGATGAGCGGCCCGCGTGCACGCGCAATATCGTCCGGCGGGTTGCCATGC
The DNA here is from genome assembly GCA_036675625.1 of Opitutaceae bacterium. Lineage (GTDB taxonomy): Bacteria > Verrucomicrobiota > Verrucomicrobiia > Opitutales > Opitutaceae > ER46. The sequence continues at coordinate 6,074 of JAKFEQ010000016.1, read as the reverse complement.
CACTGCGGAGGGTCAAATTGGCCCTTCGCACACGTGGCACCCGGTCGCGAGTGCGCATTTACCCCTGAGAGAAATTCCCCATGAAACTCCGAATCCCGCCGCTCTTCGTTCTCGTCCTCGCCACCGTTGTCCCGGCCGCCGCCCAGAACGGCAAACCCGACGCGGAGGGCTTCATCCGCGACTGGCTCGTGCTCGCCCCGTTCTCCATCGCCGGCAGTTCCGGCGCCGAGGAACTCGACAAGAAGCACTTTGCCACGGAAGCGCAGCCTGCCGCGAAGGAAGGCGCCAAGCAGACCGTCGGCAGTACTGAACTCGTCTGGAAAAAAGTCGCGACACCGGAATTCTATATCGATTTCCGGGAGCTCAACCCAGACCAGGGTGAATACGCCGTCGGGTGGGCCGTAGCCTATATTGTTTCTCCGGATGAAAAAGCCGGATTGACGCTGAAGATGAACACCAACGACCAGGGCAAGGTGTATATCAACGGTAAGGAGACCCTGAAATTCCTGGACACCCGGACGCTAGAAAAGGACATGGAAGATTCGATGGCCGACGTGACGCTGAAGAAGGGAGTGAATGTCCTCGTCTTGAAAGTCATCAACGAGGAAAACAATTGGCAGGGCAGCGTCCGCTTCCTGAACAAGACCGGTCAACCCGTCTCCGATATCAAGATCGAGACGAAGCCTCCGCAGGCGTAGGGCGGCCGGGCGATCATTGCGGCTCGATTGGTCTGCGTGGGGGCGGAGATTTCATCCCCTGTTATCGCGTGTGCGTTATGTGCCGCGATGACCTAAACGTGCGTCGGGCTTGATTACACATTTTGTAATCCTTTGCTGGATATCTAAATTAGGTAGGTCCATGTGGACCTGGAGCCCTCCGCGTGTCGGATTTCCGACGTTCACGAGTCCTCCGCTGGTGGGTTCTCCACGCTAAACGGACTTCGACTTTCAAAATTCAAAAAATGGAAGTCTTGTAATTATAGGAAGTTAACCGGCCTGATGATAGGCCTGTTTGGGCCTATGGCATACCATGTGCTAAAGCGTATCTATCCCTGGATACAAGCAATTCGTCCCCCTCCAGCCTTATGAAGATTAGATTACTTACGTCCTTATTCTGTCTCTCCGCGGTCGCCGCTGTAGCAGGTCCTGTCGACCTAAGCACGTGGACCACGCAAAACTATACGGTGGGTGCCGGAAACTGGGTCGTGCAACCCGGCAATACGACCGTTCTGCAAACGCTCAATGGCAACCCCACGGTTTTTCTGAGCGACCAGAGTGCGTTGGGCACCGAAATCCAAGGTATGATAAAGGTCACCACGACATCCGATGATGACTTCATTGGCTTTGTGCTGGGATTTAGTTCGGGTGATTTCGCGAACCCGGCGGCGGACTACCTTCTCATTGATTGGAAGCAGGGTAATCAATCGGGCGCTGACGCCGGCTTGGCGGTCAGCCGGGTGACGGGGGTTGTTCCGAACGCTGATCCGGGTTTCTGGGCTCACACCAATGGTGTCACCGAGCTGGCCCGGGGTACGACGTTGGGCGCCACGGGTTGGACGGATAATGTCGACTATTCGTTCGGCTTTACGTTCACGCCCACCAACCTCCAGGTCTCCGTGAACGGGGTGCAGCAGATCAACCTCAACGGAGCCTTCTCGGGCGGTAATCTCGGTTTCTATAATTACTCTCAGTCGTCGGTTCTCTACAGCGGATTCACCCAGGATGTCATACCTCCGACCAATGGTGTTCCAGATGGCGGAGCGACCGTCGTCCTGCTGGGTCTCTCGCTCGCGGGCTTGGGCGTCGCGCGCCGGTTCTCCAGATTGCCTGAAGGCAGCGCCGTATGAGTTGAGGGCTGGGTGTCGGAAGCAGAGAGCAGCACCGCTAGCGGGATGTGTTTTGGTCTTCATCCTTGCTCACTACGTGAGAGGTCGGCTCTCAGCATGCTCTCGATTCCCACGCTCAGCTCTCAACCCATACGCGATGTTTTCTAGCGAGGCCGAGCCCGGACGTTGTACAGAAGGGATCGAAGGGAGCGAAGAGCTGCGGGTTGGCGTGTCTTTTTCAGTTCTTCGCTCCCTTTGTTGTTTTCTATAAACGATCGAGTTCTGACATGGCGCTCTTCTGCGTCTCGCGTCCGACCCTCAGCAGTACCCGGTCTCTACAGAGCGAGCCCATTCGGGCCAGCCGGCGGCATGGGCTGCCGATGCAGCTGCGCGCCAGTCGTACGGTACGGCCACGAGTTCCGTGCGCCAGCCCCCTGCGTCGCGTTGCATGACCGCATAGCGGGCGTCGGGTGATCCGGTTTCGACGGCATGCGGCGTTGGGTCGTTGTCCTTATAAGCGGGCAATCCGACGCTCCCGGGGTTCACGATCATGCGACCGTCGTCGAGGCGCACCAGTCGCGGTATATGCGTGTGTCCACTCAAAATGAGCGCCGCATCGACTCCGGCGAGCCGTGTCGCGATTTCCTCGCGACTCGCGAGCACTGTTTTCCCCGCCACCACGTTTTCCAGTAGATATTCAACATCGCTGCGAGGGGAGGCGTGAAACGCGATCCAGCCTTCGCCGCGCGCCTGCAGCGGCAATTCGCGCAACCAGAGCAGTGCCTCCGCATCGAGCCGATCGCGCGCAAAGACGGCCGAGCCTCGGGCTGTGGTCCCGCCTTCGCCGGTCATGCGATCGCCGTTTCCGCGCACGTGCACGGCGCGGCATCCGCGCAACAAATCCACCGTCGTTGCCGGATCCAGCGGCCCATTCGCGTTGTCGCCGAGATTGACGATCGCCTTCAGGCCGCGACGCGCGATGTCGTCCAGCACCGCCCTGAGTGCCCAGGCGTTGCCATGCACATCCGCGATCACTGCAAATTCCGTCGCTTGCACCGCGGAGAACAAGCGCGGCCGGCTTGACTGGTCAAGGGGCCCCGGCTGTTCCATCCCGTGCGTGGCGCCGGAGCCATCGGACGGCAGATGCGTCTGGGTCTAGCCGGGCGGAAAAAACCACACGATTCCGACCCACATGAAGGCGAACAGCCACGGAACAAAGTGCCACGGCTTCAATGGGCCAAACGACGTATCCTGGCCGCGAAGCCCGACCACGTCTGGACCATAATACGTGTCGATGCGATTCTCGTCCCACCACGTCCGCGTCTTGCGAATGGCCAGGGTGGCATCGCGAATTCCGAGAAACGACGAGATCGCGACAAAGGTTCCCACGATGGCCAAGGCATAGACCACAAGGTCGCCTCGAGCCGAATTGGAAGCGAGGGCCAGAGCGGCAAACAAGAACCCCTGGAATGACGCGAGCCAGGTGATGCGGTGGTTGATCAACTCGTTCTCGTGCTTGATGAGGTCGCGAACGAGAGCGGCTTCGGCCTGATCGGCCTTTTTGTTGATCTCAGTCATGGGGTCTGGGGCCGCTCCTTGCGTCGATTCATTCTGCTTCCGGCTGGACTCGATCGCGCCGGTCCGAACGAAGAGATGCTCAGGCTTCGGTCTCGATCCGGCGGATCTGCTCCATAAGCTCCGTGACGGGGCGGCCTTTCTTCACCACGGCCGCTATATTCAGTCGCTGGAGGCGATCGCCGGCCTGACTCAGCACCGACGCCGAAAACATCACCACGTTGCGGGTGAAGCCCGCGTCCCGCAATCGCTCCACCAGCGCCAGCCCGGACAGTTTCGGCATTTCGTTGTCTGTAATCACGAGATCGAAGGCGGTCAGGTCGCGCGACAGTGTCTCCCACGCGTCCTGCCCATCGGCGGCCGTTTCGACAGAGTAGCCTGCGCGCTGCAGAAGGAGACGAAGGAGATCGCGGATCCAAGGTTCGTCATCAACGCAAAGGATGCGGAAGCGTTGGGCGGGCGATTCTTCGTTGGCCATGTCGGTGCGTGTGCGGTTTCGAAGGGCAGGAGCATAACTGCCTCCGGACAAAGTGACTATGGGGCAGTTCACGAAAACAGGACACGGATAGAGTCCCCGGCGGATATCATGGCCGGCTCGATGACGTGCTGAGCACGGCTCGTTCTGGGCGGCAGTTGGGCGAAGGTTTCGTCACGCGATTCGATGGCTTGCCGGCGGAGCCGCAAATTTTCCCGGAGCGGAGAGAGTCCGCGCGCTTGACGCCAGCACGGCTCGTTCTCAACTCAACTCACCCATGGCCCGGCCGGACTCCGAGCACTTTCGTTGGTTCGCCGAACACGTGCAGCCGCACGAGCCGGAGTTGCGCGCGTTTTTGCGCCGGCGTTTCCCGACGGTGCAGGACATCGACGACTTGGTACAGGAGTCTTACGCGCGGCTGATGCGGGCGCGCACCGCGGGCTCGATCGTCGAGCCTCGCGCGTACCTGTTCACCACGGCGCGCAATATTGCATTCGATCTTTTCCGCCGTCATCGCCCGATTTCCATCGAAGACTTAGCTGAAAGCCAGCGGCTGGCCGTCGTAGAAGAAGGAGCTGATGCCGCCGAATCCGCCAGTCACGCCCAGGAGATCGAGCTGCTCGTCGCGGCCATCAATGCGCTGCCGGAGCGCTGTCGCGAGGTCGTCACTCTTCGGAAGCTACACGGTCTCTCCTATCGCGATATCGCGCTGCGGCTCGGCATATCGGAGAACACGGTCAACGCGCAACTCGCCATCGGCGTCGTGCGCTGCCGGCAATATCTCGCGACGCGTGGCGTCGTAAAGCGAAGCGGCCATGCAGACGACGCCCCCTGATTTACCCGGTTCCGGAGACGCGCCGCTGGATCCGATCGAGCTGGCGGCGGCCGAATGGCTCGTGCGGCGGGATCGCGGGCTCGATCCCATTTTGCAGCGGGAGTTCGAGCGCTGGCTGCGGAGCGACCCGCGTCACGCGGAAGCCTACGCGCTGCTGGTGGGAACGTGGGAGCAGCTCGATCGCGTGCCGGCGGATCGCGTTCCGTTACCGCGGCGTCGTGGTCCCCGCTGGACGTGGATTGCGGGATCCCTGGCGGCGGCGGCGGCGCTCACGCTGGCCGTGTTTACGCTGGCTCCGACTTCGGAGCCGAGCCCGCTTCTCGGTCATCGCGTCGCCACGCCGATCGGCGGCTTCGAACGCCTCGCACTGCCGGATGGTTCGGTCGTGCGCCTGAATACGGCCAGCGAAGTCACCGTTGATTTCACGACCGGCGAGCGGCGGATCACGCTGACTCGAGGCGAGGCGAGCTTCGATGTCGCGAAGGACGCTTCGCGCCCATTCGTCGTCCGGGTAGGCGAGGTCGAAGTGCGCGCAGTCGGCACCGCCTTCAACGTGCGCCGGCAGGATCACGCGATCGAAGTCCTCGTGACGCACGGCCTCGTGCGACTCGAGGATGTGTCTTCGGGACCGAAGCGGCACACCGCGGAACTCGGTCCCGGCGCGACGCCATCCGACGTGATACGGAACACTCCAGCCGCAGGGTCCCCTTTGCCGGTGTCCGTCGAAGCCGCGGCGAACGACGATCGAGAGGCGCGATCGGCACCCCTCCTTGGTGCGGGGCAACGCGCCACCATTATGCTGCGGGAAGGCCACGCGCCCTCGCAGCCGAGCGTCGCAGCGGTCGATCCCGCCGAGGCGGCGCGGACGCTGGCGTGGCGCAGTCGGCGCCTCGAATTCAGTGCCGAGCCGCTCGCGAACATCGCGGCGGAGTTCAATCGCTATAATCATCACCGGCTCGTGATCGCCGACGCGGAGTTGGGCGCGCGGCGTTTCGGCGGCAAGTTTCCGGCGGACGATTTCGAGACGCTCGTGCGGCTCCTCGAGACGAGCTACGGCGTCGTGGTCGAGCGGCGCAAAAACGAAACGGTGCTGCGCCTCGCGCCGGCCGGTGGTTAATTTTTCCGCGTGGCGGAAATTTCCTTAGAGAGTTCGACGACGAGTCCCGTCGTATGGGTGATGTCCTCCGGCTCCCCGCGATCGAGCGGGCGCCGTTCCCCCACGTTCGGTTACCTCGTAATTCTCTTCGTCAGCATGTTGCTTCACCCCTTTGCCGCGGCGGCCGTTGCCTCCTCCAATTCCCCTTCAGCGCGAGCGGTGCCGTTCTCCATCGGCGCCGGTCCGGCGGCGGAAACACTCCGCCAGT
>JAKFEQ010000083.1:0-263111 GCA_036675625.1 Opitutaceae bacterium | reverse complement strand
CGAAGGGCTCAACCCGATCGAAGAGGCGCACGGTTACGCGAGCCTGATTCGCGATTTCGATCTTACACAGGAAAGCGCGGCTGAACGCGTGGGGAAGGGGCGTGCGTCGGTGGCGAATTCGTTGCGGCTGCTCTCGCTCGACGGCGAGTTGCAGGGCTACGTGGCCAAAAATCTCCTCACCGTCGGCCACGCCAAGGTGCTGCTCGGGATCGACGACGCGGCGCAACGACTGCTGGTCGCACGCCGCGTGATTGAAGAGGGCCTCAGCGTGCGGGCGACAGAGAAGCTCACGCAGACAGCGAAGGCGGCCGCGCCGGGTGCCAACAATTCCGCCGTCCGCGTCACGAAGTCCGGACTCAATGCGAAGGACGCGGCGACAGTGACCGGCATCGAACGCAAGCTGACCTCACACCTCGGAGCGCGTGTCGCTCTGCTACATACCCCGAAAAAAGGCCGCATCGTGATCGAGTATCGCGGCAATGAAGACCTCCAGCGTTTGTTGGAGAAGCTCGGCGTCGAGGCGTAGCGAGGGCAGCGACGAGCTGCCGACCGCAGGGCGTATCCGTTTTTGTGATGCGGCCGGTGCGACGGCTGCGGTGGCCTGAATTTCCGAAAGGGACGTTGCACAGCGTTGCGCCCCTCTCGCAGCCCGCCTCGGGGGGCGGGATCAACCGGCACTCGAGCTGCCCGATCCCTGCTCTCCCGAGCAGGGCCACGCGGATCGATTTCCTCCGGCCGCCGCAGTTGCTGCTTATGGGGAGAGACGGCCGGATGTGCGACGAGACGAGACACGGACGGCGCAACCGAAGATGGCGATTGTTCAGCGCTTGTAGATCTTGCCGCAGGCGACCAACCTCCGTCGCATGCACGCCGGATTTCCTGCTCCTGCCGTCGCGGTCGCCGAGCTTCAGGGGCTTTACGGCGCGTTCGGGTTTCCCGAAAAGTTGCTGCAGAAGATCTGGCTGCGCGGTGATTTCCAGCGAGCCGCGGCGGTGACCTCGGACGGGCGGCGCGTGCGGATTGTGCATCCCGGAAAATGGAATCTGCTTGGCGGGCCGGATTTCACGGCGGCGCGGTTGAGATTCGACGACGGGCCCGAGTTTACCGGTGACGTCGAAGTGCATTTGCGCATCGGCGACTGGGACGCGCACGGCCACGCGCGCGATCCGGCCTATGATCGCGTGGTGTTGCACGTGGTGTTGTTTCCGCCGGAGAGCCGCCGCGCGACGATCGGTGGCGGAGACCGCGAGATTCCCGTGCTCGCGCTCCTGCCCCTGCTGCATCGCGCGCTGGAGGAATTCGCCGCTGACGAAGCGGTGGAAACGCTGGCGAATCGGGCGGCCGCGCGGCTGCCGGATGAATTGGGAACGTTGCCCGCGGCAGAGCTGACGGCGTTGCTGCGGCGTCAAGCCGCGGCGCGGTGGAAGCAGAAGGTGTATTTCGCGCGGGTGCGGGTGGAGCGGCTCGGTTGGAACGCGGCGTGCCACTACGCGGCACTGGAGATCCTCGGTTACCGGTTCAATCGCGCGCCGATGTTGCGCGTGGCGGGACTCGAGCCGCTTGCGCGCTGGGCGGAGCGCGAGGTCAAACCGGATGAACTCTACGAAAACGAAGCGGGTGGCTGGAGCCTGCAAGGCGTGCGCCCGGCGAATCATCCCCGGACGCGGCTGCGCCAATACGCAACGTGGACGCGGGAGCGGCCGGACTGGCCGGCGCGTGTGCGTACCGCATTGACGGAAGCGGGTGAGAGAATCTTTGGCTTGGAGCGCAATACGGAAGCCATTGCGCCGGGTTCAGTCGAAGAGACCACGCGGGATTTCCGCCGTCGCGCGGGACTTACGGCGTTGCGCGATCGCGTCGCTAACGAGGTATGTGGCGGAGCCGTAAGCGGCACGCGATTGGACAACATCGTTTGCGACGGGCTGCTGCCGTTGCTCGCGGCGGAAACGGGGCGCGATTTTGAGCAATGTTGGTATCACTGGTTCGCGGGCGATCTGCCGCCGTTGCTCACCAGCGGATTGCGCCAGCTCGGGTTTTTCGACGGCCGCAAACAGCCGATTTGTCATGGTGCTGCGCAAGGATTGTTGGGCTGGTTGGTGGAACGCGAAGCCCGTCATTGAATTCCGTGTGGTTGGTCGCGGTTGGAGCGGGGCGGGGAGCTTGACAAAATTTTGCACGGGCAGCTACGTTCACCGACTCAATACAACTCACTTTTCAAAAAGTGGGCCCTGCGGCCCGCTTTTTTTTTCCTACTTTTTCCGCCACATTCTCCCTTATGAGCAGCGAAATTCTATCCGTCCTTGAATACATGGAGAAGGAGAAGGGCATTCCTCGTGCCGATATGATCGCCACGATCGCGAACGCCTTGAAGACCGCCGCGCAGAAGGGCGTGAATTCCGGTCAGGAGCTCAAGATCGAAATCAATCCGAAGAACGGGCAGCTCCATGCGTGGGCCGTCATGAAGGTGGTCGATTCCGTCAGCAATCCGCGCACGGAGATCCACGTCGAAAAGGCACAGGCGGTGAAGAAGGGCGCGATGGTGGGTGAGATGTTGGAACGCGAAATCGATCCGTCCACACTCGGCCGCATCGCGGCGCAGACGGCGCGGCAGGCGGTAATGCAAAGGCTGCGACAGTTTGAAAAAGATCGCATCTACGACGATTTCAAAGACCAGGTTGGCAATATCGTCACGGGCACGGTGCGTCGTCGTGAGCGCAACGATCTTTTCATCGATCTCGGCAAGGCCGAGGCGGTGATGCCGGCGAAGGAACAGGTGCCGGGCGAGGAATACCAACCGGGCGAGCGCATTCGCTGTCTCTTGATGGAAATCGAGAGCACGCCGCGCGGGCCGGAAATCATCTTGAGCCGCGCGAGCCCGAAGTTCGTGCGCCGCTTGTTCGAACTCGAGGTGACCGAGGTTGCCGACGGTACGGTGAAGATCGAGGCGTTTGCCCGCGAGCCGGGTTACCGTACAAAGATTGCCGTCACGAGCAGCGACTCGAAAGTCGATCCAGTCGGCGCATGTGTCGGAGCCCGCGGTGCGCGAGTGAAGACCATCGTGCGCGAGCTTGGTGGCGAGAAGATCGACATCATCAAATATTATGCGGATCCCCGCGAAATGATCATCGAAGCGCTGAAGCCGGCTGTGCCGCGCGAGATCGTGCTCGATGAGAAGACGCATCGGATTCTGCTGAAAGTCGCGACCGACGATCTCGCAGTCGCTATTGGGCGGAAAGGCCAGAACGCGCGCCTCACATCGCGACTGATTGGCTGGCGCCTCGATATCGAGGAGTTCAAGGCCGTCGGGGCGGATCCCGAGGGCGATGCCAAGCGCAAGCTCGTCGCTGCGCTGGGGATCCCGGAAGCACAAGCGCTTCGTCTCGTCAAAGCTGGTTTCGTGTCGCTCGAGCTGTTCGAGGGTGTCGAAGCAGGCGATCTCGAGGGGGCTGGATTCACCGCGGAAGAAGCGGCGGACATCATTCACCGCGTCACTGCGCGGATGGCCCAGTAAAGTTCAACGTTTTCACCACCTTTTCCGATTACCGCTGCATGAGCATTCGCATCCATAAACTCGCCGAAGAACTCGGCTTGGAGAACAAGGAGCTGATGGCGCTTCTTAAAGAGCGCAAAATCATCGCCCCGGATGTGAAGTCGGTATCGAGCACGGTGGATAATATCAGCGCGGCCTCGCTGCGTGAGGAGTTCGCAGCGAAGAAGGCGGAGCAGGAATCTGTCGCTGCTGTACCCGTGGCGGAGACCGTTCCGCCTGCGGCTGACGCCTCGGAGGCGGAAACTCCCGGAGCCGCTCCCAAAGTGCTCATTCCTTCGGGAGTTTTTGTGAAGTCCAAGCAGGACATCGATCGCGAGCGGGAGGCAGCAGCGGCCGCCAAGGCGGCGGCGCTCAAAGCCGCGTCGCCGACACCGCCCCCTGCGCCCGCCGCGGCGCCCCGGCCGGTGGCTGCGCCGCAGCCGGCCGCAGCGCCTCGTTACGTTTCCGCGCCGCCCCCGGTGGCGCGTATTCCTTCCCCGCCACCTCCGGTGGCGCGTCCCGCATCGCCTGCTCCGGCCCCCGTGCCGCCGCCCGTGAAATCGCCCGCTCCTGTGTTGCCTCCGCCAGTGCCCGCGCCTGTCGCGAAGCCCATTTCCGCCCCGCCGCCCGTGGTCGCCCCGCCGCCGATGGCTAAGGCTCCCGTGCTGCCGCCGCCGCTTCCTACTCGTGTCTCCGCTCCCGGACCCATTCCGACGATGGCGCCCAAACCGCCGCCGTTGCCTGGGGCGCCCGCGGTGGTTGCACCGGCGCCGCAGGTGACGATGCAGGGCGATATCAAGATTCTGCATCTGAAGCCGCCGATCGTGGTGCGTGATTTCGCCGTCGCACTCGGCCTGAAGCCATTCAAGCTGATCTCCGAGCTGAATCAGCTCGTGGGTTTCGCGGCGATGAACTCGACCATCGAGGAGACCGTCGCGCAGAAGGTGGCGCAAAAATACGGCTTCGCGCTGGAGATCAAGCATCGCGGCGATGCCGCTGCGCAACAGGCGGCCAAGGACAAGAAGGTCGAGAAGAAGCCGGAGGAGGATGAGGCGAAGCACCTCCAGCCGCGGCCCCCGGTCGTTTGTATTCTTGGTCACGTCGACCATGGAAAAACCTCCCTGCTCGACGCGATCCGCAAGGCCAACGTCGTCGCCGGAGAAGCCGGCGGCATCACGCAGCATATCGGCGCGTATCAGATCGAGTACAACAGCCGGAAGATCACTTTTCTGGATACGCCGGGCCACGCGGCCTTCACCAAGATGCGCGCGCGTGGGGCGAGTGTCACCGATATCGCGATTCTCGTGGTCGCGGCCGACGACGGCTTCATGCCGCAGACGGATGAAGCGTTGAAGATCGCCCTGGCCGAGAAAGCCAATCACCCCGATCGCTTTGCGCTGATCGTCGCCGTCAACAAGATGGACGTGAAGGGCGCGAACCTGGACCAGGTGAAAAACCAGATGCAGCAGCGCAACATCGCGCCTGAAGACTGGGGCGGTGAGACGATCACGGTGCCGGTGGCCGCGATCAAGGGGCAGGGCATCACCGAGCTGCTCGACATGATCTTGCTCCAGGCCGACGTTCTCGAGCTCAAGGCAAATCCGAAGGCCGAGGCCAACGGCATCGTGATCGAGTCGGAGATCGACTTCGGTCGCGGCCCGCTCGCGACGGTCATCGTGCAACGCGGCACCCTGCGGGTCGGCGATGCGATCGTCAGCGGAACGAACTACGCGAAAGTCCGCGCCATGTTCGACGACCAGGGCAACAATCTGAAGGAGGCCCCGCCGGCGATGCCGGTGCGCGTGATCGGCTGGAGCGGTACGCCTGACAGCGGCGCGACGTTCAAGGTCGTCAAGAATGCACGCGAAGCCGAAAAGCTGGCGGAGGAAGAGCAGCTGCGCGTCAAGAAAGTCGCGACGACGGCCGCAGCGGTTCCGAAGGAAGTCTCGGTCGAGCAGTTGTTCGCGAATATCGCGGCGACGCAGGCCAAGGTGCTCAAGGTGATCGTGAAGACCGATGTGTTCGGCTCCTCGGAAGCCGTGCGCAACATTCTGGAAGGCATCAAGAGTACCAAGGTATCGCTCGAGATTGTTTCGATCGACGTCGGTCTCGTGACCAAGAACGACGTCCTGATGGCGAGCGCATCGAAGGCGTTGATCATTGGTTTCCACACCAAGCTCGAAAACGGTGTGACGCCGCTCGCGAAGCACCACGGTGTGCGCGTCGAGACGTATGACATCATCTACGAGATGGGCGACAAGGTGCGTGAGATGATGGCCGACCTCCTCGATCCCGACATCAAGGAGAACAAGACGGGTGCGGCGGAAGTCCGCCAGGTGTTCCCGCTCGCGAAGGGTTTTGTGGCCGGCTGCCTCGTCACCGAGGGCAAGATCAACCGTAACGCCTCGGCGCGTCTGCGCCGCGGGCGCGAGATCGTGCACGAAGGAAAGATCGGCACGCTCAAACGCTTCAAGGACGACGCGAACGAAGTGCGCGCCGGTCTCGAGTGCGGCATCAAGCTCGACGAGTTCAACGGTTATCAGGCGGGCGACGTCATCGAATGCTTCGAGGTGCAGAAGGTTCGGGCGGCGCTCTGAGAATCGTCGATTGCGGATTTCGGATTTCGGATTGAAGTCTGGTCCGGTCCGCAATCCGCCAACGTCAATCCGCCCTCCGCCGTGTCCAACCGCACCGTCCGCGTCAACGAGCTCATTCAACGCGAGATCAGCGACATCCTCCGCAAACGCTACCAGAGCGAGGCGGTGGCCATCACGATCGCGGAGGTACGCGTATCGCCGGATTTGCGCGATGCGCGCGTGTTCGTGGCAATCGTCGGCGACGAGCAGACGGTGGAGGACAAGATGAAGTGGCTGCGTTCGAAATCGGCCGCCATCCGCGAGGAGATTTCCCGGCGCATCGTATTGAAATACCTGCCCAAGTTCCAATACGTGATCGACACGGCTGCGGTGCGAGGCTCCCGGATCCTGCAGGTGCTCGATGAAATCGCGCCGCCGCAGAAACCGGAAGGAGAGGAGGAGTGAGGGCGGGGGAGAAATTCTACCCGGCGCTCTCGGAGGAGTTCGCGAAGTTGCTCGCGGGGCTGGCGGGGAAAAAGATCGCAGTCACCGGCCACGCGCGACCCGACGGTGATTGCATTGGCTCGCAGGTCGCGCTCGCGCGGGTGCTCATGGCGCGCGGCTTCGATGTGATCTGCGTGAATGCGGATCCGATTCCGCGCCGGCTGCGGTTTCTCGTGCGCGACATGACGTTTCTCCGCGCTGATGAGGTGGTGAAGGCAACCGAAGAACGGGCGGCGATCTTCGTCGACTGCGCTGACCATCTTCGGGCGGGCGAGCGGTTGATGCTGCATTATCCGAGGCCAGCCGCCGTGATCGACCATCACTTGTCGAACGGCGGTTTCGGTGAAGTGAATCTCGTCGACAGTGCGTCGGCTGCGACGTGCGAGATTCTGGCGGGTGTATTTTTCGACAACGACCTGCCGGTCGACGCGCAAAGTGCCCAGGCGCTTTACACCGGAATCCTCACGGACACCGGGCAGTTTCGTTTCAATTCCACGTCGCGGCGCTGCTTCGTGCTGGCGGGCGAACTGGTGGGACGCGGGGCGAATCCAAGCGAGGCGGGCTACGAACTCTACGAACGCGAGACCGAGGGGAAGATGAAGTTGCTGCAGCATTTTCTCGCATCGTTGAAACTCGAGTGTGGCGGACGCGTGTGTATCGGGACGTTGCCGGCGGGAATTTTCGAATCGACGGGCTCGAGCCCGGAGGACACGGAGGGACTCGTGGACTATGCGCGCAGCATCGAAGGCGTCGCGATCGGGGCGTTGATCGAGCACCGGGCTGATGGGACGGTGAAGGCGAGCCTCCGCGCGAAGGATCCGGTTTATCGTGTCGACATGATCGCGGCGCAATTCAACGGGGGCGGACATGCGTGTGCCGCCGGGTTGAGCCTGAAAAACGGGGCGGATGGATTTTCCGACCGGCTCGTGGAGGCGTTTGCGCAGCGGATCGCGGTCGTCGACGCGGCGAAGAGGGCTTAATCATGCTTGTTCAGCCGAAAGAAATGGAGGGCATCCTCCTCGTGGATAAACCGCGCGATCACACCTCGCACGACGTCGTGGCGCGCCTGCGCGGCAAGCTGAAGATGAAACGTATCGGACATGCTGGTACGCTCGATCCGATGGCGACGGGCTTGCTGATCATTCTCGTGGGCAAGGCCACGCGGGTGTCGCAGTACCTGGTCAGCCTGGACAAGGAATACGAGGGCACGATCGAGCTCGGCAAGGTGACGGACACACAGGATGCCGACGGCCAGATGATGGAGACGCGGCCGGTGCCGCCGTTCACCGAGGCGGAGATTCGCACCGCGATGCAGGGTTTTCTGGGCGACCAGTACCAGATGCCGCCGATGTATTCCGCGATCAAGATCGACGGCGTGCCGCTCTATAAGAGTGCGCGCAAAGGCGAGGAGATCGAACGCGAGCCGCGGTTTATCCGCGTGATGAGCTGGGAGCTGACGCGCTTTGCGCTCCCGCAATTCGATTTTCGGCTGCGTTGTACGAAGGGGACCTATGTGCGCACGCTGGCGCACGATCTCGGGCAGAAGCTGGGCTGTGGCGCGCATCTGGCGGCGTTGCGCCGTACGGCGACCGACAAGTTCAATGTTTCGCAGGCTTTGACGATCGAACAGATCCAGGCCCTCACATTGCCGGAAATCGAAAAGCGACTCATTGCTCCGCGCGACGCGGTGCCGAGCATCGCGTTGTAAGAGCGGAGCTGCGGTTTTTGGCGAGAGAGGATCACCTGATGAATCTTCCGGCGCACATCGAAGGGCTCGACGATGTCGTGCTGCCGCCGCGACCGCTGCACCTCGCGATCGGGATGTTCGACGGTGTCCATCTGGGGCATCGCGCCGTGGTGGAGGCGGCGGTGCGCTCCGCGCAGGCGAGCGCAGGCCTGGCGGGCGTGCTGACGTTCTGGCCGCATCCAAGTACGTTGTTTCGGCCGGAGAGTCCGACGTTGTTGATGCAAGATGCGGTCACGAAGTCCCGCCTGCTGCTTGCGCTCGGCGTGGATGTGGTGATCACACAGCACTTCGACGCGGCGCTCGCGGCGCTCAGCGCGGAACAGTTTATACCGTGGCTAAGGCAGCGTTTACCCCGACTCACGGCGATCTATGTGGGGGAGAATTTCCGTTTTGGGCAGGCGCGCCGCGGTGATGTGGCGTTGTTGGTGGCTGCGGGACGCGAGCATGGCGTGCGGGTGTTCAGCGCGCCGCGCGTGAACCTGGGCGGTGAGCCGATCAGCAGCACGCGGATCCGCGCGCAGCTCGTGGCCGGCGATGTGGAGGAGGCGAATGCCCTGCTCGGCTACAATTATTTCGCGGAAGGCGTGGTGGGTGCGGGTAAGCGGCTCGGCCGCACGATCGGGTTTCCGACATTGAATATAGCGTGGTCGCCGGAGTTGCGGCCGCGACTTGGTGTGTATGCGGTGCGTGTTTCCGGAGCGAAGTCACCGTCGCCGTTGCCGGCCGTGGCGAACTACGGGTTGCGACCGACGGTGGAGAATGCGAGCGAGCCGCGGCTCGAAGCGCATGTACTCGGCGAGTGTCCGTTTGGCGAAGGCGACACCGTGAAGATCGAGTGGCTGCGCTTCCTGCGGCCGGAGATGAAGTTCGCAAACGTGGAGGAATTGCGCGCGCAAATTGAGCGCGACCGGGCGGCTGCGGTTGATTTTTTTGGCGCGTGAAGTTGCGAGATTTTTCCTTGCGCTGCATCGTGGCGATGGCGTTACTCGCCGGCTCAGATTTTCCGGACCTTTAGCTCAGTTGGTTAGAGCGTTTCGTTGACATCGAAAAGGTCACTGGTTCGAGTCCAGTAAGGTCCACCATCTGAAATCCGCCGCTTGATGCCGGCGGTTTTTTTGTGCCTGTATGCGCGCATGCTGCAGTCGCTCCGGATTCGTAACCTCGCCTTGCTCGAGGAAGTCTCGCTCGATTTTGAAGCGGGCTTCACCGCCGTCACCGGCGAAACCGGCGCGGGAAAAAGCATCCTGCTCGGGGCGCTGAGCCTGCTCGCCGGCGAGCGCGCGGACAAGACGGTGATCCGGCAGGGCGCGTCCGCGGCCGAGGTCGAGGCGAGTTTGTTTTTCGCGGATGCGACGCACATCGACGAGGTGCTCGCTGCGCTCGAGCTGCCAGCATGCGAAGACGGCGTGCTCATCCTGAAGCGGAGTCTGCCGCGTGAGAAAGCGCCGAAGATCACGGTGAATGGCAGCCTCGCGACGCTCGCGGCGTTGCAACGATTGGGCGAGCACTGGATCGATTTTCACGGGCCGAGCGAGCCGCGGCGATTGCTCAAGGAAAGCTGCCAGCTCGATTTGCTGGACCTGTTTGGGCGCGCGGGCGACGCGCTCGCGGATTACAAGGCGAGCTATCGCGCATGGCGTGAGCTCGCGAGCGAGCACGCGCGGATCGCGGACGAAACGAAACTGGCGCCGGACCAGATCGACTTTCTGCGAAACCAGCTTGCGAAGCTCGATGCGCTGGAGCTGACCGATGAGGCGATTGAAACGCTGGAGCGCGATTTTCAGCGCATGAGCCGCGCGCAGGAATTGATCGAGCTCGCGTCGGGTTTGTCGGCTGGGTTGACGGGCGAGGAGGGAGTGCAGGGCCGGATTGCGGAGCTGCTGCGGCAGGCGCACCAGCTCGAGTCGATCGACGCGGCGAGCAAGCCGCTCGCGGAGCGGCTGTCATCGGCGGCCGTCGAGCTCAACGATCTCGGTGCGGAGTTCTCGTCGTTGAGCCAGCAATTGCAGTTCGATCCCGAGCAGGCGGAGGAGCTGGGCGTGAAAATGAACACGTGGCTCGAGGTGAAGCGGAAGCACGGCGGCGACGTCGCCGGGGTTCTCGCGGCGCGCGAAAACATGCGGCGGCGGCTGGACGTGCAGGGCGATCTCGAAGGGACGTTGCTGCGGCTCGAAAAACAAATTGGCGATGCCGCCCGGCGCGCGAAAAAGGAGGCGCAGAGCCTGCGACTGCTGCGCGAGAAAGCGGCGAAGGAGCTGACGAAGATCGCGGCGAAGAGCATCGCGCAGCTCGGGTTCAGGAAGGCGGATTTTCAGATCCGCGTCGTGCCGTTGCCGGAGCTCACGCCCACCGGCGATTCGAGCGTGGAGTTTTTGTTTTCACCGAATGTGGGTGAAGCGCCGCTGCCGCTGAGCCGGATTGCGTCGAGCGGCGAGCTCGCGCGCGTGATGCTGGCGTTGAAGACGGTGCTCGCGGATTTGGACGAGGTGCCGCTGCTCGTGTTTGACGAGGTCGACGCGAATGTGGGTGGGGAAATCGGGCGCGTCGTCGGAGCGCAGATGGCTGGAATCGCGAAGAGCCACCAGGTGTTGTGCGTGACGCACCTGCCGCAGGTCGCGGCGCAGGCGACGTGTCACCTGGTGGTGACGAAAGACCAGTCGAAGGATCGTGCGGTCGTGGCGATCGAGCCGATCCATGCGACGCGGAAAGCGCGCGTGAGCGAGCTCGCGCGCATGCTCGGCGATCGGAGCGCGAAGAGCGCGCTGGCGCACGCGGAGGAGTTGTTGAAGTAGCGCGTCTGGTGCCGGCTGCCCAGGGGCGGCGACGACGGGTTCAAGTCGTGGAAAGGGCGGCGCCGGGTCGGGCGCGTTGCAATCGCTTCGGTCCGGCGAGATGCCGGTGCACGTTGAACTTATCGGCTGGAGGCCGGTGCCACTTCCTCTTCGACGTGCTCGGGTGCGGCGGGGATGCGACTGCGATCCTTGAAGCTGCGCCACCAGGTGAGCGGAATACAGCCAATCCCGATCAGCACGAGCTGGCTGGCGACGAAGGTCGAGAGCACAACGAATGCCGCGTCGGTGAAGCCGTAGCTGTGCAGGCCGACGCCGAGCATGTTGGTGCCGAACCAGCTCCAGCTCGTGACGATGTTGCCAAACAGGGCGAGGTTCATCAGGCCGCGCTGCTTGATCATGCCGCCCCAGCGGGCGTGGAGGATGATGGCGTTCCAGACGACGATCAGGAGGGCTCCGTTCTCCTTCGGATCCCAGCCCCAGAAACGGCCCCACGACTGGTCGGCCCAGATGCCGCCCAGGATCGTGCCGACGAAACTGAAGAGTGTCGCGAAGCAGACGATGCCGTAGACCATCCGCGCGAGCGCATCGGCCGTGGCCTTGTCGAGCGAACGGGTAAAGGCGCCGCGCACGATATAGATGATGGCGAGGAAGCCGGCGAGGAAGGTCGCGGAATAACCGGCGGTGACGACGATGACGTGCGTCGCGAGCCAGAAATTCGAATCGAGCACAGCGCGCATCATTTCCAGCGTGTCGCCGCTGAGGGAGAGGTGATGCGCAATCAGCAGGGTGGAAAAGCCGATGGCGCTGGCGGCGACGCTGCCAATGGCGTTGCGAAAGATGTATTCAAGAATCAAGCACAGCCCGACCGCGCCCCAGCCGACGAAGAGCGCGGACGAGTAAAGGTTCGTCACCGGCGGCCGGCCCTCGAGCCACATGCGTGCGGCGATGCCGGCCGTCGCGACGACCCACGCGATGGCGACCCAGCGAAACGCGGACTGGCCGAGCGCCTGCGGCCATACCAGCCACGAGAAAATCGCGACAAAGAACGCGACGCCGTAGAGCGTCATGCTCGTGTAGAACGGCTGCGCGGCGTTGAAGCGGGTCTCGGCGGAGACTTTCTCGAGTTGCGGTGCGAAGCGCTTGTCGAGGTCCGTGCGGAAGAGCTCGATGAGCTTGTTGAACTGTTCCGGCTGGTTGTTGCGCCACGCGTGCGCGAAACCGGCGTAGGCGAGGGCGCTCGCGTTCACGCGGCCGGTGCGAAACGTCTCGAGGAGCGCGGCGCCGGCGGCCTTCCACGCGGTGGGATCGGTTTCATTTGCGTCGGGCGGGATGGTGAGAAACGTCGTCGATTCAGCCATGACCACGAAGTCGTTGCCGAGCTCGGTCATCGTTTTCACGAGGGCTTCGTCGTGCGGCTGGTTGGCCATCTTGGCGCGTACGGCGGCTACGCCGGCGGAGACGTTGTCCTGGAATTTCAGCAGCTCGCCGAGAAAGTCCTGCCGTGTGGGCGAGACGAAGGCGTGGCGCAGGCGCTGGTAGTGCACGAGATTGCCGTAGAGCTGAATGACGGCGCGCTGAAACGGCGTGCGCACTGCGGCCTCGACGGGCTGGGCGAGTTGCGCCTGGCGCTGCAGCTCGGCGATCTTTGGCTGGAGCTGTTGGAGCGAGAAGCGCTTCTCACCTTCACCGTCCTCGGCCTTCAGCGCGAACAGCGCGAGGACATCGGGGTGCACGATCTCGAACGTCCGATAGCCGTCCGCGACCTCGGAGCGGAACACAACGTCGATCAGCCATTCGATTGGCAGCAGCGTGCGGCCGTCGGCATGTTCCACGCGTTGCCGGCCCTGCAATTGCAGGAGCGAGCTGCGCGCGACGGTGTCGAGCGGCTTCAGGCGGCCGTTGACGAGCACGGGAAGCTTGCTGAAGCCGACGACGTCGAATGCGGCGGGATTTTTCGGCGGGCGCAAAGTCGAAGCCACGAAACCGACGGCCAACACGAGGGCGAGGAGTGGAACGAGCTTCTTCATGCGAGAGAGGGACGAACTGCGCGACGTTTGCCGATGAACCCGAAGAGGTGGATGCCGAATTGAACAAGAAGCCCGAGTGTCATCATGCTGCAAGCGATGTAGGGGATGAGCCAGCTGGGGTTCCGCACCACCTGGAGGATCGTGACGTTGGGATTATCGGGCTCGAAGCTAGCCTGGTAGAACGTGAGCCCGGCGTAGCGCAGCGGGTTGTTCATATAGATGAGCACTTCGCGATCCTCGGTGCCGTCGGGTGTCTGCAGGCGGATGTTACTGGAGAAGTTTTTCGGGATTTCGGTGCCGGCGTAACGATCGTGGCTGAACTTCAGCAGCGTCAGCGTGAACGGCTTGTAAGCACGCTCGAAGCGCAGCGCGATCGTGTAGGTTCGGCCGGCGTGCTCGAAGCGGAAGGGCACCAAAGCCGGATGCGCGGCGACGATCCACGAACCGAGCGAGCCTTCCGCTCCGATAAGCTCGACCTGGGCGTACGGGATATTGCGCTCGTCCTGCTTGTAGGTGACCGGCGCGGACACGAAATCCAGCCGACGCCCGTCGTCGATCGCGGGGAGCATCGCGCCCGTGCTGGAAGTCTCGCGGTCGGCCAGCTGGAAAGTTGAGTTCGGAGCGAAACTCTTAGCGACGACCCGGAACGGCAGCTGCGGATGCTGCACCGGTTCGCCGCTCGCGAGGAGCTTTTCCGGAATCGCGACGACGGCGTCTTCTTTCGGGTCGGTGGTGTCGACGATGGCGAGTTCGTTGGCGCGGAAACTTTCCGAGTAGTTCTTCGGCTTTCCCTGCTCGAGCCGCATGCTGAAATCTTCCTGCCACAAGCCGGTGAAGAGCTCGCCGAGGAGCAGGAGAATCAGGCCGGCGTGCGTCAGCTCGATGCCGGCTTTCCGCCAGCTCCGCTTGAACCGGTAGAGGTGAGCCGCGACGAGGTTGATCAGCAGCAGGCCGCCGATGAAATAGCCGCCGGGAAAAACGGGAACCGGAACATCGCCCGCGTGCCACAGCACGAAAAAGGTGCGGAAATATTTCTCCTGCACGGCCCAGATGCCGAGGTTCACCTGGTCGATCGTGGCGGCGAAAATCAGGATCATGCTCAGCACGAGCAGCACGACCGTGAGTTTGAGGGAGACGAAAAAATCGCGGAACTGGCGGGCGAGCTCGGTCATGAGGCGGGGGCGGGCGCCGCAGCGGAAGCGACGCGGAATTGGGAGACGCGGTGTGGGATCACGAAACGTGGATTAGTCGCCGGGTTCGCCAAAACTTCAAATCAAACCCGCCCGACGCGAAATGGAGAAGTCCTCCTCATCCTCCCGTTCAGAACGAGCGCGGCGCTTAGTCCGGGCAGCATCTCCTGCGGCCGATTTGCGAGGACGCGATTCCTGGCAATCTTTCCAAGTTGTTACCGTTCGGAACGTGCCTGCGTCGCACGGCCCACATTTTCTGTCCCTACCGACCATGAAAATCACCCCTGTACATGGATTATTGTTTGTCGGCGCGTTCTGCGCCTCGCTCGTTTCCGTCACCGCTCAGATCGTCGAACTCCGCGCCAGGTTGAGTCCCGGCCAGGAGAACCCGCCGACCGCGTCGCCTGCCTCCGGCAGCGCGATCATGCTCTACGATATCGGAAGCAATACGTTCGACCTGATGGTCACGATCACCGGCATGTCGAACCTGGCGACCGGTTCGCATATCCACGAACAGGTCGCGGGGCAGAACGGCCCGGTGGTCACCAATCTCGGTGGCGAGACGGTCTATACAAGAATCGGCACGACGCTGCGCGCGACGTTTCGCAACGTCACGCACGGCGGCGACAGGACGAAGCTCCTGCAGGCCGGCGCCTATTATAACATTCATTCCGCGCAATTCCCCGGTGGCGAGATTCGCGGGCAGTTGATTGCCCAGCCGGTGCGGCTGTATTCAAATATGGATACGGCGCAGGAACAGGCGGCGCGACCGACGCCTGTACTGACCGGCGTGAACAATTTCGGTGGCGCGGTGCTGATCTACGATCCGGTGGCGAACACGATCAGCGTCCGGCATTCCCTATATAATTTCGCGAACACCTTCAGCAACTCACACATTCATGAAGGGCCCATCCTGCCCACCGGTCCGGTCGACGGCCCCGTGCGGGTGAATCTCGGCAATAATGCCAATGCCGGCGGCTACAGTTCGGCCAACGGCCATATCGCCGGATCGAACGATGCGGTGCCTTTCGTCGGCGATCCCTTCGTGCTGCTCACCGGCGGCATGTATCTGAATTATCACAGCACGACCTTCGGGGGCGGCCAATTGCGCGGACAGATTCATGTCTCGGAAGAAAGGCCGGGGACGCGTTTCCAGAATCTTTCGGCGCGCGGTTTTGTGGGCACGGCAGGCCAGGAACTCATCGGTGGCATCGTGGTGAATGGCACCGAGCCCGTGCGCACGTTGATCACCGCGAAGGGACCCTCGTTGACGGCCTTCGGCGTCACCGGAGTGCTCGCGAATCCTCGGCTCGCGTTGTACGACTCGGCCGGCCGGGAAATCGCGAGCAACGACGACGTGGGGCCGATTCCCGCGGGCTCGGAGCTTTCACGGATCCCGAGCGTGCCGACCAATCCGGTCGAGGCGGCCCTGGTCGTCGTGTTGCCACCGGGCAACTACACGGCGGTCGTGACCGCGGCTACGGGCACGGGCGTCGCGCTGCTCGAAACCTACGATCTCCGCACGCTGCCGGCTTCGTCGGCGATTACGCAGAACCGCGGTGGGTCGCCGCTTCGTGCGTCGCGCCTCGCCTCCGCGGCGGACCGCGCCGTCGAGTTGTGCGCCGCTGTGCCGCTGGCGGTGGCGATGAAGTGAGCCGGGCGGCCGCCGCGGGCCGGAATTGAAAGGCGGAGGATGGAGGACGCGGAGGCCGAACGATTCGGCCTCCTCATCCGCTGGCTCGCGCGGTTGAAGGCCGGAAAGAGTAAACGTAAACCGGCGGTGTCGTTGATTGACTTGTAACTGTCGAGTTACGAGAACCAGCCAATCCGCCGCATGAACTCCTTCCTCCTTGCCGCGTTCGCCACGACTGTGGGCGCCGCGTCCCTGGCGCTCGCCGCCGATAAGAACCTCAAGCACCAAAACAGCTACGCGCAGGCCTACGGCGCGACGAAGGCCGTGGTGACGGTCGATCCGGGCAAGGATCTGCCGCGTTATCCGGCGGTGGAGCCGCAGAACGCGGTCGGCACGTGGAAGGTGAAGCCCGGATTCAAGCTCGAGCTGGCGGCGCACGAGCCGCAGGTGCGCGATCCGATCGCGATCACGTTCGACGAGAACGGCCGCATGTTTGCGTGCGAGATGATCGACTACTCGGAGATGCGCGATGTGCAGCCTCACCTTGGCCGGATCTCGATGCTGGAGGACAAGGATGGTGATGGGGTGTACGAGACGAGCACGGTGTTTGCCGACGGGCTGCCGTGGCCGACCGGCTTGATCTGGGCAAACGGCGGGTTGTTTGTCGGCGCGACGCCCGACATCTGGCGCTTTGAAGATCGCGACGGCGACGGGAAGGCGGAAGTGCGCGAGAAGGTGTTCACCGGCTTCGGGCTCGGCCTGCAGCGGCTGAACGTGCAGGCGCTGCTCAACAGCTTCCACTGGGGGCAGGACAACCGGATCCACGTGCAGAGCGCCAGTGGCAATCGCGGCAAGATCAAGAGCCTGAAGCGGCCGGATCTGCCGGAGGTGGAGCTGGCGACGCGGGATTTCTGGTTCGATCCGCGCACCTATGAGTTCGGTTTCGAAGCGGGCGGTGCGCAATACGGCATGAGCTTCGACGACTATGGGCGGAAATTCGGCTGCTCGAACTCCGACCATCTGCAATTCTGGGTCTACGATGATCGTTACGCGGGCCGGAACCCGTTCTTCAATCTACCGGCGGCGCGGCAGAGCATTGCGGCCGATGGGGGCGCGGCGGAAGTGTTTCGGATCAGCCCGGACGAGCCGTGGCGGATCATTCGTACCCGCTGGCGGATCGGCGGTGTGGTGAAAGGTGTGGTCGAAGGCGGCGGACGCGTGAGCGGATATTTCACGGGCGCGACTGGCACGATGGTGTTTCGCGGCGATGCTTATGGCGCGGATTTCGTGAACAACACGTTCACGGGCGACGCGGGTGGGCAACTCATCCACCGCAAGAAACTTCATTCCGACGGCGTGAGCCTCGTCGGCAAACGGCCGGAGGACGAGCAGGGCTTCGAGTTTGCGGCGAGCAACGACACGTGGGTGCGGATCGTGAATTTCGCGAATGCGCCGGACGGCACGCTGCACGTGTGCGACATGTACCGCGAGGTGATCGAGCATCCGTGGAGCATTCCGGAAGAGATCAAAAAACATCTCGACCTGAACAACGGCAACGACCGTGGACGAATTTATCGCGTCGTGCCGACGACGCCGGGCTGGCAGCGGCGTGGAAAAGTCGCGCTTGGTAAGGCCACCGTGAGCGAGCTGGTGGCGACGCTGGAGCATCCGAACGGCTGGCATCGCGACACCGCGGCGCGGTTGCTCTACGAACGGCAGGACAAGTCGGCGGCACCGCTCGCGGCCAGGCTCGTGCGCGAATCGCGGTCGCCCGTCGGAAAGCTGCACGCGTTGAGCGTGCTCGATGGGCTGCGCGCGCTCGACGACGCGGCGGTGCTCGCGGCGCTGGGCGACGCGAATGCGCACGTGCGCGAGCGCGGTATCCGGATGGTGGAGACGCTGCTCGCGGGCGGGCCGGTGTCGGCGGCGGTGGCGGAAAAACTCGCGACGCTGGCCGGCGACGCGAACGAGCGCGTGCGGTTCCAGCTGGCGTTTACCGTGCAGACGGTGCTCGCGGCGGGGGTGAAAGGCCCGGTGGCAAAAACGCTCGAGGTTGCTTACACGCGGCTGGCGGCGCGCGATCACGGTGATGCGTGGCTCTCCGCCGCGCTGCTGAGCGGCGCGCCGGAAGTGGTGAGCGGCGTGTTGTTTCCCGCGATGACGCGCGATTTGGGGCAGGCGAAGCAAGCCGCGGCGTTTGTCGCGAAGTTGATCGAGATCCGGGCGGCCTCGAAGCCGGCGGAAGGCTATGCCTCGCTGATCGATTTTGTGGCGCAGCCGGGCACGGCGGCGATCTGGTTGCGTGCACTGGGCGACGGACTGCGCCGCGCCGGCTCGTCGATCGAGCAGGCGGATTCCGGGCGCAAACTCGCAGCGGTGTTCACGCGAGCCGCGGGGACGGCGGTTGACGGAAAGGCGACGGTGGAGGCGCGACTCGAGGCCATCGACCTTCTCGGCGTGTCTTCGCTGGCGCAGTCGCGTGAGGCGCTGGCGGCGTGTCTCGCGCCGGGGCAGCCGGAGGCCGTTCAGATCGCCGCAATCAAAACGCTCGCGCAACACGTGTCAGCCGAGGTGACGACGACGCTGTTGCGGAATTGGGCGGGTTACACGGGGAAGGCGAAAGACGCCGCGCTTGCAGCGCTGGTGTCGCGCGACGAGCGCGCGATCGCGTTGTTGAAGGCGGTGCAGGCGGGCGCGGTAAAAGCGACCGAGCTCAGCGCTTCGCAGGTACAGGCGCTGGCGCGACACAAAAAAACCGAGGTGGCGTCACTCGCGAAGACCGCGCTGGCATCCGTGATTCCGCCATCCCGCGCGGAGGTCGCGGCGAAATTCAAGCCGGCGGTGGACGCGAGGGGCGACGCGACGCGCGGGCATGCGCAGTATGCGGCGCGTTGCCTGGTGTGTCACCGTGCGGCGAAGGAAGGCATCGATTTTGGACCCGCGCTCGAGACCGTGACCAACCGTGGACGCGATGCGTTGCTGGCCGCAATTCTGGAACCGCACAAGGAGGTCGCGCCGCAGTATATCGCCTACGATGTCTCGACGAAGGATGGCCAATCCTACACCGGCATCATTGCGCGGGACGACGCGACGAGCCTGACATTGAAGATCATGGGCGGCGCGGAAATCACTGTGCCGCGGGCAAACGTAAAAGGCAGCGCATCGTCGGGAAAAAGCGTGATGCCCGAAGGCCTCGAAGCGGGCATGACGGTACAGGACATGGCGGATTTGCTGACGTTTATCGAAGAGCTGAAGTAAGCGGCGGCGAGGGGCCTGTGGGGGCGACATTCCCCCCGGGCAGTGATCGTCCAGCCGCTCGCCGGGTTTGCCATCCGAGGGATGACAAACCCACGCGGCACAGGTGTGGACATCGGCCAGCGGCTGCTCTTCGGTTTGTACACGTTTCTACAGAAACGTGGCCAATATATGCGTAGCATTTTCCGAAAACTGCGGAGCTCCGGGCAAGCAATAGAGGCACGTTATAGGCAGCGAAAGTGGCTGCACCCTTGAATGATATTGAAACGCAGGAGGCCCTATGAATACCGCGACGAATCGAACCCGCCAGAACCCGAAGGAGATCCAGGAAGAACTGCGCTCGCTGGTCCGCGAGGCCGAGGATATTCTCGCGAGATCGACGGAGGGTTGTTGCGAGGCGACCATGGCGGAGTTGCGCGAACGCCTGACCGCCGCACAGACACGGCTCGCCGACCTTTACGATCGTGCACGACGCAAGGTCGTGGCCGGGGCGCACAGCACCGACGAGGCGATCCGCGAGAATCCCTACCGAGCACTCGCGATCGCGGCGGGCGTCGGCTTGTTGGCGGGGGTTCTGCTCAGCCATTATAATTCACGGGATTGAACGACGCGCTCGGCCGCCGGACGACGCGGGTCACGCGAGTGAGATGCATGGTCGCGGCCGAAAAAGCAGAGTTCGCTCAGCGAGAATCCCGCGATGAAGTTCGGGCAACCTTCCATCTTACGGGCTGACGAAGGAGGACGATCATGAATGCATCGGCAATGGAAGCCACGGCGATCGAGTTGGTGGCGCCTGGAAAAGGAATCCTGGCGGCCGACGAGAGCGGACCGACCATCGAGAAACGGTTCAAGGGGATCGGTGTGCCGTCGACTGAAGAAAACCGGCGTGCCTATCGCGAGCTGCTCCTCACGACTCCGGGGCTGGCCGCTTTCGTGAGCGGCGTCATACTCTACGACGAAACGCTCCGACAGAAAACAGCGGGGGGGACGCCCTTCGTCGAGGTGCTGACCCGACAGGGAATCATTCCTGGAATCAAGGTGGACAAGGGCGCAAAATCGCTCGCGGGTTTTGCCGATGAGAAAATAACGGAAGGCCTCGATGGCTTGCGCGAGCGGCTCGCGGAGTATGCGCGACTCGGTGCGCGATTCACAAAATGGCGCGCCGTGATCGCGATCGGCGATGGCATTCCCACGCGGACCGGTTGTGAAGCGAACGCCCACGCCCTGGCGCGATTCGCGGCGCTCAGCCAGGAGGCGGGACTCGTGCCCGTGGTCGAGCCGGAGGTGCTGATGGATGGGCCCCATCCGATCGATCGACACTATGCCACGACCGAGTCGATGTTGCGCGCGGTGTTTACCGCGTTGTTCGAGCATCGCGTTCGACTGTCCGCGATGCTGCTGAAGGTAAACATGGTACTCTCCGGCACGACCTGCGCGCAGCAGGCGGGCATCGCTGACGTCGCGGAAGCGACGATCCGCTGCATGCGGCACACGGTTCCGGTGGCGGTGCCGGGCATCGTATTCCTGTCGGGAGGGCAATCGGATATTCGCGCGACGGAACATCTCGATGCGTTGAACCGGATCGGGCCCGCGCCATGGGAATTGAGCTTTTCCTTCGGTCGCGCGCTACAGGCGCCGGCGTTGAAAGCCTGGTCGGGCAAGATGGAAAACATCGTCGCGGCCCAGGAAGCGCTGCTGCAACGTGCCCGCTGCAATTCGGCCGCGCGGTTTGGACAATACGAAGCCGGTATGGAAGTGAGTGCGGGATGACGTCGCTCCGCGGGCGACGCCGCTCCGTCTGTCTTGTGTACAGCGGCCGGCCACCACGCCGTGGCCGTCATTCTCGATGAGAGATCAACCCCGGGTGGACTGGCCAGCGGGAGAGCGAGCCCGAGCGGGTTGGATGCGCTGCGATCGTGCCCGGCGCACGGGTGCAACGGAAGCCCCGCCAGCCGGCGCCGGACGCGGTTTTCGGCGATTGCATTTCGGGAGATTGGCTTGGAGGCAGGCGAGCGCCTCTCCCCAGCAATCCACGGCAAAGCTCATTCCACTCTGTAACCAGAGATGATAGGCATAATCGCGAAGATCGTCGTCGGTATATCCGCGACGAGGATTGGCCGGTCGATCTGTATTCATGGTTCGTCCTCCCCAGTCCCGTATGAGCATTCTCTCTATAGCGTCAGTGCTACACGGCTGCGCGTGCGCGATTTAATATCACCGCGAGCTCTTCGTGCATAGTCTTCCAGGCGCCGGCGCGCGGCGTCGAAGACTTCTCGAATCACGACATGGATGTCCTGATGCGCCGCGTGAGGATCTGCCTGCTTGGTCAATCTCTTGCCGGCGGAATCACGCGGGTGTGCCGCCGGCTCGTGATTGATCACCAGTCGCTCATGCGGGACGCTGAGCTCAATATGCACCGCATATTGCCGTCCGTGACGATGATGCAGATGCGGGGCGACAATGACGACGTGACAATGCGTGATGCGATCGAAATAGCGTTGGAGCTTGCGTGCCTCGGCCTCGACACGCGCGGCGATCTCGGGCGATGAAGGCAGGTGCCGAAAAGTCGTCTGCACCGATAAAGGCGCTGGTGGCCGCGGGAGCGGAGAGTCCGAATCGGCCCAGCGGAGATACTGTTTACGAGTCGGCATGAGGTGCATCCGTCGAGGTTTTGAGCTGTCGCGCAACGGTGATCGCGGGAGTTGGATCTAGCTTACCCCTAAATTCAGGCGAACCTCCGCATCGATTGGTATTCGATGGGCACAATTTGGCGAGAGTATGCCAGGGGCTCGCGATGCTCGCATGCGATTCAAGTGCAGCGAGGTCAACCTATGCGGATTGTTGGACAATATACGGCAAGCTGTTTTGCCGGCGTCATGTATTGTCCCGGATGAAAAAGAAAGCCGTGAAGGCGGTGACGCGCCCCGGCAAAAGCCGGATAATAAAGCTCGAGCCGGCCGAAGCGCCCGTGATCAATCCGAAATGGACCTGGCATTACAGAACCCTGGTTGCCCTGCGGGAAAGGCTGCTCAGGGAGGCTGCAACGCGGATGCACGATGTATCCGAGGCGATTGAGCCGCACAGCATGCACGCGGCCGACAGTGGCACGGATGAATTCGATCACGATCTGGCGCTGGCGCTGTTTGCCCGGACGGAGAACGCGTTGGGCGACGTCAATGCGGCGATCGACCGGATTGTACAGGGGACTTATGGCTGGTGTGAGAAAACGGGCGCGCGAATTTCCGCCCGCCGTCTGCGCGCGCTGCCGTGGTGTCGCTATACTCGCGAAGTGGAGCAGCGCCTCGAACAGACGGGGGCGGTCCCGAAGCATTACATCCCGGAGCTGGTTTCGATTCGAGGCGCGGATTCCGATATATCGGAAAGGCCCAGGCAAGCATCGGACGCGGGGGGCGAAGAGCCGGACGAGTCGGAGGAGCTTCAAGCCTCCAAGGTGGTGGCGCGGCTTTCGAAGACGTCAGCCCGGGATATTGAACCTATCTCTCCGCTGGCAGAATCCGCGGTTAGAGGGCCAGGCAAAGCCGTCGGGTCACGGCGTGATACACGGCCCAGCCGGCGTTCGAAGTCGCGGTAGATATCCTATAGAGATATATTTCGGCTCAGGCGCGTGCAGATGAGCGTCGAGCACGGACGGGTCGGTTTTCCCGCGCCGGTATAACGACGACGGCGCAACTCGCGCGTTTCAAGACGCCGTGAGTGGTGCTGCCCACGACCAGGTCGAAAAAGGCCGAGTGGCCGTGTGAACCGATTACAATATAGGAGGCGCGTGCGGCGGACGCCTTTTCAATTATAAGTCGCACGGGCTCTCCTTGCAGCAGAATACTCGAGGTGGGGACCGCCTCGTTCTCCAGTCGTTGTTGAAGGGCCGCGAGCTTGCGCCTGACGGTTTTCTCCGTGCCGATGAAAACCCGGCCGAGGTTTGGCGCGGCGGCGAACTCCTTCGGCAAAACCGGCGGAATCAACGCGGTCACAAGCACCACGCGGCCGTGGACCGCACGAGCGAGCGTGGCGGCATGAGCGAGGATTCGCTCGGTGATCGGAGAGAAATCAACCGCAGCTATAATCGTTTTCATCTATATGCGGGTGATTATTCAGGATTGGAAGGATCGGGTCCTTCGTGCAGTTCATCTCGCTCGGCGACCGTGCCGCAATATCGAGTCCATGGCATCGACCGCAGCCGGTCGGCGGGAATCGGCTTACCGGTCTCTTCGCAGAATCCGTAGACTCCATCGCGAATCCGCTGCAGCGCGCAATCCACCTCGAACAGCTTGTCTTCTTCGGCCGCCAGTGCCGCCCAGAGATCGTCGTGATTCAGCGCCTCCCGAGCGTTATCCAGCACATCGCCACCGAGCATTTCTGCTGGATGCGCGGCTGGCGCCGGGTGGTCGACGGGTGTGCGCATGATCCGATGGCGCAGATGAAGCAGCGTGCGGTAATGCCAGCTCCACTCGGGCGGGATGATCTCGGGCCCGGGTGAATTCGGGGTTGTGCCAACGTTGGGATCGGTTCGTGGCGGCGAACGCGGCTTCCGCGGCCTGGCGGCGAAGCGGTCGTGGGGTGGAATTTTTTTCATCGAAAACCTTAGCTTCATTTCGGTGGGCTGCTTCGCGGATCTTGTTCAACGAGCTTCGTTTTTTGCATGCACAGGAGACTGACCTGCGGCTGGGGCATCTTGATTTTGCGGGGCCGTTGGGTTTGAAATGGGAGGATTAGGAGACGTCGCCTGCTGAATCAGGTAGGCCAATGTCCTAGGGCTTGGGAGCTTGAGCAGATATCCATCGGCGTGGAGATCGGCCGCGCGTTGCATGTCCTTCGGCTCGTCGGAGCTGGTCATCATGATGACCTTAGTTTTTCGGAAAGCCCGTTTGTGACGAATCCATTTCAGCACTTCGAATCCGCCGACGCGCGGCATTTTGACATCCAGGAAGATCAGCGCCGGTTTGCAACCGCGTG
Source organism: Opitutaceae bacterium (assembly GCA_036675625.1). GTDB lineage: Bacteria > Verrucomicrobiota > Verrucomicrobiia > Opitutales > Opitutaceae > ER46. The sequence continues at coordinate 238,887 of JAKFEQ010000083.1, read as the reverse complement.
GACTTCCGCCGGCCTGGCAGGACTTTCTGAGGTAGGAGATTGCCTGTTCGCCGTCTTCTACCGTTGCGACGGGATTTGGCACGCCTGCTTTATCGAGCAGGCGTCGGAAGTGCGCCGCATCATCGGGATTGTCGTCGACCAGGAGTAGAAGGGGTAGTTTTGGGGACTTTTTCACTCCGACATAGTCAGCCTTGTTCTCGCCGCATACTGCGCGTTTTTTGCGAATATTGCCGCACCGGTTTGTGAGCCCGAGTGGAGCGACGAATTTCCCGATCACGCGTTGGGCACTATACCCTAGGCCTGCCGCTTAGGTGAAATCAGGCCTGCCACCGATAGGCGAGTGCGCCGGCGCCTGCTAAAAGTGGCGATATGGTTTCCCTGCCGTCCCCTAGCAACACCGGCGCCCGGCGTGATAACGAGGACGCGCGTTTGATCGTCGCTCATCTACAGCGTTCGGAAATATTTCAGCTATATCAACAGGCATTCGGGGCCGCCACCGGCCTGCCTTTGGTACTGCGAGGTCCCGGGTCCTTTCAACCGCCGCTGCATGGGGCGAAGCGGTCAAATCCGTTTTGCGAGCTGATGGCGCAGCGCAATAGGTCGTGTGCCGCCTGCCTGCAGTTTCAGCAGCGGGTGGAGAACGCGGCGACACAGGGGGCGAAGACATCTGAATGCTACGCCGGCCTGAGTGAATCGGTCGTCCCGGTGCAGGTGGGCGAACGCGTCGTGGCTTATCTGCAAACGGGACAGATCTTCCTGCAGCCGCCGACCAAGGAGCGTTTCAAGCAAGTCATGGCGGAACTGGAGGTCAGCGGTACAGCGGTTGAAATGAGAGAAATCGAACTGGCGTATTTTCGTACGCGGGTGGTCACCAGGAATGTATATGATTCGACCATTCGCCTGCTCGGGCTCTTTGCGCAGCACCTGGCCATCGTGAGTAATCGGCTTATAGTTGCCGCCGCCGAGGCCGATTTGCCCGCCATCATGAAGGCTCGGGCGTTCATCACGGAACATCAAACCGAGGATATCCGTCTCATCGACGTGGCGCACGCGGCGAACATGAGCGCGTTCTATTTCTGCAAGCTTTTCAGGAGAGCGACGGGCTGCACGTTTACCACCTATCTGGCGAGGCTGCGGATCGAGACGGTGAAGCAGATGCTCGGTGAAAATAATACACGCGTGTGCGAGGCGGCTTACGCAGCCGGCTTCAAATCATTGTCACAATTCAACCGGGTGTTTCGGCGTATCGCCGGCGAATCGCCCTCCCATTTCCGACGCCGGCAACGGTTCGATCCCCAGGCGCTCGTCCGTAGTCAGCGCAGCCGCAGGCCAGCCTCATCAGGCGTAATGTAGCGCGGCGGGAATGGATCCCACGCGGGGGCGCAATCGCTGCGCGGCAAATGGCAAACAGCGCACAGCACGTGGACCCGACGCAGCGTATGTTGGGTAAAATCAAGGCGATGAAAACAGTTCTGGCGGCAATTGACTTTTCTCCGGTCACGCAGCGGGTGGTGGCCGAAGCCTCGGCCTTGGCCCGCGTGCTCGATGGCCGCGTGGTATTATTGCATATTACGCAACCGGTCGGCCGGATGTCCAACGAGGCGGGTTTCTTGGAAGATTATAACGAGATCAATCAACTAAACCGGAAAGCCGCCGCCGCGCAGCTGTCGCGGCTCGAGGACGCCCTCGAGAACGATTTCATCAGGACGGACTCCTTCCATCTGGATGGCTCTCCTGCATCCATGATCATCGAGCAGGCGTTGCGACTTCCGGCCGATTACATCGTGATCGGATCGCATGGGCACACCGCGTTTCACGACCTGGCGCTCGGCAGCACCACCAGGGCGGTCGTGAAGCGGGCGACCTGCCCGGTCATTGTGGTTCCGGCGCGGCAAAAAAAGGTTTCGGGCGTGTGGCGGACGCGGGTGAATCCAGCAACGGTGTGAAGCTCCGATCCCTCCGTTCGTCTCATGAAAACGATCCTCGTCCCTGTCGATTTTTCGCGCGGCAGCCGCCGGGTGATGACGGAAGCGCGCCAGCTGGCGCGGGTCGTCGGAGCGCGGCTCGTCCTGCTGCATGCAGTGCCGCCGCCACCGGTCATCGCGACGGATGTCGCCCCGCTGGCGGCGCCCGCCTTGTTGGTGATGGACGATGCGCAGGGTGCGGCCGGCCGGGAATTGCGAAAGCTCCAGCGCCGCCTGACGACACGGGAGGTGCCGGTGGAGATAATCTGCGCGAATGGATTTCCGGCGACGCAGATTATTGCCCACGCCCGGAAGCTCGCAGCTGATTATATAGTGATCGGATCGCACGGGCACACCGCGTTTTTCGATGTCGTGGTCGGGAGTACAACCCGAGGGGTTTTGAAACGTGCCATGTGCCCGGTGGTCGTGGTGCCTTCGCCGCGAAAGAAAAGCGGGCAGGTGGCCCGCCGCACCGCGCGCCCGGCGAACTCGGGGCGTGTCACGCGATCGCCAGCAGCCGGAAAACGGAATCGGTCGCGGACTCGTTCGGGATCGGCCCGCTGACGGCGGTTGAATGGGGATTGTGGTGGTAACCGCGAGTCTCCGGCGATCCGTCGCGCGGACCGTTATTCGGCGGTGCTGAGCCAGCGGCGAAAAGCGCCGATTTCGGAAAGCGTGCCGGCCACCAGGACGTCGTCGCCGGCTTCGAGGCGCTCTTCGCCCGAGGGCGCGATGATCTTGTGGCCGTTGCGCTCGATTCCCACGACGCGCGTGCCGGTGAGTTGGGCGAGCTTGAGCTCCGCGAGCGTTTGCCCGGCATAACGGCCGGCCGGCATCGTGAAGGTTTCGAGCACGGAGCCGCGAAACTCGTCGGCTTGATCGCGGCGGGATACGTCGGAGCGCAGTAGGAAATCGCGCGCGGCATTCAGTTCGTCCCTTCGGCCGAGCAACAGCAGCTTGTCGCCGGGATAGACGCGCAGGTCCGGCCGAATTGCGGTGATGACGTGCCCGTTGCGTTCCAACTCCAGAACGGCGCAACCGAAGCGAGTCGGAACAGAGAGTTGGGCCAGGGTCTGTCCGCCGTAGTTGGCGGCATCGGGCACCACGCATTCGGCGAGGCGGAGATCCCATTGCTCCAAGTCCCGCTGGCGCTTGCCCCGGGCGGCGGCCGCGACGGCTTCTCCGGCAATCCGGGGATCTTCCGCCAGAACTTCACGCATGGAGGACTGCACCTGGCTGTGCCAATAGATCAGCTTCCTGGAAAAGATCGCGACCACCACGGTCGCGGCGACGCCGATGACGAGCCACCCCCAGATTCCCAGCTGATCGAACGGCAGGATGACGTAGACCCACATGCCAAGTCCGACCGCGATGAGGCCGACGAGCGTCTTGCGAACGACGGCGGCGGGCAGGCGCCTTTCGCCGCCGACGCTCTCGCCGACGATCATCGCGATCGCGGTAAGATTGCGCCAGATCGCCACGAGCGGTATGAGGGCGATGACCGCGATCACGCTCCAGAACACCCAGCTCAACGTTCGTGGTCCGAGGCCGACCAGGCTGGCGTTTTCCAGCAGCAGATCGAGGAGCTGATGCGAGAACAGCATGACGCCCGTCACGAAAAAAATCTCCGCGAGCGTCTGCAGCAACCGACCGCGAATGAGAGTCCACGCGAGCGACGTGCTCGGTTGCGATTGCACCTGTTCGATCCAGCCGTGGTAGGCCTCAAAGGTGCGCTGGAGCCATGACGGTTCCAGTCGGTCGACGAAGCGCAGGATCGACTCCGCGTGGCGGTTGATCGGCGGAACCAGCAGCACGGTGAGAATCGAAACACCGACCGACATCGGGTAGTATCTTTCCGGCAGCACCGCGGAGCTTACCCCGAGTTGCGCGATGATGAACGAGAATTCGCCCAGCGGTGTGAGCAGCAGACCGGCGCGACGCGCTTCTTGCGGCCGGGTGCCGCAGAGCATCAACGCCGTACTGGTGGCCAGTGCGCGGCCGACGATCACGAACCCCACGAGGCCGAGAATCATCGGCCACACGGGCAGCATGAGCTCCAAATCGATCATCATGCCGATCGAAACGAAAAAGACGCTGCTGAAGAGATCGCGCATCCCGGTGAACGCCCTTTCGACGGCGCCTTTTTGGGGAATTTCCGCGACGATCGCACCGAGCAGGAACGCGCCCAGGGCGAGCGAATATCCGGCCTTCACGGCCGTCATCGAGAGCAGGAACAGCACGCCGGCGACGATGATCGTCTGCAGCTCGGGATCGGCGCGAGCCTCCAGCCGTCGCAGGAGTCGAGGCACCATGAGCAAGCCGGCTCCCACGAGGAGTACCACAAATGCGCTCATGCCGGTGATCACGCTGCTGACACTCGCATCGCTCTCGTTGCCGCCCCGTGCGTGAGTGCCGAGGATGGTGAGCATGACCACCGCGACGACGTCCTCGAGGACGGTCACGCCGAGTGCGACCTGCCCGGTGCGCTCGTGCGTCAGGTTCAGTTCGCCGACGATTTTCGCGATCACCGCCGAGCTCGACACCATGAACATCCCGGCGATGAACAGCGACTGGCTCGAATCCCAGCCGACTGCGCGCCCGAGCGCTTGGGTGAGAAACAACATGAACAGCGCGCCCAGGCCTGTGGCGAGCAAGGTGGGCCAGCCCATTCGCCCGAGCCGGCTCAGACTGAGGCCGAGCCCGATGCCAAACATCAGGAACACCAGGCCGACCTGCGAGAGTGTCTGGATCCGATCGACGTCCTGGATAAATGAAAAAGGCGGCGTGAACGGGCCGATGAACGTGCCGGCGACCAGGTATCCCACGACGACCGACAGCCCGAGGCGGCGGCAGATTGTGCCGCCGATGCCTGCGGCGAGCAGCACGATTGCGAGGTCTTGTATGAGGCCGATTCCATCCATGTGCGAATTGCCCAGCCGTTCCTGGCGCAGGGTGTTGTTACCATCCGATGGGAATCGGACGTGTCGAGCTTGCAGGGCAAATCGGCGTTGTGTGCCGACGCGGTTGAGATCGCCGCCGCGAATCACGAGCGGCGGGTGTTCGTGGGCCGCGCAGGTTCTCGGCGATTGGCGGGCTGGGCACCGCGGACAAAGGGGCGACGCGGTCTTGCGTTCACGTCCCTGGGGTGCCGAATGGCGATCACGCATGAAAACCCGACGCGATTTCGTCAAACTCGCCGCTGCTGCCGGATTTGCCGGTGCGGCCGGCGGCCGTAGAGCTCACGCTGCAACCGCCGCGGGCAGACAGCTGGTCACGGCGCACGCTACGGGCGTGAAGGATCGCGCTTATTGGTGTCAGATCGCGGGACGGCTGGGATCGCCGCTGCTGTCGGCGTTGGCGGAGCGGCGGCTGAAGGCGACGATGCCCGTCGAAGGGCATCCGTCGTCAAAGGACCGCCCGCAGTATACACACCTCGAAGGGCTGGGGCGGCTGCTCGCGGGCATCGCGCCGTGGCTGGAACTCGGTGGCGATGCGACGTCGGAAGGGACGGAGCGCGGTCGACTGGCGGCGCTGGCGCGGGCCGGAATCGATGCGGCGACGGATCCGGAGTCGCCGGATTTTTTGAATTTCTCCCGGGGCCGGCAACCGCTCGTCGATGCGGCGTTTCTGGCGCAGGCGCTGTTGCGGGCGCCGAAGGAGCTGTGGCAAAAACTCGACGCGCGCGTGCAGCGGAACGTGGTGGCGGCGATGGTCTCGTCGCGGCCAATTATGGCGGGAGAGAACAACTGGAAACTCTTCGCGACGATGGTCGAGGTGTTCCTGCATCGGGCCGGCGCGCAGCGGGACGACGCGCGATTGTTCGAGGGGATTCGCAAGCATCGCGACTGGTATGTCGGCGACGGGATGTACGGCGACGGCCCGGAATTTCATTGGGATTACTATAATTCTTTTGTGATCCAGCCGATGCTCGTGGAAGCGCTCGAGGTGGTGCGCGACGAGGCCGAGGAGTGGAAGGCGTTTCACGCAAAGGCGGTCCAGCGGCTTACGCGTTATGCGGCGATTCAGGAGCGGTCGATCGCGCCGGATGGTGCGTATCCAGTTATTGGACGCTCGATCGCTTATCGCTGCGGGGCATTTCAAGGCCTCGCACTCGCTGCCTGGCGGCGGGTGCTGCCGAAGGGCGTGTCGCCGGCGCAGGCGCGCGTCGCTCTGACGCGCGTGATCCAAAAAACGCTCGAAGCGCCGGGAACCTGGGATGCGAACGGCTGGCTGCGCATCGGATTGGCGGGGCATCAGCCGGGGCTCGGCGAGACGTATATTTCGACGGGCAGTCTCTATCTGTGCAGCGTCGCGTTGTTGCCGCTCGGCCTGCCGGCGGGCGATGAATTCTGGACGCAGGCGCCGGTGAAGACTACGTGGGAAAAAGCGTGGGGCGGGATCGACCTGGTTGCAGATAAAGCAGTCAAAAGCCCGAAATAGTCAGTTCAATCGGCTCGCCAGTGGCGGCTGGCGACAGTGACGTTGGGCATCGACCCCCGACGACTTATGGCCTTATCCCTGCGGTTGGTTTTCCTCCTGTGTGCAGCAGCCTCGGCGACTTTTGCGGCCGCGCCGCGCCGTCCGAACATCCTCCTTATTTGTGTCGACGACCTGAAGCCGGCGCTGGGCGCCTACGGCGATCCGATCGCGAAGACCCCGCACATGGACCGGCTCGCGGCGCGCGGCATGCGCTTCGATGCGGCGTATTGCAACCAGGCGGTGTGCTCGCCGTCGCGGAACAACCTGATGCTCGGGTCGCGTTCGACGAGTCTCGGCATCTATAACCTGAGCACGAATTTTCGCGCGGCGGTGCCGAATGCGGTGTCGTTGACGCAATATTTCATGCGGCACGGCTGGCGCGCGGAAGGCATGGGCAAGATCCTGCACATCGGCCACGGCAACACGAACGACGATGCGTCGTGGAGCGTGCCGTTTCACAAGGAGAAGCTCGTCGAGTATCTGTTGCCGGAGAGCACAGGCGGGAAGCTGACGCGCGAGGAAGCGTTCTTCACGAACGCGAAGGCGGGGCCGATCGCGCAGCTGCCGCGCGGCGCGGCGTGGGAGCGCCCGGATGTGCCGGACAACGCTTACGGCGACGGGCGGCTGGCGGAGGAAGCGATCCGGCGATTGCGCGCGGCGAAGGAGAAGCCGGAGCAGCCGCTGTTTCTCGCAGTGGGCTTCGCGCGACCGCACCTGCCGTTCTGCGCGCCGAAGAAATATTGGGATCTCTATGATCCGGCGAAGCTGCCGCTGGCGACGCGGACGACGCCGCCGGACGGCGCGCCGGGCTACGCGGGGAAGACGCTGCTCGAGTTGAACAACTACGATCCGGTGCCGGTGCGTCCGCCGCTGACGGAGGAACTGCAGCGAACGCTGATCCACGGCTACTATGCGAGTATCAGCTTTGCGGATGCGCAGGTCGGCAAGGTGCTCGACGAGCTCGACCGGCTCGGGCTGGCCTCGAACACGATCATCGTGCTCTGGGGCGATCACGGCTGGCACCTCGGCGATCACGGGATGTGGACGAAGCACACGAACTACGAGCAGGCGACGCGGATTCCGATCCTGGTCGTCGCGCCCGGCGTGGCCCGGCCCGGCGCGCACTCGGCGGCGCTGGTCGAGACGGTCGATATCTACCCGACGCTTTGTGAGCTGGCGGGGCTGCCTGCGCCGGCCTTGCACGTGGCGCAACCGATGGATGGACGGAGCTTCGTGCCGGTGTTGCGCGATGCGAAGGCGAGCGTGCGCGATCATGTGTCGCACGCGTATCCACGCAATCGCGGCCCGGGGCCGAATGGGGGCGAAGTGCTCGGCCGCGCGGTGCGCACTGCGCGTCACCGGCTGGTCGAATGGAAGAAGATCGGTGCGGCGCGCGAGACGGCGGAGCTGGAGCTGTACGATTATGTCGCCGATCCGGGAGAAACGCGGAACCTGGCCGCGGAGCAGCCGAAGGTGGTCGCGAAACTCCGGGCGATCCTCGCCACGCATCCGGAGGCGAAGCCGCCGGTGCGGAAGTAACGCACCGTGGGGGGAGGCGCGCCGACCCGTACGCGTGCAGGCCGCGCGAGACTGTACTTTAGTGTGGCCCTGCTCGGGAGAGCAGGGACCGGAGGGAGGTTGGACGTTTAAAAATCCCGCCTCTCCCGAGGCAGGCCACAGAACATTTCTCAGGGCGTTGCCTCGGACTTTCACCTTTTCGCCCCTTCGGGGCCCCCATTCGCCGGCAGTGACGCACTGAAAACAGCGAAGAGCCGCGGCACTGTACGCCGCGTGCTGCACGTCGTGCAATGAGGGGCCGTCCTATTTCTGCTGCGCCTGAAGCGACTTCTGAATCGACGCCACGTCGTGCAAGGCGTGGTGGGGGATTGGATACTTGGCGGTGAAGACGCGGAGCTGCGCGGGCTTTTCCGTGGTGACACGCGACTCGTCGATCGCGCCATCGGTCGACTGCGCGGCGGAGAGGTTCAGGCCGAATTTCTCGGCGGCGAAGCGATACAGCGCGGCGCGTTTTGACGGACCGTAATCGTGTTTCTCGTCGGGCAGATGGACGTTGGCGACCTGGGTCTCCGCGCCGTAGTAGCCGTAGATTTTCTGCAGAAAGGGAAACTCGATCTTCGGCACGTGTTGCGTCCAGTCGGCGCCGTCGGACACGACGAGCAGCGGCTTGGGGGCGAAGAGCGCGGCGATCATGGCGTTGTTCACGAAATGATCGGAGCTGCGGTGAATCGGCAGGCCGCTCTCACACTGGCAGCCGCCGAAGAAATACGACGACACCATCACGACGGGCGCGCTCAACGCGATCCGCGGATCGAGGGCGCTGAGGAGAAAAGTCTGCGTGCCGCCGCCGGATTCGCCGCTGACGCCAATGCGTTTCGGATCCACGCCGTCGAGCGACAGGAGAAAGTCGACCGCGCGCATGGCGTTCCACGTTTGCAGCGTGAGAGCGAACGGGTGGCGATGGGCGGCCTGGCCGACGAGCTGCATGGAGTCGCCGTAGCCGAACATATCGATCGCGAACACGACCGCGCCCATCCGTGCGAGCGTGGCGCAGCGTGCCTGCATGCCGGGCCAGAAGCGGGCGTGGTTCTCGTAATCATCCATTTTCTGGATACGCGGATAATGACCGTGCGGCGAGAGGATGGCGGCGTAAGGCGGGCGGGCGTTGAGCGGCCGGTAGAGATTGCCGGTGACGAAATATCCCGGGACGGACTCGAACATGACGTTCTCGACCGAGTAGCCGTCGTAGGTGCGGCGACTGTGCACGATGGGGTTCAGCGGCGTGCGTTTCGGCCAAGGCGAGAGGCCGAGCGCGTCCTGCATGCGGGTGCGCACGTGACGGCCGTAGGCGTCCCAGGCGGCGCGATCGGGAAAACGTTGCAGCGCGGCTTCGAGCATGGCCTGGCCCTGCTCGGGTTTGAGGAAGGCGCCCTGCGTGAGCGCGGGACCCTCGGCGGGTGCGGGTGGGAGGCCGGGCGGATTCCAGCTGAGGGAGGCGGCGGGGGCGGCGGACGCGGGGATGGCGGACGCAAGCGCGAGAATGGCGGCGAGTGGGGTTGCGCGCGTGGTTGCGACGATCGTGTGTGCAGTGGCGCTGAGGCGAAAGAGCGAACGCGGATTCATCGGGGAGTGGGGTAGAGCGAGGTGAGGCGGGGCGACTCGAGGTCAGGCGGTGGCGTGTTGTTGAAGGATCGCGAGTGGGACAATTTCCAATGTGCGTTCATGCGTCGCATGGAGCGCGATCGGCGCGGGGACGCCGGCGGCGAGACATTCGAGCCAGCGCGCGGCGCAGACGCACCAGCGGTCGCCGGGTTTCAAGCCGGGGAAGTTGAACTCGGGCCGCGGGGTGGAGAGGTCGTTGCCGGCGGTGCGACTGTAGGCGAGAAACTCGGTGCTCACCTCGACGCACACGGTGTGGCAGCCGTGATCGTCTTCGCAGGTGTCGCAGCTGCCGTTGCGAAAGAAGCCGGTGAGCGGTTCGGTTGAGCAAGGTTTCAACGGCCCGCCGAGGACGTTGCGCGAAGGCAGGGGATTCATTGGGCGATGAAATCACGATTGCGCCGGTGGATGCACGCAGAGATTTTCGCGCTCATGCCTTCGATCTACGAGACCCTCCGGGCCGACATTATTGTCGCCATGAAAGCACGCGATGCCACGACCACGACGGCGCTGCGCACGGCTGATGCCGCGATCAAGCGCGCGGCGATGGATGCCAACAAGGAAATCGACGACGCGCTGGCGCTCGCGACGCTGCGCAAGGCGGTGAAGAATCTCGCCGACGCCAACGTGGAATTCGAGAAGGGCGGCCGGGCGGATCTGGTCGCGGCAAATGCGGCGGAGATCAAGGTGCTCGAGAAATATCTGCCGCCGGGACTGGACGCGGCGAAGGTCGACGCATTGATCGCGGAAGCGATTCAGGAGACGGGGGCGCAATCGAAGAAGGACATGGGCAAGGTGATTGGTGCGTTGAAGAAGCGGCCCGAGGCGGCGCTGATGGATTTTGGTGCGGTGAGCAAGCTGGTGCAGGCGAAGCTGCCGTGAAGAAAGAGACCACAGACCATCCACACGAGTGCTGGCCCGGGCGCACGTTTGTTTCAGTCCGTAGTCGGTAGTCACGTGGTCTGAGGCAGCGTCTCGAGAATCCGCTGGCACACGATCGCGGCCGGCGACATGGTGCGCCGACGCATGACCCAGGCGCGCGGCACGACCTTCCGAAAGCTGTGGTGGGTGCCGCCGGTTTGCCTCGGTGTCGCCTGGGCGCTCTCGCAGGTGCCGCTGGTGAAACAACTCGCGTGGAAGACGCTCGACTGGCGCACGGCCTATCGGGTGGCCTTCCAGCCTCCGCCGGATCCGCGGATCGCGATCGTGCTGTACGAGGATTCGACGCACAACGCCAATCCCGCCCTGCAGTGGCCGCCGGATCGCGCGGTGCACGCCGAGCTGATCACGATGATGGCGCTGGGGAAGCCCAAGGTGATCACCTACGACGTGATTCTCGACGCAAGCCGTAAGGGAGAAGGCGACGATCAGATGGCGGTGGCGGTGCTCAAGGCCTCTCTCAACGGCGTGAAAATGGTCTCGGCGGGGGTAACGAATTCCGAGCCTGGAGCGGAGGCGTTGGACGAAGGGCCGACGCGGCCATTGACGAATGTCGAGGGCGACACGAGCCGGCTCCTGGGCGACGAGCACGCGCTCAAGCCGTTTCCACAGTTGCGGGCCTTGAGCCGGTATGGATTTGCGGATACGCCGCACGGCCCCGACGGCGTGCAACGCGAGGTGCCCGCGGTCGTGCGGGTGGGGCGCGAGGTTTACCCTTCGCTCGCCTTGCAGACCCTGATGGCGTACTTCGATGTGCCGCCCGAGAAGGTGCGAGTGCGGCTCGGCGACGCGGTTTACCTTCCGACAGAGTCCCGCGAGTGGCGGATTCCGATCAACGACAGCGGCCGCGTGCTGTTGAACTACCGCTACGATCAGGGCGACTGGGGGACCGATTTCACGACGTACAGTTGCCTCGAGGTGCTTTTGAAGAGCTCGATGCATTACGTGGACAAGAACCCGCTCGCGCCGAAGCCACCCGCCTTCGACGGCCGCATAGTGTTGCTCGGGCAGGTGGTCACGGGTATGGCCGACGCGGGTTCGACTCCGCGCGGCGGCAACTCACCGCTCGTGCTGGTGCACGCAAACCTGATCAATAACGTGCTGCGCGAAGACTTCGCACGCCGTGTTCCCGATGGGCTCGTGTTTCTCCTGGTCCTCGGGCTTTCCTACGCGGGGCTCATCTGGGTCGCAGATCGTTCGGTGCTGCAGTTGTGCGCTGGGACGGTGCTCTTGCTCTTGAGTTATACATCGGCCGGGGTGTGGCTCTGGGTGTGGAAGAGCTGGTGGCTGGCGCTGGAGTGGCCGCTGATCGGCCTGGGGCTGCTGCAATTCGTCGTCGTCAGCCATCGCATCGCGGAGGAGCAGCGCGCGAAACGCGAAATCAAGTCGATGTTCGGCAGCTATGTGTCGCCGGTGGTCGTCGAGCGCATGGTGAAGTCCGGCGAGCGTCCGCACCTCGGCGGAATGGAGGAGGAGATTACGGCGTATTTCTCCGACATCGAGGGATTCTCCACGTTTTCCGAGAAGCTGCCGCCGGAGCGGCTGGTGGAGCTGATGAACGAATACCTCACGGCGTGCACCGACACCGTGCAGGAAGAGGGCGGCACGCTGGACAAGTACATCGGCGACGCGGTGGTGGCGATGTTCGGCGCGCCGATTCCGCTGGCGGATCACGCGTATCGAGCCTGCGTCGCGACGCTGCGAGTGCAGCAGCGTCTGCGGGAGCTGCGCGCCAAATGGCAGGCGGAGGGCGACAAATGGCCGGAGATCGTAGGGCAAATGCGAACGCGCATCGGGCTGAACAGCGGCTTGGCCGTGGTCGGCAACATGGGGAGTCGAACGCGATTCAACTACACCATGATGGGCGACAACGTGAATCTCGCCGCGCGAATGGAGTCGGGGGCGAAGATTTTTGGAGTGTACGCGATGTGCACCGAAATGACCAAGGCGGCTTGCGAGCAGCATGGCGGCGATCGCATCCTGTTTCGACCGCTGGGCCGCATCGTGGTGAAAGGACGGACCAGTGCGGTTTCGATCTACGAGCTCGCCGGAGCCGGGGAAAGCGTGGACGCGCAACAACGGGAATGTGTCGCGATATTTTCGCGGGCCCTGGAAAAATACTACGCTCGCGATTGGACGGGTGCGGCCGCGCTGTTCACCAAGAGTGCGGGACTCGAATGCAACGTGCTCCGTGAATCGCCTGATGGATCGCGCAATCCCTCAGGTTTTTACCTAGGCCTGGTTGAGCAGTTTCGAGCGAATCCGCCGCCGCCGAATTGGAATGGCGACTACGTAATGGGGGAGAAATGAAGCGGCTTCGCCGTCGGTTTACGGGTGTTCGTCCGCCGAATTAGAGGTTGCAAACGGCGGCTATGTTATTGGAGCGTCGCGCCCGCGGCTGGTTTTCGTCTTTTCGTGGGACCAAGCGCATTTTCCATCCTCAACACCCCCTCCTTATGCGAAATCTCAGAACTCTGTTATCGGGCGTTAGTCTTGTTTTTATCGGCGTTTTCCTGATGGCAGCGCGTGCTGCGGCCCAGGAGGCCAAAGTCCTCAAAATTGTCGGAACGGGAGCGACGGTCACAGTCAACGGCGCGACGCGTCCGCTTAATGAGAACGACAGCGTGCCACAGGGCGCGCAGATCAACACCGGCGCGAACGCCGAGGTGTATCTAGAGGCGGTCTCCGGTGCGATTGCGACGATCAAAAAGAATTCCCAAATCGAAGTGGAGAATCTTTCGGGCAACAATCCCACGCTGAACCTCGTCCGCGGCAACATCGTCTCCCAGCTCGATGAAGCGAAGCTCGGTGGGAAGTCCTACGGTGTTCGCACCCCGAAGGGCGTCGCGGCGGCTCGCGGCACGACTTACACGGTCGAAGTCCAGGGAACCGTTTATTCGGTCGTCACGCTCAACGGTACTGTGAGCATCACTCCGGTGGGTGGCGGGCCGGTCGTCACCATCAACGCCGGCGGCGTTTCGATTTCTACTCTCAACGGCGGCGCCCCGACGACCTCGGCTGAGCTGGCAAACAATCCCGCGGCCATGGCCCAGGTGAGCGAAGCGGCCGCGATCGCGGTGTCGGCGGTCGCGGTTGTCGCGGCGAATCCTGGCAATTTCGGCGCCTCTTCTTCGGGTCAGGCATCGACCGAACTGACGGCGACCCTCCAGACGGTGACCCAATCGATCCCGCAAGCGGTGGCTCAAGTCGCGGCTTCGGCCTCGGCCGCAGCTCCGTCGCAGGCGAGGGCGATTGTTGAAACGGTGATCAACCAAGCGGCGGCCAGCGGCCAGAATGTGGCGGCCGTTGCTCAAACCGTAACGCAGGCCGCCGCGCAAGGCGCCGCTTCCACGGCAAGGACCGCCGCGGGTGCGGCCGCGAGCACGCGAGCAATCGCGAATGCAGCCGCGACGGCTGCCACCAACGCCGCGCCGGCTCAGGCCGCGCAGATGGCGGCGGCTGTTTCTCAGGCCGCAGCGCAAGGCGGCATCCAAGGTGCCGCTCAGGCGGGTATTCGGGGCGGTGCTCAAGGCACGCTGATTGCCGCGTCGGCGTCGAACGGCTCGGCCATGGGGGCGTCTTCGGTCGCGCCCGGACAGGCGGCAAATATTGCGGCAGCTTCCTCGAGTGGTGCTACGACAGGTGCGAGCAGTGCGGGCGCCACCGTCAATACAACCGCAGTCGCCAACTCGGCCGGCGCGGGTGCTTCCTCTGGCTCCGGTACGATTGTCACGCCACCGGCGCCCACCGTGGCAGCGCCTGCTGGGGTTCCGCAAGCGCCAACGACACCGGTGACGCCGATCAATCCGGACATCAACGTTAGTCCGGCGGGCAACTGATCCAGTCCCGGAAGCAATTCTCCTAGCGCCGACCAGAAATGGCCGGCGCTTTTTATTTATAGGGCGTCGCTTTACGACGCCCGGCCGTACGTAATCAGCCCGGCGATCCCCGCGGGACCGGCGCGGCCGAAGGTGTCGCAGCGGGAATCACCGTTCCGCAGCGAGCCGAGATTAAGAGGCAGGACAAAGCTCAGGTGACGATGGCTCTGAACGTCTGAACGACGGCAGTAAAATAGTGCCTATTCAATATTGCTTCCGTCATTGAATTGCCCCATCGCTCCCTCCCGTCAGGCGCATTAACTCACCTTCAATGAAAACTCGTTCCCTCCTTCTTGCCTTGGTTCTTGGATTATCCGCGACCGTTGCTGTCGCCCAAAACGCCGATCAAGTGGCTTCCCAGGTAGCGGCCCAAGTGGCGGCCAACCCGGAGAATGCCGAACAGATCATCGCTGACGCCGTTGCCGCCAATCCGACCGCTGCGGCGGCTATCGTGCAGGCAGCAGTTGCCGCTGCGCCCGCGCGTGCTGCGGCAATCACCGCCGCGGCGATCACCGCTGCTCCGGCCTCGGCTGCTGCGATCACAACGGCAGCGGTTACGGCCGCCTCCACCCCGGCCGCGATCGCCGCTGGCGCATCGTCAGCCGCCGCCATTACGTCTGCTGCCGTGACGGCCGCGGCGACTCCTGCGGCGGTTGCTGCAGGAGCTCCTTCCGCTGGTGCTGTCGCCTCGGCGGCGGTGACCGCGGCTCCCCCGGCCCAAGCCCAAGCCATCACCAATGCGGCGGTTGCTGCCGCGCCGACGCAGTCCGCGGCGATCGTGAGTGCCGTCAACGTCGTTGCGACGGTGTCGGTCACGCCCCCCCCGGTCTCGGTCACTAATACGATCACCAACACGCCGGTCACATCGGTCGACCCGACGATCAACAACAGTCCCGCCGGCGGCACCGAGTAATTCGCTTTCGTCACTTAAAAACGCCAGCCCGCAAGGCTGGCGTTTTTTTGCGTCTGTGGGTTCCGGTCACAAGACGCCTCGCAGGCATTGCTTACGATCCCTTCCTCGTGGCTCGCCTCGGGAGAGGCGGGATCGCATGCGGCCATCATTCGTTCTCTCCCTGCTCTTCCGAGCAGGGCCACGGATCAATGGCGTTGGCTGATGAATTGGCTACTCGAGAAACGACGCCTGCTTGGGTAGTATCGCCGCCCGCTTCGCCGCTTCTTCTTCCGGCGTGGCGTTGAGGTGGCGCGGGGGTTTCGAAGCTTTCATCGCGACTGCTGCTTCACGGTCGGCGACGATTCGATCGCAGATCTGGTGAATGTGCAGCCGGATCCATTGCGATGTGCTCGAGCCGGGGCGATAATCTGCAGGTCCATAGCCATGGATGCGACCGGACTGAAGGAGCCGGTCGTTTTGTTCGAACTCGGCCGGTTTGTCCGGATTGTAAACCGCATAAGCCCGGCCGCCGCCGTTTTTGACCACCGAAAAACTGGGGACATCGCTTGGGCCGTCCGCGATATAAATCATGTTCTGCACCGGTATCCGACGATCCTCGGCAGCCATCTTTGAGTTCACATCGATGGCGGGGTTCTTGTTCGTGCCCTTGTTGATTTCAAAAACCGCGCGCGTTTTTGTGGTGTTGTCGATGACCATGCCGATCTGCGCGATTTCCGATGTGGCGTCGATCAGCAGCTCTTTTTGCTTTAGAAAGCCGGGCTGGAGTGGGTTTTCGACGAACTCGCACGCCCAGATGCCGTCGACATGCTGTGCGATCGCACTGCCGCGGACCATCGGTGCAATGCCCGTGCTCACGATGTAGTGCTCGACGGAAATCTCGTGCTTCACGTATTCGGGGCGTTCGTGTGCGAACCCTTTGACGCGGTCGAAGAAATCCGGGAGACCGGGGTAAAACTTGATATCCGCGCCGCATTCGAAAAGCACCTTGTTGTTCAGCCCTTCCATTGCGCCCGCGCGGACATACGTCAGCAGGTGGTTCAGGTAAGCGATCTCGGCCGACAGATGATAACCGCGCTTCTTGTAGTGTTCGGCGAGCTTGTTCGTCTCTTCCCAAAACGTTGATTCATCAATGCCGTAGCGCCGGAACAGCGGCGATTGCATGTAATCCGGGATTAACGTCTTGTCGAAATCCCAGATGCACGCGATGGTGTTTTGAGTGAAGAGTGTCGTGGCCATTGCTGATCAACATCGCTAGGCAAACCGCCTTGCGGGTCGATCGCTGCCATAGGTAGTGCAACCGGCGGCCCGCGCAATTCGCAAAATCGGCTGCCGCCGCCTCGCTCTCTTTCCATGGACGAACTTCCCGATCTCGCACCGTTTCAGCGCCGCGTCGATGAGCTCGGCGCGCACATGGCGGAGCCTTCATTCTATGCCAATCCGCGCCGCGCGGCGGACATCACGCGTGAGCATCAGAAGCTGAGCCAGCTCATCTCCGACTATCGGCTGCATGAGCGGATCGAGCGTGAAATCGAAGAGGCTCACGCGCTGGGGAGCGATCCGGCGGCGGACGGAGACTTGCGCGAGCTCGCAGCGGCCGAACTTCCGGAACTCGAGCGCCGTCGCCGCGAACTGCGGGAGGCGATCCTGCTTGCGATGATTCCTCCCGATCCGACCGACTCGCGCAACACGGTGATGGAGATCCGGGCTGGAACCGGCGGCGACGAAGCGAGCCTGTTTGCCGCGGAGCTTTTCCGGATGTATTCAAAATATGCGGACGCCCGCGGCTGGAAGATCCAGCCAATGAGCAGCAGCACTTCCGAGCGAGGTGGTTACAAGGAGGTGATTTTCCTGATCTCCGGCAGCGATGTCTACAAGCAGCTCAAGTTCGAGAGCGGTGTGCATCGCGTGCAACGCGTTCCCGTCACCGAAGCAAACGGCCGAATTCACACGTCCACGGTAACGGTCGCCGTGTTGCCCGAAGCCGAGGAGGTCGATGTGCAGATCGATCCGCAGGAACTCGAGATCACCGTGACCCGTGCCAGCGGGCCGGGCGGGCAGGGGGTGAATACAACCGACTCGGCCGTGCAGATTCTGCACAAGCCGACCGGTTTGATCGTCTCGTGTGCGGACGAGCGTTCGCAGCTCAAGAACAAGGCTCGGGCAATGACCGTCCTGCGCTCCCGGCTCCTCAAGCGCCGTGAGGAGGAGGAGCGCGCGCGCTACGCGGCCACGCGGCGCAGCCAGATTGGATCCGGCGATCGCAGCGAGCGGATCCGGACCTATAGCTTTCCCCAGAATCGGCTGACCGATCATCGCATCGGGCTGACGCTGTACAGTCTGCCGCAGGTGATGGAAGGGAACATCGAGCCGATCATCGCCGCGCTGCAGAAAGCAGACTACGAGGAGAAGCTCGCGGCGCTGACGGGACACGATTTTGCGCCCGCGCGCGCCTCGGCCGTCGATGAAGACTGAAATGCTCACCGTCCTCGAGATCATCAAACGGACGTCGGAGTTTTTCGCGGCCAAGGCGATCGAGTCACCGCGGCTCAACGCGGAGTTGCTGATCGGTCACGCGCTGGGACGGAAGCGCATGCAGCTGTATCTCGAGTTCGAGCGGCCCCTTGGTGAGCCGGAGCTGGAAAAGATCCGGCCGCTCGTTCGCCGCCGCGCGCAGCATGAGCCGCTCCAATACATTATTGGCGAAACGGAATTTTACGGCCTCAACGTGAAGGTGGATCGGCGTGTCCTGATTCCCCGGCCTGAGACGGAGTATCTGATCGAGCTGGTTGCCGCCGCGTGCACGACGCCGCCGGCGCGTATCCTGGATCTGGGGACGGGGTCCGGCGCGATCGCACTCGCACTCGCCAAGGCCTTTCCCGCCGCCAGCGTGCTCGCGACGGATGTCAGCGCCGATGCGCTTGCGCTGGCCAGTGAGAATGCTGCGGCCAGCGGTTTCGCGGATCGCGTGACGTTTCTGCAATCCGACTGGTTCGCCCAGGTGCCGTCGGAGGCGTTCGATCTGGTCGTATCCAACCCGCCCTATCTTTCGCCGGAGGAAACGTCGCAAACCTCGTCCGAGGTTCGCGGCTTCGAGCCGGCGCACGCGCTCACCGGGAGAGGTGATGGCACCGGAGACCTGGCCACCATCATCGCGCAGGCGCCGCGGTACCTGAAGCCGGGCGGCTTGCTGGCGCTCGAGACAGGCATCGGTCAGCACGAGCAACTCCTGGCTTGGCTGCAGGAGGCGGGGTTCTCCCAACGCGACTCGAAGCGCGATCTCACGGGGCGCGACCGGTTCGTGCTGGCAATTTTGTAGACAAAAAAGGCGGGCCGCGGCCCGCCTTTTTGCGATTCAGCGAGATCTTTCGGTCCCGGCTAGTTCAGACCGCTCGAGACGGTGTTGGCGGCCGTCAGCGGTGGGCGGTTGCTGGCCCAGCGCTCGCGGTTGCGGCCGAGTGCAATGGCATCGCCAACAACACGGACTGCTTCACGGAGGTGAACATCCGCCTTGGCCCACGAATCGTTCTCTTCCAGGGCGAGGTCGAGTTCGTCTTCTTCTTCGCCGTCTTTCTTCGGGGCCTTGATCTTCGGTGCGGGCGGCGGCCCGAGGTAGAAGGGTTTGTAGGCGTAGTCGCTGCGTGAAATGCGTTCCTTCTCCGTCTTCATCTCCTTCCGGAACGCATCGTCATCGGCCTTCTGCTGTTGCCGTTGTTCGAGGTTCACGGAGATGTTTTTTTGTTCCTGCCGTGCCTTGAAACGTTCGACGGTTTTCCGAAGGTACGTGAATTCATCGAGTGTCTGCTGCCGCTCCAGGCTGCTTTGACGGAGCGGCGAGAGCACCTTCGGGTCGAGAGGCTCGCCCTCGAAAAAGCTCGTGGGAATCTGATCCCAGACCAGCGCACGAGGAAGATCCCCTTCGCCGATCGGCAGGTAATCTTCGATCGAGGGCAGGATGATGTCGGGCACGACGCCTTTGCGCTGCGTCGAGGCGCCGCTCGGCAAGTAGTATTTCTGGATGGTGAATTTGGCGGCGCCCGTTTTCTGCGGCGAGAGGGCGAGGGCGCGGGAGATCTGTTTCATCTCGACGACTTGCTGGACCGAGCCTTTGCCGTGCGTCGAGCTGTCGCCGATGACGATGGCACGGCCGTAGTTTTGCAGCGCGCCAGTGACGATCTCCGACGCGGAGGCGCTGAAGCGATCGACGAGGACCGCAAGTGGGCCGGTGTAGGCGATCTTGGGGTTGTTGTCGCTGTCGACCTGAATGTCGCCGTTGTAACTCTTCACCTGTACGACCGGGCCTTTGTTGATGAAGAGTCCGGCGAGTTCGATCGCTTCCGTGAGATAGCCGCCGCCATTGCGTCGCAAGTCGAGCACGAGACCTTGAATGCCTTCCTGCTTCAATTGCTCGATCAGGCGAGCGACATCGCGCGAGGCGGTGGTCTTTTCCGCGTCGGTGTCACCTTCGTCCGCGGGGCCGTAAAATGCCGGGAGAGCGATCACGCCGATGGGCTGGTCCTTGCCGTCTGCGCCTGGCAGTTGGAAAATCGCGCCGCGAGCTCGCGCGTTGTTCAGCTTCACGGTGTCGCGGGTGATGACAATCTCGCGACGGGCTGATCCGTCGGTCGAGTCGCCGGGCTGGACCACGAGGTGAACCTGCGTGCCTTTCTTGCCGCGAATCATGTCCACGATTTTTCGCAGCTTCATGCCGATGATCTCAACGGGCTCACCGCCGGTCTGCGCGACCGAGATGATCTTGTCGTTTGGCTTGAGCTGGCGATCGAGGTCCGCGGGGCCGCCGGGGACGATCTCGCGGACGACGCAATTATCGTCTTCAAGGCCGAGGAGAGCGCCGATGCCCACCAGTTGAAGCTTCATCTGAATGCCGAAGTCTTCGTAGGTCGTCGCGGAGAAGTAGCTCGAGTGCGGATCGTAGAGCCGCGCGATGGTCGAGAGGTAAAGCTCCGCAAGATCGTTGCCCTCGATTTCCGCCGTGTTCTTGAGCAAGCGTTCGTAACGCTTCTTTACCGCGGTCTTCGCCTCTTCGATGGTCTTCTTGTTGAGCAGCTCGCCGACGATTTCGTATTTCAGTCGCCGGAGCCACAGATCGTCGGCCGCAGCCTTGTCGGCCGGCCATTCGGCCTTGGCACGATCGGGGCGGTAGGTGTCGTTGCCGGTCAGATCGAAATCTTTCTTCAGCTCCTCGAAGATCCACGCGACGCGTTCCTGAACGCGGGTCTCGTAGACATAGAATATCTCGTAGGCGGCATTGATGTTACCGATGAAGGCGGTGTTGTAATACACGTTCTTGCCGTAGTCCTCGGAAAATTTTGTGCGATCGGAGCCGAGGAAAAAGAGCCGTTGGCCGTCGAGGTCTCCCATGTAATCCGGGATTACCTGCGCATAGTCCGCGCTGCGGACGGCGTCGTGATTGTAGTGCGCCTGCTCGAGCAGCTTGATCAGCGTCTGCGCTTCGCTGGCGAGCGTGGAAGGCGTCGAAAAAGGCTTGCGGTCCGAAGCGGCGAAACCTGTTGCGAGAGAGAGGGCCAGAGCGATGGGGACACCCAGCCGGCGAACGAAACCAAGAACACGAGTCATGTTGGATTTAGATGGGGACCAGAATGAATTGTTTCAGCGAGCTGACGTTCGGCACAAATCCGAATCGCGCAAGGGCAGGCGCCCGGTGGGCGCGGTCCTAATCGGCGGTGACAAGAGGATCGGCGAGAAATAGCGCACACCTTAGCGACGACTCAGTAGATCCTTGGCATCGTCGAGCACGCGTTTCTCGTCCGCGGTGAGCGCGTTGAAACCTTCGCTGTTGATCTTGTCGAGGATGCGATCGACCTCGGCACGGATATGTTCCTTATCGCGCACGGGCGCGGCGGGTTCCACGTTCACTTGGTAGGTTGACTTGGCGACGGGAGATTTCTTGGCGCGCTTCAACCAGCGGGGGAGCTCCATTTCCGGCCGATCGGGTGAACCGAATCCCCAGCGGGAGTCGTGAATGAAGCGATAGTAGAGAAACCCGGTGAGCATTCCGCCCAGATGCGCGGAGCTGGCGATGACCATCCCGAGCGGAAGGGAGAGTCCGGGAATCTCGTAAACGAAGAGACTGGCAACCGACAAGCCGACCAGTGCGTAAGCCATCTGTTTCGGCTTCAGAGTGACCGGGAAGACGAAGAACAGCAGGAACGTGATCTGTTGATCGGGAAAGAAGCACGTGTAGATGATGAAAAGCGCGTAGATCGCCGGCGTCGCGCCCACGAGCATCTCGCCTGAGCCGCTGGCCCAGTGAACCGCGCTCCAAGCGAGACCACCGATCACCGTGGCAGCGAAGAAAACACCAACAAACCGGCTTGCGCCCAGCATTGGGAGCAACTCTCGGCCAAGGAAATACAGCGCGAAGACATTAAAGACGACGTGCACGATGAACGTCGTGCTGTGTAGGAATGCGTGGCTGAAAAGCGTCCACACCCAGCCGTTTGCCAGCGATTGGGGGGTGAGGCCCATAAACTCGCCGACGCGACTCCCTCCACCAATCAAATTGGAGCCGATAACCAGCTGAATGACGAAGCCGGCAATGATAGCCGAAATAAGCCAGGTGAGCACCGACGTCTTTTCCCGCTCATAGTCATCCCGCAAATAAGGCCGGTCGGAAAGCATCGCGGGAACGGTAGCGTCGCACCTTTCAAATACAAGCCGGGCCGCAGAAATCACGGTGCGTTTTCTCGCCGCACGACTTCGCTGGCGTCGCCTCGATGCACGCCTGTGCAGCCCGCTTGACAGTGTCCGTCAATTCATCTCTTTGTGACCGCCGTCCAACTATGGCCAACAAGACCGACAAATGGGCTCAGAACGCACCGGGAAAATTCTACGTCGATCAGCAATGCATCGACTGTGACCTATGTCGGGAGACGGCGCCGTCGTTCTTCA
Source organism: Opitutaceae bacterium (assembly GCA_036675625.1). GTDB lineage: Bacteria > Verrucomicrobiota > Verrucomicrobiia > Opitutales > Opitutaceae > ER46. Next base: position 216,607 of record JAKFEQ010000083.1, on the reverse strand, counting down.
CGCGCCATGACGAGGGTGGTTACTCTTTCGTTCACAAGCAGCCAACCACCGAAGAGGAAATCGCGCAGTGCATGGAAGCACTGGAAGGTTGTCCGGTCGAAGCGATCGGCAACGACGGCGACGAGTAAGCTTTGAATGCGGCCACGAGCCGCACCAAGGAGACGCAACCCCGGCTCGAGCGCCGGGGTATTTTTTGGCCGACGCCGGCGGCAGACTGGGAGTGAATTTGCGGCGCAGTGGGAGTTGTCCGGATTGTGCTCAGGCGGAAGGTGCCGGGCAGCGGATTTGGTTCTTTCGCTCCACTCCGTTATCCTCGTAATCGCGGTGCTTCCATGCGTCTGCGCAAACTCACGCTCCGACATTTTCGCAATGTGGGGTTTGCCGCGCTCGAATTTCGGGGGCGGCAGCAATTTCTGGTGGGGGCAAACGGGCAGGGGAAAACCAATCTGCTCGAGGCCACGGGCTTCATCACGGCACTGCGTTCGTTTCGCACGACCGACAACAAGCTCCTCGTCGGGCATGGGCAGCACTGCGCCGCGATCGTTTGCGAGCTCGACCATGAGCGGCTCAACGAGACGAAGGTCACGATCAAGCTGCGGCACGACGGCAAGGAACTGTGGTGCGATCAGGAACGCGTGACGAAGCTCGGCGATTATCTCGGCCGGTTTCCCACCGTGGTTTTTTCGTCGCAGGACATGCTGCTCGTGCGCGGTTCGCCGTCGGGCCGGCGGCGCTGGCTCGATCTCACGCTGGCGGCGATGGATGCGGTGTATCTGCGCGCGTTGCAGACCTACACGCGGGCGCTCGCGGCGCGGAATGCGTTGTTGAAAACGGGTCGCGGGTCGGCGGCGGAGCTGGCTGCCTTCGAGCAGACGCTCGCACCAGCCGCCGCGGAGCTGATCGGGCGGCGCGCAGCGGGCATCACGGCGCTGGGGAAAATCATGCGGGAGGCTTATGCGCAGGTCAGCGCGGATGCCGAGCCGGCGGCATTGGTGTACGCACCGAACTTCACGGAGCCATCGGCGGAGTCGCTGCTGGCGCGGCTCGAAGCGGGGCGGACGCGCGACGCGCAGTTTCGCACGACGTTGGTCGGGCCGCATCGCGATGATTTTCATTTCATGGTGCGGCACACGGCGGCGAAGGATTTCGCGTCGGAAGGGCAGCAACGCTCGCTCGTGCTCGCGCTGCGGCTCGCGCAGGCGGCGTGGTTTCGCGAGAAAAGCGGCGTGCGGCCGGTGCTGCTCGCGGACGACGTGCTGGGCGAGCTCGACCCGGCTCGGCGCGCCCGGTTCTGGTCCGCGATCGATCCCGAGTCGCAAGTGATAGCGACTGGCACGCATCTGCCGGACATCGCGGGCAAGACGGAAGCGGAGCCCGACGCCTGGCAGGTGTTCGAAGTGAACGATGGGACGTTTACGGAAAAGGAGAACGCATGAGCCGCGCGGATTGGAGCTCCCGTCTGAATGGATTTGAGCCACCACGGTTGCGCCCACCGGTTCGCGTCCATGCGTGGTTCAAACTGAATTGTTCCGGTTTGGTGAGCCAATGCAGGCGGGACGCCTGCGGTGCCTCTGATGCACTTTGAACCGTGGCAATGGGCACTGGCGGTGCTCGCGGCTCTGATCGTGGGGATTTCCAAGGCGGGAATCGGCGGGCTGGGAATGCTCTCGGTGATGCTGTTCGCGCTGATCATGCCGGCGAAACAGGCGACAGGAATGGTGCTGCCGCTCCTGTGTTTCGGCGACATCGTCGGCGCATCCATTTATTGGAGACACGCGAAATGGACGCATATGTGGCGGCTGTTTCCCTGGACGGCGGCGGGGGTGTTGATCGGTTATTTCGCGCTGGACCTGATCGATGAGCGGCAGGCTCGGCTGTTGATTGGTGGCATCGTGCTTGGTCTGGTGGTGCTGCACCTCGCACGCCGCCGAGCGGCGGGGCACGAGGCGGAGCACGGCGCGTGGTTTGCGCCGACGATCGGCGTGCTGGCGGGCTTCACGACGCTGGTCGCGAACGCGGCGGGGCCGTTGATGGTCGTCTACATGCTGGCGATGCGGCTGCCGAAGCTGGATTTCGTGGGGACGGGAGCGGTGTTTTTCCTGATCCTGAATTTGTTCAAGGTGCCGTTCATGGTGCATCTCGGGCTGATCAACAGCGCGAGCTTCGCGATCAACTTGTGGCTGGCTCCGTTGGTGCTCGCGGGCGCCTGGTTCGGGCGGAAGCTGGTGCTGAAGATCGACCAGCGGACCTTCGAAAACATCGCGCTCGCGCTGAGCGTCGTCGCGGGATTGAACCTCCTGTATCGAGCATGGCGCGGATGAACGTGAGACAAATGTGGGCGGCAAAGCTGGCGGGGAAACCGATGCCGGCGGCTCTGGCTGTGCCCCGCAATGGCACGACGCAGGTGCAGTTCACGCTCGAGGTGAAAGCGCGCGCGCCGTTCAGCGGATTGGTGCTCGGAATCGATCCGTCGTTGCGCGGCACGGGCCTGGCGCTGGTCGAATTCGGCTCGGGCCGGCAGCCCTTGTTGTTGCGATGCCAGACCGTGCGCGTGGCGCCGAAACATTCGATGGCCGTCGCGCTGGGTGAGATTCATCAGGCGGTGACCGCCTTTCTCGAAGGCACGGAGGTGCGGCATGTGGCGCTCGAGCAGACGATCTATGTGCAGAACATCCGGACCGCGCAGATTCTGGGTGCCGCGCGCGGGGCAGCGATTGCCGCGGCGGCGTTGCGCGGCCGGCCGGTCTTCGAGTATCCGCCGTTGCGAGTGAAGCAGGCGGTGGTGGGCGCAGGCCGCGCGAGCAAGGAACAGATGGCCCGTACGGTGATGGCGCTGCTCGGCCACGGCCGCATGCTCGCGCCGGACGAAGCGGATGCCGCGGGCGTGGCGTTGTGCCATGCGTTCACCTGGCGCGAGTAGGATAAAAGCGGGTCGCGGATGTCGGAAACGCGCAGCGGAAAGCTCCCGCCTTCCGTTTTCCCAATCCTCGTCGTTCCGTATCCTGTTTTTAATTACTCAACCCAGCACGGTCTTCAACACCTTGCCCAGGTCGGTCACGCGATAGGGTTTCGTGAGGTAGCCGCAGAAGCCTTTTTCCAGGAACTGGCGCGCCATGTCGTCGTTGTCATAGCCGCTCGCGACGATCGCGCGAACATCGGCATCGAGTTTCCTCAGCTCGAAGAAGCATTCTTCGCCGCCCATTCCGCCGACGACGGTGAGGTCCATGATCACGACGTCGTAGGGGCGGCCGATGTTCAGGTAGCGTTTATAGAGCGCGATCGCCTCTTCCCCGTTTTTCGCGAGGTCGTATTTATAGTCGAGGCTCTCCAGCATTGTTGCCGTCAGGGCCGAGATCTTGGGATCGTCGTCCATGAACAGCACGCGGCCCGTGCCGAAGCGTAGCGAGGCGGCGCGGCGGGCCTGTACTTCGAGCGGCCGATCCGCCTTCGGCAGATAGACGGTGAACGCGGTGCCGACGCCGATCTGGGTGTCGAGCCCGATCTGGCCGCCGTGCTTGCGCGCGATCGAGAGCACCGTCGCGAGGCCGAGGCCGGTGCCGTGCTTCTTCGTGGTGAAGAACGGGTCGAAAATCTTTTCCACGTGCTCGGGCTTGATGCCGCTGCCGTTGTCGCGCACCTCGAACTCGACGTAGTCGCCCGCGGGGAGCGACGGCACCTGTTTTTCCGCGATCGTGATATTGCGCGCGTGAATCTGCAGCCGGGGCTGATGCGGCGCCGGCGGCATGGCCTGCAGCGCATTGACGATGAGATTCTGGAACACCTGCAGGATCTGCGCGCGATCGACGAGCACGGGTTCCGTGCCGTCCGGCACGTCGAGCGTGATGGCGGCGGTGGAAGCAGCGGCGGCGATCTTGATCGAGTCTTCGAGAATCTCCCGGGCGGCGCATACCGACTGGGTGCCGATGCCGCCTTTCGCGAAGGCGAGCAGCTGCTTCGTGAGGCCCTTCGCGGTCATGCACGCCTTCTCGGCGTCACCGAGCGCGCTGTAGTCGCGATTGTCTTTCGCGAGCGAGACGGCGCCGAGAATGGTGGTGAGGAGATTGTTGAAATCGTGCGCGATGCCGCCGGCGAGGAGGCCGAGCGATTCGAAGCGATTGGCTTTCACGAGTTCCTCGGGCGTGAGGGTCATCTCCTCGGGATTGCGGAAAACAATTACCACGCCCTGTGGTTTGCCGTCCGCGGCGAACACCGCTCGGGCGGTCCAGACGATCGGCACGGGAGCCTCCGCCGCGCCGCTGCGGGCGGCGGGCTCGGCGATGAGCAGCGCGTCTTCGCCGATCAAAGGCAGCGGTGAATCGGCGGAAAGTGCGCGATCGACCGGATCGTCGCCAGGGCGGTGGCTCTGGCGATTCACGAGGCGGAAGACATCGCCCACGGGCTGCCCGCGCGCAGCTTCGCGATTGATCCGGATGAGGCGCGAAGCGGTCGGATTGAGGAAGACGATTTTCCCGCGAGCATCTGCCACGATCACGGCTTCCGCGAGCGCGCCGAACGCCTCGTTCGCGAGGGCGAGCGGCAGGGCGCCTTCTTCCGCCATGGCGGCGGCGGGCAGGGCGACGGCGAAACCGACGACCCGCGTGAGCTCGCGTTTGCGCGTGACGGTGCGATGCACGCCGAGCAGCACGGGAATGGGCCGGCCATCGCGGGCGCGGAGCTTCACGGCTTCGACGAACGCGTTTTCACCGGGGGCGCGGGCGAGCAGCCAAGCCTCAACGCCGGCGGATGCTTCTTCGGGGGGCAGAGCGGCGGCGAACGAAGAGGAGTTGGGCGCGAGCTCGCCTTCCTCGTGGCCGAGCAAGGTTTCGAAGGCGGGGGAAAACCAGAAGACGTCGTTGGCGAAATCCAGCTCGAACGCCGCGAGCGGTCCCGCGCTGCTGAGATCCTGGAGGCGGGCGTCGTTGGCCACGAGCGAGTCCTCGAGTTCCTTGCGTTCGGTGATATCGAGGTGAAGTCCGACGACGCGCTCGAGTTCACCGCCTGCACTGATCACCTGCACGCCGATGCATTGGATCCATGCCCAGTGTCCGCGTTGGTGTTTCATCCGGAACTCGACGTTGAAGGGCCGCGTGGCGGCGACGCCGGCACTCGTGAAGCTGCTGGCGAGTTTCTTCGCGAGCCGCACGGGCGAGGCCGCGGAGTCGTCGGGGTGAATCAGCCGTTCCCAAGTATCGAGGGCATCGGGCAACTCGCCCATGGTGTAGCCGAGCAGCTTTTTCCAGGCGGCGGAAAACTGCACGCGGCCGGTTTTCAGGTTGAGATCGAAGAAGCCGGCGGCGCCTTTTTCGGAGAGGATCTTGAGGCTCGCCGCAGCATCATCGTCGGCTGGGCGCGGCCCGGTGGTCGCGGCGACGACAAGCGGCGGCTGAAGGGTGGCGATCAGGCCGCCGGTGGCCGGGCCGCTCATCTTCTCAAGCCGCACGCGCACTGCGCGTGGTGCGCCTTCGCGCGGCTGGGCCATCAGCGCTGTCTCGCGATCGAGGGCGCTCGCGAGGAGCACTTCCCATTGGGCTTCGAGAAATTCGGGATCGCTGGAAACGATTTCAAACGCGAACAACGAAGCGAACGCTTCGCCCACGAGCTCGGTCTCGGCGGTTTGCCAGAGAGCGCGGGCCGACGCGTTGGCGGCGGTGACCCAGCCGGTCGCGTCGAGCACCAGGACGGCGCAAAAATCGGAAGCGGAACGGGCGGCTGGCGGGGTGGGGGCGGCGGACGTTGAAGCGGGGTCGTTCACACGCGAGCATCAGCAAGCCACGCGCCGACGCGCTTGGCGAGAAAATCGATATAGGCCGGATGATCGTTCAGGCACGGGATTTGTTGAAACGTTTCTCCGCCGGCGGCGAGGAATGTTTCCTTCCCCTGCACCTGGATCTCTTCGAGCGTTTCCAGACAGTCCGAGACGAAGGCGGGGCAGAGAACGAGGAGGCGTTTCTTCCCTTCATTGGGCAGGCGTTCGAGCTCGTAGTCGGTGAAGGGCTTGAGCCACGGCTCGCCGACGAGGCGGGATTGAAACGAAACCGAATGCCGTTCCGCGGGAATGCCTGCCCGCGCGACGAGCGCCCGCGTTGTGGCCATGACCTGTGCGCGATAACAGGTCGCCTGCACGGGAGAGCACGTGTCGCAGCAATCGCGGACCGTGAGGCAGTGCGCATGGGAGGAGTCGGCCTTGCGGAGGTGGCGCTCGGGAATGCCGTGATAGCTGAACAGTACGAAGTCGTGCGGCTGCGCCAGATACGGCGCGCAGACGGCGTGGAGCGCGTCGATGTAATCGGCGTCGGCGAAGAACGGCTGCACACTGCGAATGCGCAGCTGCGGGGCGCGGCGGGCGGCCTCCTCGTGCACGTTGACGACGACGGTTTCCCACGAGGACATCGCGTAGTGCGGGTACTGGGGGAAGAGCAGAACCTCCTCGATGCCATCGCGCACCATCTGGTCGAGGACGGACGCGACCGAGGGGTTACGGTATCGCATTGCCAGATACACGGGCGTGTCCGGGCCGAGGGCGGCGGCGAGTTTATCGCGCACGCTGCGGGAGATCACGAGGAGCGGGGAGCCGTCCTTCGTCCAGATCTGCTCGTAGGCGTGTGCGGATTGCGGGGCGCGGCGCGGAATGACGATGCCGTTGAAGAGCATCGAGCGGAACGGCTGCGCCGGCCGGTCGATGACGCGTTCATCGCCGAGGAATTCCTCGAGATACACACGCACATCCGGAACAGAGGTGGAGTCGGGTGAACCGAGATTGACGAGGAGGACAGCGCGCTTCGGCATGAAGCTGCGAAAATCGGGGGAAAATGTGGCCGAAGTCAAACGATGCAGCGTCGGACAAGCTGTGGTTCCGCCGCCGCGCCGCTCGCCACCATGCGTTTTGAACGCTTCCGCGGGCTTACGACAGCCCGCCGCAAAATTTCAACTGTGCAATGAGACGGTGGACGTTTTCGGGAGCGATCCTGTCTGTGATCACCGATCGCGGGTAGTTGGGCTCGATATCGAGGCGGACGCCGTCCTCACTGCCGGGGCGGACGAAATCCTCGACGAAATCCATGCCGCCGCGCGGGCGCATCCAGCGGTAATACGGATCGGGATCCTCCGACTCGATCACGATTTCCGCATGCAAAAAGACGTGACAGTAAAGCGTCAGGTCGCGGAACGATAAAAACCAGGTCGGAGGGGTCACCAATTGATCTCGAATGATGAGGGACATCGCTCGTGGTGCGTTGTGGGTTTGTTGTGTCCTTCGACACGTTTTCCATTTTTTTGAGCCGTCTCGAGTCGTGGGGCGAATGCCCGAGGGACACTACCAAAGTGCATCCGTGATTAGAGATTATTTGTCGGAGGCGGCTGCACTTCAGTCGGCCTCAGTCCTTAGCTGGAGTTGGGCCAGTTTTCGCCGCGGTGTTTGTGGGGCCGGAGGAAAGTTCACAGGGGACTGAAGTTCCTGCTGCCTTCCGAAACCACCGAAACACGAGATTTGCCTTTTGCCTGGTGCGGCTCGCGTGCAAGGGTGAGGAAACTTTTTTCTCATGAGCACTCCACGCAAACCCGTCCTCCTCGTCATCCGCGATGGCTGGGGCAAGAATCCCGATGCTGGCTTGAATGCCACCAATGCGGTCGCCTTGGCGCGGAAGCCCTGCGACGACACGCTCCAGGCGACGTATCCGAAAACCTTGGTCAGGGCCTCGGGCCTCGATGTCGGCCTGCCCGACGGCGTGATGGGCAACAGCGAGGTGGGTCACGAAAACATCGGTGCGGGCCGGATCGTCGATCAGGAGCTGGTGCGCTTGAACAAGCTGTTTTTGGAAAAACGGCTGGTCACGAATCCGGTGTGGCGTGCGGCGATCGAGCGGGTGAAGACGCGGCCGGGTGCACGGCTGCACTTGATGGGGATCGTGAGCGACGCCGGCGTGCATGGGATGCTCGAGCATCTTTACGGGATTCTGCGGATCGCGAAGGAGGATGGACTGAAGCCGGGGCAGGTGTTCATCCACGCGTTCACCGACGGTCGCGATACGCCGCCGCACAGCGGGCTCGGCTACGTGAAGCAGGTCGATGAGCAGTGTCGCGCGATCGGCATTGGCGCGATCGCGAGCGTGTGCGGGCGCTTCTGGGCGATGGACCGGGACAACCGCTGGGAGCGCGTTCAAAAAGCGTACGACATGCTCACGGGAAAAAAGGCCGAGGCGACTGCGCCGAGTGCGGCGGAGGCCGTGCAGGCTTACTACGACAAGCCGCTGAACGATTCGCAGAAAGGCGATGAGTTCGTGCCGCCGACGTGGATCGCCGGCGCCGACGGCAAGCCGCTCGCGACGATCGCGGATGGCGACGCGGTGCTGTTCTATAATTACCGTGGCGATCGGCCGCGCGAGCTCACGAAGGCGTTCGTGCTCGATGGTTTTGCGGGGTTCGATCGCGGCGCGAAGCTCGATCTCTACTACGCGACGATGACGGAGTATGAGAGTGGTCTGCCGGTGCACGTGATCTCGCCGAAGCCGGAGGCGTTGAAAAACATCCTCGGGAAAGTCGTCAGCGATGCCGGCATCGGGCAGTTCCGCTGTGCGGAGACGGAGAAGAATCCGCACGTGACGTTCTTCTTTAACAATTACCGCAAGGATCCGTTTCCCGGTGAAGACCGCGCGTGCCCGGCGAGCCCGAAGGTGCCGACGTACGACTTGCAGCCGGAGATGTCGGCGGCCGAGGTGACGAAGGCCGCGCGCGAGGCGATCGTATCCGGAAAATACGGACTGATCGTCGTGAACTATGCGAACCCCGACATGGTGGGCCACACGGGCTCGCTGCCGGCGACGATCAGGGCCGTCGAGGCGACGGACCGCGGCGTGGGCGAGTTGCTGGAGGCATTGAAGAGCGTGGGCGGGCGCGCGTTGATCTGTGCGGATCATGGCAACGCGGAGCAGATGTGGGATCCGACGGTGAACGGGCCGCACACGGCGCACACGTTGAACCAAGTCGAAGTGTTCGTCGTCGGTGACGGTTTCGCCGCGGGCAAGACGAAGCTGCGCGAAGGCGGCCGGCTGGCGGATATCGCGCCGACGCTGCTCGCGTTGATGGAGCTGCCGAAGCCGGCGGAGATGACGGGCGAGAGTTTGATCGCGGGTTGAACCAAGTCTGCGCGCGCGGGGCCGTGGCGGCCCCGCGTCAAGGTGTCTTGTCCCAGCTGGCGCCGGAGTCGATCCAGGTGCGGACGAGGGCGATTTCGTCGGCAGTGAGCGGCGGGTTTTTTTCCCGGCGATTGAGGGGCGGCATCTCGAGGTCTTCCACTTTATCGGCGATATAGGCGAGGAGCGGGCTGGCTGCGCTGCGGCCGGGCACGATGGCGGGCTCGCCGCTCTGCCCGCCTTTCAGTAGCGACTCGCGCGAGGCGATGCTGAAGTCGCCTTTGAGTTTGTCGCCGGCGTGGCAGCTGGCACACGAGCGGTCGAGGATCGGCCAGATATCGCGGGCGAAACTGACCGACTGCGGCGTGGTCGCGGTGGCAGGCAAAGAAGGTGAAGCAGCGTGGGTGTCAGGCGGGCCGGCGCTCGCGGCGAATTTCGCGATGAGCTTCTGGCCGGTCGGAGCCGAAGCCGCGGCGCTTTGCGGCGGCAGCGTGTGCAGCAGTGCGATCGTGGCCCAGGCGGTCGCGCCCGCGGAGATCCATTGGTCTTTGCCGTGGGGAAACTGGCTGTCGAAATGCGGTTGAAACGGCCACGCGCGACTGCGCACCCACCAGGAGCCGTCGTCGAATTGCGTGCGCAGCAGGAAGTTCAAGCCGCGCTGATACGCGGGTGCAGTGACAGGGACACCCGCCTTGTGCAAGGCGACCAGTGTCGTCCCGGTGGCCCAAGCGTCGCTTGCGAGCGTTTGCAGGGAGGCCCAGCCGCCATCGCTGCGCTGCGCGGCGGCGAGCCGCGTGGCGTGAGACCGAACCTCGTCCGGAGTGGCGCCGGCCCAAACGAGGCCGAGCAATTGAAACACCTTCTCCTCCGGCGTTGTTGGGTGTTGCGACTCGAGCCAGTCGCGGGCGCGGCGAATCGCTTCGACTGCCGCGCGGGTTTCGCCCGGCGGGAGATAGAGTTGAATCGCGCGAATGCCCCACGCCACGGCGACCAACCTGCCACCTTCCATTGGCGGGCGGTGATCGAAGTACACCCACGATCCGTCCGGCAGCTGGGCGCCGATCAGGTAATGAATGTAGGCCTGCGTGATGTGGTCCGGTTGGTAGCGCAGCGCGGCGAGCGCATCGAAACCGTAGCCGAGGCTGACCGGCGGGTCGGGCACGGGATCGCGCATCTCGAAGGCGGCGTCGGCGCGCGGGGCCCACATCGCGATCTGCGCCTGCAGGAGCCGGCCGAGCTCGAGCTCGTCGCCGCGAAAACCGCGCTGGCGGGCGAGATCGAAGGCGACTGCGGGCAAGGCTTGATGATGGCACGAGGCGCACCTGGCCGTGTTGCGCACGAAGCCGTTTTCGAGGAAGGCACGCGAGGCGCGTTGCAGAAGGTCGAGGGAGCGCTGCGTGCGCTCGCGGATCAAGGCCGTGCGCTCGGCGGGTTCGGCCGGAATCGCGCGCGCGGGCGGGCTTTTCCGGCGCGGCATGCCTGCCGGCTCCTGTGCGCCCTTTGCGCGCAGGGTGCGGACGAGGGGCGTGTCGTCTCCGCGCCGGAGCGCAAACGAGAGCGCCGTCTCGCCCGCGTCGTTGGTCGCGTTGACCTCGACGCCGTGCGACAAGAGCAAGCGGGCGAGCGTCGATTCGCCGTGCTCATTGTAAGCACTCCAGACGATCGGCGGCGTGCCGTGTCCGAAACGGGATTTCATCTTCAGGTCTGCGCCTCGCTCGATGAACAACGCAGCGAGCGCGGGATGGTTGCTGTAGAACGCGGCGTTGAGCGAGTGGCCGAAGAAATTGGACGGCAGGTTGACGTCGACGCCGCTGGCGAGGAACTCACGCACGAGGTCCACGTCGCCGACCAGCGTGGCCATTTCCAGCGAGCTGATTCCGTCGCGCGTCGCGCTTGGGGCGGGCTTCGCGCCGCGCTCGAGCAGAAATCGTACGGTGCGACGATCGCCGCCGAAGATCGCCTGGGTGAGGAGTGCGTTCCGGTCGCCGCTGCGCTCCACGTTGATGTCGGCGCCGGCCGCGACGAGGAGGCGCACGACGGCATGCGAGTCTGCGCGGTGCACCGCGCTGAGCAGGGGCGTCATGCCGGCTTTCGAAATCGCGTTGGGATTTGCGCCGTGGGCCAGGAGCGCGCGCAGGATGCGTTCATCGCCGATGCCGTAGTGCAGCGGAGTCGCGCCGGCGTGGTTCGTCGCGTTGGCGTCGGCCCGGCGCGCAAGGAGTGTCTCGACGGTCCCGGCGTCGCTGCGCAGCGCGGCGAGATGGAGCGGGGTGTTGCCGCGGTCGTCGGGGCCATCCCGATCGGTCGCGGGTTGGGCGTGTATCGACGGCAGCAGGACAACGACGACCAACAAGCCGAGGACGACATCTCGGGAAACACGCACAAGACCGGGACGCGGGTGCATGGGGCGGAAGGCGACAGGGAAATGGCAGAGCGACGGCCAACGTCGATTTGCCGTCAGCTGAGACGGCTGACGAGGGCGCCGAGCTCGACGCGTTCGAGCGAGGCCGGGGGCGGGGCTTTCGGCGGGCGCATTTGCGAGGGGCTCCATACGGCGCCGACTTTGCCCGAGGGTCCAGCCGGAGGGGTGAAGAGCTCGATGCCGATGTGCTCGCCGAGCTTGCGGTAGCTCTCCCATTGCGCCTCGTCGAAATACTGGTCGGAGGTCGGCTCCTGCGGGAAGAGCGGATGCGTGCGCTGGTACTCGACGACATCGATCGCCTCGTCGCCCATGAGGCTCGGCTTGATCAGCAGGAGCCAGGAGAAGGTATCGTTATCCAGATAGTGGATACGAGCGAGCAGCGCGTGGCGGCGGGCGTTGGGCGGGGGAGGTGCGGCGCGCGCGCTGGCGTTGTCGTTGTCATCCGAGTCGGCGGCGGACAGGGGGAAGAAATCCTCCGGCGAGCCGATGACGTCCAGGAGCTCGGTGTGGAGGAGCTGCTCGAGCGTGGGCATGGGAAACGCGACGCCCGGATCGTCCTTCGCGCCTTCGCCACCGCGGCGGACGATCTGGATCTCGGCCCCGAAGTCGGTGCGAGCCTTGCGCACGAGATTCGCGAGGTCGGCGAATTGGTAATGGGGATCCTGGCCGGCATCGCTGCAGATGATCAGGGGAACGCGACGGCGGATGAGCTCGTAGCACGCGGTGTTTTCAAAATGTCCGCCGTCCGAGAGATACCAGTGGCGGCGTGCCGGGCCGTGAAAACGCGCGAAGAACTCGTTCATCAGGCAGCTTTGCACAGGCAGCAACCAGCTCACGACGCGGCTCGCGAGCTCGAGGAAATTGGCCCTCACCCTGCCGGGGCGTTTGCGGGGCGGAATTCCGCTGTCCCACCAGTAACCGAGGCGGATGTTGGCGAGGCCAAGGAGGAGGCTGAGCCCGAGCGTGGTGTTGGCGCCGGTGCCGGTGGTGAAGGCGGCGCCGGAGATCGAGATCCAGCGGCCGAGGGAGAGTGCTTCGATCCGCGGATGCGGGGAGGCGTGATGCGGGGTTGGAGGCGCAGTCGCCGCACCGCGGGCGAACGGCGGTTGCGACTGCAACGCGTGGCGGGAATCGTCCCGCGGCGGAGGAATCGGCACGATCTCGCGTTTTCGTTCCTCCCAGAGGGCGTGGAGGATCGACGGTTTCGCGGAAGCGGAATCGGCCGGCGCCCAGAGCGCGTGCGCATCGGTGCCGACGGAGATGCCGCAGGGGCCGATCGCCATGGGGAGGCCCTTGCGATCGCGGCGCTCGATCTGCGTGCGGCCGGAAATGGTTTCATTCACGGTGACGTTGATCAGGTGCAGCGGGCCGCCGTTGCCATGCGGGGCGTAGGTGTCGAGCGGCACCTCGTCGCCGGGAATCAGATCGGTCATGTTGTGATTCGCGTGCTGGCGACGATTGGGATTTGTGGCGCCGAGATAAGCGCGTGAAAGCCGTGCGGCATACATCTGCTGCATCGACGAGAGGTTCACGAAACCGAAGCTGCGGCTGAAAATCCAGGAGAGCACGAAGCAGACGGTGACCGCGACCATCAGCGGCCAGCCGCCGGACATGAGCTGGTACTCGCGGGTGTTCCAGACGACGTCCCAGCGCCACGCGATGCCGCAGGCGAGGACGGAGAGGCCGACCACGATCAGCGAGAGCCAGAGCAGGGCGAGGACGAGCGCGACGACGTCGAAGGTGATCCGGATGCGTTTCGTGCCGAGGAATCGCTCGAGGTAAACGACGAGTCGCGACGCGAAGCCGTAAGCGGCAAAGCCCGCGCCTGTGAGCGCGGTCCACAACGAGGGAAACGCAAAATCGTTCGCGGCCCAGCGCAGGTAGATCGTCTGACCGACGGAATCGACGAGCGCATAAACGAGCAGCACGAAGGTGGTGGCGAGGCCGACCATGAAGCCCCGGGTGAGGACGTTTTGAGTGCGGCTGATGAACTCGGCGTTGGTCATCGTGCGCGCATCCGGAACGAGGAGGCCAAGACAGCAGCGCAGCACAGCCATGAGTGGCGTGATCTGGGTGCCCCAATAGATCAGGCCGGTGGGAAGCATCAGCAGGCAGAATGGGATGGTCGGCAAAACCAGCCACGGACTCCACCAGAGATTGAACAAGGGGCGGCCCCAGAAAAACGTCTCGACGGGTTTCCACCAACTGAGCGTGGTGGCGGCGGTGCTGAGATCGACGCGGACGAGCACGCCGAGGCCGATCACCAGAAAGGCGAACGTGAGAATCACGAGATGCAAGGCGGCCCAGTTGCGCAGGGCGACGGCGGCGGTCAGCCAGTTGTCGCCGGAACCGTTCGGCGAGAGGAAGCGGCCGTTCTCGCGCAGCCAGCAGACGGACCAGGAGTGATTGTCGGCGAGTTCGCGCTCCACGCTTTCGACATCGCTGTTCTCGCGCATGAACGCGGTGCCGAGAAAGCTACCGAAGTATCCGCCGCCGGATACGGTCGATAGAAAATCGATGCGACGAATCAGCCGCTCGCGGGCGAGCGCCTGAAACAATCCGAGGCAGAACGTGGCGCTGCGAATGCCGCCGCCGGAGAGCGCGAAGCCGACGGTTGGCGCGTCGGGATCGGCGTGGATTCGCGTGCGACGCTGGCGCACGGCGGCCTGCTCCTCGGCTTCCAGCTCCGGCGGGTAGTCGGGATTGCGGGACTCGAATTGGGGAGAGGGCATCGGAGTGGGTGATGGGGTGGAGGGACTGAGGAGTGTCGGGGAAAGCGAGGGTGGGGCCCGGCTCTCCGAGCCGGCCTCGGTTTGCGCTGCGCTGCGGTGGCGATATGAAGGCAGGGGCGGTGCGTGGCCTGGAACTCAGGCCGGCTCGGAGAGCCAGCCTACCTGCGAGTGGAACGTTTCAGAGGGTTTTCAGGTACTCGAGGAGCGCGGTTTTTTCAGCGGCGGGGAGGGTGGTGCCGTAGGTGTGGCCCTGGTTGCCGTTGCCGCGCTCGGTCACGTCGTGTTTCCAGCCGAGGCGCTTCGTGTCGAAACCGGTCGTGACGAAGCCGACATTCACCGGATCGTAGACGTCGTAGCCGCGGTGGAAAATTTTTGGCCGCTCGGCGACGGGATTGAGCAGGTCGCGGAGCGTGGGGACGGAGCCGTTGTGCAGATAGGGCGCGCGCAACCAGAGCCCGTCGAGCGGCGGCGACTGGTAGCTCTCGATCTTCACCATGTTGGGGCGATCGATGCCCATTTCCTTCACGCGGCGGTTTGCCTCGTCGGCGGCGCCCTGCGTCCACGTGTGTACTCGTTCGACGTCGGTGCCGATCTCGGCGAGCGGGACGGGTTTGTTCGTGTAGCGTCCGCCGACGTCGTGGCAGTCGGCGCAGTGCTGCGCGTAGACCTTCCGGCCTTCGGCCGCGAGCGGACCGTCCACAGAAAATGGATACTTCGGTGGCGGCGTGGCGCTGAGGAAGTTGTCGAGCTCTTCCATGCGCGTGAGAAACCAGTCGCGGCGCTTGAGCGACCAGTTTAGCTGATCGAAAGGCACGGTCGAGTCGGGTGCGGACCCCAGCCCGAGCGCCGAGTCGATCAGCACGGAACGGACCGCGGGAGTGTCGCAACTCCAGTTGAGATAGAGGCCTTCGCCCTTGCGGATCTTGAGGTTCCACACGGAAGGGAAGTCCGCCTGCCCGGTCGTCTCGTCGACGGGCATGCTGGTCATGAAATATTTCGTGAGGTTCATCGGATCGTCGCGGCCGCGGCCCCAGTCGGGCCAGCCGGGGCGATTCATCCAGGCGAGTTGTTGTTCCTGGCGGCGGAGGGCGTCGCGCGTGATCGGGATCAGCGCGAAACGATAGATGATACGATCGATCCAGGAGAGCTTCACTTCGCGATCGATCTCGGCGAGGAGCGTGCTCGCGTTGAAACGCGGATCCTGGCCGGCCCGGGTGAGAAAACGCAGGAGGCCCTGGACATCGGTCGTGTGCGAGGGCGCGGTGGCGACGACGTGCGGCGTCTCGTCCTCCTTGCTGCGCCAGGTGCCGACGTGGCAGATCGCGCAGTTGTTCGCCACGCGCGGAAAGCCGATCACGCGTTTGGTGAAGCCGACGGGCATCTCCTTGCCCTCTTCCCAGACGAGGCCGAACGCCTTGTAGCCGCCGGGGCCGGGAATGTATTCGGGAAACACACGCGGCAGCACGAGCCAGATGTAGTAGGGAATGCCGCGCGTGGCCTCGGCGCCGATGCTGCCGTATTTGAAGCGCTCGGCTTCGCTGGCCCACTTCGGCTCCGGCTCCTCGCGGAAGAACTTATACCAGCCGTACCAGCCGAGGCCGACGCCGAGCACGACGAGGAGGAGGGCGCAGCGGAGGAGGATTTTTTTGGTGCGCGGTGTGAGGCTCATGGCGGGCTAAAAGGTTTTCAGAAACTCGAGCAGCGCGGCCTTGGCATCGGGAGCGAGATCCGTGCCGTAGGCCGGGCCTTCGTGGCCGGCGTTGCCATTGCCCGGAAGGCTCGTGTCGTAGCGGAAGTAGCGGCGTCCTTGTTCTTCGGATACGTCGCTGACGAAGCCGACATGCCGCGGGTCGTAGACATCGTAGCCGCGGTAAAACGTCTTCGGCCGGCGAGCTGCCGGCTCGAGCAGATCGCGCAGCGTGGGGACGGAGCCGTTGTGCAGGTAAGGCGCGCGGAGCCAGAGGCCGTCGAGCGGCTGATTCGCGTAGCCGAAGGTTTTTCGGAAATGGCGGAAGCGCTCGTCGGGGAATCCCGAGTAGAGCAGGTTCTGGTTGGCCGCGAGCTCGGCGGTGTAGGAATCGAGGCGATGGGGGTCGGTGCGAATCTCGCCGATGGGCGTCACCTGGCCGACGAGCGGGCCGGTGAAATCCGTGCCGCTGGCGCCATGGCAGCTCGCGCAGAGCTGCGCGTAGATCGGCGCGCCGCGGGCCGCGAGCGTGCGGTCGATCGGATAGGGATACGCGGGCGGCTGCGCGTCGTGGAGCCACTTCTCCATCGCGCGGATCGAGGGGCGGTCGAGCGTCGGCGGAATCGCGCCGGTGCCGAAGGCTGCGCTGCGGTTGCGCTCCGCGACGGAGTTGTTGTTGCCGTCCCAGTGCAGCCACATGCCCTCGCGTTTGCCCTGGTTCCAGATCGAGGGGAGGTCGCAATTGCCGACCCACTCGCGCTCGGGGAGCAGGTCCATGCGAAAGTTCAGGAGCACCTTCGGCGGGTTGAACGTATCCACTCTTCCAGGACCGGAATCCGGTTCGCGGTCCATGAACCTGAAGCGGTCGCGCAGGAAGAGGAGCCGGCGGCGCGCGATGTCCACCGCGAGGTAGCGCAGGATGAGCCGGTTGATGACATCGTCGGTCGCACCGATGCGCTTCATCTCGGCGCCGAGTCGCTCGGGCGTGAATTTCTCGCTGGTGGCGGCGTTGAAGAGGAAGCGTTCGAAGGCCTGCAGATCGAGCGTGTTGGCCGGCATGCCGGCGATGACGCGCGGCGGGCTGGTCGCGGTGTCGCGCACGGTGCCGACGTGGCAGACGGCGCAGTTGAGGAAAACGCGGTCGATGCCCTGGACGTTGCGCTTCGAGACGCCGACGGGCAGGTCTTTGTCTTTCGGTCGCGTGGGGTCAAAGACGAAGCCGAGCGAGGCGAGGCCGCGTTTCGGATCGGGCAGGAACTCGGGAAACATTTCCGGGAGCACCTTCCACATCCAGTAAGGCACGCCGGCATCGCGCTCGCCGCCGGTGGAGCCATAGCGGAAATGATCCTCGGGTGACGCGTAGGTCACAGGCTCGTCGCGATTGAGCCGCACGGCGAGATAGAGCGCGAAGACGACCAGGGCGGCGACGGCGGCGGCGAAGAAGCGGCGCCAGAATTTGCGTGGCGGTTGATATTGGTAGCTGACGGAAAATTTGAGTGCGGGCCGCTTGTTTTTTCCGAGATAGACCTGGCCGAGGTAGAGGTTGGGCGCGACGAGGCGGATTTCGTCGCGGACGAATTTCGCGACGAATGACGTCTTCGAATAATCGATGACGATGCACGGGCGGCCGTCGAACCAGCTCGCGTCTTCGTAGACCTGCGCGCGGATCGCGGTGAGACTGAACGGCGTGATGCGGTTGCGCAGGCAGCCTTCGGAGGGCTCGAAGACTTTTCCCTGCCAGAGAAACCAGCGCGCAAACCAGGCGATGAGTCGCGCCCAGATGTGGCCCGGCCACACGATCGCGGTGCCTGAGGCTTCGCCTTGAGGGGTCGGACCGGCGGGGCTGGCGGCGAACAGCGCGTCGAGCTCCCGCGCCGGAAGCTCGAGGAGCCTGACCGCGGTCAGCTGGTCCGGGGGCTGCGCGCGGAGGTCGGCAAGAGGAACGGGGTTCAAGCGTGGGGCGCCGGTGTAATCATCGGCTGGATGCCGGGGTGGACGCGGCACTGCTGGGCTGCGGCGCCGTACTCGCGGCAGGGAACTTCAGGGCGAAATCGACGAGGCGGGTTTTGCCCCACCAGACTTTGCCGAGGTAGAGGCGGGTGGCGGGATCGACGAGCCGGATCTCGTCACGAATTTTTCGCGCGAGCAGCGAGGTCTTGGAGTAGTCGAGGACGATGCATTCGCGGCCGTCGATCCAGCTCGGCGTGTGGTAAACGCGTGCGACGATCGCGCGCACGCCGGCGACTGTGATCTTGTTTTCCAACGTGGCGCCTTTGCCGTCGGGATCGGGCGTGAAGACCTTGCCCTGCCACGCGAGCACGTGGACGAAGCGGGCGATCAACCGGCTCCAGAACGAGCCGGGACACACGATGGCCTGGCCCTCGGCGTCGCCTTCGGGGATGGGGCCGGCGGGGCTTGCCTTGAAGAGCTCGTCGAGCTCGGCCTGCGATCTGGCTTTGAGGTCATCGAAGGTCATGGGTGGGGCTCACAGGGTTTTGAGATATTCGATGAGCGCGTGCTTGTCGTCGTCCGGCAGGTCGCTGCCGAATTCGTGCCCGCGGTCGTTGATGAAATCAGGGCTCTTGCTGGCGGCGAAGAGCGCAGGCGCGACGTCGCGTTTCATGAGCTCGCGCGCGGCGGCGGAGTCGAGGTTGCGGAGCTTGATCTCGGCGAGCGCCTTCTTGATGCGGATGAAAACCGCGGCGAGTTTCCTCGCGTCGGCGTCCGGATTGAGATTCGCGAGGAGGTTGACCGGCGTGCCGGCGGGGATCGGGCCGATGCGAAAATAACCGTCGGGATCGATCTCGTGCTTGAGCAGGCGGCGCACCGCGTCGGGGAGCACGGCGGCTTGCAGTTGAATGCTGCATTCCTGCGTGGTGCGCCAGATGGAATCGAGGCCGAGGCGGCGTTCGGGCCACAGGAGTTTCTCGGCGGCGTCGTCGAAGGCGGCCATGCGGCCGGCGACGGATGGATCGCCGGTGAACTTGCCGAGGGCGTTGTTGTGGAGGAACGGCGCGGACGTCCAGATGCTGATCAGCGAGGGCGGGCGATAATAGCCGGGGCCGCCGGCGGGCGCTTTGAATTTTTCCGTAGCACCGGTGTAGGGGTTATATATTTCGATCTCACCGACGGACGGCAGCGACTTGTAGGTGTCGGAGGAGAAGTTTGCCCAGACGTGACCGCGCGTAGCGTTGGTGCCGAGTGCGCGGCCGGCGTTGGTTTTGATCTTGGTGACGGCGTAGCGCTTCTCGTTCGAGAGGAAGTTGTCCGTGAGGAAATCGTCCTTCAGCACGGCCGAGGCGAACCAGGCGGCCTTGTCGGTCGTGCCGGCGGGTGGCTGTTTGCTCGAGTGGCACTCGGCGCAGTGTTGCGCGAAGGCGAGTTTGCCGCGGCGAAGGACGTTCGCGTCTTTCGTGAGATACGTCGCGCCGCCCGGCGCATCGGCGAGGTGCATCGGCTGGATGCGCATGAAGAACTTCGCGATGTTCTCGAACTTCTGTTCGGTGGCGCGCCAGAAGACGGAGTTTTTCTGGGCGGTGGAGATCGAAAATGGCTGTTGTTCGCGCAGGCCGATGAGCGCGTTGTGTTGTTGCAGCCAGTGCTGCGAGAACATCCCGATGTTGATATAGACGCGGAGCGTGGCGCCGGGGATGCCGACGGAATCGGCGCCATCCTTGAGCACATGCGGCACGGGCATCGATTCCTTGTTGCCGGGGAGCAGCAGCGCTTCGCCGGAGAGCTTCTCCGTCTCGGCCGCGGCGAGGCGCGCACCGAGGAGGAAGATCGGGTTGATCGTATTCGGATTGTTGATATGGTCCGTGGCGATGCGCGAGGTGTCGGAGGTGCCGGGCGGCTGCGTCTTCAGCATCTCCCAGAACAGGCCGCCTTCCCGGACGTTGTTGGCGAAGGTGCGGCCTTCGCGGATGTACTGGTTGCCGATGGCGGAGGCGAGGTTCTCCCAGCGGGGATTGACGGGATCGGCGGGCGGATTGAGCGGATGAAACGCGATGTGGCACGAGCCGCAGGAGACGCCGACGCGATAGGGGCGGACGAGATCCTTGCCGACGGCGTAGTCGGGGTCGCTGTCGTAGCGCTGCGGGTCCCATTTTTTCTTCGCCTCCTCGTTGAAGTCGGGATTGGGGAAGAGCCGGAAGCCCATGATGCCGGTGGGCCGGCCAAAGATTTTCGGATCGATTTCCGCGGGCTCGGGCTCGACGGCTTCATCGATCCACAGGCCGAACTCGTCGGGCTCCGTGGCCTGGCGGTAGCCGGGCTGGTTGATGAGGCCCATTTCGGCGAAGCGCTTGGCGCGTTTGCGCGAGTCGATCGTCTTCAAGAGATCCATCAGGCCGAAACTTTCGCGCGCCATCCGGTCCCAGAATTGTTCGTTGCCGCCGGTCCAGAGGTTCCAGGTGTTGCGGCCCTTGATCTCGTCAACACTGAGGGCGATCCCGCCGTCCATGGGTTTGAACACGTCGGTGGCGAGCTCCGGAAAATCCTCCGGCTGGCGGCCGCCGCCATCGTCCAGGACAGCAGTGCTGCTCGCTTTTCCGCAGCCGCTGAGCGAACCGAATGCGATCAGGCCAGCGGCCACGACAAACCAACGAACGGATGTGTTTTCCATGATTCCTCCTCGTTCTCTTTCGGGGAATCGCCTCGCGGGGTTGGGCGGGCGACTCCAAGTGGGGCGCGGAAAACGGGTGAAGAGAGGGCGCGGAGAACGCGACTTTTTCCCCGGCGAGAAGTTCCTAAAACGGTATCGGCGCGATCGGCGTCGCGGAGTAGTGGAGGCAGCGATGGCGCGTCGGGGCGGACATTATGGCGCGGAGATCTGCCTGAAGAATGCGCCCGTCTCCGGCTGGCATTTTCCAACTCTCCGGGCGAAGACCGGCGCTACCCGGTTCGCCACTGGGAATTTCAAGTTGCCCTTGGCAAAGCCGGACCGCTTAGTGGCCGGCTCTTTTGCCCATGAAGCGCACCCATCACTGTGCCCAGCTCTCCGTACCCGATCTCGATGCGACCGTATCGCTCCTCGGGTGGGTCGATACGATCCGCGATCAAGGCGGCATCATCTTCGTCGACTTGCGTGACCGCCGCGGCGTCACGCAGATCAAGCTCGAGCCCCACGATAATGCGCAGCTCGCCGAGCAATTGAAGCATCTCAAGCCGGAATCCGTCATCGGCATCACCGGCAAGGTCGTGCGCCGGCCGGCCGGCACGGAAAACAAGAATCTGCCGACGGGCGAGATCGAGGTCGTCGCTTCCGAGCTCGAGCTCCACAACATCTCCGATACGCCGCCGTTCCCGTTGGACGATGTCGGCGGCGACAAGGTCAACGAAGACCTGCGGCTCACCTATCGTTACCTCGATCTGCGCCGGCCGAAGATGCGGCGGAACCTGCAAATCCGCCATCGGGCCGCGAAATCGATTCGCGATTATTTCGATGCGCAGGAGTTCATCGAGGTCGAGACGCCGGCTTTGTTCAAGAGCACGCCGGAAGGCGCGCGTGAGTACCTCGTGCCGTCGCGCATTCACGCGGGTCAGTTCTACGCCCTCTCGCAATCGCCGCAGCAGTTCAAACAGATCCTGATGGTTGCGGGCGTGGAGAAGTATTTTCAGATCGCGCGCTGTTTCCGCGATGAGGATCTGCGCTCGGACCGGCAGATGGAGTTCACGCAAGTCGACGTCGAAGCATCCTTCGTCACGCGCGAGGATATCTACGCGCTGTTCGAAGGCATGTTGAAGAAACTCTGGAAAGACGTGCTTGGGACGGAGATCCCGACGCCGTTTCCTCGGCTGCCGTTCGTCGATGCGATGAACCGCTACGGCGTGGACAAGCCCGACGTCCGGTTCGCGCTCGAGCTCGTCGATCTGTCGGACACGTTCAAGAATTCAGCGTTCAAGGTGTTTCAATCGACCGTCGCGGGCGGCGGCGTGATCAAGGCGATCAACGCAAAAGGCCTCGCGGATCTCACGCAGGGCGAGCTGAAGAGTCTCGAGGAGATCGCGAAATCGCTCGGCGCCAAAGGGCTCGCTTTCATCAAGGTCGAGGGCGGCGAGTGGAAGTCGCCGATCGTGAAGTTCTTCTCGGACGCGGAGAAGGTGGAGCTCACGCAGAAGCTCGCGATCGAGGAGGGCGACATCGTGTTCTTTGCGGCGGCGCCGTGGGAGAAGGCGTGCGCAATCCTGGGCCGCATGCGGCTCGAAGCGGCGCAATTGCTCGTGAAGCGCGGCAAGCTCACGATCCGCCACGACGACTGGCAGTTCCTGTGGGTGGTCGATTTCCCGCTGATGACCCACGACGAAGCGGAGGACCGTTACGTGGCGACGCATCACCCGTTCACGGCACCGGTGCCGGAGGACGCGGTGTTTCTCGATTCGAATCCGAAGGCGGTGCGCGGCCAGCACTATGACGTCGTGCTCAACGGCATGGAGCTCGGCGGCGGCTCGATCCGAATTCACCAGCCGGCGCTGCAGAAAAAAGTGTTCGAGGACGTGCTCAAGATCCCCGCCGACGTCGTGGAGAGCCGCTTCGGCTATATGCTGAAGGCGTTCACGTATGGCGCGCCGCCACACGGCGGCATCGCGTTTGGTCTCGATCGCATGTGCGCGCTGCTGTGCGGGACGACGAGCATTCGCGATGTGATCGCGTTTCCGAAAACGCAAAAGGGCCAGGACCTCATGGCGCAGAGCCCGACGCCGGTCACCGCGCGACAGCTCAAGGAACTGCACATCGCGGTGGTGCAGCCGGAGTGAGCGAGCCTTTCGCAAAACTGATTTCCAAGACGCGCGTCGTGACTGACGCGCGTTTTTTTATGCTTGGATTTCGAGCGCTTTCACGAGGGCGGAAAGCAGACGCGGGCGCGACGAGCGGCTCTCGTGGCACGGATACTTCAATGAGGAAGAACCTTGGCACACCCTCTGCTAAACCGGCGCTGAACCCTATCGCCCTGATAGGTGAGTATCCCTTCAACCTCCGAGTCTCCAAATATATGAAGCTACGGTCCCTGCATTGGTCCGGCACGCTGAAGATGGCAGGCATCTTCGCCGTGCTGGCTTTGATCTCGACGAGCCTGGCGCAAGAAGTCGCGCAGGGTGTCGCCCCTGTTGCGCCGGCCGCCGCGGCTGAGGCGCCAAAATTCAAAGACTACGCCGCGTTCCAGGAGTCGGCGGGGTTCACCCTCTTCACCGCGAACAACATCTGGATGATGCTGTGCGCGGGGCTGGTCTTCATCATGCATCTCGGCTTCGCGACCGTGGAGTCGGGGCTCACGCAGGCGAAGAACACGGTCAATATTCTCTTCAAGAACACGCTCATCCCATGCATCGGCCTGCTCACGTATGCGCTGGTCGGCTTCAACCTGATGTATCCAGGAGCTGATTACGCCGGAAAATGGTTCGGCTTCTCCGGCTTCGGGATCAGCGTGAGCGATGAGGTGGCGTCGCTCACGAGCGTTTACAACGCCGGCTACACCTACTGGACCGATTTCCTCTTCCAGGGCATGTTCGCCGCCACGGCTGCGACGATCGTGTCGGGCGCGGTCGCCGAGCGTATCAAGCTCGGCTCGTTCCTGCTCTTCTCGACCCTTTTCGTGGCGATTTCGTATCCGATCACCGGCATGTGGAAATGGGGTAATGGCTGGCTGAATACAATGGCGACGCCGTTCTACGACTTCGCGGGTTCGACTCTCGTGCACTCCGTCGGTGGCTGGGGCGCGCTCGCCGGCGCGATCGTCCTCGGGCCCCGGCTTGGGAAATTCAAGGATGGCCGCGTGCAGCCGATCCTCGGCCACTCGATGCCGCTCGCCACGATCGGCGTGTTCCTCCTCTGGCTCGGCTGGTTCGGATTCAATGGCGGCTCGGTACTGTCCGCCAACCCGTCGGCCGTGTCGTTGACCCTCGTCACGACGTGTCTCGCCGCCGCAGCCGGCGGTCTCGGCGCCGCGTTCACTTCCTGGATCGTGATCAAGAAGCCCGACCTCTCGATGGCGCTGAACGGCATCCTCGCCGGGCTCGTCGGCATCACGGCGGGTGCGGATCAGATGGCGGCAATGTCTTCGGTCATGATCGGCGGAATCGCCGGCATCATCGTGGTGTTCTCGGTCATCCTCCTCGATAAAATCAAAATCGACGATCCGGTCGGCGCCATCTCCGTGCACCTGGTGTGCGGCATCTGGGGCACGCTTGCGGTGGCGTTCTTCGGCAAACTCGCCGGTGGTGCGCAGCTGGTCTCGCAGCTCAAAGGCATCGTGACGATCGGTGTGTTCACCTTCATCTTCGCCCTCGTCTTGTTCTACGTGCTCAAGGCGACAATCGGGCTGCGGGTGAGCGCCGAAGAAGAAACCGAAGGTCTCGACATCGGCGAACACGGCAACGAGGCCTATCCCAACTTCACCTCCGCGCACAAGTAAGCGACTGGAGATCGAGGCAGCGCGGGAACGAGTTCTTGCGCTGCCAATGGTCTCCGGCAAAATTCAACTCTACGTCACAAGGCACACCATTTTCGCATGAAACTCATCATCGCCATCATCAAACCGTTCAAGCTCGAGGAAGTGAAAGAGGCGCTCGCTGCGGCGGGCATCGAGGGCATGACGGTTACCGAGGTCAAAGGCTTTGGCCGCCAGAAGGGCCACACTGAGATCTATCGCGGCAGCGAATACACCGTGGACTTCCTGCCGAAGGTTAAGCTCGAGGTCGCGGTCGGCGACGACATCGCGGGCAAGGCAGTCGACACGATCGTGAAGGCCGCCAAGACCGGAAAAATTGGCGACGGCAAAGTCTTCGTTCTCCCGCTCGATGAAGTGGTGCGCATCCGCACCGACGAGCGCGGCGAATCCGCGGTCTGACCGCACAGCCATTCGCAGTTGAACAACGGCCGGACCTTTAGAGGTTCCGGCCGTTTTGTTTGTCGCGTCAGAGGTGCCAGCACGACGGGCTGCGTGGCAGAGCCGAAGGGACGTCATATATTTTCGGGAAAATCGCGGGATCTGTCGGCCGCGGCATCTATTTTGCTCATGGGGAACGGCCTCTTCCATGAAAATCCTACGTGTAAACCCCCTCCGTCTGTTCGCTGTTGCCGGCCTCCTGTTTGCGCTCGGCAGCTCCGCTTTAGCCCAGCCTGCCGCGCCTGCGGCGACTCCTCCGCCGGCTGAGCCGACAATGGAGCAACGCGTTGCGGATCTCGAGGCCTACATCACCAACTCCGCGCGGACGGAAAACGTCGCTTCGAAAGTCGCCGTCGCCGGCCCCGGCCACAACGCGTGGATGATGACGTCGACTGCTCTCGTGCTCTTCATGACGCTTCCCGGACTGGCGTTGTTCTACGGCGGCCTGGTTCGGAAGAAAAACGTGCTCTCCGTGCTCGCGCAGTGCCTCGGGATCACGGGGCTCGTCACCATTCTCTGGTGGGCCGTGGGCTTCAGCCTCTCGTTTGCGCCGGGCAATCCATTCATCGGCGGCACGGACTTCATCTTTTTCAAAGGCGTCGATAGCGCGCCGTCCACGCTCCCGTGGGTTTCGCAAAACGTGTTCGCGATCTTCCAGCTCACCTTTGCGATCATCACGCCGGCGCTGATCGTCGGCGCGATTGCCGAGCGCATGAAATTTTCCGCGGTGCTCCTGTTCGTGACGCTGTGGATGTTTGCCGTCTATTTTCCGCTCGCGCACATGGTCTGGGGCGGTGGATTCATGAGCGGCGCGGCGGGCACGATCAAGGCGATCGATTTCGCGGGCGGCACAGTGGTGCACATGAGCTCGGGCTGGTCGGCGCTCGTGCTCTGCATCGTCCTCGGTCCGCGCCTCGGCTTCGGCAAGACGCCGATGCCTCCGCACAGCATGGTGCTCTGCACGATCGGTACCGGCATGCTTTGGGTCGGTTGGTACGGTTTCAATGCCGGCAGCGCGGGCGCGGCGGACGGCATCGCGGCGAGCGCGTTCACGACGACCACGCTCGCGGCGGCCGTCGCATCGTTCACCTGGGGCGTGCTCGAATATCTCACCAAGCGCCATGCCTCGGTGCTCGGATTCTGCTCCGGCATTGTCGCCGGCCTGGTCGTGATCACGCCCGCCGCCGGCTTTGTAACGCCCAGCAGCGCCGTGATCATGGGCGTGCTCGGCTCCGCCGTGGCGTTCATTTTCAGCGTGAAATTGAAGTCGGTCTTCGGCTACGACGACGCGCTGGACACGTTTGGCATTCACGCGGTCGCCGGCACACTGGGTGCGATTCTCACCGGTGTTTTTGCGAGCCCGGAGGTTAATCCCGCGATCGCGCCCATCATGAAGGGCCTGCTCTTCGAGCAGGTGAAGGCCGTGCTGTTCACGGTTGTGCTTTCGGTCATCGCCACCGCGATCATCGCCTTCCTCGTCAAGGCGACTGTTGGCCTGCGTCCATCGGTCGAGGCGGAGCAAGAGGGCCTCGACCTCAGCGATCACGGCGAAGAGGGCTACATCTTCGAGGCGAAGTCCTGAGCTGGTTCCACCTTCCGGTTTATCGCGCCCCATCCATGAAACTCATCATTGCCATCATCAAGCCGTTCAAACTCGAGGAGGTGAAAACCGCCCTCGCCGAAGTGGGAGTCGAAGGAATGACTGTCACCGAAGTGAAAGGCTTTGGCCGGCAGAAGGGCCACACCGAGATTTATCGCGGCAGCGAATACACCGTGGATTTCCTGCCGAAGATAAAGATCGAGATCGCCGTCCTCGACGAGACGGTCGGAAAGGCGCTCGATGCGATCGTCGCCTCCGCCAAGACGGGCAAGATTGGCGACGGAAAAATCTTCGTCATGCCACTCGACCAGGTCGTGCGAATCCGCACCGACGAACGCGGCGAGCCGGCGATTTGAGCGTCGCGCGTCGCGCCCGACAGATAACGCGCCCAGGGCCCGGCTCGGAAAAGCGGGCTTGGACGTTGGGATGGGCCTGCGCTCAATCCAACTTCGAAGCACGGCCCTGCGCCTGAGCGCAGGGCCCATTTACTACACAGGACTCAGGCTTTCGGTTGAATCGATGAAGGAGCCGGCGTCGGAGCCGGTTTTTCCTTTTTGTCGGGCAGTGCGCGCGAGCTGACCTCGGTCTTCAATTTCGCGATGTAGGCATCGGCCGTCATCACGCCTTCGTCGCCGCGAGCCCGCGAGCGCACGGACACGCTGTTGGCTTCGGCTTCCTTCTGGCCGATCACGAGCGTGTAGGGAACCTTGTCGAGCTCGGCGCGGCGGATCTTGGCGCCCAGTTTATCGCTATGCTCATCGAGCGTGGCGCGGAAGCCTTCGGCGCGGAGCTTCGTCAGCAAGCCGCGGGCGTAGTCCATCGTCTTGTCGCTGATCGGCACGAGCCGCACCTGCTCGGGCGCGAGCCACGCCGGGAAATCGCCCGCGAAGTGCTCAATCAGCACGCCGCAGAAACGCTCCATCGAGCCGAAAGGCGCGCGATGGATCATCACGGGGCGATGTGCCTGGTTGTCCGCGCCGATATAGGAAAGATCGAAGCGGATCGGGAGGTTGTAATCGACCTGCACGGTGCCGAGCTGCCACTCGCGGCCGATCACGTCTTTGATGACGAAGTCGATCTTCGGCCCGTAGAATGCCGCTTCGCCCGGCTCCTCGGTGAACGGCACGCCGAGCGTCTTCGCTGCCTCGCGGCACGCATGCTCGGCTTTGTCCCAGTTTGCGGCCTCGCCGGTGTACTTGTTCGAGTCGGGATCGCGCAGGCCGACGCGCACTCGGTAATCCTGCATGCCGAGCGTGGTGAGCACGATCTTCACGAGCGAGAGACAACCGAGCACTTCCTGCGCGACCTGTTCCTCGGTGCAGAAAAGATGCGCGTCGTCCTGCGTGAAGCCGCGGACGCGCGTCATGCCGTTGAGCTCGCCGGATTGCTCCCAGCGATAAACCGTGCCGAACTCCGCGAGCCGCACCGGCAGGTCGCGATACGAATGCGGCTGCGAGGCGAAGATCTTGATGTGATGCGGACAGTTCATCGGCTTCAGCATGAAGCCGTCGAGCAGCTGGTCGTCGGGTTTGACGCGATCGGGCGTGATCGTCTCCGTGCCCGTGCGCTGATTGATCGAGTCGCGCAGATGCGATGAAACGGCCTCGAGCCGCGCGAAGACGTCGCCGCAGGGGCAGTTCTCGCTGAGCACTTTCGTGAGCGACTCGTTTTCGAGCACGGGCGCGAACTGCGACTCTTTATAGTAAGGGAAGTGGCCCGAGGTTTTATATAACTCGAGCTTGCCGATGTGCGGTGTGAAGACCTGCGAGTAGCCCTGCTTGCGCAGCTCTTCGCTGATGAAGGTCTGCAATTCCTGGCGGATCACCGAGCCGTTCGGCGTCCAGAGGATCAACCCCTGGCCGACGTCTTCGTCGATGTGGAAAAGCTTGAGCTCGCGGCCGAGCTTGCGGTGATCGCGGAGCTTTGCCTGCTCGAGCTGCGTGAGATAATTCGCGAGCTCATCCTTCGAGGGAAACGCGGTGCCGTAGATGCGCTGGAGCTGTTTGTTCTTTTCGTCGCCGCGATGATACGCGCCGGCGATCGAGAGCAGCTTGAAGGCCTTCAGCTTCGAGGTGTAGCGCACGTGGGTGCCGGCGCAGAGGTCGATGAACTCGCCGTTTTGATAAAACGAAATCTTCTCGTCGGCGGGGATGTCCTCGAGTCGGCCGAGCTTATAGCGTTCCTGGCCGATCTTCTTGATGATCTCGATCGCTTCGTCGCGGGAGACTTCCTTGCGCAGGAACGGCTGGTTCTCGTCGGCGACCTTCTTCATCTCGGCCTCGAGCTTCGCGAGATCCTCGACGGTGAATTTGTGGTCGAGGTCGACGTCGTAGTAGAAGCCGGTGTCCGTCGGCGGACCGATGTCGAGCTTCGCATCGGGGAAGATGCGGAGGATCGCGGTCGCGAGGATGTGCGAAGCGGAGTGGCGGAGTTCTTCGAGCGGAGTCATCGGCATGGCGGAAAAATAAAAGTAGTGAGTAGCGGGTAGCGAGTAGTGAGTAGGGGCGGGCGAGATCGCAGGTGATGGCAGACCGTGGGCGGAGAAAAGTGAGATCGTTTCGGGGTGCTCGCTGCTCGCTACCCACTACTCGCTACTTTTTCAACGGCTCGAGCGAGTAGCCGTCTTTCCGGTCGAGCATCGACCAGCCGGAAGCGGTGAGTTCCTTGCGGAGCGCATCGGCCGTGGCGAAATCCTTCGCCTGCTTTGCGGCCCAGCGTTTTTCGGCGACGCCTTTGATGTCGGTGGGCACGTCGGCCTTCGCCGCGGCAGGAGCATCGAGCGTGAGACCGAGGGCGAACATCACGCGGTCGAACGACGCCGCATCGGCCTCGCCGGCCTTGCGATTGACGATCGTGAACAACGCGCCCAGGGCGGCGGGTGTGTTGAGATCGTCGTGCAGCGCGGTGAGCACCGGGCCAAACGCATCCTGCGTCACGCCCGCGGCGGGGAGCGTCGCACGATATGCGCGGAGCGTGGCGAGTGCCTTCTCCGCCGCGTGCAGCGAATCGAGGGTGAAGTTGAGCTGCTTCCGCGGATGGCCCGTGAGCAGCGCGTAGCGCAGCGCCATCGGCGAGAAGCCTTTCGCGATGAGGTCGTCGAGCGTGTAGAGATTGCCGAGCGACTTGCTCATCTTCTTTCCGTCCACGAGCAGGTGTTCGCTGTGATACCAATGGCGCGAGAACTCGCGGCCGTTGCAGCACTCGCTCTGGGCGATCTCGTTTTCGTGATGCGGAAAGAGCAGGTCGACGCCGCCGGTGTGCAGGTCGATCGTCTCGCCGAGATGTTTCTTGCTCATCGCGCTGCACTCGATGTGCCAGCCGGGCCGGCCGCGGCCCCACGGGCTGTCCCACGCAGTCTCGCCGTCCTCGGGCTTGTGCGCCTTCCAGAGCGCGAAATCGCTCACGTCCTCCTTCTCGTCGGCATCGGCGGCGTGGGTTTTCCCGCTGAGCGCGCTGCCGACCTGAAGCTCGCGCTCCTTCACGCGCGACAACCGGCCGTATCCGGAAAACGATGACACCTTGAAATACACCGAGCCGTCGGCGGCGCGGTAGGCGTTTCCCTTCTGCATCAGGCAGTCGATCATGTCGACCTGCTCGCGGATGTGGCCGGTCGCGGTCGGCTCGACGTGCGGGCGCAGGCAGTTCAGCGCATCGCAATCGGCGTGAAACTTGTCCGTCCATTGCTTCGTGACGTCGCTCAGCGGACGGCCCTCTTCGCGCGCGCGGCGGATCGTCTTATCGTCGACGTCGGTCAGATTGCGGACGTGCTTCACCTTGTCGGCTCCGAATTCGAGCTCGAGCAGCCGGCGGATGACATCGTTGACGACGAAAGTCCGGAAGTTGCCGATGTGCGCGGGGGCGTAGACGGTCGGTCCGCAGTTGTAGAAACGGAAAACGCCGTCGGCTTGGGAAGGTTTGAGTTCGCGCAACTCGCGGGAGAGCGAGTCGTAGAGTCGGATGGCCATGAATCGGAAAGGGAAAACGCTAATCTTCGCCCATTGGCGCCAATAAGGGGAAGGCTTTCGATAACTTTTTTCCAGGTTAAGCGTGAATTAGGCGAGAATTGGGGTTAACGACTGTGCTCCTTCGTTTCATGACCGACGACTTCAAGCTCGAACTCGCCCAGCGACCCCGTCGCCTGCGTCGCACGGCCAGCCTGCGTGCGATGGTCGAAGAGACCGTCCTGCGCCCGGCCGATTTCATCGCGCCGCTTTTCGTGGTGGAAGGGAAGGGAGGGCCCGACGAGATCAAGTCGATGCCGGGCGTTTTCCGGCTGAACATCAATGACCTCGTGAAAGAATGTCGCGCGCTGTTCAAGGTCGGCGTGCCGGCGGTCGCGCTGTTTCCCAAGCTCGATCCGAAGCTTAAGGACGATGAGGGCACGGGGGCGCTGGATGAGGACACGCTCGTGCTTCGAGCCGTGCGCGCGGTGAAAAAAGCGCTGCCCGACCTGACGGTCATCACCGATGTCGCGCTCGATCCCTATACGTCGCACGGCCACGACGGCGTGCTCAACGCCGCGCGTGACGACGTCGAAAACGACCGCTCGGTGGGCATCCTCGCGAAAATGGCCGTGCTGCAGGCGCGGGCTGGCGTCGATCTCGTGGCGCCGAGCGACATGATGGATGGTCGGGTGGGCGCGATCCGGCGCGCGCTCGATGCGGCCGGTTTCACGGGCACCGGAATCATGGCCTATTCCGCGAAATTCAACTCGGCGTACTACGGGCCGTTTCGCGACGCGGTCGGCAGCGCGCAGGCGGCGGGCACGCGTTTGTTGAGCAAGGCGACCTACCAGATGAATCCGGCGAATCGCCGCGAGGCGATTACCGAGGTGATGCTCGATGATGCGGAGGGTGCGGACATCCTGATGGTCAAGCCCGCGGGTATGTACCTCGACATCATCCGCGAGGTGCGGGAGATCACGAAGAAGCCGGTCGCGGCGTATCAGATTTCCGGGGAATACGCGCAGATTCACGCCGCCGCGCGGCTGGGCTGGCTAGACCTCGCGCGTTGCCGTCACGAGTCGCTGCTCGCGATCAAGCGTGCCGGCGCCGACATGATCCTGACGTACTTCGCGCGGGAGATGGCGGGCGCGTTGAAGTAGCCGGGGGCGCGCCGCATCCTTTTCGCGTGCCACGTGATGCCGGCGTTATTTCAGCGCGGCGGCGACAAGCGGGGTCCAGACTTCGTAGCCGGCGGGGCTGAGGTGCAGCATGTCTTTCACGAAGAGCTCGCGACGGGGCTCGCCCTTTTCATTCAGCATCGGGCCCCAGATATCCACGAAGCGGAGGCGTTTGTCCTTCGCGCATTCGGCGGCGATGAGTGCGTTGGTTTTCTCGCCCTTGTCCTTGATGCTCCAGCGCGACGGGCTCGGTTTCACGGCGATGTAGACGATGCGAGTCTGAGGAAGCTTCGCGTGGATCTTGCCGACGAAGGCCTTGAAGTCGGCGAGGACGGTTTCGGGGGTTTTGCCGGCCTTGAGATCATTGTCGCCGGCGTAGAGGACGACGGTGAGTGGTTTGTAGGGCGTCACGACGCGGTCGGCGTAGTAAACGCTGTCGGCGAGCTCGGAACCGCCAAAGCCGCGGTTGATGACTTTCACGCCGGGAAAATCCCGCTCGAGCGTCGACCACTTCACGATGGATGAGCTGCCGACGAAAACGACGCCGCCGCGCGGAGGCGGGTTGGTTTTGTCTGCGGTGGTGAACTTGTCGATCGTCGCGGCCCATTTCTCGGGGGCGGCGAGCGCGAGGGGAGCGAGCGTGAACGCAAGGAGGGCGACGAGGATGCGGGGCATGGCCCGAGCGAAGGACAGCGGAGCGGGGAGATAAAGATTTTTGTGGCGTCGAAACGCGCCTCGAATTTCCGCGCCGATCGGCTCGGGAGGGTCCCAGTTCGCTCGCCGCATCTTGCCAAAGCGAGCCTGCCGCGCACCGTCCGCGGGCATGCGAACCCTTCCTCTCCTGCCCGCATTCGTGTCGGTTGCCGGGCTTGCCCTTGCGCAGGCGCCATCGTCGCAATCGCAATACCCGTCCGCGCCGCGTGGCGATCACGTGGATGTCTACCACGGCAAGGAAGTTCCCGATCCCTATCGGTGGCTGGAGGATCTCGATTCGCCGCAGACGGCGGCGTGGGTCGAGGCGCAGAACAAGCTGACGTTCGGATTTCTGGAAACACTGCCGCAACGCGCGGCGTTTCGCGAGCGGCTGACGAGCTTGTGGAACTACGCGCGGATCGGGATCCCGACGAAGGAAGGCGGGCGTTATTTCTTTTCGCAGAACAGCGGATTGCAGAACCAGGCGGTCTATTATGTGCAGGAGAAACTCGGCGGAGAGCCGCGCGTGCTGATCGATCCCAATACGCTCGCGCAGGATGGCACCGTGGCGTTGACGACCGCGCGCGTGTCGCGGGACGGCAAGTGGGTCGCCTATGGCACGGCGGCGGCGGGCTCGGACTGGAACGAGTTTCGTGTCCGGTCTGTGGATACGGGCAGGGACACGGCGGACCACGTGCAGTGGGTGAAGTTTTCCGGGTTGGGCTGGACGAAGGACAACGCGGGGTTTTTCTACTCGCGTTACCCGACGCCGAAAGTCGACGCGGGCACGGGCAAGACCTTCAGCGCGCTCGAGCACCAGCGGCTATATTATCACCGGCTCGGCACGCCGCAGAGCGAGGACCGGTTGATGCACGAAGTCGCGGCGGAGCCGAAATGGTTCGTGCGGGGCGCGGTGACCGAAGACGGGCGCTTCGTCGTGATCTATATCGATCGCGGTTCCTCGTCGGAAAACCTGCTGCGCTATATCGATCTTGGCGATCCGCTCGCGCCCAAGCTCGACGCGCCCGTCGTGCCGCTGATCACCGAGTGGGACGCGGACTATACATTCGTGGGCAACGACAGTGCGACGTTCTACGTGCTCACCAACCGCGGGGCGCCGCGCAAGAAACTGGTCGCAATCGATCTCGCGAACCCGGCGCCGGCGAACTGGAAGACGCTGGTGCCGGAGAGCAAGGACGTGATCGAGAGCGTCGAGATCATCGGCGGCCGGTTCGTGGTGAAAGCGATGCGCGATGCGAGCAGCCGCCTGAGCGTATTCGCAAAAGATGGACGTCCGCTGGGCGAGATCGCGCTGCCCGGCATCGGCTCGGTTGTGAACGTGAGCGGCCGTGAGGACGAGACCGAGTTCTTCTACAACTTCACCTCGTTTGCGCGGCCGACGACGAATTTCCGCCATGATGTGGCGACGAACCGCGGCGAGATTTTCCAGGCACCGCGCGTGGCGTTCGATCCCGAGGATTACGAGACGAAGCAGGTCTTCTATACTTCGAAGGATGGCACGCGCGTGCCGATGTTCATCTCGCACCGGAAAGGGCTGAAGCCGGATGGCGCGACGCCGACGATCCTGTATGGCTACGGCGGCTTCGATGTGTCGCTCATGCCCTCGTTTTCCGTCACGATGCTGACGTGGATGGAGGCGGGCGGAATCTATGCGCTGCCGAACATCCGTGGCGGCGGCGAATACGGCAAGGATTGGCACCACGCGGGGATCAAGGAGAAGAAGCAAAACGTGTTCGACGACTTCATCGCGGCCGCGGAATGGCTGGCGAAGAACGGCTATACCTCATCGGAGAAGCTCGTGTTGAGCGGCGGATCGAATGGCGGACTGCTGGTCGGGGCGGTGATCAATCAACGACCCGATCTCGCGCGCGTCGCGTGGCCGGCGGTTGGAGTGATGGACATGCTGCGCTTCCATAAATTCACGGTGGGCTACGCGTGGACGAGCGATTATGGATCGAGCGATGAAGCGGAGGGCTTCAAGTATTTGTCGGCCTATTCACCGGTGCATAACGTGAAGCCTGGCGCGAACTATCCCGCAGTGCTGGTGACGACGGCGGATCACGACGATCGCGTGCATCCGGGACACTCGTTCAAGTACGCCGCGGCGATGCAGGCGGCGGCGCGGAAAGATGCCGAGTCGATGCGCGAGCGGCCGGTGATGATCCGGATTGAAACGCGGGCGGGGCACGGCGCGGGCAAGCCGACCTCGAAGCAGATCGAGGAGGCGGCGGACAAGCTGGCGTTCGCGGCGCATTTCGTGGGGATGAAAGGGCCGACGGCGGCGAGTAGCGCGGCGGCCGGCGGAGCGAAGGCGGGGATGGCGCCGCGGTAGGCGGACGCTCTACCTTTTATAGCGCGGTTACTTTATGGCGAGTAGCGGCCGAGTGTGGTCTCGTCGGACGTGCGGTTATAGTAAATGTTACCGAGGCTGTCGGCGGTGGCCATGTCGGCGCCGGAGGTGATGTTCGTCACCGCTTTTGTACTCAGGTTGATGCGGAACAGAATGGTGCCCTGAATTGTGCCGTAGAGATGGGCGGGGTCTTTCGCGATCTGTACGAGATCGACGTCGCGATAGGTGCCGAGCGTGCCGTAGTTCACTCCGGTGAACTTATGAGCGACGTAGTCGAAACCGTGTGTGGAGGGATTCAGGACGAACAAGTATCCGTCGGCGAAACCCCAGATGCGCGCGGCGCTGCCGGTGCCGATCGTGATCATCTTCGTCACGGATTTCATCGTGCCGGGCGACGGCATGTTGAGTGTCGTCGAGAGCGCAATGCCGCCAGCGGTGATATTATATACGCGGATTTTGGCCGACG
The DNA here is from genome assembly GCA_036675625.1 of Opitutaceae bacterium. GTDB lineage: Bacteria > Verrucomicrobiota > Verrucomicrobiia > Opitutales > Opitutaceae > ER46. The sequence continues at coordinate 181,501 of JAKFEQ010000083.1, read as the reverse complement.
AGGTGGCGGGGGTTGCATTATAGCCGGGACGGGTGCTCGTCCCCGCGAATAGTTTCGAGCCCCAGGTGGCGAGAGAGATCACGCTCTGGTTCGCGACCAGAGCGACGCCGGCGGTCGAGGAAGGGAAATCATACCACGTGACGGCGCCGTCCATCATATTGGTCTTAGCGACGCTGCCCATGAAGACTTTGGTGGCGTCGAATGCGATCGCCTTGGGGCGATCCTGATTGCTGGTGGAGCCGTTGATGAGGAAGCGCGGGTTGCCGCCACCCCAGGCGAGCGCGGGATCGTATTCGTAGAGCAGAGCGCCGGGATAGACGCCGAGGTACAGCTTGCCGCTGTTGGCCGCCATGCGATCGATCTGGCTGAGACCGGAGATCATCAGCTCCTCGGTGGCGTCGTTGGCGTCGCCCCGGATGGGTGAATAAACGCCGAGGCCGCCGGTGAGGTAAGCGCTCGTGTAGACTTTTCCGTCGGGGCCGCCCTGCACCTCGTTGATCACCCCGGGGATTTTTACGGGATTGCCGACCGGATTGTGCGAGAACGCGCCGGTGGAGGGATTGTATTTCATCACGTAGGTCTTGTTGCTCAGCGCGGTGATGCCGACGAGAACCCCGCTGACCCAGTTGAAGCGCTTCACGCGTGCGCTGGTGGTGAGATTCTTGCCGAGGTTGGTAGAAGTCTTTGCGGCGATGTCATAGGAATGGAGATTGCCGCCCGAGACATAATAGACCTGGCCGCCGCTGGCAGGGGAGATGGGAGAAGTGGAATTGAACGTGGCGTCGGTCGCGACGGAAGCGAAGGTGCCGTTGGCATTCTCGGTGACGTTGAGCACCGTCATCGTGCTGCCGATCTGCGCGAAGACGCGGCCGCCGGTGACATCGACGGCACCGGCAAGCGAGGTGGTCGGCAGGACGTTGTTGAAGTTGCCGTTGACCACATCCCAGCGATAGAGGCCGTCACCGGTGCCGGTGCCGCCGGCCGAAAGATAGAGGGCCTGCTGAGTGGAATCGAAATCCAATTGCCGGATATATTGCATGCCGGTGATGAACGGATCGGCAGGATCGAAGCCGGCGCGTGCGAGTTGCACCATGCCGCCAGTCGGTGTGTACTTGAAGACCCGGCCGCCATTGTAGGTGCAGCCGTATATCTTACCGTCGGACGCGCCGGACGAGGCAAGATCGTATATAAACGTGTTTCCGGTCGGCGCCGAGGCGACCTTGGCGATCGTGGTCGTGCCGGGGACATGGCGATAGAGAGCGGCGTTCGAATACGTGCCGAAATAGATATGCCCCGTCGAATCGTCGGCGGTGGTGGCGGCCCAGGCCCCAGTGGGCGGGGTGGTGTCGGTGGGAAACGCAATCGTGGAGACCACAGTCTCCGTAGTGGTGTCGATGACGGCGAGTTGCGGCAGGTGAGGGCCGGCTCCCGTGATCACGGAGAAGGCCTTGTGCGCATGCGCGCCATGGCCGAAAGTCGTGGCATTGGGCGCGGAGTCGTAGACCTGCACGCCGAGGTTCGAGAATTGGCGGGTGATAAATACGCGGTCCCAGTAAGCAGTGCCGACATTCCCGACGGCGGAATAAATGAGGACGGAAACGCGATTCGCGTTGGCAGGCGCGGTCATTTTTACCTGCACATCGGTCCATTGGTTCGTGGGAGCCGAGATCGAGGTGAAGCCACCGGTGAGATAGGTGTCGACTCCGCCGCTATGGTTGTAGAACCGGATATAGAGATCGGCGCTGCCGCTTGCCACGCGCACGCGGGCGAAGGCTATATAGGTGGTGCCGCCGGAAGCCGTGAGTTTGGCGCTTTCGAGGCCGAAGGGAGTGGCGGGGTCGCTGTCGATGATCTTGAGGCTCGTGGTGCCCTCGTCGGCCTGCTCGGTGACGGGAGTGGCCGAGCCGTTGGGATTGCCGGCCCCGAAGGCCTGCGTCCACGTGCCCGCGAGGCTTGTTTCGAAGCTGTGATTGGCGATCAACAGGTCAGCGGCGAGCGCGGACGATGCGGGCAGGACGGCCGAGGCCAGGGCAGCGAGGGCGATGATGCGGGGACGAGGGATCATGGGGAAAGCATTGGGAAACGGGTAGAAAAATCCCGGCTCTCCCGAGCCGGGCTACATTGTTGCGCCCGGGCGGGACAAGCGGAGTGTTGGGGTCAGAAACGGCCCTGGATGCCGGCGACGATCTTTGCGGTGCCCGGTCGGATGTAGTTTTGCCGGTCCTTCTTGTAGTAGTAGAACTCGGCGACGGGCGAGACGTTGAGATTGTCTATATCGCAATAGAACGAGAGACGGGGCGAATATTTGTAGAGCGTCTTCAAGCTGACCGTGAACTTCTCGTCCTGGAACTGCAGGAGGGCGGGGTTTGCGTTCACGCCGTTGAAATAGGTGCTGCGCCACACGCCGTTGAGCCGGATACTCCAGCGGTTGCGGATGTAGTTCAGGCTCCCGCTGACGTATTCGGGAATGAACCGTGCGAGTTTGTCGGTCTGCACGCGGCCGCCATAATCGCCTTTGGTGTCAATGCGCGTATAGCTGAGATTGACGCCGAAGCCGCTCCAGAAGCCGGGCAGAAAACGGAACTGCTGTTGATAGGCGAGCTCGAGGCCGCGATAGCGCGCGGACCCGCCGTTGGCGGAAGTCTGGAGCGTATAACCCTCGTAGAGGCCATCGTAGCCGTTGTCGGGACCGGCGCCGACCTTGCGGCTGTTGTCGGTGAAGATGAAATTCTCGAGCTCCTTCAGAAATACGCTCGCGGAGAGGACGCCCACGGGCTCGAAGTAATACTCAATGCCGGCGTCGAAGTTGTCGGAAAGCTGGGGCTTCAGGTCCGGGTTACTGCCGGTGACGATCTGGGAAACTTCGTTTACGTTCTCCGACGGGATTATATTGCTGATTGGGGGACGGCCGATGCTCGACGAATAGCTCGCGCGCGCGACCCAATGGGAGCCGGCTGTATATTTCAGGTGCACGCCGGGAAAGACGTTTTGATATTTGCCCTCGCTTTCGATGACACGGGTAGGCTTTCCGGTCTGTCGCAGCGGGCCGACGCCCTCCACTTCGGTCTTCTCGACCCGGATGCCGCCGAGAACGGTTAGGCGGTCGATCTTCACGCTGCCCATCGCGTAGGCGGCCGTGATGGTTTCGGTGAGCTCGCGTTTGTTGAGGATCTGCGCGTTGGCGGCGGCGGTTTCGTTCAACTGCCACATGTCCGGATGCACGAGACGGTGGCGTGAGGCGGCGTAGGGGCTGGGGTAGGGTGCGGGCCGGTAGCCCCTGAAGTAGTCCGACTCCACGCTTTCATCGCGGTCGAGAAACTGGGCTATATTATCCTCGGCGTTGCCGGCGACGCCGTCCTGGCCGAGAAATGTATAGACTCGCGAATGGTTCCATGTGCGGCGCTGCTGCTCGCGGCGGCTGCCGCCCAACTTGATCGAGGCGGGGACGCCGACGTCGATGGCCTTCTTGAGATTGAAGCGGGCGGCAGTGATCTCGTCCATGCCGCCGCGGTCGGGATGCGAGAGCGTGAGTGCGCCGTAGTTGTTGAGTTCATACATGTCCGGCCCGGCGGTCTGGATGAAGCTTGGCCAGCCGAAGCTGCGACTCGCGTCGGTATCCCAGCCGATGTTGTTCAGTTGCGTCCTCACGGAGCCCTTGGGCCGGGAGTTATAGTGCCGGTTCTCATCCATCGTGTCGAAGTAGGTGATCGAGCCGGAGTAGGAGCCGCCATATTCGATGAGGAGCCCGGGAAACTTGTGCGTGACGGACGGCTGCACCTGGTAGCCGAGACTCACGCGGTCCGTCGCGCTGGCGGTGAGCGTGCTGGTGTTGGAGGGGCTCTGATAAATACGGGTGAACGTGTTGGTATAGCCGGGATCTATCACACCGGTCCCGACGCGGTTGCCGTTCGCATCGAGGCTGGCGATGGTCTGGAGAGGGACGAGGTCGTGCGTGCGCAGATCGGTGTATTGATAGTACCACGTGTAGGAGCCCGCGAGGGAGAGCGTGGTGTGATCGCTCAACTTGTAGTCGAGCTTGGCGGAATAGGCCGTGCGAATGATGTCGGCGACGGAAGGGCGTGGCACGCGCAGGCGCGATATATACACGGGATCCTCCGTGCGGGCCTGGCGGTCGACGAACGTGGCGGTGTCACCGCCGGGCTGGCCGTAAGCGGAAGCGGTGAGGATCAGGCCGATATTGCGGTTTTTGCCGTAGACATCGGAGTAGGAGAAATTGAGCGCGGGGCCGACGCCGCTGAACGGCTGGCGGAGCCTATTGCTGGTGGGGGCGCGATACTTGAGGCGATAGACGCCGCCGATCGAGTAGGTGAACTGCCGACGGGCGGTGCGATCGAAGGCGCTTTTCGAGACAAGATTGATGGTGCCGCCGATCGAGTCGGCGTTCATATCGGGCGTGGGAACCTTGGTGACCTCGATCATCTCGAAGCTGCCGACCGAGGTGGACTCGAACTCGAACGCCCGCGTGAGCCCGCCTGACTGCGATTGCGCGAGCGTGTCGCCGTTGACCGTGACGGAATTGAGGGCGGGATCGATGCCGCGGATCTGTACGCTCTGGATATCGGCGCCATTATAGAGGGCGGCGACACCGGGGAGCTGCTGTAGAATCTCGGCGACGTTGCCGCTGGCGATGTTGCCGAAGCTGTCGTGGGCGACGACGCTTCGCGTGCTCTCGGCGTTTTTCTGGCGGGTGATCGCGAGCGCGCTGCCTTCGCGCTCGCCGGCCACGGTGAAGGATTCCATGCGATAGATGGAGGACGAGAGCTCGAGATTGGCGGAGATCGTGCCGTTGGCCGGGACTTCGAGGATGACGGTTTGGGTTTCCAGGCCGGTGTAGCGGGCTTGAAGGCGCACGGGCCCGCTTGGGAGCGTGAGCGCGTAGGCGCCCTCGCGGTCGGTGACCGCGACGATCTTCGTGCCGGTGGCCGTCACTTCGGCGCCTTCGAGAAACGCGCCGGTGGCCTGGTTGGAGACGCGGCCCGTCACGATGCCGCGGGTGGGATTGGCGGGGCTCGGATCGGTCGCGCGCTGTGACGGAGTGGGCGGCGCGCTCTCACCGGTGGGGCGGCCGTTTTCATTTCCGTTTTGGGAGCTGGGCGCCGCGGGCTTCCGGTTTACGGCAAACACGCCATCCTTCCGCACCGCAACGAGGTTTGTGCCGGTGAGCAGCCGATCGAGCGCTTCCGAGGGCATGAAGCGACCGGTCACGGCCCTGGTCGTCTCGCCGCGGAGATTTTCGACGAGGTAGACGATCTGCTGGCCCGATTGCGTTTCAAAGCGCTTCAGCGTCTGGACGGCGGGGGCGGAGGGGAGATCGAAGTCCTTGTGGTTTTCGCTCTGCGCCAGGACGGTGGCGGCGCTGAGGACGGCAATGAGACCGAGACGATGCGCGAGGGAGGAACGTCGCAGTACGACGGATACGGAAGGGGGAACGGGGAGATGGAAGCGAAGCATGCGGAGTGGGAACTTGCACCTTTACACGCAGCACGGGTGAAAACGGGTGATAGGAATCACGCGTTTTTTTTTCGCACGGAGCGAGCCGGGCAATTTTCGCTTGCGGGCGGCGGGCCCTGTAACCTTTTAGTTACGTCCCCGACGGCTGCGATGGCGCGGCGCTTCGTTTCCCGTGTACCCCTTCACGCATGCCCGCATCCCCACTTGTATCGATTGCCCACGATCTGTGGACGAGGCATGCGTCGTGCTGGTGTGGGTGAACCGGTCGATATTATAGCAGTATGCCGCCCGCCACCTCCGAGAACACGCGCTGGTTTTCCGAAGAAGTGCAGCCCCACGAGTCGGCCTTGCGCGTGTATTTGAAGCATCGGTTTCCCGGCGTGGCGGACCACGACGATCTCGTGCAGGAAACGTACACGCGGTTGTTGCGGGCGAAGATGTCCGGCACGGTCCGCCACACGCGGGCGTTTCTCTTCACGACGGCGCGGAATGCCGCGATCGATTTCCTGCGTCGGCAAGGGGTGCGGCTGATGACGGAAGCCTCCGATTCGGAGCAGGTGTGCGTCCTGAACGAGGGCCGGACCTCTGCGCCGGACATTCTCACGCACGAGCAGGAGCTTCGCATTCTCACCGACAGCGTGCAATCGCTGCCCGGCCGCTGCCGTGAGGTTGTCATCCTGCGCTATATCGAAGGACTTTCCTACCGCGAGATCGCGGAGCGGATGGAGGTCTCGCAGGAGACGGTGAAGACCCAGCTCGCGAAAGGACTGCGCCGCTGTGCCGACTATTGCGCGGCGCGCGGGGTGGAGCACCCGACGGCATTCGGAGTGGAGGGCAACACATGAAGGCGGCGCGCGAGCATCAACGAGGCGCAACGCAGCGGATCGAGGATTCAGCGACTTCGTGGGCGGTGCGATTGGACGAGGATCGTTCGGCCGAGACGCGTGCGGAATTCGAGTGTTGGCGGGCCGCCGATGCGCGGCATGCGGCGGCGTTTGCCCGAATGGCGGCGATGCGTGGAGCACTGGGGCGGCTCGCCACGACGCCGCATGGTGCCGAGCTGTCGATGGTGGCGCGTGCGGCGGCCGTGGCGCGCGCTCGCCGTCGTGTGATGCTGCAGTATGGATTGGGACTCGCCGCGGCGGCTGCGGTGATGCTCGGGATTTTTCTCCGGCCGGCGCGTTTGGTGGACGACGGACCTGCGGAGCAGAATTTCACGGCGGAAAGTTTCGCGCGCCCGGTGACCCTGCCTGATGGGTCGCGCGTGAAGCTGAACGCGGGAGCGCGGATCAGCGTGGCCTTCAGCGGGGGAGAAAGGCGCGTGACGCTGCTGACGGGCGAGGCGCATTTCAGCGTGATGAAAGATCCGGCGCGGCCGTTTGTCGTCTCGGCGGGGACTGTCTCGGTGCGGGCGATCGGGACGGCGTTCAACGTGCGGCTCGAAACAGCCGAAGTGGAAGTGCTCGTAACGGAAGGTCGGGTCGAGGTCGCGACCACGGCGCCGACTGCTGTGCCGGAGGCGCGCTCGATTTCAGCGACCCCGCCTGCGGCCGTGGCGGCGCCAGCGATCGTGCCGTTGTTGGAGGCTGGCCATCGGCTCCTGATCGACACGACGAGCGGAGCGGAGAAGGTGGAGCCGAAAATCGAAGCGGTCGATCAGGCCGGCATCGACCGCGCGCTGGCGTGGCAGTCTTCGGTGCTGGTGTTTGCGGAGACGCCGCTGGGCGAAATCGTGGAGCAGTTCAACCGGCGGAACCGCGTGCAGCTCGTGATCGAGGATCAGGAGCTGGCGACGCGCCGGGTGGGCGGAAACATCCGCGTGGATGCGCCGGACACGTTTGTGCGCGTGCTTGAAACGAGCGGGGCGATCGCGGTCGATCGCAGCGAGCCGGGACGGATCGTGTTGCGGAAGGTGAGGTGAATGTGCGCGCGGTACGCGCGGGTCCGCGCTGCGGCGCGAACCGGGGGGGCGGGGTCGCGGCCGCTCTCGGCCGGATTTCCAGGGACGGCCGCGGTCCCGGCGGATGGCGTTGCTTATTTCGCCATGCCGTGGGCGGCGCCGGCGGCCTCTTCGCGCTCGATCTCACTGACTGGCTTCGGCGTCAGGAATCGCGTGAAGCGTTCCATATAAATATAGAACACGGGCGTGATATAGAGCGTGAGGAGCTGCGATACCACGAGGCCGCCGCACACGGCGAGGCCGAGTGTGCGGCGCGCCTCTGCGCCGGCACCATAACCGAGCGCGATCGGCAGCGTGCCGGCGAGCGCGGCGAGCGTCGTCATCATGATCGGGCGAAAACGCACGAGACAGGCTTCGTAAATCGCTTCCTGGGCCTGCTTGCCATGCGTGCGGCGGGCCTCGAGGGCGAAGTCGATCATCATGATCGCGTTCTTTTTCACGATGCCGATGAGCATGATGAGACCGACGTACCCGTAGATGTTCAGCTCCTCGCCGAACACGAGGAGCGTGGTGAGCGCGCCGAACGTGGCCGACGGAAGGCCCGAGAGGATCGTGATCGGGTGGACGAAGTCTTCGTAGAGGATGCCCAGCACTATATAAATGACGAGCACGGCGATGAGGAGCATCCAGCCGAGACCTTGCAGCGAGCTGGTGAAGGCGGCGGCGGTGCCTTGAAACACGCCGCTGATCGTGGCGGGGAGTTCGGTGGCCGCGATCGCCGCGACCTGGTCCGTCGCCTGGCTCAACGAGACGCCCGGCGCGAGATTGAAGGCGAGCGTGACGGCAGGCACCTGCCCGAGGTGCGCCACGCTCAGCGGCCCGACCGTCTGGCGGACCTTGGAAACCGCTTCGAGCGGGATCATCTTGCCCTGGTTGTTGCGCAGGTAGAGGAGCGAGAGCGATCGCGGGTCGCGCTGATACTGTTCCTCCAGCTCCATGATGACGAAATACTGATTCGTCGGTGTATAGATGGTGGAGACCTGGCGTGCGCCGAAGGCGCTATAAAGAGTTTCCTCCACCAATTGCGCGCTCAGGCCGAGCGACGAGGCCTTGTCGCGGTCGATTTCGATGATGAGCTGGGGACTCGAGATCAGAAGGTCCGAGTTCACGTCGATGAGGCCGGGAAGCTCGCGCATCTTTCCGAGCATCAACGGCGCGACCCGATAGAGTTCATCCAAATCCGAGCCGTAGAGTGTATATTGATAGATGGAGGCGGACATGCGTCCGCCGATGCGGATGCCGGGCGGCACCTGCACGGCGACGCGGACCCCTGGGATGCCCGCCAGCTGGGCGCGCACCATCGGGGCGATTTCGGAGGCGCGCGGACGTTCGGAGCGCGGCTTCAGCGTGGCGAAAATACGGCCGGTGTTGCTGGCGCTCGAGCTGCGGCTGGAGCCACCGATGTAGGCGGAGAAATTCTGTACATAAGGGTTCTTCGCCAGAATCTCGCCAACCTGGGCGCGGTAGCGGACCATGGCTTCAAACGAGGTGTCTTGCGCGGCCTCGAGATTGATCATGAGGCGGCCGGTGTCCTCGGTGGGAATAAAGCCCTTGGGCACGACGATGAGCAGCCACACGGTGAGGCCGAGGGTGGCGACCGCGATCAACATGACGAAGCGGCGCCCGCGGAGCGCGGCCTTCAGCGTCCAATCGTACAGGCCGAGCGCCCGATTGAACGCGTTCTCGGTCACGCGATAGAACCGGCCGTGTTGCTCGACCGCCTTGTGCGGTTTGAGGAAACGGCTGCAGAGCATCGGCGTCAGGGTCAGCGAGACGAAGCCGGACACGAGGATGGCCGCGCTGATCGAGACCGCGAATTCGTGAAGCAGACGGCCCAGCACGCCGCCCATGAACAGCACCGGGATGAACACGGCGACGAGCGAGATCGTCATCGAAAGAATCGTGAAGCCGATCTCCTTCGAGCCCTTGAAGGCCGCGGCCATGGGCGATTCGCCCTTTTCGATGTGCCGGACGATGTTTTCCAACATCACGATCGCGTCGTCGACGACGAAGCCGACCGCGAGCGTCAACGCGAGAAGCGAGATGTTGTTGATGCTGAAATTGCAGAAATACATCACCCCAAACGTGCCGATGACGGCGATGGGAATGGCGACCGAGGCGATGAGCGTGGCGGAGAGCGTCCGCAGGAAGAGGAAGATCACCATCACCACGAGCGCGATGGCGAGGACGAGGGTGAACTTCACGTCGTGCACCGATTCGCGAATGGCGAGCGAGCGATCGCTATAGATATCGAGACTGATCGAGGCGGGGAGCTGCGCGCGGAACGTGGGGAGGAGCTCCTTGATGCCGTCGACGACCTTGATCGTGTTGGTGCCGGGCTGGCGCTGTACGAACAGGAGGATGGAGCGGTTCTGCGCTGTATTCTCGCCGAGGCTGTATTCATCGCTCGGCGCGAGCTTGTTCATGAACCAGCTCGCGGCCTTGTCGTTTTCGACGCTGTCCGTGACGTTGGCGATATCGGCGAGCCGGACGGCGGCGCCATTGCGGTAGCTGACGATGATCTTGCGAAAGCCTTCGGCCGTCCGGAGCTGGCCGGTGGCGATGAGGGTGGTGGACTTCTGGGCGCCATCGAGCGTGCCGGCAGGGAGATTGGTGTTGTTCGAATTCAGCGCGGTGCGGACCTCGTCGATGCCGATGCCGCGGGCGGCGAGCGCACGCGGATCGAGGCGGACGCGCACGGCGTATTTCTGGGAGCCGAGGACTTGCACCTGCGAGACGCCGTCGACGGTGGAGATGCGTTGTGCGAGGACCGTCTCGGCCCACTCGTTCACCTCCGAGAGCGGCTGCGTCGCGGAGCTGAGCGCGAGCAACAGGATCGGGTCGTCGGCGGGGTTGCTCTTTCGAAACGACGGCGGGTCGGGCATGTCGCGCGGCAACCGGCGCTGGACCGCCGCGATCGCGGCCTGGACGTCTTGCGCAGCCGAATCGATGTCGCGGTCGAGGTTGAACTGCAGTGTCACCTGCGTGCCGCCGAGGGTGCTGGTCGACGTCATCGAATCGATGCCCGCGATGCTGGCGAACTGTTGTTCGAGCGGCGTGGCGACGGCGGATGCCATCGTCTCGGGGCTGGCGCCCGGCAGGCTGGCCGAGACGCTGATCGTCGGAAAGTCGATGTTGGGCAGATCGCTGACGGGCAGGCGCTCGTAGGCCATCCAACCGAAAATCGTGATCGCCGCGGTGACGAGGACGGTCATCACCGGGCGCCGGATGAACGGGTCGGGGATGTTCATGCGTTGGTCTTTTCCTTGTTCTGGCTCTTGGCCTTGCCCTTGCCGCTGGCACCGGCATTGGCACCGCCGGGCTCGGGGCTCGCGGGCTTCTTGATCTCGACGCTGCGGCCGGGGATCACGCGGAGCTGGCCGTCGATCACGACGGTCTCGCCCTCCTTCAGCCCTTTCGCGACGACCGCGAGGCCGTCGTAGGTGCGCTCGATCACCACGGGCCGAAGCTCGGCAATCTGTTCGGCGGAGACGACGTAGACGTGCTGTCCGGTCTGCGAGGTCTGGACGGCGCTGGCGGCGACCGTGAGCACATCGGGTTCTGCGAGCGTGATGGTGACGCTCGCGAACTGGCCCGGCCACAGTCGCTGTTGTTGATTCTTGAAAGTGCCCTTCAACCGGATCGTGCCGGTGGTCGAATCGACGACGTTGTCGATAAACGTGAGTTCGCCGATCACGGGAGCCTCGTCGATACCGGGCGGTGTCACGCGGACGGCAAGGGAGCGTTCGGCGCGGTAACGATTGATCGCCGCGAGGTATTGTTGGGGCACGCCGAAGGTCACGTAAACGGGATCGACCTGGTTGATGGTGACGAGCGGGCCGGAATCGTTGGCGCGCACGAGATCTCCCTCGTCGACGGCGAGATTGCCCGTGCGGCCGGAAAGCGGGGCGCGGATGGTGCTGAACTCGAGCTGGAGCCGGGCGTTCGAGACGCGGGATTCGGCGGCGAGCACCTCGGCTTCCGCGGCGCGGGCATCGTCCTGGATCTTTTGAAACTGCTCCTTCGAAATCATCTGATCCTTGCTCAACGCCTGATAACGCGCGACCTGGGCGCGCGCGGTCTCGAATTGCACCGTGGCCTTCTTCAGGTCGGCGAGCGCGGTGTTGAGCGCGCCACGGAAGGGGCGCGGATCGATCTCGAACAGGAGGTCGCCCGTCTTCACATCCTGGCCTTCCTGAAATGCAATTTTTTGCAACGTGCCGGTGACCTGTGCGCGCACGGCGGTCATCCGGATCGGCTCGACGGCGCCGATCGCATCGACGACGAGCGGCACTTTCTGGCGTTGGACGGTGGCGACCAGCACGGGTGCGGCACCGCCGCCCTTGGCCTTGCCGCCTTTGCCGCCGCTGCTCGCGCCTTTGGCGGCCGCGGTCTCCGTCTTTTCGCCGCAACCGGCAAGCACGAGACCGGCGATGAAAAGGGTAAGAGACGCGGAGAGCGGTCGGCGGCGAAGGAGTGACATCATGGAAACAGGATCGGGTGAGCAGGATGGGTGTCGCAGCCGCGACAGCGGAGCGGCCAGACTGGGCCGCCGCCGCGCGGATTGTCAAAGGTGCGGAGCAAGACGCGTGAAGTTCGAAAAGAGTTCGTGCAGTTTCGGTTCGCGATTGCGGCGCGGAAACAGACGCCTGGTGCGCGCGGCGCTGCGACGTGTTCTCCAGCCACACGAGCATGGCTCGTGCTGATTTGCGCACGGGCGATGATTTCTTCGGCCGACGAGCCGCGTCGCCGCGGTCGCACGGGAAGGAACGGGAGGTTCGGCGGTTGATCACGTGGCAGTTGCCGCGCGGAACACATCGCCGCTGCCCGGTCATAGCCAAAGCTTTTCCTTGCTTGCGAACGGGGCGGAGATTTCCCTCGGAGCCATTTTTCCTTCGATGAAAGTCCTTGTCGCCGATAAGATCTCACCCAAAGGAGTCGCCTACCTGCGCCAGCAGCCGGGCTTTGAAGTGGTCGAGGCCTACGGCTCGTCTCCCGAGAAGATACTCGAGCTGGTGAAGGACGTGCACGCGATCGCAGTGCGTTCTGAAACGAAGATCACCGCGGCGGTTTTCGCCGCGGCGCCACTCCTGAAGGTCGTCGGCCGCGCTGGCGTGGGCGTCGACAACGTCGATGTCGAGGCGGCGACGAATCACGGCGTCGTCGTGATGAACACGCCTGCGGGCAACACGATCGCGACCGCTGAGCTCACGTTCACGCACCTCCTCTGTGGCGCACGCCCGGTGCCGCAGGCCGCCGCTTCGATGAAGAGCGGCCAGTGGGATCGTAAGAGTTTTTCGGGCATCGAGCTGTTCAAGAAAACGCTCGGAATCGTGGGGCTTGGCCGCATCGGCGGCGAGGTCGCGAAACGGGCGCAGGCGTTCGGCATGCGGGTCCTCGCTTACGATCCCTATCTCGCGCCGAGCCGCGCCAAGGCGATGCAGGTCGAGGGCGTCACGCTCGACGAATTGCTCGCGCAGGCGGACTATATCACCGTCCACATGCCGCTGACGGACGATACGAAATACATGATCGACGAGGCGGCGTTCGAGAAATGCAAGAAGGGCCTGCGGATCTTCAATTGCGCGCGCGGCGGTATTATCAAAGAGAGCGCGCTGATCGCGGCGTTGAAGAGCGGCAAGGTCGCGGCGGCCGGGCTCGACGTGTTCGAAGACGAGCCGCTCGCGAAGGACAGCGAGTTTCGCACGCTGCCGAACGTCGTCCTCACGCCGCATCTCGGCGCGTCGACGGCCGAGGCGCAGGAATCGGTCGGCGTCGAAGTCGCCGAACAGATCGCCGACGTGCTCAATGGCGGCGTGATTCGCAACGCGGTCAACGTGCCTTCGATCGATGCGCAGACGATGAAGGTGCTCGGGCCGTATCTCGATCTCGGCGCCAAGCTCGGCACGCTCGTGCAACAGATCGCCCCCGCGCAGATCGCGCAGCTGCGGATCACGTATTGGGGCAAGCTCGTGGATGTCGATGCGAACGCCGTCACGCGTTCGATCGAGCGCGGCTACCTGCGCCGGATCAGCGGCGATTCCGTGAATTTCGTGAATGCGCCCGTGCTGCTCGAGCGGCTCGGCGTGCGCGCGGAGGTCGTGAAGTCGGCCGACGATTCCGGGTACAGCGAACTGATCCAGGTCGAGGCGATCGCGCCCGATGGCGGCGTGTACTCGGCCGCAGGCACACTCATCGGCAAAGGCAACCAGCCGCGCATCGTGAACATCAACGGCCGCGAGGTCGAAGTGCTCGCCGACGGAAAACTGCTCGTGCTCGAGAATCTCGACCAGCCCGGCATGGTTGGCGAAGTCGGCACGATTCTCGGCAAGGACAAGGTGAACATCGCCGACATGTCGCTCAGCCGGCTCACGCCGGGAGCGACGGCCTATATGGTCGTGCGCGTCGACACCGAGCCGAGCGAGAGCGCGCGGAAAGTCATCAAGGGGCATCCGGCGATCAAGATGGCGAAGTTCGTGCAGCTATGAGCAACGCAGCCGCGAACGCCTTTGATTGGCTCGAGGGTGGGGCTGGCTCTCCGAGCCGGCCTGGGTTTGCGGGCTGCATTTTTTGGCGGACGGGGGCGGAAGCTCAAGCCGGCTCGGAGAGCCAGCCCCACCCGTGTATAGTGGTGATTTGAACCGTGCTCACGCCGATCCTCATCGCGCTCGTGGTCGGATACCTGCTCGGCTCGCTGCCGTTCGGGTATCTGGTCGCGCGCGCGAAGGGCGTGAATATTTTCGAGGTCGGCAGCAAGAATCCCGGCGCGACAAATGTGCGGCGGGTGTTGGGCAGCGGGCCGGGTAACCTCGTGCTGTTGCTCGACGCGCTCAAGGGCGCGCTGGCCGCGGGCTGGCCGTTGTTGTCGATACCGTATTCACACGGGCACTTCACGTTGATCGCGGAGGATTATCGGCAACAGGCCGCGATCGTGGGCCTGGTCGCCGCGATTCTCGGCCACAGTTTCTCCTGCTTCACGAAGTTCAAGGGCGGCAAAAGCGTCGCGACCGGCGCGGGTGGTTTTCTCGTGCTGTTCCCGACCGGCATGCTCATCAGCCTCGTGATCTTCGGCCTCGTCGTCGCACTGACGCGCTACATTTCCCTGGGTTCGATGATCGCCGCGATCTCGCTGCCGATCACGGCCATCCTGCTGCACCGCTCGACATTGCTGGTGGTCGTGGCGGGCGTGATCGCGCTTTTTGTCGTCGTGCGCCACCGCACCAACCTCTCGCGGCTCATCGCCGGCACTGAATCCAAGATCGGCCGGAAGGCAGCCGCGACACCTGTCTCGACATCGGCACCGAAATCATGAGCGAACGTCTCACTCTCAACATCGGCCTCTGCGGCTTCGGCACGGTTGGCCAGGGCGTCTGGAAACATCTCTCGGCCAATCGCACCGAGCTGGAATCGCGGCTCGGGGCGACGCTGAACCTCGCGCGCGCTTCCGTGCGCGATCTGAAGAAGAAACGCGGCGTGAAGCTCCCGGCGCGCATGTTGACCGACGATCCGCTCGCGATCGCGAACGATCCGTCGATCCACATCGTGTGCGAGTTGATGGGCGGCACGACGCTCGCGCGCCAGGTCACGCTCGCAGCGTTGAAGCGCGGAGCCGTTGTCGTATCCGCAAATAAAGCACTGATCTGCGAGCACGGCCCGGAGCTCATCGCAGCCGCGCAGAAACATGGCGGACATTTCTTTTTCGAAGCGTCGGTCGCCGGCGGCATCCCGATCATCAAGGCGATTCGCGAAGGCCTCGTCGCGAATCGTTTTCCGCGCATCTACGGGATCCTGAACGGCACGTGTAACTACATCCTCACGCAGATGGAGGACCAGGACGCGCCTTACGCCGCTGTGCTCGCGGAGGCGAAACGGCTGGGCTACGCCGAGGCCGACGAGTCGCTCGATGTCGACGGCTGGGACACCGCGCACAAGGCGTCCGTCCTCGCGTGGCTGGCGCACGGCGTCTGGGTGAAGACCGACCAGATGATCGTGGAAGGCATCTCGCGCATCACGCCGGCGGATTTCAAGAACGCGGCGACACTTGGCTTCGGGATCAAGTTGCTCGCGGTCATCACGCGCGATTTCGCCAAGAACGAGCTCAGCGTGCGCGTGCATCCCACGCTGCTGCCCGAGGGCAATGTCATCGCCAACGTGAGCGGTGTCTTCAACGCCATCTCGGTCACGGGCGACGTCGTCGGCACCACGCTTTATAGTGGTCGCGGCGCTGGTCAGGATGCGACCGCGAGCGCGGTGATCAGCGACATCGCTGATGCGGCCTCGCTGCTGACGCACGGGAAGGGGGGCCATCTGCTCGGCGAGGTGACGACGCCGCTGCGCAACGGCTGCAAGCTCGCGCCGCCGGAGAGCATCCGTTCGCGTTATTATCTCCGCCTCACGGTCAAGGACGAACCCGGCGTGCTCGCGCGCGTGGCGTCGGCGATGGCGAAGCACAAGGTGAGCATCGCGAGCGTAATTCAGAGCCCCGCCGAAACGGCTGGCGCGGCATCGCTCGTGCTCACCACGCACGAGAGCAACGAACGCGCGATGGGCGCGACCCTGAAGCAGCTGCGCGGTCTCGGGGCGGTGCTCGATGATCCCGTGCTGCTGCGGATCGGGGATTTCGAGTGATGACGATCAAGCTGAGAGCTGAGAGTCCAGGGCTGAGAGCAAAGCCGACGGCTGATGCCTCCTAACTCTAGACTCTCAGCTCTTAGCTCTAGACTTTCTCTTCCTTCCAAATGGCCCGAATCGTCCAGAAATACGGCGGCACCTCAGTCGGTGACGTCGATCGCATCAAGAATGTCGCGCAACGCATCAAAGCGGTCCGCGATGCCGGCAACGAGCTCGTCGTCGTGGTGTCCGCCCGCGCGGGCGTGACGAACGAGCTCATCGCGCGCGCGAAGGCCGTGTGTCCGCTGCCCAGCGAGCGCGAGATGGACCAGCTCCTCTCGATCGGCGAGCAGGAGACGATCGCGCTGACCGCGATGGCGCTGCACGGCATCGGCGTCGACGCGGTGAGCTACACCGGCGCGCAAGCCGGCATCTTCACCGACGAGGTGCACACGAAGGCGAAGATCAAAAAAATCAGCGCCGCGCCGCTCGAGAAGGATCTCACCGCCGGGAAGGTGATCATCGTCGCCGGCTTTCAAGGCATCAACGACGAGGGCCGGATCACGACGCTCGGCCGCGGCGGCTCCGACCTCACGGCGATCGCGCTCGCGGCGGCGATTCATGCCGACAAGTGCGAGATCTATACGGACGTCGATGGTGTTTACACCGCCGATCCGCGCGTCGTGAAGGACGCGAAGAAGCTCCAGGAAATCAGCTACGACGAGATGCTCGAGCTGGCCTCGCTGGGGTCGAAGGTCATGCAGTCGCGCTCGGTCGAGTTTGCGGCGAAGTACAATGTCGTTTTCGAAGTCCGCTCCTCTTTTAACAACAACCCAGGAACCATCGTGAAACAAGAAGTCGCCTACATGGAAAAGGTGCTCGTGCGCGGCGTGGCCGTGGACAAGGACCAGGCCAAGGTCGTGGTCAGCAACATCACCGACAAACCCGGTTCGGCGGCGACCGTGTTCAAGGCCCTCGCCAACGCGCACATCAACGTCGACATGATCGTGCAGAACGTCGGCCGCCAGGGCGTGGCGAATCTCACGTTCACGGTGCCGCTGTCCGAAAAGGACAAGGCGATCAAGGCGCTCGAACCGGCGT
This sequence comes from Opitutaceae bacterium, assembly GCA_036675625.1. GTDB lineage: Bacteria > Verrucomicrobiota > Verrucomicrobiia > Opitutales > Opitutaceae > ER46. The sequence goes on along the minus strand of JAKFEQ010000083.1, from coordinate 164,358 downwards.
TGAAGGAAGTCGGCGGCGAGGCGACGTTCGACGAGAAGATCGCGAAGCTCTCGGTCGTGGGCGTGGGCATGAAGACGCACAGCGGCGTGGCGGCGACATTGTTTCAATCGCTCGCCGATGCCGGCGTGAACCTCGAGCTCATCAGCACCTCGGAGATCAAGATCTCGGTGGTGATCGCGAAGGACAAGGCCGACGAAGCGGCGCGCGTCGTGCACAAGGCGTTCGGGCTGGAGAATCTGTGATTTGAAGTAGCGAGTAGCGGGTAGCCAGTAGCGAGCATCACGCGGATGCCATCTACTCGCTACTCGCTACTCGCTACTCGCTACTGACGATGCGCTTCATCTCCACTCGCGGCCAGACGCCCGCCCTTGGTTTCTCCGATGCCGTCGCCACCGGGCTCGCGCCGGACGGCGGACTGTTCCTGCCCGAGACGCTGCCTGACCTCTCGGGCGAGCTCGCGCGTTTCGAACAGGCCGGATCGTATCCGGAGCTCTGTTACGAGTTCCTGCGCCACTTCGCGACGGACATCCCGGCCGAAACGCTGCGCGGGCTGGTGCACGCGAGCTACACCCGCTTCGATCATCCGGAGATCGCGCCGCTCAAGCCGCTCGGAAAAAACCTCTACGTGCTCGAGCTCTTCCACGGGCCGACGCTCGCGTTCAAGGATTTCGCGCTGCAACTCCTCGGCAACCTCTACGCGCATCAGTGCAAGGTGCGCGGTGAGACGATCAACGTCCTCGGCGCCACGTCCGGTGATACCGGGGCGGCGGCGATTCATGGGCTGCTTGGGCGGCCGGGCACCGCCATTTTCATTTTGTATCCGGATGGCCGCGTGTCGCCGTTGCAGGAGCGTCAGATGGCGTGCACGGGCGCGGACAACGTGTTCGCGCTCGCGGTGGACGGAACGTTCGACGATGCGCAGGCGGCGCTGAAGGAAGTCTTCGGCGACCAGGACTTCCGCAAGCGACACCGGCTGTCGGCGGTGAACTCGATCAATTTGGCGCGCGTGCTGGCGCAGTGCGTTTACTATCTGTACGCGTGGTTGAAGCTGCCGGCGGGCGAGCGCGGCAACGTGGAGTTCGTGGTGCCGACGGGAAATTTCGGCAACGTGCTTGCGGGCTGGATGCTCCAGAAAATGGGTGTGCCGATCCGGGGCTTTCGCGTGGCGACGAACCAGAACGACATTCTCCACCGGCTTTTCACGACGGGAGAATATCGCGTGGGAGAAGTGCACCCGAGCCTGGCGCCGTCGATGGACATCCAGGTGGCGTCGAACTTCGAGCGGTTCATCTATTTCGCGGTGGGGCGCGATCCGGCGAAGGTTCGCGCGGTGATGGAAACCTTCAAACGGACGGGCGCGTACAAGTTCGAGAATTTCAACCGCGACACCTTCTCGGCCTCGCGCACGAGCGATGTGGAGATCGCATCGATCATCGCGCGGGTGTATCGAGATTACGGTTACGTGGCGGACCCGCACACGGCGTGCGCGTTCAAGGACATCGGTGAGGGCACGAGTGGCGGCGCGGATTCCGACCGCGTGCGGATCGTGCTCGCGACGGCGAGCCCGGCGAAGTTTCCGGAGACGATCCAGGCCGCCATAGGGCAGGAGCCGACGCATCCGAGCCTGGAGGCGCTGAAGACGAAACCGATCGTGAAGCACCGGCTGAAAGCGACGCCGGATGCGATCCGGGCGTTCATCGACGCGCACGCGGTCCAGTCGTAGGCCGGGACGATGGTTCGGCCGGCGGCGTTCTTAGCGCAGGCGCAGTTCGCCGATTAACGGCAGGTGATCGGACGCTTCCGAATGGAGGACTTCCATGCGCAGCGGCTCGATCGTGCCTTTCGTGATCCAGATGTAGTCGATGCGTTTGTTGGGTTTGCGGACCGAGATGGTGAAGCCGTTGCCCTTACCGACCAGATCCCACGCGTCGGTTATGAACGCCTTGATGTTCGCAATCGTCTGGCTCTCGGGCGTGGCGTTGAAGTCGCCGACCATGATCACCGGCATCGCGCTCGCGGCTGCGACGATGGCTTTCAATTCGTTCACGTTTAGGAGGCGTTCAGCGTCGTCCTTGCGGTAGTCGATGTGGGTGTTGAGGAAGAGCACCTCGCGACCATGCACGTCGAGGACGAGCTGGAGCACGCCGCGCTGCTCGCCTTCACGGAGCATCTTGTAGTGCGTGTTCTTCGCGCGCTTGATCGGGAAGCGCGAGAGGACGGCGTTGCCGTATTCTCCGCCCTGATACGGGAAGTTGTTTTCGAAATGGACGTGCATGCCCGTGAGCTTCGCGAGCTCGGCGGGAAGATCGCGCTTCTGCGTGCGTTCCACCCCGCGATCGACTTCCTGAAGGCCGACGACGTCGGCTTTCGCGTCGAGGATCAGCTTCGCGATCCGCTCGAGGTCCAGTTTTTTGTCGAGGCCTTCGCCGTGGTGAATGTTGTAGGACATCACGCGGAACGAAGGTTGGGTGGGCGCCGCGCCGGCGACGGCAATGGCGGCGATAAGACCGAGAAGGGCGGCGAGATGACGAAGCATGCCCGATGGATTGCGGGTTTGTAGCGGGCCTCGCAACGACAGAAAAGGGGAGAGCCGCGGTGGCTGGGTGTCTTCCGGAAAGGCGTGGACGTGGCTGGTCGGATTACGGTAAACAACCGCGCATGGGCGATGCCGGAAAACCTCGTGCGACGGTGCGCAGCGTTGCGGCCCTGGCCGGAGTGAGTGCGATGACGGTGTCGCTGGCGTTGCGCAATCATCCGCGGATTCCCGTCGCGACGCGTACCCGCGTGCAGGAGGCGGCGGACCGGCTGGGTTACCGGCCCGATCCGGAGGTCGCGAAGCTGATGCATCATCTGCGGGTGCGGCGGAAGCCCGCCTATCAGGCCGGCATTGGCGCGATCACGACGGTGTCCGAGGCGGCGGAGCTGCCGTATCTGCGCGACATCGTGCGCAGCGCGCGGCGGCGGGCGGACGAGCTCGGTTATGGTTTCAGCGTCTTTCGAATCGAGGAGCCGATCGGAGCGCGACGCGATCTGCAGCGCGTGCTGCGGAGTCGGGGGATCGACGGCATTGTGCTGCTGCCGGTGGCGACGCCGCGTGCGTTCGATCCGCTGCTCGACTGGAAGGAATTTTCCGTCGTGTGCACGACCTATGGCGTGTTGGCGCCAACTTTTCACCGCGTGGTGCCGCACCAGTTCGGCAACGCGCTCCGGATCTGCCGCACGCTCGCGCGCAGCGGTTATCGGCGGATCGGTCTGGTGCTGCCGGCGGAGCACGACCTGCGCGTGCACCACGGTTTCTCGGCGGCGGTCGCGTGGCAGGGCCTGGTGGGCGGGACGGAACGGGTGCAGCCGCTGCTGCACACGGGCGAACTGCCGCTGGAGCGCGAACTCGTCGCGTGGTTCAAACGCGAGCGACCCGATGCAATCATTGCGGCCGGAGACAAGGAGTGCCGGCCCATCGCGCAAATGCTCGGGCTGCGCGTGCCGGGCGCGGTGGGATTCGCGAGCGCGAACAAGGCGGGGCGTTCGCTGTTCGCCGGGATCGAGGAGCAACCCGAGGAAATTGGTGCGACGGCGATCGAGCAATTGGCCGGCCTGATCCAGCGGGGCGAGAAGGGTGTGCCGGCGGATCCGAAGGTAATGATGATCGACGGTCGCTGGCTCGAGGGGCGCTCGGTGCGCGCGGCGCGCGCGGCGTCGTTGGCGCACTGACGAAGCGTCGCCATCGGCGCGTCGTGCTCAGCGGCGAAGCCAGCAGGGCTGGACCAATCGGCTCCACCTGACGAAGCGGGCGGCGAGCGCGGCGCGCCCGCGCTACCGATGCCCTACCAATAACTGGCCGTGCCGTGCAGGCGGCGGGCAAGGGCTTCCATGAAAAAGTAATCGCCCCAGCTCGCGTAGACGTTGCGCGGCTGACCATTGGCATCGGTGACTTGGGCGCCGCGGAGGATTCCGGGACACAGCGGATCGGAGTCGAGGCAGTCGCGGGTGCAGAGATGGGCGAGGAGATTTTCGGCGAGGGTCGCGAGTGGGGCGTCGGGTCGATGATGCGTCAACTCGTCGAGGGCGCAGACGGCGATCGCGGCGGCGGAGGTGTCGCGCAAGAGCTCGCCGTTGCGGGCAGGCGCGGCGAAATCCCATGATGGAATCAGCTGTTGGTCGAGTTGCGCGGCGAAACGACGCGCGAGTCGCATGGCGGCATCGAGGTGCGCGACGTCTCCGGTATGTCGATACGCGAGGGCGAAGCCGTGAATTCCCCAGGCGTTGCCGCGCGCCCAGTGCGAGTCGACGGAATGGCCGGCGTAATTGGCCGGGCCCGCGGGGCGACCGGTCGTCACGGCGAAGCGAAACGCGTGATAGACGGAATCGTCCGGGCGCACGAAACAGGCGCGGGTTTTCTCCGCGTGCGAGGCGGCGATCTCGTGATGGAAGCGGCTGCCGGTCTCGCGTGCGGCCCAGAAGAGCAGCGGGAGATTCATGAGTGAATCGACGATGGCGAGGCCCGCGTAATCGGTGCCCGAATCATCCATCCGGCCCCAAGCCTGGAGATAGCCGCCGCGTGCGCTGAAGCGTTTGGCGAGCTCGTCGGCCGCCGTGAGCGCAGTGCGGCGATGATTGAGGTCGTTCGTGATGCGATGCAGCGCGACGGAGTAGAGCGTGTAGAGAAAACCGAGATCGTGCATGGTATCCATGCGCCGTCGCGTGATCTTCTCGCGATAGACATCGGCGAGCCGGTTGGCTTGCCGGAGGAAATAGACGTCGTGCGTCGATTCGAACGCGAGGAGCGCCATGCCGGTGAAGAACGATGAGGTCCAGTTGCCGATGGCGAAGAATTCCTCGGGGTGACTGAAATAGTCGCCGTCGGCGGCCCACGGCGCGGCCGTCGGCCGCGCCGCGAGGCGTGCGATGTTGTGGCGGGTTTTCTCGACGCAGAGGGCGTAGGCGGTGGCGTAGTCGGCGGGAGTGGCGCGCGTGGCGGGATCGGCGGCGCGGGCGTCGGAGGCGGGCGCGAGCATGAGAAGGCGGGGAATCACGGGCGGGACGCCCGTGCCACGGTGGAAAAGGAACACGGGCGGGACGCCCGTGCTACGGTGAGGGATGAACGCGGGCGGGAGGCCTGTGCCACGTCACAGCTTTAGCGTGGTCGTGAACTCGAAGTTGATTGGGACTTGGAAACGCGCGATGCGGCCGGGCACGGAGACGCGGTTGGGCGCGGTGAGATCGCCGTTGGGCGGGCGGGCGACGACACCGTCGTCCTGATAATACACGCCCTGCTTGTTGAGCAGATTGCGGATGTTGAGGTGGAAGGTGACTTCCTTGCCGCCGATCAGCCGGATGCCCGGCTTGAGTCGCTTCGTGTAGGTGAGCGTCATGTTCATCTCGGACGGGCGCTTGACCCAGATCGGGGTGTTGGCATCGACGCTGGGGTCGTCGGCCCAGGGGAGATTCGTCGGGGCGACGGGCTGCGATGGATCGTAGTTCGGGTTGGCGATCGTGTCGGCGGAACGATAGCCGGCGATGTCCTTGTCGACGTATTGCCAGCCGAGTCCGACGCGGAGGCCGCGGAAGCGTCCTTCCTGGATCGTGTAGTCGGTGAACAGATTTATCTTCATGCGCTTGATGCCGACGGTATCGGGCGTGGAGGCGATCTGGTCGTATTGAGTCCAGAGCGTGTTGTAGTTGTTGATCGCATCGCGGCGCTCGTTGGTGGGGCTGAGGAGCATCGAGTCGGGGATGTTGGGATCCGGCACGGCGTAGCCGGGAGCGCTCGCGCTCTTGAGGCTGTTGAACGTGGCGGAGGTATCGAGCGCACCGCCGGCGGCCGTGAGCACTTCGAGGAAGTCGTCGGCGCGGGAACGGACGAAGGCGGGCGTGGCTTTCCAGCGATCGTAATCGACGCGCTGGCCGGTGCCGTAATTGGCCATCACGCGCCAGCCGCGCGAGAGGCGGCCGACGATCTCGAGTTCGTAGCCGTCGTTTTTAACCGCGGCGTAGTCGGCGCCGGTGATGTCACCGTGGCCGAGTTGATTGCGGCCATCGGGCGACGGGTCGTTCCAGGCGTTCCGGCTGTAGAGGGCGTTGATGGTGCCGATGACGGGCGAGTTGGAGAGGATGTTTTCCTTGCGGTTGAAATAGTAGCGCGGCGTGACGGTGAGGCGGTTCCGGAGGAGGTTGAAGGTGAGGCCGCCTTCGTAGGCGACGCCGGTTTCGGGCTCGGCTTCCTCGCCGCTGAGCGTGACGCGATTGGGATCGGCGGGCTTGTAGGCGTCGCCGTAGCTGAGCTTCAGAGACACCCACGGCAGGATGTGATAAGCGACGCCGAGGTTGGTGTTGACGACGGTGCGCTCGGCTGCGGGCGGGTTATAGTCGTTGCGGAAGCGGTCGTTCGCGTATTGCGCGGCGGCGGGGTTGACGTCGTTGACGCCGCCGGTGGTGAAGCGGTCGCGGTTCGCGAGGACGGGCGTGGCGGAGCGCGGCGTGCCGTCGGGGTTCTTGGGAAGATAGGTCATCGTGAACCAGTCGGCGGGCGCATCGGAGCGCCAGTAGCGATCGTCGAGGGTGACGCCGTCCCAGTCGGGATCGTTCGGGAGGAAACCCCAGCTGGTGGGGCGGAAGCGTTGCTCGGTCAACTGGCTGTCGACGCGCAGCCCGGGGGAGACGACGAGCTTGTTGTCGAAATAGCGGGCGGCGAAAGCGAAGATACCGCTCTTGGTGCGCTCGCGACGATCGGACCAGTCGCCGATAACCCAACGCGGCGCGACCTGCGTGGTGGACGTGAGGTAACTGTTGTTGCCGGGTTCCGGGACGCGGTTGTACAGCGTGGTGGGACCGAGGTCGCCGAACGGCCGGGCGGAGTCGTTCCAATAGTAACGCACGCGGAGTTGCTGGCCGCCGGCATGCCACTCGCGCGGATCGGCGGCGAGCGCCACGCTGCGCGTGAAGCGGCGGTACTCGACGTCGCGGCCGGAGTAGGCGCCGATGAGGCTGAACGTATATTTGCCCCAGCGGCCGAGGTCCTTGATATAGGCGAGATTCGCGCGGATGCCGAAGTTATCGAGTTTGCGGAAGTTTCGCGTGACGTCGGTCTGCGAATACGGATCGAGGAAATGCGGGTTGGGCGTGCCGTTGGGCAGCGTCTGGTTGAGATCGATGAACGCGGTGCGGAGACCGAGGTGACTCGCGACCTGGCGTTGCTGGACGGTGTTCACATCGCCGGTGACCTCGAAGAGAAGCACGTCGGAGAATTGATGGGTGAGGCCGAAGTTCGCGTTTTTCGTGCGCTCGATGAAGAGCGGTTCGCCGGGCGTGATCGTCGTGCGCTTGCCAGGGAGACTGAAGTCGGAGTTGGCGATCGCGCGGTCGAAGCGGCTGTCGGAGAGACCGATGGCCTGGAGCAGCGAGCCGGCGCCGCCGTTGGCGGTGAGGCCGGGGGTGCGGGAATTGCCGCCGCTGCCGCCGCCGGTGCCGAAGGGGAGGAGACTGGCATTGCCGTCGCGGCTCCAGGTGAAGCCGTCGAAGTAGAGCGGAACGTTTTCGTTTTCATCGCCGCGCCGCGTGCTGCCGGTGTGAATCCAGTTGGAGACGCTGTTGGTCGCGGGGTCGTAGAGGAAGATATTGCCGTTTTCGCGCCAGACGCCTTCGCGGTTGCCATTGCCACGGAAAGAGGTGGTCAGCGCGCCGCCGCCGGCCGACGTGGGGTCGAGGCCGGAGAGGATGCGATTGGTGATCGGGCCGTCGAAAACGGTGGTGCCGTCCCAGCCGCTGACGTTGTCGAAGAGCGGGAGGGCGACGTTGGAGCGCTCGGTTTTATCCCAGATGGTTTCGACGCGCAGCTCGGTCTTCGGGCTGAAGCGATAGGTGCCGGTCAACGTGAGGCCGCGACGGTCTTCGAACTGGCCCTCCATCCAGCCGTTTTTCTTTTGCAGCATGGCGTTGGCGCGGACGGCGAGCCGGTCGCTGAGGACGCGGTTGATGTCGAGCGAGCCGCGATAGTAGTCGAAGGAGCCGGCTTTCAGCTCGACGGTATCGGCGTTGCGATCGAAGCGCGCGCGCTTGCCCTGTGTGCTGATGCCGCCGCCGAGCGCTTCGTTGGCGCCGACGTTGAAAAGGACGGCGTTGGGGCCGCGGCCGAAGTCGATGCGCTCGATGTTATAGGTGTCGCTGATGCCTGCGGTGAGAAAGAAATTGCGCTGCTGGCCCGCGTTGATGACCCAGCCGCGGACATTGTACATGGAGGAAGGCGTGACGTTGCTGCCGCCGCCGAAAAGATCCGCGCCCTGGCCGTCGAGGACGGGTGCGCCATTGGTGGACCACATCACGGCTTCCTGAAGATCGGTGATGCCCATCGCCTTGATGAACTCGCCGGTCATGACCGAATACGGCGCCGCCATGTCTTTCATATCGAGGCCGAGCTTCGTGGCGGTGCCGGCATTGACCGCGGCGAACCCGTCGTCGCGGTCGGTGACGACCTCGAAGGGATTCAAGGTCAGGATGTCGCCTTTGACGCGTGTCGCCCCGGTGTCGGATTGGGGCGTGACGGCATCGCTGGCGGCGGCTTCGTCGGTCGCCAAGGCGCGGCGCTCGGCGGCGTCGAGCACGCCGTTGCGGTCGCGGTCGTAGCGGGCGAGTTGAGCAGGCGAGACGGGGTCGAGCGGGGCTGCGGGCGCGGTCTGGCCAAACCCGGAGGGAAGAACGGAAACGCTGGCGAGGAGCAGCGCGCAGAGTTGGGGAAGGCGGGATGACGAGTTCATGAGGTCGGGTGACGGAGGCTCGGGGTGGGGGAATTTATCGGCTGCGGTGTGGGACCGGGCCGGGCGGGCCAGCGCACGGCGCTTGCCCACGGCGGACCCTTTGCCGATGCCTCGCGCCCCACGAATACTTTGAACATTTACAGTAAACGGAGATGGCCGGCGGCGTGGCGTCCGAGACGCGCAAGGCCGGCGAGCGCTTCCCCGAAAAGCCCCCTTGCCAGCGGGAAAACGCACCGCAACGCTCGCGCGTTTTCATGAGCACCGCCGTTAAAATCTACGACACGACCCTGCGCGATGGCACGCAGGGTGAGGGTATCAGCTTCTCGGTTACGGACAAACTGCTGATCGCCGAGAAGCTCGATCACTTCGGCGTGGACTACATCGAGGGCGGCTTTCCGGGTTCGAATCCGCGCGACATCACGTTTTTCCAGGAGGCGAAGAAGTTGAAGCTCAAGCATGCGCGGCTCGCGGCCTTCGGCTCGACGCGGCGGGCGGGCGGCAAGGCGAACGAGGATCCTCAACTCCGCACGCTGCTCGACAGCGGGATGCCGGTGACGACGATCGTCGGGAAAACGTGGACGCTGCACGTGACGGAGATCCTGCGGACGACGCTCGAAGAAAACCTCGCGATGATCGAGGACTCGACGCGCTACCTCGTGGCGCAGGGCCGCGAGGTGATCTATGACGCGGAGCACTTTTTCGACGGCTTCAAGTCGGACCCGGACTACGCATTGAAGACGCTGGCGGCGGCGATCCGCGGGGGCGCGGGCAATCTGTCGCTCTGCGACACGAACGGCGGCACGATGGTCGATGAGTTCAAGAACATCGTCACACGGATCGTGCAGGAATTCGGCGCCGACAAAGTGGGCGTGCACTGCCACAACGACAGCGGCCTGGGCGTGGCGCTCTCACTGGCCGGGGTGGGCGCCGGTGCGACGCTCGTGCAGGGCACGGCGAACGGCTACGGCGAGCGCGTGGGCAACGCCAACATGACGACGATCCTGCCGAACCTGTTTCTGAAGATGGGCCGCACGGCGAACTGCGCGGGCAATCTCGCGCAGCTGCGCGATCTCTCGCTGTTCTTCGACGAGCTCGCGAACCTGCGGCCGGATCCGAAGGCGCCGTTCGTGGGCCAGTCGGCGTTTGCGCACAAGGGCGGGCTGCACGCCAACGCGGCGCAGAAAGTCGCGCGCAGCTACGAGCACATCGATCCGGCCCTGGTCGGCAATCGCACGCGCGTGCTCGTATCCGATATGGCAGGACGGAGCAGCCTGACGCTCAAGGCGAAGGAGCTCGGGATCGAGCTCGACGAGAAGCGCCCGGAGATGAGGGCGCTGATCGAGGAGCTGAAGGAGCGGGAGTTCCGCGGCTACGAATACGAGGCGGCCGACGCGTCGTTCCGGCTCCTGGTCGCGAAACACACGGGGCAGACGAAGACGTTTTTCGAGGTGGAGAACTACCGCGTCATCATCGAACGGCACGGCGGCGAGCTCTGGTCCGAGGCCACGGTGAAGCTGCGGGTGAACGGCCAGTCGGTGCACACCGTGGCGGAGGAGAGCGGCCCGGTCGGCGCGCTCGACAAGGCGTTGCGGCTGGCGCTGGAGCGCACGTATCCGCAAATCGGTGACATGAAGTTGCGCGATTTCAAGGTGCGGATCCTCGAGGGCAACAGCGGCGCGGCATCGCGCACGCGGGTGTTGATCGAGAGCGGCGACGGGCAGCGAATCTGGGGCACGGTCGGGGTGAGCGACAACATCATCGACGCCAGCTGGGAGGCGTTGCGCGATTCGGTGGAGTTCAAGTTGTCGCAGGGCTGAGGACGGCTGGCCGCACTCCTTTACCGGGAGCGCGCCGCCATGGTGTCCACGAGCGATTCGAGGAAGCGTCGGTCGCCCGGGAGTGTCCCCAGGGCTTCGCGCGCGGCACGCGTGTGCTCGGCTGCGAGGCGGCGCGAGGCATCGAGCCCGTGCAGTTTCACATAGGTCGTCTTTCCGGCGCGGGCGTCTTTCCCGGCCGTCTTGCCGAGCGTGGCGCTGTCGCCGGTCGCATCGAGGACGTCGTCGACGATCTGGAACGCGAGGCCGAGATGCCGGCCGGCGCGGCGGAGGGCGGCGATCTCGCCGGTTGCGGCCGAGGGCGGGCGCGATCCGGGGCGGGAGATTTCCCCGGATTCCGCGGGGTGTTCGATGCCGGCGAGTCCCACCACGCCGCCCATCACCAGCGCGGCTTCGATCATCGCGGCGGTTTTGTTGAGGTGGATGAACTCGAGCTCCTCGGCGGTCGCATCGGATTTTTTTTCGGCGAGGAGGTCTTCCATCTGGCCCCCGATGAGCCGGCGGCTGCCTGCTGCGTCGGAGAGTTCGCGGATTAGCGCGTGCGCGAGCCCCGGCTGGGCGGCGTAGGCGGTCGCGAGAAGAGCGAAGGCGTGCGTGAGCAACGCATCGCCGGCGAGGAGTGCGGTGGCTTCGTCGAATGCCTTGTGTGCCGTCGGCCGCCCGCGACGGAGCTCGTCGTTGTCCATGCACGGGAGATCGTCATGGATTAACGAATACGTGTGCACGCACTCGATCGCGACCGCCGCCGGAAGCGGGTCGATTGGCTGAGGAGCGCCGGCGGTTGCTTGCGGGCGGAGGGAGGATTCGAACAACTCCGCGGTGGCGAGCACGAGCATGGGGCGGAGGCGTTTGCCGCCGGCCTCGAGGCTGTAGCGCATCGCGGCATGGAGGCGCGTGGGGCGGGCATCGGCACGGGGCACGTGCAGATCCAGTCCGCGTTCGATGCGGGCGATGTGGCGCTTGAATTCGGCCTGGAAGTCCATGGACAGCGTCGAGTAGCGACGCCTTCGGGCCGGCATCAAACAAAAATGCCGGCAGCGTGCGCCGGCCCGGGCCGTCCCGAGGCGTTTGATACTCCGCTCTCGCCAACCCGCAACGCGCCTTTCATAACCGCGCCGAATCCCGATATGCCGACCTACGAGTATGCCTGCCCAAAATGCGGACACGAATTCGAGCAGTTCCAGTCCATGCGCGACGAACCGCTCAAAAAATGCCCCAAGTGCAAGAAGGCCGGCGTCAAACGCCTGGTCGGCGGTGGGGCGGGGCTGATTTTTAAAGGCTCGGGCTTTTACATCACCGACTACAAGAACAAGAGTGGCGGGCCCAAGAAGGAGGGCGGCGACTCGAAGTCGTCCTCGTCGGAGGGCAAGTCCTCGTCTTCAGAGGGGAAATCCACATCCGGCGGCAAATCGCCGTCCTCGAGTGGCGCGGGCAGTTCCGGCGGCTCGAAAACATCTTCCGATTCCGGCAAAAAATAACCGTTTCCCATGAGCAAAAAAGTCGATCGCGCACTGCATGGTCCGAGCTGGACCGAAGTGATTCTGGGAGCGGTTCTCGCGCTCCTGCTGGGTGGCGCGCTGGGCGCCGTGTTGCTCATCCTGCGGCCGGTGGTGGAGGTCCGCGAGGAGCCGAAGGAACGCGCGCCGAAAACGGTCTATTATATCCCGGGATCGAATAACGCCGCGAAGGCGCGGGAGGCGCTCGCGAAGCGGAAGGCGTTTGTCGAAGGCCAGTCGGTCACCGTGGTGGAGGATGAGATCAACGCACTGCTGGCCGCGTCGGCTGCCAGCGAAAAAGCGAAAGCCGGTCAACAGGGGAAGGCCGCGACGCCGGCCGACAAATCCGCACCGGCGGGCAACGCGAGCAGCGACTACATTGCGGCGGGGGTGCCGAACGTGCGAATCCGCGAAGGCGTGCTGCAGGTGGGCGTGCCGGTCACGATCGATTTGTTGGGGAAAAAAGTGATCGCGCAGGCGAGCGGCGGCTTCGTGAAGCAGGGTGACATCTTCGTGTATGAGCCTGAAACGCTTCACCTCGGCTCGTGCCCGGTGCAACGGTTGCCGTTTCTCTCCGGCTTCGTGCGCAGCAAATTTTTGGCCGGGCAGTCGATCCCGGAGGACATCAAGACCGCCTGGACCAAGCTCGCGAACGTGACGATCGAAGGCAACGCGGTGAAGCTCACGATGCCGTGATCCGCACCGCGTGCGCCGCTGGCAAGATCCGGGCGCGGAGCAAAGGCCGCGTGATCGCGGTGCTGTTGCTGACGGCCGCTGGCGGGCTCGTGACGGCGGCGGAGCCGGTGCCGGTGATGGTGGGCAGCGGCCCGGGCCGGTTTGAAGTGGCGGCGATGGATGCGTCAGCCGCCCATGCGGTGACGGCGCTCGCGGAGGAGACGTGGCGGTTGATGTCGGCGCTGCTGGGCCTGCCCGCGGGATTTTCGTCGCCGGTGTTCGTGCGCATGATCGTGGAAGACGAGATGGCCGCACGCGGGGAATCGCTGACGGCGGGCGTGGAAGCCGGGGGCGTCGTGTCGGTGTGGATACGCTGGCGGAAGTCGGAATCGATGCCGCCCACGCGCGAATTGCGACGGGCGGTGGCGCGGGGGTTGTTGCTGCGGCTGGGGGTGTCACTGCACGGGGCCCAGGAACGCGCGACCGTGCCGCGCTGGCTCGAATCGGCGGTGGTCGGATGGTGCGAAATGCGGGCGAATCCCGCGCAGCTCGATGCGCTCAAATACGAATCGGCGAAGCTCGCGCCGCCAAACCTGGCTGGGATGCTCGACGCGGATCCGGCTGCGCCGGAATCGCGGGCCGAGGCGGCGGGCGCCGTGTGGCTGTTGATGTTGCTGCAGGATGAATCCACGCGCGCGGGCGAGTGGCCGGCGTTCCTGCGGCTCGTGTTGGGCGGTCGCGACGTGAGCGAAGCGCTCAGCGAGACTTTCCCGGGGCGATTTGCGTCACTCGAGGAGCGCGAGCTTTGGTGGCAGACGGGCTGGCATCACGTCCGGCGGACGAGATCGGTGCCAGGGCTCGACGCCGCGGAATCGCGTCGCGAGCTGATGGCGCTCGCGCGGTTTGTCTTTGCGCCGGGCCACGCCGATGTGGTGGTGCCCATGCGCCAGGTGCTCGATCAAAGCGGTGATCTGCTCGTCGCGGCGGAGCTGAAGCGCCGGGAAACGGAACTGGCCCGGGTGGTCGGCACGCTGCATCCGTTTTATCGCAACGCGGGGCTTTCGCTGGCGGAGGCGTTTCGCTCCCGTGGGGCTCCGGCGGCCAAACGGGAAGCAGCCAGCGTGCAGTTTGAACAGGATTGGCGCGATGCGCTGGAACTCGAGGCGACGACGACAGCCGCGCTGGATGCGCTGGAGCTCGGAGCCGCGCCAAGATAATCGCGGCGCGTCTGCCGGGCGGCTCGGGCGTCCGTTGCCGCGCTACGGTTTCAGGATCGGCGCGGGTCCGGTCGATTCGCCGATCACGAGCTCGGGTGGGACCATTTCCATGATTGGTTTACCGCGTTGGGCAGGGGGCAGCTTTATCTGTTCGAGCAGCATTTGCCCGGCCCGCTCCATCATCTGCGCGGAATTCTGATCGATCGTGGTGAGCGTGGGGTGGAGCTTTCGCCCGAGATCCAGGTTGTCGAAACCCGTCACGGAGATCTCGCGCGGGATCGACAGGCCGGCGGCGCGCAAGGTGTGAATCGCGCCGACGGCCATCTGGTCGTTGGCGGTGAGCAAGGCGGTGGGGCGGTTGCGCATGGCGAGAACGGTGTCGGCCATGAGCTGCCCGCGTTCGATCGGACTTTCAATGCCCGGCTTTTCCTCGATCGGCATGTAGATCTGATCCGGGTCGAGATTGCGTGAGCGCGCGATCTCGAGGAGCGCGGGCCAGCGCCACACATCTCCCGGCCCGGTGCCGAGCAGGCCAAACGACCGATGCTCGAGACGAAACAAGTGCTCCATCAGGAGCCGCATCGCCTTGCGGCGGTCGAGGGCGACGGACGGGACGTTCTGCGGCTGGTGCGGATCGACCTGCACACACGGCATTCCTTGAAGCGCTTCCACTGCGCCGTCGGCATCGAGCTCGGAATACAGCAACACCACGCCATCGACGTGGATCCGGCGGAAATTCTCGATGGCGCGCAGCTCCTGCTGGCGATCGCGCATCCGGACCTCGAGCACAGTTTGCAGATGCTGGCGCCGGAAAAATTCCTGCAACGCGTACACCTTCTTGTCCACGATTGGATTACCCAGCCCCATGAAACACACGCCGATCATGCCGGTGCGCCGGCCGCCGAGACCGCGGGCGAGGGGATTGGGCCGGAAGCCGAGCTCATCCATCGCCGCGAACACGCGCTGGCGCGTTTTCTCGTTCACTTCGGGATGGCCGTTGATGGCGCGGGAAACGGTCCAGGCGGACAGATTC
The DNA here is from genome assembly GCA_036675625.1 of Opitutaceae bacterium. Taxonomy (GTDB): domain Bacteria; phylum Verrucomicrobiota; class Verrucomicrobiia; order Opitutales; family Opitutaceae; genus ER46. The sequence goes on along the minus strand of JAKFEQ010000083.1, from coordinate 149,352 downwards.
AAATGGCGCGCAAAATCCGCGATCGAGAGGATCGCGGGGCGGGCGCCGGATTTGGTGCTGGCTTTGCGTTTTGGGCTGCGAGGCATTGCCGGAAGAAAATTCCAATGCGCGTTGCAGAGGGCGGCGGATTGGTCGGGGGAGCCTCCACGTTGTCTTTCAGATGACAAGGAAACTCACCTGGCGCCCGCTCGGGCGATGCTTCCAGCCCGCCCTGGCGCGGATGCGGATGGGGATTCCTTCAACATCAGGCCGCTGTGAAACTCGTCACCGGCGCGCGATCGGATCGCCGTCAACCGGGCGTGAGCAAGACCTTCAGTGCCTGTTTGCGCTCGAACAGATCGAAGCCCTGCTGCCAGTCGTCGAGTGCGAAACGATGCGTCACGATACGGCTGGGGCGGAGGCCTTGCGCGAGGAGCTTCATCGTGCGCACCCACGTCGCGGCGGTGTAGCCGACGGAGCCGGCGACGCGGAGTTGTTTGAACCCGATGCGATCGAACGGCACGAGGATATCGCAGCCGAAATGGCCGACTTGCGTGTAGGAGCCAAGCGGGCGCAACGCATCGAGACACGCGGCCGCGGAAGCCGCGACGCCGGCAACTTCGAACGCGATGTCGACACCGGCGCCGGCGGTGGCGTCGCGGATCGCGGCGGCGAGATTCTCGCGTTGCACATCGACGATGCGCGCGGCGCCGAGCTGTTGCGCGAGCGCGAGGCGTGTGGCATCCGCGGTGGTGCCGGCGACGATCGTGTGCACGCCCTGCTGCAGGAGCACGAGCAGGCAGAGCATGCCGATCGGACCGGGACCGGATACGAGCGCGATGTCGCCCGGGCGCACGGTGGTCATCTCCGCGACCGCGTGGACGGCGGCGGCGAGCGGCTCGACGAGGGCGCCTTCCTCGATCGGCAGCGAGTCGTCGAGGCGATACAGCTGATCGGGGCGCACGCACGCGTAACGTGTGAACGCGCCGTTGACTCCATGGCCCATGCCGCGGCGGTCAGGGCAAAACATGAACTCACCGCTGAGGCAGTAGCGGCAGTGGCCGCACGTCACAGCGGTCGCACCGAGCACCGCGTAGCGGCCGTCGCGATCGACGCTCCCGCGCACCGCGCTGCCTTCCTCGACGACGCGGCCGACGAACTCGTGACCGAGGATCACGGGTGGAAAATTTCGAAACGTGTCGTGCAGCACGTGCACGTCCGTCCCGCAAATCCCGCAGGCGGCGATCTCGAGTTTGACTTGGTTGGGGCCCGGAGTGGGTTCGGGAATATCGCAGAGCTCCACGTGACCGGGGCCGGCGGCGGTCTTGATGAGGGCTTTCATGGGAAAGTTGGCAGCACGAGAGGGAACGGCGCAGCTCTGAGCGTGGAAATTCAGTTGAGAGTTGAGAGTCCAGGGCTGAGAGCCTGAGAGGCTCTGAACTCTCGGCCCTTGGCTGTCGACTGCATGGACGCGGCTGAGAAGAAACGCTCACCGCTCACCGTTGAACGCTCAACGTTCAAATGCCCAAGCAACTTGCCGAGAAGCAACTGCCGGCCGGGCGGCTTGTCGACCTCCGCTCTGGGCTCCTGCACTTGAGCGTGACGTGGTTCGGATGACCTGCGGAGCAGGCATTTGCCGGGTCGCGTGCAAGACCGTGCGCTCGCCAATGGTCGCGGGCCGTGCATCGTGCCGACCGATCTTTTCGACCATGTCTCGCTTGCCTCTCCCGTCTTGCTCACTCGCAGCGCGATTCCGCGGCCGCCTCCCTTCGCTCGCGTTCTGCCTGCTCTCCATCGTGGTAATGGCGCAGGAATCGCCCGCGGCGGAAACGCGTAACGGTGCGCCGCCGAAAGTCGCGGCCGGCGCGGTGCAGGAGCTTTTCGACGGCAAATCGCTCGCGGGTTGGATGCGGTCGGGGTTCGATGGCGAGGGCGAGGTGCGGGTGGAGACGCCATTCAGGGATGGGCGCGGTGCGATCATCATCGAGCCGGGTGTCACGTTGTCGGGGATCACCTGGACGGAAGGCGGAAGCCTGCCGCGCACGAATTACGAGATCACGTTCCAGGTGATGCGGCTGAAAGGGGATGATTTTTTCTGCGGGCTTACGTTTCCCGTGGGGAAATCCGCGTGCACTTTTATTGTTGGCGGCTGGAGCGGCATGGTGGTGGGCATCTCGAGCATCGATGGGGCGGATGCGTCGGAGAACGAAACCACGGCGGGCATGGAGTTTGAGGACAATCGCTGGTATCGCATCCGCGTGCGCGTGATGCCGGAAAAGATCCAGACGTGGATCGACCAGCAACAGTTTGTGGATCTGGAGCTGCAGGGTCGTACAATCAGCCTTCGGCCGGGTGATATCCAGCATTCGCTGCCACTCGGAATCGCGACCTACATGACGAGCTCCGCCGTGCGGGATATACAATTGCGACGATTGGGCTCGGAGTAGCGCAGGCTGCCGCCGGCACGGTCGCCTCGGGAGGAAAGGCGGCGCGGGGATGCGGGGGCATCGCCTGAAAAACCTTCGCAGGATACCCGGGTTGGCCGAGTGCAGGATTGTCTTCCGCTCGGACGCGCATTCGTTTCTGGTTTCCTCCAGAACCCCATGAGTCGACGTTTTGTTTTCATTGGCTTGGCCGTGTCCGCGTGTGGCTGTGCGGTTGGATTTGCCCTCGCAGGTTGTGCGACGCGCACCGAGGTCGCGGCAGCAAAGCCCGCGGCGGCTAAATCGGCGGCGAATGCGGACGTCGTCGCGGGAAAAAAGCTTTCGTTCAACGCCCACGTGCAGCCGATCCTCGCGGAGAACTGCTATGCGTGTCACGGCGCGGATCCAGGCTCGCGAAAAGCGGGGTTGCGACTCGACCGGGCGGAGCACGCGTTCAAGCCGCTCGAAAAAGGCGGGCCGGCGATTGTGGCGGGAAAACCCGACGAGAGCCCGCTCGTGCAACGAATCGAGTCGAAGGATGAAAAGAAAACGATGCCACCGCCCGAGGCGCACAAGACGCTTACGGCGGCACAGATCGCGACGCTGCGGCAATGGGTCGCGGAAGGCGCGGAGTACGAGGAGCACTGGGCGTTCATCGCGCCGAAGCGGCCGGCGGTGCCGGTGGTGGCGGGCGGCCCGGACGGACGGACGGAGAGAGGGAGAGGCGGAGAGAGGGAGCGGGGGAGACGGGGAGAGACGGAGAGACGGCGGGACGGCGGGATTTCTGGCTCTCCCGGTCTCTCGGTCTCTCCGTCTCTCCCTCCGCCGGCGAATCCGATCGATGCGTTCGTGCGCGCGAAACTTTCCGAGCGCGGATTGAGCTCCTCGCCCGAGGCCGACCGGCGCGCGCTCATTCGCCGTGTGACGCTCGATCTGACGGGCGTGATTCCGACGCCGCAGGAGGTCGAAGCGTTTGTGAACGATGCGTCGCCGGATGCTTACGAGAAGGTGGTCGATCGCCTGCTGGCCAGCCCGCGTTACGGCGAGCATCGGACGCGTTACTGGCTCGATTACGTGCGTTATGCGGACACGCACGGGATCCATTTCGATAACTACCGCGCGATCTGGCCGTATCGGGATTATGTGATACGCGCGTTCAACGCGAACAAGCGGTTCGATACGTTTGTGCGCGAGCAGCTCGCGGGCGATTTGCTGCCGGCGCGGACCTTCGATGAACTCGCGGCGACAGGTTTCGTGCGTAACAATCTCACGACGAACGAAGGCGGCACGATCACGGAGGAAGTCTACGTCAACCAGACGCGCGATCGCGTCGAGGCGTTTGGCGCGACGTTTCTCGGGCTGACGACGGGCTGCGCGGCGTGTCACGACCACAAGTTCGATCCGTTGTCACAGAAAGATCACTACGGGCTCGCGGCGTATCTGGGCAATACGGTGGAGAAGCCCTGGGATCTCAACATCTCCGAGCCGCTGCCGGTGCTGCGGCTGCCGAAGGAGGAAAACAAGGCGAGCGCGGAGTTCGTGTTGAAGGCGCGCGCGGAACTGCAGGAAAAGCTCGATGCGCGTCGCGCGCACGCGAGGGAGCTCACGGGTGAATGGCTCGCGGCGGGGAATGCGCCAAAACCCGTGGCGGTGGACGCGCTCGAGCTGCGGCTGCGGCTCGATGAGGGGAAGGGTGACGTGGTGAAGAATTCCGCGCCCGGCGCGAAGGTCGCCGAGTTCAAGGCCGACACCAATCCGCTCGTGTGGGGCGAGAATTCATGGCTCTGGCCGTCGATGCGGATGGATATCTTCACGCGGATCAATCTCGGCGATCACGGCGATGTGGATGCGACCGACAAGTTTTCCGCGGGCGGCTGGTTGATGTTGCGCGCGAAGCCGGGCGGCGGCGTGCGCACGGGCACGGGCAACGGTTCGCTGCTCGCGCGCATGGGCGATGCGAAGCGGAAGGGCGGGGCCGGCTGGGATATCTATCAGGAAAATTTGCAGATCATCGTGAATCTCGCGCCCGATACGACGGAGCCGATGACGAACGCGAGCACGGTCGCAGCGGTTGGTGCGCCCGTTGATGAAACCGCGACGGGACCAGCCGCGAAGCAGTCGAAGAAATCGAAGAAGCAGCCAGGAAAAAAAGCGCCGGCGGGTGACGCGGTGGCCGAGTCGAATCCGCGAGCCGGAGCTGCGCCCACCCCGCCGCGAGGAATCCGCGTCGCGACGAAGGCCGGACAGATCACGCGCGACGAGTGGCTGCACGTGTTCGTGACTTATAATGGCTCGCGGAAGGCGGCGGGCGTGAAAATCTATATCAACGGGAAGCCAGCGGAGACCGAGGTGAAGATGGATACGCTCGCGGCGAAAGATTCGATCCGCACCGATGCGGCGATGCATCTCGGCCGGCGCGACGACACGCTGCCGATGCGCGAGACGCGGTTTCAGGATGTGCGTTTCTACAAGCGGATGCTCGCGCCGGAAGAAGTGGCGCGGCTGCCGTTCGAGGATGTGGCGGCGGAGATCGTCGCGCGCGAACCGGATCCGGCGAAATGGACGACGGATGAGGCGTTCGTCGTGGCGAACCGTTTTTTCCTGGGCGAAAAGGATGCGCCGACGATGGCGCTCGCGAGTGGCGTCGCGGCGCACGACGAGGCTTTCGCGGCGCTGACGAAAGGTGGAGACGCGACGCTGATCGCGTTGGAGAAAACGACGCCGGCCTATGCGGACGTGCTGAAGCGCGGCGATTATTATGCGCGCGCCGGTCGCGTGGAGCCGGCGGTGCCGCACTTTCTGCCGCCGCTGCCGAAAGGCGTGCCCGCGAATCGGCGCGGGCTGGCGGAGTGGCTGCTGACGCCGGAGCAGCCGTTGATGGCGCGCGTGACGGTGAATCGCATGTGGCAGGAAGTATTTGGCCGCGGGCTCGTGGAAAGCGCGGGTGATTTTGGCGTGATGGGTGACCGGCCGTCGCATCCGGAGCTGCTGGACTGGCTGGCGGTGGAATTCCGCGAAAGCGGCTGGGACGTGAAGGCGTTTTATCGGCTGCTGGTGACGTCGGCGACGTATCGGCAGACGGCGGTCGCGACGCCGGAGCGGCTGGCGAAAGATCCGGACAACAAGCTCCTGTCGCGCGGACCGCGTTTCCGGATGGACGGCGAGATGCTGCGTGACAGCGCGCTGGCTGCGGCGGGCTTGCTGGTGGAGAAGATCGGCGGTCCTTCGGTGAAGCCGTATCAGCCGCCGGGGATCTGGGAGGAGGTTGCGATGCCGGGATCGGACACGCGCGAGTACAAGCCCGACACGGGCGAAGGCCTGTATCGGAGAAGTGTATACACGTTTTGGAAACGCTCCTCACCGCCGCCAGGCATGGAGACCTTCGACGCGACCTCGCGCGAGGCGGTGTGCACGAGGCGCGCGCGGACGAACACGCCGCTCCAGGCTTTCGTCACGATGAACGATCCGCAGTGGGTCGAGGCGGCGCGGAAGCTCGCGGAGCGGGCGATCAAGGCGGCCCCGAAGGATCACACGTCCGCCGCGGAGGAGCGGTTGGATTTCCTGGCGCGGACGACGCTTGGGCGGCCGATCGGGGCGAAGGAGCGCGCGGTGTTGTTGCGCGGGCTGGAGACGTTTCGCGCGAAGTTTGGCGGCGAAACCGCGGCGCAGGACGTGAAGGCGCTGCTGGCGGTCGGCGAGGCGAAGGCGGACGAGACGCTCGCTCCGGCGGAGATTGCCGCGTGGACGATCGTGGCGAGCCAGTTTTTGAACCTGGATGAATTCCTGACGAAATGAAGCCGCGACGCCGCACCTTATGAACGCGCACGACCATCAGCACGACCACTGTTCCGATCACGGCGGTGAGCACCCGACGGTATGGGACTTGCCGCATGTGCCGCTCGGGTTGAAGCGCGAATGGCTCGAACTCGAGACGCGGCGGCATTTTCTCGGCCGCGGAGCGAAGGCGCTCGGCTGGGCCGGGCTCGCGTCGATTCTCGGACGGGCGGCGCCCAATCTGCTCGCGGACACGCCGACGGTGCCGAACTTCGCGCCGAAGGCGAAACGGGCGATCTATCTCTTCATGGCGGGGGCGCCATCGCAGTTCGAGACGTGGGACTACAAGCCGGCGCTCGCGCGGATGTTCGACAAGGACCTGCCGGAGTCGGTGCGCGGCGGGCAGGTGCTCACGGGCATGACGGCGAGCCAGGCGCGATTTCCCATCGCGCCGAGTTTGTATCAGTTTTCCCAGCACGGCGAAGCGGGCCACTGGGTGTCGGAGCTTTTCCCTTACACCGCGAAGATCGCGGACGAGTTGTGCGTGATCAAATCGCTCTATACCGAGGCGATCAACCACGAGCCGGCGATCCTGCAGATCACGACCGGCAACATGTTTCCCGGCCGGCCGTCGATCGGCGCCTGGCTCTCGTATGGGCTTGGCGCGGCGAACGACGAACTGCCGACGTTCGTGGTGATGACCTCGAAAATGCCGCTGCGCGCGAATGTGCAAGCGCTGTCGAATCGACTGTGGTCATCGGGATTTTTGTCGCCGGAGCATGCGGCGGTGTCGTTGCGCGCGGGGAACGATCCGGTGCTTTATATCAACAATCCGAAAGGCATCGGGCACGATGTGCGCCGCGCGATGATCGACGGCGTCAACGATCTCAACCGGCAGCTCTTCGAGCGCGTGGGCGATCCGGAGATCAACGCGCGAATCTCGCAGTACGAGATGGCGTTTCGGATGCAGACCTCGGTGCCGGAGCTGGCGGATTTTTCCGATGAGCCGGAGTCGACGTGGGAGCTTTACGGGGCGAAGGCGAAGGAGCCGGGGACGTTTGCGTACAATTGCCTGATGGCGCGTCGGCTGGCGGAGCGCGGGGTGCGTTTCTCGCAGATTTTCCTGCGGAGCTGGGATCAACACACGAACCTGCCGAACAACATCAAGGTGCTCGCGGAGGAGTCGGATCAGGGGACGGCGGCGCTGGTCACGGATCTGAAGCGTCGCGGCATGCTCGACGATACGGTCGTGATCTGGGGCGGTGAGTTCGGCCGGACGGTGTACTCGCAGGGCACGTTGAAGCCGGATAATTACGGGCGCGATCATCACCCGCGGTGCTTCAGCATGTGGATGGCGGGCGGTGGCGTGAAGCCGGGCGTGTCGTTTGGCGAGACGGACGATTTTTCCTACAACATCGCGAAAGACCCGGTGCACATCCGCGACCTCCATGCGACGATTCTCCATCTCTTCGGCATCGATCACAACAAGCTCTCGTTCAAGTTCCAGGGGCTCGATCAGAAACTCACCGGCGTGCTGCCGGCCAAGGTCATCGATGCGCTGCTGGTTTGAGCGTCGCGGGTGGGCGGCGGGAATATGGGACGTCGTGGCTCGCCTCGGGAGAGGCGGGATGAGTGCGCGTTACGGGCGCGCGCGATCCCTGCTCTCCCGTGCAAGGCTGCGGGGTGGGTTTGCGACATCTTTGACGGCGCTCGTGTTTATCGGTGAGGCTCGGGCGGAGCCGTCGTTTTTCACCGCGCGGGTGGCGCCGATCATGGATCGGCACTGTGTGACGTGTCACGGGCCGGAGAAGCAGAAGGCGGGGCTGCGGGTGGACTCGTTTGAGCAGCTGATGCGTGGCGCGGAATCGGGCGAGGTGGTGAAGCCCGGCGAGGTGAAAGAGAGCGAAATTTTTCGGCGCATCACGCTGCCGCACGACGACGAGGAAGTGATGCCGAGCGATGGAAAGCCGCTACTCTCCGCGGATGAAATCAAGATCATCGAGCTGTGGCTCGCGGCAGGTGCGTCGGTGAGCGAGCCGTTGAGCGCATTTCCGGAAGCGCCCACGCCGAAGCCGAGGAAGCCGGCAATGGAGGCGCTGGCGCCGGACTGGCGGCCGTTGGCGAAGGAGATTGCGACGCTGGAGAAGGAACTCGGGCTAAAGCTCGTGCCGCGTTCGCAACACGCGACGGATGGACTCGTGTTGCGGACCGCGAGCGCACCGCGGCGTTGCGATGATGCGGCGCTGGCGAAGCTGGCGCCCGTGGCGCCGCTGATCGTCGAGGCGGAGCTTGCGCGGACAAAGGTGACCGATGCTGGCCTGGCGGCGGTCGGTGGATGGAAGAATCTGCGGGCACTGGACCTCACGCGGACGATGGTGACCTCGGACGGAATGAAGGCGCTGGCGGCGTTGGATAAACTCGAGGCGTTGAACCTGACGGATACGGCGGTGGACGATCGTGGAGTGCTGGAGTTGAAAGCGCTGCCGGCGTTGAAGCGGGTGTGGGTTTTTGGCACGAAGGTGACACAGGCGGGCGCCGAAGAACGGGTGACGGACGGCAAGTAGAAGGTGCCGGCAGGATCTTCGCGTGGATTGACGGTGACGTGATCCGGCGATTTATCCGCGAGATGCGTCTTCTGCGTCTGTACGGGGGTGTGCTGGGCGTGGCGGTGTTTGCGGCGGGCTGCGTGGCGCCGGCGGTGAAGACACGCGAGCCGGCGAATCTGACGCCGCACAAGCAGGAGGTGCGGGCTTATGTCGACTCGGGTCAGTATCTGCGTGATATCGCCGCCGTGGCGGCCCGAGGAAAAACATGGGTCGAGCAGCGGGCGGCGCAGCGGCGGAACGGGGAGCGCCTGGCGATCGTTTTCGATCTGGATGAAACGCTGCTGTACAATTGGCCCCATATCATCGCCCACGATTTCGGCTATGTGCCGGACGTGTGGGGCGCGTGGGTGGCGGAGGCCAGGGCGCCGGCGATCGAGCCGGTGCGCGATTTGTACAAGACAGCGCGAACGCTGGGGGTGGAGGTATTCTTTATCACCGGGCGGCCGGAGAAACAGCGCCGGGCGACCGAGAAGAATCTCCGCGTGATCGATTGCGCGGAGTATGTGGCGTTGTTCTGCAAACCGGATGGCACGACGGGATCGAGCGCGGCATTCAAGACCGCGACACGGCGCAACGCGACGAACGAAGGGTGGACGATCATCGCGAATGTCGGTGACCAGGAAAGCGATCTTGTGGGTGGCTTCGCGGAGAAGACGTTCAAGCTGCCGAATCCGATTTATAGGGTGGAATGACGCGCGCCCTTTCGGGAATTTAGAGAGCGGAGAGGGGAAATAAAAAAGCCACGCGGGGGAACGCGTGGCTCGAGGGGGTGCGGGGGACCGCGGATACGTTGTGAACGTTACCGGCTCGGGTTCACCTGAGCTTGCGGGCGGGAGGGCGCACTGAGGGTCGGTGCGGTGGAATCGGTCTCGGACGGGGGCGTGGAAGCCGGCGTGTTGTCGGCTTCGGCGGCGGGCTGCGGGGCCTGGCTTTGCAGTTCGGTCAGCCGTTTCTCGATATCGCCCATCCGGGCGACAAGCTGTTCCTCGACCTTCTTCCGATCGCTGCTGTTCACGATGCTGAGGCTCGCAGCGTCGCGCACGACATTGGCGGGCAGCGTGAGCAGTCGCGTGATGAGGCCCTGATCCTTGAAGGAACTGAGGTAGAGGGCGGTGATCTCGTGCGAGAGCTTGAGGGCGTCCTGCGCGGCGGCCTGCGTTTGCTGCAGGTTATTGTTGAGCTGTTGATTTTTCGCGAGCTCGGCGGTGAGGACGCTGCCGACCTGATTGGAGATGCGCTCGCTATAGTTGGCGAGGGAGTCGCGCGTGAGGTTTTGGTCTTTTGCCATTTCGGCGAGGATCGGCTGGATGCGCTCGGTCATCCGGCTGGAAACCTTGTCGACCTGCTCGTTCTGCATCTTCTCCGCTTCCTCGGCTGACTTGGGCAACGGATTGTAAGGCTGAACTTTTTTCGCGATGAGCTCGGCGAGAGCGTTCATGCGCTCGGCGTTGAGATTCTCCATCTCTGCGTCGGTGCGAAACATGTCGGCTTCGCGCTTCGAGATGGCGTCGCGGAGAAGCTTGTTGGTCGCCTCGATCTGGCGGCGGTTTTCTTCGGACGCGGCCTTGAGATCGTCATTCTGCTGCCGGAGAGGAGCGAACTCGATCTGCTGCTTGGCAGACATTTCGTTGACGGTTTGCTGATGGACCCAGAATGCGCCGCCGACGACGAGCAGGGCAGTGAGGATTACGGCGGGAATTTGTTCTTTGAATTTTTGCCACATGGTGGGGGAAGTTCGATGGAGGTGCGGGTGACTTAACGAGTGCGGGGTTGTAATTGCAATGCGCCCGTGGACACGGGAATTGCGGTTGTTTTTCGGAATTCGCTTCGCACGTTGGGCCAATGAGCCTGAACCGGTGCGAGCAACGAATCTTCGATTATCTGCAAAGGCATCCTGATGAGAGACAGTTCTGGCAGGGGAAGTTTCAATCGGTTTCGAAAACCGCAGCGGATGAACATATTGCGGCAGCCCTGCTCGAGCCGGAGCTCTGGCGCTATTATCGGGAGCGCAGTGCGGTTGCGCCGCCATTCATCGAGGCGGCGAAGCATGAGGGACTGCAGCGCACGAGCATGAAGAATCTGGCGGAGCTGTTGCTGCGGCTTTGGGGCCAGCCGCGGCCGAAGAAGAAGGCTCCTTCCGATGAGGGTTCGCTGGCGTGAGCGGAGCAATCGCGGACGGGCCGTGGAGAGGCCGGGATTTTTTTGGGTGCGACGATTACCGAACCCGGGCTTGGAGAACAGGTGCCGGACGTTCAAAAAAATCCGTCCCAAAAAAAATGCCCACTCGACTGGAACTCTCCAGGCATCGCGCTTACATAGAGCGCACTGACAATTTCGATTTTCTCCTCCGCTTAGCGGTGGAGAATTGGGGTAAGTAAGAAAGCAATGGGCGGACCGCTTAGGGGTAGGCGGTCCGCCCTCTTTTTTTTGGCGAGCCGGGCAATGCGAGGGCGGTACAAAAGAAAGGCGGGTCCGAGGACCCGCCGATCGAGAGCGAACGAATGTTCTTTCGTGGAGACTAGATCTGTTCGCCCTTCGTCACGACCGCGGCTTTTTGCTCGTGGAAATCGTGGGGCGTGTAGGTTGGCGTGACGTAGCCGGTGCGGATCACGAAATCGCCAAAACGTTCGCCGGGTGTGCGCTCGGTCGCGTAACGCCGGAAGATGGGCCCAAGGAGCGGGATGAGCTCCGCGGTGGGGACCGACGCTTTATAGAGCACATTGAGGCGGGAGCCGTTGAAGGCGGCGCCGAGGTAGACGTTGTACTTGCCCGGCGCGCGGCCGACCAAGCCGATCTCGGACAAGGACGGACGACCGCAGCCGTTCGGGCAGCCCGTGATGCGAAGCGAGATGGCGTCGTTTTGCAGGCCGGCCGCTTCGATCTCGGTCTCGAGCTGTTTCACCAGATCGGGCAGATAGCGTTCGCTCTCGGCGAGGGCGAGACCGCACGTCGGCAACGCGACGCACGACATGGAGTTGAGTTTGAGGCCCGTCGCGTGGTTCGCCGTATCCAGTTTGTACTCACGGAGGAGGGCCTCGATGCGCGGGCGTTCCGCCGGCGTGACGTTGGCGAAGACAAGGTTCTGGTTGGCGGAAAGCCGCAGGTCGCCCTGATGCACGCGCGCGATCTCGCGGATCCCGGTTTTCAGTTTATAATCGGCGGTGTCTTTCACGCGACCGCTCTGGATGAAGAGCGTGAAGTGCGCGTTGCCATTCTCGCCCTCGGTCCAGCCGTAGCGGTCGCCCGTGTGCGTGAATTCGAAGCGCCGCGGCGTGCCGAGCCGATAGCCCAGCCGTCGCTCGAGCTCATCGCGAAACCAGGTGAGCCCGCGGTTCGCGATCGTGTACTTGAACCGGGCAAACTTCCGATCGGTGCGATCGCCGAAGTCGCGCTGCACGGTCACCACCTTTTCCGCGACGTTGACCACTTGATCGACGGTGCAGAAACCGAGGATGTCGGCGAGGCGCGGGAAGGTCTCGATCTGATTGTGCGACATGCCGAGCCCGCCGCCAACGGTAACATTGAAGCCGATCAGATTTTTCCCGCTCTCGTCCGCGATAGCGATGAAGCCGAGATCGTGAGCGTAGACGTCCACGTCGTTGCTCGGCGGCACCGCAAACACGATCTTGAATTTGCGGGGCAGGTACGTGCGGCCGTAAATGGGTTCGTCCTCGGGCTCGCCGCCGTCGACCAGTTTGTCTTCCACCCAGAGCTCGTGATACGCGCGGGTGCGGGGCAGGAGGTGGTCGCTGACCGCTTTCATCACCGGCCAGACCTGGCGATGGAGGGCGGACTGTTCCGGGTTCGGATTGCACATCACGCCGCGGTTGATGTCGCCACAGGCGCCGCGGGTGTTGAGGTGGGCCGCGACGTTGATCTGTTGGATCAGCGGGTGGAGGTTGTTCTTCACGACGCCGTGAAACTGGAACGCCTGCCGTGTGGTGATCTTCAACGTCCCGTTGGCGTGGGTGTCGGCGAGTTTGTCGAGCTCGAGCCATTGCGCCGGCGAACACACGCCGCCGGGCACACGCACGCGCGCCATGAAGATGAACGCCTTCTCCTTGCCCTCTTTCCGGCGCTGATTGCGGACGTCGCGGTCGTCCTGCATGTAGACGCCGTGAAATTTCATCAACTGGTTGCTCTCCTCGCTGACGGCGCCGGTGGCGGCGTCGGCGAGATCCCGCCGGATGTTTCCGCGGAGCCAGTTACTCTCCGCTTTGAGCTGCTCATTCTTGTGCAGCGGCTTTTCGGGAATGGCGGTGGTGATCGTTTCAGGCGTGGAACTCATGCGAAAGGGTGAGCTGAAGGGTTGAGCGTGCGTCGTGCAAGGCTCCCGCGAGGGCGCTGATGGCGAGCGGGTGCGTGCCGACAAGATCGGTGATGTGACAACGTGCGCCGAGCGTCGCGGCGTCGCGGCAGATTTGCACGATGTCGCCGTCGGAGCCGGCGTGGCGCCCGGGCGAGAGGAAAAGCGGTGCGATGACGACATCGCGGTCGAGGGCGAAGTCGGGAGCGCGCAGCGCGTCGGCGAGCAGCGGAGGGTGCGCGCCCTCCATCGAGGCGGCGACGAGCGGTCCGATTTCGCGGCCCAGCTCGACGCGAATGGCAGTTGCGAGTTCGTCGCGGAGCGCGGCGGATGCAGCGGACGGCCCGCCGTGATCGACGACGACAACGGACGGGGCGCGAAGCTGGCGTTCCGCGATGGTGGCGCGGATGCGTGCCGCGACGATGGAGGGAATCACGCCGCGAGCCGCGAGCCCGTCGGTGAAGGTGAACTCGAAGCCACCGAGTTGATCCTGGAGCGCGGAGAGGTCGTTGCGCAGCGCGGAACCGATCGCGCCTTGCGCGCTGACGAAGAAGGGGACGAACAGAAACTCGCGTTGCCCGAGCGCGACCATCGCGCGGACGAACGGAGCGAGCGTCCAAGCCGGAATGTCGTCGAGGACTTCGGGCGGGAGGCGATCGCTGTGTTTCCACGACACGGCGCGAACCGGCACGCCGGCTTGAATCGACAACGCGGCGGCGACCGCGCGCAGATTGCGATGCGCGGCGGGTTCCAGCGAGCCGTTGTCGATCAGTGCGATGATCATCGGGTCAAGGGGAGCGGCGTCGCATCGGGCGCGAGCCGGTGAATCGGAGGATTTTCCGGCCGGAAATCACCGTCGCTCACTTCCTGGGCGAACCACGCGAGCTGTTCGGACAATGCGGCGACTTCTCCGATCACAATAATGGCGGGTGCGCCAAAGCCGGCGTGCTCGGATTCGAGGGCGATCTTGTCGACCGTCGAGATGAGCTGCCGGTGATTGCTGGTGGTGGCGGATTGAATCACGGCGGCGGGAGTATTCGAGGCGAGTCCGCCCGCCTGGAGCCGGCGCGTGATCGTCTCCAGATTCTTCATACCCATGTAAACACAGAGCGTGGCGCCGAGCCGTCCGTAATCTTCCCAGTGAATCGCGGCGTCAGGCTTGTTGGGGTCCTCGTGACCGGTGAGAAACACGACGGCCGAGGCATGGGCGCGATGGGTGAGAGGAATACCGGCGTAGGAAGCGGCCGCGAGCGCGGACGTGACGCCGGGGACGACCTCGAAAGCGATGCCGGCGGCGACGAGCGCTTCGGCTTCCTCGCCACCGCGACCAAAGATGAAGGGATCACCGCCCTTGAGACGCACGACGTCTTTGCCTTCGCGGGCGAGCCGGATGAGCGTGCCCTCGATGTCGCGTTGCGGGCAGCAGAAGCCGCCACCTTTTTTTCCGACGAAAACTCGTTCCGCGGTGGCAGGGGCAAGCGCGAGGATTTCAGGCGCAACCAAGTAATCGAAAACAAGCGCTTCGGCTGCGCACAGCAACCGGTGCGCTTTTCGCGTCAGGAGGTCCGGGTCGCCAGGGCCCGCGCCCACGAGATACACTTTGCCGGTCCCGTTCATGAGAGAAAGCGGCGGACCACGGGCGGCGCGAAATGAGAGTGGTTTGAACTAATCATGACATCTTTAGTCAATATGACGTCTTTTAAACTTTACCCATTGCGACGCAGGTTCAAGCATTCTCGGTGTCATGTCTGAGATATCGTCAAAGTTGCTGAGCAAGAACGAGCTCTTCGTAGAGGGCGAACCTCTTTGTGTCCGCTTTAGCTGAAAGAATGCCGACCGAACGATGATCCGGAGCTTCCTCCATCCATTACCATGAATCCTTCTGAAATCACCCGCTGGAACGCCGAACTGCGCGCCAAGTCTCCGTTGGAAATCGTCCGGTGGGCGATCGCCCAGTCCGGCGGTCGCGCGATCGTTTCCACGAATTTCCGGCCCTACGAGGCGGCGATTCTGCATCTCGCCGTGCAGGCCCAGCCCGACATTCCGGTGCTGTGGGTCGATCACGGCTACAACCGGCCCGCGACTTACAAGCATGCCGAGGAATTGCGCGCGCGATTGAAACTGAATTTGAAGCCGTTCCTGCCGCGGATGACGGCGGCGCATCGGGATGCGATCCACGGGCCGATTCCGACGACGGAGGACGAGGAGGGGCTCAAGCAGTTCAGCGCAGTGATGAAGCTCGAGCCGTTTCAACGCGGCATGAAGGAGCTCGCGCCCAAGGTGTGGATCACGGCGCTGCGCAAGGTCCAGAATCCGAATCGCGCGGGGCTCGACATCGTGTCCCTCGACGAAAACTTCGGCGCGCTGAAGGTGAGTCCGCTATTCTATTTCACTGACGCGGAGCTCGACGCCTATCTGGCGGAGCACCAGCTGCCGAACGAGTGGGATTATTTCGATCCGGCCAAGGCCGACGAGAAACGCGAGTGCGGCCTGCACGCGGCGTGGGGCAAGAAAGCGGTTGGCGCGTAACTGAATCGGCGTTGGCCCACGAAACACACGCATCACGAAAAAGAATACAGTGAGCAGATGCACGACGATTGGGTCGCTTCTTGTTTCGTGTGATTCGTGTGTTTCGTGGGCAATTGTTCGAAGTTCGACGCGCCTAAACCCGAGAACGCCGACGTTCACCCTTTCCTCATTTTCTTCATGACCAGTTACCATCTCGATCATCTTCAGCATCTCGAAACCGAGGCGATTCACATCATGCGTGAAGTCGCGGGCGAATTCGAGCGGCCCGCGCTGCTTTTCTCGGGCGGCAAGGACTCGATCTGCCTGCTTCGGCTCGCCGAGAAGGCGTTCCGGCCGTCGGACATTCCGATGCCGTTTCTCAACGTCGACACCGGGCATCACTTCCCGGAGCTGAACGAGTTTCGCGACCGGCGCGCGAAGGAGCTCGGGGGAAAACTGATCATCCGCAAGGTCGAGGACGCGATCGCGAAAGGCATTGCCGTGCCGTCGCCGGGCGAGATCAGCCGCAACCGGCTGCAGATCCCGACGCTGCTCGCGGCGATCGAGGAGTTTCGTTTCGACTGCTGCATCGGCGGCGCGCGACGCGACGAAGAGAAGGCGCGCGCGAAGGAGCGTTTTTTCAGTTTCCGCGATTCGTTCGGCCAGTGGGATCCGAAGAACCAGCGGCCGGAAATCTGGAATCTGTACAACGGCCGGCTCAATACGGGTGAAAACATGCGCGTCTTTCCGCTCAGCAACTGGACGGAGATGGACGTATGGGAATACATCCAGCGCGAGAAGCTGGAGGTGCCGAGTATCTACTTTAGCCATACACGCAAATGCGTGCGCCGCGGCGGACAGTGGCTGCCGGTGAACGATCTCGTGCCGCCGAAACCGAACGAGGATGTACGCGAGCTCGTCGTGCGCGTGCGCACCATCGGCGACATCATCAGCACGGGCTGCGTCGAATCGCCCGCCACGACGGTGAACGACATCATCGCGGAGATCGCCGCGGCGCGCGTGACCGAGCGCGGCTCGCGCGCGGACGACAAGTCGTCCGAGGCCGCGATGGAAGACCGCAAAAAGGCGGGATACTTCTGAGTGAAAGTGAGAGTGAAGGTGAAAGTGGCAGACCGTCTTTTCCCTCACTCCCGCCGGTAGCTTTCGTCCACTCGCCCGCTCACTTTCACTCTCACTCTCACTTTCACTTTCCTTTCGTGTTTACCGAAGAAGTCATGCCTCCCACCTCGTCCGCGAACGTCCCCGTCGACATTTTGCGCTTCAACACCTGCGGCAGTGTCGACGACGGCAAGTCGACGCTGATCGGCCGTCTGCTCTACGACTCGAAGTCGCTCATGGAGGACCAAATCGAAGCGCTGGAGCGCTCGGCCGACATCACCGGCGGCGGCCAGATCAATCTCGCCAACCTCACCGATGGCCTGCGCGCCGAACGCGAGCAGGGCATCACGATCGACGTCGCGTATCGTTACTTCGCCACGCCGCGGCGGAAGTTCATCATCGCGGACACGCCGGGGCACGTCCAATACACGCGCAACATGGTCACGGGCGCGTCGACGGCGAACCTGTCGATCATCCTCGTCGATGCACGCGCGGGCGTGATCGAGCAGAGCCGCCGGCACACGGCGATCGCGTCGCTGTTGCGGATCCCGCATCTCGTCGTCGCGGTGAACAAGATGGATCTCGTGGGCTGGAGCGAGCAGCGCTTTCTCGAGATCCGCGCGCAGTTCGAGGAGTTTCTTCCGCGGCTCGACATCAAGGATGTGAAGTTCATTCCGCTGAGCGCGCTGAACGGCGACAACGTCGTCGATCCTTCGCCGCACACGCCCTGGTATTCCGGTCCGACATTGCTTGGCCATCTGGAGTCGGTGCACATCGCGAGCGATTGGAATCTTCAAGGCTTCCGGCTCCCGGTGCAGTGGGTCAACCGGCCGAACAACCCGACGGATCCGAAGCTGCATGATTTTCGCGGCTTCAGCGGACAGATCGCGGGCGGCATCGTTCGCACCGGACAGAAGGTGCTCGCATTGCCCGCGGGGGTGGTGACGAGCGTGAAGGAAATCTGGACCTACGATGGCGTGGTGCAGGAAGCGTTTTGTCCGCAATCGGTGACGCTCGTGCTCGAGCACGACATCGACGTCAGTCGCGGCAGCATGCTGATCGGAGCCGATTATCTGCCTGGCTCCGGCACGGACTTGCACGCTGAAGTGTGCTGGATGCACACGCGCGCGTTGCAGCCGGGGAAGAAATATTTCCTGAAGCACACGACGCACACGGTGCAGGCGGTCGTGACGAGCATCGTGAACAAACTCAACATGGGGACGCTCGAGACCGAGCCGGAACCGGCCGAGCTGAACGTGAATGATATCGGCGAGATCCGGCTGCGTACCGCGAAACCGCTCGTGTTCGACGGTTATGGCACGAATCGATTGACGGGCTCGTTCATCCTGATCGAGCAGGGCACAAACGCGACGGTGGCCGCGGGCATGCTGTTGCCGCCGCGTGAAGTCGTGAAGTCGGAGAACGGCGATTATGTGATCTGACGTGGTGCGCGGGAGACTAGAGACTAGAGATCGAAGACAGGGAACCTGAGCAATGAAAGTATCCGTGCAAATCGACTATGCGTGCCGCGTGATGGCAGAGCTGGCGCGTTTGCACGGATCGGGCGAGCTCGCGCAGATCGACCACCTCGCGCGTACGGAGGCGGTACCGGCGACGTTTCTCGCGCAGATTCTCTGCAAGCTGCGCAACGGTGGCTTGATCGTGAGCCGCCGCGGCAATCAGGGCGGCTACACGCTGGCACGGTCGCCGGATGAGATATCGCTCTACGATATTATCATCGCGGTGGAAGGGCAGTGTCTCCAGCTCAGCGGAAATTTCGAGGGCCGCAGCGGCCGGCGGATCAAACAAGTCTGGGAGGAGATCAGCAAGGAACTCGCGCGGAAGACGAAAAGCTACTCGTTGAACCAGCTCGCGACGAAACAGCAGGCGGAGATGTATTATATCTGAGCTGAGCGTCGGGGGCTGGGAGCTGAGAGCGCAGAGGGTTTATAAGGTGGGGCTGGCTCTCCGAGCCGGGCCCCGCCTGTAACTACACGGCGTTGATCGCGACGGCGGTGGCTTTGTAGGCGGGTTGACGAGAGTGCGGATCGAAGGCGGCGACCGTCAGCCGGTTGACCGCTTCGAAATGCATCGGCAGGAAAACCTGGCCGCGCTGCACGGTGGAGGTGACGAGGGCGATCGCTTCGGCGGAGCCGCGTCGCGAACGGATGTTCACGCGCGCGCCGGACGAAATCGCGAGCCGGTGGGCGTCGTCCGGGTGAATTTCCAGCGTGAGCACGGTGGGCGCGAGCTTGCGGAGAACGGCGCTTTTGTCCGTGCGCGAGCCCGTGTGCCATTGCGCGGACGAGCCGCGGCCGGTGAGCAGCAGAAACGGATACGCGGCGTCGGGCGGTTCGGGCAGCGGGCGCGGCGGATCGAAGAGGAAGCGCGCGCGACCGTCGGCGTGATAGAAGTGGCCGTCGGAGAAAAGACGGCGTTCGCGGGCGGGCAGCTGGGGCTGGCTCCCCGAGTCGGCCTGGGTTGCCAGGTGAATCGGGATTTTGGATACCGAACGTGTTTGAGAGGCCTGGGACTCGGGCCGGCGCGGGACAGCCGGCCCCACTTCCGCAAACGGCCACTGGATTCCGCCGCTGGCCGCGATGTGCGCGTAGTCGCGAATGCCGCTGAAATCACAGGGCTGGCCGCGCGAAAGTGTCTTGAGAATTTGAAACGTCGCCTCGGGCGAGTTCCAGCGGCGGAACATGTCGCCGCAGCCCCACGCCTCGGCGATGAGTTTGAAAATCGCGAAATCGCTCAGGGCCTGGCCGGGCGCGCGGGCGACTTTGCGCACGAGGCCGAGGCGGCGTTCGCTGTTGATGAACACGCCTTCCTTCTCACCCCAGCCGGCCGCGGGCAGCACGAGGTCGGCGAGCTGCGCCGTCTCGGTCGTCGCATACATGTCCTGCACCACGAGGAATTCGAGTTTGCCGAGGATCTCGCGCGTGCGCGTCTGGCTGACCCACGAGTGTGCGGTGTTGGTCGCGATGACCCAGAGGCCGCGAATCTCACCCCGGTCGATCGCGTCGAGGATCTGGTCGTAGGCGTAGCCGGTCTGCTCGGGGATGGAGGCGGCGGGAAGGTCGAGCAGGCCCGCGACATGTTCGCGATGCGCGGGGCTGGCGAAGTTGTATCCACCAAGCAATGACGTCGCATTGCCAAAGAGCCGCGAGCCCATCGCATTGCACTGGCCGGTGATCGAGTTCGCGCCGGTGCCGGGGCGGCCGATGTTGCCGGTCATCAACGCGAGGTTGATGATCGCCTGGGCCGTGCGCGTGGCTTCGTGGCTCTGGTTCACGCCCATCGTCCACCAGAAGGAAACGCGTTTGCGCGTCGCGATAATCGTCGCGAGGCGCTCGAGCGTGGCGACGGGCAGGCCGGTGTCGGCGGCGACGCGCGCGGGCGGGAATTGTTTCACGAAGCCGGCGAACTCAGCGAAGCCGGTGGTGTGCGCGGCGACGAAGGCGTGATCGATCGCGTCGCGCGCGATGAGGAGATGGGCGAGGCCGTAGAGGAGCGTGAGATCGGATTTGGGTCGCAGCGGGACGTGCAGCGTGGCGGCTTGAGCGGTCTCGGTGAGCCGCGGATCGACGACCACGATCTCGGGTTTGCGCGCGTTCATCATCACGCGCTGCCACATGATCGGGTGGGCGATGCAGGGATTGGCGCCGATGAAGATGAGGGCGTCGCTTTCCTCGAAGTCGGCATAAGTGAACGGCGGCGCGTCGAAGCCGAAAGACTGTTTGTACGCGACGTGCGAGGTGGCCATGCACTGGCGCGTGTTGGAGTCGACGTGGAGCAGGCCGAG
Source organism: Opitutaceae bacterium (assembly GCA_036675625.1). Classification (GTDB taxonomy): domain Bacteria; phylum Verrucomicrobiota; class Verrucomicrobiia; order Opitutales; family Opitutaceae; genus ER46. The sequence goes on along the minus strand of JAKFEQ010000083.1, from coordinate 128,832 downwards.
GCCGAACTTCGCGAGCGCGCCGAGCAGCGCCATTTCCTCCGTGACAATCTGGCCGGTGCTGAGCAGTGCGACGGCGTGCGGGCCGTGGTCGCGTTGAATGCGTTTGAAGTTATCGGTGAACGCGGCGAGCGCGCGCTCCCAGGAGACAGGCTCGAGATTGGAGCCGGATGCGGAGCGGGACGAACCCACGAGCGGGACGCCCGTGTTACGGCGGAGTAGCGGCGTGGTGGCGCGATCAGGGGCGGCCAGCGGCGTGAGGGCTTCCCAGCCCTTGGGACAAGCCATGCCGAGGTTCACGGGATAATCGGGATCGGCGGTGAGGTTGATGGCTTCACCGGCGGCGTTGAGGTGGATTTTCAGCGAGCAGCCGGTGCTGCAGAAACCGCAGACCGCGGTGGTCGTGGCGGCGGGCTTGAGCCGTGCGGGCACGCGGCCGAGACCGAACTCGGACGGATGGAGCACCATGTTGGCGGTCATGGGCCCGGTGCGCGCGTGGAGCAGTGCGTCGAGCGGCGAGCTCATGCGGTGGGGATCCCCGGCATTTTGGGAGCGTCCACGGCGCGGAAGAAGAGGAGGCGTTCGATCAATTCGCCGGCGAGGAGCGGGATCAAGTTGTGAGCGCCGGGGGCGGCCACGAGGAGAACGATAGTGACGACGCCGAGGAGATCGCGCAGGCCCATGATGCGCTTCAGCGGCCCGCGTTGCAGCCGGGCGGAAACACTGCGATCGAAACACGTGCGCGACTCGAGGCCGATTTTTGCGCACAGCAGAATGGCTGCTAGGATCGGCGCGGTGAGCGTGGCGGCAACCAGCACAGCGGTGCCGAGGAAACGCGGGAATGTCTGAGAGGCGCGCCAGAAACGTCGTCGCGTGTCGATGTAGATCATGGCCGAGCAGAAGAGGCCGAGGAGGCCGACCGCGGTCGCGGCGAGCGGCAGGAGTTCAGTGTTGAGCGCGGAGAGTCGAGGGACGCGAGGTGCGAACGCGGCGAGCGTCGCGAGGGGAAACCACGCGCCGAACAGCATCGCTTCGCGACTGAGCCAGCTCCTGCGCCAGCCAAGAAAAATACGCCACGCGCGGAGCGGTTGCCCGAGATGGAAAACGCTCGCGGCGAGGCCGAGGGCGCCGGTGAGCCAGGCCGCGAGCGGAAGGCTCGCGAGGGAGAAACCGATCGCGGACGGCAGGAGCGTGAGCATGAAAACGAGCGGCCAGTGCGCGAGCTGGACGCGTGGCCGGGCGGCGTCGGCGGCGACGAGATTTTCCGGCAGCGTGCGTTGAGTGACGTAGCGCGTGGTGGGCTGCGTGTAGGCCACATCGGGTGCGGCGCGGAGAAAAGAGGTGGAGGCGGCGACGGGCACGGTGACGATCTTGATCGCGTGGGTCGGGCAGGCCTGGGCGCAGGCGGGCGCTTCACCCTCGGCGAGACGGCTGTGGCACATGTCGCATTTGCGAACGATGCCGAGGCGCGAGGAAAACTTCGGGACATCGTAGGGGCACTTCAGCACGCAGTAGCTGCAGCCGATGCATTGGTCGTCGAGGTGCACGACGACGCCGGTGATCGGATCCTTTTCGTAGGCGAGAACGGGACAGCCGTTGAGGCAGGCGGGATCGGCGCAGTGGTGGCACGCGGTGGTGACGGTCTGCGTGAAGGGCCGCGCACGACTCGGGCTCACGAGCAGGCCGACGTCGCGCCAGGTTTCGTTTTCGTCGAGGCCGTTGAGCGAGTGGCAGGCGGCGACGCAGGATTTGCAGCCGGTACACGAATCGAGATCGACCTCGAAAGCGTATTGCTCTCCTGGAGACGGCGCAGTGAGCGGGATGAGCTGCGGGGCGAGCGCGGAGAGTTGAGAGACGGAGGATGCGGCGTCGTGCGCGTGGGAGAAGCGCGCGACGGGCGTGTCGAGGCGACTCTGCTCGGCGAGGAGCTCCGCGAGGAAGCTCCGCACGGACGCAGGCGCCGAAGGCGGGTGCGTGTCGGCTTTCACGTCTTGGCCTTCGGCGTGATTTCAGTACACATCGCGGGCGTAGCGCCTGGCGGACTTCAGCGCCTGGACGTAGGCGGCGGCTTGTTCGGACGTTTTTCCGCCGGCGCGTTCGATGACCGTGTGCAAGGCGGCGTCGACATCCCTGGCCATGCGGGAAGCGTCGCCGCAGACGTAGAAGTGAGCGCCGGCTTCGAGCCAGGCGTAGAGCTCCGCGGCGTGCTCGAGCATGCGGTGCTGCACGTATATTTTTTCGGCCTGATCGCGCGAGAACGCGGTGTCGAGTCGGGTGAGTGCGCCGTCGCGCATGAGCTCGGCGAGCTCGTCGCGATAGAGAAAGTCGGTCGCGGCGCATTGGTCGCCGAAGAAAAGCCAGTTCCTGCCGCGAGCGCCGGCGGCGCGGCGCTCGTGGAGGAAGCCGCGGAAAGGGGCGATGCCGGTGCCGGGGCCGACCATGATCATCGGCGTGTCGGGATTGGCGGGCGGGCGGAAGGCTTTGTTGGAGTGAACGAAAACGCCGAGGCGCGACTGGCCGGGCACGGCGCGGTCGGCCAGGAAGGTGGAGCAGACACCCAGGCGCGGACGCCCATGAAGATCGTAACGCACCGCGCCGACGGTGAGGTGCACCTGGCCGGTGTGAGCGCGAGGCGACGATGAGATGGAATAGAGGCGCGGCTGGATTTTCTTGAGCGCGCGGACGAAATCGGCCGGCGCGAGCTTCACGTCGGAGCGCGCAAGGATGATGTCGATGACGTGGTGGGGAGTGGTGAGCTGAGCGTTGCTGTGGGTTGCGAGTTGGGAGAGCGGAACCGCGGCGGGGAGGAGCGCGAGGAGGTCGGGCGAGGGTTTGCCGAGATCGTAGTGCTCGGTGAGCGCGTGGCGGAGCGACGTGGTGGTGCCGTCGGGCGCGGGAACGGCCTCTTCGCCGTCGCAGCCGAGGGCTATCAGGATTTCGGATACAACCGCGGGGCAGTTGTGGGGAAAGACACCGAGGGCGTCGCCGGCTTCGTAGGCGAGGCCGGAATCCGCGAGGTCGAACTCGATGTGGTGAACCTGCTTGGCGGAGCCGGGGGCGTTGAGATTGCGCGAGGTGAGCAGGAGAGCGGGGAAAGGATTTTTTCTCGAATAACCCGGGGAAGTTTGCGGGCCGGCGTCTGCGGTTTGGAGTTGGGGGGCGGGTGCCGTTGAGGTGAGGGCGGGTGAACCGAAGGTGCTGAGCGCAGCGTTGAGCCAGGCGTTGAATTTCTCGTCGTAATCGAGATCGCAGTCCACGCGGGGCGAGGTGCGCGTGGCGCCGAGCTTTTCGAGGTAGCCGTCGAACTCGGCGCCGCATTTGCAGAAATGGGTGTAGTTGGTGTCGCCGAGCGCGCAGACGGAGAAGCGCACGGATGAAAGCTGAGAGCTGGGAGCTGGGAGTTGAGCGCTGGCAACGGAACCGAGCTGCGCGTGGAGCGCCTTGGCGTTATCGGGCGGCTCGCCGTCGCCGTAGGTGCTGGTGATGACGAGGAGATTTTTTTCCTGCGTGAGACGCGCGAGGTCGCACTGGGCCATGTCGAGGACGGTGGCGGCGAAGTTGCGGCGGCCGGCTTCCTTGGCGGCGCGTTTGGCGAGGGCTTCGGCGGTGCCGGTTTGGGAGCCGAAGAGGATGGTGAGCGGCTGCAGCGTAGCTGCAGGGGATGGGGGCTGGGCTCCTGGGGATGGGGAATTGCTGCGCGAAAAGAGGCCGGCGAAGAAGCCGTTGAGCCAGGCGCGTTGTTCGGGCGTGAACGGCGCGGTCTCGGGGAGGAGCGGGACGATGTTGCTCATGTTGAGAAGAATTCCTGGAGCTCTTTGACGGAGTGGCGGCGGGCCCATTGGGCGAAGGTCTCGCCGCGATTCCGCCGGGCCTCGAAAGTGGTGAGGATTTTTTCGGCGAGGGCGTTGACTTCGCTGGCGCGAACGCCGCGGAAGATCTCGCGGGCGATGCCCTGCTCGTGGTCCATGCCGCCGCCGAGGACGATGTGGTAACCCTCGGTGCCGTCGCCGAGCTTCGCGCCGACGAGGCCGAGGTCGCCGCAATAATGCTGGGCGCAGGAGTGCGGGCAGCCGGTGAAGTGAATATTGACGGGAGAGTCGAGAGAGACGCGGTGCTCGAGATGCATCATCAACGCCAACGCGTGCGCCTTGGTATCGGCGGCGGCGTATTTGCAGCCGCGGTTTCCAGTGCAGGCGATCACGCCGCCGCTCGCCGACCCCGCGGAGGTGAAGCAGCCGAGGCGCTGGACGCTGCGTGTGAGCGAGGAGAGAAACGCATCGGTGACGTGCGGGATGAGAAGGTTCTGCCAGACGGTGAGACGCACTTCGCCGCGGCCGTAGCTGGTCGCGAGATCGGCGAGCGCGTGCATCTGTTTCGCGGATACGCGGCCGACGGGGATGCCGACGCCGAGGGAGTTTAGGCCGCGCTGCGCCTGGCGGCGCGCGCCGAGCCAGGCGTGTTTCTCGACCGGGCGGCGCTGCAGGCAGGCCTCGAGCGGCACGCGGGTGAGAGGGAAGGCGAGGCGCGCGGCGGTTTCGGCGAGAAATTTTTCGACGCCCCAGCTTTCGAGCAGATATTTGAGCCGCGCTTTCTTGCGATCGGTGCGGCAGCCGTTTTCGGCGAAGACGCCGATCATTGCGGCGGCGACGGCGACGGCTTCGCCGGGTTTGATCAGGAGGCCGGTGTCGCGGGCGAAGTCCTTGTGGCCGGTGATGCCGCCGAGTTGGACGCGGAAGTAGATCCCGGGTTCAACGGTCGAGGGCGGAGCGTTGAGAGTTGAGAGAGTGTCAGCCGTGACACGGACGGCGACGAAGCCGATGTCGTTGGTGTCGGCGGCGACGGACATGCTGCCGCCGTTGTCGAAGGCGACGTTGAACTTGCGCGGGAGACCGTAGAGGTCGCGATGGTTGAGGATGTAGTGGTGCAGCGCTTTCGCGTAGGGCCGCACGTCGAGCAGCTCGTCGGGGGCGAATCCAGAATCTGGAGACGCGGTGATGTTGCGGATGTTGTCGGCGCCGGAGCCGCGGGACGTGAGGCCGAGCTCCTGGATGCGCGTGAGGACGTTGACGATATCGCGCGGCTTGAATTCGCGAATCTGGATGTTCGCGCGGGTGGTGATGTGCGCGTAGCCGCCGCCGAGATCGTGCGCGAGATCGGCGAGGCCGTGCAGCTGAGTCGAGGTGAGCTCGCCGGCGGGAATGCGCAGGCGGACCATGAAACTATCCTGTGCGGGCGCGACGTAGAAGAGGCCGTGCGTCTTGAAGCGATACGTATGCTCCGCGTCCGGGATTTTGTTTTCGTCGGCGTGCCGGAGGAGGCGATCCCAGGCGTCGAGCGGGTTCTCGTCGTATTTCCAGCGCTCTTCCTTGCAGAGATCGGAGAGCGGCGTGCCGTGCACGGTCGGCTCGCTGGCGTTTGCGGCGACAGGTGCGGCGAGGTTCGGCGTCGCGGATGACGCGGAGTCGGCGGTGAGTTGTCCAGCAGTCGTTTGCCCGACAAAAGGCGTGAGGCCGCTGGTGCCGATGCCGGCCATGAAGCCGGCCAGATACTCCTTCTGCTCAGCGGAGAAGGGCTGCGGAGTCTGCGGGAGAGTGATGGGTGCGTCAGGCACGCGCCTGGTTTAGCAGGCGAGGTGCCACGGGGTGGCGCAGGGGAAGATTAAGCCGGTGAATTGTTTTAAGCGGATGGATGAAACAAATTCATCGCACTCCCGCACGCGGGACACCGGCTGGCGTCATGGTTCCGCTCGAGCGGGTGGGCCCGCGCGTTTGCGCATGCTGCGATCGGGCGAGTCGTTTACTCCACGAACGGATCGGTGAACACCGCGGTGTTCAGCTGCGTCTTGTCGTGCGAGGTTACCGCGAAGCCCGCGTAGACGGTGTCGGTCATCGCGACATCGTAAGCCGCGATCTCCGTCCACGTGACGCCATTCGGTGAGGAGTAAGCGGTGATGCGGGAGCCGCTGCGGACGAGCCGGACCCAATAAGGCGTGGCCGTCCACGCCGCCGTGTTGATGACCGTCGAACCTCCGGTGACGGCGCGCGCTTGCGCGGCGATCATCGTCGGGGTGGCGAAGGCGAAGACGTTTCGCGCATCCGGGGAAAGCGACTGGCGGATCATCACGCCGGCCTTGGCCCAGGCGTTTGTGGGAGTGATGGAGCTGATCTGGGCCTCGACGACGATGTCGGCGTTGAGCTGGCGGTAAACGAAGCGAAAGCCGTCGGCGTTATCCCAGATGTCGTGTCCGGCCCCGCTGATCGTGATCGTATTGGCGCCGGACGAGTTCGAGCCGCTCAGGCCGACCCAGCCGATGTCGGCGAAATCCCAAGTGGTCGGTGTCGTGACGGCCGGTGTCGTCACGGATTGCACGCCGGAGTAGGGTGACGCGCCGAACGAATTCACAGAACGGATACGGTAGTAATAAGTCGTCGACGCCACGACATCGGTGTCGAGATGGGTCGTGACGTTGGCGGCGGGCGTGGCGATGCGCGTGAAGGTCGTTCCGTTCGTCGAGCGCTCGAGCTCGAAGCCGGTTTCAGTGAAGTCGGGATTGGACCACGAGAGGCCGACTTCGTGTGCAGAGGAGGCGTGCGCCGACAGCGAGGGTGTTCCGGGCGGACCGGAGGGCGGCGTGGCTGCGCTGATCCGCACGTTGTCGAACGTAGCGGTGTTGAGCACGCCGTCGCTGTGACTGGTGACGGCGAGGCCGACCTGCATCGTCGAACCGAAGGGCACAAAGGTCAGCGTGACGCCGGCGCGCCAGGTCCAGTTTGCGCCGTCGGGCGACGAATAGAAATCGAACTGATTCTGCGAGCGCGTGAGCTTCAGCCACGCAGGCAGGACGGTGGAGCCGGAGGGAGACGTCGTGCGGGTCTCGCCGTTGATGTCGCCGCGGTATTGGAGGGCGGTGCCGAACGCGCGCGAGACGCAGGCGAACGCGTGTCGTGCGCCGGGTTCGAGCGACTCGCGAAACATGAGGCCAGCCTTGGCCCACGGGTGCGTGTCACCGAGGCCGGTGACGCGCGCGACGATCTCGCCGTCGCCGGTGAGTGCCTGATGGCGGAAGTGGAATTCGTCGTAGCTCTCCCAGATATCGGCGCCGGAAGCCTGGATCATGATCGTGCCGCCTGATTCACTCGAGGATCCGCTCGCACCGACGGGACCGATGTCGCGCGTTTGCCATGCGGGAGCGTCACCGGGCGCGACCGTGAGCTGCACGCTCTTCGACGCGGTGCCACCGTTGTTCGTGGCGTAGACGGTGAAAATGATCGCGCCGGCACTCGTGGGCGTGCCGCTGACGACGCCGCTCCTCGTGTCGACCGAGAGTCCGGCAGGCAGCAACGTGGCGCTGTACGCAGTCGGAGAATTGGTGGCGGTGATGGTATAGCTGAATGGCAGGCCGACGGTGCCGGAGGCGACTTCGGGGCTGGTGATGACAGGTTGAGCCGCACCCGGAGCATCGACGATGACTCCGCTGGCGAACGTGTTTCGCGGCAGCGCGGTGCCATAGTCCGCGCCGCTTTCGGCATCCTTGATCGTGCCGCCATTCAGCGTGATCGCGGGACCGAAGTTGATCTGGCCGTCCAGATCGACGTCTCCGGCCTGTACCGTGTACGTGAAGGTGTGATCGCGTTCGCTGCCGAAAGCGTAGGTGACGTGGCGGACGGTGCTGCCGATCAGAATCGGGATCGCCGGCGAACCCGTAATGCGGGTCGGGTTGGAGAAGGTGAGGCGAATATTGAGGACATCGCCCTCGCGATACGTGCCGGCGGCCGGCATCGCGATCGCGGTGAGAATGTGTGGAATGCGCAGCGTGAAAGTCTTCGTGCCGGTGCCGGCGCTATTGGTGGCGCCGAGCGTGAACGTGTAGTTGCCGCTGGCCTGGAGCGTGCCGGAGATCAGGCCTGTGGCGGAATCGATCGAAACTCCGAGTGGCCGCGTCGGCGTGGGCGCGAGCAGCATGCTGTAGCTCGTCGGTGCGTTGCTGGCTGTGATTTGAAACGCGAAAGGCTGGCCGAACGTTCCCTGCGTGGTGTCCGGCGTCGACAATACGGGAGCGGCGACGGGAGCGGCGGCGGCTTCGCAGCGTACGTTGGGCGCGGTGACGCTGCTCATATTCAATGCACACCAAAGCGGGTAGATGTCCTGGAGAGTTCCGCCGTTGAGATCGACGGTGTCGCCCGTGACGATGCCGGTGGCAGACACATCTCCGGTCATGATCGTATACGTATAGGCATGATATTCACTCCCGCTGCCCCAGGCGTAGTTCGCATAGCGCGTGCTACCTCCGAGCGTGAAAGCGAAGCGCGGACGGCCCGTGACGAATACAGGACTATAGTAACTCGTGATACGCAGTTTAAATGTAAGCGTGTCGCCCACGCGATACGTGCCGGCGTCCGGAGCGAGGACCTCGCGAATGTTCGGCATCTCGATCGGGCCGCTCCCGGAGACGACCATTGTCTGGGTGGCGGTGCCGGTGCCTGAGGCATTGGTCGCGCGCAGTGTCACGGTGTAAGTTCCTCCGTTGCCGCCGCACACCCCGCGGATCTCGCCCGTGTTTGGATTAAGCGTGAGGCCCGCGGGCAATCCGGTCGCGCTGTAGCTCGCCGGCGAGTTGGTCGCTGAAATCTGATAGGTGTAGAGATAACCGGATGTGATCGACTCGGACGATTTGGGTGTGACCACCGGTGCTCCGGGGACGCCCGGATCCGGCGTTCCGGAACCGCTCAACGAAACGTTGTCCGCGCGAGCGGTACTTGTGACGGCAAACACATGACTCGTTAGTGCAAGGCCGGCTGAGATGGTTGCGGGCAGACCGGTGAGCGTGACGGTGCCGGCCTCCGCCCAAGCGGTGCCGTTGGTCGATCTGAAGCCCGTGAGCGTGTCGCCGGTGCGGACGATCTTCAGCCACACGGGCAACGCACTCGCGCCGCTCGTGGCACCCGAGGAACTCGGGCCGCCGGTGGCGCTGCGATGTTGAAACACCGTGCCGTTGCCCGGAGTGAAGCACATCAACGCGTGGCGTGAATTCGCCTGCGACGTCTCGCGCACCATGACGCCGACCTTCGCCCACGCGTGCGTGTTTTCGAGGTGCGTCACGCGGGCCACGATCTCGCCATCTCCCGTCCATGATTGATGGCGGAAATGGAATCCGTCCGCGTTGTCCCAGATGTCTCCGCCCGAACCGACGATTTCGACGGTGCCGGCCGCTTCGCTGCTGCGTCCCGAGATCCCGACGGCTCCGATGTCGTCGGAGCGCCAGGTGCCTTGGGCGAGGGCCACCGACGACAACAACATTGCCGCGAAACCAAAGCGTACGTTGAACCGGCAGACAGGTGCGCTCAGTGGAGTGAGACGACGAGGTGAGTGCATGTCCATATGGTGACCCACCCGGCGTGAGAATCGCAGGGGGGTGTTTACCTACAACGGACGGGTTCCGCAGCCCGTTTGGCAGAGGACTGGGTGATGCGATTGGCGGCGGCTACCGACTCCGTTTCCGGGAAAGGAGGATTTTACCCCGTCCCGAAACGGCGTGTCTCGCTTACACTGTGGCCGCGATCGAACGAAACGCGGTCGATCCGATCGCGGCTATTTCCTTGCCAGGCTGCGAGCAACAACAGTCGGGCGCCGGCCGGGAGGTCGCTTTGCCGGCGTTAATTCAGAAGCCCCAAACTTCGACCTCCGTGTAGCTGTTCCAGAGGTTCACGGAATTCCCGTGGCCGAGGATGCGGACGTAGCGGGCGCTGGCGTCGGTGAAGTTGAACGTCTCGAGCGCGGTGCTCGTGCCGCTGCTCGTCGGGCTGGCGCGCGTGGTCCAGGTCGTGCCGTCGGGCGAGGTCTGCACGTCGAAGGTGCTCGTGCGCACGTCGCCGTTGTAGAATGCGATCTTCACGAACGCGACGGTCTTGGTGCTGCCGAGATCGTAGCGGATCCACTGGCCGTCGCCGTTGGCCGACCAGCGCGTGGCGAGATTCGCGTCCACTGTATTCGCCGGAACATTACCGTCGTCGGTGCTGGCGAGGACGCTGCCGCCGGCGATGCTGAATTTTGCGGGCGTGGTCTGCGGCGTGAGGGTGATCGCATCCGCGGTGACGGTGAACGCGCCGGCGGCGGCCTGTTTGCCGGTGACGGTGAGGCGGATCGTCTGGTTGCCGCTGCTCGCGAACGTGGCGTTGCCGAAGGTGTGTTCGAGGAAGGCGGCGCTCGCGGCGTATTGGTCGAGCGTGCCGCCGATCTGAGTGCCGTTGGCGCGGAGCGTGTGCTGGCCGCGGTTCGAATGTGATTTGTAGCGGAGCTTGATCTGATAGGTGCCCGCGGAGACTCCCGGCAGCGTGAACTCGACGTAGTCGTTGGCGCCGTCGGCGTTGAAGAAAACGAGCGAGCCCCCGCTGGCGTTTGTGTCGGTGCCGACACTCGCGTTGGCGCCACTGGTCGTTCGCGTGAGGCTCTCGGCCTCGAAGGTCTGCGGGCCGGAAATGTTCAACGTGTAGGTGGCGGTGCGCACGGCGCTGCTCGTCCAGCCGGTGCGATACGCGATGGCTTTGAGCGTGGTGGTGGAGCCGATCGTGATCGGGCCGGAGTAAACGGTGCCGGTCGTCGCGGTGGGCGTCGTGCCGTTGGTCGTGTAGCGAATCGACGCGCCGGTGCTCGCGGTGGAGATGGTGACGGTTTGCGCGCTCGAATACGTGCCGCCGCCCGGGCTGAAGCTGGGCGTCGCGAGTGGCTGGCGTTGAGCGAGCTGTTCCAGATAGAGCGACTGCGGCTGGAGACCGGTCGTGCCGGTACCTTCGATGAAACCGGCGGCGCCGGCGAAGGGGCCGCTGCCGGTGACGTTGCCGAAGCAGCCGATCGCGTAGTTCTGCGCGGTGGGCGGTTGCTGCACGAGGACTCTGCCGCCGGCGGCGTTGCTGTTCCAGATCACGCCGTGACCGACCGCCCAGCCGTGACCGGTGCCGTAGTTGCCGCGGTTGTAGAAGCCGAGGACGTCGTTGCCCGTGCGATTGGTGGCGACGATGCCGTCGAAAAGCAGGCCGGTCGACCAGCGCCGGTGGCCTTCGGAAAACGTGATGTTCTGATCGAGCGTGCCGTTGAGGACGACGTTGCCGGAGTCGTTGCTCGTGCCATTGGCAACGAAGCCGTGCCGGGCATAGCTCGCGAAGCAGTCGCGAAACAGGATGAGCTGCGCGTGATACGTGGAGAAATTATAGCGACGACCGCCGGTGACGACCGAGTGGGGCTCGATGGCGCGGACGCGTTCGACGGAGCTGCGCGTCGACCCGACGAACTGCACGCCGGCGTGCCAGAAATGTTTGATCGTACAGTCGCGGATCCATGAATCCTCGGCCTCGACGAACTGAATCGCATCCTCGCAATGTGTCTCGGAGGTCGAGCCCGCGGTCACGATGTCGACCTGGAGATCCTCGATGCCGAGATTCGTGAGGACGCCGGTGCGATCGTATTTATAGACGTAACTGATCGAGAGCGAACGATCGAGGTGGTTGAAGACGGGGGCGTCGATCGTGAGCGTGTTGCCGGAGATCGCGGTGATGTAGCGGTGATAGCGGATGTCGATCTGGCCCGGCAGCCAGACGTTCGCGTCGGTGACGCCGCCATTGTTCATTGCGGAGATCCACGCGGCCGTCGACGGATGCAGGATGACGACGTTGTCGCCGACGGCGAACGGCGTCGCATCGTTCACGGTGAAGCTGCGCGAGCCGACGGTGACGCGCGAGGTGGTGATCTCGCGACGCGTGTTGGCGAGTTCGGATTTGAACTGATCGTTGGCGCCGCCGCCCGCGGTGATCACATCGGCCGTGGAGGTGCCGGTGCGCCGCAGGATGGTGTTCGAGGTGGAGCTGTCGCCATCACCGACGCCGGCGAGGACGACGCCGCTCTTGTTCATCCGGAGCGTGCCGGCGACGTCGTAGACTCCGGCGGAGAGCAGCACGGTGCCGCGATAACCGTCGGATTGCACGGCCATGTTGCCGACCTGGTCGATGGCAGCCTGAATGCTCGCGGTGTCGTCGCCGGAGACAGGCGAGATCGTGACGCGCACGGGAATGGTCGGGAGCGCCACGCCGCCGCCTTTATAACCGGCGTGGCTGTAGTCGGGGATGCGATTGCCGCTGGCATCGGCGGGGTAGGTGAGCCGGCCGTTGGCGTCGTATTGAACTTTTGAGGACGTCCAGGCTTGGGCGGTGGAAAGCAGCAGGGCAAACGCGGTCGCGGCCGCGGCGGTGAGGCGCAGGGATTTTGTCATGGGGTTGGGGTTTGGTGTGCCCGCTGGCGCTCGCACGCAGAGGTGCGGCCGCCGGGCGCAGCTGCGGATATTCACGAGAATGCCGGCAGCAGGAAGCGGCCTGCGCGTTATACCGATAAGCAACGCGCGATTTACCAACCGCTCACGCGGACCCGGGAGAATCCGGACGCCAGCACCAGTGCCAGGGTTCGTAGCCGATGCCGTGGTGATTGTCGGGTGGATACGACAGGTGAAAGCCAAAGGCGCCCGCGTGGCGTTCGAGCCAGCGAAAGGCCGCGGTACGGGCGAACTCCTCGTCGAGGCCGATGTACTCCGGTGAGCCGATGTCGATGGCGCGGCCGCTGTGATGTTCGCTAAAGCCGGGCGCGGCGATGTAGCGGAGAATTTCCTCGAGCGGGAATCCAGCGGTCAGCTTGCCGCGGATGATCTCGGCCTGCCGCTCGATCGAGCGGAAGCCCGAGATGGGAAGAAGGGTGATGCCATCGCGCGCGGCGGCATCGCGCAGGCGTATCCATTGATCCGCTACACCGTGGACGACGCGGATCGGGCGGCCCTCGTCGGTGGTGCCGATGGCGACGAGCTCCGCCTCCGTCGCCTCGGGTTGCGGCTCGAGCTGGCGGTCGGTCGCGTAGCGCGGGGGAATGCCGAGCGCATGGTGCATCGATGCGAGGGTGGGCGGGAGCGGCGACATGAGTCTGGGCGGCGGCAGCGGAGCGTCACAATGCGTGCGGCACGGCGTCGAGCACCTGGCGCGCCAGATGGAGGAGCTTCTCGGCGCTGAAGGGCTTGGCGAGGAAGTGGGGCGTGCCGTGGGAGACGACGCGGGCGACGTGCTCCCGCACATGCAGTCCGCTCATCGCGATGATGCGCACCGTGGCGTCCCTCCGGCGCACGGCCTGAATCAGGCCTGCGCCATCCAGCACGGGCATCATCATGTCGGTGATGACGAGCGCGATGTCCCGCTGGTGCCGCTGGAAAATCGTCCAGGCTTCCGCGCCGTTGGCGGCGAGCAGCACGCGGTAGTTGTGGGTGCGCAGGATGCGTTCGGCCACGACGCGAATCGATTCTTCGTCGTCGACGACGAGCACCTGTTCGCCCCGTCCGGGCGGGAGCGTGCCGGGGAAGGGCGCCCGCGTGCCGGTGCCCGCGTCGGCATCGGCGGGGAGGTGGACGGTGAAGGTGGTGCCGGCACCCGGCTCGCTCTGCACATCGACGAAGCCGTGGTGGCTTTTGACGACGGCGTGAACGGTCGCGAGGCCGAGGCCCGTGCCCTTGCCGGGCGCCTTGGTGGTGAAGAAAGGCTCGAACATCCGCTCGCGCACGTCGGGAGGGATGCCGGTTCCTGTATCCACAATTGTGATGCGCACGTAGGGGCCGGGCTGCCGGGCGAAGCCCGGGCCGGCCGGCGCGCGGCCGAGCACGATGTTTTCGGCCGTCACGGTCAGCGCTCCGCCCTCCGGCATGGCATCGCGCGCGTTGACCGCGAGGTTGAGCAGCACCTGGTGCACCTGCGTCGCATCGCCGGTGATCCGCCAGAGGCTGGGGGGCACCGAGACGGCGATTTCGAGATTGCGCGGAAACGTCTCGCGCACGATGCGCTCCAGCTCCTCGAGCACCTGGCGAACGTTCACGGAGACGCGCTGGCCTTCGACGCCGCGCGCGAAGGTGAGTACCTGGCGTACGAGGCTCGCACCGCGATGCGCGCTCGATTCGAGGGTGTTGAGCAGCGCGGCCTGCTGGGAGCCTTCGGCGAGGTCGAGCCGGAGGATTTCGAGCGACAGGAGGATGGGGGTGAGGACGTTGTTGAGATCGTGTGCGATGCCGCCGGCGAGGGTGCCGATGCTTTCCATGCGTTGCGCGCGGAGGAACTGCGCCTCGAGGGTTTTTCGTTCGGTCTGATCGCTGAGACCACCGATGAGCCGCACGGCTAGACCGTGCGCATCCCGCATCACCTGGGCGCGATCGAAGACCTGCGCATACGTGCCGTCTTTCCGGCGAAAGCGGTACTCGGCCTCCCACGCGTCGCCCTCGGTGAGCACGGCTTGCAGGCCGTCGAGCACGCGCTCGCGCTCCTCGGGATGAATGCGTTGTGCCCACGCTTCTTCGTGCCCGATCTCATCCGGCATATAACCAAATGCGGCGTGCACGCCGTCGCTCCACCAGATCCGGCGGGTCTTCAGATCCATATCCCAGATCACGTCGCTGACCGCGCGGGCGACGACTTTGAAGCGTTCTTCGCTCTCGAGCAACGCGAGGTCGGCGAGGCGTTTTTCGGTGACGTCTTCGATCGTGCCGACGAATCCGACGACCCGGCCCTGGGCGTCCTTGTTGGGCGCGGCGAGGGCATGCGTCCAGCGGATCGTGCCGTCGGGCTGCACGAGCCGGATGTCACCGCGCCAGCGCTGGCCGGTGGCGGCGGCGCGCTTCCAGCCGTGGCGAACCATGGCGCGATCTTCGGGGTGCAGGATCTTGGTCCAGCCGAAACGCAGGGCCTGGTTGGCGGACCAGCCCGTCGTCTCCAGCAGAGCGGCATTACAATACGTGCAGCGGCCCTCGATGTTGCTCTCGAAGATTCCGATCGGCGCCGAATCGCTCAGGGCGCGGAACCGCGCCTCGCTGGCCTTGAGGTCGTCGTGTGCGCGGAGTTGTTCGCTCACGTCGACGGCGAGAACGATGCGCGCCGCGCGACCTCCGTAGACCAGGTCGTGCGCATAAACATCGACGTGGATGAGGGTGCCGTTCTTGAGCAGGTGACGCCACCGCCCAATGGCGGCCAGGCCTCGGGCGCCATGCTCGATCTCGCGGATCAGGCGCGGCCGATCTTCAGCGGGCCGCAGATCGACGACGGTCATGCGGTGAAATTCGTCGCGCGTATAGCCGTAGTGCGCGACCGCGGCGTCGTTGACGGTGAGGTAGCGCAACGTTTCGCGGTCGAACACGAAGAGCGGGAGCGGATTCCGGTTCAGCAGGATCCGGCAACGCTCCTCGCTCTCGGCGAGAGCGATGCGAGTGAGCCTCAGCTCGAAATGTTCGACCGCCTGCCGGGCCAGCACGTTCAGGGCGTCGCGTTGGTCGTCCGTCAATTCGCGCGGTTGGTCATCAAGGATGCAAAATGTGCCGAGAGCCCGGCCTGATTGCGTGCGAAGCGGCACCCCCGCAAAGAAACAAAGGGCTGGTCTTTCAGCGATGCGCGGGCTCGCGACGAAACGAGGGTCGGCGCGGGTGTCGGACACCGTGAAGAGCTCCTCTGGCTGTTCCAGCGTGCACTCGCAAAGCTCGATCGTGCGCGGGGCGTCGGCGAGCATGAGCCCGTGTCGCGCCTTTAGCCAGTGGCCATTCCGGTCGATTACGCTGATTGCTGCGCTCGGTGCGCCGCAGATTCGAGCGGCCAGGCGAACGAGATCCCCGAGCTGCGAATCGGCGGGATGCACGACGGCGTCCTGGCCCGGGGCGGACGGGGGTGCATCTTGGAAAAGCGGACAGGAAGCGGCGTTCATGGGGCAGCGAGAATGCTGCTCAGACCGACAGCATCGTCACGCTGGCGGAACCACTTAACGACAAAAACGCCGGCTATGCGCCGTGTTCGGCGAGCCAGCGCTCCGCCTCGATCGCCGCCGCGCACCCCATGCCCGCGGCCGTGATGGCCTGGCGGTAAACGTGGTCCGCGCAATCGCCCGCGACATAGACTCCGGGAATCTTCGTCTGAATCTGCGAGCCGTTCAGCGGCTTGAAATATCCGTTCTCGTCCACGTCGAGCGGTGGCGCGAAGGGCCCGGTGTTCGGGATGTGACCGATCGCGATGAAGACGCCCTTCACGGGCAGCACCGACTCCGCGTTCGTCTTCACATTCCGGATACGCAGCCCGCTGACGGCGTTCTGCTCCACGCCTTCGACGCCGAGCGGCACGCTGTCCCAGACGCACTGGATCTTTTCGTGCGAGGTGGCCCGGTCGGCCATGATCTTCGACGCGCGCAGGGTATCGCGGCGATGGACGAGATAAACCTTGCTCGCGAAACGCGTGAGGAAGAGCGCTTCCTCGGCGGCGCTGTCACCGCCGCCAATGACGGCGACCTCCATCTTGCGGTAGAATGCCCCATCGCAGGTCGCGCACGTCGTGACGCCCTTGCCACCGTAGAGTTCCTTCTCGCCGGGGATGCCGGTCATGCGGGGCGAAGCGCCGGTCGCGATGATCACGCTTTTCGCGAGGACGGTGCGATCGGCGGCGATGAGCTTGCGCGGCGTCGAAGTGAAATCGACCGAGGTGATCAGCGCCTGCTCGAAACGCGTGCCAAAGCGGGTGGCCTGCTCGCGCAGGTTCTGCATGAGCTGGAAGCCGTCGATGCCGTGGGGAAAGCCGGGAAAGTTCTCCACTTCGCTCGTCGTGGTGAGCTGGCCCCCGGGCAGCGGGCCCTCGAGGACGAGCGGATTCAGATTCGCGCGGGCGGTGTAAATGGCGGCGGTGAGGCCGGCGCAACCGGTGCCGATGATGACGACGTTTTCGACGGAGGGCGTGGACATGTGATGCGTAAAGAGAGCGGACGGAACACAGAGCCGGGGACTTTCCAGACTGCAACTCCGGAGATGTAACCAGCCGGAAAGATGCGCGGGTCCTGGCTGGGCAGCCGGCCGGAAGCGGGGGGCGAAGCCGGGGTTCGCCGCGGCGATTGCGGATGTGAAAGAAGGTGCGCCCGTGGAATCGCGGGGGCGGAAGCCAATCCGGCGTTGCGAGGTGATTGGCGGAGCGGAGCACTCGATCGTTTCAAGAAGATGCCGGATTTATCGAAGCGGGGGTGATGAGGACGCTGGCGCATGTGACCTGGGCCATGTCCGGCGTTTTGGGCCAAGGGCCGAGAGTCCAGCGCCAGACGGAATAGTGAACGAAACCCTTCCAATCTTTTGGCGCAAAGCGCGGACTCTCGGGCTCTCAGCTCCAGACTCTGAACTCTCAACTGAATTTCTACGGCTCAGTATATAGTGACGAAGGCAGAACCCAAACTGCTGCGCCCAACCTGATGACACGTGGGAATTCGAGGAGGTTTTGCGTTCGGGGTGTTTTCGGCGCACGATTTCGCGGCATGAAACTATTCTTTTGGCTGTTCGTTACGTGGACGGCGGGTGCGACCGGCTTCACTATAGCGCGGGCGGCGAACCGCGCCGGCGAATCAGCCCCGAGGCGCGGTGTGGTGGCCTTTGTCGATGTGACGTTGGTTCCGATGGATTCGGAGCGCATCCTGCCGCGGCAGACAGTGATCGTGCGAGGCGATCGGATCGAGGAGATCGGGCCGGTCGATCGCGTGAACGTGCCCGAAGGCGTGGAGCGGATCGATGGCCGGGGGAAGTTTCTGATGCCGGGGCTCGCGGAGATGCACGGACATTTTCCGCCTGGCGGATCGGCGCGCGAGTTTATCGAGAACGTGGCGTTCCTCTATGTGGCAAACGGCGTGACGACGGTGCGCAGCATGCTCGGTGCGCCGGGGCACCTGGAGTTTCGTGAGCAGGCGCGGCGCGGAGAGTTCGTGAGTCCGACATTATATATGGCCGGACCGAGCTTCAGTGGGCAATCGGTGCCGTCGCCGCAAGCCGCGATCGAGCGCGTGCGCACGCAAAAGAACGAAGGCTGGGATCTGTTGAAGGTGCATCCGGGATTGAAGCGTGAAGTTTACGATGCGATGGCGGCGACCGCGAAGGAGGTCGGTATCGAGTTCTCCGGCCATGTGCCGGCGGCGGTCGGGCTCGTGCACGCGATCCGCCGGGGGCAGCGCACGATCGATCACCTCGACGGTTATATAGAATATTTGGAGGCCGACCGCGCGGCGATCGATCGGGTGAAACTCGCGGATGTCGTGAAGCTCACGCGCGAGACCAATACCTGGGTCGTGCCGACGATGGTGCTGTGGGAAACGATCATCGGCGCGGCAAACGCGGAGGAGCGCGCGAGCTTTCCGGAGTTGCGCTACATGCCGCGGGCGATGGTCGAGAGTTGGACGGCAAACTATCGGCGCCGGCTCTCCGCGAAAAACTTCGATGCGGCGCGCGCCGATCGTATCGCGGCGAACCGGAAAGTGCTGCTCAAGGCGCTCGCGGACGGTGGCGTGAATATTCTGTTTGGCACGGATGCGCCGCAGCAATTCAGCGTGCCGGGGTTCTCGATTCACCGCGAGCTTGCGGCGATGAAGGCGGCGGGCATGGCGAATTTCGCGATCCTGCGGTCGGCCACGAAGAACGTGGGCGACTATTATAAAGGCGTGGACGAGTTTGGCACGATCGCGATCGGACAACGTGCGGACATTATAGTGATAGATGCGAACCCGCTCGACGATCTCGGGAATCTGGCGAAACGCGTCGGAGTGATGGTGCGGGGACGCTGGATACCAGACACGGAGATCAAGACGCGGCTGGAGACGATTGCGGCGGCGAGCAAGTGAGCGGCGGGACGCCCGTGCGGCGTTTTCTGCCTGCGATACATGCGGCTGAACTCCGTCGCGCTCGTCGATCACCGCGATGGTTCGCCCCGAAGGCGAGGCGCGCGGACCAGGCCGCGAGGGGCTATGGGTGAGCCCTTCCGCGAACCGCACGACGAATGACCCCGGAAAAAATTCATGGTTCATGGAAAGAGATAATGTTTCCAACGGGCAACATGGTTTACGCCTCGATTGTTGCCCGGCCCCACGCGTTCCCAGACTCCGGCCGCCCTGAATCCCCCGTCCCGCATCTCGCATGGTTTCCGCAACGGCCGGCTTCTGCTCGCGGGGCTCGCGATCGGTTTCCAGAATTCGGCTCGTTATGGGCTGCTGGTGTGGGTACCGGTTTATTTCCTCGGGCCCAATCTCGGCGGCAGCCCGCTCGGCAAGTGGATCAGCGTGGGGCTTCCCGTCGGCATGGCGCTCGGGGCGCTCACGAGCGGATGGATTTCCGACCGCTTCTGCGGGTCGCGCCGCTCGGGCGTGATCGCCTTATTCATGGGGCTCGCGGCACTCGCCGCCATGGCAATGTTCTTCCTGCCGCCGGGCCACTGGTTCGGCCTGCCGTTGTTGTTTCTGTGCGGATTCTTCGCTTACGGGCCGCAGTCGACGTTCTGGGCTCTCGCGCCCGATCTCCTCGGCCGCGCGCGGACGGGCACGGCGGTGGGCGTGATGAATGGTTTCGCGTATCTCATGGCGGGGCTCGGCCAACCGCTCATCGGCTGGAGCATTCAACACAATCCCTTCGGCGCTGCGGTCGGCGTGGAGAACACTGCGCTCGTGTTCCCGCTCGTCGCGATCTTCGCCGCGTGCAGCGCAACCATAGCTTCCTTTATTCGTCGATGATCTCCGCGCGATCAGAATGTCCGTCCGGTTCCATGCCCGACGTTACTCCCAATTCGACGAACGAGCGCCTCGCACGCATTCAGCTTTTCCATGGTCCGGGCCAGCCCTTCGAGTTGCGTCGCGTGCGACTGCCCGAGGCTCTCGGCTCGGGCGAGGTGCTCGTCGAGATAACACTCGCGACGATTTGCGGGTCCGACCTGCATACGATCGAAGGCCGCCGCCGTGCGCCAACCCCCTGCGTGCTGGGTCACGAGGCGGTGGGACGGGTGGTGGCGAGCGCCCGGGTCGGGGTGATGCCGGGCCAGCGCGTGACCTGGAGCCTGGCCGACAGCTGCGGCACCTGTCCGGCTTGTGCGGACTATCGACTGCCGCAGAAATGCGAGTCGCTTTTTAAGTACGGTCACGCGGCCCTGGCGAACGGCTCCGGCCTCAACGGCGGCTACGCGTCGCACCTCGTGCTCCGGCGGGGCACGGCGATCTTCGAGGTGCCCGACGAGTTGAGCGATGCGCTTGTCGCCCCGGCGAATTGTGCGCTCGCAACCACCGTCAACGTGCTCGCCGATCCGCCCAAGCCCTGCCGCACGGCGCTCGTGCAGGGTGGAGGATTGCTCGGGATCTATGCTTGCGCGCTGCTGAGCCGTCGCGGTGTGGAAAACGTTTTCTGCACCGACGTCAGCGAGCAGCGACTCGGATTGATTCCTGAATTCGGTGGCATTCCGCTGCACGCGGATCCGGCTCACTGGCCGGCCGCGGAGAGGCGGCTGGCAAATGTCGGCGGCGGCGGCGTTGACCTTGTCGTGGAGGTCGCGGGCTCCGCGCAAGTCGTGCCGGCAGGCGTGCGGGTGCTGCGTCCAGGCGGTCACTATATATGGGCTGGCATGGTGCACCCGGAGACCAACCTCACGCTGACTGGTGAAGAGGTCGTGAGAAAGTGCCTCCGGATTCGCGGCGTGCACAATTTCGCGCCGGCCGACCTGCAGGCCGCGCTCCAGTTTCTCCGGGAGACGTATCGGCGCTTTCCATACGAGAAGCTTGTGAGCCCGGCCTTGCCGCTCGAGCAACTCGAAGAAGCTATTGTACTTTCGCAGCGCCGCGAATGGCTCCGGGTCGCCGTGCGCCCCTAGCGCAATCATCGTTAGCATCGCCTGGAGATGCAGTATACAGCCAGTCGGCAAGCCTCATGCGGTTCACTGGGATGTCGGTGACTCGCATCATATACCCCTTTATGTTCAAAACCCTTCTCTTCTCCTTTGGTGTTATTGTACTCGTGCCCTTTGCCTCGCTGGCGGCGGTGGACGAAGCACCGATCGTGATCCTGATCAGTGTCGACGGACTGCCTTCGGACTATTTCGAAGATCGTCGCGCGGACATCCCCACGTTGCGCCGGATGGCGGCGAAGGGCGCGCGGGCGAAGCGGATGTTGAGCGTGTTTCCCACCGTCACGTGGCCGAATCACACCAGCATGATCACGGGCGTCATGCCGGCCCGCCATGGCGTCGTCGGCAACCGCTTCTTCGACCGGGCGGCAGGCAGGGATGTCGAATTGCTCTGGGATCCCGAGCTGGACAAGGAAGCCATCGTCCTGCGACCGACGGTCTATGATGTGGCGCATCGCGCGGGGTTGAAGACTGCGGGTGTGGCGTGGCCGGCGAGTCGAAACGCGAAACACCTCGACTGGCAGGTTCCGTGCGTGATCGAACCGGCCCTGCTCACTCGTTACACCACGCCGTCTCTCCTGGCGGAGGTCACGCGGCTTGGAATCCCGCTCGAGCGGAAGCCGGATTGGAGCAAGGTCGAGGTCGGTGGAAAGCTCCTCTGGGATTGGATGCACACCCGTATCGCACAACACATTCTCCGGACCCATCGGCCGAATTTGCTGCTGGTTCATCTCGACGGCGTCGACTCGCTCGAGCACCGGAATGGCCGCAACAGCCCGGAATCATATTGGGCTGCCAATATTGCAGATCATCATATAAACGAGCTGATGGAAACGGTGCGGATGGCGGGCCTGGCGGCGCGGACGACCTTTCTCGTGGTCTCGGATCATGGGTTTCGTAATTATACCAAGCAGATAAATCTCAACGCCACGCTGCGGGACATGGGCCTCATCAAGACGGCCGGAAATCGAATCGTGGAGCGCAGCGTGCATCTCCTGGCGATGAGCGGCGGTGCAGGTCTCTATATTCTAGACGAAGCGAAACGCGCCACCCTCACGCGCGATCTCCTGGTTCGCCTGCCTTCGATCGAAGGTGTCGAAGCGGTGCTCGACGGGAATGCGATCGTTGCGCAAGGCCTGCCTGTGCCCGGACCGCATAGTCGGGCGCCGGATATCATGCTCTCCGCCGCCGAGGGCTATACGTTTTCCGGCCGAATCCCCACGTTGGATGTGATCACGCCCAGCGAGGGCACAAAGGGCGCTCACGGCCACCTGCCATCCGGCGCCAAGATGCACGGATCCTTTATTGCGTTCGGGGCCGCGATCAAGCCCGGCACTACTCTCGCTGAAATGCGCGTTGTAGATATCGCCCCGACGATCGCCGCGGTGCTCGGCGTCGACCTGCCGGACGTCGAGGGCCGTGCGCTCTCCGAACTGCTGCGTTAAGGTCCCTCGGCGACCGGAAATGGAGAGCGGCATGCGTTTTTCTCCGTTGCGATGCCGCGCGTGTGTCCCGATTGCCGAATCGGTTCGCATCCCATGTTTTTCGCGAGCGGGCGGGTCTAGGTTGCCGGGCTATGAAACGTGCCGCACCTGTTCAGCCGACGCCGCCGTGGAGTGGGGAAGTTCGAATCACTGCTGCGCGACTGCAGCTCGAGGGCACCCTCGGCATTCCCGAATCCGCTCGCGGCCTCGTGCTGTTTGCGCATGGCAGCGGCAGCAGCCGGCACAGCCCGCGCAATCGACGCGTCGCGCAGACGTTGCAGCATGCGGGCGTGGCGACCCTGCTGTTGGATCTCCTTTCGAAAGAAGAGGAGCGGGCCGACGAGCGCACCGGACATCTGCGGTTCGATATCGATCTGCTTGCGACGCGCCTGCGCATGGCGACGCAGTGGGCCAGGCATTACGAGCGTACTGCCGGACTGCGCATTGGATATTTCGGATCGAGCACGGGCGCCGCGGCGGCGTTGGTCGCGGCGGCCGACGAAGGTGACGACATTGGCGCGGTCGTCTCCCGCGGGGGGCGGCCCGATCTCGCGGGAGATGCTTTGCCGCGCGTGCGCGCGGCCACCTTGCTGATCGTCGGAGGTGACGACGACGCGGTGATTCCGCTCAACGAGGAGGCGCTGGCGCGGCTCCATTGCGAGAAGCGGCTCGAGATCGTGTCGGGTGCGAGCCACTTGTTCGAAGAGCCGGGCACGCTCGACCAGGTGGCAGATCTCGCGGCACGCTGGTTTGCCGGGCACCTCTCCGCGACGGCGGGATCGCACGGCTGAACAAACGCCAGATCGCGTGCCGTGAGGCCAGCCTATATAAGAATTGGGAAGGGGATTTATAAGGAACGAATATGATCAACTACGTCGTGGCCGAGGCGAGATAGTTGTTCGGCAGCGGTGTTGGGCAGGCGCAATTCTATATTCGGGTTGATGCGTATCAAGGCGTGCATGCGCGTTCTGCATTAACGTGCGGCATGGATATCGCACTTCCATCTTCGCGCCGGGGGGCCGTCTCGCTATGGCGTGACACGCTCATGCCGAAAGAACACGGTAGCTGGTCGCTCGCTTTTGAGCCGATTGCGCTCTCGTTGTTGGTCGCGCCCTCGATGCCCGGAGTCTTTCTGGCGATGGCTTTGGGCGCGGGATTTTTCGCCCGGCGGCCGCTGCGGATCGCGCAGCGGGAAACGCGTTGGGAGCGTCGGCTGGGAGCGATGTGGGCATTGTTGGGCTGCGCAGGAATTGCACTTCCCGCTTTGCTGGCAGCGGTCGCGCAGGGTGGAGCGGAGTGGCTGGTATGGCTGGCGCCAATGGCGGTGGCGGCGGTCGTCTTCGCGTATTTCGATCTCCGCGGTTCAGGACGCGAAGAGGCGGCGGAGGTGGTCGGCGCGGCGGCATTTGCGCTGGCACCGGCGGCTTTTGCAGCCCTCGCCGGTTGGCGGCCGCTGGAGTCCGTCGCACTCGCTGCAGTGATGCTGGCGCGCGCGGTGCCCTCGGTGCTTTGTGTGCGGGCTTTTCTTCGGGCGGCAAAAACCGGCGTGCGACGCGACATGCCGGCGTTGATGGCTGCGTGTATTGCGGTGGCGGTGATGGCGCTCCTGTTCGAGCGCGGAGTCACGTCGTTCTTCGCGGTCGTCGCGGTGAGCATCTTTTGCTTCAGGTCTTTCGCGCTGCTCGTGTTCCTGCGGCCGGCCTGGCGGGCGCGAAGCATTGGAATGCTGGAGGCTATTCTCGGAGTAGCGTTCGTAATCGGGCTGGCGGTCGCCACGAACTTATGACCGCGCAAGAAATGCATAGCCAATCGGAGGCCATGCGAAGCGCACGACAGGGCCGTCTGCTACAGTCGAATCACCACATTTTGCCTATGACTACCTCGTCCCCCTCGCTGCGCTTCACGGCGCTTCTTTCATTCGCGCTCGCATTGAGCTGCCCGGCGCTCGTCGCCTCGGAAGGCACGGTGCTCGCGAAATCGAACGGTGTGCCTCTCGCGGCGAACCTGCCGGTGGAGAACGCGATTCTAACCGATGCGCCAAATGTCCCGCCGCCGATCACGCGGCGTCATCCGGCGAAGGTCGTCGTGCAGCTTGAAGTGCGCGAAGTCGTGAAGCGGCTCGCCGATGGCGTGGAGTATACTTTCTGGACGTTCGGCGGGAGCGTCCCGGGCTCGTTCATCCGCGTGCGCGAGGGAGATCTCGTGGAGTTTCATCTGAACAACCACCCGACCTCGAAGGTGCCGCACAATATCGACCTGCATGCCGTCACCGGTCCCGGCGGCGGCGCGGCATCCTCGTTTACTGCGCCCGGGCACAAGTCGCAGTTTTCCTTCACCGCTTTGAATCCCGGCCTGTATGTATATCACTGCGCCACCGCGCCGGTGCCGATGCATATCGCGAATGGCATGTACGGCATGATCCTTGTGGAGCCGAAGGACGGCTATCCCGCGGTCGATCGCGAATTCTATGTGATGCAGGGTGAGTTTTATACAGCGGGCCGCCACGGCGAGCCGGGCCTGCAGTCCTTCGATCCGATGAAGGCCGAAGACGAACGCGCTCCCTATATTGTATTTAACGGCTCGGTGGGGTCGCTCGTGGGCGACAAGGCCCTGCAGGCCAAGGTCGGCGAGAAGGTGCGTATCTACTTCGGCGTGGGCGGACCGAATGTCACGTCGTCCTTTCACGTGATCGGCGAGATCTTCGACACGGTCTACCTCGAGGGCGGTGTGATGCCCTCGCAGCGGCAGGTGCAGACGACGATGGTGCCCTCCGGTGGCTCGACGATCGTGGACTTCAAGCTCGATGTGCCTGGTACCTATGTGCTCGTCGACCACTCGTTGTCGCGCGCTTTCAACAAGGGAGCACTCGGTATGTTGAAGGTCACCGGTCCTGAGAATCCGCTGATCTACTCGGGCAAGGAAGTCGACGAGGTCTATATTGGCCAGGCGTCCGACGCCGGCTTCGCCGCCGGCAAGCGCGAGGCGGAGCTCGTCGCGGCGAAAGCGGCGGCCATCGCGGCCAGTCCGGAGATCACCAATATCACGCAGGAAATCCGGATGGAGCGCGGCAAGAAGGTGTTTCTCAGCTCGTGCTTCGCGTGCCACATGGCGAATGGCGAAGGCCTGCCCAACGTGTTTCCGCCGCTCGCGAAATCCGATTTCCTCAAGGCGGATACGAATCGCGCAATCAAATCGGTGATCAAGGGCCTGAGCGGCCCCATCACCGTCAACGGCAAACCCTATAACAACATGATGCCGGCGCAGGAGCTGAACGACGACCAGGTCGCGGACGTGCTCACCTATGTCATGAATACGTGGGGCAACGACTACGGAGTGGTGACGCCCGCCGACGTGAAACGCGTCCGCAACGAAAACAAGTAATCCGCGCCGCACTGCGCCTGGTATCCCTGGACCGAATACGATGAGCCCGAACCCGCTCCCGATCCTCCGTTCGCGTCTCACCCGCGTGGCGATCGCGTTTGCGCTGCTGGCAGCGCTGACGTCGACCGCCAGCACGGCGACGCCGGCAGTCGGCGAGCGGGGCATGGTGCGCATCGAGGCGGGGAACTATGCGCCGTTGCTGCGCAGCAAGGACGAACCCGAACGCGTGCCGGTCGCCGCGTTCTGGCTCGATGCGCGACCGGTGACCAATGCGGAATTCCTCGCGTTCGTGCGAGCGCATCCGCAATGGCGCCGCTCGCGCATCAGTCCGCTTTTTGCCGACCGTGGTTACCTGGGCGATTGGGTGTCGGACCTGGAGCTCGGGCCGGCTGCGCCTGCCGCGGCACCCGTGGTGCGCGTGTCGTGGTTCGCGGCGCGCGCTTTTGCGAAGGCGCACGGCAAACGCCTGCCGACGACGGCGGAGTGGGAGCGCGCGGCCGCGGCCGGTTTCACGTCGCCCGACGGAGCCAGCGAACCGGGGTTTTCCGCGACGTTGCTGGGCTGGTTCTCCCGCCCCACGCCGTCGCCTTTGCCCGACGCCGGTTCAGGACGCGCCAACGTCTTCGGTGCCCGCGATCTGCACGGGCTGGTTTGGGAATGGGTTGAGGATTTCAACACCGCGATGACGACGGGCGAGTCGCGGGCCGACACCGGACTCGAGCGCAATCTCTTCTGCGGGGCCGGAGCCGCCGGGGCGCGCGATCTGACCGATTATCCCGGCTTCATGCGCGCTGCGATGCGCAGCTCGCTACGCGCAAACTACGCCGTGCCGAACGTCGGTTTCCGTTGCGGAAAAACGATCGAGCCGGCCCGCACCGCAGCAGCGGTGGCGTCGCTCGCCGCCTCCCAGTTTACACAATGAAAACATCACTGATGCTCATCCTTTCCGCAGCGGCCCTTGCCGGCTCGCTGTGCGCGGTGGAAACACCGTCAGCCGCTCCCGCCGCGTGTTGCGTGGCGCCAGCTGCTCCGGCCGCTCCCGCCTCCTGTTGCGTGGCCCCGGCTGCGGCACCGGCTGCGGCCGCCAAACCGTCCTGCTGCGTCGAGGAGAAGCCCGGCGTGCCGTTGTCGAATCGGTCACTCTATCAACTCGGCGCGACGTGGACCGACGATGCCGGCCGGGCGGTCT
Organism: Opitutaceae bacterium; assembly: GCA_036675625.1. GTDB lineage: Bacteria > Verrucomicrobiota > Verrucomicrobiia > Opitutales > Opitutaceae > ER46. The sequence goes on along the minus strand of JAKFEQ010000083.1, from coordinate 102,058 downwards.
CGCTGACCGCGTTGCGTGGCCGGCCCGTCGTGCTTGCGATGTTTTTCGCCCAGTGTGAATACGCCTGCCCAGTGCTCGTGCAGGATATCAAACGCCTGCTCGCCGCGCTGCCGGCGGCCGCGCGCGAACAGGCGCAAATCGTCCTCGTCACATTCGACACCGTGCGCGATACGCCGGCTGCGCTGCGGGCGTTTCGCGAGCGCATGTCGCTCGACGGCAATTGGACGCTCCTGCGCGCCGAGCCGGATGCGGTGCAGGAACTCGCGATGCTGCTCGGCGTGAAATTCAAGCAGGACGCGCGCGGTCAGTTTGCGCATTCGAACCTGCTCACACTCCTGAATGCGGAAGGCGAGATCGCGCATCAGCACGCGGGATTGAACGGAGACATTTCAGAAGCGGCGCGCGTCCTGGCGCTCACCGCCAAATAAGCGGCGACGCGGGCGCGCCAAAAACCCCGCAGTGTCGACTGGGGTAACGCTGGATCAGCGCATTTTCGCGAGGGCGGGGAAGCGGTAGGTCGTGTTGAAGATCAGCTCCACGCGTTTCGAGTAGAAGACGCGGACCTTGATTTTTCCGCCCTGAGCATCGCTCGGAGTGGCCTTGCCCTCGATGCGCCGCTCGGCGCCGTCGGCGCGCACCGCCAGACCTTTGAACTCGACGGGCTCGCCGCGCTCGAGCTGACGCAGCATCGCATCGGAAAACACGATGCTGAGGCGCCCGTGCTCATTATAGAAAAAATAGGGAAACACCTTCGCGACGTAGGTCGACTCGAACGCCTCCCCATGCCGGATCAGCGTGGGCATTGTCATTGCGACGGTGCCGACATAGATCGAGGTTTTCGCCGGGGCGACCTCGACGCGTGAGTAATCGCGCGGCGGCTCATCGATCACGGGTGTGGCGCCGGCCAGGGTGAGCGCGGGTGCGACGGTGAGCGCAAGGACGAAGGCGCAGACAGCGAAACGCAGGAATGTGACGCGACCAGGCATTGGTCCGACTGTGCGAGAGCCGCTCGCCGCCGCAAGCCGTCCGACGGCGCCGAAGCGTGGGGGCGGTGGTCCCGGCGAAACCCTTTCGACTGTCGAGAAGTAGAGAGGCGCACTGTGCCGCATGCAGCCATATTTCGCGTTGCGCGTGCGGACAGCGGCGCGTCAGCTCTCTCGCTTATGGCCAAGCCTTCCCACGCGACCTGGGGCGGCCGGTTTACCGCCGGTCCCGCCGAGTTGATGCTGCAGTTCAGCGAGTCCGTCTCGTTCGACCGCCGGCTTGCGCCTTTCGACATCGCGGGCAGCAAGGCGCACTCGGCGATGCTGGCTCACGTCGGGCTCATCACGAAGAAGGAGCGCGATGCGATTCATGCTGGCCTCGACGAGATCCTCGCCGAGATCGAGGCGGGCCGGTTCACATGGGACACGAAGCTCGAGGACGTGCACATGAACATCGAGCAGGCATTGACGAAGCGCGTGCCGGCCGCCGCCAAGCTGCACACCGCGCGGAGTCGAAACGACCAGATCGCGACGGACATGCGGCTCTTCTTCAAACACGCCTGCGCCGTGCTGCGCGAAAAAATCCTCGAGGCCGAGCGCGCGCTGCTCGCGGTCGCGGAGGCGAATCGCGACGTGCTGATTCCCGGCTACACGCACCTCCAGCGGGCGCAGCCGGTGTTTCTCACGCACCATCTTTTCGCCTGGCTGGAGATGCTCGACCGCGATCGCGCGCGCCTGGCCGAGGTTGCGGCGCACGCGAACTGGTGTCCGCTCGGCTCGGGCGCCATCGCCGGCACGACGCTGCCGATCGACCGCGAGTTCAGTGCCACGGCGCTCGGTTTCGTCGATGCAAAGGGCCGGCCACAGGTCACGCAAAACTCCATGGATACCGTCGCCGACCGGGATCTCTTCATCGAGTTTGCCGCGGCGTGCGCGCTCTTCGGCGTGCACATTTCACGGATCGCGGAGGACTTGATCCTATGGATGAGCTCGGAGTTCAAATTCGTGGAGCTGCCGGACGCGTTTTGCACCGGCTCCTCGTTGATGCCGCAGAAAAAGAATCCGGATTCGTGCGAGCTCTTGCGCGGCAAATCGGCGCGGCTGCAAGGCAACCTGCACACCTTGCTCACGCTCGCGAAAGGCCTGCCGCTCACCTACAATCGCGACCTGCAGGAGGACAAGCCGCCGGTCTTCGACAGCTTCGACCAGACCGCGATCTGCGCGGACGTGCTGGCCGGCACGCTCGCCGGCATGGTCATGAATCGCGAGCGCTGCGCGGCGGCCGTGCGTGATCCGGCGCTGCTCGCGACCGACCTCGCGGATTATCTCGTGTTGCAAGGCGTGGCGTTCCGCGACGCGCATCATGCGGTCGGCGCAGTCGTGCGGCTGGCCGAGAAGAACAGTGTGGAAATCAACCAGCTCTCGACCGCGGACGTGAAACAGATTCACGCCGCGTTTGAAGACGACTGGGTGGAGATCTTCAACTTGAAGCGCGCGATCGCGAAGCGGGAAGGCACCGGCATGCCGGGGCCGAAGCAGGTCGCGCGGCAGTTTGCGCGCTGGAGGAAGGTACTGAAGTAGCCGTCTCGATTTCGTAGCCCCGCTCGAGCGAGCAGGGATCGATGGACTCGATGTGTCCGACCGTCCCGCCTCTCCCGAGGCGGGCTACATGAACTCCACGATGCCCTCGCTGTTTCCCACGGCCAAATCCGATCCGGAGCTCGTGCCATTTCGGCCGGGGCTGACCTTTGCATTCTTCAACGCCCTCGCGTGGCAGATCGGCATCGGCACGCCGATGGTGCTCTTCGCGGAGCAGCTCGGCGCAACGCCCTTCCAGGTCGCGCTCGCTTACTCGTTCGTCTTCGTCCTCACGCCGCTGCAAATCGTCTCGACCGCGCTGCTGCCGCGTTTCGGCTTCCGCGCGCTGATGCTCGGCGGCTGGCGCACGCGAAGCTTTTTCCTCGGCGTGCCGGCGGTGCTCGCGCTGCTGATGATCCTCGGCCAGCGCGAGCAGCCGTGGATGGTACAGGCGCTGGTCTGGAGCGTGTTTTTCTTCTGCGTGTTTCGCTCGATCGGTGCGGCGTCGGGCATTTCGTGGTTCTATGCAATCCTGCCGGAGCGCGTGCGTGGGCGCTATTTCGCGAGCGATCAATTCGTGTCGGCGGTGGCTGGCGTGGCGACGCTGCTGGCGAGTGCGGCGCTCTTCGCGTTTTTGCCCATTTATCCGGCCTTGCTCGCGCAGTACGTGATCGCGCTGGTCGGCTCCACGATCAGCTACTACTCGCTGAAACGGCTGCCCGATGCGAAGAAGCCGACGTCGATCAATCTAGGCTCGGTCTTCCGCGACACCCCGCGGCATCTGTTCGCGCCGTCGGCGTTTCGCACGTATGTCTGGCTTGCCGTGGCGTGCGCCGTGATCGCGACGCCGATCCCGCCGTTCGCGGCCTATTATCTGAAGGTCGGATCAGGTCTTTCGACCGCGCAGATCATGCTCGCGGAAGTGCTGCGCTATTCCGGCGTGATTGTAGCAGCATGGCTGATACGCGGGCAGATCGATCGCGTCGGCGCCAAGCCGTTCTTTGTCGTGGCGATGATGCTCTACGCGGCAGTGGGTGGTTACTGGTGGCTGTATTTGGAGAACGGCACCGGCGGGCTGCCGGGAATTTTTGCGGTCTATTTCGTGCTCGGACTTGGCGCCGCGACGTGGGCGATCGCCAATTTGAATTATCTCCCTCGCATCATCGGGCAGGAGGATCGCACGCTCGTGGTCTCGATTCACGGTGCCGTGACCGCGTGCGTGGGCGGACTTTCGCCGACGATCTGGGGGCTGTTCCTGAAGGGCGGCGATGGAGGTTCGCGCGCGATCGATCCGGACGTGTTTCAATATTTTTTTCTGACGGTGATCGGCGGCGGGTTGGTGCTGGTGCCCTTTTTCCTGCGATTACCGGCCAACAAGGATGCGCGGGTGGAGCCGTTGATCATCGGTGACGCGATTTTGCGGCCGTTGCGGGCGGCGACGGCCCTGGTGAACTTGATCGATCTGCGGCCCGATCGTCGTAAACCGCCGACGGGTCGGGACGAATGACGGGCTGCGCCGGGCCCGCTGAAGCCGCGTGTTGACGCGCCGCGCCGAACCCGGACCTACTTCCCGTCCGTCCATGGCCAAAGTCCGGATACTTTCCGATCGCGTCGCCAATCAGATCGCCGCCGGCGAGGTGATTGAGCGGCCGGCTGCGGTGGTGAAGGAGCTGGTCGAGAACGCGCTCGATGCGGGCGCGACGCGGATCGAGGTGGAGTTTCGCCACGGCGGACGCTCGCTGATGCGGATCGAGGACAACGGCCACGGGATGTCGCGCGACGATGCGTTGCTGGCGCTCGAGCGGCACGCGACGAGCAAGATCGCCGAGGCGGTCGATCTCGACCGGCTCGCGAGCTATGGTTTTCGCGGCGAGGCCTTGCCGTCGATCGCGAGCGTGTCGCGGTTCCAGCTCCAGACGCGGGAGGCGACCAGCGACGTCGGGACGGAGATCCTGATCAACGGTGGGAAATTCGTGCACGTGCGCGAGTGCGGCCGGCCTGCGGGCACGCGGATCGAGGTCACGCATCTCTTCAATTCGGTCCCGGCGCGGCGCAAGTTTCTCAAGACCGATCAGACCGAGGCGGCGCACATCGTGCATTGCGTGCGGCTCTACGCGCTGGCGTGCCCACGCACGGCGTTCACGTTGATCGAGGATGGGCGCGTGGTGTTTCGCTCGCCCGAGTGCGCGACGCTCGAGGAGCGGATTGCGGAGATTTTTGGCCGGCAGATTGCGGAGGCGCTGGTGCCGATCGAGTGCGCGGAGCCGAGCTTGCGGCTGAGCGGATTGATCGGCCGGCCTGGCGTGGGGCGCGCAACGCGGCACGAGATGATCGTGTTCGTGAACGCGCGGCCGGTGGACAGCCGCACGCTCAATTACGCGCTGATCGAGAGTTATCACGAGTCGCTGCCGAAGGGACGCTATCCGCTCGCGTTCGTGTTTTTCGAATGCGATCCGGCGGCGGTCGATGTGAACGTGCACCCGGCGAAACGCGAGGTGCGCTTCCGCAGCGAGCCGCAGGTGCGCGGATTTGTGATTCGCGCGGTGCTGCAGCGACTGCGGGAACTCGGCGGAATTGCGGAAGGTGGATTGCGGATTGCCGATCGGCCGGGGGAGGCGGGAATTTCGAAACCGGAAACCGGCGACGGGAAACCGGAAAGCGGAAACCGGATGCCGGAGGAAGGAAAGGGGATGAACGGGACGAGCCAGCGGCTCGAGGCTGCGGCGACGGCGTTCACGTCTGCGGCGCCCGCGATTCATCGGGCCGATCTCGACGCGCTCCGGACGCCACCGTCCGCGGCCGCGAATCAGCAAAGCGGAATCCGCCATCCGCAACCGCCATCGTCCGCGCCGTCCTCTGCGGTCTCCGAACTCCGGTCTCCGGTTGCTGGTCTTTCGTCGCCGGTTTCCACCACGCCCGCCTGGCGCTTCGTCGGGCTGGCGCACGGCAACTACGCGCTGTTCGAAACTGCCGCGGGCCTGGTGCTGCTTGATCGCCGGGCGGCGCACGAGCGCGTGTGGTTCGAGCGGTTGCGCGAGCAGTTTCAGGCCGGCGCGGTGCCGGGCCAGCGGCTGCTGCTGCCGGTGCCGCTGGAGCTCGATGCGATTGCGGCGGCGTTGATGCTCGACCAGTTGAAGTTTCTCAACGGGCACGGCTTCGAGGTCGCGGAGTTTGGCCGGAATTTTTTTCGCATCGAGGCGGTGCCGGCCTGGATGGAGCCCGCCGATGCGGAGCCGTTTCTGCGCGATGTGCTCGGGGCGTTTCGCGACGGCTCGATTTCGGGGCGAGACGCCACGCTCGCGCGCGACGAGCTCGCGCGCCGCGCAGCCGCGAAGGCCGTGCGCCTGCCGGACACCGTCGGCGAGATCGAGCTGCGAGCATTGGTCGCGCAGTTGTTTGCAACCCGCACACCACTTACGAGTCCATCGGGCCGCCCGACTTACATTGAATTGAATCATGGCGAGCTCGCGCGGCGTTTTCAGAAATAACCCGCAACCTGCGCTCGCGCTGGCACGGTTCGTTCTCTACTTCATCGTCCTTTAAAAATGCCGACTGCCACCGATAAAAGCGCCTCCAAGTCCCGTCCTGAGAAACGTGCCGCCAATCCCGCCATGGGGCCCGCGACGGCGCCGCCATTTCCACCCGAGCTGGCCGAGATGCATCGCTCGGATGTGCCGACCGATCAGCCGGTGGAAATCATGCGCTCGCTCATCCAGCGCCATCTCGTCTCGACGCTTGCGCGACACACCGGCTCGGCGACGCCGCGCGACTGGTGGGTCGCTACCGCACTCGCCGTGCGCGATACGATTCACGAGCGGATGATCGCGACGCAGTCGGTGCACAACCTGCAAAACGTCCGCCGCATCTATTATTTCTCGCTCGAATATCTGATGGGCCGGCTGTTCGGCAACAACCTGCTCGCGACCGGGCTTTACGACACCGCGAAAAATGCGCTCGAGTCGCTGGGCCTCGATTTCGAAACGGTGCGAGACGCGGAGGTCGACATGGGGCTCGGCAACGGCGGCCTCGGCCGGCTTGCGGCGTGTTTCCTCGATTCGCTGGCGACGCTCGATTATCCGGCGCTCGGCTACGGCATCTATTACGAGTTCGGCCTCTTCAAGCAGGCCTTCGTCAACGGTCATCAGGTCGAACATCCGGACAACTGGATTCTTTTCGGTGATCCGTGGGAAATCGTCCGGCCCGAGTACACGCAGGAGGTCCGGCTCTACGGTCGCGTCGAAAACGTGTTCGACGATCGCGGAAATTATCGTCCCCGCTGGGTGGATACAAAGACCATCCTCGGGGTGCCGCACGACATCCCGACGGCCGGCTATGGCACGGCGACGGTGAACCTGCTGCGGCTTTGGGCCTCGAAGGCGACGGAGGACTTCGATCTCGCGGCGTTCAACAGCGGCGGCTACGTCGAGGCGGTGCGCGAGAAGGCCGTCGGCGAGACCGTGTCGAAGGTGCTTTACCCGAACGACAAGACGGAGAACGGCAAGGAGCTGCGGCTCGTGCAGCAGTATTTCTTCGTGGCGTGTTCGCTGCGCGACATCCTGCGCCGGCATTTCCGCACGCCCGGCAACTCGTGGGATAATTTCTCCGACAAGGTCGCGGTGCAGCTCAACGACACGCATCCGGCGATCGCGGTCGTCGAGTTGATGCGCATCCTCGTCGACGAGCACGATGTGAGCTGGGACGCGGCGTGGCAGATCGTCACGCGGACGTTTGCGTACACGAATCACACGCTGCTGCCGGAAGCGCTGGAGCGTTGGGGCGTGCCGCTTTTCGAGCGGGTGCTGCCGCGACATCTCCAGATCATCTACGACATCAACGCGCGGCTCATGCAGCTCGTCGAGCAGCACTGGCCTGGCGACAACCACAAGAAGCGCGTATGTTCGCTGATCGAGGAAAACGGTTCGAAAATGGTGCGGATGGCGAATCTCGCGGTGGCCGGCTCGCATGCGGTCAACGGGGTCGCGGCGTTGCACACGGCGCTGTTGAAGAAGCATCTCTTCCCGGAGTTCGACGCGCTCTATCCGGGCAAATTCCAGAACAAGACCAACGGCATCACGCCGCGGCGCTGGTTGTTGAAGGCGAATCCGCGGCTCTCGACGTTGATCACCGAAAAGCTCGGCTCCGCTGATTGGGTGCGCGATCTCGATCTGTTGCGCGGGTTGGAGAAGTTCGCCGATGATCCCGTGTTTCAGCGCGAGTTCATGGCGATCAAGCGGGCGAACAAGGTCGATCTTGCGGCGACGATCAAGAGCGAGTGCGGCGTGGATGTTTCGCCGGACGCGTTGTTCGACGTGCAGATCAAGCGACTGCACGAATACAAGCGGCAGCATCTGAACCTGCTGCACATCCTGGCGCTTTACCGGCGGCTGTTGCAGAACCCGGATCTCGACATGGTGCCGCGGGTGTTCGTCTTCGCGGCGAAGGCGGCGCCGGGTTACGACCTCGCGAAAAACATCATTCGCGCGATCAACGTCATTGGCGGCCGGATCAACGCCGATGCGCGGCTCAAGGGTAAGCTCAAGGTCGCGTTCCTGCCGAATTATCGGGTGTCGCTCGCGGAGAAAATCATTCCTGCGGCCGACCTGTCGGAGCAGATTTCAACGGCGGGCAAGGAAGCATCGGGCACGGGCAACATGAAGCTCGCGCTCAACGGATCGCTGACGATCGGCACGCTCGATGGAGCGAACGTCGAGATTCAGGAGGAGGTCGGCGAGGACAACATCTTCATCTTCGGCCTGACCGTCGAAGAGATCGAGGCCTTGCGCGCGCGCGGCTATAATCCCTGGGACTTTTATCATCGCGACGAGGAGTTGCGGGCCGTGGTCGACTGGCTGGGAAGCGACTACTTCACGCCGGGCGAGCATGGTGCGTTTGCCCAGGTGCACGGCAGCCTGATGCACGGCGGCGACCCGTTCCTGGTCCTCGCCGATTTCCGTGCCTATGCGGATTGCCACGCGCGCGTCGATGCCGCCTATCGCGACCAGGCCAAATGGGCGCGTATGGCGATTCTCAATACGGCGCGGATGGGCAAGTTTTCGAGCGACCGGACGATTCGCGAATACGCGGAAGAGATCTGGAAACTACAGCCGGCGTCGGTGCCGCCTTTGGGGACGTAATCGCGCGGGAACGGCGGTGTCCGAGCGATGCGCCGCATGAGTTGGCTGGCAACCCCGGCGTTATTGCGGACTCTAACTCGCATGCGCCTGCTGCGTTGCCTGTTCGCCGTCCTGCTCTGCGGTCCGGTGGCATTCCTGCCGCCGACGCTGCGCGCGGCAGACGGGCCCGCGGCGTCGAGACCGTGGAAGATTCCTCCGCTCGATGGACAGCTCGAGGGCGACTTCCGTCCGCTGAGCGTTCCCGGCGCGCCGAGCGTGCATTGGAAACTGACCTTGCAAACGTTGCAGCCCGGCGTGCGCGTGGCCGGGCTGGTGGTGGATGGTCCGGGCACGCATGTGGTGATGGAGCTGCGGCTCGATCCGGCGGGAAACGGCACGTGGCGGCTCAACGAAGGCCGGATCGATGTGGCAACGTGGTCGGCGGCCGCGCTGGCATTTCTCGGTGACGAATTCTCCGGCGGGAGCGTAGAGGGGATCGTGAGCGGGGAAGGTGAAGGCACGTTGCGCGAAGGAGTCTTCGGCGGACGCGCGCGGGTGAGTGTGCGCGAAGGCCGGATCGACGATGCCGCGCACAAGCTGCTGCTGCACGGCCTCGATCTCGATCTCGTGCTCGAGGACATTGCCGCGCGAAAATCCGCCGGCGGGCAGTCGCTGCGATGGGATGGCGGCACGTATGAGGAGATCCCTTTCGGGCTCGGGCACGTGGAGTTCACGCTGTCGGGCGAGGAGGTGAGTGTGGAGGAGGCGTCGGTCGAGGTGTTCGGGGGCGAAGTTGTTTTGGCGGCTTTCAGCTTCTCGACGCAGCGGCGCGAAGCCTCGGTCATCGCGCGCGTCATCGGGATTGAAGTGAGTCAGATCCTCTCGTTTCTGCCGCCTGTGCTCGCGAGTGCGCGCGGTCGCTTGCACGGGTCGGTGGCACTGCATCGCTCGCCAGCCGGTGTGCAGATCGGCAGCGGCACGCTGGCGTTGCGGTCGGGGGAGACGGCGGACTTGCGGCTCGCGCCGACGCCCGGCTTGTTGTCGAGCAGCCTGCCTGCATCGGTACTCAAGTATTATCCCGGCATCGGCAAAATCGAAACGGGCGAGGTGCCGCTCCGCGCGGAGCATCTCGAGGTGGCCTTCACGCCGAGCGGCGATGCACAAGGCCGGACGGCATCGATCCGCGTCGTCGGTGGGCCGGTGGATCCGGGACTGACGGCGCCGATCGATCTCAACATCAACGTGCGAGGTTCGCTGGAATCGTTAATCAAGTTCGGCACGGATTCACGGCTGCGTTTCGGGGGCGAAAAACCGTAGCGCGGCTGGTGGGCTGAGAGCTGAGAGCGAAACCAGCTGTGCAAAGCGGGAGGGCTGGCTCTCCGATTTTCCGCGAGGTTTGCCGGTGGCGAGAATGGCTTCGCGCGGAGGGCGCGACAAATCATTGAATCATTCGTTGAATCGCCACGTCTAAGGGCGTAACCTAAAATTTCCCATGAAACGCCGCATTCTCATTAGCTTAGCCAGCGCGATTTCGTTGAATATCTGCGGCTGCTTGAGCGTCTCAACGAAGCCCATTGAAGTGAAACCGATCCACATCACCGTCGACGTCAATGTGAAGGTCGACAAAGCGCTGGATGATTTCTTCGGCGATTTGGATAAGAAGTCTACGACCCTTAACGTTCCGGAATCCTGACCCGCATGAAAGCAGCACAATTCTTTCGCATCATCGCCGTAGCGGTCTCGCTCGGACTTGGCAGCGCCGTCATCGCGGCGGAAAATCCAAATACCGTGAAGGCGCGGATGGAACAGCGCCAGGGCACGGTCGATGCGCTCAAGGACCGGGGCGTCGCCGGCGAGAGCAACCGCGGGTTTCTCGAGATACGCGGCACCGCATCGGCGGAAGACCAGCGTGTCATCTCAGACGAGAACGCAGATCGTCGTTCCGCGTATGCGTACATCGCATCACAAACCGGAGTGGATATTGACGCGGTGGGTCGCCGGCGTGCGCAGCAGATCGCGATCGCGAGCAAACGCGGCGTGTGGATCCAGGATCCGTCCGGCGAGTGGCGTCAGAAGGGGTGATGCGGACGTTTAAAGTGAGAGCGAAAGTGAAAGGGAGGACGGAAGGCATTGAGGTTCTCCCCGCTCGCTTTCACTTTCACTCTCACTTTCCGCCCGTCACGTCAGCATTGCGGCGACGCAGGCGGTGAGGAAGCAGGCGATGCTGCCGCCGAGCAGCGCTTTCAGGCCGAGTCGCGCGAGCACGGGGCGTTGATTCGGCGCGAGCGAGCCGATGCCGCCGATCAGAATACCGATCGACGCTATATTAGAGAAGCCGCACAGCGCGTAGGTCAGGATGATCTGCGCGCGCTGATCCGTGAGCAGGCCGGTGTCCTTGAGGCGCGCGAGGGTGCCATAGGCGTAGAATTCGTTGAGGATGGTTTTCTCGCCGATGACCTGGCCGGCGAGCATGAGCTGGCCGGCGTCGATGCCCATCAGCCATGCGAGCGGGGCGAAGATCAGGCCGAAAACGTATTGGAGCGAAAGCTCCGCGTAGCGACCTCCGGTGGTCGCGGCGATCCAGGCGTTGAGGCCACTCCAGCCGCCGACGCCGGCGGAGAGAATCCAGTTCAGGAACGCCACCATCGCGGTGAAGACGAGGAGCATCGCGCCGACATTGACCGCGAGCTTGAGGCCATCGGTTGTGCCGTTGGCGATGGCTTCGAGGGCGTTGGCGCCGATTTTTTCGCGGGGCACCTCGAGGTTGCGATCGATCGGCTCGGTTTGCGGCTCGAGGATTTTTGCCGTGAGCAACCCGGCGGGCGCGGAGAGCACGGAGGCGGTGAGCAGATGTTTTGCGAAGAGGATCTGGCCTGCTTCGGTCGGTCCGCCGAGCATTCCGATATACGCGACCATCACAGCGCCGGCGATTGTGGCCATCCCGCCGACCATCACGGCCAGCAGCTCGGAACGGGTCATGTTCGCCAGGTAGGGCTTGATCAGCAGGGGCGATTCCGTCTGCCCGAGGAAGATGTTGGCCGATGAGCTCAGGCTTTCCGCGCCGGAGAGGTTCATCGTCTTCGACATGAGCCAGGCGAACGCGTAGACGATGCGTTGGAGGATCCCGAGGTAGAAGAGGAGCGAGGTGAGCGCGGAGAAAAAGATGATCGTCGGCAGCACCTTGAACGCGAAGAGGAAGCCCCACGACTGCGAGGCATCGAGGAGGTTGCCGAAAAGGAAGCGTGCGCCGGCCTCGTTGAAATCGAGGATGCGCACGAAGAATTTGCCGACGGCATCGACGCCGATGCGCACGAGGTCCACGTGCAGCACGAGCACGCCAAAGACGATCTGCAACACGATGCCGGTGAGGACGAGCCGCCAGGGAATCGCGCGACGGTTGGCGCTGAAAACCCAGGCGATGCCGATGAACGCCGCAATGCCGAGCAGGCCACGGAGGACGTGGAGGAGATCCATGAAGGGTAGGGAAGCTAGAACCGAGCCCGAGCTTGCGAACGCGAAACGGCCCGGCGAGAACCAACTTCGACATGACCGTGCAAGAGCGACTCGCCCGCCACCTCGGCCGCACTCCGGATACCGCGCGGGCGGCGTTCGTCGCGGCGAACGCCACCGTGCTCGGTGACGTAACGCTCGGCCCGCTGAGCAGCGTGTGGTATGGCTGCGTGCTCCGCGGCGACATCAATTCGATCGCGATCGGCGAAGCGTCGAATGTGCAGGACGGCACGATCGTGCACCTGGCGGACGATCACGGCGTGCGCGTGGGCAGCTATACGACGATCGGGCACGCCGCGATCATCCACGCGTGCGAGATCGGGGACGAGTGCCTGATCGGCATGGGGGCGACTATCCTCGACGGCGCCCGGATCGGCGACCGCTGTATCGTGGGTGCGAATACGCTGGTCACGCAGCATTTCGTGGCGCCGCCCGGCTCGATGATTCTCGGGACGCCGGCGAAGGTGGTGCGGACCTTGACGGACGCGGAGCGCGGTGGCTTGCGGCGCTGGGCGGAAAAGTACATCGCGGTCGCGCAGGCGCACGCGGGGCTGAAGTAGCAGGGCAGGCGCAGAGGTATCCGACGAAGTGGGCGGGCGGGCTCGTTTCTGAGGCAGGCGGGACGTCTGCTTCGGTTGCGTGGCATGGGCGTCCCGCCCCATGATCACGGGCGAGACGCCCGTGCTGCTTACGGAGGCGGGAGGCTTCGCTACATTTCCAGCGAGAAAAACGTGTAGCGGTAATTTGCGTCCGCGCTTTCGCGGCGGCTGAGTTCGCGCCAGGGGAGGTGGCGCCATTCGGGGAAGAACGTATCGCCGGGCACCTCGGCATGGACGAGGGTGAGGTGCAGCCGGATCGTCCGCCGTTCGGCGGCGGCGAGCGCGAACGTCTCCTCGAAGATCCGCTGGCCGCCGCAGATGTAGATCTCGCCGGGAAGGTTTTCCGCGAGGGCGAGGGCTTCCGGCAGGCTGCCTGCGACGGCGACGCCGGGTTGCTCGAGCGCGCGATTGCGCGTCACTACGACCGGCCGGCGGCCATCGTCGCGCGCGCGCGGCCACGTTTCGTAGCCGATGCGCCCGAGTACACAGATCTTGCCGGCCGTTTCCTCGTGGAAAAACTTCAGGTCCTCCGGAATCCGCCAGGGCAGCTTGCGGTTGCGCCCGATCACACGGTTTTCCGCGCAAGCAACGAGGATGTGAAGCGGCTTGGGCATCGCGCGCAACCGTCGGGTGTCGGCTCGCTTTCGGCAAGTTTCATGGTTTCTTCGCGGCGTATGACCATCGGCGTCCCGAAGGAGATCAAGATCGGCGAGACGCGCGTGTCGATGACACCGAGCTTGTGCCGGCGCTGCGTCTCGCTGGGGGCGAACGTGCTGATCCAGAAGGGCGCGGGCCACACCGCGGGTTTCACCGATGCGGAATACCGCGCGGCGGGTGCGACGATCGCGAGCGAGGCGGCAAAGGTGTGGCGCAGCGCCGATCTGATCTTGAAGGTGAAGGAGCCGCTACCCATGGAGTTCGATCTGCTGTGCGAGGGGCAGGCGATCTTCACCTACCTGCATCTCGCCGCGGGACCCGAGCTGACGAAGGTCCTGCTGCGGAAACGCATCCTCGGTATCGCGTACGAAACGGTCGAGGGGGTGGACGGCAGTTTCCCGCTGCTCAAGCCGATGTCGCAGATCGCGGGCCGTCTCTCGATCCAGGTCGGCGCGTATTTCCTGCAGTCGCAGCACGGCGGCTCGGGCGTATTGCTGGGAGGGATACCGGGCACGATGCCCGGGCACGTAGTCGTCGTCGGGGCGGGAAACTCCGGCGCGCACGCGGTCCAGATGGCGGCCGGGATGGGTGCGCGCGTGACGGTGCTCGATCTCGACACGCGGAAACTCGAAGCGCTCGACATGGAGTATCGCGGGCGCGTGGTCACGTTGATGTCGAACCCGGCGAACATCGAGGCGGAGGTGGCGGACGCGGATTTGCTGATCGGTGCGGTGCTGATTCCGGCGGCGAAGGCCCCGACGGTCGTGAAGCGCCGCACGATCGCGAAGATGCGACCGGGCAGCGTGATCGTCGACATCGCGATCGATCAGGGAGGTTGCATCGAGAGCATCCGGCCGACGTCGCATGAGAAACCCGTCTATACTGAACATGGTGTGATTCATTACGCGGTGCCGAACATGCCCGCGTTGGTCGGCCGGACGTCGACGCTCGGGCTCACGCAGGCGACGGAACCCTATGTGGCCATGCTCGTGAGCAAAGGCATCACGCGCGCACTCGAGGAGCATCAGGGCCTCGCGCGCGGCGTGAACACGGAGGACGGCAAGATCACCTATCCGGCCGTCGCGAAGGCGTTGGGATATGTACAGTAGGCTGCGCCAAGACCGGAAACCAGAAGGCAGAGACTAGAGACTAGAGACCAGAGAGCAGGGACCGGGGACCGGGGATCTCAAACCAAAGACGCTATATCAAAAGCTTGACCTCTTTAGCTCGAGTTTTGCCTTTCAAGGACCCTAGCCCGGGGCGCGAAGAAAACACGGCATCGAGCCGCCGCATGGCACCGTCCGGCGGGCGGCGGCGCGGGTTCGTCACGGCGTTGATGGTGATGGGGACGTTGGCCGCACTCACGGCGCTCGCACGTGCGGGCACGCCGGAAATTTGGACGAAGGTGACTTCGCCGCATTTCACGATTCTCACGCCGGCGGACGAAGCGACGGCGCGCGCGTGGGCTGTGGAGCTGGAACAGTTTCGCCGTGGTCTCCAGACGATCGTGCCGGTGCCGGTGGAGCATCTGCGGCCTGTGACCGTCGTCCTGTTCAAGACTCAGCGGGCAATGGAGCCGTATCTTCCCCTCGAGAATGGCCAGCCGGCAAACATGGGCGGGTTCTTCGTGCGCGCGGACGAGATCAACACGATCATGCTGAGCCTGGCCGGTGAGAAGGAGGAGATCCGGCACACCGTTTTTCACGAGGCGGTGCACTGGTATCTGAGCGCGTTCGGGGGCCCGATGCCGTTGTGGCTGGGCGAGGGGCTGGCGGAGTTGTATGCGACGTTCGAGCTCACCAGCGCGAAGACTTATACGATCGGAAAACCGATCGACTCCTATGTGTCGCTGCTGCGGCGCGAGCCGTTCATGCCCTTGACGCGGCTTTTTGGGACCGGCCGTGAGTCGCTGCTCTATAATGAAGGCAACCGCACGAGCATCTTCTATGCGCAGTCGTGGGCGTTGGTGCATTACGTGTTTCACGGCGAAGGCTCGCCGGGGAGGCAGGCGATTCTTCGTTACCTCACGTTGCTGCCGACGGCGCGTTCGGAGGACGAGGCATTCGAGACCGCGTTCGGGGCCACGTATGGCGCGTTCGAGGCGAGGCTGCGAAACTACATCCGGCGCGGAAGCTATCGTCCGCATCGGTATCGGCGGGCGACGGGCGACATTTCACGGCTGCTGAAGGTGTCGCGCGCGGCGCCCGGCGATCTCGAGTTGGCGCAAGGTTCGCTGTTGCTCGGCGCGCGGAATCCCGAGGCGGCCGAGCCGCACCTGTTGCGTGCGGTCGTGCTGGCGCCGGCGGATCCCCGCGGCTGGGAATTGCTCGGGCATATCGCCGTCGCGCGTCACGATTACGAGGCGGCAGCCGAGTCGTTGACGAAGGCGGCGAGCGCCGGATCGACCAACTATCTCGTGTATCATAATCTTGGAGTCGCACATTTTCCTCCCTCGGTGGTGTCCGGCTTGACGCTGGCGGCGCATGACGCGCAGGCGATGGACCGGGCCGCGGCGAACTATCGGATCGCGATCCGGCTCGCGCCATCGCACATCGGTTCCTACGAAGCGCTCGCGGGATTGATGCACGGGTTGCAGACCTTCGAGCCCGCGGATCTCGATCTGCTCGCACGGGGAATCAAGCTGGCTCCGGGCAATCCGACGATCGAGACGGGGATTGCGGCGGGGGAGATTCGCTCCGGGCGCGCGGCCGAAGGGCGCAGGCGGCTCGAGCGCTTGCTGGAGGGCAACGAGGAGGTCAGCGATCGCGGTTTGGATTTCGCGCGCCGGGTCCTGGCGAGCGAGACGTTGAAGGCCGAGATGGACGAGATCGAGACGCTGGCGAAACAGGGCCGGTTCGACGCGGCGCTCGAGCTCGTCACGCGGGCGCTGGAGCGCGATCTCGACCCGACGCAGCGGCAGACCCTTGAAACGGCGCAACGCAGCTTGACGCACTACCGCACGATCGCTGCCGCGGTGGAGCGGGCGAATGGCGGCGATACCACGGGTGCGCGGAGCGTGCTGAACGAGTTGCTGGCGCTAGGTCCGGAGCGCCCGATCAAGGCCGACGCCGAGCGGCTGCTGCGTGAAATCGAGAAACACGATGCGCACATGCGCGCCGGGTCGGAGAACCGCTGATCCGATTTCGCGGGCTGGATGGCCGACGATGAAAGGGCTTGGCGGTGAGAAAAAAAGCGGCCCGCTCGGAGGAGCGGGCCCACGTTGAGTCAGGTTGTGATCTTCGAAATGGCTCAGGCCGCGGCCGGGACGATCGTCACGCTCTGCACTTCGACACGTTCGATCGGGGTGCTTTTCTCGCCGCCGCCGCCGGACTTGGTCGGCACATTGGCAATTTTCTCCAGGACGTCATCGCCGGCGACGACCTGGCCGAACGCGGTGTATTGCTTGTCGAGGAAACGGGCGTCGCCGTGGCAGATGAAGAATTGGCAGCCGGCGGAATCCGGATGCGCGGAGCGGGCCATCGAAAGCACGCCGCGGACGTGAGGCTTGGCATTGAACTCGGCCTTCACTTTGTAACCCGGATCGCCCGTGCCGGGCATGCCGCTGGCGCCGGCCTTCGTATTCGGGCAACCGCCCTGGATCATGAACCCCTTGATGATCCGGTGAAACGCGGTGCCGTCATAGAACCCCTCGCGGGCGAGCTTCTTGAAATTCTCGACGGTCTTCGGCGCGACGTCGGGCCAGAAGGCTACGGTCATGTCGCCGTAGGATGTTTTGATGACGGCGTTTTCGTTGGCAGAGGCGGTATTGCTCATGGGAACGGCAAAACGAAACCGCGAAGGGCAGTGCCGCAAGAACCGATTTGCAGGCGGAAAGATTTGAACCTCTCCGAATCGCCATTGAAGACGCGCGTCCTCGATGCGCGGCTTTGCGCGCTGTACACGTTAATTAATCGAACGCGGCGTCGATGCGTTCGCAGAGATGATGAATAATAAAGAGGTGCGCTTCCTGGGCGGCCGCGCCGCTGTCGCCAGGCATGATCAGGTCGCACGTGGCGACGCCTTTCGCCTTACCGCCGCCGCGGCCGAGAAAGGCGATCGATTCGAGGCCGAGGCGTTTCGCCGTCGTGAGCGCGGCGATGATATTGGCGGAATTTCCGCTCGAGGTGAGGACAACGACGAGGTCGCCCGGTTTGGCGAGGCCCTCGATCTGGCGCGCGAAGACGTGCTCGTAACCGTAGTCGTTGCCGATGCAGGAGAGCAGCGAGCCATCGGAGGAGAGGGCGATCGCCGGGAGCGACCGGCGGTTTTTGGCGTAGCGGCCGACGAGCTCGGTGGCGAAATGCGCGGCTTCGGCGGCGCTGCCACCGTTGCCGCAGACCAGGAGTTTCCCGCCGCGCTGGAGCGTTGCGAGGATCAGGTCGCCGGCGCGGTCGATCTCCGCGCGAATGGTGGTGAGCGCTTGGAACGTGTGGAGCGTGGTGGCGAGCGAAGCCTCGAAGGTCATAGTGGAAATAAAAGCGAGTAGCGCTTAGCGGCCGGAGAGTAAAGGCCGCCCTGCGCGACTCCCGTTGCGCGGCGAGAACAAGCCGCTCCGCCTGAGGGGGAGCAGGAGGGTTGCGCATTGGTCCATCGTAAAGCCGCAAGCAGCCCCGACCAGAACCACGGAGGGAATGGCCACAAAGGGGCACAAAAATGCGCGGAAAAAAAAGAACGAGCTCGTTGCTACGGCTTCGCGGCCTCGGGCTTTTTTCTTTGCCCGCGAAGAGCATTACGCGAATAACATCCGGGCCATGACGATCTCCGCGCTGGGTGATTCGGCGGTCGTGATTTCGCTCGGTGAACGCCTCGATGAGACGAGCGCCCTGCGGGTGCGTGCGATCATGGCGGAGATCGAGCGCGTGCGGCTGCCGGGGGTGGTGGATGTTGTCGGGGCCTTCGCGAGCGTGGCGGTCTTTTACGAGCGGGTACACGGCGTCGGGTCCGCGGAGTTGATGGCGGAGCTGGAGAAGCTTGTCGCTCGGGCGGACGAGACAACGTTGAGCGTGGCGGCACGGCGGCTGGAGATTCCCGTTTGCTACGGCGGGGAATTCGGGCCGGATCTCGAGGCGGTTGCGCGGCATGCGGGGATGTCGGCGGCGGACGTAATCTCGGCGCATGCGGCGGGAGACTACCTTGTGCACGCGATCGGTTTTACGCCGGGGTTTCCCTATCTCGGTGGGCTGCCCGAGGCGCTGGCCATGCCACGGCGCGCCACGCCGCGCGCGTTGGTGCCGGCGGGCTCGGTGGCGATTGGCGGTGCGCAGACGGGGGTTTACCCGCTGGCGACACCTGGCGGCTGGAACCTGATCGGGCGGACACCGCTGGTGTTGTTCGACGCCGCGCGCGCGGAGCCGGTGCTGTTGCAGGCGGGCGATCACGTGACATTTCGCGCGATCGATGCGGCGGAATTCGCCCGCCTCGCTCCGGTGTCCCCGGCAAAAGCCACCTCGGAGCAGTGTAACGTAATACGTGACACTTTGGCGGACGTGAAAGTCGTGCGCGCGGGGATGTTCACGACGGTGCAGGATCTCGGCCGGGTGGGGCAGCGCGGGCGTGGCGTGCCGCTGAGCGGAGCGGCGGATGCGTTTGCGTTGCGCGTGGCGAATCTCCTCGTGGGCAACCCGGAGGACGCCGCGGCGCTCGAGTTCACCCTCGTGGGGCCGGAGCTGCGCTTTGGGGCCGACACGGTGATCGCGCTCGCGGGAGGCGATTTCGGCGTGCCACGCTGGCGGCCGTTGCGCGTGCACGCGGGCGAGACGCTCAGACTCGGCGCGGCCGTGACGGGTTGTCGCGGCTACGTCGCGTTTGCGGGCACGCTGGAGATCGCGCCCGTGCTTGGCAGCCGCAGCACGTATGTGCGGGCAGGGATTGGCGGGCTGGAGGGGCGTGCGCTGCGCGACGGCGATACACTCGCCGTGCGGACGGTCGCGCGGGCGTTCGCAGCCCACTGGCGGATCGACGAGCGCATTCTGCCGGAATATTCGAACGCGCCGATTGTGCGCATCCTGCCTGGCCGGGATGTGTCGCAGTTCCGGGCGGATTGGATGGCGGGCAAGTTCAGGGTGACGTCGCGATCGGACCGCATGGGGGTCCGGCTGCAGGGGGATCCGATCGTGCGCGAAGTGGGGGCGGAGCTCGTCTCCTCGCCAGTGGCGCCCGGGACGATCCAAGTGCCGCCGGACGGACAGCCGATCGTATTGCTCGCGGACGCGCAGACAATCGGAGGGTATCCACAAATTGGACACGTTGCGACGGTGGATCTCCCGCTCATGGCGCAACTGCGACCGGGCGACGGGGTGCGCTTTCGACTCATCTCGATCGAAGAGGCGCATGCGCTGCTGTTGGTGCGGGAGCGTGCGCTGGGGATGTTGCGGGAGGGACTGGCGCAGAAACTTGCGTGAGCGTCGAGTGGGAGTGAACGTGAAAGTGAGAGTGAAAGTGGCATAGGCGGGGTTTGCTTCACTCTTACTTTCACTTTCACTCTGATCTCATTTCGTGAAACGCATCGATCTCAACTGTGACCTCGGCGAAGGGGCGGGCCACGATGCGGCGCTGATGCCGCTGATCACCTCCGCGAACATCGCCTGCGGGGCGCATGCCGGCGATCTCGAGATGATGATCGAGACGGTCGAGCTGGCGTTGCAGCATAACGTCAATGTCGGGGCGCACCCGGGGTTCTTCGACCTGCATAATTTTGGACGCACGGAGCGAACGATCACGGCGCCGGAGGCGGGGCGGCTCGTGCTGATGCAAGTGGAGCAACTCTTCGAAGTGGCCGGGCGGAAGATGAAGCATGTGAAGCTGCACGGTGCGCTCTACAATCAAGTCTCGCGCGATCCGCATCTGGCGGAGGCGGTGGCTTCGGATCTGGGCCGGCTATGGCCCGACCTCATCGTCTATGCGCTGGCGGGCAGTCATTTCGTGCGCGCGGCGCGGTCGCGCGGATTGCGCGTGGCGGAGGAGGTGTTTGCCGATCGCACGTATCAGCGCGACGGCACGCTGACACCGAGGTCGGAGCCGGGCGCGATCATCGCGGAGGAGGATGCGGCCGTGGCTCAGGTGCTGCAGATGGTGAATGGCGGGACGGTGCGCGCGACCGACGGCTCTGAAGTGAAGGTCGTGGCGGACACGGTGTGCGTGCATGGCGACGATGTGAGAGCCGTGGCATTTGTCGCGCGCCTGCGGCAGGAACTCACGGCGGCGGGCGTGGCGGTGAAGCCGTTTGACGCCTGACGCGAGGTGAGGCGAGCCGACCGAAGTGTCGGCCGGCGACGCGCGGGGCGGGCGAGCCCTCAGGCCCTGGCTTCGATCGCGACGAGGCAGACGTCGTCTTCGAACACCGTGCTGCCGCTGTGCTCCTGCACGGCGTGCAGGAGACGGTCGTTGATTTCGGAGCCGGAAAGGCCGTCGCACCCGGCGAGCAGGCTGCGCAAGCGCTCTTCGCCGAACATCGTGCCATTGCGGTCGGCGGCTTCGAGCACGCCATCGGTGTAGGCGAGAAACAGATCTCCGGGCTCGAACGCGCACTGGTGCGCGCTGTAGCGGAAGTCGCCGAGCAGACCGGCCGCGGGTTCCGGATCCGCGGGTACGAGCCGGGACATGGCGGAAGAACTGTGGCGCAACACGAGCGGCGGCGGATGTCCCGCGTTGCCGTAGACGAACGTGTGCGTCGTGAGATCGATGATGCCGAAGAAAACCGTCGCAAAGACAGGCTGGCCGGTTTGCTCGACGATCGGCATGAGGCTTTGGTTCACTTCGGCGAGGACGTGGGCGGGATCGTTGGCGCGTTCGCCCAATTCCTCGACCACGCCGCGAATCAGCGCGGTGAGCAGGCCGGCGCGGACGCCGTGGCCCATCACATCGCACACGAGGACGGCGCACCGTGCGTCGGAGAGTTGCAGGATCGTGAAGAAATCGCCGCCCAGCGTCGTGGTCGCGATATAGCGGTGCGAGAAGCGGAGCGCGCTCGCGCCGGGCGCCGCGCCGCGCGGGAACACCGGATACGTCCGATGGAGAAACGCTTCCTGCACCTGGCGGGCCATGCGGAGGTCTGCCTCCATTTCGGCGGTCCGGCGCTGGAGCTCCTGCTCGGCCTTCTTGCGCCGTGTAATGTCGTGGCTGATACCGATCAGCCCGACGAGCTGGTTGTGGATGTCGTGCAGCGGCACCTTTGTGACGAGCGACCAGTGGACATCGCCACCCGCGCCGAAGTCGGACTTCTCGTTGTTGAGGATCGGGGTGCCGGCGAGAACCTGCCGGTCGTCGGCGAGGGCCTGCAGCCCGCGTTCCCCCGGGAAGAATTCCACCGTCGTGCGCCCCAGCGCCTCTTCCTGCGAGGAGGCGCCGAGCATCGCGAGATGAGCTTTGTTGTTCAGCACATAGCGCGACTGCGTGTCTTTCACATAGAGCCGGCTGGGCAGGTTATCGATGATGGAGCGGAGGAGGTTGCGCTCCTCCTTGAGTCGCTCCTCGGCTTCCTGGGCGGCGGTGACATCGCGGGTGACGCCGAAGGTGCCGATGATCGTGCCGTTGGCATCGCGCCAAGGCATCTTGGTGGATGAGGCCCAGCCCTTGCGGCCATCGCGCATGGTGAGGCGCTCGAGCTGTGAGATGATTGGTTTCCCCGTGCGGATGATCTCCTGCTCGTCGCGAAACGCATGCTCGGCGTGTTCGCGCGAGAAGAAGTCGAAATCGGTCTTGCCCACGCATTCCTCGGGCGAGGCGGCGCCGAGCGCGCGGGCGTGCGTGGCGTTGTTGCGTACGAAGCGGCTGTCGAGATCCTTGAAGTAGATCCGGTCCGCGCTCGTATCCATCAGCACGCGCAGGAGGGATGAGTCGACGGACTCGTTGGCGCCGATTGCAAAGGGCGGCGGGCTCGGCGGGCTGGGAGGCGCTTCGCTCATGGAAAGCAAAAACCGTAGGACCGCTGGAAGTCGGCGCAACTCTCGTTTGTGGAAGCGCGCTCGTCGGGCGGTGTCTCGGATAACTGCCGGCGAATGGGAGCGCCAAAGGGGAGAAAAATTGAAAGCCCCAGGCAGCGCCTTGGAAAATGTTCTGGAGGGGCGGAACTACACGCGGGTGCTGCCGCTTCAGGGCGAAGGAATTCCCTCAATTCGAAAGACCCCAGGGCGTTGCCCTGGACTTTCGGATATCGCCCCGTCGGGGCTTCCAACCGCGAGTCATCGACCGACTGAAAACAGTCGGGAACCAGAGGAATTTCCGTCCTGCCCGGCGGGCAGAGCACCGACACGCCAGGGTAAACTCTTCGTCGCGGCTGGCCCCGCCGAAGTCGGCCCTTCAGGGCGAGGATTTCACACCTCTGAGGGTGCGTCCTCGAGCTAGAGCTTCCCGCTTTTCCGGGCGCGCGCTTCACGTGCGTTCGATACGCGCACGGTCGACGGCGGGTCTTCGCCGCCTTTGGCGGCGCGGACGAGTCGCTGACACTCGGCGCGCAACTCGCGCAAGGTGGCGGCGTGCACGGGATCGCGGGCGAGGTTGACGGTTTCGTGCGGGTCGGCGGCGAGGTGATACAGCTCCTCGTAAACCGGCGGCTCGCCGCGAATCGTGGCAGTCAGCCAGTGCGTGTAGATGGCCGCGAGCTCGTCGGAGATCGCACCTCCTTCCGCGCCGCCGGACCTGGGGAAGAGCGAGCGGTCGTTGGCGAAGTAGCGGGTGTATTTCCAGTCGGCAGTGCGGACGGTCTCGCAGCGCGGATTGCCGGAAAAGGTGGACCAGAGATTCTCGGCGAACGCATGCGAGCGGCCGCTGAACGGCTCGCCGGCGAGAGCGGGGCGGAAGCTCTGGCCTTGCATCGACGACGGTACGGCGATGCCGGCGAGGTCGAGCATCGTCGGCGCGATATCGACCGACTGCACAAGGGCGGACGAGCGGTGCGTTTTCACGCGAGGGGCGGTGCGTGGATCGAATGCGATCATCGGCACGCGGAGGCATGAGTCGTAGTTGAGGGCTTTGCCGCCAAGGCCGAACTCACCGTGCGTGATGCCGTGATCGGATGCGAAGAGGATCACGGTGTTGTCGGCGAGCCCGAGCGTGGCGAGCTGCGCGCGGATCGCGCCGACGAGCCGGTCGATACCGGTGATGGTTTGATACTCCCGGATCTGTCGCTCGCGCAGCGTCGCCTCAGTATCGACGTAATCGTAGCTCTTCTGACGGAATTGCGTGAAGAGCAGGTCGGGCGGGAGCTTGGGGTTTCGGATGTCGGCCTTCGCGAGGTAAGTTCGTGGAATCGCCTGCGTGGCGAGCCGATCGCGATAGGTGGTGCGGTAGAGCTCGGGATCGGTGGCGCGCTGCTCCATGCTGCTCGTGCCGGCGGCGTGGGGAACGTTGAACGCGAGGGTGAGGCAGAACGGCTGGTCGGCGGGCCGCCGCTGCAGGAAGTTGTCCGCGCCGGCGATGAACGCGTCCTCGGGCGCGAGGAAGTTTTTCACGCCTTCGCCGATGATCTCGATCTGCGTATCGGCCCTGGCGCGGCGGAAGACGGCATGACGGGTCTTCGGGTAGAACCCGAGCGCGTTGTGGCCGGCGAACCAGAAGTCGAAACTGCGTTCGATGAGGCCCGTGGCGTAGCCCTTGGCGCCGACGGGGGTGTGATTCTTGCCGATGTAGCCGGTGAAATAACCCGCCTCGCGCAGCAACACGGGATAACTTTTCGCCCAGGCTTCGGGAGCGACCGCGGTGCCGGAGTTGAAGTTCACGCCATGCCGGCGCTCGTATTGGCCGAGGAAATACGAGACGCGGCTCGGGGTGCAGATGGCGCTCGCGACAGTCGCCTGCTCGAACCAGATGCCTTCGGCCGCGAGACGATCGAGATGGGGCGTTTGAACGACATCGTTGCCGCTGAAACCGAGCGAATTCCAGCGCTGGTCGTCGGTGAGCACGAAGATGATGTTCGGGCGTTTCGATGCGGGCGCGGCGTGCGCACTTGGGGTGCCTGCCGCACCGAGCGCGACGAGTGCAATCGTCGCGAAGATCGCGCGGATCGGGAGAATCGTGATCACGAGAGAAGTGGTGATGCGCCGGGAGTGGCGGTGGTGGGGGTGACGATGCGTTTCATCGATGACCGGAGCTTGTCGGGCCATGCTGCAATTGGCACGGTTTCCGAAGGCGGCGCACCGTGCAAATCAGGATTCAGGCGTGAGCGTAAATCTGAGCCCGGGGGTGGAAACCGTATTCCGGGCTTTCATGTCGTGGGGCGTGGAGTTTTGATTTCGTCACCGCACCGCCCGCCCGTTCGTCTTGCCCGCCGCATGTCTCACCACGCACCCCGCCTCGAGGACCGCTTCCTGACTCGCCGCGATTTCCTGCAGCGCTGCGGAATTGGATTCGGAGCGATCGGCATGGCGGCGATGCTGGGGCCCGAGGCGTTGGGCGCGGCGTCGACTGGCGCGGTGGGTCGGGCGGTTGATCTGGGAAATCCGCTGGCACCGCGCGCGCCGCATTTTCCGGGGAAGGCGAAACGCGTGATCCACATCTTCGCGAACGGCGGGCCGTCGCAAGTCGACACGTTCGACCCGAAGCCGGCGCTCGACACGTGGCACGGGAAACCGATTCCGCTCGAGTTGAAGACGGAGCGGAAAACGGGCGCGGCATTTCGGTCGCCCTTTGCGTTCAAGAAATACGGAAAAAGCGGGATCGAGGTGAGCGAGCTGTTTCCGCACGTGGCGGAGAGCATCGACGATATCGCGGTGATCCGCTCGATGACGGCGGACGTGCCGAATCACGAGCCCTCGCTGATGTTGATGAACTGCGGCGATGCGCGGCTGCCGCGGCCGAGCCTCGGCTCGTGGGTGACGTATGGGCTCGGCTCGGAGAACCAGAATCTGCCGGGCTTCATCGCGATGTGCCCGGGCGGTTATCCGATCCAGGAATCGCAGAACTGGCAGAGCGGGTTTCTGCCGGGCATTTATCAGGGCAACTATATCGACACCGCGCACACCGACATCGAGAAGCTGATCGAGCATATCCATAATTCGGTTACGTCGCGGGAGGATCAGCGCGCGCAGCTGGACCTGTTGCAGAAACTGAATGCGCGGCACGCGGCGAAGCGGCAGCAGGAGGCGCAACTGGAGGCGCGGATCCAGTCGTTCGAGCTCGCGTATCGAATGCAGCTGGAGGCGACGGATGCGTTTGCGATCGCGCGCGAGCCGGAAGCGATGCGGACAATGTACGGCGAGACGCAGCAAGGCCGGCAGCTGCTCACGGCGCGGCGGCTGCTGGAGCGCGGCGTGCGGTTTGTGCAGGTCTGGCATGGCCAGGGGCAGCCGTGGGACAGCCATGACGACATCGAGGTCAATCACCGGAAGCTGGCGCGGGAGAGCGACCAGGCGATCGGTGCGCTGCTGAAGGATTTAAAGCAGCGCGGGATGTTGGAAGACACGCTGGTGATCTGGGGCGGCGAGTTTGGCCGGACGCCCACGGTGGAGCTGCCGACGGCCGGCGCGAATGCGGGCAAGATCAACGGGCGCGATCACAATCACTACGGGTTCACGATGTGGATGGCGGGCGGGGGAGTGCGCGGCGGGATGACTTACGGCGCGACGGATGAATTTGGTTTCAAGGCCGTGGAGAAACCGATGCACGTGCACGACCTGCACGCGACCGTGCTCGCGCTGCTCGGTTTCGATCACGAGAAGCTGACGTATCGCCACGCGGGCCGGGATTTCCGGCTGACGGATGTGCACGGACGCGTCGTGAAGGAGCTGATCGCGTGAGTGTTTTTTTTGGGAGCGCGACCGCCCTCGGTCGCACCACAATATTGCGGCCGAGGGCGGCCGCGGCCCCGGTTATTCTCGCGATGGCCGTGTTTGCAGCGCATGCAACGGCCGCGGAATTGCCGCCGGAGCAGCTCGAGTTTTTCGAGGCGAAGGTGCGGCCGATTCTCGTCGAGGCGTGTTATAAGTGTCACAGCGTCGAGGCGGGAAAATCGAAAGCGGACCTGCTGCTCGATTCGCGCGATGCGTTGCGCAAAGGCGGGGCTTCGGGCGCGGCGATCGTGCCGGGCAATGCGGACGAGAGTTTGTTGATTCAGGCGGTGCGCTATAAAGACGAGGACCTCCAGATGCCGCCGGCGGACGAAGGCGGAAAGCTGTCGGAGGCGCAGATCGCGGTGCTCGAAGAATGGGTGAAGATGGGAGCGCCGGATCCGCGCGTGGGCGGCAAGCCGCATCCGATGGACATCGCGGCGGCACGGGAGCATTGGGCGTTTCAGCCGGTGCGAAAGCCGGCGGTGCCGGTGGTTCCTCCGGATCAAAACCCGATCGACGCCTTCGTGCGGGCGAAGCTGGCGGAGCGCGGGCTGAGCCCCGCGCCAGCGGCGGAGAAGCGCACGCTGTTACGGCGCGTGACGTATGATCTCACGGGGTTGCCGCCGACGGCGGAGGAGATGGAAGCGTTTCTGCAGGATCGCGCGCCCGATGCTTATGCGCGGGTGGTGGAGCGGCTGCTGGCGTCACCGCGTTATGGCGAACGTTGGGGGCGATTCTGGCTGGATGTCGCGCGCTATGCGGACACGAAAGGCTATCTCGCGGGCAACGTGGAGCGGCGGTTCGCGTTCTCGCATACGTATCGGGATTACGTGATCGACGCCTTCAATGCGGACAAGCCGTTCGACCGGTTCATCGTCGAACAAATCGCGGCCGATCATTTGCCGCTGAGTGAGGACAAGTCGGCGCTCGCGGCGCTCGGGTTTCTCACGCTGGGCCGGCGATTCCTGAACAATCAGAACGACATTATCGACGATCGGATCGATGTCGTGACGCGCGGGCTGATGGGACTGACGGTCACGTGCGCACGTTGCCACGATCACAAGTTCGATCCGATCCCAACGAAGGATTACTATTCGCTGCACGGCGTGTTTGCGTCGTCGGAGGAGCCGGCGGAGAAGCCGCTGCTCGGTCCGGTGCAGGAATCGCCGGCGTATCAAAAATTCTTGGACAAGAGCGCGGAGATCGAAGGGAAGATCAAGGCGCGCGAGGCGGAGGAGGTGACGAAGTTCCTGGCAGGCGTGCGCAACAAGACCGGCGACTATCTGCTGGCGGCGCACGAGGCGGCGCAGTTGAAGCCGGACGCGAAGCTCGATGTGTTTGCGGGCGCGCGGAAGCTGAACGCGGAGGTGTTGAAGCGATGGCAGGCCTTCCTGGCGGCGAAGGCCGAGGTGCGCGATCCGGTGCTGACGCCGTGGTTCGCGCTGGCGGAACTGGCGAAGGCGGACGGTGAGTTCGCGGAGAAGGCGAAGGCGTTGATCGCGGGCTGGAAGGCGGCCCGCGATAGCGGGGTCAACGCGCTCGTGGTCGACGCGCTGGCGGCGCACGAAAAACCGGTGGCGTCGCTGAAGGAGGTGGCGGCGGTTTACAACGGAGTGTTTGCGCAGGTGGCGAAGGATCTGGCGCCGACGGGCGTCGCAGCGAGCGGCGGCGAGGCAAGCGAGGCGGCGGTGGGCGGCGCGGCGGAGCAGATTCGGGCGTTGCTCGAGGCGGCCGATGCGCCGGGGAATCTGGGTTACGACAGTGTCGCGGTCATGATCCGGCGTGAGATCAACAACAAGACGGCGCCGCTGAAGAGCGAACTCGAGGCGCTCAACTGGACAGAGCCGGGCGCGCCGTTGCGCGCGATGGCACTGGTCGACAAGGCGAAGCCGGCAAACTCGAAAGTGTTTCTGCGCGGCAATCCGGCGAATCGCGGGTCGGCGGTGCCGCGGCAGTTTCTCGAGATTCTCAGCGGGGAGAAACGTGAGCCGTTTAAGAGCGGCAGCGGCCGGCTCGAACTCGCGGAGAAGATCGCGAGCTCCGACAATCCGCTCACGGCGCGCGTGATGGTGAATCGCGTCTGGGGTTGGCATTTCGGCCAGGCGCTGGTGCGCACGCCGAGCGACTTCGGCGTGCGCACGGAGCCGCCGGTGCATCGCGAGCTGCTGGACTGGCTGGCGGCGTCGTTCATGGAGCAGGGCTGGTCGGTCAAGACGCTGAACCGGTGGATCGCGTTGTCCGCGACGTATCGGCAGGCGAGTGGCGGAAATCCGGCGGCCGCAGCGGCCGATCCGGATAATCAGCTCGTTCATGCGTTTGGCCGGCGGCGGCTGGAATTCGAGGCGATGCGCGACACGCTGCTGGCGGTGTCGGGGGCAATCGATTTCACGGCTGGCGGGCTGCCGGACGATCTCACGACCGAGCCGTTTGCGCGGCGGCGGACCATTTACGGATTCATCGATCGGCAGAACCTGCCGGGAATGTTTCGCACGTTCGATTATCCGAATCCCGACGTGAGCAGCGCGCAGCGCTTCGCGACGACCGTGCCGCAGCAGGCGCTCTTCATGATGAACAGCCCCTTCGTGCGCGAGCAGGCGCGCGCGTTGGCGCAGTTGCCGGAGGTGGCGTCGGAGGCGGCGGAAGCGGAGCGGATTGCCACGTTGTATCGGCGCGTGTATCAGCGAAAGCCGGACGTGGAAGAGATGGCGTTGGCGCGGGCGTTTCTGCACGAGCGGCCGAAGGGCGACATCCCGGTTCCGACGACGGCGGGCTGGAGCTACGGGCACGGTGCCTTCGACGCGGAGACGAATCGCACGCGGGAATTTAGCGTGATGAGCGTGCGGCAGGAAAAGCGGATTACGCCAACGCAGGTATTTCCGGATGCTGCGTTTGGCCATTTGAATATCACGGCAGCGGGCGGGCATCCGGGAACCAAGCCGGAGCATGCGAGCATTCGGCGCTGGAGGGCGCCGAGCGCGGGCGTGGTGCGGATCGATGGCTCGCTAGGGCACGCGGCTGAAAAAGGCGACGGCGTGCGCGGTCGCGTGGTGTCGAGCGTGCGGGGTAAATTGGGCGAGTGGGTCGTGCGCCACGCGACCGAGAAGACGCCTCTGGCCAACGTGCGTGTCGAGGCCGGCGAGACGCTCGACTTCATCGTCGATCCGATGGGCAACAGCACGTCCGACAGCTACACGTGGGCGCCCAACATCAGCTACGTGGGCAAGGCCCCGAAGGCCACGCCGCGCACGTGGAACGCGCGGAAGGATTTCGATGCGCCGGTGACGAGGCCGGTGCGGCTCACGCGTTGGGAAGAACTCGCGCAGGTGCTGCTGCTTTCGAACGAGCTGGCGTTTGTGGATTGAGCGCGGCGTGCGGCCCGCGAACAAACGCGATTTCTGACCGGACGAGTTTGCGGCATTTGCGTCAGTCGCGGGCGCTGGTTTTCCGGATGACACGCGCGGCGAAATTCAAGCTTTCCCGCGGCCCATGTGCGCTCTACGCCTTGGCGGATTTTTCTCATGACGCTGCAAACACATCTCCTCGCCACAGCTGCCAATCAGGCGCGCGGGCTCGCGATCGACGCCGTTCACGCCTGCTCCTCGGGCCATCTCGGCCTGCCGCTTGGCGCCGCCGAAATCGGCGCAGTCCTCTTCGGTCACGCCCTTTCGCACAATCCCGAGCGTCCGCGCTGGATCAACCGCGACCGTTTCATTCTCTCCGCGGGCCACGGTTCGATGTTCCTCTACAGCTGGCTGCACCTGAGCGGCTACGATCTCCCGATCGAGCAGGTGAAAAATTTCCGCGCGCTGCACAGCACGACGCCGGGGCACCCTGAATTTCACGAGACACCTGGCGTCGAGTGCACGACCGGTCCCCTCGGCCAGGGCGTCGGCAACGCCGTCGGCATGGCGCTCGCCGGTCAGATGATGGCGGCGCGCTTCAACACCGCGGACCACCCGATCTTCGATTATCACGTGGTGTGTCTCGCCGGCGACGGCTGCATGCAGGAAGGCGTGGCGATGGAGGCGATCGCGTTCGCCGGGCATCAGAAGCTCGATAACCTGATCCTCATCTACGATGCGAACGACGTGACGCTCGACGCGATGGCGATCAAGACGCAGAGCGAGAATCCCGCGCTGCGTTTCAAGGCGATTGGCTGGGATGTGCAGACGATCGACGGCCACGACATGGCGGCGTTCCTGAAGGCCTTCAACAAGGCGAAGAAAACGAAGAGCGGAAAACCGCAGCTCATCATCGCGAAGACCGTGATCGGCAAAGGCATCCCTGAAGTCGCCGGCACCGCGAAGGGCCATGGCGAGGGTGGGGCGAAATTCTCCGACACGGCGCGCGCCGGCCTCGGCCTGCCGGCCGATCAGCACTTCTTCGTCAGCGACGAGGTGCGGAACTATTTTGGCGAGCACAAGCAGCGGCTGATCCGCGCCTGCAATCGCTGGTCGAAACTCTACAAGGCCTGGCGCGAGGCGAATCCGGACAAGGCTGCGTTGCTCGATTCCGCTGCACCGGAAAACAAGAAGAGCGCCGCCGCGCTGCTCGAAAAGATCCCGGCCTTCCCGGAAGACGTGAAGCTCGCGACGCGTGCGGCCGGCCGCGATGTGCTCCAGCCGCTCGCCGTGGAGCTGCCGCTCCTGATCGGTGGCAGCGCGGATCTTTACGGTTCGACGCTCAACTACATCGCCGCCGACAAGGATTTCGACGCCGAGAACCGCGGCGGGCGCAACATCCGCTTCGGCATTCGTGAACACGGCATGGCGGCGATCGCCAACGGCGTGGCTTACGACGGCGTGTTCCGCCCGAGCGTCGCGACGTTCCTCGTGTTTGCCGACTACTCGCGGCCCTCGATGCGGCTCGCGGCGCTTTCGAAGCTGCCGGTACTCTATATCTACACGCACGATTCGGTCGGCGTCGGTGAGGACGGCCCCACGCACCAGCCGGTCGAGACGATTTCGGGTCTCCGCGTGATCCCCGGCCTCGATGTGATCCGCCCCGCGGATCCGGAGGAGACCGCGGGCGCATTTGCCGGCGCGCTCGAACGCACCGATGGCCCCACGCTGATCGCGCTCACGCGGCAGGCGTTGCCGAATCTCAACGAGATTCCCGTCCAGGTGCGGCGCGAAGGTGTATTGAAAGGTGGATACATCGCCGTGAAGGAGACCGCCGAGCTCACGCACATCCTCATCGCGACGGGCAGCGAGCTCCAATACGCGGTCGCCGCCGCGAAGCAGCTGGGCGCCGGCGTGCGCGTGGTCTCGATGCCCTCGACGTCGCGCTTCGATCGTCAATCGGCCGAGTATCGCGACAGCGTGCTCCCGGCCGCGTGCCGCAAGCGCGTCGCGATCGAGGCGGGCGTCACGGTCTTGTGGCACAAGTACGTCGGCCTAGACGGCAAGGTCGTCGGCATCGACCGCTTCGGCCTGAGTGCTCCCGCGCCCACGGTGTTCAAGGAACTCGGCATCACGACCGAAGCGCTCGTGGCGGCTGCGCAGTCGCTGTAACACGGCGCGATTATTTCTTCTCGGGCGCGGCATCGGAGCCGCGCCTTTTTTTTGTCTCAGCGCGTGAGCACAGGCGGTTCCTCCGCGGGTGGTTCGGTGGAGTAGATCCGCGCGAGCACGGAGCGCCAGTGGGCATCCTCGAGCTCGCGGCGTTTCACCGCGCGGTATTCCATCTCGCCGGCAAAGAAGATGAAGCCGAAGAGGATCGCGTTCAGCGGCGCATGGTAGACGAACAGCGCCACGAGCACGGCGATCGATGCCAGCACCTTGCCGGTCGTCGCCGCGATGAAGGTCGCCCGCACATAGCGGACGCGCGTCGCGAGGAGGGCGCGGAAGATGCGGCCGCCATCCATCGGAAACACGGGCACGAGATTGAAACACCCCATCAAGAGGTTCCAGTGCAGGAGCAGTTGGGCAAAGCCCGTCCACGTGGCGGGGTAGTCGGGAAAGCTCAGCAGCCGCCAGCCCTCCGGCAGCGAGACAAAGAGAAGCAGCGCTCCGGCGATCACGAAGTTCACCGCCGGTCCGGCGAGCGTGATCAGCAACTCCTTGCCGGGCTGGCGCGGGATGCTGTCGAATTCCGCCATGCCGCCGATCGGCATCAACAGGATGCGCCGCACCCCGACGCCAAAGGCCATCGCGGTGAACGAATGCCCAAACTCGTGCAACACCACGCAGGTGAAGAGTACGACGAGCGTCAGGACGTTTACGACCAATCCGGCCCAGCCGCCGCCGATCAGGGTTTCCGGATCTGCAGGATCCGGATAGCCCTGCCACCCTTCGTAACCGACGAAAGCGAGCAGCAGGAAAAACGAGAAATGGACTGCGAGCTGGATCCCTCGCACGCGGAAAAGGTTCATTGACCAGCCGAGCATGATGAAAAGGTGAGAGTGAAAGAGAAAGTGAGAGTGAAACAGAGCGAGAAAGTGCGGGCGGTCAAAGTGGGGGCAGACTTGCGCTGGCGCGGCGCCCGCAGGATGCGGGCTTCACTTTCGCTTTCACTTTCACTTTCACTACCGGCATGTCCGAAGCCGCCGTCAAGCCGCCCACCATCCTCGTCATCGATGACGATGCTGAGATTCGTTACTCGTTGGCCCGCGTGTTGTCGTCCCGCAACTACATCGTGACCGAGGCGCCCAGCGGGGAGCAGGGTATCGCGATCGTGAAAAAAGGGCCGCCGCCGGATCTCGTGTTTCTCGACGTGCGCATGAGCGGGATGAGCGGGATCGAGGCGCTGCAACACATCCGTTCGGCCAATCCGAAGCAGCTGGTGGTGCTCATGACCGCGTTCGGCACGGCGCAGACCGCGATCGAGGCGATGAAATACGGCGCGTTCGACTACGTGATGAAGCCGTTCGATCCGGCCAAGGTGCTGTCGCTCGCGCAGAACGCGTTGAAGGCGCACGCCGACATGCGGGCGGTCAGCGATTACAAGCCGACGATCAACGCGGACGATTATCGTGAAGGCATCGTCGGCAGCTCGCCGGTGATGCAGGATGTATTCAAAATCATCGGACAAGTGACGGCCAGCGACGTGACCGTGATGATCACCGGCGAGAGCGGCACGGGCAAGGAGCTCGTGGCGCGCTCGATCTGGAAACACAGCCATCGTTCCGGCAAGCCGTTCATCGCGGTCAATTGCGCGGCAATCCCCGACAACCTGATCGAGAGCGAGTTGTTCGGGCATGAGAAGGGTTCGTTCACCGGTGCGACGGGGCAGCGGCTCGGCAAGTTCGAACTCTGCGACGGCGGCACGATCTTCCTCGATGAGATCGGCGACATGGCGCTCGCGACGCAGACGAAAATCCTTCGCGTGCTGCAACAGGGCGAGATTCAGCGCGTGGGTGGCAGCGAGACGATGCGCGTCGACGTGCGAATCATCGCCGCGACGAACAAGGACCTCGAGCACATGGTGAAGGAGAAGACGTTTCGCGAAGACCTTTACTACCGGCTCAACGTGGTGCGGATCAAAATGCCGCCGCTGCGCGAACGCGCCGAGGACATCCCGCAAATCGTCGATTTCAGCCTGCAGACCCTGGTAAAGCAGAAGAAGACGCGCGTCTCGAAGGTCTCGCCCGAGGCGATGGCGGTGCTCGTGCGGCATCGCTGGCCGGGCAACGTGCGCGAGCTCGAGAACGTCGTTTATCGCAGCGCGGTCATCGCGCAGGGCGACGCGATTCTCGTCAAAGATCTACCGGCGGAAATCCGCGGCGAGGTCGGCGAAGGCGGCACGCCCGACGCAACCGCGGAGGTCGCGGCCGCCCCCGTCGAAACTGAAACCGCCCCGGGGAAACGCGCGGAACAGCCGACGCTCGACGCGGCCTTCGACGCGATCCTGCACGAGTTCGGCGGCGGCGATGAGCCGTTGCTCGCACGCGTCGAGCGCGAGTTGATCACGCGCGCGCTCGCCCTGGAAAATGGCGACGAGGCAAAAGCCGCGAAACGCCTTGGCCTCACCCGCGCCGTGCTGCTGAAACGCGCGAAGGGCGAATGACCCGGCTAACCGCAGGCATCCGGCGCCATCCGATCCGCGTCCTTCGCCGAATACACGCGAGAGGCGCGAAGATGCCTGCGCTACGTTTCGTTTTCCTGTGCGTCTAGTTTCACACCCCATCATGAAAAAATCCTTCCGTTCACTTCTCGCTCTCGCTGCGTTCGCGGCCGGTTTGGCCCACGCCGCGGAAAACTCCCGTCCGTTGAAAGCGCTGCTCGTCACCGGCGGTTGCTGTCACGATTACGAAGTGCAGAAAAAGCTCATCGCCGAAGGCATTTCCGCGCGAGCAAACGTCACGTGGACCGTCGTGCATGAAGGTGGCGACTCGCGCGAACATCGCGTGAGCATTTACGAGGACGCGAATTGGGCGAAAGGATACGACGTCGTCGTACACAACGAGTGCTTTGGTTACGTGAAGGATGCGGCGTTCGTCGAGCGGATCGCCGCGCCTCACAAGGCAGGGTTGCCGGCCGTGATGCTGCACTGCTCGTCGCACAGCTATCGGCAGGCGCCGACCGACGAGTGGCGTCAGGTGCTCGGCATCAAGTCGATGAGCCACGAGAAGCGGCGCGACCTCGTGGTGAATTCGCTCGGGACCAATCATCCCGTCATGGCGGGCTTTCCCTCCACCTGGGAAGTTCCGCAAGACGAGCTCTATAAAAACGAGAAGGTTTGGGAGAACGTGATCCCGCTCGCGAAATCCTACGGCGTGGAAACGAAGCAGGAACACACGGTGATCTGGGTGAACACGTACGGGAAGGGTCGGACGTTCGCCACGACCCTCGGCCACGGCAACTCGACGATGGAGTCGCCGGTCTATGTGGATTTGCTCGCGCGCGGACTCTTGTGGGCGTGCGGCAAACTGGATGACAGCGGAAAGCCGGTGCGCGGTTACGGCCCGGGCGGGCGGTAACATCGATGCCGCTCGCGATGCTCGAGGCATGACATTCTATCTCGCGTCCGGTAACGCGCACAAAGTCGCCGAGCTCCAGTCGCTCGCGGAAGCCTCCGCGCTGGCGGTGCGAATCGCCTCGGCGCGTGAGGTCGGCGGCATGCCGGCGGTCGAGGAAGACACGGGCACCTTCGTGGGGAACGCGCGCAAGAAAGCGCAGGCCTTGCGCGCAAAATTGAACGCGATTCCCGACCTCGAGCGCTCCGCGGATGAAGCGTGGGCGCTGGCCGACGACAGCGGGCTTTGCGTGGACGCGCTCGGTGGCGCGCCGGGGGTGGACTCGGCGTATTATGCGGGGCCGCAAGGTGACGCGGCGGCCAATCTCGCGAAATTGGTCGTGGACATGCGCGACGTGCCGGAAGGGCAGCGGCGCGCGCATTTCAAATGTGTGCTGGTCGCGCTCGGGCCGGGCGGTGAAGAGCACGTATTCGAGGGCGCGTGCGACGGGCAATTGTTGTACACGCCACGCGGCGGGGGCGGATTTGGTTACGATCCCCTGTTCGTGCCGGATGGACACGCGCAGAGCTTTTCCGCGCTCGGCGACGACGTGAAAAACACGCTCAGCCATCGTGCGCGCGCCTGGGCGAAGCTCGCGGAATGGCTGAGGCGGCGAGTGCCGCGGTTGGAGCGCGCCGAGAGTTGAGAGCCGGGTGGATGGGCAGAGCGTAACGCGGCTTGTCTCCGCATCACGGGCGCCGACGCCCGTGCTACTTCCGATTCTCCTGCGCGTAGATCACGGCGGCCTCGGCGCGGCGCGATACGTGGAGCTTCTCGAAGACCGTGCTCAAATAGTTCTTCACCGTCTTCTCGCTGAGCCCGAGCTTCAGCCCGACTTCCTTGTTCGTGCAGCCCTCGGCGATCAACGCGAGGACGCGTTTCTCCTGCGGCGAGAGCGAGCCAAACGCATCGCGGCCGCTGCCGGTGTTGCCGGCCTTGACGAGCTGCATCACGCGCGCGGTCACGGCGGGATCGAGAATGGATTTTCCCTCGGCCACCTCGCGGATCGCGTGCATGAGGCCGCGGCCGTCGACTTCCTTGAGCAGATAACCGTGGGCGCCCGCCCGGATCGCCTCATCGACGATCGTGTTATCGATGATCGAGGTGAGGATGAGAACACGCGCGGTCGGCGTGCGTTTCAGGATCTGGCGGCACGCATCGACGCCGGTGCCATCGGGCAGGCGGATGTCGAGCAAGACTACGTCGGGAGAAAGGCTGGCACACGTCTCGACGGCCGAGGCCACGGAGGAGGCTTCACCGACGACCTCGAGCGTCGGCTCCGTGCCGAGCAACGCGCGCAGACCGACGCGGACAACCTCGCTGTCGTCGACGAGTACGAGGCGAATGCGCTTACTCGCTTGGGTCATGCCGCAGCAGGTTGAAAAATCGGCAGCGTGGCAATCACGCGTGTGCCTTCGCCGGGCTGGCTTGTCACCCGCAAGGTCGCACCGAGTGATTCGGCGCGTGCCTGCATGTTGCCGAGACCGAGGCCGCGATCGTGTCGCGCACTCGCGTCGAAGCCGATGCCGTTGTCCTGGATCATGAGGCAGACTTCGCGATCGCTTTTATGGACGCGCAGCGTGACGAGCGAGGCGCCGCCGTGGCGAAGGGCGTTGCTGACGGCTTCGCGCGCGATCTGGAGCGCGTGCAGGCGCTGGTCGGCGGAGAGCAGGGCCGCGGCTTCATCGTCGATCTTCACGTCGAAACGGGCGTCGCGGCCCGCCTGCAACTCGCCGAGCAGAGACTCGACGGCCTGGGCGAAGCCTGCGCGCCGGAGGTTTTCGGGCGCGAGCCCGGTGATGTAAGCGCGGACGTCGCGAATGGCGTCGTTGATTCCGGAGCGGGTTTGTTCGAGACGGCGGGAGGCTTCGTCGGGGTCGGTTTTCACGAGCGCGCGAATGGATTCCAAGGTGAGTCCGACTGCGTAGAGCGACTGGATGATGCCGTCGTGCAAGTCGCGTCCGAGCCGGATCTTTTCCTCGAGCGATTGCGCGAGGAGTTGCTGCTTGAGCAGGGCATCCTCCTCGGCGCGCCGACGCACATCACGTTCGCGCGAGAGCTCGGCGCCTTGCGCGACGGAGGTTTCGGCGAGGCGCGCGAGCGTGTTGATTTCCGACTGCGCCGCGGCAAACGGCGGCTGCGAGCGCGTCGATTGCGGCCCACGCAGCGCGAGGCTGAAGATCAATATCACCGCGAGGCCGAATGCGACGGCCGCGAGCGCGAGCGCGGTGCGTTGCGGGAGAGCGGCGATGCGCGAGCTGGATGCGGCCGCGGATGGGGAAGCTGTTTTGGCCGCGGGGTCATTGGTGGAGGTTGGGGTGGTCGAGTCGGGCCCGGCGGCGCGCGATGGCTCGGTCGTTCCCGCGGGCCGGGTCAGTGCGGAGTCGATCCGCGCGCGCGTCCAGATCGGCGCCGCAAGCACGGCGAGCAGTGCGGCGAGCACCACGAGCAAGGCCATTCCGAGGATGCGCGGCAACGGATTCATGGGAGCGGCAGCGCGAGCAGCGTGCTCAGGGCGTGGGGCACGTCAAAGCTTTGGTGGCCCTGCTTGCGAGAGCAGGAAATCGCGGCAGCTCGAGCGCCGGTCAATCCCGCCTCTCCCGGGGCGGGCTACAAGAGTAGCTCCGTTAGGTTTACCCGCGACGTTCGGTTTCGTCGGCAGCGGAACAGTTGGAGGCGCTGGAGAGCGCGCCCTGAAAGCCCGGCACCAGCAAAACTTTCGACATTTCCCGGGTCGCGGCTTTTGTTGGCCGGCTCGACATGAAGTCCTTCTACATCACGACCGCCATCGACTATGTGAACGGTTCGCCACACCTGGGCCACGCCTACGAAAAGGTGCTGACGGACGTCATTGCCCGATTCCGGCGGCAGATGGGCGATACGGTATATTTTCTCACGGGCAGCGACGAACACGGGCAAAAGGTGCAGGCGAGCGCGCGCAAGCAGGGCATCGAGCCGCAGGCGTATGTCGACGCGACGGTGAAGGAGTTTCGTTCGCTCTACGACCGGCTCGAGGTGTCGTATGACGATTTCATCCGGACGACCGAGCCGCGGCACAAGCAGGTCGTGCGCGATTTCCTCCAGAAGCTCTTCGACCAGGGCGAAATCTATCTCGCGGAGTATCGCGGTTTCTACAGCACACGACAGGAGCAGTTTCTGCAGGAAAAGGACCGGCTGCCGGACGGCTCGTGGCCGGAGATTTTCGGCGAGGTCACGGAGATCGTGGAGAAGAATTATTTCTTCCGGCTGCGGAAATATCAGGACTGGCTAATCGACTACCTGAAGACGCACGAGGATTTCGTGTATCCGAAATATCGACACAAGCAGGTGCTCGAATTCCTGAAGGAGCCGCTCAACGACCTTTGCATTTCGCGACCGAAGGAGCGGCTGGAATGGGGCATCTCGCTGCCATTCGACGAGAACTACGTGACCTACGTGTGGTTCGATGCGCTGCTGAATTACTACTCGGCGGTCGCGGACAAAGGGCTCTGGCCGGCGGATTTCAACGTGATCGGCAAGGATATCCTTGTGCCGCCGCACGCGGTTTACTGGCCGATCATGCTGCACGCGGCCGGACTGCCGCCGCCAAAGGCGTTGCTCGTGCACGGTTGGTGGCTGCAGAGCGGATCGAAGATGTCGAAGAGCACGGGCGAGGCGGTGAACCCGCTCGCGCTCGTCGATCAATTCGGCGTGGATGCGTTTCGCTATTTCCTGATCCGCGAGATGAATGTCGGCCAGGACAGCGAGTTTACGGTCGAGCAGTTCCTCGTGCGTTATAACAGCGAGCTCGCGAACAATCTCGGCAACCTCGTGAACCGCACGCTCAACATGACGACGCGTTTCGCGGCGGGCGTGCTGCCGGCGGCCGAGGTCGTGGAGGATCCGGAGCGCGAGTTGCACGAGCTGTGGGCGAAAGTCGGGCCGGAAATCGTGACGCTCAGCGAAGGATTTCAATTCCACACGGCGCTCGAGCGCACGATGAGTTTCGTGACGGCGACGAATGCTTATATAGAGAAGCGCGCGCCGTGGAAACTGGGCAAATCGACCGAGCCGAAGGACCAGGCGCTGCTGCGCACGTCGCTCGCCACGATGGCAGAGGCGCTGCGGCTTGCGACGCTCGCGATGCTGCATGTGACGCCGGCGACCACGGAGAAGATCTGTGGCGTGCTGGGTTATACCCCCGGCACGGTGGCGAACTGGCGTGACGAACTGGCGTGGGGTACGAAGCTCAATGGCGCGAAGGTCGCGGGTGCGCTGGTTTTGTTTCCGCGGCCGGAAAAGCCGGAGAAAAAGTAGCGCCGGCGCGAAGGTGGGGGCGCGCGGCCCGCGTGCCTGTGGACGGACGAGCCGCCCGTACCTGCCAACGAACCCCTCATGACGATCCTTCCGCTTCACCCTG
The DNA here is from genome assembly GCA_036675625.1 of Opitutaceae bacterium. Classification (GTDB taxonomy): domain Bacteria; phylum Verrucomicrobiota; class Verrucomicrobiia; order Opitutales; family Opitutaceae; genus ER46. Next base: position 62,499 of record JAKFEQ010000083.1, on the reverse strand, counting down.
CCGAGAACGCCTCACCCGAGGCGTTGCGGGCGTTTCTAGGCGAGTGCCGCGCGATGGCGGAACGCGACCGGCATGCGAAGCTGGTGAGCATCTCGCTCGCGGTGGATGCGCTCGATCCGCTGGCGGTGCTCGAATCGATCTTCGAGCCGGGCGAACCGCATTTCTACGCGGAGCGGCCAGCGCTCGACACGGCGATTGCGGGGGCCGAGGTGGCGGTGGCGCACGAGGCGGGCGGGGCGCAGCGGTTCGCCACGGTGCAGGCGTGGATGAGCGACGTGCTCGCGCACACGATCGCGGTGGGCGATGTGGCGGCGCCGTTTGGCGGGCCGCACTTTTTCGCGGGATTCGCGTTTCGCGACGAGGTCGAACCCGGGGAGCCGTTTCCGTCGGCGTATGCGTTCGTGCCGCGCTGGCAAGTGGCGCTTGCCGGGACGACGACGACTGCGGTGGCAAACCTGCTGGTGAAAGCGGATGCCGATCTCGACGCGCTCGCGGAACGCGTGTGGCGCGCGCACCGGAAGTTTCGCAGTTTCGCCTTCAACGATTCCGCGGTGGAGGAAGCGACCGAAGTGCGAACACCGCGTTTCGAAACGCGCGAAGCCGGCAACTATCCGGCGGCGGTGGCACGGGCGCTGGAGCGGATCGACGCGGGGGAGTTCGAGAAAATCGTGCTCGCCCGCGCGCAGGACCTCACGGCGGACGTGCCGCTGCATCCGCTCACGATGCTCAACGGCCTGCGCCAGCGGTTTCCGGATTGTTACGCGTTTTCGTTCACGCAGGGCCGCGGGCCGAGCTTCATCGGTGCGAGCCCGGAGCGACTGGTGCGCGTGAGCCAGCGGACGCTCGAAACCGAAGCGCTCGCGGGTTCGATCCGGCGCGGCGCCACGGCGAGCGAGGACGCGGCGCTCGCGGCCGCGTTGCTGCGCAGTGAGAAGGACCAGCGCGAACATCGGCAGGTGCTCGACGACATCGTCGCGCGGCTCGCCCCGCTCGGCATCGCGCCGCAGTTTCCGGCGCAACCGCAGATTCGCCGGTTTGCGAATGTGCAACACCTCCACACGCCCGTGACGGCCGCGTTGCCGGAGAAGGTGCAGCTGCTCGACGTGATCGCCGCGATGCATCCGACACCGGCGGTGGGCGGGAATCCGCGAACCGCGGCGGTCGCGCGAATCCGCGAGCTCGAGGGCTTTCCGCGCGGGCTCTACGCCGGCGCGCTCGGCTGGCTGAACGCGCGCGGCGGCGGCGAGTTTTTTGTGGGAATCCGCTCGGCGCTGGTCGAGGGGTCGCGGGCGCGGGTGTACGCGGGCGCGGGGATCGTGGCCGGCTCGACACCCGAAAAGGAGTTTGCCGAAACCGAGCTGAAGTTTAAGGCCATGCTCGACGCGCTCGTCGCGTAATCCTGCCGCTCATGAGTCCTCGTTTTCCAATTCGATTCCTGCTGGCGATCCTCGTCGCGTGCGTGATCGCCCGGGCCGCCGAGCAGCCCGCGGGAGCGCCGGCGCCGCATCCGCTGGCCTGGGACGCGATGGAGAAGACCTTCGAGGCAAAGCCGGGTGAGGACGTCGCGGAGTTTTCGTTTTCCGTGCAGAACAAATCGGAGCGCGCGGTCGAGATTCGCGAGCTTCAGCCCTCGTGCGGTTGCACGGTGCCGGAGATGCCGCAGACGCCGTGGGTGCTCGAGCCGGGCGCGAACGGATCGTTCCGCGCGACGGTGGACTTCAAGGGAAAGCAGGGGCAGTTTTCGAAAACGATTCAGGTCGTGTCGTCGGCGGGCGCGCAACTGTTGACGTTGCGTGTGAACATTCCGGATACGGAGGAAGCGCGGCGGGCGCGGAACCAGCAGCTCGCGGCGATGGATCGCCAGGCGGTCTTTCGCAACGATTGCGCTTCGTGTCACGTCACGCCCGCGGTCGGGAAGACGGGCGCGGAGCTCTTTCAGACCGCATGTGCGATCTGTCACGTGTCGGCGCATCGTGCGAGCATGGTGCCGGACCTCGCCGTGGCGCGGGAGCCGCGCGATGCGGCGTATTGGAGAAAGTGGATTGGCGAAGGGAAGGTCGGCACGTTGATGCCGGCATTTGCCCACGAGCATGGCGGACCTTTGACCGCTGCGCAGGTTGAGTCGCTGATCGCGTTCGCGCTGAAAAATCTGCCGACGCAACCGGCGGGAAACTGACTTCCCGACGTGGCGCAGATCGATTCACGCAACCGCAACACGCTTTGGGCGAGCGTGCTCGTCGAGACGCTGGTGCGCAGTGGCGTGCGGCAGACCGTGGTGTCGCCCGGCTCGCGCTCGACGCCGCTGGCGATGGCGCTCGCGGTGCATGCGGGGATCGAGGCGATTCCGGTGCTCGACGAACGTTCGGCGGCGTTCTTCGCGCTTGGGCTGGCCAAGCAGCGATTGGAACCGGTCGTGCTCCTGTGCACGAGCGGCACGGCGGCGGCGAATTACTTTCCGGCGATAATCGAGGCGAGCGAGAGCGGGGTGCCGTTGCTGGTGCTCACGGCCGACCGGCCGCCGGAGCTGCGTGCATGCGCGTCGGGCCAGACGATCGACCAGTTGAAGTTGTTTGGTGGATACGTGAATTTCTTCCACGAAGTCGGGCTGCCGGCGGCGACACTGGGCGCATTGCGTTATCTGCGGCAGACGGTGGTGCACGCGTTGGGCCGGACGCGGCTGCCGTTTGCGGGACCGGTGCATCTCAATGTGCCGTTTCGCGATCCGCTCCCGCCGATTCCAGATGCGGCGGCGGCCGCGTTTGCGAAGGAGATCGATTGGGAAACGTTTTTCGCGCAGGTCGCACCGCCCGAGCACACGGTCGCGGGCGTGGCGGAGCCGCACCTGCGGCCGGATGTCCACGGCATCATCGTCGTCGGTCCGGCGCAGCCGGGCAACGCGGAGGAATTCGTGGCGTCGGTCGGTGAGATCGCGCGACGGCTGGACTGGCCGGTGCTGGCGGACGGGCTATCGCCGTTGCGCAACCACAGCGCGGCGGTGCCGAACCTTGTCACGACTTACGATCTTGTGCTGCGGAATGCGGCCGCGGCCGAGCGGCTCAAACCCGAGGTGGTGTTGTGCATTGGCGGCTGGCCGACGAGCAAGGTTCTGCGCGGCTGGCTGCAGACGAGCGATGCGGTCACGTGGCTCGTCTCGCTGCGGCCGGACAATCGCGACGCGTTGCACGGCCGCACGCGGCAACTCGCGTTGGAGTTGAGCACGCTCGCGGCGATGCTGCCTGAGGCGCTCGATGAAAACGGCTACCAGCGCATGTGGTCGCGCTACGACGGGCGGGCGCGGACGGCGCTCGATGCGCGGATGATGGCGATGCCGGAGATGTTCGAGGGACGTGTCGCGGGAGTGTTGGCGCAGCACCTGCCGGAAGGCACGTCGCTGTTCGTGGCAAACTCGATGCCGGTGCGTGACGTGGAGTATTTCTGGCCGCCGAATGCGCGACGCGCACGGCCGTTCGTGAACCGCGGCGCCAACGGTATCGATGGCACGCTGTCGACGGCGCTCGGCACCGCGCACGGCGCGGAGCAACCGGCGGTGCTGCTCACGGGGGACCTCGCGTTGCTGCACGACACGAATGGTTTTTTGCTGCGGCCGAAGTTCAACGGCGGACTCACGATCGTGCTCATCAACAATCGGGGCGGCGGGATTTTCGAGCACCTGCCGGTCGCGCAATTCGATCCGCCGTTCGAAGAGTTTTTCGCGACGCCGCAGGAGGCGGATTTCGCGAAGCTCGCCGCGGCATATGGCGTCGAGCATGTGCTCGTGCGCGACTGGGCGCATCTGGCGGGGCTGGTGGCGAAGCCGCCGGCGAGCGGGATCCGGATCCTCGAAGTGCGCACGGATCGGAAGCGCGACGCGGCGACGCGGAAGGCGTTGTTTGCGGAGATCGCGGCGGGGCTGGTGTGATGCCTTGAGTCTCGAGCGTGGTCCGGCACGTTTAAGTTATGGTAACGTGTGCGACGCGCTGGCAGTTCGTCCGATTCTGGATTGCGGCAACGTTTCTTGTTTGTTGCGCGAGCGGCTCCATCGCGGCGGAAACAACGGCGGCGGTTGGAGGCGATCCCGATACCATTCACCTCCACACTTGGTTTCTGAATCGAACGGCGGGCGAGTCGGATTTGGCGCTGGCGAAGCGACTGCGCGCGGAGCGACAAAAAAATGGACCAAGCGAAATCGCGTTTCGGGATTGGGGCTGGGTTGGCCGCGAAGCGCTGAACGCGTCGTTACGCGACGTTGTTTTCAGCCTGAAACCGAAAGACGAGACGGACGTGATCCTCTCGGTCGCAGGCGCCACTATCGCGCGCGTGGAGGCGCGGCGGAATGAAGTGGGGCTGGAATTTTCGGCCTACTTGAAATCGGACGGAGAGCACCACTTCGTCATCACGGACAAGGCAACGGGAAAACCGTCGGAGTGGCTGCGCGTGGGGGAGAGTTTTCAGGACGCGGTTGTCCGACGTTTCGATGCCGCGGACGACTTGTTGCATGTGGAGCGTCGGGGTGAACCGCTGGCGTTGTCTTTAAAAGGAGCGAGGGTCCGCGATGCGTCCGAAGGCGACGGTCAATCGGAGCTGGTGCTATTAGTGAAGGGCGAAACCGAATTCGTGCTCAACGCCACCGCGCTCACGATTGAAGACGTGGAGGCGGTTTTTCGAAAGCTCGCGGCGGCTGGCGCGGAGTCGGTTCGGTTGAACTTGAAGGCCTCCGCGCAAATGGAGAGCACGGAGGTACGCCGGGCGGTCTTACAATTGCGGAAAGCGATTCGGACGGCTGGATTGAGCCGAAGTACGATGACGTTTGCCTCAATTAAGTGACGCGTCTGAAAAGAGAGCAGACTATGCTTGTTTATTTCATGGGGATTTGCGGGACCGCGATGGGCAATGCGGCGTTGCTGGCGCGCTCGGCCGGGCACGAGGTCGCGGGCGCGGATAGCGGCGTGTATCCGCCGATGAGCACGGTGCTCGCGCAGGCGGGGATCGCGTTGCACGAGGGCTACGATGCGGCGCGGCTCGAGGCGCTCGCGCCCGATCTCGTCGTGATCGGAAACGCCATGACGCGCGGCAATCCGGAGGTCGAATGGCTGCTCGAGACGAGGCGGTTCGGGTTCACGTCGCTGCCTGCAATGCTGCATGACCTCGTGCTGAAGCGGCGGCGCAATCTCGTGATCTGCGGCACGCACGGGAAAACGACGACGACCTCGCTCACGGCGTTTTTGCTGCGCGAGGCGGGACGCGATCCTGGTTTTCTGATCGGCGGCGTGCCGCAGGATCCACCGGTCGGCGCGCATTTGGGCGTGGAGAGCGATCCGTTCGTGATCGAGGGCGATGAATACGACAGCGCGTTCTTCGACAAGCGCAGCAAGTTCATCCATTACGCGCCGCACATCGCCGTGCTGAACAACCTCGAGTTCGACCACGTGGATATTTTTCGCGACCTTGCGGATGTGCAGCGGACGTTCAATCACCTCGTGCGGATCGTGCCGCGAAACGGCTTCGTGGTCATGAACGGCGACGACACGAATCTGCGTATGCTCGGCGCGATGGGGTGGACGCGCGTCGTGCGAGTCGGAGTCGGGGAAGGCTGCGACGCGCGGATCGTCGATTTCACGGAGTCCCCGGCGGGCGCGAGCTTCACGCTGATGTGGCGCGGTGCGCCTTGGGCGACGGTGCGCTGGTCGCAGACGGGTCTCTTCAATGCGCGCAATGCCGCGATGGCGGCGACGGCCGCGGGGCTCGCGCTCGATCCTGCAAATCCAACGGCGCTCAAGCTCGATGCGCTCGCGCGTTTTCGCGGCGTGAAGCGGCGGCAGGAAATGTTGTTCGCGACGCCGCAGCTTACGGTGATCGAGGATTTCGGGCATCACCCGACGGCGCTGGCGGAAACGCTGCAGTCGTTTCGCGCGCGGTTTGCGGGCGCGCTGCTCACGGCGGTGTTCGAGCCGCGGAGCAACACCGCCCGGTCGCGCGCCATGCAGGCCGGGTTCATGCGGGCGCTGGCGCAGGCGGACGAAGTTTATCTCGGACCGGTGAACCGGCCGGAAAGGCTCGCGCCGGAGGAACGGTTCGATCCCGAGTCGGTCGTGCAGCAACTCGAGTCGCAGGGGATCGAGGCGCATCACGCCGCGACGAACACCGCGCTGCTCGAGGCGTTGGTCGCACAGACGCTGACGAGCGACGGCGCGCCCGCACGGTCGCGGGTCGTGGCGTTCTTCACGAACGGCAGTTTCGATGGCATCATCGGCGGCTACGTGGCAGCGGCGAGGGAACGTCGTGAAAAAGCGGAACGCGTGGGATAGCCTCGTGCCGGGCCTGGCCGAGAACCTGATTACAGGGCGCCGCGCCGCGAGGGGAGCAACTTCGTTTTGCCGCTTGCGTCACGCTGCGGGATGGCCTCTGTCCGGGAAACCCCTTGGGCCTGATTTATGACCTCTTTGTGCAGCCGGAACCGGAGCGTGACCATCGGAGCGTGCAGTCTTGCCGCGTTGATCTTGAGCGGCGGTGCACTGCTTGGCCAAGCGCCCGCCACGCCGACTCCGGCAGCGGTGGCGAAGCTCACGCCCACGACCGATCCAATGCTCACGCGGGTGTTTCCGTCGATTGTAAGGATCGAAGTGATACGGCTGCGACCGAGCGACGGGCGTCTCACGAAACAATGGACCGCGGGGAGCGGCGTGATCATTTCGGCGGAGGGTCACGTGGTGACGAACTGTCATGTGACCGAGGACGGCGATTTTTTCCGTTGTTATCTGTTCGACGGCTCGCATGTCGACGCGAGGCGGATCGGGGAGGATGCGTTGACGGATCTCGCGGTGCTGCAACTCGACCTGACGCAACGGCCGAAGGATGCGCCGCCGCTCGTCGTCACGACGTTTGCCGATTCCGACAAACTGGCGGCGGGCGATGTGGTTTTCGCGCTGGGCAGTCCCGGTTTTCTGGCGCAGTCGGTGACGCGTGGCGTGGTGGCGAATCCCTCGCTTGTGTTGCCGGAGCAGACGGCCGGGCGTTTTTACCTGCGCGGTGAAAATGTAGGCGCGTTGGTGCGCTGGATCCTGCACGACGCGCAGATCTTCGGCGGCAACAGCGGCGGACCCCTCGTCAACGAAAGAGGGGAAATCGTCGGCATCAACGAACTCGGGGTCTTCAATCTTGGGGGGGCGATTCCCGGCAATCTCGCGCGGATCGTGGCCGACAATCTGATCCGGAATGGACGCGTGATTCGCGGCTGGTCGGGCATCACGGTACAACCGCGACTCGAAGCCAACGGCGATGGCAATGGCGTGATCATCGGCGATGTCGCAGTGAGATCGCCCGCGGCTGGCGCGGGGTTGCAGCCCGGTGATCTGATCGTGGCGTGCGACGGCTACGCGATCGAGAGTGCGGAGGAGAAAGCGGTGGCGCATTTCAACCGGCTCGAATCGAGCCAGGTGCCCGGCGCGGAATTTGTCATCGACTATGTGCGCGAAGGTCGGAAGCGGACCGCGCGGGTAAAGCTCACGCCGCGCGAGCCGGCGCAGTCCGATAATGTGGAGCTGCGCAGCTGGGGTGCCGTGGTGCGTGACGTGACGTCGAAGCTCGCGCGTGACGAACGGCTGCCGGACACGCGCGGCGTGTGGCTCGAGAACATCCGGCCGGCGGGACCGGCAGGGCAGGGTGAGCCGATGCTGCTCAGACAGGACGTGTTGGTGGCGGTGGAGGGGAAAAGTGTCGGTAACGTCGCCGAGTTGCGTGCGCTCACGGAGTCGCTGCTCGAAGGCGCACCGAGGGGCGTGCGCACTGTGCTGGCCAGTGTGCGGCGCGATGGAGCGCTGCTGAACTCCGTGCTCGATCTTCGTGTGCTCGAAGAGCGCAACCAAACGCCGCAGGCCCGCAAAGCCTGGCTCGGAGCTTCGTCGCAGCCGCTGACGCCGAAGCTCTCCGCGCGCCTGGGCATCGACGCGCGGGGCGGTGCGCGGCTGACGCGGATCTATCCGGGGACGAAAGCGGAAGCTGCCGGATTGCAGGTGGGCGACGTCGTGCTCGCGCTCGATGGGCAGGAGGTGCCGGCGCGACGGTCGGAAGACACCGACGTGCTCGCGCGGCTGATTCGGCAATACCGGCACAACGCGCCGGCGGTGTTCACGATCTGGCGCGAAGGGCAGAAGCTGGAGGTGAACGTGATGCTCGAGGAGCAGCCGGTGCCGCCGGCCGAGTTACCGTGGTGGAACGACCAGCACCTGGAGTTTTCCGCCCGCGAGATCGCGTTCGACGATCGGGTGCGATTGCAGCTGCCAGCCGATACGCGCGGCGTGCTCGTCGAAAGCGCGATGCCGGCCGGTTGGGCTTCGTTGGGGGGCTTGCGCGCGGACGATGTGATCGAGATGGCCGGTGGCACGCGAGTCGTCGATCTCGAGCAGCTGAAGCAGTCGCGTGAGCAGGCGGTCAGCGGGACGAAAGAATGGTGGGTGCTCCTCGTGCGCCGCCGCGGCCAGACGCTTTTTGTGGAGATGAACCTGAAACCCGCCCGGGCAAAATCATGAAGAACTTCCGTCTTATTGTCGTCACCGTGTGGCTGGCAGCACTTACCGTGGGGGTGACGCATGCGGCGCCTGAAGAGGTCGCCACGGCGGGGCGTGACGTGATGAAACGCTACGCCGATGCGGTGGTTGGCATCGAGCTTGTGCTGACGTTGCGCGTGAAGTCGGGCGATCGCGAAGCGCCGCCGCGCGAGCAGCGCATCGAAGTCATGGGCACGGTGATCTCGCCGGACGGGCTGACCGTCACGACCCTTGCTGCGGTCGATCCGCAAGCGACGATGGAAGCGATGGGTGGCAGCAGTGACGGCAGAGGGCCGCAGATCGTGGGATCTGAATTCAAGGAAGTGAAATTACGGCTGGCCGACGGCAAGGAAGTGCCGGCGCGGTTCGTGTTGAAGGATGCGGATCTCGACCTCGCGTTCATGGCACCCGAGACGAGCGAGGCGGGAAAAACATATCCGAACGTGCGGCTCGAAGACGCGGTCGAAGGCGCCATTCTCAACACCTATTTCTATGTGGCGCGCGCGCCGAAGACGTTGCAGCGCGTGCCAATGGTTCGGCGGACGGAGATCATGGGGATGGTGGATCGGCCGCGCCGCCTTTACGTGCTGAACGATCTGTCGCCCGGCACGCCGGTGTTCGATCCGTCGGGAAAAGTGCTGGGCATCACCGTGCAGCATTTCGCGAACGGCAAGCGCACCGGGCTGGTGGTGTTGCCTGCCGCGGACGTGGCGGACATGTCGAAACAAGCCGCCGCCGCCCAGGCAAAGTCGGCCGCGAGCGCGCAGCCGTAGCGCGGCTGCGACGCGGTTTGGGGGCGCGGTCGGTTTTTCTGCGAGCCCACGGGCGGGACGCCCGTGCTACGTCTGATCCAACGGGGCGGGACGCACGTGCTACGTCGCTCTCTACCCGCGAACGGCGGGCATGGGCTCGCGCGCGACGAGCAGTGCGTTGAGCTGCGTTTTGAATTTCCGCAGATCGAGCGGTTTCGTGAGATGCTCGTCCATGCCCGCGGCGAGGCATTTTTCCCGGGTGCCTTTGGTGATCGTCGCCGTGAGCGCGATGATCGGGGTGCGGCGGCCGGGCGGCTCGGCGGCGCGGATGCGCTGCGTGGCGGTGAAGCCATCGATGTCGGGCATCTGGAGATCCATCAAAATTGCGTCGTAGGCGTGGCACGCCGCGAGCTGGACCGCTTCTTCACCGCCGGCGGCGAGCTCGGGCTCGAAGCCGTTGCGCCGGAGAAACACCTCGAGCAGAAAACGGTTTGTCTCCATGTCGTCCACCACGAGTATCCGTGGTGCTTGGACGCGGCTGACGGGTAGTTCCAAGTCCGGCGGAGGTGCATCGTCGCGCAACGCCACGGGCGCGAGCGGCAGGCAGAAGGAAAACGTGGAGCCGTGACCGCGTGCGCTTTCGACCCGGATTTCGCCGCCCATCAACCGGACGAGCCGCTGGCAGATGGCAAGGCCGAGCCCGGTGCCGCCGAAGCGACGCGTCGTAGAAGTGTCTGCCTGCATGAACATCTGAAACAAGTCCTTCACCTTGTGCGGGGCGATGCCGATGCCGGTGTCGCGCACGCGAATGGTGAGCAACCCGTGGGTTACTTGTCCGCCGGGGGGAGCCCAGCTGAGGTAGAGTGTGACGGAGCCGCGCGGGGTGAACTTGATCGCGTTGTCGATGAGGTTGACGAGCACCTGGTGAAAGCGGAGGGGATCGCCGGCGACGAGCAGCGGCTCGGCAATCTGGGCCTCGAAACGCAGATCGATACCAGTCGCCTGCGCACGGGCGCTGAGGAGCCGAAGGACTTCATGCGCGGTCTCGACAGGCGCGAATGGCAGGCGTTCGAGAACGAGCCGGCCTTCCTCGATCTTGGAGATGTCTAGGATGTCGTTGATCAACGACGTGAGGCGGGAGCTCTCGCTGGTGATGGTGGCGACATATCCGCGCTGTGCCGGATCGAGGCGGGTTTCCGCGAGGAGGTTTGCAAAGCCGATCACGGCATTCAACGGCGTGCGGATCTCGTGGCTCATGACCGCAAGGAAATCGCTCTTGGCGCGATTCGCCTCGTCGGCCGCACACTTGGCGTCGTGCATCTGCCGCTCCGTCTCGGCGTGAGCCCGAAGCTCGGCCCGCAGGGGTGCCGTCCGGATGGCGGCGATAAGGAGCACGGCTGCGATCGCGACTGCGGCGCCGATAATTGCGGCGCGGGCGAGAACGAGCGGGAGGATCGAATTGGGCGCAGACGGACCGGCGACAATCGGTGGCAGTTCGGCGAGCAACGCTCCGGCAAGGGCTACGGCGAGGACGATGCAGTACATGGCCGGCGAAAAGGCCGACGCCCCGAATCGACGGTGCAGCCGTCGACGGAAAAATTCGCCCGCCACGCCCACGCCCAGGACGGAGATTGCGGCATCGATGCGGGTTTCCGCCAAGGTGGTGAGCAGTTCGAGAGCGGGATGCATCAGGGGCGCTTTGCCCGATGTTGTCGCCTCGCCGGTGCCGTCGGCAAAATGCGGTTTTACTTATTTGTTACTTATCCCAGCTGATGAATCCGGCTAAGTGTTGCTACGCCAGCGGCTGCGAAAATGCAGGCGTGGCGGGTGGTGCGAACGCGCCCGCGAGCGTCGCGGGACGCCGGTGCGGGGGAACGAGTTTCGCGGGCTTGGGCCCGACGCTCAACTCACTGCGCCTGCTTCGCGACTTTGCGCGTGAGCGGCTCTTCGCCGGCGGGCAGGGCGAGCAGATCGTAATCCTCGAAACCGGTGATCTCCACCTGCGCGAAATCGCCGACGGGAACCGTAATGGGCAAATAGATACGGCCGTCGATGTCGGGCGCGTCGGCTTCGCCACGGGCGACACCGGGTTCCTCGACGAGCACCCTGAGCGTGCGGCCGACCTGGCCCGCGCTCACCTGTGCGGCGATTTCCTTTTGGAGCTTCATCACGCGATGCCAGCGCGCTTCTTTCAGCTTTTTCGAGAGCTGCTCTTCCATCTTCGCGGCGCGGGTGCCCTCTTCCTGTGAATAGCGGAACACGCCGAGCCGTTCGAATTTCGTTTCCTCGATAAAGGCGCAGAGCTCGTCGACGTCGGCTTCGGTTTCGCCGGGAAAGCCGACGATGAACGTCGTGCGGATGGCGATGCCCGGAATGCCTGCGCGGATGCGCTGGATCAGGTCGCGAATGTGAGCGGACGACGTCTCCCGCTGCATCAGGCCGAGCATGTGATCGCTGATGTGCTGGAGTGGAATGTCTATATAGCGCGCGACCTTCGGGCACTCGGCGATGGTGCGAATGAGCTCATCGCTCCAATGCGCGGGATGTGTGTAAAGAAGACGGATCCAGAAGTCGCCCTCGATGGCGTTGAGCTGCCGGAGCAGGGTGGTGAGGGCGGTGCCGCGCGAGGAGTCGACCGGCGTGCGCGGATTCGGGCGCTGCTCCCAGGTGTCCATTCCGAAGAACGTCGTGTCCTGCGAGATCAGGTTGATCTCCTTCACCCCTTCCCGCACGAGCTGCCGCGCCTCTGCGACCACGCTCTCGACGGTGCGGCTGCGATGCCGGCCGCGGATCTGAGGGATGATGCAGAAGGTGCACGGATGATTACAGCCCTCGGCGATCTTGATATAAGCGAAATGCTTTGGCGTCAGACGGAAGCGCGGCGTGTCGTAATCCGGAATGTAGGTCGAGCGGCCCTCGATGAACACCGGCGGCGCCTCATCGGCGTTGCGATCGCGGGCGAAGATCTCGTTGATGATCGGCGCCACCTTCGTGACCTGATCGAGGCCGATGAAGGCGTCGACCTCGTCGTGCAGCTCCGTCTTGAGATCCTTGGAGAAGCGCTGGGACATGCAGCCGGCGACGATCAGCTTCTGGCTCTTGCGGCGCTTTTTCATCCCGCGGTTCTGGTGCACGTCGAGGATGTGGCCGATCGATTCCTCCTTGGACGAATCGATGAACGAACAGGTGTTGACGATGACGACATCGGCCTTCTCCGCATCCGGTACGACGGTCATGCCGGCCTGGTGCAGGTGACCGACCATGATCTCGCTATCGACGAGGTTCTTGGCGCAACCGAGGGAGATGAGACTGACTTTGATCATGCGGAAAACGGGCCGTCACGCTGAAGGCGAATCGGCAAAAAGCAAAAACGGCGGTCGAATGACCGCCGCGAGCTGCCGAATGCCTTGGGCGAAAGGGATTACTTCTTCTTCGCGGTCGCCTTGGCCTTCTCCTTCTTGCGCTTGAGATAGGCGGCCCGACGTTTGCGTTTGATGTACTTGTTGAGTTGTTGGCCCATGGTGTGAGGAAGAGTGAACGGGCGATGTTTCAGAGCGTGCCAGTCGAGTCAAGCGCGGGGCTGGGCGGACGTGAGGCGGCGGCGCGGAAGCAGGTCGTGAGCGTTTCGTGGTTCCGATGGATTTTTTTCGGGCGATCACGCGGACCATGGTCCGTCGGGTGCGATTTCATTCGTTGATAGAGGGCAACCCAATCCGGCGGCCGCCACGACGGCGGTGAGTCGGTGCACTCCAACATGAATACAACCACAGAGACTCCCAGCCAGACGGGAACCGCTCCCGTGAAACCCATCCCGGAAGGAATGCATACAGTGACACCGCATCTCGTATGCGCGGGCGCCGCAGAGGCGCTCGGGTTCTACAAGCGCGCCTTCAACGCCACGGAAATCGCCCGGGTGCCGAACCCGGAAGGCAAGCTGCTGCACGCGATGATTCGCATTGGCGATTCGCCGGTGATGCTCGTCGATGAGTTTCGCGAATGGGCCTCGTTGGGGCCGCGATCGCTCAACGGCTCGCCTGTCACCATCCATCTGTCGGTCGAGGACGCCGACGCGGTGTTCGCGCAAGCGGTGAGTGCCGGCGCAAAGCCCAAGTTGCCGGTGCAGGAGATGTTCTGGGGCGATCGGTACGGCGTACTGGAGGATCCGTTTGGACACCTCTGGTCCGTCGCGACGCACGTCCGTGAGGTGACTCCGGAGGAGATCGTTCGGGCGGCGCACTCCGGCGGCTGCGGTGGCTGCCTGGAATCCTGATGGCTCAACGATAGTGTTGGTGAGGCACGTGCGCTGCCTTGGCGGGAGTTATGAGCCCCAACTCCAGCGTTCCGCATTCCATCGGTAGCCTCGTATGGCGGATGCGATCCGGCCGAGGCCAGGCCAGGGCAGATGGAAGCCATACGAGCGCTCGTTCGTCGCGGCGAGTTGCGCGAAGAGTTTCTTGCGCGTGTCGCGGGCCTGATCCGGATCGTGATCGAAGGCGATGCCCCACTCGGGGTCCGTGAACATCAGGGTGTGATGATGCGCGACATCCATGAAATGAAGCAGCGACTCCTTGCCCGAGCGGAGGCGAAACATCGCGTGGCCTGACGTGTGGCCGGGGGCGGGCTCGAGCGTGATCGCGCCGTTGAGCAGCGCGGTGGTGCCGCTGTGCAATTGCAGGTTGGGTTGGAGTACGTCGAATTTGGCGCGCGCGTCCCGGATCATGCCAGGGAGCGGTCCCTTCGCGCGGCGGGATTTCGAGAAATCAGGTTCGGGCGAGCGCCAGAAATCCACTTCCGCCTTCAGGCAGTGCAGCGCGGCGTTCGGGAAGGCCACCATGTTATCCACCACGAACCCGCCGAGGTGATCGGCGTGTGCGTGGCTGAGAAACGTCTGCGTGATCTGCGCGGGCGCGATGCCGATCGAGGCGAGCGCGTCGGCCAGCCAGCCGATCTCGAGATTCTTTGGGCGGCGCCCGAAGCCGGCGTCGAAGAGAGCGATCTCGTGGCCGATCCGGGCAACGAGGATGTTGACGTAGAGCGGGAGGGCGTCGGTCCGTTCACCCTGCGTCACGAGATCCTGGCGCATCGCCTCGCGTTCGGTGTCGGGCCACATCAAGTTCAGGCCCTCGCGGAACAGCATGTGGCCGTCGCTGATCGACCACGCCTCGATGTCGCCGATGTTGAAGCGATAGACGTACGCGTTGCGCGGTGTCGGGGCCGGAGCGGTGGTCGGGAGTGTTTTCTTCGCCTTGGCGGCGTCGGCTGCGACCGCCGGCGAGTTGAGGGCGGCTCCGGCCAGGCCGGTCGCGAGCGTACCGAGAAACTGCCGGCGCGAAGGCAGCGGAGAGGTGGGGGAAGCCATGCGCCAGTGTTTGCGCACCGCGGGGCGCGGGTCAAATCGCGGAGCGCGGGCGATCTTTCAATCCAGAACGCGGCGGCAGCGATGGACCTTGGACGGCTGCTTGCTGTCGGGTTCGTGATGAACCGATTCTCGGCGTCGATGGCAGGGGTCTGGGGGCTGGCGTTCCTCCTCGGCGGCTGCGCGTCGCCAGCGGATACGGGGGAGGTCAGTGTGAGCCTCACCAACGTGGTGCCGACGCAGGCCTCGATGCTGGAGACGACGGCGGCGCTGACTCTGCGGCTCACCAACGAGACGCCGCAGCCGCTCACGCTGGCGGGCGGTTCGCACCGGTTGTATTTGAACGGCACGTACGTCGGCCGCGCGGTAACGAACGAGCGCGTGACGGTGCCGCAGCTCGGCACGTTGACGCAGACGGTGACCATACATCTCGAGAATCTCGCGTTGATCCGCAAGGTGACGGAGCTTTCGCAGACGAACGCGCCGGCAATTTCCTACCGGCTTGAAAGCAGGCTGCACCCGGCGGAAGGGCAGGGGTTTCGCAGCTTCCGGGCGACGAGCACGGGCGAGCTGGACCTGAGCGGGCTCAGGATGCCGCCGGGGTCGCGGGATCCGACGCGACGCTGAGGTGGCGGGCGGTGTCATCCGTTTTTCTGCAGATGCGCCGACGTGGGGCCATTTTGATTTTCCCCTTTGCGCATCCTGCGGTCGACGAACACGGTCGAACGATGCTCGTCAGCACTGAAGAACTGGCCGCCCAACTCGACGATCCGGCGTGGGTCGTGTTTGATTGCCGTCACGATTTGGCGGATGTCGCCAAAGGCGCGCGACTCTATGGCGAGGGCCATATTTCCGGCGCGCATTTCGCGGCGGTGGATACGGATTTGTCGGGAGTGAAAACGGGCGCGAACGGGCGTCATCCGTTGCCCGAGCCGCAGGTGTTTGCGGATTTCCTGGCGCGGCATGGCGTGTCCGAATCGACGATGGTCGTGGCTTACGACGATGTGGGCGGACAATATTCCGCCCGACTCTGGTGGATGGCGCGATGGATCGGATTGTCACGCGTGGCGCTGCTCGACGGCGGTTTTCCGAAATGGATTGGGGAGGGTCGGCCGACGAGCCGCGAGGTGCCGGTCCTGCCCGTGACGGCGAGCGGTCTGCGGGCGCGGCCGGACGCGACGATGCGGTGGAGTGCGCGCGAGGTTCTGAATGGTTTGAATCGGCCCGAGGTGGCGATCGTCGATGCACGCGCGCCGGAGCGTTACCGTGGCGAGGTCGAACCGATCGATCGCGTGGCGGGCCGGATTCCGGGCGCGTTGAATCGGTTTTATAAGGCGAACCTGAAGGCGGATCTGACCTTCCGCCCGGCGGATGAATTGAAGCGCGAGTTCGAAGCGTTGCTCGGAGCACGGAGGCCGGAAAACGTGGCCCACCAGTGCGGCTCCGGCATCACCGCATGCGCAAATGTATTCGCGATGGAGTACGCGGGGCTCGGCGGCTCGAAACTTTATGCGGGTTCCTGGAGCGAGTGGATCTCGGATCCCTCACGACCGGTGGCCCGCGGATGACTCCACTCGGCTGGCATCAAAGCACGATCAAGGCGCGTCCCCTGGCGAAGCGGATTTTCGCGAGCGGCGGGTCGAAGGCTGCGGGTCCTTCGGCGTTTTCGATTTTTTCTGCGCCGCGGACGATGAGGCGGCGCGGCGGCGCGAGGTGGAACGCGTTCGCGCGCCGGAATCCTTTTCGGTGGTTGCGGAGTCATCGGCGCCACCGGCTGCCGCGGCTTCTTTGAGGAGGAGAGGTTTCGAGAACAGGTCGATGGCGTTGGTCGCGACGTGCGTCGTGTCGTAGTAGGCGTAGGCACCGGCGCCGAGGGCGCCGAGAATCGGGAGCCAGCGCGACACGCTTTTGGCGGCGATCCGTTGCCCGATGCGGATGGCGATCTTCTCGAGCATCTGCTGCAGCGCGCGGTTGGTGATCCGATGCACGACGACGTTGTCGTTCTCGCCGCGTGCGAGGAGCCGTTGCGTGATGGCGGCGCCGCCATGTTTGAAGAGGCAGATGAGCATGGTCTCACGCGTGAGGGCTGCGGTGCGTCCGAACGTGGCGGCGATGTCGGCGACCAACTGTTGTTGCATCCGCCAGATGCCGAGCAGATCAGGCAGCACGGTCGCCATGCCCAACGGGCCCGGTGGAAGCGTGAAGCTGCCCGACATGGTGGCGGCTCTGATGGCGGCGCTGCGGGCGAGCTCGTGCGCGCGCACGGTGGGCGTGAGGCTGGGCGTTTCGGCGGATGGCGGAATCTGCGAGACGAGCGCATGAAGCGCGCGGCCGACGATGCCGGGAGTGGAGGCGTTGGAAGAAGGCTGCATGGACGAAGCGGGAGGAGAACGCGGTGGTGGCTGGGGCGAGAGAACGTCGCGCCTGGCGTCGGTTCCGTCACCGGGCGATTTCCCGAAGCGGCACTCTTCGGCATCGAGAGCTCGCACTGGCGATCACGGCAACTCTCGGGATATCCGTCGGGTGCGATCGCCAGAGCCGCGGCAACGCCGATGCCGATGCCCAGAGTCCGGCCAAAACTCCCACTGAAGGAGGGGCGACGAGCACGACGGGAAGCGCGGGGCAGGCGAAGAATTTTGGCGATGCCTCGCGTTCGGGTGCGCACGGCGGCGTAACGAATCCCGAAACGCCGAAACAGACGGCTGCACCCGAGGCCAACGGCCCGAGAACCAGCCCACGCCGCCGACGAAGGAGAAGTGAGCCTCGCCGGACGCACTCAAATTCGCGTGCGACGCGGCCGGCTGGTCAGGCTGGTTTGAGCGCCGTGATCACGCTACGATCGGCCACGGTGGGTTGATGGCGGCAGTCGCGAAAACCGGCCGCGGTGAGCAGCGTTTCCATTTCGAGCGTCGAGTAACACTTGCCCTCGGTCACGCTCATCAACAACGCAGAGTATTTCGCGACGGGCAGCGGGCCGGTTTTATCGGCGTTCACATGCGCGTCGTGCACGATCAACATGCCGCCTGGCGTGAGCGCGCGAAATGATGCGGCAAGCAGCGGGGCCACTTTCCTGGCATCCCAATCGTGGAGGACATTCGAATAAAGGTGGAGGTCGTGGCCGGCGGGCAGCGGATCGGAAAACATGTCGCCGGCGACGACGCCGACCCGGTTGGTGAAGCCGCGTTTTTCGATCATCGTGCGAGCGATTCGATCGACCGGTGGACGCTCGAAGACGGTCGCGGCGAGGTGCGGATGATGGGCGACCAACGCGCATGCGTAGATGCCGGAGCCGCCGGCGATATCGAGCAGCCGCGAGCGATCGCGAGGGTCGATCTGTCGCGCGAGCGCAGCTCCGAGGTAGACGCCGCGGCAATCCATCGCGGCCGTGAAGGTCGTGGCGAACTCCGCGGTCAGCATCGCCTCGCTCCATTCCTTTTGATGCTGAAAACTGCCCCAGTTCGCGGGCTTGTCCGTGCGGAGGATTTTCACGTAGTCGCGTACCACCGGCCGCTCCTGCAAAGACGCGTAATACGGGCCGATGAAAAAAGGCGACGTGCGCACAAGGTGCTCGGCGCCGAGCGGCGTCACGTGAAACTCCGCGCCGTCGCGCCGGATGAAACCGTCAGCGGTGAACAGCGTGAGCATCACGTCCGTCGGGCGTTCAGCGAGGCCGAGCTCGCGGCAGATCGTGGCCTTGTCCGCCGGATGAGCGGCGAGCCAGGTGAAGAAATCGAATTCGCAGATGGCAGCGGCGAGGAGATCGGCGGCGTAGAGACCGTCACGATAGCGATAGATTTCGAGTGGATCGGTGTGGGGCAGGCGGGTGAGGTCCATCAAATGAGAGAGCTTGGAGTGGCAGCGTGGAGTTGAGGGATGGGTCAGGGAGCTGAAAGCGAAATCGACGGCGGGAGGCGATGGGCTGCTGAAGCATCCGCACCCGCGAGTTGTGCGGGATGCCGCAGGCAGGCGTGGGGTATGTACCCACGTGAAAGCAGGCGCGGGACAAATCGTCCCGGGAACCACAGGGGGAGCGCGTTAACTATGCGGGAGTATGAAAGCTCAAACCGTCTCACTCACTCTCGCCGCAGCCGTGGCCGCGTTCGGCGCCGGCTGCGCAAGTAGCAACGATCCGTATGCCGTGGATCACTCGGGTCGAAACCGGGGAGCCGTCGCCGGCGCTGCCACGGGAGCCGTCCTCGGCGGCGTCGTGGGCGCGAACTCGGGCAAGGTCAGCACCGAACAAGGGGCCGCAATCGGAGCGGTCGCGGGCGGCCTCGCCGGCGCCGCGATTGGACATCGTCAGGATCAGCGGGCGGCGAATCCGGCGCCGGTTTACTCCGCAGATGCCAGCCAAACGGTGCAATCGATCCCGCCCTCGCCCGTCTCCGAGCCGCAGGAGACCGTGCCGCCGCAACCCTCACCCAACGCGGTCTGGATCCGCGGCCACTATGCGTGGACAGGCAGTGGCTACCAATGGCAGTCGGGGCGCTGGGAAATCCCGCCGGCGGGCACCCGCGTCTGGGTGGCGCCGACCTGGCAACCGGCCCAAAACGGCGGATACGTCTACGTGCGCGGCCACTGGCAATGATTGCGTAATCGAATTCTCGATACGTCAGACATGAAACCACCGGCGAATCGTCGCCGGCGGTTTTTTTTGCCGCGAACCCCATCGCCGGAGGCCAAACCCAAGAGCGTAAAAAGAGGCGCAGCGAACCGCGCCTCTGGAGGACCACCCTTGAAACGAAATGGCGTCACCCGCGTTTGCGTCGGAAGGCGAGGCGATACAGGAGCAGGAGGACGATCGCTCCGACCACCGAAGCGATGAAGCCAACAGGGTCGCCCTCGCTATACCAACCGGCGGCGCGACCAATGTAGCCGGCGACGAACGAGCCGGCGATTCCGAGGAGGATGGTGACGATGAGGCCGCCCGGGTCGTCGCCTGGCATCAGAAACTTCGCGATGATGCCGACGAGCAATCCGATGATGAGCATGGTGATGATGGCCATAGTTTTTCCTTTCGCTGAGGGTTAAGTGAGAGGAAACGCCAGACCGGCAGGCTTGATCGCCGTTCGCACGCCCGCCGCGCTGAATTTCCCGAACCCAATATCGGAACGATTCCTCACCCCGGATCGGCGGGGGGCGGACGACAGGAGGCGCGGGCCGGAACCGTACTTGGCGACGGAGCGGAAGGTCCGAGTCCGGGACCGGCAAGGCATTGAGACGAACGAGACCGTTCGTCGCAGGTCTGTGGAAAGATGGCTGGCCGTCGAAAAAGCACCGGGAGCACCGAGCGCGAGGTTTCGTTTTCGAATCTCGACAAGCGCTATTTCCCGAGTGGGTTCACAAAAGGCGACATGATCCGCTACTACCTCGATGTGGCGCCTTTTATTTTGCCTCACTTGAAAGACCGGCCGGTGACGCTGATTCGTTTTCCGGAGGGCGTGAAGGGCGGAAGTTTCTATGAGAAGAACGCGCCGCGGCACGCGCCGGAATGGATCGCGACCTATCAGGTGCCCCGCCGCCATCACGAGGGTCACATCAACTACATGCTCGTGAACAATGCAGAGACGCTCGCCTGGTGTGCGAATCTCGGCGCGATCGAGCTGCACCCGTTTTTGCATTGCGTGCCGGCGATCGACCGGCCGACCCATGTCGCATTCGACCTCGATCCGGGGGAAGGCGCGGATATTTTTACCTGTGCGGAGGTCGCGCTGCGTTTGAAGGAGGTCTTCGACGGGCTCGGGCTGGAATCTTTTCCGAAGGTTTCCGGGTCGAAGGGGATTCAGATTTATGTGCCGTTGAACACGGACGTGACTTATGCGGCGACGCAGCCGTTCGCGAAGAGCGTCGCTACGCTGCTCGAGCAGCGGCACCCCGATCTCGTGGTGAGCGCGATGTCGAAGACGCTGCGAAAGAGGAAGGTGATGATCGACTGGTCGCAGAATTCGCAGTCGAAGACCACGGTGTGTGTCTATGCGATGCGCGGGAAACGTGACGAGCCGTTCATCTCGCTGCCGTTGAAGTGGCAGGAACTTTCGCGTGCGCGGACGAAGAAGAATCGTGCCGCGCTCGACTTCACGCCGGCCGAGGCGCTTGCCCGCTTGAGGGACGTGGGCGATCTGTTCGCGGGCGTGCTGACGACGCAGCAGGAACTGCCCGAAGCATTTCTTCAGCTGGCACCGCGCAAGGCGCCACCGCGACGCTCACGACAGCCGGTCGCGAGCGCGCTGGAACGCTATGTGGCGAAGCGCGACTTTACGCGGACGGCCGAACCTGCGGCGGGCGCGGAGACGAATGGCGGGGCGGCCGACAACGCGGCGCGACGGTTCGTGATCCAGAAACATGCGGCAAGCCATCTCCACTACGATTTCCGCCTGGAGATGGACGGGACGTTAAAGTCCTGGGCGGTGCCGAAAGGGCCGCCTTACGAACTGGGGGTGAAGCGCGCGGCGTTCGAGGTGGAGGACCATCCGCTCGATTACATGAATTTCGAAGGCACGATTCCGAAAGGCCAGTATGGTGGCGGCACGGTGATGGTGTGGGACACGGGCACGTATGAACTGCTCGGTGGCAGTCATGCGAAAGGCGATTTGAAGCTCATGCTCCATGGGAAGAAACTGAAGGGAGAATGGCACATCTTTCGGATCAAGAGCGACCAGGCGAAGCCGATGTGGCTGCTCGCTAAATCGAAGACGCCGGCCAAGCCGATCTCCGCCCGGCGCGACGACATGTCGGTGCTCACGCGCCGCTCGATGGCGAGGATCGCGAGCGAGAACGACGCGCAGTGGCAGAGCAATCGCGGCGAGGTTGAGTCGGTCGAAACCGAGGCGCCGAAACGTCGTGTGGTGTCGTCCTCCCCGACGCGCAGTACAACGCGCCCGACCAAACGTGCGACGACTCAGCGGACGGGGACGCGGAAGCGGCGGACGGCGAAGCGGCAGGCGAGGCATTGAAAGTTGGAAGCTCCCGTGAACGAGCGGCCGGCGGGCAGGGCGCGTAATTCGAATATGAAATTTTGGCCGGCGCGGCGTCATTAGCAGTGATGCACGCGCTGAGTTCGCAAAAAACTAATTTTCGAGGTGCGGGCATCGGAATTGCAGGTGAGATTGAGCTTCGATGGTTTCGATTCACATGAAGCTGGGGTCGCTTTTCCGACTGCTGTGCGGCCTCCCTTTCGCGGGAGGTGCGCTGCTGGACGCGCGCGCCCAGGCGACTTCGGGCGAGGCGCCCGTGCCGGCGACGAATCGAGCGGTGATTTCCGCGAGCAAGCAGGAGGCGGTGAAGCTCGATGCGATGGAAGTGCAGGCGACGAGCGAAGACGTGGACTTTGACGCGACGGGAATGGGCTCCTACGAGCACCAGCTGCGCGACACGCCGTTCTCGAACGACATGATCACGGCCGAGGCGATCGAAGACGATCCGCTGGCGATGGAGATGGCGGGTGAGCTGCAGCAGATCGCGAGTCCGTCGGCGGTGGACCTTGCGACCGGGGACACGCGGCTGAGCCTGCGGGGATTTCCCACTCCGCTTTTGCGCAACGGGTTTGTGACGATGGGCGCGTCGGACATGCTCAACACGAGCCGCACGATCACGATTCAAGGCGCGCTGGTGCCAGTGCTGGGCCGGGCGGCGCCGGGCGGTATCCAGGATTTCCTTACGTGGCGGCCGCGGGCGACCGCGGGGCGGCGCTTCGACTATTCGGTCTCGTCGCTCGACCGCCAGTCGGCGGCGATCGAGGTGACGGGGCCGGCGGTGCCGAAACGCGTGTGGCAGCGGCTGGCCGTGGCCTGGAACCGGCGGACGGGGCCGGAGCAGTTTGCCGCGACGGAGACGCGAGCGGTGAACGGCGCGGTGACCTGGCGGCACAGCGCGGCGGCGAGCACGTTGTTCGCGATCGACTTTCAGCAAGTGCACGCGACCTCGGCGCCGGGAATTCCGGAGTATCGGCCGGCGACTGGGCAGAAGATCGTGGGCCCTTATCTGCCGCTGGCGGGTTTCAATGCCCTCGGGCCCGAGGCGGGCGTGCGCCGCCGGACGACGGCGGCGACGATTCTCTTCGACGGCCAGCCGCACAAGAAATTCGCGGTGCGTGCGGGCATCGAGGCGTGGTGGCGCCAGGTCGAGCAGGACCGCTTCACCACCTCGCTCTACAACGTGGCGCTGGGACGATTCGAAGGAACGCGCGAGCCGCGGCATCTCGAGCAGCCGCAGGCAGTGCAGCTCGCGCATCTGGAGGTCACGGGACGGTTCAGCGGCTTTGGGGCCGAACACAAGCTGATGACCGCGGTGAGCCATACGTGGGGCGTTTACGAGCGCGAGGAGTGGGCACTGCCGACGGCGACGCGCAACGCTCTGCCGGTGACGGCGCGTCTTTTTAATCCGGATACGCCGGATTATTCGCGGCCCGCCTTCAGCCCGACGGTCTATTCGCGCGTGCTGGCGGATCGCGAGGAAAAGGCGCGCTACACGGCGCTGGAGCTGAGCCACCGGATGGCGGTGGCGCGCGGCCGGCTCGTGTTTACATCGGGGCTGCGCCAGGATTACGTGACGATGCACATCACGGATCGGCGGGCGGGCGTGGCGATGCCCCATATCGGCGATACGGTCGACCAGCTGACGTATCATTCGGGCGTGAACTACCAGGCGGTGCCGAGCCGGCTGCTCCTGTTTGCGACGGTGAGCACGGCATTCGAGCCTTCGTCGCGCGTCGACGCGCGCACGGGGCGCCTGCAGCCGAACGAGATGACGCGCGGCTACGAGGCCGGCGCGAAATGGCGGCTGGCCGAGCCGCGCATCGATCTTTCGGCGGCGGGCTTTTCGTTGTTCAACGAGGACATCTCGCGGCGCAACCCGCTGTACGACGACCCGATTCTGGATGCGAACCAGACGCAGCCGCAGCTCGTGGCGTCGGGGGAGGAGACGTTTCGTGGCGCGAAGATCGAGCTGCGCTGGAAGCCTTCGCCGCCGATCTCGTTTATCGCTCGGGGTACCTACGCGCGCGCGGTGACGACCGCTTCGCCCGACCTGCCGCAGGAAGTGGGACGGGCGATCACGCGACTGCCGCCCTGTACCGCGAGCTCGTCGCTCAGTTATTCCTTCCCCAAGGGGCGCTGGCAGGGGCTGTCGATGAATACGAGCGTGTCCTACGTTTCATCGTTCGTCGCGCAGTATGAGGACAAGCAGCGCTTGCGGCTCGAATATCCAGCTTATCGGCTGGTCGGGATAGGCGCGAACTACTCGCTGCGGCGCGGCAAGGTGGCTCATAATTTCGGCGCGGCGGTGCGCAATGCGTTCGACTACGATTTTGTGGGACGACAGGCCCGGCTCGGCGCGGGGCGCGAGTTCGTCACCAGCTACCGGCTCACGTATTGAAAATGTGGAGACGCCCCAGGGTTCATTTTGCCCGAGTGGCGCGCAGTCTGAGAACGTACTCCCGCCGCGGGGCAGCAGGGGATGGAACGTGCGCGAATGTTTCCAAAATCGTGCGGCCGGAACCAAAAAGCGGTCTCTGGGGCAAATTATGACAAACCTCATTCAAGCCAATCCCGTCATCTTCGCACTGGACGATGATAGCGACGATCTTGCGCTGCTGCAGTTGCTGTTGCGCAAGGGCGGCGTGGAGTATCCGTTGCAGCTTTTTCATGATGGCGAGGAGGCCATCGCCGCGCTTTCGAAGGCGCTCGAGAGTTCGCTGAAGGCGCTGCGTCCCTTGCTGTGTTTCGTCGACGTGAAACTGTCGGCGCTCAACGGGCACGATGTCTTGCGCTGGATCCGCGCGCAACCGGCGCTCGATCACCTGCCTGTCGTGATGCTGTCGGGCTCGCAGCACCCGCGCGATGTGACGGCCGCCGTGCAGTACGGGGCACAATGTTATCTGACCAAATACCCGCAGCCGGCGGTGTTGCGTGAGGTCGTGGACGAAGCGGAGCGCTTCTTGCAGGGCGCGCCGGCGGACGAGTGTTTCCGGCTGCCGACGAATCAGTTGCTGGTGCGCGGCCGACGGCTCTGAAGCGCGGGGCCGTCGGACAAACACGGACACCGGAATCAGAGCGGCACGGATAATGGGAATTCGGCGGGCCCGGCATAGTGGCGGGGCGAATGAATCCCTCCCGTGTTTCCAAGTCCGATTCCGCGGCCGTCCGTTTGTCCGATGCGACGGTTCCCGGGTTTGCTCTGGTCGGCGATCCCGCCGAACCGCTTGCGCCGGCCGAGACGTTTACCAATCCAGTCGGGCCCGGCGCGGATCCGTGGGTGGTGCGGCACGAGGGTTTTTATTATTGGTGCGCGAGCGAGGACGACCTGGCCGTGGCGGTGTACCGTTCCGATCGGCTGACGCAGCGCGGGGAAAAAATCATCGTGTGGCGTGCGCCGGCGAAAGGCCCGCACAGCCGCGAGATCTGGGCCCCGGAACTCCACCGGCTCGACGGCAAGTGGTATATCTACGTCGCGGCGTCCAACGGGAAAAACGAGACGCATCGCATGATCGTGCTGGAGTCGGTGGGCGAGGAGCCGACGAGCGAGTTTCGCTTCAAGGCAGAGCTCTACACTGGAGACGATCTCTGTACTAAAAAAAATAATCGGTGGGCGATCGACGGTACGATTCTGGAGCATGGCGGCGCGCGCTATATGCTATGGTCGGGCTGGGCCGACGAGCGTGACGAACAGTGGCTGTATATTGCCCGCATGGAGAATCCCTGGACCCTCGCGACCGCCCGCGTGCGGCTGTGTGCGAACGACGATTTTCTGTGGGAGCGGGTCGATGAGACCGCCGGCAGCCGTGGCTTGAACGAGGCGCCGCAAGTGCTCGTGCGCGATCATCGTGTGTTCGTCATCTACTCGGCGAGTGCCTCCTGGGCAACCAGCTACAAGCTCGGGATGCTGGAACTGGTCGCCGGCGGTGATCCGCTGAATCCGCGTGCGTGGCTGAAGTATCGGACGCCCGTGCTGCGGGCGACCAGGAGCATGTGGGGAGTGGGGCATTGCAGCTTCACCCGGTCGCCGGACGAGACGGAGGACTGGATCGTGTTCCATGCGAAACTGGAGACGAAACCCAACTGGAATCGCGCGGTGCATGTACAGCGTTTCACCTGGGATGAAGGCGGCGCGCCCGTGTTCGGTGAACCCATCGCGGCCGGTGTGCCGCTGCCGTGCCCCAGCGGAGAAACGGGTCGGAGCGAGGACCGGCATGAATCGCGTGAGCAGGTGGCCTTCGGTCGCGCGGCGCTCGCCGCCGCAATGGGTGAGGAGCCCATGATCGAGGCCGTGACGGTGCGGCGAGGGTGAGGCTCCGGAGCCGGGACCCTGCGATTGCTGCGGAAGCGGCGAGATGGATCGCTTACATCTGGGAGCGGAGAAGCCCGACGGTGTGCTCCCAGAGTTTTTCCTTGAGCGGGCGGTGACGCCATGCCTCGAAGGTGACTTCTCGGCTGCGAGCCTTGTCGGCCTCGAAGATTTCCCTGAGGCGCGCGGCAAAGCCGGCGTCGTGGATGTTCAGATTGGCTTCGTCGTTCAGGCGGAACGAGCGGTTGTCGAAGTTCGTCGAGCCGACGGATGACCAGAGTCCGTCGACGATCATTACTTTGTAATGCAGATTGGTCGGCTGAAATTCGTAGATGTGTGCGCCGGCCTCCAGCAACGCGCCCCAGCGCGAGCGGCTGGCGCGCCGGACAATGGTCTGGTCGGTGAGCTTTCCGGGAGTGATGATCTCGAGGCGCACGCCGCGTTTAAGGGCGTCGACCAACAGCTCCATCGTCAGGTCGTCAGGCACGAAATACGCCTGCTCGAGGAGGATCTCCTGGCGCGCGGCGGCGATCGAGAGCAGGTACATCAGCCGGATGTCCTCGCTGCCTTCCTGCGGTGAGCTGTGGAACATCTGCGCGAAGTGTGGCCCGACCTCCTTCAGTTCCGGAAAGTAATCCTGGCTGTGCTCGACGGTGGATCGCGTCTTGATCCAGTTCGTCATGAACGCGGCCTGCATCTGCGCCACGACGGGGCCCTCGACCCGGAAATGCGTGTCGCGCCAATGCTGCGGGTCCTGGGCGTTGCCGCGCCACTCGTCGGCGATGCCGACGCCACCGGTGAAACCGATGCGGCCATCGACAACGAGCAGCTTGCGATGCGTGCGATTGTTGAAGCGGGAGAGATGATACCAGGACAGCGGATGAAATTTTTCGATCTCGACGCCGGCGGCGCGCATCAAGTCGAACAACGCCGGATCCATCTTGTTCGAACCGACGAAATCGACGAGGACGTGTACCCGCACTCCGGCGCGAGCGCGCTCCTCCAGTGCCTCGGCGAACTCACGGCCGATCTCGGCGCGCCAATAAATGAAGGTCTCGAAGGTGATGCTGTGGCTGGCGGCGCGGATCGCTTCGAGCATCGCGGGAAAAATCGCATCGCCGTTCACCAGCTCGACGACGCGGTTTCCGCCGGTGAGCGGAGGTCCGAGCAGTCCGCTCATCGAGCGCGCGAACTGCGGATCGGTCACGGCATACTCGGAGCTGATATGGTGCCCGAGGTGCTTTTCGCTCGAAATGAAATTCGCGAGAATGACGGTGAGCAGGATGCCTATCGCGAGGCCGGCTATGAACATCATTGGGGGTAGCGCCGCGAAGGGTGCGGCGCTGCGTTGGACCGAAGTTTGCTCACGAAGTGCGGTGGCATCCGGGTTCCCGGGCAGGCTGATTTTTTCTCAAATTCTCATTTTTTCTCACTCCAGCACCGGGAATTACGGTCTGTGCGGAATCATGGATCCCCTCCAATTAGCTCAACGTAGCGTGATCGTCGCCGCCGACGACGATCCGGATGACGTCGATCTCCTGCAGATGCTTTTCCGCAGGGCTGGAATCGGATATCGCTTCGAAGTGTTCAGCCGCGGAGAGGATGTGATTGCAGCGTTGCTGGGCGCGATGAGGTCGGCGATAGCGATGCCGCTGCTGTGTTTTCTCGACGTGAAGATGCCGGCGATGACGGGGCACGACGTGCTGCGCTGGATCCGGCAGCAGCGCGAACTGGACGCGATTCCCATCGTGATGCTGTCGTCCTCCGAACACCCCGCCGACGTGGAACAGGCGACGGCGAACGGAGCCCAGTGTTATCTGGCGAAGTATCCGCAGCCGTCGGTGCTGCAGCAGGTGATCGCGGAAGCGGAGCGTTTCGCGAAGGGGGCTCCGGCGGCGGAGTGTTTCCGCATGGCGGCCAATCTCCTGTTGCGGGAATGAGGTCGCGCCATCGACGCGAAAAACAAAAAGCCCGGGCAGCGCGCCCGGGCCTGGATGTGGCATCGGCTTCCGACCGATGACTCGGGCAGCCGCGGCGGCGTGCGAGTCAGCGCACGACGCGCGCGCCGCCGCCGGAGATCTGCTTCTCGACTTCCTTCCGGGTGGCCATCGAAGTGTCGCCCGGCGTGGTCGACGCGAGCGCACCGTGCGCGGCGCCGTATTCGACCGCTTTCTGCGCGTCGTTGAACTCCATGAAGCCGAATTGCAGGCCCGAAGCGAAGGAGTCGCCGCCGCCGACGCGGTCGAGGATCTCGAGCTCGGGGTATTTGCGGCTCTCGTGGAATTTGCCATCGTGCCAGAGGATCGCGCTCCAGTCGTTCTTGGTCGCGCTGATCACGCGACGCAGCGTGGTGGCGGCGACCTTGAAGTTTTTGAATTCCTTCACGGCGGTCTCGATCATCGCCTTGAACGCGTCGATCTCGATCGCGCTGATGTTGTGATCGACGCCCTTCACTTCGAAGCCGAGCGAGGCGGTGAAGTCCTCTTCGTTACCGATCATCACATCGACATATTTGGCGATCTCGCGGTTGACCTCCTGCGCCTTTTTCAGGCCGCCGATGGTCTTCCAGAGCGAGGGCCGGTAGTTGAGATCGTAGGACACGATCGTGCCGTGCTTGTTGGCGGCCTTTACGGCCTCGACGGTGAGGGCGGCGGTCGTCTCGGAGAGCGCGGCGAAGATGCCGCCGGTGTGGAACCAGCGCACGCCGAGCTTGCCGAAAATGTGTTCCCAGTCGAAGTCGCCGGGCTTGAGCTGTGAGGCGGCGGTGTTGCCGCGATCGGGATTGCCGACCGCGCCGCGTACGCCGAAGCCGCGCTCGGTGAAGTTCAAGCCGTTGCGGACCGTGCGGCCGATGCCGTCGTCCTCGCGCCATTTGATGAAGTCGGTCGCGACGCCGCCCTGCATGATGAAATCCTCGACGAGGTGGCCCACCTCGTTGTCGACGAGCGCGGTGCACACCGCGGTCTTGTAGCCGAAACATTTCCGCAGGCCGCGGGAGGTGTTGTATTCGCCCCCGCCTTCCCAGGCTTTGAATTCGCGCGCGGTGCGAATCCGGCCTTCACCGGGATCGAGGCGAAGCATGACTTCGCCGAGCGAAAATTGGTCGAACGCGCAAGCGTTGGCGGGTTTGATTTGGAGGCTCATGGAAGAGTGAGGGCTGAGAGCTAAGAGCTGAGAGTTGAGAGCCGGAAATCGAAAAAGGCGTCGGGGTCCGGGTCAATCGTTGCCTGCGCGCGAAGTGTGTCAGTAGGACGGCGTGGGGTGCGCAAAACAATTGCTCGCCCGGCCCAACTCGCAGGCGGAATTCAGCGGGTCTGCCGACTCCGGTTCAGAGCTCGCGCAAGGCTGCAGCGATGGGCATTCGCGCGGCGCGGATGGCCGGAAACAGGCCACCCACGAGCCCGATCAACGTCGCCCAGATGATCCCTTGCACCAGCAATTGCGGCGTCACGGCGAACGCGAAGACCACCTGGCTGAAGCTCTGCCAGTTCATCGTAGCGGCATGAAAGTTGTTGAACCCTGCATAGGCGAGCCCGCCACCGATCGCTCCGCCGACGAACGCCAGAACGAGTGACTCGATCATGAGCGCGATGATGATGGCGCTGCTGCCAAACCCGAGCGCGCGGAGCGTCGCGATCTCCCGCGTGCGCGCGGTCACGGCGCTGTACATTGTGTTCAGCGCGCCAAATACCGCGCCCACGGCCATCAGCGTCGCGATGAGAAAACCAAGCGTCGTGATGAGCTTCGTCAGCATCTGCGATTGCTCGGCGTAATAGTCGCTCTGGCGCACCACCTTCACGTTGAGCTGCGGATTTGTCGTCAGCGAGTCCTTGAACTCGGTGAACGCCCCGGGCGACACGAGCCTTGTGTACACCGACTGAAACGAATCGCCGCGATTATACGCGCCCTGCAGCACTTTCGCGTCGGTCCAGATCTCGGATTCCGCCACGCCACCGTTGGCTGAGAACAGGCCGACGACCGGCCATGTTGCGCGTCCGACCGCGATGCTCGACCCCACGTCCAGTCCCGCGAACTCGCGCGCGGCGCCGACCCCGACGACGACCTCGTTCTTGCCCCATTCGAACATGCGGCCTGCGACGATCTTCACGTTGTCGCGGACGTGCAGCGCTGCGCTCTCGACGCCGCGCAACGGCACGTTGGCGTCGGTGCCGGTCGAGCGTTTCGGCAGGTTGATGATCACGAACAGTTCTGCCGAGGAGAGTGGCCCGTGGGCGTTGCGGGCGATGCCGGCCGCGTCGGCGATGAGCCGCGTGGCTGCGCGATCGAAGCCGCTGACCATTTCGCTATCCGCTCCGCTGCGCAGGACGACGGCGGCGTCCGGTGCGCCCGAAGCCATCATCGCGCGGCGAAATCCTGCGGCGATCGACAGGACACCGACGAGCACGGCGACCACGCCGGCGATTCCGATGACCGTGGCCGCGACGGCGCCGCGGCGCTGCGGAATGCTCATCAACCCGAACTTCGTGATCGAGGCGATCTGCGAGAACCAGTTGAGCGGGCCGGCCATGTTACATTCTCCTCAGTGCGTCCGCCACGCGCAGCCGCATCGCCTGCAGTGCAGGAAACAGGCCGGTGAAAAATCCCAGCGCGATCGCGAGGCCGACTCCGACCAGCAGGTCACTCGTGCGAAAATAAAACAGCGGCAACAACCCGCCCGTCGGATCGCCGCGCGAGATGATCATCCACGCCAGCGCGAGTCCGAGGCCGCCGCCGAGAATGGTGAGCAGGCACGATTCGGCGAGCACGAGCCAGAGCACTTGCGCGTGCGTGAAGCCGATCGCCTTCAGCACGCCGAGCTCGCCGGTGCGTTCGCGCACCGCCTGCGACATCGTGCTGCCGGTGACCAGCAGAATGGTGAAGAACACCGCGCCGAGGATGCTCGCCACGATGAGCCCGATGTTGCCGATCTGTTTCGCCCAACCCTGCACGAACGCGCCTTCCGGTTCCGTCTTCGTCTCCTCCGGCGAATTCGCGAACTCGTCGTCGACACGTTTCGCCACCTCGGCCGCCTGTGCCGGATCCTTCACCCGGATCGTGTACCAGCCGACCATCCCTTTGCCTCGGCCCTCCTGCCGCATTTCATCGAAATAATCGTAGCGGAAAAACAGCGGCGTCGTGTCAGTGCCTTTGTCTCGTCCGTCATAGATGCCGACCAAGTCGAACTCCCAGGTGCGATTGCCCCAGATCGGCGATTGGAGCGGAATCTTGTCGCCGATCTTCCACGTGAAACGATTCGCGGTGTTGCGCCCCACGATCGCTCCGGTGCGCGTTTGCAGCCATGCCTTCATCTGTTCCGGCGGCAGGATCAGCTCGGGATGAATCGACATGAATTCCTCGGGCACGACCGGGTTTTGCATGAAAAAGTTTTTCGGATCCTGATAGACTCCGCCGAACCAAGTCTGGTGCACGGCGAGATCGACCCCCGGAATCCGCTCCATCCGCGCCTTGTAGCTCTCGGGCAGCAGCTGAATGAGCGAGACCTTGTGGCGCACGATCAACCGATCGGCGCCGGCGAGCTCGACGCCGCCCACGAGCGCCTGCCGGATTGCGCAGAGCATGCCAAACAGGATGAACGCCACGATAATCGAGAGCAGCGTGAGCGAGGTCCGCAGCTTCCTGCGTTTCAGATTACCCCAGATCAGGTGAAAAAATCTCATCGGGTGGCGCACGCGCAGCACGCGTGCGGTTATACAATCACGCCATTTGCTCGCTCGTGAGCTGGCCCTTGTTGAGGTGGACCGTCCGCGCGGCGCGGGCCGAGGCGTGGGGATCGTGCGTCACCATGATGATCGTTTTGCCCTGCTCGCGGTTGAGGGCCTGCAGGAGGTTCAGGATCTCGTCGCCCGCCTTCCGATCGAGGTCGCCCGTCGGTTCGTCGCAGAGCAGCAACGTAGGATCGGTGACGATGGCACGGGCAATCCCGACGCGCTGTTGTTCGCCGCCCGAGAGCGTCCGCGGGTAATGTTTTGCGCGATGCGAGAGCCCGACGATCGCGAGCGCGGTCTCGACGTGTTTTTGACGCTGCGCCTTGGAAAGGTGCGTGAGGAGCAAGGGCAGCTCGACGTTGCGCTCCGCCGTCAGCACGGGGATCAGGTTGTAGAGTTGGAAAACGAAGCCGACGTGTCGCGCGCGCCACGCCGCGAGCCGCCGTTCCGGCAGCTCGTCGATGCGATCGCCGGCGATGCTGACGCTCCCGCGCGTCGGACGATCCAGCCCGCCAATCAAGTTGAGCAACGTGCTCTTGCCGGAACCCGAGGGACCCATCAACGCGAGGAACTCGCCGTTGGGCACCTGCAGGCTCAGGTCGCTCAACACGTGGATTTCCTCCGAGCCGCGGTGGAAAACCTTTTCGACGCCTTCGACGCGGACCAACTCCCCGTTGGTTGTGTGTTCGTTCATAATGGTTTTTCGGATACGGCGACACCGTCGGACAGCGCTGCCGGCGCCTCGATCACGACGCGCTCGCCGGCCGTGATCCCGGCCCGGATCACGACCTCCGTGTTCTCGGCGTTCGCCACGGAGACGGCGCGGCGCTCAGCGCGGCCGTCGCGGACAACAAAGACGACGTCGCGCCCCTCCTGACTCCGCAAAGCGGCCTTCGGAACAACCACTCCGGCGACCTGCGCCGGGGCCGCAGGCGAGGTGGCGCGAGGCACATCGCGAAACGCCACCTTTACGCCCATCTGGGGAAGGATGCGCGGGTCGAGCTGCTCGAAACCGACGCGCACGCGCACGGTGGATTTTTGCCGGTTCGCGGTCGGAATGATCGCGATCACCTTGCACGGAATTTTCCAGTCGGGATAGGCGTCGAGCGTAGCCTCTACCGGCTGGCCGGCCGCGACGCGTTCGATGTAGCTCTCGTTCACGTCGATTTCGATCTCGAGCGATTCCATGTCGACGATCGTGCAAATGCCGGTGCGCGTGAAACCGCCGGCCGACATCGGCGAGATCATTTCGCCCGGCTGCGCATTCTTCGATGTGACCACGCCCGCGAACGGCGCTCGGATAATCGCATCGTCGACCTGTTGCTGCCAGACCGCGACATTCCGCTCGGCCACGATGCGTTCGCTCTCCTGCTGGACGAGCCGTGCGCGCCAGGCACCGGCCGCGGCCTCCGCGCGATCGTAGTCGGACTGCGCGGCGACGTTGCTTCGTCTCAGTGCGGTCTGCCGCTGCCAGTCCTGTTCAGCCTCCTTGAGCCGGACGCGCGTTTCCTCCAAGGCTGTGCCGGCCGCGGCGAGCTGCGCGCGTGCGAGCTGGAGTCCGGCCTCGACATTTGCGGCGTCGAGTCGCGCGAGGATCTGGCCGGCGGTCACGCGTGTGCCTTCCTCGATCAAGACCTCGAGCACCTTGCCGGTGAACTTCGCTGAAACGGTGGCTTCACGTCGCGCCGTGATATAACCCGATGCGTTCAACACCGTCCGGTCGGTGCCCGTGTTCGCGATGGATCGGGCTACGACGGTGCGAACCTCGAGGCTCTTTGGCCGCAGGAACCACCAGGCCGCAACGGCGAGGGCGACGAGCGAGAGGAGGGCGAGCACCCAAAGCGTGCTTCGTCGGGCCGGGGCTGGTGTCGCACTCCGCTCGATCCGCAGGTCGTCGAGCCTGGGCTGGGGCTGACTCATACCGCTGCGATGGATGCCACCGTGATGGGGCCCGGTCAATGGCCTTGTGCTCGTGAGATGCGAACGATGCGGCTGCGGCCTTCGAAGCGGAAGGTAAGGGCGAGAGTACGGATTCGGACCGCAGCCGCCGAGGCGACTGCGGTCCGAGTTTACCCCTTCAGAGCTGCGGCGCAGGGGAGTGCGCCGGGCGATGCGGCCCGGGCGTGCTGGTTAGAGCCAGTCGAGCTGGAGCTTTACGTCGGATTTCGCCCACGCGGTCGTGAACTCGCGCTCGACGAGCGTCGCGGCGTCGGACTTGTTCTGTGCGCGCAACGTTGCCGCGAGGCCGTAGAGCGACCAGCCGTTGCGGGGGAATTCCGCGAGGTCCAGGCGGAATTCCTTTTCCGCTTCCTCCGCTCGGCCGAGCTCCAGGAGTGCGGCGGCGAGCGTCTGCCGCGTCGGATACCACCAGAACGACGGTTCCATGTAAGGCAGGGAATGCTCGGCTTCGACGGCTCTGCGCAGCAGTTCGAGACGTTTCTCGTTGTCGCCGCGCGCCGCGGCCACGCTGGCTTGCGCTAGATGACGGGCGACCACGAGGGTGGGCGACGCTGGGAATCCTGGATTATCGACACCCTTTACGGCCTCGGATTCGGCGAGTTGTTCGAGCAGCTTCGCTTCCGTCTCGGCGGCCGCGGCATCGCGTTTGGCGGCATAGGCCCGGGCGCGCGCATAGCGCCAGATGGCGCGGTCATAGGGCTGCGTCGCGGGCGGTTCGGCAGAGGCGAGCACATCGTCCCAGCGGCCGAAACGCAGCTGGGTCACGAGCGGCAGCCAGGTGAAACGCGGCTTTTCCAGCACGGTGGTGCCGCAGGCCGCCGACAAGGCATACGAGGCGACCTGCTTGGCGGCATCGAGGCTCTCCGCGGCGCGACCCTGGAACAGTTTCGCATACCAGAGGAAGTGCATGTTGTGCGGATAGTACACGCCGGGGTAGAAACCCTGTACCTGACACGCGGTGATGTAGCGGCGGTCGGCCTTGGCGGCCTCCTCGTTGGCGTCGACTGCATCCTGATAATGGCCGACGCGCACGTAGATGTGCGACGGCATGTGCACGAGGTGCCCGGCCGCGGGGGCGTAGCGCCGCAGTTGCGAGGCGCTGGGCAGGCCGAGCGCGGGAGACGGGCCGGCCTCGACGAGGTGGATGTAGAGGTGATTCGCACCTGGATGATCCGGCACTCGCGCGAGCACGTGCTCGATGCGGCGCATCGCAGCGGCGATCTCGGGCTTCGGGGTCTGCTTGTCGGCCTGCCAATAGTTCCAAGGCGTCGTGTTCATGACGGCGTCGACGTGGAGCACCGTCGCGTCATGGTCATCTGGGTACGCTTCGGCCACGCCGCGCATGGCGTCGGCAAACGCGCGATCGAGCGTCGGGCGATCCTGGGCCGTGCCGGCGGGCGCGTAGCGTTTCGCGAGGGCGTCGATATACGCCTGCTCGCGTGCGCTCGCGTGAGGTTTGCGCTTCAGCGCCTCCTGCAAGGCCTCCCAGGCGGGAGCCATCGCGTCCTCCATCATCGGCGCGTTGATGTGCGGACCGTGGGCGAACGCCTCGCCCCAGTGCGCCATCGCGCACTGCGGATCGAGCGCGGCGGCCGCGCGAAACGACCGGATCGCCTCCTGGTGGTTGAAATTGTACAGCAACATCAACCCCTGGTTGAAATAACGCTGTGCCTCCTTCGAACGCGTCGTGATGGGGTGTTGATGGCGTCCCAGTTCTTCGAATACAGGCGCCGGCGGACGCTTGGCGCTGGCGTTGGAATTGGCGCTGGCGTTGGCGGCGAGGGAAGCCGCCGGCAAACCGAGCAGCGCCAGTCCGGCGAGGAGCGCACGGGCGGAGTGCATCGCGGAGGAGGAGGGGGAATCGGATGGCCGGGAACGACCGGCGAACGTGGGTTCAGCGAGACGGGTGGGTGTTATATTCATGGCGAGAATCCGACGGCCGCGTGGGGCGGCCGTGCGTGAATAAGAGTTTTTAGCACGCCGCCAAATTCCCCGCCATACGACGTCCGGGGTGGGCCGAAAGGCGAAGCCACGGTTCGCGCGCCGCCAACGGCGTCCGGGAAAGTTTGTCATCCATTAGATGACAATCGAGATGCCCACTTTTCCCGGGTTCCTCGGCAAAATCCCGCGCGGAATGTCATCTAATGGATGACATGTTGGCCGGCGAAACCCGGGGTTCGGGAAATGAACCGCTATCGATGATCGGACATCGTCGCCGCTCTCGCTTTTTTGCGTTGCTCCATGATCTGTAGCGGATTCGCCGGCGCGATCTTCTCGTCGACGTAGCGGGCGAGGTCGCGCACAGCGATCACCTTGTAACCCCCGCGATGCAGCCAGGCCATGTACTCCTCGAAGCGTTCGCGGGGCGTGTTTACCCACGGATGCTCGCCGTCGGGCACGCCGTGAAACTGCAGCACCGCGATCCGCCCGGCGCGCGCCATCGCGACGGCGCGCTGGAGATGATCGAGCGTCCAGTCGGGTCGCGCATCACCGGCCGTCGGAATCAGCAGCGGGTGATCGGCGCCGGGCTCATAAGCGACGCCGCCACCTTCCTTGTAGGGAACCTCAGGCTCGCCGCCGCGACGGGCGAAACGAATGCCTGCGGCCTGCAACACCGGCAATGCATCGACGTGAAATTTATTACCCGGCCACGCGAAGCTCACCGGCGTCGGGATCCCGTGCTCGCGGCAGCGCTCGGCGATTGCGGCGAGCTGCTCGGCCAGGCGCGGCACGTTTTTTTCCGTGATGCTGAGATGATCGCGCGTGTGGTTGCCGATCTCGAAGCCGTCGCGATGCAGCTCGGCGATCTGCTCCCACGTCATGTAATCGCGCTTGTTCGTGCGAAACGTGAAGCCTTCCGTGATGAAGAAGGTCGCGCCGAAGCCGTAGCGCTTCAGCACGGGCCGCGCGATGGTCGCGTGCGAGACGGACGAGTCATCGAAGGTGAGCACGACGAGCTTGTCCGGAATAGCGGGCGCGGCGACGGTGAACGCTGTGACCGCTGCGGCCAGCAGGAGCAGCGTCACCGGTATTCGGATACGAAACAGAACAGGGCGGAACATGGGAGGATGGGGCGTGGGTTTGAGGAAACATCGAGCCGGTGAGCCCGCTGACCGGGTGCGCCGGGCTGGAAAATCTTCGCCTCAGGAAACGGAGAATGTGCGGTGGCGCAACGGCAGCCTCACGAGTGGCCGGCGCGTTAACCTTCCCAGTGCTGCTCGTGTAGCCCGCCGCGGGAGAGGCGGATTAACCGGCCTCGAGCTGTCGCCGGTCCCTGCTCTCCCGAGCAGGGCTACATGAAGCGTTTTTCCTCCGACCGATAACGTTAATGCTGGTGGGCGTCTCGCCGGGCTACGATACGCCGCACGCGCACGCGGCGATTCGGATTGGCGGGCGCAGGGGCGGCGCCCAACTTCCTGCCGCCATGAGATACCCCTTCCTCGCGGCGGCCGTCGCGTTGACATTCGCCCTGGTCCCCGTCTCCGCGGCCCATGCCGCCACCGCCACCGCGAAGCCGATCAACCTCGTCTTCATCCTCACCGACAACCAGGGCGCGTGGACGCTTGGCTGCTATGGCAACAAGGACATCCGCACGCCCCATATCGACCGCCTCGCGGCAAACGGCATGCGGTTCACGCGCGCGCTCAGCAGCAATCCCGTGTGCTCCCCGACGCGCGCGACGTTTCTCACCGGGCTGATCCCATCGCAGCACGGTGTACATTCATTTCTGGATACTAAATACATGATGGGCCCGGCGGCCTACAATACGCTCCAGGAATTCACGTCGCTCGGCGAAGTGCTGCGCGATGCCGGTTATACCTGCGGGCTCAGCGGTAAATGGCACCTCGGCGCGAATCTCACGCCGTCCGAAGGCTTCACCACGTGGACGACGAAACCCGATGGGCACACGACCGAGTTCTACGACCAAAACGTGATCGAGAACGGCGCGGTGCGCAAAGAGCCGGGCTACACGACCGACCTCTGGACACGCCGAGGCGTCGAGTTCATCGAGCAGAACAAGTCGCGCCCGTTCTTCCTCTTCCTCGCCTATAATGGCCCCTACGCGCTCGGCGGCCTGCTCGGCAACAAGGCGAAGAATCGCCACGCCGCCTATTACGCCGACAAGGAGCTGCCGTCGTTTCCGCGCGACACGATGCACCCGTGGCAGCACGGCCAAAAACCGTATCACAACCGCACCGAGTCGATTCGCCGCGTCGCGGCGGAAACCAGCGGAGTCGACGACGGCGTTGGCGAGATCATGGCCACGCTCGAGCGAAACGGGCTGACGGAAAACACGCTCGTCGTCTACACGGCCGATCAGGGGTGG
Organism: Opitutaceae bacterium; assembly: GCA_036675625.1. Classification (GTDB taxonomy): domain Bacteria; phylum Verrucomicrobiota; class Verrucomicrobiia; order Opitutales; family Opitutaceae; genus ER46. Next base: position 24,556 of record JAKFEQ010000083.1, on the reverse strand, counting down.
ATGGGCGGCCAGAACGGGATCTGGGGAATGGGCGATCACCAGCGTCCGGTGGGCGCGCACGAGTTGATGATGAAGGTGCCGTTCATCTTTCATCAGCCGGGGCGTATCCCCGCTGGCACTACGAATGACCTGCTCGTGAGCAACTACGATTTCCTGCCGAGCGTCCTCGGGTATCTCGGGCTCGCCGACAAGATGCCCACGCAGCCGAAGGCGCCGGGTCGCGATTTTTCCGCGGCGCTCAAAGGCGAGGCGATCACGTGGGAAAACGAGATCTTCTACGAATTCGAAACCTGCCGCGCGGTGCGCACGGATCGTTGGAAACTGGTGTGGCGGCATCCGGAAGGTCCGCACGAGCTCTACGACATGCGTGCCGATCCGGCGGAGCGGTTCAATTGCTTCGGCCAGCCAGGGACCGAGCGGGTGAAGGCGGAGCTGCAGGCGAAGCTCGAGGCGTTCTTCGGCGCGTATGCAGATCCACAATACGATATCTGGAAGGGCGGCCGTTCGAAGGCGAAGCGCGTGACGGCGGCGAGGCAGCGCGACCTCTGACAGGCTTTGACGATGCGGCGGCGGGCTCCAACGCGGCGGGGAGGTGGAGGTCGCGCAGGATTGGGCATGAGTGCGGGAGCTGGAACTCAGGCCGGCTCGGAGAGCCGGCCCCACCATCTGCGGTGGGCTCGCGCGGCCGCTTTCGCTGGCCATTGATTGCGAATCGGCAGCTCCCGGATCATCTGCGAGCTTACACGCCATGAGTCAGCCACGCTCCTCGCGGGAACGCTATCGACGTTTCGCGGAAGATTACCGCCACGGTCGGCTCGACGACGTGGCGGACAAGCCGGGCGATGAATCGAAGGTCGCGGACGCCCGCGTGCGACGAGCGCGGCGGCGGGAGTATCTGCGTGATTATCTCCGCTGGCTGCGCCCGCACCGCGGGAAGATCGCGGTCGTGTTTCTTTTCGCGCTCGTGGCCGCCGGCCTTGCGATGATCGAGCCGCTTTTCCTGCGTTTTATCGTGGATCGCGTGCTCCTGAATCCGGAGCTCGATACCGCGGGGCGGCTCACGCGGCTGCATCTCGCCGGCGGGGCGTTTCTCAGCGTCATCGTCCTCTCGGCGCTCATCGGCGCGTTGAAAGATTACCGGCAGCGACTGCTCAACGTGCACGTGATGCTCTCGTTGCGCCGTTCGCTTTTCCACCGGCTGCTCCGGCTGCCGCTCGCGAAAATCTGGGACATGAAGACGGGCGGAATCCTCTCCCGGCTGACCGGCGATGTGGATACGACGACAGGGTTGCTGCAAATGGCGTTTGTCTCGCCGGCGATCTCCGTGATCCGGCTGCTCATCGCGGTGGGGATATTGTTCGTGCTGAACTGGCGGCTGGCGTTGACCGCGATGGCGATCATTCCGGGCGCGATGGCGATGAGCTTCATCTTCGCGCGTCGTGTGCGGCCGATCTACCGCTCGGTGCGCAAGGACGTCGAGCAGATCGATGGCCGCGTGGGCGAGACGTTCTCCGGCATCCGTGTGGTCCGGGCGTTTGGCCGCGAGCTGCTCGAGCTGCGCGATTATCTGGTCGGGCGACACATGGTCCTGCGCAAGGAGATGTTCGCGCATCGTCGCGAGCTGGTGTTGTGGACATCGTGGAGCCTGCTCGTGTCGGGCGTCGGCGCAGTGATCATCTGGTATGGCGGCCGGCTGAACATCGCGGGCCGCGCCTCGATCGGCGACATCATGGCGTTCCAGTGGTACACGATCCTGCTGCTGAATCCGGTGTGGAACATCGTGAACTCGTTCTCGGAATTGCAGCGCTCGCTTGCGGCGATGGAGCGGGTCTTCGAAGTGCTCGCCATGCCGCCGGACAAACCCGACCCGCCCGAAGCGCGCGATGCGCCGGCGGTCGTGCACGAGCTGCGCTTCGAACATGTCGGCTTCGAATATGAGTCGGGCCGGCCCGTGTTGCGCGACCTCGAGGTGATCGTGCCGGGCGGCTCGGTCGTCGCGCTTGTCGGCCGCAGTGGCGCGGGCAAGACGACGGTGACCGATCTCGTCGCGCGGTTTCACGATCCGACTTCGGGGCGGATTCTGCTCAACGGAACCGACATCCGTGAATTCAAACTGAGCACGTTTCGAAGCCTCCTCGCGATCGTGCAGCAGGATGTGTTTCTCTTCGATGGCTCGGTGCGCGACAACATCGCGTATGGCCGCCGGAAAGCGACCGACGCCGAAGTCGAGGACGCCGCACGGCGGGCGAACGCCCACGAGTTCATCGAGAAACTGCCACAGCGCTACGGCACCTTGATTGGCGAGCGCGGCGTGAAACTTTCGGGTGGCCAGCAGCAACGACTGGCCATCGCGCGCGCGATTCTGGCGCGGCCGCAGATTCTCATTCTCGACGAGGCGACGAGCAATCTCGACACGGAGAGCGAGCAGTTGATTCAGGCGTCGATGGCGGAGCTGCTCGCGGGCCGCACGACGTTTGTGATCGCGCACCGGCTCTCGACGATCCGTCGCGCGGACCTCATTTTATTGCTGGAGGACGGAAGAGTCGTCGAGCGTGGCACCCACGAAGAGTTGATGGCGTCGCGCGGGCTTTATCACGGCATGGTTGTCCGACAAATGGAGTCGCATCGCGACGACGTGAGCGACCTCACGTTGAGCGAGTGAACGGTCGAGCATGCCGCGGGGGTGACGCCACCGCATGTCGCGATGCCTTCGGTCGAGGACGACCGGCTGCGATGCGGTCAGGACTTCGGTGCCGGCGGCTTCGCGGTGGCGAGGTGCAGGGCGTTGAAGAGGAGCTTGAATGTGCCGTGCGTCTGCGCGCGAAACGCGACCTCGCTGCCCATGAGGTGCAGCTTGCCGGCGCCGACATTCGCAGTCGCGACGGTGACGCTGTCCTTGAGATGTTGTTGTCCCCACGCCCAGCCGCTGCGCAGTGGTTTTTCCGACTCGAACCACGCGACGGGCTTGAGTCCGTTCGCCGTGGGATTTTGTCCCAGCGTGAAGGCGGCCGCGCTGCGCTCGAAATAAAAGTCCGCGCGTTCCGGCATGCCCCAGGCGAGCGGGTCGCTGGAGTCGATCGTCGCTTCGACCACGCTGCCGGGAATGTAGAATTTATCGTCGGGGAGATTGCGGAGTTTGCCCGCAGAAGAGCGCTCGGTCAGCGCGCTCTGTATGGGAAGCGCGAGTTGGTAGGCGAGATTCGTCGAGGAGCCGATGGCGACGATCGTGCCGCCGGCCTGTAGAAACTCCTTCAGTGCCGGCACCGACTTGTCGGGCGTGATCCGGCCGATCTGCGATTCGTATTCCGGCGGAAGATTGCGCGGGCGATTCGATGGCGGCGGTCGCACGCCCTGGGCGGGAATCGCGCCGCTGACGAAGACGATCGCGTCGTAGCGGTCGCGCAGTTTTCCGGCGTCGATTTGCGGCGAATAGATCACGTCGAACGGGAATTCGAATTGCTCGAAGATCCAGCGCGTCCAGCCCGACGGCATCGAGCCGCCGTAGCGGTCCCAGAGCGCGATGCGGACCGGCGCGAGCTGGATCAGATCCGTGTCGGCGGGCGCCGTGGCGAGCGGTCGGACGGTGAGGCCGAGTTGCATGGCGGCCGCTTCGACGAGCGCACGAGCCGGTCCGCGGTCGGGCACGTAGATCGCGCCGGCGCCGAAATCGGGTGCGGCGGCGGAGGCGGTTTTCAGGCGGAAAACCTCGGCGTTGTTTTTCAGCAGCCGGTTCACGAGGATGAAGCTGTCGTTGACGCGCGGGTTGACGAGGAAACCGGCGAGGGCCGGGCGACGAGCGGCGGACGCAGCCCCAGGAGGAGGCGATTGAAGCTGACCATACGGCAGGCGTTCGAACGGGCCATCGAAGGCCTCGAGCACGCGGTCGAATTTCACGCCCATCTGAAAGGCGAGCGTCCAGCCGGCGACGTCGTAAGGTTTGTTCGGCGGACCGCCGGGATAGCGAAAATCGTTCGGGTGATCCTGCGGCTCGAACATGTCGAGCACGTGCGGCCGAAACGCCTGTGCGGTCTTCACGATGTATGAGCCGGCTGGATACGTCTTGCCGGCGACCGTGAAGTCGGCGGTGGCGCGATGGAGTGCGATGCCGGTTTTCGCGAGGGCATTGATGAACTTCACGGCGGTCGGGAAATCGGACTGGTCGGCCGGGATGATGAAGCCGCGCGGATCGCGCCATTCGGGTCTGCGGAAGAGCTCCCAGTGTTTGGCGGTCAGTCGCGGCGTGTTGGCGGAGCTGGCGTCGGCGGTCTCGGTGGCGTCATCGCCACTGGCGGCGGATGGCTTCGGTTCGGACGCGGCGGCTTTCACGATCTCGTCGAGCCGGCTCGGGCGCGGCGTCCAGTGATCGCGGTTGCCGCGCGCGATGGAATTGCGCGCCATCAGATACATGTTGTGCAGCAGGACCTCGCGGTAGCGCGACGCCTGGTCGAGAATCGCGCGGTTCGCGGTGACGGAGTAGTCGATCGATTGCCGGTAGTGCCAGCGCTGCGGCTCGATCGGAGCGGTGAGGTCGTTGGAGGGCAATTGACGGCGCGCGACGAACGGAATCTGCATCGGCGTGGGATTGCCGATGATCTCGGTGAGCAGCCCGATCATGTTGTGGAAATAGGCCGTGGTGCGCAGGCCGCCGTTCCACCACGTCGAGTAATTCGCGCCGCTGCGAGAGGTGGCGCCGGGTTTTCCCTCCTGGAGAAAGCGGCTCTGGATCGCGTTGCCGAACGTCTCGACGCCGACGACGACGAGCGGATCGAAGTTGTAGTTGAACGGATCGCGAAACGGCGGGACGAACATGACCGTGCCCTGCGGCCCGGATTGATGGTGATTATAGACGACCTGCGGAAACCACTCGAGATAGAGCTGCCGGTTGATGTTGGTGCTCTCCTTCATCGCGGACAGGAAGAAGTCGCGGTTGTTATCGTGGCCGATGTATTTCTGGTAGAGCCGCGGCACGCCATTGAGCGAGCGTTTCGTCGGATCGGCTTCGCGCATGTACCAGTTTGCGACGAGCTCCTGGCCATCGGGATTGGCGTGCGCGCAGAGCACGATCACGTCTTGCAAGATGCGCAGCATCTCGGGATCAGTCGCGCTCGCGAGCTGCCATACGGTCTCGATGAGCTGGTGCGAACCGACCGTCTCGCTGGCGTGCAGGCCACCGTCGATCCACACGATGGCCTTGCCCTCGGCGGCGAGCGCCTTCGCCTCCGCGGGCGCGACGTTCTCCGCGCGGGCGAGCTGGCGCGCGATTTCCTTGTAACGTTCGAGCGACTTCAGGTTTTCCGGCGACGACACGATCACCATCCATTGCGTGCGACCCTCCTCGGTGCGGCCCATATCGACGAGCCGGACGCGATCGCTCTCTTGCGCGACTTTTTTGAAATACGCCTCGGTCTGCGTGTAGTTCGCGAGCTGGTAATCGTCGCCGATCGCGAAGCCGAAATGCTCCTTCGGCGACGTGATTTTTGCGGTGGATGCCGCGGTGGAAAACGTGAGGGCGACAACGAGGGCGAGGAGGCGCAAGATCATGGGCGAAGGGGAGGGGACTGTGGAAGCGGGGTGCTTCGGCCCGCAATCTTGAAGGTGCGGGATGTGGGCCGCGGTGGTTCTTCGAAGCGGAGCGAGGAGGGGCGAGGAGGGAGGGGAAGAGGGGGAGAACGGAGAGAGAGATTTGCTGCGGGGGCATTAAAAAAATGCCAACTGGGGCGCCGGCGATTCCCTATGAGGGATGCCGGCGCTCACATGGCGATTACGCAACGGGTTTGAGCGGCGCGGGGGCGGGCGCGAGGCGTGCGGTGTGCGGATTCTGCCACGCGGGGAGGGCCAGCTCGGTCATGAGCCGCACGCCGGGCGCGGTGGCGAGGAGCCGCGGCACGATGTTGATCAGCGCCGCCACGGTCGCGTCGTCGCCGGCGATGCCGCCGTTGAGCACGAGGTTCAGGTCGGGGCGGCCTTTGATGACGATCGCGTCGTGCGGGAACGGGGCGTCGAGGTACATCTGCAGGTCGAGCGAGATCTTCGTTTCGCCGCCGACGAGCCCGATGCATTTCTGGTGGAGGCCGAGGCTTTGGCCGGGTGCGACGTCGAAGAACTTCGTCACGACGCGGCTCGTTGCCACGACGGGCTCGCAGGTCTCGCGAATCTCGTCGAGCTTCCAGCCCATCGCATGCGCGACCAGTGCGACCGATTGCTGGAAGCCCGCGTGACCGGCTTTGCCCGCGGCAAACTTCGCGCGAAACGCGTCGGGATTCTGGCCGCTGCCGATCTTCGCCTGCAGCGGCTGGCGGCGCGTGGCGGCGTTGACCACACGCTCGACGTAAATGGATTTCACGTCGCGGCTCACGCCTGTGAGACAGATCGGCAACACGTCCATGACGAAGCCGGGATTCACGCCCGTGCCGGCGATGCGCGCGCCGGAGCGCTGGCAAAGCGCGTCGTACTCGGCGGCAACCTCGGGCGTTTTCAGGGCGGGAAAAATCAACTCCTCGCAGGTCGAGGCGACGCTTACGCCGAGCTCGAGCGCCGGCTTCATCTGCGCAAACGATCCCGCGGCACTGGAGCCCGCGGTGTGCAACACGACGTCCGGCTGGCCGACGGCGGCGAAGAGCGCGTCGAGCGACGGATGGACGTTCGCACCGGCGAGGGTGGCGACACCCGTGAGCTCGGCGAGCGATCTGCCGATCTTGGCCGGGTCGATGTCGACGCCGCCGGTGACTTCGAGCCACGACTGTTCCGCGGCGAGCTTCAACGACTCGAGCCCGATGGGGCCGAGGCCGAACTGGATGACTTTGATTTTCTTCATGTGCAGGAGGCGACGCTTTGCACGTGTGATGCCAAGTGGCTTTCGAGGCGCGCACGAGGGAACACCGGCGGCACGGCGGGAAGGGGTGCTGACGATTTGGCAACGGAGTAGGGCAGGCGTCAGGCCTGGATGTGACTGCGGCTTTCGGCCGGAGATTCATCGGCGGGACGCCGATGCTACGCGGATGCAGGCGGGACGCCTGCACTACGATCGGAACTCTTTGGGGTCGACGTTTTGCCGGCGCACGAGGCGAAAATAATGCGAGCGATCGAGGCCGGCGCGGCGCGCGGCGTCGGCCATGTTGCCGCGCGCCTGTCGCAGGGTCTCGCGCACATACGCTTTCTCGAAAGCCGCGCGCGCGGTGACGTAGTCGCCCCGCAGCAGTGCGTCGGTTCCCGTCAGAGCTCCGCCGCTGTCGCGCACGATCTTCTCCGGCAGGTCGGAGATCTCGATCTCCGGCCGGTCGTGCAACACCGCGAAACGCTCCATCAAGTGCTCGAGCTCGCGCACGTTGCCTGGCCAGGCGTAACGCTGCATGCAGCGCAGAGCATCTTCCGAGATGCCGCGCGGCACGGCGCGCGCGCCGCGAAACCGCCGCAAAAAATGCTCGGCCAGCAGCGGCACATCGTTCGCGCGGCGCCGCAGCGGAGGCAGGGTGAGCGTGATGACGTGCAGCCGGTAAAACAGGTCCGCGCGAAAACGGCCCGCATCGGCCTCCTTCTGCAGGTCGCGATTCGTGGCCGCGATGATGCGCGCGTTCGACTGCAGCGTCGCGCTGCCGCCGACGCGGTTGAAGCGGCCACTCTGCAAGACGCGCAGCAGCTTCGATTGCACGGTGAAGCTCATCTCGCCGATCTCGTCGAGAAACAGCGTGCCGTCATGCGCTTCTTCGAAGCGGCCGGTGCGCCGCTCCGTGGCGCCGGTGAACGAGCCGCGCTCGTGCCCGAAGAGCTCGGACTCGAGGAGGTTTTCCGGAATCGCGGCGCAGTTCACTTCGACGAACGGCTTCGGCCTTCGCGGGCTGCCTTCGTGGATCGCCTGCGCGACGAGCTGTTTGCCCGTGCCCGTTTCGCCCAGGATCAACACGCGGCTGTCGCTCTTGGCCACGATGCCGATGGTCTCGAAGACCGCGCGCATCGCTGGATCCTCGGACAACAGGAGCGAGGTCTGCGCCGCTTCGACGGCGCCGGCGGGGTGTTGTCGCGCGGAGAAAATCTTCTCGAGCCGGGCGCGCAGCTCCTCGGGCTTGATCGGCTTTTCGATGTAATCGGAGCAGCCGAGGCGCATCGCCTCGATCGGCGTCTTCTCGTTTCCGTAACCGGTGATCATCACGATCGGGAGCGTGCTGCCCTGGCCGCGCGCGCGACGGATGACCTCGAAGCCGCCGAGCTCGCGCATCATCAGGGTCGTGATGAACAGGTCGGGCGCCTCGGTCTTGAGCCGCCGCAGGGCGCGAAGAGGACTCGTGCAGATCGTCACTTGCCGGCAATGATCCTTCAGGTAACCGCGCACCTCCTGGCAGAAACCGGGAATGTCATCCACCATCAGGATGTGCTTGTCGGCGAGCGACGGCGGGGGAGTCATGGGCGCGACGGAATGACAACCGAGGTTGCCAGAATGACAACGCCGGACTTTTCGTCATAGGTGCGCAGGCGGCGAAGGAGGCACGGACGCGCTGGCATGACATCTGCAAAAATCGCCCGCATGCGCGATTTCCAGTCACCGACCCATGGTCGGCCAATCACCGCGGTTGATGCGGACCGGGATGGATTTGTGTAGCCCGGCGCGCGACGCTCGGGCCTGAATGGAGCGAAGTGGTCCACCAAGGCCCGCATCCCCACCTTCAACGACGTCGGCGCCGCCACCGCGATCTCAACTCCACCGCATGACGCTTTCTCCCTGGCTTCCACTCCTGCTCGCAATTCCCGTTCTGCTCCTCGGCGAATGGCTCGTACGGAAATTCCGGATACTGCACCGCTTCAACATTCCCGCGCCCGTGATTGGCGGGCTGTTGGTCTCGCTGGTGGTCCTGGCTTTCAACCTGTCGGGTAACGCGCTGGTCCAGTTCGGCACGCAGGTGACGGCCCGGGCCTGGACATGGCTGGTGACGATCGAACCGGAATGGGTGACGGCTCCGCGAAAAGCGGTGAGCTTTCCGATGATGGCGGCGTTTTTCACCTGTATCGGGCTCAACGCCACGTGGGATGTCGTGCGAAAGGGAACGGTACAGGTTGGAATCTTTCTCGGACTGGCGACGGTGCTGGCGGCGATCCAGTGCGGCGTCGGTGTCGCGCTCGCACGTGCGATGGACGTGCATCCGTTGCTCGGGCTGGTCTGCGGCAGCGTGAGCATGACCGGCGGGCATGGGACCGCACTTGGTTTCGCGGGGCCGTTTGAGAAGCTCGGATTGCAGAGCGCGGCAGTGCTCGGGGCGGCGGCGGCGACGGTGGGGCTGCTCACAGGCGGGTTGCTCGGCGGACCCGTAGGCGGGCGGTTGATCCGAAAGCTTGGCCGCAGGGCGGCGGTCACCACAGCTGAGAACGCGCAGGCGACGGCGTTGTCGGCGCCCGTGGGAATCCTGCACGATTTCCGGGCGGCGTTTCGCCTCGGGCGCACGGCGTTGCTACACCTGCTGCTGGTGCTCGCGTGCATCAAGGCCGGCGCGTGGGTGAGCTATTTCATCCAGCTTACGGGCGTCGCGATTTCGGCGCAGATCGGTGCGATGATCGTCGGCGTCGTCGTGCGGAACGCCTTCGATCTGTCGGGAAATCGAGTCATTCGCAGCGAGGCGATCGACGTGATCGGCTCGATCTCGCTCGGACTGTTTCTGGCGGTCGCGATGATGGGCTTGAACTTGATCGAACTCGCCAACACGGCGGTGCCGATGCTCGTAATCCTGGCTGTCCAGGTGGTGGTGATGGGCGTGTTTGCCGTGTACGTTACGTATCGAGTGATGGGTCGCGACTACGATGCGGCCGTCATGGCCGGCGGCCACTGCGGTTTCGGGCTTGGTGCGACGCCGACCGCGGTCGCGAACATGAAATCGCTGGTGGAAAAATACGGGGCCGCACCCCGGGCGTTTCTCGTCATCCCGCTGGTTGGCGCGATCCTGATCGATTTCACGAATGCCCTCGTGATCACGTTTTTCGCGAACGTGTCGGTGTAGCGGTGTTTCGAGCCCGCGCGATTCGATCAATACGCCTTCACCATGCCACCATCCACGAGGAGCGTCTGGCCGGTGATGTAGGTGTTGGCGGGCGAGCCGAGAAAGACGGCCATTTTGGCGTATTCGTCGGGCGTGCCGTAGCGGCCCAGCGGTATTGCCCTGGCGGCGTCGCTGCGAATCCGTTCGATGGATACGCCGGTCTTCGCGGCGCGGATGCCATCGAGTTGTTCGATGCGCTCGGTCTGGATGCGGCCCGGGCCGAGCACGTTCACGAGGATGCCATCCCCGCCGAGCTCGCTCGCGAGCGTCTTCGTCAGGCCCAGGACGCCCATGCGAAATGTGTTCGAGAGGATCAGATTATCGAGCGGGCTCTTCACCGAGGAGGAGGTGAAGTTCACGATGCGTCCTCCGCCGGCCTTCCGCATATGGGGAAGAGCGGCGCGCGTCAGGCGGATGTAGCTGAGCAGATTCAGCTCGAACGCGCCCTGCCAGGCAGCGTCATCGAACTGGTCGAACGTGCCGGCAGGCGGGCCGCCGCTGTTGTTCACGAGCGCAAACACGCCGCCGAATGCCGCGACGGTGGCGTCGACGAGCCGCGTGAGGTCGTCGGGCCTGGTGACATCGACGACGGTGAAGGCGGGCTCGTGGCCGGTCGCGGCCTTGATGTCCGCGGCGGCGCGTTTGAGCTCCGCTTCGCGGCGGCTGCAAAGCATGACGCGGGCGCCCTCGCGGGCGAATTCGAGGGCGGTTGCCTTGCCGAGGCCGGCGCTGGACGCGCAGACGATTACGGGTTTGTCGGTGAGTCCGAGATTCATGAGGTGGGAGTGAAAGCCGGCTCCGGAAATGAAGCGACGGTGGGACATTGGCGTTAAGGGCATTCAGGTCGATGACGGGATTGCGACAGGGACTGAAGAGGGCGCATCGCCCATTCTCTCGCCGGAGTGAGAAACCGGCTCCGGGTCCGAGGAATACGCTTGCCGACTAAAACGATTTAGCATTGTCCGTGTCTGGCCGGCCAATCAACCCCGTCGTGATCCCCGAACCTTCCGAACAGGCCCGCTGGTTTTCCGCTGAAGTGCTGCCGCACGAGGCGGACCTGCGCGCTTACCTGCGGCACACGTTTCCGTCGCTGCGCGATGTCGACGATCTCGTGCAGGAAACCTACGCTCGCGTGTTTCGGGCCCGCACGGCGGGAAATGTTGCGGAGGCGCGACCGTATTTGTTCACGACGGCGCGCAACGCCGCCTGCGATGTCTTTCGGCGCAGCAAAATTATTCCGCTTTTGCCCCTAGCTGAAATCGAGCGTCTGCCCGTGGTAGAGGAGAGGCCCGCCGTCGGCGAGGCCATCGCCCATGCCCAGGAGCTCAACATCCTCCGCGAAGCCATCGGTGCGCTCCCGCCGCGCTGCCGGCAGGTGCTCACGCTCTGCAAGCTGTATGGGCTTTCGCATCGGGAAGTCGCGGCGCGACTCGGCATTTCCGAACACACCGTCAACGCCCAGGTGGCGCTCGGCGTTATCCGTTGCCGGAATTATCTCCGCGAACGCGGACTGCTGAAAGACCGCGCCTCATGAATGCGAAGATCGACGAAGCCGCCGCCGACTGGCTCGCGCGCCGTTTCGCGGGCTTCAGCCCGGAACAGGAAATTGAGTTTCGCGGGTGGCTGCGCGCCGATGCGCGACATGCGGCGGCGTTTCAGGAACTCGAGGCGACGTGGAAACTACTCGATGGCGTGCGCGAGACTGCGCCGATCGGCGCCGAGCCCGATCCGGATGCGTTGATGCCGCAACGGCCGGTGCGCAAAACGATCTGGTTGCCGCGCCTCGTTGCCGCGGCGGCTGCGGTTGTCGCGCTGGCATGCGTTCAGGCGTGGCGGTCAGCACGGCCGGCGCTGCAGTTTTCCGACGAAGTGGCCACGGCGGTCGGGGATTTTCAGCGGCTCGCGTTGCCCGACGGCTCGGTCGTGCGGCTCAATACCAACAGCCGCGTGCGCGTCCGTTACACGGAGGGCGAGCGCCGGGTGCAACTCGTCCGCGGCGAGGCACACTTCATCGTCGCGAAGAATCCACTGCGGCCCTTCGTGGTCGAAGCGGGCACGGTGGCGGTGCGGGCCGTCGGCACGGCGTTCAACGTGCGTTTGCGCGCGGACGACGTCGAGGTGCTCGTCACGGAAGGGAAGGTGCACGTCGCGGATCCGTCGCTCGGCGAATCGCTGATCGTTCCGCGTTCTCCGGCTTCGCCGCCGCTGCTCGTGGCCGGTGAGCGGGCCATCGTGCCGATCTCCGTCGCGGCAGGCGGCGTTCGTCCGCGGGCGGAAGCAAACGTGGTGGAGCCGCCGGAGATCGAGCGCGCGCTGGCGTGGCAGGAACGGCGGATCGAATTCGTGTCCGCGCCGCTCGCGGAGATCGTGGCCGAGTTCAACCGGCACAACCGACGCGCAATCACGATTGCCGATCCTGTGCTCGCGGCGCGGCGCTTCGGTGGAAGCTTCCGGGCCGACGAGCCGGAGACGTTCGTCCGGATTCTGCAAACGCGCTTCGGCCTGGAGGTCGAACAAGCGGGCGATGCGACGATCCTGCGGACGGGGCCGGCGGCTCAGGTGCCGTAGCGCTCTCGCCATCCGCGCGCGCGCCAGCGCCGGCGCCGACGCCGGAAGACCACGTGAAGTTTTTCTTAGTTAGTTTGCGCGGATCGTTCGTGGTTGGAAGCACCGGGCGATCCCGCCGGCAAACCCCTCATGACAAACTCCTGGTTTCATTCCTTTCGTCGCGTCGCACTGACTTCGTTGCTGACGCTCTTCTTCTTCGCGTGCTACGGCCATGCCGCAGCTCCGGCCGATCCCGGCCCGCGTGAGTTCGACATTCCCGCGGGCGAGGCGCTCGGCGCGTTGAAACAATTTGTGACCCAGTCGGGCGCGCAACTGATCTACTCTGCCGAGGAGGTGGAGGGCGTGAGGACCAGGGCCGCAAAGGGCCGGCTCACGGCGCTCGCGGCACTGGAACGGATGTTCGAGGGCACACCGCTCGTCGCAGCACGCGACGAACACACGGGCGCGTTGAGCATCCGCCGGACCGCGGCGCCGCCGCTGACCGGCGCGAGGCGGGCCGGTTCGGTTTCGGGCGTCGTCAGCAATCTGCGCACGGGAAAATTTCTCGAAGGCGCGCTCGTGCGGATTCCAGGGCTCGACCGGCAGACGCTGACGAACGAGCGCGGGCTGTTTTCGTTTTCCGATATTCCGGCGGGCGCGCACGAAATCGAGGTGTCGTATCTCGGCCTCAACACGATGTCGCGCCAGGCGGAGGTGCGCGCCGATGGACCGGCGACGGTGGCGTTCGAGATGGATGCCAGCATCTACCAGATGTCGACGTTCGTCGTCGCGGGCGAGCGCGAGGGCAACGCCGCGTCGCTCACCGCGCAGCGGAATGCGATCAACGTGAAGAACGTCGTCGCGATGGATGCTTACGGCAATCTGCCGAATGACAGCGTGGGCGAGCTGGCGATGCGGCTTCCGGGTGTGGCCGGCAGCATCGACGATCAGGAGAACGTCCAGAATGTAATGATACGCGGCATCCCTTCCGCGCTCAATTCTGGCATGGTCGACGGCAGCCCGATGGCGTCGAACAACGGGTTCACGCGGGAGTTTCGCACCAACAATCTCTCGAGCGCGCTCTTCGGCGAAATCGAAGTCGTGAAAGCGCTCACGCCGGAGATGGGCGCGGACGGGCTTGGCGGCGCGATCAACTTGAAGACCCGTTCGCCGCTGAACTTGAAGGGCAAGCGCCAGTTCACGTATCGCGCCGCGGCGAAATGGGCGCCCTCGTTCTACGACCACATTCCGATGCGCCGCGAGAAGCCCGCGCATCCGCTGCTCAACTTTGGTTATCAAGAGGTGTTTGATGCGTTTGGCGGGAAACGAAATCTCGGCGTCTCGCTGACGGCGTTCGCGAGCGATAATGTCGCGGGCTTCTCGCTCGGCATTCGCGACTATGCGTTCACGACCGCCTCGCCGGCTTACCTGTGGGACTTTCGCGAGTCCGACGTGCTCGTGAATCGCAACCAGCGCAGCATTGGCGCGAAGGTCGAGTGGCAGGCGAACGAGAGCACGAAAGTACACGTCAACGCGCTCTACATCGGCGGCGGCACCCGCTACAACAAGCAGAACGTCTTCCGGGCTTTCACGGGTCGCACCGTCGCCGCGCTCGACGCCAACGGCCAGCCTACCGGCAACGGCGCGATTCTGCCGGATTACACCGACGACGTGACGCACGTGCGCAATGTCGCCGCGTCGACGGTCACGCTGCTCTCGCAGAATCTGCCCTCTGGTTTCCTCGACGATGGCGTGCAGCTCAACGTCGGCGCGGAGCACGTGTTTGGCCGCTGGAAGTTCGATTACGACGCGAACTATAATCACAGCAACGTCGACCGCGGCAACGGGCGCGACGACGAGGCGCCAGGCGGCGAGTTCACCACGACGATCACCGGCGTGGGCTGGACGATCGATCGCAGCGGCTCGAGCGAAAATCCCGTCTTCACGCAAACCTCGGGACCGAGCATTTACGACGGCGCCAATTATCGCAGCGGCCAGCTCTTCTTTCGCGAGAGCAGCGAACGGAATTCGCGCAATCTCACGTTCAAGGGCAATGCGAGTTATGCGCTGCCGACCGAGCTGGAGGCGACGCTGAAGACCGGCGTCAATTTCCGCAGCTTCCGCGTCGAGGAGGTCACGAACGAGCGCCGTTTCAACTACGCCGGCACGGCGCCGCTTTCGATCTTCGCCGCGCCGGGCGGGCTGAACTCCTACGAGCGCCGCAGCGGCCTCGAGCTGCCGTTTGCCGAGGCGACGTTCGTGTATCAGCATGTCTTGGACAACCCGGCGATGTGGCGCGAGGATCTCTACTTTGCGGAGATGCGGAAGTTTGCCGGCGGGCGTCACGTGGAGGAGAATGTGAGCGCGGGTTACGTGCAGGGCCAGGCCCGCGCGGGCAAGTTGCGCCTGCTCGGCGGCGTGCGCCTGGAGCGCACGGACGTCGAGAGTTTCGGTTATCTGCCGTCGCGTCCGCTCACGACCACGGCGCAGCGCAACGCCGACCCGATCGGCGCGGCGCGTCGCGACTACGACAATCCGCGGAGCCTCGAGGGCGGCTTCACCGACTGGTTTCCGGGCGCGCATCTCGTTTATCGAATGCATCACCGTCTCCAGGCGCGCTTGAGCTGGTCGCAGAGCATCGGCCGGCCGCAGATGACGAACTACCTGCCGCTCGAAACCGTGAACGACACGGCGCAGACCGTGACGATCAACAACTCGTCCTTGAAACCCCAATACTCGAACAACTGGGACGTCGCGCTCGAATATTATTTCGAGCCGGTTGGGCAGCTCGCGGTCGGCTATTTCCGGAAGGACATCACGGACTATATCTTCACTGATCGCGGCGGCACGGTGGGCGCGGGCGCCGGCAACGGCTTCAACGGACTCTACGAAGGCTACACGCTGGTCATGAACCGCAATGGCGGTTCGGCGATCATCGATGGCCTGGAGCTGAATTATCAGCAGCAGTTCAGTTTTCTCCCGGGTGCGCTGAAAGGTTTGGGGGCGTTTGCGAACTACACGCGGCTGTGGACGGAAGGCGACTACGGCGAGACGGGGCCGCGTTCGACGAGCGCGGTGGCGGACTTCGTGCCCGAGACGCTGAACACTGGGTTGTTCTGGAAACATCGCGGCGTGGGCGCACGCGTCTTTGTGAGCCGGATCGGTGAGTTTCTCGATGCCTATTCGAGCGATCCATCGCGGCTGCTCTACAAGATGTCGCGCACGACGGTGAATGTGAGCCTCTCGTATCAATGGAAACCGTGGCTCGAGTTTTCGGCGGATCTCATGAACGCGTTCAACGAACCGCATGTGTTCTATCGCGCGCTGCCGGACAGGATTTCGCGCTATAGCTGGAACGGAACGACGCTGACCTTCAGCGTGAGCGGTCGATTCTGAGCACCTTCTTCCCATGCGATTCTCTTCATTTCGAATCGGACGCGGCGCGCTGGTGTGGCTGTGCCTGCTGTGCAGTGCGGCGGCAATCAGTGCCGCCACGGCGCGACGGCCTAACATCGTCTTCATCTACACGGACGACCAGGCGAGCTGGACCCTCGGTTGTTATGGGAATCCGCAGGCGCACACGCCGCATCTCGACCGGCTCGCGGCGGCGGGTGCGCGGCTGAACAACGCGCTGGTGACGACTCCCGTGTGCAGCCCGGCGCGTGCGTCGTTGTTCACCAGTCGCTATGGCAGCGAGGTCGGCGTCCTCGATTTCATCCCTAACCCCGGACACAAGCAGTACACCGATGCGACGGGAGCGATCGGGCTCGAGGCGCGCTTCGTGGCGTTTCCGGAATTGCTGGCAAAGGCCGGCTACGCGACGGCTCTCGTCGGCAAATGGCACGTCGGCGACTGGACCGGCGATCCGCAACGCCGCTTCCATCCGACGCAGCACGGCTTCGAGTATTTCATGGGGCTCACCGGTGGCGGATGCCCGACGAGCAATCCGACGCTGGAAAAAGACGGGGTGGAGAAAACGTTTTCTGGACTGACCGAGGACATCCTCACGACTGACGCGATCTCGTATATCGAGAGATCGGATACGTCGCGGCCGTTCTTTCTGTTTCTCGGTTTGCGCGCGCCGCACGGAGCCTATCTGCCGGTCGCGCCCGAGGATGCCGCGCCCTATCACGGCATCGATCCGACGATCCCCAATCCGGACTACCCGGACCTGAACGTCGCGAACGTGAAGAGGATGATGCGGGAGTATCTTTCGAGCGTGACGTGCATCGATCGCAACGTCGGCCGGCTGCTCGCCACGCTCGACCGGCTGAAGCTCGCCGACGACACGATCGTCATCTTCAGCTCCGATCACGGCTATAACATGGGGCACAATGGAATCTGGCACAAAGGCAACGGCATCTGGGCGACGAAAAAACTGCCGCTGCCGCAGCCGAACATCGCGGCGCGTTACCGGCCGAATCTGTACGATCACTCGCTCCGCGTGCCGGCGCTCGTGCGCTGGCCGGGTACGGTCAAGCCCGGCACGGTGGTCGAGCAAACGGTCTCCAGTCTCGACTGGTATCCGACGATCCTCGCGATGGCGGGCGTCACGTTGCCGTCGGACGTGACCGTCCGCGGACGCGATGCCTCGCCGCTGTTGCGCGGCCAGACGGCGGGGAAATGGGACAACGATTTCTACGCCGAATACAGCATGCGGATCTATTGCCAGACCGACATGCGCGCTTATCGAACCGCGGAATGGAAGCTCGTGCGCGATTTCCTGAATCCGGACCGCGACGAACTCTACGATCTGCGAGCCGATCCGGCAGAGTCGAGAAACCGGATCGGCGACACGGGTGATCCGGCGGTGCGGGCGGCGATTACCGCGCTCGATCGGCGTATCCGCGAAAAGATGACGGAGCACGGTGATCCGCTGGTGGCGAAAGGGGAGGGCGTGCGCCGATGAGAACGGGGAGCCGGAGGCGGGGGCGGAAGCTTCGCGTCGCTCATGTCGTGGCGCTCGGCCTCACGCTGGTTGCCGTCACGTGCGCGGTGGCTGCGCCCGCGGCGCGGCCGAACGTCCTGTTCATCGCGGCCGACGATCTACGTCCCGAGCTCGGTTGCTATGGCTCGCCCGAAGCGAAGACGCCGCAACTCGACGCGCTCGCGCGCCGCGGCGTGTTGTTCGAACGCGCGTATTGCCAGCAGGCCGTGTGCAACCCTTCGCGTGCGTCCGTGCTTACGGGTCGCCGGCCGGACACGCTGAAGGTTTGGGATCTGCGAACACATTTTCGCGCGACGCTGCCCGCGGTGGTGACGTTGCCGCAGCATTTCAAGCAGCACGGCTACACCGCCGTCGGCATCGGAAAGCTCTTCCACAACGAGTCGGGCGCGCGCCCGAAATTTCCGTTTTCCGATCCGGTGTCGTGGTCGGAACCGCCGGTCTTCGCCGATGGCGCGCACTGGCAGGATTGGGTGGTGCCCGGTGACCCATCGGGTCCGAAGAGCAAAGGCGAAGCGGTGCAGTGCCTTGATGTTCCGGACGACGCTTATCTCGACGGAAAGATCGCGACGGCAGCGTGTGCGCGGTTGCGCGAGCTCGCGGCGAAGACGGAGCCGTTCTTCCTCGCGGTCGGTTTCTGGAAACCGCATCTGCCGTTCAACGCGCCGAAGAAATACTGGGATCTTTACGACCGTGCCACGTTGCGGCCGCCGAATCCCGCGACGATGCCCCAGGACGCGCCAGCGATCGCCGGGCACCGCTGGAACGAGTTGCGCGGCTATCGCGGCATGCCCAGCCAGGGGCCGCTTTCCGCCGGGCAGATCGCGGAGCTGCGCCACGGTTATCTCGCGTGCATCAGTTTCCTGGATACGCAGGTGGGCCGGGTGCTCGGCGAGCTGGAGCGGCTGGGGCTCGCGCGGAACATGATCGTGGTTTTCTGGAGCGATCACGGATTTCACCTCGGCGAGCACAATCTCTGGGCCAAGACGACCAACTACGAACTCGACACCCGCGTGCCGCTGATCGTCGCCGCGCCGGGCATTGCCGGCGGCTCGCGCGCGCCGGGTCTTGTGGAGCTGCTCGATCTCTATCCCACGCTCGCGGAACTCTGCGGGCTGCCGGCGGCGGATGGGGTGGAGGGCGAGAGCTTCGGACCGCTCCTCCGCGACCCGAAACGCGCGGGGAAAGCGATTGCCGTTTCACAGCATCCGCATCCGTCCTACGGCAAGGCCACGCACATGGGCTACACCTTGCGCACGCCCCGGCATCGCTACGTGGAGTGGCGCGAGCTCGCGACGGGGGAAGTCGCGGCGCGTGAGTTCTACGACCACCTGGCCGATTCGGCAGAGACGGTGAATCGCGCAGAGAATACAGAACACCGCGCGGAGCTGAAGGCGTTGACCGATCGCGCTCGCGAGATCGCTGCCGCGAGCGGCCGATGGCCTGCGGTGTCGGTCGGTCGCTGACGCAGCCGAGCACGGCCGGTGTGCGCTTCTGTCAGAGGTGCGCTTTGGCGGCGACGCGTTGCGGATAAATCGGTGGGAAGCTCCGGTGCCGCAGCGACAAGCGGCGGGTTTGCGCCACGGGCGAATCCTTTTGCGTGGGTGAAACGTCCCTCGGGCACGTGATTGGCGCGGGTCTGCGGCTACGTTAAATCGGCTCGCGTCTCGCATCCTCCAGCGGCTCGCTTTTTCCTTTCTCATGCTTGTCCCCTCCGTTCCCTCCAGACGGCGCCGCGTTGGCGCCGCGCTCGCGTTGATACTCAGCCCGTTGCTCGTGGCCCAGACTCCGCCGACGAGGACGAAGGTGTACTCGGACAACAGCCCGGCCACGGGCGAGCTCGTGCTCCATAAATGGTCCGGCACGCTCAACGTTCCCGATCCCGTCGCGTGCTCGGTCGATCCGCAGGGCCGCGTCTATGTGTCGGCCACGACGCGCCGCAAGGTCGGAGATCTCGACATCCGCGAACACACGCTGTGGATCCCCGACGATGTCGGGCTCACGAGCGTCGCGGACAAGCAGGCGTTTTACGAACGCGAGCTCGCGCCCGGAAAGATGCGTGCCCCACGCGGCTCGTTGAAGGATCACAACGGTGATGGCTCGATCGACGTGAAGGATCTCACGCATCACACCGAACGGATCTATCAACTGCGCGACACCGACGGCGACGGCACCGCGGACAAAATGACGGTGTTTGCCGAGGGCTTTAATACGCCGGTCACGGGCATCGCCGCCGGCGTGATGTATCATGACGGCTGGGTGTACGCGACGATCGCGCCCGACCTCTGGCGTTTCAAGGACATGAACGACGACGGCGTCGCGGACATCCGCGAGGTCGTCGCGCACGGCTTCGGCGTGCACATCGCGTATGCGGGGCACGACATGCACGGGCTCACCGTCGGGCCCGACGGCCGGATCTATTGGAGCATCGGCGACAAGGGGCTGAACGTGACCTCGAAGGAGGGAAAGAATTTCGCCTTCCCGAATGAAGGCGCGGTGATGCGCGTCGAGCCCGACGGCTCGAATTTCGAGGTGTATGCGCGCGGCAATCGCAACGTGCAGGAGCCGGCGTTCAACGACTACGGCGATCTCATCGGGGTCGACAACGATGCGGACCAGCCGGGCGAACGGGAGCGTTTCGTGTATCTGCTGGAAGCAAGCGACAGCGGCTGGCGCTGCAATTTTCAGTACATGAAGGAAGACAGCCCGTGGATCCGAGAGGGGCTGTGGAAGCCGGCTTTCGCGGGGCAGGCGGCGTATTTCCTCCCGCCGATCGCGAGCTATTCGGACGGACCCGCGGGCTTCAAATACGAGCCCGGCACGGCGCTCGGCGAGAAGCAGCGCGGAGTTTTTCTGCTCAACGAATTTCCCTCCGGAAAAATGAAGGGCTTCCGCGCGGTGCCCGATGGCGCGACCTTCAAGATGGTCGATGCGCGCATCATCAACGATGGCATCATGGGCATCGGCATGAGCTGGCATCCGGACGGTTCGCTGATGATGGTCGACTGGATCGGCGGCTATCCGCTCGACGAACTCGGCGCGCTGTGGCGCGTCGATGCGAAAAACGCTCCGGTGAATCCACTCCGGAAGGAAACGCAGACCTTGCTTGCGGCTGGCTTCGTGAAGCGGGCAAACGAAGAGCTCGCAACCCTGCTCGGGCATCGCGATCAACGCGTGCGGCAAGGCGCCCAGCTCGAGCTCGCGAAACGCGGCGAGAAATCCGCCTTGCTCGCGGTGGCGCTCGGTCGGGGCACGGGCGTCCCGCCCGTGAAGGCGGATCAGAGCCACGGGCAGGATGCCCGTGCTACTCAACTCGCGCGGATACACGCGCTCTGGGGCTATGGACAACTGCTGCGCCGCAACGCGGCCGAGGCCGATGCGGTGCTGCCGTTGCTGCGTGACAGCGATCCGGAAATCCGGCGGCAGGTGGCGAAGATCTTCGGCGACGCCGCGGATGCCGCGGCAAAGTCCACCGCGTCCGCGCTGATCCCGCTGCTCGCGGATGCGTCGCCTCGCGTGCGTTCGCTGGCGGCGGTCGCGCTCGGGAAATTCCGCGCCGCCGCGGCGGTCGATGCGTTGTTCGCGATGGCCGAGAAAGATGGTGCGGATCCGACGCTGCGCCAGGCCATCGTGACCGGGCTGGCCAGCTCGGCCACACCACAACAACTCGCGACTCGGAAATCGCATCCGTCGGTCGCCGTCCGGCTGGTCAGCGTCGTGGCGCTGCGTCGCCAGGCCGCGCCCGAAGTGGCGCAGTTTCTGGCGGATCGCGATCTGCTCGTGGTCCAGGAAGCGGCGCGGGCAATCCATGACGATCTCGGAATTCCCGCGGCGCTGCCGGTGCTCGCGGCACTGGTCGCGCAGCCGCACCGGAGCGAGATCATCACCCGCCGCGCGATGAACGCCGCACTGCGGCTCGGCACGACCGAGGCCGCGGCGCGGCTGCTGGCGTTTGCCCTCGACGGTTCGCATCCGCAACGGATGCGGCAGGAGGCGTTGGAGACGTTGCGCGTCTGGAAGAATCCGCCGCGGCTCGACCTCGTCGACGGTCGCGCGCGAACCTTCGCGCCGGCGGCAATCGACGGCGTGCTCACGCCGAGGCTCGAGGCGTTGCTGGCGCTCGAGGATCCCGTCCTGAAAACACTCGGCATTGAGATCATGGTCGCGCACGCGCTGAAAGCCGGCGCGGAGCAGATCGCGGCGATCGTGGCCGATGGGAAGGCGTCCGGCGAACTGCGCGCGCAGGCGCTGCGACTCTTGAGCGGCGAGCAGCGCGGCGACTCCGGCTTTGCGCGCGCGCTCGATGCGGCGCTCGCGGCGAATTCGCCGGCGCCGTTGCACCGCGCCGCGCTGGCGCTGCTGTTGCCGGCGCAGGCCGACCGTCTCGTGCGCGAAGCCAGGGTCGTTTTGAAAAAACGCAGCGTGCCTGAGAAGCAGCACGCGTTGGCATTATTGGCGCAGGCCGCGACGCCCGCCGCGGACGAGGTGCTCGCCGGCCTTGGAGCCGAGCTTGTCGCCGGCAGTTGCGACCCGGCGCTGAAGCTCGATGTGATCGAGGCGCTGAAAACGCGCGGCACGGCGAATCCCCCGCTGGCATCGGCGTTGCGGGCTTATTCCTCGCAACCGGCCGCGGCTGCGCAGACGGAGCTTCTCGCGGGCGGCGATATCGCGCGCGGGCGTGATGTGGTGGCAAACCATCTTGCGGCCAACTGCATGGCATGCCACTCGGTCGAGTCGGCGGTCGGCAGCGCGGTCGGGCCGAATCTCCGCACGATTGGAGCGAAGAACGATGCGGCTTATCTGCTCGAGGCATTGATCAACCCTTCGGCAAAAATCGCGACGGGTTTCGGGATCGTGAATGTGACGCTGAAGAATAAAACCGAAGTCACGGGCACGCTCGCGAAGGAAGCGAAGGATTCGGTCACAGTGCGGCTTTTCGATGGCCGGATGCAGACGATCGCGCGTTCCGAGATCGCGACCCAGACGCCGCCCGTCTCGATCATGCCGCCGATGACCGGAATCCTGCAGCCGCGCGAGATTCGCGACGTGGTGGCGTATCTCTCGAGTTTGAAAGGCGGCAGCGGGCGCGGAAACCGCACGGCGAAATCCGCCGCGGGGAAATAGCAGGCAGGGGAGGGCGAATCGTGACGAGGTGACACCACGGTTTCCCGTCTCGCGCGGCGCGGATTGCAGAAGCGCCGCGACTAGAGCACCACCTCGACCGGGAGCTCGCTGAGATCGGGTTCGCCGGCGACGCCAAACGGCGCGCGATTGACCGTGCCGAGGCGTATCCGGCCTTCACGTACGTCGACGCGCGGCCAGCCTTCCGGGCTGCGCGTGAAGAGGTCGCTGTGGTGGGACTGCGCATGGGCCTGCAATGCGGCGGGGAACTGCGAGAGTCCGGTGAAGTAATGGTGGCCGTTGCGTTCGATCGTCGTGATGCCCAGCGCGGCTGCGGCGGCGAGATCCTGGGTGAGCGCGATCGGGCCCACGTTCGTGAGATCCTCGCCGCTGAGCACGGTGGCCACGCCTTTCGTGCGGAGCTGCGCGAGGAGGCAGGCGTTGGCCGCGCTCTTGAAGACGCCTTTGCAATTCTTGTGGCTCGTGCCGGCGTAACCGAGCGCCAGCGCGCGCGCCAGGCTGTCGATCTCGCCGTCGCTTTCGTCGATGATGACGGGCGGGCGCTCGGGCCATGCGCGCGAGAGCTCGCCGATGGCCGGGGACAACGCGACGTCGCGGTGCCATGGCTGCTCGATGAACAGCAAGTGCGGCCAGAACGAGCGCAGCGCGGGCACCGCCATCAACCCTCGCATGTAATCGGCAAACGCGCCGACCTCGCGGAAGCTTTCGTTGCCGTCGAGCGAGAAGGCGAAATCCTGCCTGCACTCGCGCGCGAAGATGTTTGCCATGCCCTCGAGGCGCGCGCGGTCGCGGGCCGTCTCGCCGTTGATCTTGATTTTGAAATGCCGCAGGCCGTAAGCCCCGATGCAATCGACCAGAGTCTGCGGCAGCCCGTCGTCGACGCGGTCGGCGGGAGCGAGGTCCGTGCCGTCGAGCGAATCGGAAAGGCCGACCGTGTGCCGTGCGAATACCTCCGACGCCGGCTCCGCGCCGAGCCAATCCCGGGGAGCCGTGCCGGCCAGGGCGGGATGCAGTGCGCCCAGATCGAAGCCGAGTGAGTTGTCGTGCAACGCTGCGGCAAACGTGCAACCGCGCACGCGGCAGAACGCGTCGATCAGCGCGCGTTCGATCATGCTGACGCCGAAGTTTGCCAGCAACGACGGGATCCGGTGCTCGCGGGCCCAGTCGGCCTGTGTCGCGTAGACCGCGCGCCAGAAGGCGAAGGGGGTCGTCGCGGAGGCTTTGTTTGCATTTGCGACCGCGGCGCGGATCACGGCAAACAGCTCGGCGATCTCCTCGTCGGCTGCACGCGTGGCGTCTTTGGTAAACCACTTTGGCGGCAGGTTGTCGGCCGCTAGGCCGTGCTGCGTTTGGCCGTCGATTTCGAAGGTCAGCCGCACGATCGCGTGGGGCAGCTCGGTGAGCGTCGCGATGCCGTAGCGAAAGGGCATGCGAAGCCGCAGGGGAAATTGGAAGACCTCGGCGTTGCGGAGTGCGATCATGGTTTGCGGTGGAGGGGCGAGTCGGAACAATCGAGCGACTCTTCGCAAATCCAATGCTGCTTCAAATCTGTGGATCGAAACGTGGTCGCGCGGTGAGCGTCTCGCTCTCGACACTCGCGGTGGCCGGAACGCGCGTCGCGCGCTTGCGCTCCCAAGTGCGATCACTCCTCGCGT
Organism: Opitutaceae bacterium; assembly: GCA_036675625.1. Classification (GTDB taxonomy): domain Bacteria; phylum Verrucomicrobiota; class Verrucomicrobiia; order Opitutales; family Opitutaceae; genus ER46. The sequence continues at coordinate 248 of JAKFEQ010000083.1, read as the reverse complement.
TGTGCGGTGGCCTGGCGGGCTCGATGCTGAGCGCGGCGGACGTCACCGTTCACGATGCGGCGTCATTGCGGACGGCGATCGCGGCGGCGACGCCAGGCACGCGCGTGGTGCTTCGGGGGGGCGACTACGGTGGTGGTTTTCATTTCAAGGACCTTCGCGGCGAGCCCGGTTTGCCCATCGTGCTCATGGCGGCCGATCCGCAGCAGCCGCCGGTTTTCAGTGGCGCGAACACGGGCCTGCATTTCTCG
>JAKFEQ010000050.1:0-23606 GCA_036675625.1 Opitutaceae bacterium | reverse complement strand
CCAGCGACCACCGCAGCTCCCGCCGTCAGCCAGCGCAGCGACCGCTGGGAAACCGAAGCCCGCCGCGTATCCGAGAAAGCAACACGCCCGCCGCTCGCACCGTCCGCAGCTCTAAACTCCAAACCCCAAACTCCAAACTCCCCGCGGGTCGCCGCCACGCCGATGATCGACGCCCTCGGTGCGTCGAGCGCCACCGGCTCTCCGCTCGCGCCCGACGTCCGCCGCGCCGTCGAAGCCATCACCGGCGTGAACCTCGCCGCCGTGCGCGTGCACACCGGCCCGCAGGCCGCGCACGCCGCCGCCAGCGTCAACGCCCGCGCCTTCACCGTCGGCTGCCACATCTACCTCGACGACACCGCGAGCCCGCACGATCGCGCGCTCATCGCCCACGAGGTCGCCCACGCCATTCAACAGTCCGCGACGCTCCACGCCGCTCATCCGCGCGGCCCACCGCAGTCCGCCTTCCCCCTCACTTCAACTCCGAGTCTCACCTCCACCGATCCTCGCACGGTCTCGCCGTTGACGCCCGCTCCGCTCGGAATGATTCAGCGCGAAGAGACCGCGCCCGCTCCCGCCCAGGAAGAAGGCTTCTTCGAAATGGGTTTCTGGACCGTGCTGGAGATGTTCGTGCCCCAGCAGATCATCGACGTCCTGCGCGAAATTCAGCGCGTCGGCTTCTGGGAGTTTCTCAAGCGCAAGATCTCCGGCGCCCTCGATGCCATCTTCGCCGGCCTGCGCAGCCAGGGCGGTTTTACCGCGCAGCTCGCCGACATCTTCCAAGGCCTCCTCAATCGCGGTCGCACGATTCTCGCCGCGCTCATCTCCGGCGATTGCGAACCGCTCTTCGCCGCCGTCCGCGAATTCCGCGACACGCTTTCCGAGATCGCCGGCGACGCCTGGGACTCGATCACCGAATTCCTCGCCCCGGTCGGCGAGTATCTCTCCGGCGTCTGGGAAAAATTCGGCGCGCCCGTCGTCGACTTCCTCGGCGAATTCGCCTCCGACGTCTGGAACGACATCACCACGCTCGGCAACGATCTCTGGGAGCTCACCGCGCCCGCACGCGATTACGCCTCGAGTATCTGGACCGAAATCAAAAATCTCCTCGGCTTCGGCGAGGGCGGTGACGATGACGGCAGCGGCGGTCTCGTCGGCTGGATCACCGATCAAGCCGGCCAGGTCTGGGACGAAATCAAGATCGAGCTCGATCCCGTCATCGCGCCGATCCGCGAAGTCGTCGACCAGGTGCAGGCGATCCTCCCGCTCGACGCGATTCTCAATCTCCGCGAGACCGTCACCACGTGGATGGATCAGGCCATGTCGATGGCTGACACGATGGAGGCCGACGTCGATGTCGCGCAGGAACAGGATCTCATCCGCGACATCGTCCTGCCCGGCGTCCGCCGCGCGATCACGAGCGTCAACGACCAGCTCACCGCCGCCTCATCGTGGGTCACCGACCTCATCGGCGATCTCGTTTCGCGCGTCACCGGATTCTTCAGCGCCCTCAGCCAGAACACGCTGCTCAGCCCGCTCGCCGGCGCGATCCAATGGCTCAGCGACGAAGCAACCGCGCTGGGCGAATGGACGCACGACAAAGTCGTCGGCGTCTTCGACCTCGCGCACCAGGCGCTCGATGCGCTCAACACCTGGATCGAGCCCGTCCTCAACGCATTCCAGCGGCTCATCGCGACCGTCAGCGACCTCATGAGCAACCTCGGCGATTTCGTGCTCGGGCCGTTCATGCTCATCCCGCAATGCATCCGCGACCCGATCCAGGAATTCCTCGTCACGCAGATTCTCAGTCGCATCCCGATCTTCGCTCAACTGCTCGAGGTGCCGAACCTCTGGGCGCGCGCACAGACCGTTTTCCGCCGGATCGTCGTGCAGATTTTCCGCGATGGAAATCTTCCCGGCGCCGCGTGGACGTTCTTCCGTGAGGTCATCCAGCTCTTCGGTCTCCCGCCCGAGCTCATCACGAATCTCATTCGCAACGCCGCACGTGCGATCGGCGACATCCTGCGCGATCCCGTCGGCTTCCTCCTCAATCTCTTCCGCGCGATCGGCACCGGCTTCACCCAGTTCCTCGGCAACTTCGCGAGCCATCTCCTCAACGGCGTCGCGAACTGGCTCTTCGGCGCGCTCGGCGAAGCAGGCATTCGCGTGCCCACCGAGTTCAGCCTGCGCGCCGTCGTCGATGTCGTCATGCAGGTGCTCGACATCACGCAGGAACGCATCTTCCGCGGGATCGAACGCCGCGTCGGCCCCGAACGCACTGCGCAGATTCGCCGCGGCCTCGGCATCGCGACGGAAGTCTTCGGGCTCGTGCGCATTCTCATCACCGAAGGTCCCGCGGGACTCTGGCGCGAAATCCTCAGCCGGCTCAGCAATCTGTGGAGCTCGATCGTGAGCGGCGTGATGGACTTCCTCATCACGCGCGTCGTCGCCTTCGCCACACGCTGGCTGCTGAGCCTGCTCGATGTCACCGGCATCATGCCGGTCATCAACAGCATCATCGCGATCTACAACGCCATCCAGTCGTTCGTCCAATACCTGCGGCAGCTGCTCGAGATCGTGAACTCTGTGTTCGAAGGCCTGGGCGAGATCGCCCGCGGCGTCATCACACGCGGCGCGAATCTCGTCGAAGCCAACCTTGGCCGCCTCATGCCCATCGCGATCGGTTTTCTCGCGAACCAGATCGGGCTCGGCGACCTGCCAAACCAGATCCGCCGCGTCGTCGGCGGCATCCGCGCGCGCGTCGACACCGCGATCGACTGGGTCGTCGACCGCATCGTGCGCGGCGTGCAGGCAGTCGCGAGCGCCGCGCGTTCCGGCGCAGCCGCGGTGCGCCGCGGCGTCGAGGCCGCGCTCGACTGGCTCGGTCTGCGGCGTCCCTTCCGCAACGCGAGCGGCGAAACACATCAACTCTACTTCCAAGGTCAGGCCGAGAACGCCGAACTCATCGTGGAGTCCACGCCGCGCCCGCTCGTCGCGTTTCTCCAGCACTACGAAGACACGATGACTCCCACCGCGCCCGAGCAGACGACGATCGCGCAGATCCGCGCGCGCGTCACCGAGATCGAGAACATCAAATCCGCTAACCGCACGCGCGGCCGCGGAAGTTTCACGCAGGCCGATGGCGAGCAGATCCGCGAGAAATACGAGGCGATCCTGATCCTGCTCGCGCGGTTGCGCGGCGACAGCACCACGCCGCCGCCGACGGTGATCGCCCGCGAGCTGCTCACCGGCTCCGGCGACGGGAAAAAGATGGTCGCCTCGCCCCTGAGCATCAATCCGGGCGGCTACTCCGGCGGCCAGCCCTTCGGCACCTCACCGCTCTGGCGCGCCGTGAGCCGCCGCAAACGTCGGCCTGGCGGCAACACGTTCTACGTGCGCGGCCATTTGCTGAATCACCACCTGCACGGCGCCGGCTCGGTCGAGAACATGATCCCGATCACCAGCATCGCCAACGGCCAGATGGAGCGCCTCGCGGAAACGCACGTGAAAGGCGCTGTTCTCGATCAGAACAAAGTCGTGAAATTCGAGGTCGAGGCGCTCTTCGCCGGCGGCCACGGCCCGCGCACGCGCATCCCCGAGGAAGCGCAATTGCCAAGCAAGATTCGCATGCGCGCCGTGCCGCTCCGCAACGAAGCCGGCGCCTGGGTCGAGGACACCGCCGCGCCCGCGGTCATGGCCCCCACCGATGTCGACAACATTCTCCCCGGCGAGAACGAAGGTCACATCGAACCCGCCGCGGCATGAGCAGGATTGCCGCAGGCAGGTAGGTCGAGGCGTCCTGCCTTTTCCGATTCCCTCTCACCGCTCCGACTTCACGTCTTTCTCCCACGCCGCCAGCAATCCCCGCAGCCGCTCGGCCACCTCACGACGAGCCGCGAGTAAATCCCTTTTCTCGCCGGGATCGTTGCCCAAGTCGTAGAGCCACTCCTGCCGCTCTCCCGCGTCTTCGCGACTGACGAGCTTCAGCGGCCCCGATCGCACCGCGCGCCACGTGCGCTCCCCACGTCGCGCGCGCCAGAAGAAATCCCGTGCCGGCGATTCACGTTCTTCAACCACATCCACCAACACCGGATGCCCGTCGAGTACGCGGCCCGCCGGCGGCTTCGCACCCGCCACGTGCAGGAACGACGCGGTCAAATCCATCAGCGTCCACACGCGTTCGTCGACCCGCCCCGCAGGCATGCGCGCCGGCCAGCGCGCGATGACAGGCGTGCGAATGCCGCCCTCGAACAAGGTCTCCTTGAAATCCCGCCACGGCGCATTCGAGCCCGGCAGCATCGCGCCGTGATCGCTCGCGAACACGATCAGCGTGTCCTTCTCCAGCCCGCGGGTCTTCAACGCCTCGAGCACGGCGCCCACCGCCGTATCCATATTCCGGATCATCGCCACGTAGTTTGCTCGTGTGCCTTTCATCCATGCCGCAGCCGAGGGCATTGGCGCGTCCGGTGCGCCCGGTGGTTGAAACGGAAAATGCGGCGCCGTGAAGCTCAGGAAGAGGAAAAAGGGCGCACTTCCGGCCCGCTGGCCGACGATGAAGCTCACGGCTTCGTCGCGCAGCAGATCGGTCATGTAACCTTCGCGTTCGATCGGCTTCCGGTCGCGGTAGAACACGGGCAGGTCCGAGAGCTCACGGTGCTGATAATAGTCCACGTTGCCGCCGAGAATTCCCAGGAAGCGATCGAAGCCCTGCTCGAGCGGATTGAATTTGGGCTCATAGCCCATGTGCCATTTGCCAACGAGTGCCGTCGTGTAGCCCGCCGACTTCAATGCCGGCGCGAGCACCGCCATGCGCGGCGGCAAACCGAGATCGTTCTGCGCCCGCAAGCGGATCGCCTCGTCGTAACGGCCCACGTTGCCCGTGCCGAGCGGACACTCCATTCCACCCGCTCGTTGCGGATGCCGACCGGTCAGGATCGCAGTGCGCGATGGCGTGCACTCGGGCCCGTTCGCGTAGGCGTTGGTAAACCGCACGCCGTCCCGCGCCAGCGAATCAATGTGCGGCGTGCGCACATCCTTCGCCCCGAAGCACGCGAGATCGCCGTAGCCCAGATCGTCGGCGAGCATGAAAACGATGTTCGGGCGGGCGGCCTCACGCTGCTCAGCGTGGACGCGACTACCCGCGGTAAAGCCGAGAGCGAACGTGAAGAGTACGCGCACGGTGAGCGCGCGGAAGGGGATCCGTTTCATGCAGCGGTGACCACCTGAGCTCTCCCAAGACAGTTTAGCCACAAAAAGGCACAAAATGCGCAAAAAAAAACCCGCTCGTCTCCCGCTTTTTTGCTCTGCCGTTCAGTAGAATCCTCCCACGTCACAAGGAGATTCACCCAGGCGTTCAGCAGCCACAAAAGTCACAAAACCCCGCAGGACGCGTGCTTATTTTTTCCGCCCTTCTGCGCCTTTTTGTGGCTATCCATCTGGATTCAACCGGGCTCACCGTTCCAATCGTTCGAACTCCACGAAAAACGCCCCCCGGCTCTTGCCGGTCGCCGCGTCCGTGAGCGTCGTCTCCAACCGCGCCGGCCCGGCCGGCAGGTCGAGCGTGAGCGTTACTTCGCTCGCGCCGGCCTTGATCGCTCCGGTCTTTTCCTCGCCGCCGACTTTCACTCGCACCGTCGTGGCCTGCAGCGGAAACGCCGCCTCCACCGGTTTGTGCCGGAGCGTCACCGCATACGTTCCCGGCCGCGCGACATCGAGCATCCACCAGCCATTCGCCTCCGGCATCTGCGCGATCTGTTGCTGGTTCCACGGTATCTGCGGCGTCGTCTTCGCATGCCAGTCCATGCACGTGAATCGCGCCGGATTGTCCTGCGGCGCACCGACCACGATGTGGCCGAACTTCGCGAAACTCGGCTCCAGGCTCCGCCACCACGCTTCATAGTCCGCACGCAGCCGCAGCACGGTCTCCGGATGCTGCGCGGCGATGTCGTTCTTCTGCCCGGGATCGCGGCGGATGTCGTAGAGCTCGCCGCCGTTCACGAGCCGCCAGGGCGCCTGCAGCACGGCGCTCTTCTTCCACTTGGGCGGAATCTCCTCGCGCTGCGTGTGCACGAAAAGCGTACGCTCGGCCCATTCAGGCGTCGCACCGCTTTTAAGCAACGGCGCGAGACTGCGGCCATCGAGCGGATTCCGCGCGGTGAAGCGCAGCCCGCACAACTCCACCAGCGTGGGCAGCACATCCAGATGCGCCGCGAGCTGCGGAACATCGCGGCCGCCCTCGATCCCGCCGGCGGGCCAGCGCACGAAGAACGGCACGCGATGGCCGCCGTCGTATTCGGATCCCTTGGACGCACGCATGCCGGCATTGAAGCCGCTCCACGTGCCGGAGCGCATCGCGATTTCGGCGCCTCCACCCTTTTTCTTGCCTGCGCCGCGCGCGACCGTGGCGCCAGCCGCGGTGCCGTTGTCGGTCATGAAAATCACGATCGTGTTTCGATCACGCCCCGTCTCTTTCAGCCACGCGAGCAGCCGGCCGATATTTTCATCGAGATTCTCGATCATCCCGTAAAACGACGCCATCGGTTCCGGCACGCCGCGCTCGAGGTAGTGTTTCCGATATCGCTCCGGCACGTTGAACGGCGAGTGCGGCACGTTAGTGGGCACATACGCGAAGAACGGCCGCTCACCCGCGCGCTCGATGAACGCCTGCGCCTCGCGGAAAAACACGTCGGTGCAATAGCCCTGGAACGGCTTCCACGCGCCATTCACCAGGTAATGATCGTCGACGTAATCGTTGCCCCAGTAATCGGGCGTCTGCCCGATGCCGCCGCCGCCGAGAATCACGGTTTCCTGGAAGCCGCGGTCCTGCGGCCGCGAAGGATAATTATCCCCGAGGTGCCACTTGCCGAAGATGCCCGTGCGATAACCGTTCGCCGCGAACACCTCCCCAAGAGTCAACTCGTCGCGAAACAGAATCGAGCGGCCCATGATCGTGTGCCACACCCCCGCGCGCGTGGAATAGCGCCCGGTCATGAGCGCGGCCCGCGTGGGTGAGCAGGTCGGATCGACGTGAAAATCCGTGAACCGCACGCTCCCGCCGTGCAACCGGTCGAGATGCGGCGTGCGGATCATCGTGTTGCCGTGCGCACCGACGTCGCCGTAGCCCTGATCGTCTGTCATGATGAGCAACACATTGGGCGCCGCGGCCGGGAACGCAGGTGCCGCCACGAGGCACGACAACACGAGAAGAACGAAAATGCGTTTCATGATGATGGGTGCCGGGAGTGATCGGATCCGCGTTCCCTCCGTGCGTGGCCTGGACAATCCAATGACGTCACGCTTCGGTGAGGACGAATCGCGGGGACAAGGTGGCCGTAGCTCAATCCTTCCACGTGGTCAGCACCTTTCTCCCCGGCGTGGGCCGCCATTCCTGGAGCCTGGCGACGAGGCGCGCGACGACCGCTGGATTCTGCGCGGCGACGTTCTTGTTCTCCTGCGGATCGGCGATGACATCGAAGAGCTGCGGCCGCTTTTCCGTGCGCGGATTCGCGCTGGCATAGCGGGCACTCACGGCGCCGTCATACGTCAACAAGAGTTTCCATTTCCCTTCGATCACCCAGCGGTAAACGAGACTGTCGTCCGGCCGGTCGATGTTCGCCACGTCGTGGGCAAACGTCTCGCCGAACACGACGTCACGCGGCGTAGGCTGCCCCGACTTCAGCACGGGCAACAGATTGATGCCGGGTAGATTCTTCGGCGCCGGCGCACCCGCCGCCGCGAGCAGAGTGGGGAAAATGTCGATGCTCGAACAGAGCTGCTCGCCGCGGTTGCCCGGTCGGATGACGCCGGGCCAGCTGAACAGCGTCGGTTGCCGGATGCCGCCTTCGTTGGCCGACTGCTTCGAACGCGGCGCGAATCCGGGGGCATCCTCCTTCTGGATCCACCCGTTGTCGGCAATATACACCACGAGCGTGTTGCGCGTGAGGCCTTTCTCCTCGATCCGATCGAGCAGCTGGCCGCAGGTCTGATCGAACCATTCGACCATCGCGTAATATTTTGCGACGTGGTCCGACGCGATGCCCTTGGCCTTGTATTTCTCGAACAGATGCTGCGGTGGTGTGTGCGGAGTGTGCGGCATGAACGGCGCATACCAGATGAAGAACGGCTTTTTCTCCGCCACCGCCTGATCGATGAAGTCGAACACCGGCTTCATTCCCTTGCGTCCGATCTCGAGACCGTCGTCGCCGTGACGTCCGCCCGGCTGGGGGAACCCACGCGTCATCCCATGCGTGAATCCGCCGCGCTGATACGAGCCCTCCCACCACTTGCCCGACTGGTGGCTGAGATAACCGCGCTGGCCGAGGAGCTTCGCGATCGTCGGGTGGCGATCGATGTTCGAGATCAGTTTTTCGCGGAGTCGCTTGTACTCGGCGGGCTCCTGCTGCCGTTTGCCGCCCTTTTTTTCCATGTCGGGGAGCAGTGCGGGATCATTGCCGCTGATCTTGTGCTGGTGTGTGTACAGACCCGTCGCGAAGGTCGCCAGCGCCGGCCGGCAGAGCGCAGTCGGCACATAGCCCCGCGAGAACAACGCGCTGCGCGCAGCCAGCTTGTCGAGATGCGGTGTCTCGATGTGCGGATGCCCCATGAATCCGTAGTCGGTCCAAGCCTGGTCGTCGGAGATGAGGTAAACGATGTTGGGCGGCGGGGAATCGGCCGCCGCAGCAACGCCGCCCGCCAGGAGTGAGACCGTCAGCGCGATCGTGGAAAGGAATTTCATGGTGAAGACTCGAAAGGGTAAAGGGATGTATTCAGAATTCGGTTACTTGCGCAGCGTGAGATTCACCCGCCGCACGTCCATCACGTAGCCGCCTGGGATCTCGAGCGCGCGCAGGGTAAGCTGGCCACGGCCGCGCTCGAGCCGCACCGTGCCGAGCGCGAGCGGACGGAATGCCTTCATCTGCGATTCGGCGGGCGGCCGCGGCAGCGTGTCCTGGTTCGTGTACAACGGCGGATCCCAGCCCGGCGCGACCTTGCCCGTGAGTTTCGCGTTCTGAAAGCTGAGTTCGATCGTGGAGCCGGCGTCCGGCACGGGACACGTGTAGTCGATCACCACATCGTACACGCCCGCCGTGTGTACCTCGACGTCCCACGTGATCCGGTCGTCCTTCGACTTCCAGTTCACGAAATACGACGAGTTCGGCGCGTTGCTGCTGCGCTTCGCCTGGCCATGCGGCACGCCGTCCCGCGCGGGCAGCGGCGTCCACGGGAACTCCGCGTAGCCCACCGAGAATGGACGATCGTCGGGAATCACCATCGTGCCGCCCTTCCCCTTCCCTTTGCCTTTTCCCTTCGTTTCCACGGAAACCCCAGCCGCAGCTGGCATCGCCACCTTCGCCGCGGCGGTGTCGAGCACGTCTTTGCGCCAGGCCGCCACGGCTTGTTTCAATTTCGCCGCCACCTCCGGCTGCTCCGCCGCGATATCCTTCGTCTGGCCGGGATCCGCGATCATGTCGAAGAGCGCACCGCGATTATCGAGCCGGTGCCGCGACGAACGCACGCTGACCTGGCCGTTCTGGTGCGAGAAAATCAAACGTTCCGGCACCGACTTCGCCTTGCCGAGCAGCAGCGGCGAAAGGTCGACGCCGTCGAGCGGCTTCGCGCCGACCCGCGGAATACCGGCGAGCGCGCTGAGCGTGGGCAGCAGGTCGATCGCGCCCGCGATATCGCGCACGACGACACCCGGCTTGATCTTGCCGGGCCAGCGCACGAGCAAGGGTGAGCGCACGCCGCCTTCGTCGACCGAGCCTTTGCGGCCTTTCATGCCGCCGGTCCAACGGAAGCTGTTCGGGCCGTTGTCCGAAAAATAGATCACGATCGTGTTCTCGCTCAGCCCGAGCTCATCGAGCTTGCGCAGCACGCGGCCGACATTCCCGTCCTGGTTCTCGAGCATCGCGAGCGCACAGCGCGTGTGGTCTTCGTTCTCCTGCGCGGGATCGGTCGCACGCTGCACGAGCGGCTTGTCCTTGAAGCGCTGCCAGTTTTCCTCCGGCGCCGCCCACGGTGAATGCGGCGTGGTGAACGGAATGTAACAGAGAAACGGCCTCGCGCGGTTCTTCTCGATGAACGCCAGCGAACGATCGGTGCAGAGGTCCACGATGTAGCCGCGGTCGCGGATCATCTTTCCATTGTCCTCGATTTCCGGGTCGAAGTATTCGCCCCAGTGGCCGGCCGTGTGGCCGTAATATTCATCGAACCCGCGGGCCATCGGGTGATACGGCCATTGGCTGCCGTTATGCCATTTCCCGAAAGCGCCCGTCGCATAGCCGCGCGCCTTGAAGGCGTCCGCGATCGTTTTCTCGTCGGTGTTCAACCGTTCGAGCCCCGTGGAAACGCCCCGCACTCCGCCGCGCGGATGATAGCGGCCGGTCAGAAACTCCGCGCGCGTCGGCGCACACACCGCACACACATAGAAACGATCGAACTGCGCGCCGGCTCGACCGATCGAATCGATGTTCGGCGTGCGGGCGAGCTGGTTGCCATTGATGCCGTAATCGCCCCAGCCCGCATCGTCCGCAAGAAACACGACGACATTGGGCGGCTGCGTTGGCGCCGCGGCGGCGAGCCGCGGCAGCCCCAGAACTGCAAGAAGAGCCACGGCGAAAAGCGGGCCCCGGTGCACAAGGCGTCGGATGATCATAAAGGTGAAGGTCAGGATTTCGTCTGCTCGATCCAGCGCAACAACTCGGCGCGGAGGGCTTCGGTCTTCGCGGATTGTTTGCTGGCGAGGTCGGTCGTCTCGCCTGGATCGGCGGCGAGATCGTAGAGCTCCGACGGGCCTTCCGGCAGCTGGTGAATGATCTTCCAGTTGCCACGCCGCAGCGCCGCCGACGGCTTGTGACCCGAGCCGTGCGTGTGCGGATAATACCAGGCCAGCGCGCGGCCGAGCAGCGCCTCGTCGCGTTCGCCGCGCAGCACGGCCGCGAGCGAGCGTCCGTCGAGATGTTGCTCCGGATGCGCGGGCAGGCCCGACAACTCGAGCAGCGTCGGATAAAGATCGGCCGTGTAGCCCGGCTGGTTCGCCACGCGCGGCCGAAGCCGCCCCGGCCATGCAATCACCGTCGGAATGCGAATGCCGCCTTCGTAGTTCCAGCCTTTGCCGGAACGCCACGGGAGGTTCGACGTCGGGCCCGGCTTGCCGCGCGCGAGCGTGCAGAGCCCGCCATTATCGGACGTGAAGACCACGATCGTGTTTTCCCGCAGCCCGAGTTCATCCAGGGCGTCGAGCATCCGGCCGATGTTCGCATCCAGATTCTCGACCATCGCGGCGTAGTTGGGCTCATCCTGTCGCGCCCGCGAGGTCGCTTCGAAGGGTGCAGGACGCGTGGGGGTTGTCGTATCCGAGAAAGTCTTACGACGCTTCTCCGCATATTTCTCGGGCAACCCCGCCGGCGGCTGGATCGGCGTGTGTACCGCATAATGGCCGAAGCAGAGGAAAAACGGCCGCTGCCGGTCGCGTTGGCGCAGGAAATCGATCGACGCGGTCGTGAGCGCGTCGGTGAGATAATCGCCCTTCTTGCCGCCTTCGAAATCCGGCACGTCTGCGAGCCCCGCCTGTTTCGCCGATCTCCGATACGGAAAGTGATACGAACCCGGCGAGCCGGCGCGGTTCACGCCCTTCGTCCATTCAAAACCATGCTGGGTCGGAAAGTCGGCGTCCCTTTCACCCAGGTGCCACTTGCCCACGTAACCCGTCTGGTAGCCGTGCGCCCGAAACGCTTCGGCGAGCGTCGTCTCCGCCGTGGGAAGCGCCACCGGCGTGTTGGGATGAATCCAATCGGTGATGCCGACGCGCTGCGGCACCTTGCCCGTCATCAACGCGGCCCGCGTCGGCGAGCACACCGGATGCGCCGAGTAGAAATCCGTGAAACGCACGCCCGACTTCGCGAAGGCATCGAGCCGCGGCGTCTCGTGAAATGTCGAGCCGTCGAACCCAAGATCGGCGCGACCGAGATCGTCGATCAGGAAGATCAACACATTCGGCTTCGCGGCGGCGGCCCCGGCCGCCGCGGCGGCGGCGTGCATTACGCCGAAGGCGCAAGCAAAGGCGAACCCGAGCAGTCGCGCTCGGCCAGCAGACAGAGAAGGTAAATTCATTTGGTAATCACTTACGTTGGTTCGCCACCCGGCGGATGAAACGCTCAGCCACTCCTCACTTCTTCCCCTTTCCTTTTGCTTTCCTGCCACCGGTATCAGTCGTCGGTCCGGACATCGGCGGGGTCTCGAAAAACTTCCCGTCGTCGATGAGCCGCGGGTCGCCCGTGCGCTTCAACTCATCCATCAGCCGCTGCTCCAGCGCCGCACGCTGTTTCGCGTAACGCGGCTCCGCGGCGACGTTCTTCGACTGCTGCGGATCGGCCTTCAGATCGTAAAGCTCCTCACGCGGACGCTTGCCGTAAACCCACTGGAAATGCGTCTTCCATTGCGGATCGTTGCGCACGCCGACGAGCCAGGCTTTCGTCGGACCGGCGTCCTCATCCGGCAGCGTGATGCGCGTTTCCTCCGTGATTTCCTCGGCGCTCGGCGGATTGCTGCCCTCGAGCCGATACGGATCGCCGAGGGGCCAGCGATCCGGACGGAAGTTCACGATGTAGAGGAAATCATGCGTGCGTATCGCCCTTTGTGGATACGGCATGAAGTCGGCGCGGGCGCTCTCCACGTGCCGCTCGCGACCGATGAAGACCGCGTCGCGCGCCGGCTCGACCTGCCCCGACCTCGTCGAAGCCAGCAGCTTAACCAGGCTCCGGCCGGTCATGACGGCGGGCGGTTTCACGCCACCGACTTCGAGAAACGTCGGCGCCAGGTCGGGCAGCGTGATCAGGTCATCGACGACGCGGCCGCCGCGCACACCGGGTCCGCTGATCGCGAGCGAGACGCTCGAGCCAAAATCGTAGAGGTTGCACTTGCCGTGCGGGAAACCCGGCGCGCCGTGATCGCCGCTGATGACGATGAGCGTGTTGTCGAGTTCGCCGGTCTCCTTCAAGCGCGCGATCAAGAGCCCGATCGCAGCGTCGAGCGCCTGCACTTCGCCAAAATAATCCGCCAGGTCCTCGCGCACTTCGGGCACATCGGGCAGGAACGCCGGCAACTTTCCCTTCAAGCTGTCGGGCTCGATGCCCCAGAGTTTTTTCCCTGAACCCTTGATCCACTTGCGGTGCACGTTTGTCGGACCGAACCAATAACAGAACGGTGCACCGTCCTTCCGGGCGGCGAGAAACGCATCGAAGTTACCGCGGACCTCGTCGTAGAGCGCCTGCTTCGCCGCCTCGAGCGGACGGCCCTGCGCGACCATCGACGTGACGTGTTGCGAGAACTGGTTGAAGCGGCCGCCGGCCTTTTCATACGAGTGCTTCGGAGAATCGTAAGGCGCATCGCTGGGCGTGCCCGGACCCCAGACCTTATAGGTCTCGCCGATGTGATAACCCGCCTCGCGCAGCAGCAGCGCATAGGAGGGATTCGAGCCGTCCCACACGGCCCCGCGCAAAATCGCCCCGCGCCCCGTCCGCCAGAAATGCTGGCCGGAAAGCAGTGCGCTGCGGCACGGCGTGCAGCTCGGCGCCGAAACGAACGCGCTGCGAAACAGCACGCCCTCGCGCGCCACGCGGTCGAAGTTCGGAGTGCGCACCGCGTCGTTGATTGTGCCCGGTCCATCGAGCTTCGCGTAGGCGCTCGCATAGCGCCCCCAATCGTCGGCGAAGATGAAGAGGATGTTCGGGCGCTTGCCGGCCGCCGCGAAAACCGCGGACGTAACCGAAAACAGGATACTGAGTGCGAGCAGGTGTTTCATCGTAAAGGTCTGGGTGTTAGCCGCGCGGAGCTCATTTGCCTTTGCCCTTGCGCACGCGCTTGAGCGGAAACTCCGGGGATTCCGTGCGCGAGGTCGTGAGCAAACGCGCGAGCTTCGCCGCAATTTCCGGATGCGCCGCGGCGACGTTCTGTGTTTCACCGATATCCGCGGCGAGATTGTAGAGTTCCACGGGGCGTTCCGGCGCAGCGCGATACAGCTTCCAGTCGCCACGCCGCACCGCCTGCTGCGGAGCGGCTTCCCAATAAAAATGGTCGCGCGGCTTCTGCTTGGCCGGCTGGCCGGTCAGCGTCGGCACGAGCGAAACGCCGTCGAGCCCGCCGGGAAGTTTCGCCCCCGCAAGTTCCGCAAAGGTCGGAAACAGATCCGCGAAGTCCGACACGAGCGGCGACTCGCTCCCGCGCACGATCTTTCCCGGCCAGCGCGCGATGAACGGCACGCGGATCCCGCCCTCGTACAAGGTGAACTTCAGGTCGCGCAGCGGGCCGTTGCTGTCGAAGAACTCCGGATCCTGGCCGCCCGCGGTGATCGGGCCATTGTCGCTCGTGAAGATCACCAAGGTATTTTCCGCGAGCTTCAGCTCATCGAGCAGATCGAGAATCCGGCCCACGTCGCGGTCCAGCCGCGTGATCATCGCGGCGCGGACGGCCCGCGGCTGAGTCTGCGGCGCATAGGTCTTGCTGCCGGCGAACGCCTTCGGCTCGGGCCATTTGCCGCGATACTCCGCCAGCGAATCCTCCGGCACCGCGACTTCGGCGTGCGGAATCGTGAACGCGCCGTAGAGGAAAAACGGGCCGTTCTTGTGCTGGCGAATGAAGTCGAGCGCGCCGTCGACGAGGAGGTCGTGCGAATACACGCGGCGGGCCTTGTCTCGATTTCCCGGTATCTCCACCCGGCGGCCGTTGCGCCAGAGATGGTCGGGATAATAGGTGTGCGCGTGCGTCTGGTCGAGGTAGCCGTAGAATTCGTCGACGCCTTTTTTCCACGGGGCGCCCGTGCTGTCCTCGAGGCCGAGTCCCCACTTTCCGAATACGCCCGTCGCGTAGCCCGCGCCCTTCAGCGCTTCGGTGAATGTCGCGTCCTCCGGCAGAATCGGCCGGTCGGAATTCGCGCGAATGCGCGCGTGGCCCGTGTGCTTGCCGGTGAGCAACACGCAGCGGGACGGCGCGCACGACGGCGCACCGGCATAATGCTGGGTGAATCGCATTCCTTCCCCAGCCATCCGGTCGAGTCGTGGCGTGCGGATCCGCTTCTGTCCGTAGCTGCCGAGATCGCCGTAACCGAGATCGTCGGCCATGATGAAAATGATGTTCGGCGTTGTGGCCGCGCGTGCAGGAGCGGCAAACGCCGACGCGCCGAGCCAGGCGAACGCGAGCAGCAGGTTCGGCCGGAAGAATCGCGCAAGACGCATAAACATAAATGGCAGAGGCAGGACCGGTTATTTGACGAGCACCGGCGACCAGTGGCCTTCGCGCGCCTCAGGAATTTTTCCGGTGGATGGCAGAGACGTTTTGACGGCAGCGCGCAGCTGTCGCGAAAGCTCCTGCACCGTCTTCGCGTGCGCGGGTTGCGCGGCGAGATTCATCAGCTCTTTCGGATCGCCATCGTGATCGTAAAGCTCGCGCCCCTGCTGGCCGCCATCGGCCCATTCCGTATAGCGCCAGCGCGGCGTGCGCAGGCTGTAGCCGAAGGTGCGGCCGCCGGATGGCGCGGCTTTTTCGCGTCCGTGTTTGCCGCCGTCAGTGGCGGTTGCGGCCGCGGTCGCGTTTTCGCCTGAAGCCTTCGAAACAGCCGCCGCAGCGGCCTTGCGCTTTCCGCCGCCACCGCCGCCGCCACCGCGCGACACCTGGGTCAGCGCCCAGCCGCGACCTTGCACGTTCGGATCCTTGAGCATCGGCACGAGGCTCTGGCCTTGCAGATTGGCAGGCGACTTGATGTCCGCCAGCTCGGCGAGCGTCGGATAAAGGTCAACGTGGCTGACGGGCGTCTTCACCACCGCGCCGCGTCGCGATACGCCCGGTGCCACGATCAGGAGCGGCACGCGGGCGCTCTCTTCGAAGAGGCTCTGCTTTTTCCACAAGCCATGCTCGCCGAGGTGATAGCCGTGGTCGCTGGTGAAAACGATGATCGTGTTCTCCGCCAGCCCGAGCCGGTCGAGCGTGTCGACCACGCGGCCGACCTGAGCATCCATGAAACTGATACTTGCGTAATATGCCTGCACCGCCTGCCGCCGAAGCTCGTCGGTGAGTTTCTGCTCATCGCTCCTCCGGCTGCCGAGCGCGAGCGGCGGGATGTCCGCCTCGTCTTCCTTCACGCCCCGCACGACCGGCATCTCCTCTTCCGGATAATACCCGAAATACGGATCCTTCGGCGCAACGAAAGGCGTGTGCGGGCGAAAAAATCCGACCGCGAGAAAGAATGGCCGCTCCTTGTGTCGCGCGTGACGCTCAAGCACCCACTCCGCTTCCGCGGCGATGCGCGCATCGGTGTGATGCTCGTCGCTCTTGGGCGAGGCATACCAGCTCAAGGCGCTGCCATAGTTTCCCGGGGTGAGGGAGAAAATCTTCGGCTCCTCCTCGAGCCGGTCGACGCCCGCGGGATTGATCGCGATCTCCCACGAAGCCGGGTCGTCGTGCCCGTCCGTGCCGATCGAGGCCGGCACGCCGTAGTGGTAGAGCTTGCCGATGCGCGCCGCGAGATAGCCCTCGTGCCGGAAAGCCTGCGGCAGGCTCACGTGCGACGGAATCGTCTGGCGAAACATCGTGCCGTTGCCGTGCACGCCGGAGCTGTTCGGGTAGAGCCCCGTGAGCATCGAGTTGCGGCTCGGTCCACAAAGTGGATACGCGCAATACGCGAGGTCGAAGCGCACGCCGCGCGCGGCGAGTTTGTCGAGGTTCGGCGTCTTGGCGCGCGGATCGCCGTAGCAGCCGAGGAGATTGTTCAGATCGTCGGAGATGAGAAACAGCACGTTCTGACGGGCGCCGCCAGCGGCGGAAACCCTGTGTGCGCCGGAGAACAGCGTCGCCAGAGCGAGCGCGATCAACCACGGGAGACGGGAGGCAAGTGAGCGCATCAGGAAGAGGCCGAACCGGTGGTGCCGCGCGATTTATCGCGGCCGGGAAGCGGAATTTGTTTTTGCTTTCTTGGGGTTTGCGGACGCCACGGGGATTTCCGGCCGGCGCGCGAGCTCGGTTTCGAGCTCGGTGAGTATGTCGCGCCGGATGGAGGCATGGTTGCGCGTTTCATCCGGATCCGTCGCATAATCGAAGAGCTCCCGCTGCGGCACCGCGGGATCCGCGCCGCGCGCGGCGATCAGCCGCCAGCGATCCGTGCGCACCGTGCGCTGCCCGTTCGTCCAAAAACTCCGCGCGGGCTTCGCCGTGGGCGCCCTGGGATTCTCGAGCGCGGCGCGCAAGCTGCGGCCGTCGAGCGCCGCCGGCGTGGGCAACCCGCAGACATCCGACAGCGTCGGGAAAACATCCACCGTCTCCACCAGCGAGGCGGCGGGCGCTCCGGGCTGCTTCAAACCAGGCGTGCGAATGAGCAGCGGCGAACGCAGCGCGCTCTCATAGAGGCAGTGTTTGCCCCAGATCGCGTGTTCGCCGAGCAGGAACCCGTGATCGCCCCACACGACCACGACGGTGTTGTCCGCCAGGCCGAGCTTCTGCAGCGCGTCGAGGACACGACCCACTTGCGCGTCGACGTAGCTCACGCTCGCCGCATACGCGCGTCGCAGTTCGCGCGCGTAGTCCTCATCCGTCGCGGGGTCGCGGCCGCCGTGACCATAATTACCGCGAAACTCGCCGCTCTTGTGCCATGTGGAGGGCCAGTCGGGCTTTGCCGCGGCGGCCGGCGCGAGCGGCGGAATCGTTGCCGGGTCGTGCAGATCGAACCAGCGCTTCGGTGCCGCAAACGGCAGGTGCGGCTTGAAAAAGCCCACCGCGAAAAACCACGGCGCGTTCGCCGTCGCGAGCTCGCCCAGCGTCTTCACCGCCTCGTCCGCCACCCACGCATCCGGATACGCGGAATCCGGCCCGTCGACGGCTTCGAGCGGCGGGGATTTTCCCGGCGTGCGCGCGGTGCCATTCGCGTAACCGTGCATGATCCGCTCGGCTTCGCGCCACGGCGTATCCGGAATCCAAGCACGCGCCCAGGCGCCCGGCAGTTCCTCGGGGCCTTCCGCCCATAAACGGCCGGTGCGACCGCCCGGGTGATGCGTGATCTTCCCGAGCGCGAGCGTGCGGTAGCCGTGACGCTGAAACCAGCCCGGGAGATTGGCATCACCCCACCGCGCATGCGTCGCCGCGATGCCGCCATTCGAAAGGTGCGCCGGTTCCGAAGGATAGCGCCCGCGGAGCAGTGCGCAGCGCGAAGCACCGCACGTCGGCACTTGGACATAATGATGGGTAAACACGCGCGCGGTCAGCGCGAACGCATCGAGCTGCGGCGTCCTGGCATGCGCGACACCCAGGGCACCGAGATCGTTGCGCAGGTCGTCGATCGCGAGGAAGAGCACGTTGGGCCTCGGGCGTTCCGCGGCGGCAAGGCTCAACGCGCTGGCGAGAGCGAGTAGCGCGGCGGCCAGGCGTGCGCTCGATCCGCTTGAAGAGCGCGTGAGATTCCGGCGGCGGATGAGTTCGAAGCGGAGGGGGATCGACAACGGCATGGGGTTTCTGCGCCGGGACGAACCGGCACGGCCAAACAGGGAAGCGACGCGAGGTTTCCAATCGCGGAGCGTTTCACCAAGCCTTTTCTTTCGCACGGCCTGCGGTGCCCGTCCTGGGAGCGCCGAGCTCCCGCTCGGCACGGATCGACGAGACCGAGGTAGTCCTCCGGGGCCGAGTTGGAGCTCGACGTTCCCAGGACGCGATGGGCGAGCGGGAACTCAGGCCGGCTCGAGAGCCAGCCCCACCTTCAAGGCACCGGCGGCCGCTACGTTGAGGACGAACCAGAGCCCGGCGGCCCGAGGTCGATCGCGGCGCGCTTGAACCGGGCGCGGAAATCGCGCGGCGTGGTCTTTTTCAGCGCACGGAACTGGCGGTTGAAATTCGAGACCGTCGGAAATCCCGCCGCCAGCGCGATGTCCGCCACGCGCGCCTCGCTGTCGAGCAACTGCCCCGCCGCGTGATCCACGCGCAACTGCGTCAGCACGGCGGAGACATTGCGGCCCGTCGCGCGCTTGAAGTAGCGGCTGAACGCCTCGGGCGTCATCGCCGCGACGCGCGCGATCTGCGGCAGAGTCAGCGGCTCCTCGAAATGCGTGCTCAGAAATTCATAGACGCGACCGAGCCGCTTCTCCGAGGTGCGGTTGAGCCGTGGCACATAGGCCTCGCTCGCAAGGGGGCGCGCACTGGCCCGCGTGAGCTCGTCCAGAATCGCGAACAACCGGAGCAGCGACGCCATTCCCGAAAGCGCCGGCGCCGTACGCAGGAGCGTCGCCGCCGCCTCTGCTCCGCGTCCGGAAAAGGCCAGGCCGCGGGTCGCCCGCGCGATCAGCCGCCGCAGCGCCGCGGCCTCGGGCGCGCGCAGGAAATCGGCGCCGAGAAACAACGGCTCGAATTGGACCACGATCGAATGTGCGGCGCCGCCGCGCGGCTGCCGGCCTTCGTTGTGCCAGAAATGCGGCAGGTTCGGACCGAGCAACACCAGGTCTCCCTCCGCGAACGACTCGATGCTGTCGCCGACAAATCGCCGCCCACGGCTTTCGACAATCAGCGTGAGCTCGATTTCCGGATGAAAATGCCACGGCGAATCGAACCGCCGCACCCGCCGCTCCTGCACGCGAAAGGACGCGTGCGGCGTGACGGGAATTTTCTCAAACGAGGCGCGCATTGGCTAATCCACCCTGAAATTAACCGGATATTTGCGCCGGCTTTCGCATTCGGTCAATTAAAGCTCGAAACTGGTTAAGCCGCGCAAAGACGCGCTGCCCGCCGGTGGTTATGCTGTCGCCTCTTATGTCCCCCACTCCCATTTCCTATCGCCCGCTCCACGATCTCCCACCGATCGCGGGAATCACATCTTACGAGGATGCCATGCGCATCGGCTTCTCGATCGACGACTGCGTCGCGCGCCTCAAACGACACCACTGGGCGTTTCGCCGGCTGCACGAGATCTTCATCCAACGGCTCACGGCCGAGCCGATTTACGAACTGAAAATGGCCTTCAGCCTGCACGCGCACTATTGCGCCGAGCACGCGGCGGCCTGGCGCAAACGCGTGGCCGAGATGCGCGAGCCGCCGCTCGGGCTCGACGTCGTGCCGCACGCGGCACTCGACGCATATTTCGACGAGCTGCTCTCCGCGCCCGAGATCGATGCGCTGCTCTTCGGCGTCTACGAGCACGCGCTCCCCGCTTTGCGCGCGGCGCTGCAGCGGCACATGGACAACACGAACCGGCTCGTCGATCACCCGAGCTTCCGGATCTGCCGCTTCGCGTTGATCGAAGTCGACGAGATGATCGCGTTCGGCGCGAAGGCGGTCGCGTCGTTGCTCACCTCCGAACGCCGTGTAGCGCTCGCCGAGTGGAGCGCCGCGCTCGCGGCGTTGCTCGGCGGCTCCGGTGGACTCGATGGCTCCGCGCCGGTGAGCGACGAAGCGCCGCGCCGGGTTTATTCCACGCAGCCGCGGGTCTACGACAAGCGCCCGCGCCGCGACGAGCGTTTCCCCGATCCTTATAACATGGGCGTGCACGCGGAGGCGTTTCTCTACGACGAGAAGTTTCCGCCGCAGCCGAAGACGCTCATGATGTACTACAAGCGGCTCCGGGAGATCGACGTGCCCGAGATGATGGCCTCGATCATCGCCGAGACGAAGGACAAGCCGTGGGACTATTACGTCGACATGACGCGCCAGCTCTGGGACGAGGCGCGGCACGCGATGATGGGCGAAGTCGGCTTCGTGCGCGCGGGCGTGGACTGGCGGAAATTCGTGCGCGTGAACTTCACGTGGTCACTCGCGTTGAATACGCAGCTGAATCCGCTCGAACGGCACGCGGTGCTTTACTTCATCGAGCAGGGATTGATGCCGAAGACGGGCAAACGTTTCGAGTGGGAAACCGGCGTGGCGTCGGGCGACGAGTTCGCGGCGATGGTGCAGGATTATGACTGGGCGGACGAAGTGCTGCACGCCCGCATCGGGCGCGACTGGTATGTAAAGGCGATGGGCGACGCACGCAAAGCGGCCGACTACGGCGATGAATGTTGGTCGCGGGTGCTGATCGACTGGCAGAGCTATCGCGCGCAGGGGTTGACCCAGCACGAAAACTGGTGGCCGGCGACGTACCGCGAATGGTGCCGCGTGCACGAGCGCGAGCCCGATCCCGCCGTGCTCGCCTACGCGACAAGTTATGAGCAGGTGCGCGCGGACTTGAAGGAATTGAGCGTGTCGGGTTGAAGGATGGGAGAGCGGAACGTTCAGAGCTGAGAGTCCAATCCTCAGGCGGCGCTCTTGGTTTTGCTCTCAGCTCTGGACTTTCCCCTGCCTTGCCTCGCTCTCAGCTCTCAGCTTTCAACTCAATGCCCCCTCTCAACGAAATCTGCGTCGTCACCGGCGCGGCCAAAGGCATCGGTCTCGCGCTCTCGTCCGCACTCTTGGCGGCGGGCGCACGCGTCGTCATGAGCGACGTCGATGCGGACGCGCTCGCCTCGGCCGCGCAGTCCCTGGCGAACGATCGCGTGCACGCCAGCGCGGCGGACGTGACGAGGGCCGACGACATGGCGCGCCTCGTGCGTGAGACAGAGCAGGTTTTTGGTCCCCTCTCGGTCTGGATCAACAACGCCGGGCTCGCGCGCCACCGGCCGATCGTCGACTACACCACGGCGGACGTGGAGCTCATGCTCGGGGTAAATCTGAAAGGCACGATTCTCGGCAGCCAGGCGGCGCTGCGTAGCATGCAGGAACGGCGGCGCGGCCACATCGTGAACCTCATCTCGACGGCGAGCCTGCGCGGCATTCCGACCGAGACGGTTTACTGTGCCGCCAAATGGGGCGTGCGCGGTTTCACGCAGGGATTGCGCGAGGAAGCCGCAGCGCTGGGGATTCGCGTCACGGCTGTGCTGCCCGGCGGTGTCGACACCAGCTTCTGGCAGGATGCGGTGGACCGGCCGATGCCGGTGGAAAGATTCCTCCGTCCCACGCAGGTGGCCGACGCCGTGATCGGGTTGTTACGGCTGGACGAAAACGTCGTGCCGCAGGAGCTCGTGGTGCGCGCGCTGCTCGATCGCGACTTCGGCGGCTGAGGCGAGTGCACCGCATGCTCCACGTGGAATTACCCGCCTCGGATTCCGCCTACGTCATCCTTCTATGATCGGACCTTTTCGCACGCTCCAGCTCTCGGATCCGCAGTTTGAAGTCGAAGCCTTGCGCGACGCCACGGCGAAGAGCCCGGCGCTTGGAATCCGCGCGGACGTCACGCTGCATGTGCCGCCAGCAACCTCTGCGCAGACCGATGTCCCCTTGATCATTCTGTTGCACGGCGTCTACGGCAGCCATTGGGCGTGGACGCGCAGGGGTGGCGCACACCGGATCGCGACGGAACTTCAGCAACGCGGCGAGCTGCCGCCGTGTGTCATCGCCATGCCGTCGGATGGCCTGTGGGGCGATGGCAGCGGCTATCTGCCGCATCGCACGCAGGATTTTGAACGCTGGATCGTGGAGGAAGTCCCGGCGATTGCGCGGGTCGCGGCGCCGTGCGTGACCGAAAAATCGCCGTGCTGCATCGCGGGTCTTTCGATGGGCGGCTTCGGCGCGCTGCGATTGGCGGCAAAATATCCGCGACGCTTCGTCGCTGCCGCCGGCATGTCGTCGATCACGCATTTCAACGATATGAAGCTGTTCGTCGAGGAGCGGCTCGGCAGTTTCACTGTACTCGACGAAGATCGCTCGGTGGGGGACACGATTCTGCGCTGCCGCGAACGCCTCCCGGCTTTGCGCTTCGACTGCGGCACCGAAGACGCCTTGCTCGAGAGCAATCGCGCGCTGCACACCACGCTGCGGGCCGCAGGAATTGCGCACGATTACCACGAGTTTCCGGGCGCGCACAGCTGGGAATATTGGGGCGCGCGCCTGCCGGAAGTGCTGCGGTTCTTCGCCGCCGCGCTGCACAAACGTCGTCCAGAGGGTACGGAAGCCGAAGTGGCTGCTCGCACAAGAACCGCGCAATCCCCGACAACCGACGCGTAGCCGCAACGGCTGGAGGTTGATATAGTGTGGCCATGAAAACGATCCTGGCCCCGGTCGACTTCTCGAGCGCCACCAAAGCGGTGGTTGCCGAGGCGACGTCGCTGGCCCGGGCGCTCGAGGCGCGCGTCGTTCTTCTGTCCGTGATACAACCGCCGGTGGCGCTTCCCGAATATGCCGTGTGGGACAACATCGCGGAGATCACCGCGGCGGGTGAAAAATCTGCCGCGAAAAATCTTAGCCGACTACAAAGCGATCTGGAGCGCGACGGGATCCAGACCGAGACGCTCCAGTTCGTCGGCTCGCCGATCGCGCACATTGTGAAGCAAGCGACGAGACTGAAGGCCGATTTTATAGTGATGGGATCGCATGGGCACACAGCGCTCTATGATCTTCTGGTCGGCAGCACGACGCACGGCGTCCTGATGCGGGCCAACTGTCCCGTCGTGGTGCTGCCAGCCAAGGGAGGCAAGAAGCCGAAGAAATAAATTTTGGGTATGTGGGAACACCGGGCGCGAGCGTGGGGCTCGCGCCCTTTTTTTGTCTATATACCCGGGACCGCAGCCGCGCCCCCCCTGAACGGCATCAGGATTCAGCCCTGGATCAGAGCC
>JAKFEQ010000088.1:0-3964 GCA_036675625.1 Opitutaceae bacterium | reverse complement strand
GCCGCGTCACCGGCGCGGGGCGCGAGCGCTAGGCGGCCCGCCGCGCCGCCGCGGAGGCGCTCGCCACCGCGGAGCGCACGCTGGAGACCGCGCAGGCCGCGAGCCGCAAGGCGACCGTCGACCGCAACAAGCGCACGCGCCTGCTCGCCGAAGCCGAGGCGCTCCGCCAGGCTGCCGCCGCGCAATTGCGCGCCGCCGAGGAGGCCGTCGCGGCGCCGCAGCCGTTCGTCGTCCCGGACGCGGCGTGGGAGGACGACCAGGACGCGCGCGACCGCCGCGCCCCCTGGTGCGACGAGGCGTGGAATCGCGCGCGCACCGAGTGTTTCCTCGCGGCGCTCGACCTTCACGAGGCCACGCTGCTGGCGTGCGGGCGTAAGGCTGCGGTCAACCTGCGGCTGGCGTTCGACCTGCTCAGCGGACGCGTGTCCGGCGTGGGGCACGGCGCCACGCTCGCCGCCTGGCAGACACTCTTCCTGCTCGTGCCGGTCGTGAGCACCACGTTCGCGTCGCTGCCCGCGATGCTCGCCGGGCTCCAGCACGAGGACCTCGGCTGGCTCGTGATCGACGAGGCCGGACAGGCGCGGCCCCAGCAGGCCGTCGGGGCGATGTGGCGGTGCCAGCGCGCGCTTGTCGTCGGGGATCCGCTGCAGCTTGAGCCGGTCTCAGGCGTGCCGACCGGGCTCGCCGAGGCGATCCGCAAGCGGTTCGGGGTCGACCGCGCGTACATCTCGCCGGAGGCGTCGGTGCA
Organism: Opitutaceae bacterium; assembly: GCA_036675625.1. Taxonomy (GTDB): domain Bacteria; phylum Verrucomicrobiota; class Verrucomicrobiia; order Opitutales; family Opitutaceae; genus ER46. The sequence goes on along the minus strand of JAKFEQ010000088.1, from coordinate 3,216 downwards.
GCGCCTCGCCGACGCGTCGATGCGCTGGGGCAGTCTCCGCGGCGAGGACGACCTCTGGGTCGGGGTGCCGCTCAACGTGCATCGCCGCTGCGACGAACCGATCTTCGACCTCGTGAACGAGATCGCCTACGGCGGCCGGATGGTCCACGCCACCCCGTCCAAGGAGGCGCATCCGGCACTGCGCTACCCCAGCTGCTGGCTCGACGTGCCCGCGGGTGCCCCAGGAGGCGACGGTCACTGGCGCGAGGCCGAGGGCGTTCGCCTCGACCTCCTCCTCCAGCACCTCGCGCGCGAGGGCTTTGACCCGCGTGAGGTATTCGTGGTCTCGCCCTTCCGCGACGTCGCCCATCAGCTGCGCCGGCGCACCAACCCCCGCACCGGCCCTCGCGGCGGCACGATCCACACCATCCAAGGCATGGAGGCCGACGTCGTCGTCCTCGTGCTCGGCGGTAACCCCGGCCGCCCCGGCGCCAAGCAGTGGGCCGTCTCCAAGCCCAACCTCCTCATCGTCGCCGTGAGCCGCGCCCGCCAGCGCCTCTATGTGATCGGCGACTACGACGCCTGGATCGAACTCCCGTACATGGCATCGCTGGCAGTGCTGCCGCGGAAGGCGGCGCGGGCGTAGCGGGAGTTTCGTGCCCTGACGGGAGCGTGACGATTGCCTTCTCGCAGGCGAACTCGCGACATCTGTCCGATCACCGCGTTGCGTTTGTTGCGGTTGCCGATACGGTGATCAAACAACGGCGAATGCGAGCGCTCGATCTGGTGATCGTGAGCCGTGTCGAGGATGACAATGTACGAACTCGTTAGCCCGGCTCACGACGAGTCGGACGACATTGAGCGCCTCCACGTGGGGATCGACGCGCTCTGCGCAAAGCACGCGAGTCCGTGTGCCAAAGGGGCGATGCCGCGACTCGTGTCCGCCGATGGCACCGACCTGGAGATCCCACCGTCGGTCTTCGAGACGTTGCGCTTCGTGGCGGAGGCGATGGCCAGGGGCGACACGATCACGCTTGTGCCCCACGGACAGGAACTCACGAGCCAGCAGGCCGCTGATCTGCTCTTGGTGTCGCGGCCGCATCTGATCAAACTGCTCGACCGCGGCGAGATCGCGTGCCATCGCGTCGGAACACATCGACGAGTCCGGATCGAGGACGTGCTCGCGTTCCGCGAACGTCGGGGTGTCACGCGGGAGGAACTCCTGACGGAGTTGGCCCGGGAGGCACAGGACTCCGGGCGGGTATGACTGAGAAACGGTCGCTAGCCGGTCCACGCGGAAGGAGCCGTCCTCGCGGGGCTCGTGCAGCAGGCGGGTCGCCTCCGCGCTCCACCGCTGACGCTGGACGACTTGCTTCTTCGACTGGCGCGGTCGACGCCCTCGCCCGCATCTCGCCGAGGCGATGCGGGTCCCGTTCTCTTGACGCGGACCGTAGTGAGTAACTCGAAAAGCTGGACGCTCTGGCAACGCGATGATGTCCTCGGGAACTTTTCCCGCCGCTCGGGCGATAAGCAGCTGATGACGCTCACGCCAAGCGACAACCAATCGTCCCACGAAGTCGAAACATGGTTTAACGAGTATTTCGTCCCAATCAGGTTGTACCTGTCCCGCCGACTCGGCCCTGGGGCGTCTGAAGACGCGGCCGCCGAGGTTTTTCTGCGAGCGATGAAAACCCAACCTAGGTACCAGGCCCTGCTTGAACGCGACGACATCTCGCCGCTGGCCTGGCTGTATGGGATCGCCACCAACGTCGTGGCGGACTCAAGGCGCATCGAGCGGCGCCGCCTTGCTCTCCTCGAACGTCTAGCCGTGTGCGAACCGAGCTGGGTCGGCGCAGATTCGGATCGGTACCGCCTGGATCCGAGCTTGGTCACGGCGCTACGAGGGCTTTCGGAGGGTGAACGCGACGCGATCTTGCTCGTGGCCTGGGGAGAGCTCTCCTATCAAGAAGCGGCTGTGGCTTTGAATGTTGAAGTGGGGACGATCAAATCGCGGATCGCGAGAGCGCGCGAACGACTGAAGCGCTCGATCGCAGAGCAGCAGCGACCGCAGACCACCCAAGCAAGCACAGTCAACTCCAATCGGAAGGTGTCCGATGCAAACTGAAGACAGCGATCGTTTGCTGCTGGCAAGCGTGGCAAATCTCGCGGATCGAGATGTCGCCCCAGCAGCCGACGTCGAGGATGAACGAGCGCGAACGCGCGCGCGCCTATTTGGTGAACCTGGTGAGCCGAGTCGGCGGCGGCGCTACGGTCGCCGACCATCGCGCCATGCAGCGTACGTAATGTTCGGCGTGCTTCTATTTGGGGCTTCAGCTGCAACCGCTGGCGTATTGACCTTTGGCCAAGAGGAAGTGGAATCGCTGGCCAACGACCGAGGGATCTCCTTGGAAGCGTCGCGCGCCCAGCTGATCGACGAGCGCGGCCTCGACCGTCTGACGGTGGGCCTACGCGCTGCGTTTGGCGACCGATTCGGGGGCATCTGGGTCGACAACGGAACGATTACGATGGCCTTGACTGGCGCACCCTCCGACAGTGATCGGCGGCTGGTCAAGACGAGCGCGGCCGCAGCGTCAATAGCATCAGTTGTCCGCGTCGTCGAACACCGCTACTCAGAGCGCGAACTCGTCGAACTCGTCGGCGAGCTTCAACGTCAGGTCGACTTGGCGAATCAGGGTGCCGGGCGTCCTATCGAGGTGGAACCGGACGTCACTCGCGGTGTGGTGGTTGTTCGGCGACCGAAGCCTGAATCGTTGACAACGAATCGCCAGCAGGAATGGCTTGAAGAGCTGCCAAAGTTCGGTTCGATCATCAGCGTATCCGAGGGCAATCCTCCGTTGCAGCTCTACTCGGCGAAGTAGCGGGCCGACCCCGCTACTTCGCCGAGAGCGAGAGCTAAGTCAGTGGGACAACGTTGAGCTGCGAGAAGTAGCTGGCGCTGTAATAGACGTTGTCGCAGGCACTGTAGCCGCCGATTTCGGAACCACGAGCCGCACCGTAGGCGAATACTGAGCCACCACTGTCCCCTGGCTGGGCACAATAGTTGGCGCGGTACGTGTGCGGAATGCCATTGCGGGTAGCGAGACCGTAGGTGACAACGCCGCAGTTCGACCCTGAATAACTACCGGCCATGCACATGCGCTGGCCGGTAGAACTGGCACCCCAGCTATCGATCCGGTAGGTCTGGTCGGATTGGATCCGGATGTACGGCCCGGGACT
>JAKFEQ010000002.1:0-97703 GCA_036675625.1 Opitutaceae bacterium | reverse complement strand
GCCTTCAGCTCGGCCGGCGCGCGTGGGTCTATTTCGAAAATTGGGAATTTCTTCCGGCCGGTGAGATCGGAATCAAAGGTCCGCGTCGTAAATCTCCACCATTGCAACTCCAGAGCCTCCGAACGCGCTGGAGAGCAGCAGCGTGTAGCTCCCGGGTTCCAGGTCGACGAGGAGCGCGGCGTCGCCGTGCGGCGGTCCGAGCGGGAACGCGCCCACCCGACTGAACGCTTCAGCAAACCGCGCCACGCCGCCCCAGCCAACGTTGGTTGCAATCGTGCGACCGACCGAGTCCACGAGCGTGAGCCTCACGTTGTTGAGCGCACCGCTCACGCCGAGCGGCGCCAGACCCGGGCCGATGCCGCGCAGCACAAGCGCCTTTCGGGCTTCACCGCGGATCGTGAATCCCGCGAACATTGCCGCCGCGGGGCCCACGACGGCGCGTGACGAAAGGTTGGTCAGCCGGGCCGAGTCAACCGGGCCGGCGGCGTAAACCTCCACCATCGCGCTGCCGCTTGGAGAACCAACGACGTGGGCCGTGTAGCCGCCAGGCGTAAGGTCGGTCAACAGCGCCGCGTCGCGCGACATGGCCGGCAGGCCAAATGCGCCGACGCCTGCAAACGCCGCGGCTGCACCAGCCGTGCCGCCCCAATCGTCGTTCTCTTGCACTCCGCCACGCGTATTGTGCAACCTGAGACGCGGGTTGGCTACGGCATCGGGAATCCCAAATTGCGCCAGGCTCGGCCCCAGCCCACGGATGACCGCGGGTCGTGCACCGGCACCGGCCACCGTGAAGCCCGCGATCAACGTGTCCGCATCGCTGCCCGTGTGGGCCCGAGTCGAAAGGTTCACCAGCTGCGACGGCGGACGCAACGCCGCGCGAAGCACGGTGCCGTTCCACGGATCAATCATCAGCCACGATCCATCGCGCGTCGCCGAAAGACTTGTAAGCCCAGAGGTCGCTATGCTCGACACTTTCGGCTCGCCCATGGGCGGACCCGCGCCAATCACCGGCCGCCATTCGCCCCCTGGACCGAGGCGGTGCAACACTCGTTGCGACATCACGACAATATCTCGGTCTGGCTCGACCAGGATGCCGGTGGGAAGTGGATCGGAAAAGCCGGTCCCCAGGCCGATCCGCTCGAAGGGCAACGCCACAGCCCGCGAACTCACCGTGCCACTCGGCGAAATGACTCGCACCGCACTGTTGCCCGCATCGAGGACGTAGATCGCGCCTTCGGGTCCCACCGCGATCCCGGCGAGCGTGCCAAAGCGTGCCGCGGCCACCGGTCCGTCGATGAAACCAAGCTGGCCAACCGCGCCGGCTACGATTTCCAACGTGTCGCTGTGCGAGATCCGCGCGATGACTCCGTTGCCGCTGTCGGCAAACCACGTGTTCCCGGCGGAATCGAATGCGAAACCGGCGACGAGAATTCCCCTGGCATCGTTGATGCCGTAACCGATCGGAAAAGTGCTGACCGATCCAGAGCGATCGATTTTGCGGATACCATTGAGGTCGCAGAGATAAAGACTGTCGTCCGACGCGACCGTAATCGCGTGCGGTGAATTGAAAAGCGCGGTCGCGCGGCTGCCATCCACGCCGCCCGCATGCCCCGGAGTGCCGGCGAAAACCGTGGCGGCTCCGGAGGCATCGATCCTCCGGACGATGTGGCTGCCCGTTTCGGTTACATAGAGGTTCCCGCGGCTGTCCAGCGCCGCGCCGCCCGGCCCGAAGAAGCGGACGGTGGAAGCGTCCGCATCGCCGGCGTTTGCACCCCCGGGCTGTCCGGCGAGCGTGGTGACCATTCCGTCGGGCGAGAGCCGACGGATCAGTTGCCCGTCGGAGAAGTAGAGATTATCGCCCCGATCAAAGAACACGCGGTGCGGGCTTTGGATCTGTGCGCGAGAGAGATCGCCATCGATATACCCGCCGATCCCGCCAAGCAGCCGCGTGACCGTGCCCGCAGGGTTTATTTTCCAGAGCGCGTAGCCACTTTCCGCGACGATTACGTTGTTCGCCCGATCGACGGCCACACCCGTCGCGAACACGTTGCGTTGAAGAGTCGTGACCATGCCGGCAGCGGAGATCCTGCGCACGCTTTGGTTATTGCCGTCGGCGACATAGATGTTTCCCGCCGCATCGATCGCGAGGTCGTTCACCCATTTGAATCGCGCCTGCAACGCCGGACCATCGACATCGCCTTGGACACCGTAAGCGCCTGCAAACGGCGTAAGCGTTCCGTCGCGGCCGAGGCGTCGGATGGCCGCGAAACCGCCTTCGGCAAGGTAGATCGTTCCATCAGGGCCGATGGCGATTCCCGTAGGTTGCGCCGCCTCCGTGAGTGTCGACACGATGCCCGCCGGGCTGATCATGCGCACGGCGCCGCGGTCGGCGACGATGAGATTGCCGCTCGGGTCGAATGCAAGGGCGGTCGGGCCGCGAAAGCGCGCGCTGCTCAGCGGCCCATCGACAAGCTCTTGCCAGCCTGGCGAGCCGCCGTAGGTCGAAACAACGCCGGTCGGAGTGAGCTTGCGAATGCAGCTGTTGTTGGTGTCGGCAATATAGAGATTGCCTTCGCCGTCACGGGCAAACCCGGCCGGGCTGGCGAAGGCGGCCGTGCGCCCGGGACCGTCGCGATAAGTCTCGACGCGCGAGCCCGCGAGAACCGAAAACATATACGCTTCTGCCGCCGAAAGAATGAACGGGCAGAGCGTCAGAAGGGATAAGCTGGCGGCCTGGACTAGACGAAGCATCGGCGGCGAATAAAAGCGCCATCACTGGCTCCGACCAGATTTATTCCCTGCGCGCAACGGGATCTGCTTCCAGTTGCAATCCTATAGACACAATGCTCGTGGCGCCCAGCCAACGGAAACGAGCGGAAGGGAAACGAGCGGAAGGGGTAAAATTTTGCACTTTGCACTGGAGGTGCGGGCAGGTGCAAAGTGCAAAGTTTGACCCCTTATCTCCTTATGACCCCTTATCTCCTTATCTCGCCCCCCATCTCGCCCCTGCCCCCTTATCTCGCCCCGGAAAAAGGCTTCGCCCACGAGCAATTGGTCGAGATGCAGCGGATCATCGACGCACCAAACAGCGACCTCTTCGACGTCCTCGCGCACGTGGCTTATGCGCTGCCGCCGCTGACCCGCGAGCAGCGGGCCGCGAAGGCGAAAGCCGCCCTCACCACCGCCTTTACCCCGAAGCACCAAGTCTTCCTCGACTTCGTTCTCTCGCATTACGTCAGCATGGGCGTCGACGAACTCGACCAGGAGAAACTCACGCCTCTGCTGCGACTGAAATATCACGACTCGATCGCCGACGCCGTCGCCGACCTCGGCAAACCCGAGGAAATCGGTCGAACGTTCGCGGGCTTTCAAAAGTATCTGTATCGAGACGCCTCGTAGTTGTTGCGTGCCTCACGAAAAGGGGTCGGAAGGAGTCAATTCAATCGAATGGACCGGATGGCAGCAGCGCCGCGCAAGCCAGTCCTGCACAATACAGCCCGACGCCAAAGGCGGAATGGGCAATGAGGCTGCGCAGCCGCGCCACGTTAGGCCGCGGCGTTTTCGAAGCGGCGATGCCCGCGCCCATGCCCGGCTGCATCAGGAAAAACGGAGCGACAACCGTGCCGACGCCGATGGCCAAGGCGGGCAGGAGCGTCGGCTGCCGGGCCCACTCCAAACCCCAGATGACGAGGAGCAGGCCGGCGAAGGCGATGCCGATCAGGTAGTGGGCGCTCCAGTCGAGCACGGCTTCGTGAGTGATCGGAGCCGACCGCGCGATGGCCCCGTGCGCGAATTTTCGGTGCCGGAAATGCCCGATCCAGCGGCCGAGAAGTCGATAATCCAGCGAAGGAATCCCGAGGAGCCGCTTCTGCAGCACTCCCCAGACATCCATGAACGCGGTGGCTCCGATTCCAATGCAAACCGAACGCAGCAGATAATCCGATAATTCGTCCATGGTGTGCCTGTGCGTCGGATCCTAACAAAGTCGTCAACTGGCCGCTTCGCGCTATTCGCGCCCATTAGTTTACTCACTATAAATCTACGTTCTTATACGCAGCGTGGAGGTTCGGTGGGGCGTAGCAGCAGTAGGAAAAACGCGTAGCGGCCGAGGGAGGAAAGGCGCCGGGTGCGAGCCGGGTCGCGTTGGGGCTAATTTTCGTCGGCCACGGGTCGATGCAAAGAGACCCCTTCCAACGCGGTGCGACCTGCTTTTGGCGAGCGGTCGCAACGTGCCATCCTCCAGCAATACAATATTCACTCATGACCACGGAACGAAAGCTCCTGGCGATCAACGGAGCCTACCTGGCTGTCGCGCTGCTCATCGCGACTCTCTCGATTCTCACCGAACGCGCCCAGCGGTCCTTGACCGCGGCCAATGAAAATCGGCTGCTGTCGTTTCAGCTCGCGACCGAGCTACGGCAGTCGTCCGACGATCTCACGAGGCTCGCGCGCACGTTCGCCGTCACGGGCGATCCTCGCTACGAAACCGCCTACTGGGACATCCTCGCGGTGCGCAACGGCGAGAAGCCGCGCCCCGATGGTCGCACGCTCTCACTGCGCTCGCTCATGCAGCAGGCCGGTTTCACGGACGGTGAGTTTGCGCGTCTGAAAGAGGCCGAGGACAACTCCAACGCGCTCGTGAAGACGGAAACGATCGCGATGAATGCGGTGAAAGGCTTCTTCGATGACGGGAAGGGCGGCTATACCCGACAGGCGACGCCGGACCTCGAACTGGCCCGTCGAATCATGCACGACGAGAAATATCATCAGGACAAGTCGGTCATCATGGGCCCGATCGACACGTTTCAGGAGATGCTCGACGCTCGCACTAGGGCGTCCGTCGAGACGCACACGCGCAAGCGCGACGTGCTCTTCTGGACCAGTGTGAGCGTGATCCCCGTCATCCTGCTCCTCGCGGCCATCGGCGTGTGGATCATCAAGGCGCATATCACGCGGCCGCTTACCGCCGTGATCAACAGCTTGCAGGCCAGCTCGACCGAGATCTCCAGCGCCACCGCACAGGTGGCTTCCGCCGGCCAATCGCTCGCCGACAGCGCGGGGGCGCAGGCCGCCGCGCTCGAGGAAACGGGGGCAAGCCTCGAACAGATCTCCGGTATGACCAAGCGCAATGCCGATCATGCACAGGCGGCGAAAACCCTCTCTGCGCAAACGTGTTCGTCGGCCGAAACCGGGGCCGCCGACATGAGCGAGATGAGCACGGCCATGGATGCGATCAAGGCGGCCGGTGACAATATCGGACGCATCATCAAGGTGATCGACGAGATCGCATTCCAAACCAATATCCTCGCGCTCAACGCCGCGGTGGAAGCCGCGCGCGCAGGCGAGGCCGGCATGGGCTTCGCCGTCGTCGCGGAAGAAGTTCGCAATCTCGCACAGCGCAGCGCGGCCGCCGCCAAGGAAACGGCGTCGTGCATCGAAGACTCGATCCAGAAGAGCGCGCGAGGCGTCGAGATCAGCGGGAAAGTCGCAGCGAGCCTCGGCGAAATCGTCACCAAAGCTCGCGAGATGGATCGTATTGTCGCCGAAATCGCCAACGCGTCGCTCGAGCAGAGCCAGGGCATCGTCCAGGTGAATGTCGCGATCACACGCATGGACAGAGTCACACAGGAGAACGCGGCCACGGCGGAAGAGAGCGCGAGTGCGTCGCAGGAGCTGTCGGCTCAAGCTGAAGCCCTGGTCGAGACCGTCACTGGTTTGCGTGCCTTGGTCGGCGGCGGCAGCGCGCAGGTTGCGCGTCGATCGGCGGCGGTAAGCTCACATGCCTCCACTCGTGAAGCACGCCGCAAACCCACGCGAGGCGAGGCCGCCCCCACCTCGCTCACCTTCGATCTGCCGGAGGAGCGGAAGCCTGCGCCCAAACGCCTGGCGGCCGACACGGCAGTTTTCGCCGACGTCTGATCGCGACCACCGCCCGCCGCATGAACCAGCGGCCGGTTTGAGTGTGCGCGGCAAGCCGCTAAAGCAAAAAAGGAGGCGAGACGGGGTCAGAGGAGGCGAGACGGGGTCAAGGAGGCGAGACGGGGTCAGAAGGAGGCGAGACGGAGGAGGCGAGACGGGGTCAGGTCTTGGGGGTTGGGGTTGACGCTCCGCCACGAAGGGATGGGGTGGGGTAATGGCGCGGCCGTTGCGACTCGAATCGGAGGACGGGGTGTATCATGTCCTGAACCGGGGGAACTACAGGGCGGACATCTTTCGTGCGGAAGCGACCAAACGGGCGTTCCTCAAGTGCCTGGACGAGGCGTGCGGCAAGACGGGCTGGCGGGTGCATGCGTGGTGCATCATGTCGAATCACTACCACCTGGCGGTCTGTACTCCACGAGCGAACTTGGTGGAAGGAATGCGCTGGTTGCAGGGTACTTTTGCCACGCGATTCAACGGCCTGCGGCGGGAACGGGGGCATCTGTTTCAAGGCCGTTACAAGAGCTTGGTGGTCGATCCAGACCAGGGCTTGGGTCCGCTTTGCCATTACATTCACCTCAATCCAGTTCGTGCCCGCCTCACTGCGGTGGGCGGATTAAGCGCCCGGCACTGGACCAGCATGCACTGGTTGATGGAGCCTAAGCGCCGAGCGACGTGGTATGATCCGCGGCCTGCATTGGCCCATGCGGGAAGGTTGGCAGATACGCCGGCGGGGCGGAGGAAATACCTCGAATATCTCGCCTGGCTGTCCGAGGACGAGTCGGCCCGGAAAGAGCAGCGCTTTGCGGAAATGTCGAAGGGGTGGGTAATTGGCACGAAGGAATTTGCCAAGGCACTCGCGCAGGAGAATCGCGAACTCACCGGGCAGGGTAAGCGACTGGCCGCCGAAGGTCGAGAAGCGGCGGAATCAATTTGGGAAGAAGAGCTGGCGAGATTGTTGCGCAAGTTGCGGCGAAAACCGGAGGAGCTTGCGGCGACGGGCAAGTCAGTGGACTGGAAACTGGCGGTGGCCTCGGTCCTGAAGGCTCGCACCACCGTGACCAACCGCTGGCTGGCCACAATGATGCATTTGGGCAATCTCCATGAAGTCAGTCGCAAGGTCAGCGCGTGGACGCGACAGCCCGATCCCGCGTTGCTCGAGAAACTGCAAGGAACCCCAAGCCCCAAGGCCTGACCCCATTTTGGCCCCCATTTTGGCCCGCCATTTTGCCCCGTCGGAGCCCGCTATGAGAAGCCCCTCGAGGGCGGCACGAAGATGGAGCGCCCGTGAGCATGCGAGGCGTCAGCGACCCGCTTCGAAGCCAGCAAATCGCCGTCCGGGTCTAAGCTGACTGCGCGCCGAATGCGAAAGGCGCGCTGGATGTTCCGGTGCGGAGCATTTCGTCTACGACCGCACCCACCCGTAACCACGCATCGTAATTTAGAAACGCAGAAGCTCCGACCTCGAAGGCGTTCTCCCGCATATCGCCTCCCGAAACAAAAAGAATGGGCCGCGTGGGACGGGCCTTCCGTAGCATCTCGATCAGGGCCAAGCCATCGACGTCCGCGGCACGATGGACAATCGCCGCTGTGAGCAACGCCCGCCGAGCGGCGACCAAAGCGGGTTGCGAATCCTGACATTCCTGCAAGAGCGCGGTCGGAAACTTCCGAATAAGCGTCTTCGCAAGAAGAAAGCTCCTATCTGAGCCGATGGCATCGCGGATTAATCAACAAATATCGGCCTGATCCCGGTCTCATTGGGTGGCCGACTCGGCGAGATTGCCAAACATTCACGAGATCAAGCAACGTCTCGGAGGGGCGATATATTAGCCAATAGGGATGCCATAACGCTCACGAACCGGGGTTCGAACCACTTGTCTCGCCGGAACGAGCCAGAAATGCGGCGAGCGCGAGACAGCCGAGCGCCAAAAGCGTGATGGAGTTTCCCGCGTCTGGCACCGATGACGCGGCGTGCACCGCAAAATACTGATACGACTGGCCCCCGTCGAACGCCACGTTCGATTTGGTGACGATCATGCTCTGTGACGCGACTGACCCCAATGACATGTTGACCTGTGCGCCGGGGGCCAGCAGCAGGTTTATGGGTTGGGTGTAGCTCAAACCGTTGGGGTCGTTGATGAACATGTTGAAGTTCGTGACATTTGTCGCAAATGCCAGGCCGGTGAGCGCCGCTGACTGGGTTTGAGACGGGTTGATAAAAGTCATAACGGGCGAACTCGTGCCGTTCGGGAGTGAAGCGCTGTCATTGTTGGTTTGCCCAATCGTTATATCATTACCACTGTTCTCTTCCAGGCCGGTTGTTTGGTTTATGGCACTCCAATTAGAGGTGAAGCTGGCGCCGTTGAAGCCCTCGTAAGCGATCGTGAAACCGATGGAAGCGCCGTTCGTTACAACGCTATTGAAAAGCCTTAGGTCGCTTGCTGGTAACGTGCCGGCATTGAACGCAAAATCACCCTCGTCGAGCCTGAAGGTAACCATTTTTCCGGTCCCGATCTTGATTTCATAGTCGGTCGCAGAGCGACCGGTGTTATTGGTGCGATTGATAAATTGTGTATAGAATAGTTCAGTCTCCGCCGCCATCGAAGGCAAGGGAGTCGTTGCCGCGATAATTAGTGTGGATATACTGCCAAGGAGTATTCGTTGTGCGGTGCCCGAAATAAGAGCACAGACGTGCTCGTGCAGGGTTGTTTTCATGGGGTTTCTGTATTTATCGGATGGGCAGGACAGGATTCGTGACGTCCAGCTCCTGACTTGGTCCCAGGCTTTTCCCACTTTGCAGATCCCGCGCCACAACGCAATAACGTGAAAATCAGCATGATCCTTCCCTGGAGATAAACACGTTATAGTGTTATAACATGCGAGGCTGATTTCGGCTCCACGTAGGAAATTGTAAGGAATGCCGACGAGCAATCGCTGAACCCGACGGTCAAAGCCCGCCAGATGGAGGGGGCGCGAACAGGGTGATCACTCTTGTCAAGAGTCTACACATGACCCTTTTCGACCGGCTCCAATCCGTCACGATGTAGGGCTAGCCGGACGTACGCATCGCCGACGGCTCACCCCCATCATGCGGGATTCTATTGCCCGGATTGAGCGGCGATCCGGCCGACCAGACAAACGATCGAGAACGCAGCAGTTAACACTGGGGTAATTCAATCAGTTTTCTCAGCCCCCCTCTGGGCGGAGTAGTGATCAATAATCGATGATTGTCCGCCCGCGTTAGGATGTTAAAAATGACGACAATAATGTTCGTTATGCAAAATGTTAAATGTCAGATTATAGCGGTTCTGTGAACATGCCCTCCCGTCGGATGTTCTGACACTTTTGAATTTTATCGGATGGATCGTCGGGCAAAATCGCTGTCCTAATAGCATACCAATAGGCATCATGGAGCGTGGCAGAACGGATATTAATGTAATGGCTTATTTTGTGCTGTTTTTCTGTATATGAATCGAAGAGCTATCGTGCGTCGCTGTTCGGTAGCATGCGCGCTGATTTGTGGCATCGGCCTGCATGCGGGACCTTTAGTGAATGGAAGTTTTGAGTCGGGGCTCGATGGATGGAGCGTGCAGCACACCGTCGACCCAGTCCAATTGCTACCGGGAAGGCCAAATTTTCAAATGTCGGTAGCAGCGGCGCCGAGTTCGAGCGCATTCGATGGGGCGCATTTCTTGAGTGTGTTTGATGGCCACGGGAGTGCCGTCGTTGTTTCTCAAACGTTTACGATGTATGCTGGGCAAACTCTGACAGGCTACGCGTCCATGGCTGGATTTTCCAATGTAGGCGACCCAGTTCCATTCGGATTGAGTGCACAGGTGAGCGTCTTAGGGCCGCCCGGAGGAAGTGGGCTCCTGTGGGCAGACTCGGTTCGCGTCGAAAATGGTCAACGCGTCCCGTATGTATGGCAGCAGTGGTCTTTCCCCGTTTCCAATACAGGCGATTATACATTGCGTTTGAGTGCCAGCAATGGAGGTGGTTTCGGAGCCAACGTTGGATTCGACGCAATTCGCGTCGTGCCCGATGTGGGGGAGCCATTGTGGTTAATGAGTTTCGCGCTGGCAGCAGTCGTAGCATATGGGCGCGTATCTCGAGGCAGCGGCGTTCATCGTCAGCGGCGGGGACCCCGCAGGGCCGGTCGCGCACTGCTGTCCAACCCCAATTTATTAATTGGTTCATTATTTGTAGGCTGTTTCGGCGTTCCGCGGCAGGTGGTTGCTATCCCGATCAATGGAGGGTTCGAGTCGGGGCTTGCAGGGTGGGCACTCACCGTAATCCCGAATTTCGGAGCAAATCCCCTCTCTGGCGGCAGTGCATCCACTCCTACCAGCGCATGGGGGTATCTGCCGGTCGAGGGATCTCACTTTGCTCTCCTCGAGGCCACTTGGGCGGCAACGGTGCACCTATCCCAAGTCATCGAGTTATCCGCCGGCGAGCGACTTTCCGGGTATGCGGCAGCTTATGCGCCCGCACTGGCGATTTCTGGCACGAGTTTCGCGGCAGCGACCGTCACTACGCAGAGACAGGGGGATGCCGACTGGGTTGGGATTTGGGCGGCACAGGTTTCCTCTACCGAATTTCCGCAACCGGGAGCGCCGGGATTTACGGAGTGGCAGCCGTGGAGCTTTGTCGCACCGTCGACAGGTAACTATACCGTTCGACTAAGTGTCGAGGCAGGCCGTGGAGGTTCTTTTGCGGTATTTGATGCAGTACGCGTTCCCGACACGACGGCGATGTGGCTCTTGTGGATTATTTCGGGAGGTTTCATCGTCGCATGTCGCATGCTGAGGCGATTCTAGCTGCGCGTGTCCTCGTTTTCCACGGGCCAAGCGGTTTGCGTTCGTTTCGCGCGGGTAGCTCGACGAGAGATTCCGAGAGGAGATGCAGCAAATGGATCGATTGCATATATCGAGGCATAGGACGGACCTGACCCCGTCCGTCCGCCTTCTCCCGTAGCCATGGTCGTCGCTGAGGATGACGACGATATTTGGCGTGGCCGAGTCGTGGCGGCGTAGGACGCGAGTTCACCGGAGAGCGCGCAGAGAAACGAAAGGGGGGACGAGACGGACCGATGATCGCATCGAGGAATAGGGAGAAGCGATACGGTGCGCTCAGCGTGAGCCCGGGTGCGGGCAGCACCACGGATGAAGAGGGGCCGTGACGTATTTCCAAGCCTGCGAGCAGAGCGGTTTTCGACCAATGAGTCGTCGTCGGAACCATGCGACCGGTGCCGATGGCACATGAACTGGTTTAGAATTTCATGCTGGCAGTGAACTCATACGTGCGAGGCTGAACATAAATCCGCTGCAGATAGTGCGGCACTCCGTTGCCCGCGTCGACGGCGCTATTCGGATAGATCTCGTCGTGGTTCAGGAGGTTTCGAACCCGGAGCGAAACCAACCAGTTTCCTTTTTTTCCCAGCAGCTTGTTTTTCCAAGCGTAGCTGGCGAAAGCATCCGTCACCAACGATTCAGCGCCTTTGAACGCGTTCTTCACCATAAAGGTGCCAGCAACTTCCGGATAGCCGATCGTGGGTGCATCACGCCAGCGCGCATTTCCGCCCACGCGCAGGCCCTTCAACGTGCCTTGATCGAAGCCGTAGCTCCCGACGACATTCACCAACCAATTATTGCCGCGAATCCGGGCGCCACCGACCTGGGCTTCATGATAGGCCAGTCGGCGTTCGATTCCTTGAATATAGGTACCGATCGTCCGGGTGGGATTAAACGCGGGGTTGGCGATGAGCGACGTGATCGCCGGGTCATTGCGATTGGGCAGGACGTATTGCTCGTACCACGGACGGGTGAACTTGTAGGTGCTGTTCAACTTCGAATCGTTGTAAGAAACATTCAGCATGACCCGCAGCCGGGTGGTTGGATTGAGGGTCGCCTCCAGTTCATAGCCTTCCGTCAAATCCGACTCCACGTCCGACCAGAGTTGATTGCCCGTGTAATCGGTGAAGCGGGGCGATCCAGCGACCTTGGCGCCAAAGCCGTTTAGGACCATGCCTTCGAGGTAGCGTTCGACGTAACCATTTTGCCGGGCCATTTCGACACCGACGGCACCATCCCGTAGTGGATTTGAGACCCGGTTAAGGGATTCGTTATTGAAATAATTGAGCTTCAGAATCGCGCGGTCTTCGAAAAAGAAACCACGCAATCCGAGATCGTAACCTTGGCCTTCTTGATCGGGTAGGACCCGGCCGAAAATGTCATAATCGGTGCCTCCAGCACCCACGGTGTTCGTGGCCGTGTTGGCGAAGGCATCAAGCCACTTTGTGACTTTGACCACGGCTCCGAAATTGTGATTTTTGACTGATGACTCGCTCGCCGGTCTGAACGCGCCCTCGCCCCGGTTGCGGAAAAGTCGGGTGACAGGATCCTGCGCGAACACAAAATTTTTGGAGCTGATTTCATCCTGGCGCATGCCTGCCGTGAGGACCAACCGGCGCGAGAACAATTCCCACTGACCGATGACGGCATAGGATTTGGTGGTTTCAGGCGCGTAAACGGGATTAAGGCGATTCACAAAACCCGACGTGACGGCCGGGACGACATCGCCCGGAATCGATGGGTTGGCCGCCTGATTTATTGCGGAATTACTATACTCCAAGGAGGGGAAATGAACCGGATTTCCAGGTAACAGATAGTATCGGCGGCGGATCTGATTTGCGGTGTCAGCGATCACGCCCGAGGCCAGAACGGAGGTGGTGGTCATTTCCTCCGGCTGGGAGAAATAACTGTCCACACTACGGTAATAGTGAAATGCAACCGCGGTGAACTTGCCGAAATCGAAGCCCCTGATCGGCTCGATGCGACTCAGGTCGAACTGTTGGGTGATGGTCGCGCGATACTGTTTCGTCACCGTGTCTCGGCGCTCCAGCTTGGCATTGCCCTCAACATACGGGACCCCGAAATAAGGATTGAGGGCCTTCGTGGGATCGGGGTTGTTCGACGCCAACTGGGTGGGGAGATAATAGTTGGGATCAATAAAGACCTCGTAGTCTCCGCGGGTGATCGGCTGCCAATCTTCGTTGAAGACATCCTCGTAGGCTCCGGCCAGTTCGAAGAAGGTTTTTGCCAAAACCTTCTGCTGCCACGAAGCCGCATATTTGTCGTAGCGAGTGTCAAAGTGTTCCGATGGCCCGGGCACCATGGTGCTCAACGGGAAGTTTACTCCCGGCACGACGGTGAGCGGTGAAATCGAGGTTTGGTTTTGGGTCAGTCCATTGACGTAGGCCTCCGAACCCCGGGATCTCCATTTCCAGTTCTGCACGCCCAACTGCGGCGCATTCATGACATAAACGAGATAATTGGTGGTCGAAAATCCCTGGGTAACACCGGGCAGGATATTGCGGGCGGAATTACGAGCCGCCGTGGTGCCGGAAGCGACCAGGAGGTTGTCGATCCGATTGGCTTTATCGAACGTGCTCAGCGGAGAGTTAAGCCATGCGGAAACGCTGTCATAGGCCAAGTAGGCTCGCGGAACTGATTCCTCCATTTTGCCCGATTCCGCGCTGACGTTGATCGTCGCACCCTTGAAAGGCTCCATGGTAAAATTCAGGTAGCCCGCGTTGCGCCGCGCATACTGCAAATCGCGCGGGGTGCGTTGATCGGCGGACACGGCGGCGAAGCGCACGGCCAACTTCCGGGGAATGAGAATCTGATTGATATCCACACTGCCGCGCTTGGAACCCTCGGAATCGAAGCGCATTTCCAGGCCAAAGCTGTTGGCATTAAATCTCCCCATCTTGTTGGTCGCATCGAGGCCACCCCCCACTGATCCCAAACCAAAGAGCAGGGAATTAGGGCCACGGGATTGGGTCACCGTTTCGGTGTTGTAGTTGTCTACCTTGACGCGACTGGTGAAAAAATTGTTGGTCAGCGAGGAGGAGCGGAAGCCGCGTACCATGAAAGGCGTGCCGTTGCGGGTGTTGACGCCTTCCGGATCCGATGAATCTCCTTTGAACTCGCGGGTGCTCGGGAGAAACTCGAGGGCGTCTTGATAGCTCACCGCGCCGATGTCTCTCATGAAATCCTCGGTCAGAACCGTAATCGGGTTCGCTAAATCGCGGACTTCCGTCCTCAGCTGGGTCCCCGACAACGTCTCCGAGGCGTAATACCCTTTGTTGGCCTCTGTACTGACGATAAAGGGGTTCAAGACGATCGCGGTGTCATCTGCGGCGGAGGACGCGGAAGGAACAGGCGGCGCGACCGTTTGGGCGAGCGCGGCGCCGACGAAGAGCGAGAGCACCACGGCGAGGCAGGGGTTTTTCATAGTTGGCAGGGGTCTGGAATGGTCACCCGCGACGGATCCGAGGTCCGGAGCCGTCAGCTTTGGGCGCGGAGAATGCGATAATTCGAGAAGCGTGAACATCCCCTGTTCGGGGGATGGCCCTACAACAACCGCTGGCTGAAATAGGCCTTCGTCGAGGCCGCGTGGATGGCGATCGGCTGCTCGCCTTATTTGGCGGTATTTACCAACGCCACCGCGCGCGCGGAAAAAATGCCAACACCACCATCACGATCAACGCCCGGCGCATGTGCACCCTCGCCTGGCACCTGCTGCACGACGGGTGTGACTTCGCGCCGAATCCGCCGAAACTCACCTTGTCCCCGGTTACTCCGCTCAAAGACTGACGAGCCGTTCACGGCTGCGTCTTGGGTCAGTGTGGAGAGCCGGGGATCTGATTAACTACTATGTGCGCGAAGGCTGACCGCCTGCCACTGAGCGAATGGTGATCCCGCATCTTCCGCACCGCGCCCCTGCCGACGCCTGATCACATCCTTGCTGCGAAAGCGATCGCCGCGGCTTCGGCGCCGTGGCCCCGATTCCCTATGCCTACTTATCTATTGGCTGTTAATATAACGTCGCATCATTCCTCATGAAGCGTCGGTCTCGCGCTCCGCGACTCGCCGACACAGACCTCTATATACTTCGGACATCCCTGATTGCTAAGAAGGAAGAATAACTCTTATCCGCTTGACCCCGGGTTTTCAGAGAAGGTGTTGATTATTGACAGCACGGTTTTGGCGGGCGCAACGAGGGTTGCGAGCGTGGCGGCTGTCGCTTAGGGTTCCGATGTGCGCGTTCTTACTCCTGCTCTCGTGTGCTTCGCGTGGTGTGGAGCGGTTTGGGCGCAGCCCGTGGCGCCAAAGCCCATTGCGATCAGCCTGCCGTCGCCCAATGCGTTGATGATCGTCGGCGTCACGCCCGTGACCTTTGCCGACGGCATCGAGACGGAGGTGGCAGTGACCGTGGCCTACGAACTGGTGGACGCGCCAGCGGCGCTGATCGAGATCGTTTCGAATGCCGTGCCCGCGCAGAAAATTCACCCGTTTGCGTCGCAGCGCGTGGAGAAAGGCTCCGGCACGATCACGCTGCGCGAAAAGTTTCGGCCGCGTTTCTGGACGCCAACCCTCGTGCCGAAAATCGGTGCAGCTCTCATCGTGCCGGACGTGGAGTTCGCACCACGGAAAGCGGTGGCTGCAGACCAGCGCCGCATTACGCTGACGTTGACGCCGGAGACGGACGCGGCGGAGGTCGCGCGGCCTGCGTCGCCTGTCATCGCCGAAGATGGAATCTCCATCAAATCGATCGTGCCGGATCGTTTCGTCGAAGGGCAGGCGGTCGATGTGGAGGTAACCGTGAGCTACGAACTACTGTCGCATGAAGGCGCCGAGATCGTCCTCGGCTTCAGCAACGGTCGCGCCACCGGCTATTCGAGCGCCGCGCGCGTGCCCGTGAAAATCGGCCGAGGCGAGATTGTGCTGCGCGGCCGTATGATGCCGAAAACGTCCGGCGCGCTGCGTTTTGCAAAGGTGCACGTGGATCTCTTCGAAGTCCCACGCCGCATCCCGTCTGTCGCGATCGCGAACGACGCGGAAACCGTGAGAGTGAATTAGCCGCGGACGGTGGGCCACGCTACTCGTTAGTATAGCCAATCCGACGGGGATAGGCTGCCATCGCTAGCTAGACGCGGGCCTGTGAGGAACAGCCGGACGGGGCCTGTGTTGACTATTGGCAGCCGTTACGCCGGAGACCGCGACTGAGCCGGACTCCTTGCCGGCTCATCGGGGAAAATACTTTTGAAAGCGGAAATCTCCGGACGGACATATATAGAGGTTTCCACTATAATCAGAGAAAAAATGTCGGGCCGAGAATTGCGGCACTTGAAACGCGGGCCCACGCGGTTCTTTGATCGGGCCCGCGATGACGACCTTTTCACTTATGTCGCCGCAGACGGGCACGGATTACCGAATTTACATCGAGGCGCCGGACACCGCTGATCAACCGGGCCCCTGGCCCGCGCTCTTGTTCCTGGATGGCGACGATATATTCAGATTCGCGATCGCTGCCTACCGCGAGTTGCGCGCATCTGACGGCGTGCCTCCGCTGCTGCTCGTCGGTGTGGGCTATGGTGCGATCCCAATGGCATTCGGCGACTATACTACCTTCACGTTTACAAAGTCGGCGAACAAACGTCTACGCGATTATACGCCGACGCCGATGGAGACGGAGCCCGAGAGCGGCGGCGCAAACGCATTTGTGGCCTTTCTCGCGGACACCCTTTTGCCGGAGCTCGCGCGACGCCATCCCGTGCGGAGCGCAGCGTGCGGACTCGCGGGGCATTCGCTCGGTTCGCTCGCGGTGATTCACGCGCTATTTCAGGCGAAACCGGTGTTCACGCGATTTCTCGCGAGCGCGCCGTCGTTATGGTGGGATGATCGCGGTGCGCTGAAGCAAATCGCGGCGCGACGCGAAAATTCACCGACGTTATCCGCAAGACTCTATCTGAGCGTCGGATTGGACGACACGCATTCGATGACCGGCGACGTCACGCTCCTCGAGCAGCAGCTTGCCGCGAATCCTTTTGATGGCCTCGAGTTTATCATCCGACGTTTTCCGGACCGCGACCACTACGGCGTGATCGAGGATGCGTTTCGCGACGGGATGTTAAAACTCTTCGCGAGGTCCCCGGGATTCGCGCGAACGTCGTTGCCGAGCAAGGGCACATGTTCCGCGATCCCGACGCACGGCTAGGTGCGCGCCCTCAATATGTGCATATGGCATCGTTCGGGTGGAATCCAATCGGATTGGCGCCTTTCAACCGGGCCTTCGCCGAATTCACGCTGGCCCCGAAAATTTGTCGGTTCACCGCATGGAGGCCGAAAAAAAGTAAAACCCACCGAAGCTCCTTCCCCCCATATGCCCAATATAACGAAGCTAAACCCCATGAAATCGATCCTGCTCATCTGCTGTGTCGTTCTATTTCAACTCAACGGGCGCGCCCGACCCCACGAGGTGTGGTTATTCGATCAATCCGGCACGCGCCCCGACGGCGGAGGGGGCACTTTATATATCTACGATGGGGCCGAGCTGCAGGGGAACAATGCGCACGCCGCGAAGCCCGAGGTGATTGATCTCGGAACAACGGCTCACGCGGTCGCAGTGGCCCAGACCGGGTCGACTCCGGTTCGGCCACACATGTTCTTCTTCAACCGGTCCCAGACGTATGGCGTGCTGGCCTACGTCTCCACGGGACATGTGCTGTTTATCGAGGCCAAAACCCGAACCCCCGTTGCGTTTATTGATGTCGGTGAACAGGCCCATGCGGCGTTTCCTGCCGCTAACGAGCAATACGTCATCGTCGCCAATCAGAACGGCAAGAAGGTGCACCGCATCTGGACGGACTACGAACAGGGAATCTTTTTGCATGATCCTGCGGCGACGCTGGACCTGGCGTCCGGGGTGACGCCCAACGGCCTGCCCAAGCAGGATCCCGTCCTTCGGCCGGATAATGCGCCGATTTGCCTGAACCTGGATTCGAGCAGTCGCTTCGCGTTCGTCACTCTTCGGGGCGGGGGACTGTTTGTGGTCGACGTCAAAACCACCCCCATGAGCATCGTGGCCGAATATGATGCCAGTGTGATTCACCCGAACGGATGTATTGGCGTCGAGGCGGCGGGAAAGTTGTATGTCAATTCTGGAGGCGGAGGGGCGACGAACCCCTATGAGTCGGATCTATATTCGTTCCCGCTGGCGGAGTTCACGCCGACGCCAGCGCCGCCCAATACTCCCTTGCGAAAGCTCGTCTTCAGCCGGGATGGGTTCGGCGTCGCCGATTCACATGGCGGCGCCCTGACCAAAGGCTCCCGCTACCTCTGGGTGGCGGATCGCGCGGCGAACCTCATGACGGTGGTCGATACGAGCACCGATCTCGTGGTGAACGAATTCTCCCTGATCAGCGGCCGGAGCGCGGATCCCACACCGGATCTCATGGACTTCTCGCCGGATGGTAATCGGGCCTACGTCACCTTGCGGGGACCCAATCCGCTCACGGGGAACGCCCCCAGCGTGAACAACGCGGCGGGCACCACGCCGGGTCTGGGAATCATTCGCGTTACAGAGGGTGGACGAAACGGCGTGCTGCAGGCGATCGCTCCGGTTTCTCGCATCATCAACGGCGTGGAGCGCGCCGATCCGCACGGCATCGGTGTGCGAATGAAGTGATCGCAATGGTCAGAAATCGGTTCCTCATCGAAGTGCCGGGTCGAGCCTGGCACGGTCCTTTTGATTCGTCGGTCCTTTCCAAGCGCGTCATCAGTCAAAGGGGGCAGGCTGATGTTTGTTGATTTAGCGTTCGCTTGTAGACGCCGGACACACTGAGCATCGTGGTATCTGCGCTCCTATCTGAGCCGACGGCATCGCGGATTAATCAACAAATATCGGCCTGACCACGTTCTCATTGGTTCCCTCGCGAGCATGAAGAAGAATGCGTTTCTCCTTTATACCGGCTTTGCTAGTCTTTTGATTCTCGGACTCGTTGTGCTTCATAACTTGTCGGTCGATGGTCTACAGGGGCGCTTGCTTGCCTTGTGTTTAATCACGGACACCGAATATGCCAAGGGTTATACGAACAGCCGCTTCCGACAAATAAGTGTAGGTGACACAAAAGAAAAGGTGCTCGCCCTGCTGGGCGAACCTTTAATAAAAGTCCCTCAAAGACCCCGCAGCAACGAGCGGTGGATGTATTCCCGAAGCCCGAGTTCCACTCACTATCTTTATAGGGAGCTCCGGTTTAGTGACGGCGTCGTGGTTGAAAAAAGACACCATTTCTACTTAGATTAGTAACGAATCTACCTTCCATGGTGGAGTCAGAACGGCAGTGGAAAGATGAAAAACACGTCAGGTCTTGTCTCTTGACCGCTGCAGAGGCGTTGGACGCCGCGGCCGGTCAAGAGTCAGTCAAGACGTGACGTCTTTCAATCCTCAGTGGGGCGACATTTTCCCGGAAGTGCTCGGCTGCGATCTCGACCTTTTGCGCGATGTTGTATAGGGGGGGGAACCTGCTCTGACCATGTTTGCCGATCACGACGCCTATATAGCTGAGGCTCCTGAAGGCCTCAGCCCTCTGCTGGTTCGACTGCGTGCTCAACTTGCGCGAGCGCTGCCTGACGCCGAAGAAGTCATCGCCTATAAAATGCCAGGGTTCAGGATCGGACACTCCATCATCGCGGGTTATGCAGCGTTCAGTAAGCAATGCGGCCTCTATCTCTCTCCGTCTGCCATTGCGTCGGATGCCGGCGATATTGCCGCGGCCGGGCTCAAGTCTACCAAGACAGGCGTCACCTTCTCGCCGAGCCAGCCAATCCCTGACGCGCTCGTTAAGAAACTCGCCCTGGCTTCCAGGAAAGACCAGAAGACGTCACGTCACAACTCCTGACCGGAGCCTCGCGGTCCGACTTTCGACAATCGAGAATCGAAGACCGTTGCTGACGCCCCCCTCTCAGAGGATGCCGGAATCTGACGCCACGAGGGGGCCGTCCGTCGTCGGCGTCGTTCATCCTGCCAGTTGAAAAGACCCCCATGACAATGACGATCCATATCACGGGGCGCTACACGGAGGTCGGCTTCACGACACCGGTGTTGGACCGGCGCCCGATTGGAGCGCAGCGGAATGCCGGTCGCGGAACGGGGGGGCGGAGACTGGCGCACCTGCTCGGGCCGCATGGGGGCGACGCGTCGAGCCGCGTCGTCCAAAGGCGGCGTCAAGCCGCCTCACTCCAGATCAGGAGCGAGGGCGGCGTAGGTGCTGGACGCTGGCGGTGCAGTTGAGGGCGAGGGCGAGTTGAGGGGGAAACCAACGCTCAACGTTAAATGCTGAACGCTTAAGTGTAGAATACCGGCGGCGGAAGGGGGCATGCCGGGCGCCTTTCGGTCTCCTGCGAGGTGCGGCGAGCGACGACGCGCCGAGAGTCGCGGGCGCGGTGGCGGTGTAATCATACGCCTGTTATACGCCCGTTTCCCTGCCCCAATCGGGGAATTTACTGCTCGTGCTACCTGAACGATCCATGAGGCGAAGAATATTTATACTGCCGATGTATCGCTTGACTCCGCTAATTTGCCGGGTGTTTATAGGTGCATAGTAATGCTGCATAAGTATGCACGGCCTATAAATACCCCTCATCCCTGATTCGTCTGCCCCGCATCCAGCTCCGCGCGAGCTTCGCTGCTGCCACCCTTAGGTGGCGGCATGGTGCTGGCGCCGGCGATACTGCCCCCGGCGATCACAATCGCGGCGGCGGCGCTTTGCCTCGTCAACCCTACAACCCCAACATGATCATGATCGATTCCTCGCTCAAGCCCAGTCGTCACTGTATTGTAACCAAACGCGCCCTCGCATTATTGAGTGTGTGCGCCGTGATGTTCAGCCCCGTCGCGGTGAAAGCCGCATATTACAATACCTATACGACGATGACCACGCTCGGCAATCCGAACAGCTGCTATGCCACGCAGGGATTCGATGCCGGCTCCTCCTATACCTATTCCGTCAAGATCAACGGCGACGATACGAAGGCGAGTATTTACCGCACCAGGATGAGCGACGGCGCCACTACGCTCATGACGAATGGCGACAACGGGACAACTTACATCACGTCCCTGGGCCACGCGAACGATCTGACGCTCAAGACGATCAACGGCGAGTATTACATGTTCGTGGTGACGATGAAGCAGGGCAGCCTCAGCTTCGTGAAGCTGAAGTACGTCGGCACGACCTACTACAAGGTCGGCAACTACACCCTGCAATACAACGGAAACAATGTGTCGATGTCCGGCGTGAAGGATACGGGCGCCGATGCCAGCAATATCTACTTTCTGTTCAAGTCGGGCAGGACGTATTATCGGGGCACGCTGCCTTTGACGGCGAACAGCGGCACCATTACCCTTAGCTACGGATTCTATATCAACACGGAGTCTGCCCTGGTGAATGGCAGCACGGTTTCCGACATTGCGACCTACACGAACCAGGGCTTCGGCTATTCCAGCGCGAAGAACCGGATATATCATCCCGTCACCAAGGATAACGTCAGCATCGTGCTCGTGTATAACAATATCTCCACCGCATCCGGCACCATCACGGCAGACCCCAATCTCTCGTTCCGCATCACGTCCAGCGCCTACTCGGATCTTTTCGAAATCGAAGGCTGCTCCATCGGCCTCAATGGGCGCCTGTGGTTCAACACCAATCGCCGCTCCAGCCCCAGCGATACGGCGAGCGATGGCGTGCATTATTTCAACGGCTTCGTCGAGTAAGTGAAGATGCCGGCAAGCTCGCCGTGAGAGAAGACCCCGCCACGCAGCGCCGGAAGTACCCGCAACCGGTGGCACCCCTGCAACCGCCGGTCCATCGCGCGCTCCCATCCCTGCGGACGCGCGTGGTGGTGGGGTGTTGCGCGCTGGTTGCGGCCGTTGGGCTCGTGTCGCTGCATGACGACGGAAATTGGCTCGCACCGCCGCCGGTTGGCCGGGCGGCAGCCGATATTCCCGCCTCGCCGAGCGAGCCGGCGGCCGCGGTGGCTTCAGCTGTGGACGCCACCGGGGCAGGGGAGGAGCGGTCGCTCGCCCACGAGCCGACGCCGGACGTTGCGACGGTTCTGCGCCAACTCGCCGGGCGCGACGAACGCACCGTCGCGGAGCTGGCCGCGTTGCTCGCTGCCACCGTGGATTCCTCGCTGCGGCGCTCTGCGGCGCGACTGCTCGCCGAGATGGGCACGCCCTCCGCGGTCGCCGCTTTGTTGCAAGCGATCGCCACGGCGCCTCGGGAGGCGCCGGCCGACGACCTGCTGACGGCGCTCGATTCGCTGACCAATCCTGAAGCGGCTCCCGCACTCTCGGCCTTTCTTTTGCGGATCGATGAACCGGCGCTCGTCACTCCCGTGCGCGACGCGCTGGCGCGACTCGCCGACGGGCCGGGAGTGCTGGAGATTGTGACCGCGTGGCGTGAAGGCGCGTCCGAGCGATGGCAGCAGGCGAATCTCGAGGGCGCGCTGCTCAGCGTGCGCTCGCCGGCGGCGGTGCCTGTGCTCAGCGAGATTTTGCTGCGCGAGAACGCCCCCGTGCTGCGCGGCCAGGCAGCGCTCGTGCTGGGCTACATCGGAGGTGCGGAATCGGCCAGGGCACTGACGCTGGCCCTGGCGGGTTCGCCCCCCGGAGCCGACACCGCTGCCGTCGAGGAATCGCTCGACTTGCTGCGGTCGCGAGCGATGAAAGGCCCAGGCCAGTCCGACGAGCCGCCGTGATCGCCGCGGGGCAGCCGAACCGGGTCATGCCAGAGCCCGTTCGGGCGCTCTCAATAATGCCCCAGCCGTATCCTGGCCTCGGTCCCGCGGCCCCGGTGCGGGGGCGGGTCAGCCAGACTCGCCAACCGCGGCGTCGCCACCATCCTGCGTCGCGAAGCCGCCGCGGTCATGAAGATTTTCCACGCCCTGGTCCTGCTGTTCGTCGCACGTTTTGCCTGGGCGGCCGAGCCGGCGCCGGCGGCACTGCCGCTGGATGTGCTCGTCGTCGCGCCGCATCCGGATGACGAGACGATCGGCTGCGCCGGGGTGACGCTGCAGGCAGTCGCGCGGTGCGAACGCGTGGGCATCGTGGTGCTCACGCAGGGTGACGGGCATGCGAGGCTGACCGCGGTGGTCGCGAAAAAACCGGTGGAGCAACTCGGGCCCGACGACTTCGTGCGCGCCGGCATCCTGCGTCAGGGGCACACGCTGCGCGCGGCGGCGAGTCTGGGCGTGGCGGAAAGCGACATCGTGTTTTTGGGCTATCCCGACGGAGGCCTGGCGAGGATGTATCGAGAATCCGGGGACAAGCCGTTCGAGCAGCCGCTGACGAAGAAACAGGAAACCTACCCCGGCGCCCGGCGCGATTACCATTCGGTCCGCCAGGGCAAGCCGGGATCCTACACGCGCGCGAGTGTGCTGGCCGATCTCGAAGCCATCATCCGGTTGCGGCGTCCCCGGTCGGTCTATGTGACGCATGAGAACGATCATCATCCCGACCACCAGGCGGCGTTCTGGATCGTGCGCGATGCCCTGCGGGGGGCAAACTCCCCGGCGCGCTTGTTCGCCTTTATCGTGCATGGCGAACCCCTGCCGCGGACCCCGGAGCTGCGCGTCGCCCTGAGCACGGAGGAGATACGGGCGAAACGAGCAGCGCTGCGGATGCACCAGGCGGGAGTGTCGCCGGTGCACGATTATCTCGAAAGCCGGTTCGGGAAGGCGGAGGAATTGTTTTGGGAATTCCCGGCGCGGTGACGGCATGAAGCGGCCAGATGAAGATGGCGGCGTTATAGTCGAGCGTGCCGCCGGTGATGGGTGGGCTTCTGAACGCGCGTGCCGTCAGAGGGCGGCTTCGGTGGCGGCGTCGAAGAGGTGGGCTTTATCGAGCTCGAAGGTGACGCGAATGTTTTGTGCCGGCTCGATGGAGCTCGTCGGTGGCACGCGGGCGATGAAGGCCGAGGCGCCGGTCGTGAGATAGAGAAACGTCTCCGCGCCCATCGGCTCGCTGAGCTCGACGAGCGCCGCGTGGCTGGTGGCCGCATCGGCGGCGACGTGGACATTTTCCGGGCGCACGCCGAGCACGACGTTTTTGCCTGCGTAGGGCGCGGCTTTGTTCGCCAGCGCGCCGGTGAGTGGCACGCGCAACGCGATCGGCGGTTCGTTCTGCTCCAAGAATTCGAGGCGGTCGCCGTCGCGGCGGATCGTGCCCTTGAAGAAGTTCATCGGGGGCGAGCCGATGAAGCCGGCGACGAAGAGATTGACGGGGCGATTGTAGAGCTCGAGCGGCGGCGCGACTTGCATGATGTCGCCATCCTTCATCACGCAGATCCGGTCGCCCATCGTCATGGCTTCGACCTGATCGTGCGTCACGTAGATCATCGTGGCGCCGAGGCGCGCGTGGAGTTTTGAAATTTCCGTTCGCGTCGAGACGCGCATCTTGGCGTCGAGATTGGAGAGCGGTTCGTCGAAGAGAAAGACCTTGGGCTTGCGCACGATGGCGCGGCCGACAGCGACGCGTTGGCGCTGGCCGCCGGAGAGCGCCTTGGGTTTGCGGGCGAGGAGATGCTCGATCTGGAGCATCGTGGCGGCTTCGCGCACGCGGGCGTCGATTTCCGTTTGCGAGAACTTCCGCAGTCGCAGGCCGAACGCCATGTTTTCGTAGACCGACATGTGCGGATACAGCGCGTAATTCTGAAACACCATCGCGATGTCGCGATCCTTCGGCAGCACGTCGTTCACGATTTTCCCGTCGATCGAGATCGTGCCGTCGGAGATTTCCTCGAGGCCGGCGATCATGCGCAGGGTCGTCGATTTCCCGCAGCCGCTCGGGCCGACCAGCACCATGAACTCGCGGTCGGAGACGCTGAGATCGATCGCCTTGACGGCGGTGAAGCCGGGGCCGGATTTTTCGGCGTAGGTTTTGGTGAGGCGATCGAGGACGACGCGGGCCATGGGGTGCGTGAGGGAGAGGCGGGTGAAGCTGCCCGGTCAAACGGATTTAGCCCCGCGGGCGAGGCGCGCGCCATTCAAGCGCTTGCGTGTCGATGATCCGCGCTGCGATCAGCGCCGCTTGAACATCGTGCCGCCGACGAAAATCCGGTCGGGGTTCGGCGGCGTCTTCTCGTCGTCGTAGGGGAACGCGATCCGGCGGTACACGTTTCCCGTGGAGTCGATGAGCACGAGCGAATAACCGGCGGCGTGCCAGCGGCCCGTCGAGTCGATGCCGTTGCTCCCGGCGGTGACGCGGGTCGCATCCGTCATGCTGCTCAGGAACGACACTCCGCTCCAGTGAAACGTGCCGTCGGCGCGCAGTTCGAGTGTCTTCGAGATGGCGGCGCGGTTGCCGCTGTATGAGATCGATTCACCGCCTTCGTAAGTGCCGGCGATGGGGACACCCGGCTCGAACGGTTTCACGGGAGTGAAGATTCCCGCATCCCAGGAGAAGCCGGTCCGTTCGCGGCGGATCTTGCTCGAGCTCTTCTTGCCGTTGGTCCACTGCACTTCGAGCCGGTCGCCCTTGACGCTGCAGGTGCCCTTCGGTCCCGCGTGGGCGGCGAGATCCTGTTCCGAGAAACCGTGTTCGAGGCTCTGATACACGGTGCCGTCCGGAGCGAAGTACCACACGAGTTTCTCGAGCGTGCCGCTCGACGACCAGAACCGCGTCATGAAGAACAGGCCGACGGGCGCGCCCTTGGCATACGAGGCGGGCGCGGGCGGAAGCACGTTCGCGAGGGTGGCGAGTTGGGCCATGCCTCTTCCCGCGGGCGGCGAGGTCACGGTCGCGCCGGCCGTGACTGCGCGGCCAGCGGAGGACGCTTGCAGCGAGGAGGAGCGACTTTTCGCCTCCGCGTGTTGGGCGACGAGCTGCTCGATCTCCGCGAAGCGCGGATCGCTGCGCAGCGGATCGAGGTCGGGGTCGTGCTTGAGTGTACCAATCTCGTAGAAACCGAGTTCGGCCGCGCGCTGCAAAGAAGGGATGGCGTAAGCCAGCCGGGCGCCGCCGGCCCGGGCCTCGATGCAGGCGAGATTATAGTGGTGCACGGGATTCTCCGGCTCCCAGATGATGGCCTGATCGCAGATGTTGCGCGCCTGGCCGAAGTTTCCCGTCTCCAGCGCCTTGATCATCACGGGATACATCGCGTCGATCGCGCCGCGGCGGGAGGAGGACGATTGCTGCGCCGGCAGCGACGACACGGCGATGACACAGCTGGCCACCACGAAAACGAGAAGCGTCGACGCGCGGATCATGCGCCGAAATTGAAGCGTGGGACGGCGGCCCGCAACTCTGAGTGGTGACTAGAGACCAGAGACCAGGGACCAAGGGACCAAAAGACTCCAGACTCCGACCGGGGCGTTATTCGGGGGACTCTTTTATCGCGGGCAGTTTGGCGAGTGGCTTCTCGGCCGGGCCGGATATCACTTCGCCGCCGGGCTTGAACCGCGAGCCGTGACACGGGCAATCCCACGTCTGCTCCGCCTCGTTCCAACCCACGATGCACTTCATGTGCGTGCAGATGGGCGAGCACAGGGTGACCGCGCCTTCCGGATCGCGGTAGGCTGCGACCTTGCGGCCTTCAAGGTGGAGAATCTTCCCCTGGCCGCGTTTCAACGTGCGGAGCGATTTTCCTTCGGCGCCGCCCAGCCAGTCGCGCAGCATGTAATAAGGATAATCCTTGTTCTCCTTCAGGTAAGTCCACGCGCCGCCGATGAGATGCTTCCGCGCAGGATTGAAAAGTTCGGCCCACGGATTCTTTCGTTGCAACACCCAGTCGGCGGCCATCAGGCCGCCCAGCGTGCCAAACGTCATGCCATTGCCCGCGAAGCCGGTGGCGGCAAATTGCCGGTGGCCGATCTCGCCGATGAACGGCAGCCCGTCGTTGGTATCGATGACCTGGCCCGACCAATGGTGCTCGATCATCGCGTCCGGGATGAGCCGCCGCAGCCGTTCCTCGAGGCGTTGATAAGGCGCGGTCGTGTGCGACTCCTGGCCCGTCTTGTGGTCCTCGCCGCCGAAGATCGCGTAGTCGTGCCCGAGTTTCCGCTCCACGCGCAGATAGTTGTAAGGCTCGGCGATGTCCCAGAACGCCGCCTCGGGGAGTTTCTCCGCGGGAATTTTCGCGCCGAGGACATACGACGTGTAGTGCGCGAGCTTGGACTGAAACAGCGTCGCACCGATGATGCCGGCCGACCCGACAAGGGGATTGTGCGTCCCCATCACGACGTGGCCGCAGCGGATTTCACAGGCCCCGGCTTTTACCGTGAGCGGGCTTTCCTGCACTTCGCGCACGTCGGTGGTCTCGAAGACATGACTGCCGTTACCGGGAATCTTCTGCACCAGGGCCGCGAGATATTTGCGCGGATGAAACAGCGCCTGGTGGAGAAACGTGATTCCCGGCAGGCCGAAAAAGGGAATGGCTTCGACGAACTCTGCCTCGATCGCCAGCTCGCGCGCCTTGGCCGCTTCCTTCTCCAGAAACTCGCGATGCTTCCAGTTGGCGCCGTCGAACGGCGCGTGCAGGTATCCGGGCACCCAGCGGAAATCGCAGGCGATGTTCTCGGTGCGGATGTTCTGTACAATCTGATCGAGGGCGGCGTTGCTGGCCTCCCACACGGCGCGAGTGGCGTCCTTGCCGAATGTCGTCGCCATTTCCTGCCGCGAGAGATCCGTGACGGCGGTGAGATGCGCCGTCGTGTGGCCGGTGTCGGCGCGGGCGCAGCGGTCGCGTTCGAGCAAAGCGACTGTTTTCCCGGCTTGCTTCAGCAGATACGCGGCAGTGATGCCGGTCAGGCCGCCGCCGATGACCACGACGTCGACCTCGAGACTTTGCTCGAGCGTCGGATAGCGGGGCAGCGGCGCGGAATCGATCCAGTAGGAGGTGGTGTCCATCGCGAAAGAATCGAACGCGGCGGAAGTGGCGCGCACCGATTCGCCGACACTGGACCGCGACGGGCGCGCGTCGTTCGAGACATTCGCCCGAACGATGCGTCGCAGCGAATGGTTACGCCGCTGCGAGCGATCGTGGCGCCCTGCACCCCGGAAGGTACCGCGGCAGAATCCCAACCCGCTCCAAAAAAAAACGCGCGGTCCTGCGCCATCAGCCTCGGCGCAACACCGCGGCCGGCGCGTCGATGCGCTTACTTGGTCGCGTTTTCCTGAATCTTTTCGCCGGCGCGTTCCGTATCCTGGCCGAGACCGCGCATGGTGTTGCAACCGGAGGCGAACAGGGCACACGCGAGAGCGAGGGCGAGCGTGAAGAGGGTCGGTTTGTGAAATGAGTTCATGATGGTGATTTGATTCACGGGGTTCGACAGCAGGATGGTGCGACGGTGGCAGCGGGGGGATGGGGTTAAACCCGCAGTCCCCGCGGCCGGCTCCTCCGGCGGCATCGGGCGAACGAAAGCGGCGCGGGCGGGTCTGGTCGATCATGGCGACCGCTCTTCCCTTGCGCGACCTGCGCGACGAATTCAGGGAGCACTGGCGCGATTTGAAACGCGGCCGGCCGGGCAGCCGTTTTGAAGACCGTTACGAACGGGCGCGCCGTCGCGAGCGGGCACCCGGCAAGCGGATCATCCTGCTCGCAGCGGGGATCGTGTGTTTCGCGATCGGCGTTGTGCTGTCGGTGATGCCGGGGCCGGCGATCCTTTTTTTTATGGTCGCGGGCGGTTTGCTGGGCACCGAGTCGCGCTTCGTGGCGCGCGCGATGGACTGGAGTGAACTCAGGCTCCGCAAGCTTGTCACCTGGTCGAAGCAGCACTGGAAACGGATGTCCCCGGCGACGCGCTTCATCGTCGTCGCGCTCGGGCTGAGCTGCTCGATCGCGGCGGCGTTTGTCGGCTATCGTGTGCTCGGCGGGTAAGCCGGAGCCTTGTTTGGCGGGGAGGGCCGAAATCTGCCCCTGACTTCGTCGCGCCGCAGATGCAGCGCGACGGTTGAGCGGCCCCGACCCACGAGTGCGGGGCGCGGGCGAACGGTCAACTTGCTGCCGCCATCGAATGCTCGACGCGGAGCAGACGGCCGGTGTGGGCCTGAAGTCGAACGACGGTGCCCGAGACTGACACTGCCACGAGCGTGTCGCCCTCCTCGCCGATGATCGCGCCGCACGGATCGGCATGATCCGGCCATTCGGCCATCCATTGGAGCCGGAACGCGGCGTCGAGGCAGTAGAGATTCGGAATGCCCGGCAGCAGCCCATGCGGATGTTCGCGCACGTAGTAGCAGAGCGTGCCGTGACGGAACTCGACGACGGCGGTCGCGAGCGGGGCATGGCCACCCGC
This sequence comes from Opitutaceae bacterium, assembly GCA_036675625.1. Lineage (GTDB taxonomy): Bacteria > Verrucomicrobiota > Verrucomicrobiia > Opitutales > Opitutaceae > ER46. Next base: position 68,649 of record JAKFEQ010000002.1, on the reverse strand, counting down.
GCGGGTGCCTTCGCGGGTGAGCTGGCAAAGTGTGCCGTCGATGACGGCGAGAGCGGGAGTTTCGGAAGTCACGGCAGGAGTGCAGACAGCAACAGTTCGGTGACGATTCGGCGACAAAAAATTTCCGCGCTGGCGGCACCGGCTGGACCGGCCGGAGGGGGAATTCCGTTCCACGCAGATTTTGTTTGGAAATCTCGGCGTGCTGGAAAACTGGATACCGAGGCTGTGAGGAAAAAAAAAAGCCCGCGCGAACGTTCGCGCGGGCCGTGTGGAGCGATGCAATTACTCGCGTGCGATCAGAACCGCAGGCGCACGCCGGCGCGGTAGCCCCAGACGTCGATCGGATCGCGGTGATTGTCGATGCGGGCCACGGAAACGAACGCACCGGCCTTCGGCGAGAACCAGTAGTGGCCCTCGAGTTCGTAGACCCAGCGGTCGTCCGAGTTGCCGATCCGGCCGTTGAAGTCGTCGGAGTAGGAGATCCGCGGCGTGAAGACGAACGCGCCAAACGGAATCTCCACGCCGGCCGCGACGGCCCAGAACGGATCGTGGTCACCGAGGCCGAACGGCAGGCTCACCCAGGAGTAGCCGAGCGCCACGCCGACGAACGGCTTTGCGCCCTCGAGTGCAACGTAGGCGTTCGCGTAGCCGAGGAACGTGTTCGCGTGCGAGGTGGGCGTGCCGCCGTCCCAATCGTACGTGTAGCTCCCGCCCACATCGAGCAGCCCGGGCAACACCGGGACATTGGCAACGGCGCTGACGCCGTGGCCGTGGTCGGAACGACTGTCGATGTCGGCCAGGCTGTAGTTGAACTCGAGGAAGCTCTGGCCGAGGAGGCCGTTGCTCGTGGTGGTCGCGGACGTGTTTTGTGCAAAGCTCGTGCTGGCCGCCGCGAGGAGGCCGAACGCGAGAGTGGTTTTCTTGATCAGGTTCATAGGTTTTATTTTCCCGATGTAGTAGTCGGGAGTGCGGTGAAGTATGAGCCGCCGCCGCCGCCGCAATGAAAATAGTTTCACCTCCGCATGGAACATATTCGTGCGATGCATGTTGCCCGGCCGAGGTGCGAAAGCCGCCATTGAGTTTTGCATGGAAATGCCCGTCGCGATCTCTCACGTTGCGCGCGTATGCGCATTCTCGTCACCGGCGGCGCCGGCTTCCTCGGCTCACATCTCTGCGAACGATTGCTCGCGGACGGACACGAGGTCGTCTGCCTCGACAATCTCTTCACGGGCCAGAAGGCCAACGTCGCGCACCTGCTCGCGAATCCAAATTTTGAATTCGTCCGGCACGATGTGATCGACCCGTTCAAATACGAGGTCGACCAGATCTACAATCTCGCGTGCCCGGCGTCGCCGCCGCACTACCAGTACAACCCGATCAAGACGATCAAGACGTCGGTGATGGGCGCGATCAACTGCCTCGGGCTGGCGAAGCGCGTGCGCGCGCGGGTGTTTCAGGCGAGCACGAGCGAAGTCTATGGCGATCCCTCGGTGCATCCGCAGCCGGAGAGCTACTGGGGCAACGTGAACCCGATCGGCAAACGCTCGTGCTACGACGAGGGGAAACGCTGCGCGGAGACGCTGTTCTTCGACTACCACCGCGAGAACAAGGTCGATATCCGCGTCATCCGGATCTTCAACACCTACGGCCCGCGGATGCATCCGAACGACGGGCGTGTCGTATCCAACTTTATTGTACAGGCCCTGAAGGGCGAAGACCTCACGATCTACGGCGACGGCACGCAGACGCGATCGTTCTGCTACGTCGACGATCTGATCGAGGGCTTCGTGCGGTTCATGGCGCAGACCGAGACGGTCGGGCCGATGAATCTCGGCAACCCGGGCGAGTTCACGATGCTGCAGCTCGCGGAGAAGACGCTGCAGCTGGTCGGCGGCAAATCGAAGATCGTGCACATGCCGCTGCCGGCCGATGACCCGAAGCAGCGGCGGCCGGATATCACGCTGGCGAAACGCATCCTGCAATGGGAGCCCCAGGTGCCGCTCGAGGAAGGGTTGAAGCGGACGATCTCGTATTTTCGGACGAAGATCTGATCCGTCTGCGCACGTAGAGTTTTTTGCGCGTGAGTTTTGCTGGTTGCGGCGTCAGGGCGTCATCGCGTCGCGGCGGTGAGTTCCCGCTGCGCGCGTGGCACGCGGTGCACGGGCAGTCGCACGGTGAAGGTGCTTCCCTGGCCAGGCACGCTCGTGGCGTGGATCGTGCCGCCGTGACCATCCACGATCGCTTTCGTGATCGCGAGCCCGAGACCGGTGCGGCCGTTGCCGTGGCGTGATTTGTCCGCGCGGTAGAAGCGCTCGAAGATGTGCGGTAGATCGTCGGGTCCGATGCCTTGGCCGGTGTCCTCGACCAGCAAGATGGCGCTGCGGGTGGCGCGCGCGACCTCGACCGCGACGCGCACTTTGCCGCCCGGCCGGTTGTAGTGGATCGCGTTCGCGATGAGATTTGTGGCGACCTGCCCGAGCAGGCCGGCATCGCCGAGGCAGCTGGCCGGACGCAGGTCGAGCCGGAGTTCCACCCTGTGTTGCGCGGCGATCGGGCGCAGCATCTCGACGGCTTCGGAGGCGAGCCGGCCGAGCTCGCACGGTTCGGCGGCGGCGCGCGACGGGTCGGACTCGAGCCGTGCGAGGGTGAGCAGCGATTCAACGAGCCGGCGCATGCGTTCGGCGGCGCGCTGGCAGACTTCGAGCGCGTCGCGGTATTCCTCCGGCGTGCGCTCGCGGGCGAGGGCGGACTGGGCCTGCGTTAGGACGACCGAAACCGGCGTGCGCAACTCGTGGGAAGCGTCGGCGGTAAACTGCGCCTGCCGTTCGTAAGCGCGTGTCTGGTCATCGAAGGCCGACTCCAGGCGGGCGAACGTGGCGTTCAGCGTCAACGCGAGCCGGCCGAGCTCGTTATCCGTATCCGAAATATTGATGCGCTCGGCGAGACTGCCCTCCGCGATCTTCCCGGCCGTGTCGCTGATCGCCTGGATCGGCCGGATGGCGCGGGTGGCGAGCCACCAGCCGCCTGCGAGCCCGAGCGTCATCACGGCCGCGCCCGCGCCGATCAGCAGCCACGCGAGCCGGCTCAGTTCGTATTGCTCGCGCGCGATGGAGCGCCCGACCACGAGCCTCGGGCCCCCGGGCAAGGCGAGGATGTGTTCGCGAAATTCCCCGCGCGTGCGGAAGTCGCTTTTCACCTCGTCGGATGAGGCGGGGATAGGCACCTCCTCAGGTGCGTTGGGCGAACGATCGAGCAGCGCGCCGTGCTCGTCCCAAAGCACATGGTAGAAGATATCGTTCTCCATGTCCCCCGCCCAAAAACGATTGCCGCCTATCTCCGAAGGCGGCGGGGGCGGACCATCGCGGCCGAACCGGCGAAGAAACACCGGCCCATCGAAACGCACGTGGAGCCCGGGACCGCGCAACGCCTCGCGGATCAGGTCCCGCGTCGCCGTCGGTGTGATCGTGCCGAAAACGAAAAACCCGCGTCGCTGCAGGTGCTGGTCGATAGCGCGGTAGCGCCCTTCGCGGCTGAAGAAAAACGCGCTGCCGCCGAAGGCCGCGAGCACGGCGAAGAGCATCAGCCCGTGCCAGGCCTGCACGCGCCAGCGGATCGATTTGAACAGGCGCGTCATTCGATGCAGTAACCGTGGCCGCGGCGTGTGATGATGAAGGTGCGGCCGAGTTTCTTGCGCACGTTCGAGACGTGCACGTCGAGGAGGTTCGAGAGCGACGAATCGTTTTCGTCGAAGAGGTGTTCGTAGAGCGTGGTGCGCGTGACGACGCGGCCGCGGTGCAGCGCGAGGTATTCGACGAGCGCGTATTCGCGGGCGGTGAGCGCGATGGGTTCGCCGCGGTGCGACACGACGCGCGTGGCGAGGTCGAGGTGCACGTCGCCGAGCTCGAGGCGCGATTCGGCCTGGCCGGCGCCGCGGCGGATGAGCGCGCGGATGCGGGCGAGAAGCTCGGTGAGATCGAAGGGCTTCGTCAGGTAATCGTCGGCGCCACCATCGAGCCCGCGCACGCGATCGCCGACCGTATCACGGGCGGTGAGCATGATGACGGGCGTCTTCTTCGTGCGGCGTAGACGGCGCAACAACTCCCAGCCGTCGATCCCGGGAATCATGACGTCGAGTGCGACGAGATCGTAGTCCCAGCTCTGAATCTTGAACGCGGCATCCTCGCCGTTTTCCGCCGTGTCCACGGCATAGCCTTCCTCGCGCAGCGCCCGCGCGACGGAGCGGAGGAGATCGATTTCGTCTTCAACGAGAAGGATTCTCACGGTTTGCTGGTGCGGTCGATCGATGGGCTGGAACGCTGGCGGCGAGGCGCTGGTATCATCGGCTCGCGGTGAGTCAGCGGCGAAAGCGTCGCGTTCCGGGCAAGTGATTTGCCCGCAGCTTGCTGCCATCTGTCGTTGCGCCGCGCGCGCGGGCGCGAGCTGGCGGCACAGCTGCCAGGCGAGCTCGCCGATACCGAGCACGACGCAGCCCAGCAGGATCAAGGCATGTTCTGTTCGAGGACGAATCATGGCGGCGCGACGGGGCGTCACCCTACGCGCGGAAACCTTAAGCGGAGGTGAAGACGATGGATAATCGCGGCGCGGAAACATCCGCAGCGGCGCGCGCTTCACGTTTTCTTAAGGTCGCACGCATTAGGCTGAAGGGATGAAAACACGATTCGCGGCGCGCGATCTGGCGATGAGGGACGAATCAGAATCAAGGGGAGACGAAGCCGGTGCGGTGGCGCTGAACTTTCTCGCGAGCCTGCCCGCGCGCGCCGATCGCGTTTCGGTCGCGGACCCGGTGAAGCCGGTCGAGCGTTTTCTGGTGAAGGGGCGAAACTCCTACGTGGTCGTGCGCGCGCTCGATATCGTGTGGGCGGAGTCGGCGGCGAACTATGTCGTGCTGCACACGTTGAGTGGAAATCATGTACTGCGTCGCACGCTCCGGGAGCTGGAGCAGGCGCTCGAGCCCCGGTGTTTTTTCCGGGCGAACCGTTCGGCGATTGTGAATCTGGATTACGTGCGCGAAGTGCGCATCGCGCGCGCGGGGCAGCCCGTCTTGCGCTTGCAGGACGATGCCTCGGTGCCGCTCGCGCGCAGCTTGCGGGAATTGCAGGGGCGCTTGCAGGGAGGAAGCTGAGGAGGGAGGCTTCAACCGAAAGCGTTGCCTTGGTCTGTCGATTTCTCGCCTTCGGTGCATGGGCGTTCGGCCAATTTTCCGCAGGCCGGTTTGTCATCTAATGGATGACAAGTCGTGCGAACCGGAGAGACTCGGCCCGCGAATGTTTGTCATCTAATGGATGACAAACACAGGAGCCACAGACGCCCCGGTTTCGGGTGCACGACGGCGCGGACCGTCGTGGGACTGACAGCCCCGGCTTACGGTGCCGGCTTACGGCGCCGCGTAGATTTCGAGCACCGCTGTGCCGGATGCAGCGTCGGCTGCCTCGCCCGTGATCGTGTAGGCGCCGGGTGGCAGCGTGACGATTGCCGCGGCGTCGCGACTTCCGGTCTCGAGCGGTGCGGCACCCGTCGCTGCGGCGGTGGCAGCGAGATCGGCCGCGGCTGTGCTCGACGCCTGCCAGTTGTCGTTTTCCGCGAGGAGCCGGCCGGAGCCGTCGTGCAGCCGCAACAACGGATCGCTCAACGCATCGGTGACACCATGCTGCACGAGCGCGGGGCCGAGGGCGCGCACGAGCACGCGTTGTGTTGTCCCGCCAGCGATGACGAAACCCGCGACGAGCGGGGCCGTGTCTGGCAGGCGCGTGCCGCGCGTGGAAAGATTCGAAAGGCCGCCGGATTCCGGCCCGGCTCCGCCGGCGTCGTAGATTTCCGCCAGCACGGTGCCGCCGCCGCCATCGCGGTCACGTACGTGGAGCGTGTAGGCGCCGGGCGCCAGGGTCGGCGCGATCGCGGCGTCCGCGCTGTCGGTGGGCAGCGGAAACGCGCCGACCGAAGTGAACACGGCAGACATCGCTGGATCGCCGCCCCAGGCCGCGGCTTCCTGCACAAGCTGGCCGCTCGCGTCATACAATTCCAGATACGGCGCGACGAGCGGTGCTTCGATCGCGAAAGCGCGAAGCCCGGGGCCGACGGCTCGCAGGAGCACGCGCCGGGCCGCGGTGCCGTTGACGACAAAGCCGGTGATGTAGCGCGCATCGCCGGCGAGATCCACGAGGCTGGAGAGATTCGCGAAGCGTGCGCCGGCCAGCTCGGAACTTGGCAGGAGGTCCGGGTTTTCGCCCGGGCCGCCGTTGCCGCCATCCGTGACGGCAGAGATGTCGCTTGCACCTGACGCAGGGTTTCCGCTGGCCGGCTCGAACGAGCTTCCGGTGAACGCGAGCGGGCTGAAGTCCGCGGGGTAGCCGGTGCCGGCCGGTTGCGAGTTGAAGAATTGCCAGATGGTTTCCACGACACTGCTGGAGCCACCCTGACTGGTCGGCACGACGCCGCGCGCTCTTATATAATAGAGTGTGTGCGCGGGCGCCGCCGACTCACCGGACCATTGCCAGACGCCGCCGGCGGTGCGCGTGCCGGAGCCGAGCGTCGTCCAGGTGACGCGATCGGTGGAGACGGCGAACGTCACGGTGTAGAGCGCCGCGGCGCTGCCGCTGCGCCTCCATCCGATGGCCGTGCGTGCGTCGTTCACCGCCATTTCCTCGAGGGCGGGCTGGTGGCCGTCGAGCCGGGAAATCAGGTAACGTGGGACGCCGTTGACGCGCGTGAATTCACCGCCGGCGAGCACCCGGCCGTCTTTGGTCAATGCCACTGTGAGCACGCGGGCGGCGGGTGAGTCGTCGAGACGCGGGTCGAGCGAGCCATCCGGATTCAATCGCGCCACGCGCGTGCGCAGCGCGCCGGCGATGTGGGTGAAGTCCCCGCCGACGACGATGCCACCGTCGGCCTGCAACGCGATCGAAGTGACGGCGCCATCGGGGGCGGGCTGGAAGCTGGGGTCGAGCGAGCCATCGGTGCGCAACCGGACGAGTCGCGCGCGCTCCACGCCGGTTACCGTGGTGAACTCGCCGGCGATGAGGAGTTGCCCATCGGGTTGCAGCGCGATGGCGGCGATGGAGCCGTTGGCGGCGGGTGCGAAGCCGGCATCGAGCGAGCCGTCGGGTAGGAGCCGCGCGAGGCGGGTGCGGGCGCTGCCGTTGACCGCGGTGAAGTCGCCGCCGATTACGATCGCGCCGTCGCGCTGGAGCGCGAGCGCGGTCACGGTGCCGTCGATCCGCGGGGCAAATCCGGGATCGAGCTCGCCGTCGGCGGCGAAACGCGCGAGGCGCTCGCGCACGTTGCCGTAGATCTGCGTGAACGCGCCTGCGGCCACGAGGCCGCCATCGGGTGGGACGGCGAGCGCGTGCACGGGAGCATCGGGGGCAGGAAGGAAATCGGTGTCGGGATTGCCGTCGAGGTTGAGGCGGGCGAGGTGCGGAACGACGACGCCGTTGAGGTGCTGGAAATCGCCGGCGACGAACACAGGCGAATCGGGGCGCAGCGATGTGAATGCGCCGCCCACGAGGAGCGAGCCGTCGTCGCGCGCGACGATCACCTGGACGACGTTGTCGGCGTTGGGATTGAACGACGTGTCGAGCGTGCCATCGGCGTGCAGCCGAGCGAGGTGGTTGCGCGTGGTCGCGAGCTCGGCGTCGTTGGGCTGCAGCGCGGTGAACGGGCCGCCGAGCACGATGCGGCCGTCGGGCTGGACGGCGATGGCGTTGACCTGTGCGTTCGGCGTGGGCTCGAACGCGGCATCCAGTGAATGGTCGGCGTTGAGGCGGATCAGGTAGTAGCGGTCGGCATCGTCGTCGAAGATTTCGTCGCCGTCATCGTCGTCGCCCTCGCGATCGTCGAGTTGGACGAGAGCAAAGGCGCCGCCGATGAGGAGCCGGCCGTCGGGCTGCAGGGCGAGCGCGGTGACCTCGCCGCCGAGGCCGATGTCGAAGGCATCGAGGGTGCCGTCTTCGTTGAGCAGCGCGATGTAGCTGCGGGTCGTGACATCGGACGCGCCGTTGGGCTGGAGACTGGAAAACTGGCCGCCGACGAGGAGTTTGCCGTCGGGCCGGCGGAGCAGGACCGTCACGCTGCCGTTGGGCTCGGGTCGGTAGCTGTTGTCGAGCGTGCCGTCGGCGTTCAGCCGCGCGAGGTAGCGCCGCGTGGTGTCGTCGTTGGTGAGGCCGTCGAAATCGTCGTCGTCGTTCTCGCCATCGTCGACGTCGAAGGTGGTGAACGCACCGCCGATCACGATGCGGCCGTCGGCTTGCAGGGAGAGGGCGTTGATGTTGGCGGAGGGCGCCGCGGGATTGAAGCTTTCGTCGAGCGAGCCATCGGGATTCAGCCGCGCGATCCGGCTGCGCGCCTGGCCGCCGATCGCGGTGAACGCGCCGGCGACGAGAATTTTCCCATCAGGCTGTAATTCCAGACTGGATACCGCGAGATCGGGCGCGGGGTTGAAGCTGGGATCGAGCGTGCCATCGGGATGGAAGCGCGCGAGTCCGCCCGAGGTGGTGCCGGCGCGATTGGTGAAGAAGCCGCCGAGGAGGATCGCGCCGTCGGGCTGCACGGCGATCGCGTTGATCTGGCCGCTGAGCTGGCCGGTCTCGGCGAGGCTGAAGCTCGTGCGGAAGCCGCCGCCGGCTTCGAGCCAGGCGAAGAGATTGCCGCGAAACGTGTCGCTCGAGGACGCGGGTTGCATGAGCAGCGCGCGCACGGGGCCATCGGGGTTGGTGCCGAAGCTGAGGTCGGGACTGCCGTCGGCGGTGAGTCGCGCGAGGTGCATCGTAGTGCCGCCGGCGAGCCGCTCGAAGTCGCCGCCGACGAGGATGCGGCCATCGGCTTGAAACGCAACCGCCGCCACATGGCCGCCGAAACCGTGCGGGCCGGCGAGCTGCCACCCGGAATCGAGGGTGGCATCGGCGTTCAGTCGCACGAGATGATTGTCCGCCGCGAGCGAACCGGTCGTGCCGCTGTAAACGGAGGTGAAGTGGCCGGCGATGAAGAGGTGGCCGTCGTGTAATGGACTTACGAATACAGCGCGTTCATTCGTCTCGAGATTGAACGAGGCGTCGACGGAGCCGTCGTCGTTCAGGCAGGCGAGGTAGCGGCGGTGAAAGGCTTCTTTTCCTGCGCCGCCGGGTTGGAAATAGGTGAAGCCGCCGGCTATGAGGAGCCGGCCATCGGGGAGAACGACAAACGAATCCGGCGCGGAACCGGGGGTCGGATTGTAGCCGAGATCGAGTTTGCCGTCGGGATGCAGGCGGGCGAGGTAGGCGCGGTCGGCATCGTCGTCGGTCTTCAGGTCCTCGTCGTCGTCGTCGGCTTGCTGGTCGTCGAGTTGAAGCAACGTGAAGTCGCCGCCAAAAACCACTTTGCCATCGGACTGGAGGGCGAGGATTCGGACGGTGCCGTTGGGATTCGGATCGAACGTGGCGTCGACGGAACCGTCGAGATTGAGCCGCGCGACGTTGTTGCGCGCGGCGCTGGCGATCGAGCTGAAGCTGCCGCCGACGACGAGTCGGCCGTCGGGCTGCCGGGCAAGCGCGTGCACGGCGCCGCTGACCGCGGCGTCCCACGCGTGGAGCGTGCCGTCGGGATTGAGACGCGCGAGATAAGTGCGCGTGGTCGAGTCGGTCGCGCCGTTCGGCCGGAACGAGGAGAAGTTTCCGCCGAGCAGCAGGCCATCGTTCTCGAGCAGGATGGTGTTGACCGAGGAGTTTGGCTTGGGGTCGAAGGTCTCGTCGATCGAGCCGTCGGCATTGAAACGCACGAGATAGGAATGCGTGGAGAAATCGTCGATGGTGATGAAGTCGCCGCCGGCAATGATCCGACCGTCGGGCTGGACGGCGAGCGCGCGGACCTGGCCGTCGAGCTGGGGATGGAAAAACGGATCGAGCGAGCCGTCGGCCCGGACGCGCGCGAGGTTGTGGCGCGTGACGCCGGCGATGGTGTTGAAGAGGCCGCCGATCACGAGGCCGCCGTCGGGTTGCGACGCGACGACAGTCACGCGGCCATCGGCGTCGGTGGCGAACGCGGTATCGAGCGCGCCATCGGGCTGGATGCGCGCGATGCGATTGCGGAGGATCGAGAGGCTGGCGCCTGGCGGGTGGAGCCGGGAAAAATAACCGCCGAGCACGATGCGGCCATCGTCGTGGAGCGCGATGGCGGATACGGCGGCGTTGGGTGACGGATTGAACGTGAGATCGACGGCGCCGAGCCGCGTGAGTCGGGCGAGGTAGCGTGCGCTGACGGTGGTGCCGGTCTCGGACGGGTGAAACGTGGAGAATGCGCCGGCGACGAGGATCATGCCGTCGCGTTGGAGAGCGATCGTGGAGACGGCGGCGTTGGGCCGGGGATCGAAATCGCCGTCGAGGATCCGGCCGTCGCGGTGAAGTCGCGCGAGATGCGAGCGAGTCGCTGGATTTTCGTGGTCGGGTGGGTGGAGCGAGGTGAAGTCGCCGCCGATGAGGATCGTGTCGTTCGGTTCGACGGCGATGGCGAGCACGCGGTTGTTGGCGTGTGGGTCGAAGCCGGGGTCGACGGTGCCGTCCGTATTGAGACGAGCGATACGATGGCGCGAGATGGTCTCCGCGGCGCCGTTCGGTTGCAGGGAGGTGAAGCCGCCGCCGAGGATGATCCGGCCGTCGCGCTGGAGGGCGAGGGCGTAGACGATGTTGTTGGCACGGGGATCGAAGGTGAGATCGACCGAGCCGTCGCGCTCGAGGCGCGCGAGGCGCGAGCGGGCGATCGCGTCGCCCAGGCCGTGGGGCTGGAGGGAGGTGAAGCCGCCGCCGATCAGGAGCCGGCCGTCGGGTTGAACCGCGAGGGCGTAGACGAGGGCTTGCGAGGGCGGCGCACCGGACGGATTGGGGTCGAACGCGAGGTCGAGCGTGCCATCGGGACCGAAGCGCGCGAGGCCGCGGCGGGTGTAGGCGGGGGCGAGGGAATCGGTTTGCGCGTGCGTGAATTTTCCAGCCACGACCACCGCGCCATCGGGCTGGAGCGCGAGGGCGGTCACATCGCCGTCGAGCGCGGGCGCGAAGCTGTCGTCGAGCGAGCCATCGGGATTGAGCCGGGCGAGGCGTTGGCTGACGACGGGCGGGTGGTCGCGGCTGGGTTGAAGAGAGGTGAAGCTGCCGCCGATGAGGATCTTGCCGTCGGGCTGGATGAGGACGGCGTAGATGTTGCCGTTGGCGTTGGGATCGAAACCGGTGTCGATGGCGGCCGCGAGGTGCTCGAAGAGCATCACGGCTGCGATGAGGAGCGTCCGGAAAAAAGGGAAGAAAGAGGAGCGATACATGCGGCAAAGTTAGAAGCGGTAGGAGAGGCCGGCGCGGACACCGAGGCCGGCGGAGAACTTGACCTCGGCCTCGCGGCCGCCGGCGCCGAGTTGGACGTCGCGGGAGAACTGCTCGTAGTAAGCGGCGCCGAAAAAACCCGTGCGTTCGGTGAGCCACCATTCGGCGTCGAGACCGCCGAAGAGGCCGCCGATGCCGTAGGTCCGAAGGTCGGATTCGTCGGCGTCCTGGATGAGCGTGGTGCCGTTTTCGACCATGATGCGCTCGTCGTAGCGCATCTGGACGCCGAGCCAGGAAACGGTGGCGCCGCCGCTGATACGCAGCGCGAAATATTCGAGCGGCTGCCAGCGCAGCCAGGGGCCGGCGCGCAGCGTGAGGTAAGCGCCCTTCACCTGCCAGAAGCCGTCGATCTCGGCGGCGCCGGGCTCGGTCGTCTCGGTGCGCGTATCGGGCCGGTTGGCGAGGAGGATCGAGGTGTCGATCGTGTAGGACGTGGTCGTGCCGTCGGCGTTGGTGAGCGTCTCGGTGATCGAGGAGGGCGAGGTGTAGCCGTTGGTGACGGGATTGCCGTTGCCATCGAGATCGATGGTGCCGTCGGCATCGGCATCGATGCCTTCCAGCGTCGGCGGCGCGGATCCAAGAAGTGAATACGTGTCGGTGAGCGTGTGCAGCGTGCCGGTGATGGTGGCGCGCGTCTTGGCGTTGACGTCGTTGAGTCCGAAACCCCAGAGGGTGCCCCACGAGAGCGGGCGTTTGCCGTCGGCGCGGGTTTGGCCGAGGCGGCCCCATTCGCGGGTGAACTCCACGTCGACGCCGGCGCTGGGTTTGGTTTCCGCCGCGGCGGTCGCGCCTTCGGAGGTGGAGCTGTAGGTGTTGAACGCGATGCTGCTTTCGTCCGCGGTGATCTGGGACTGGTTGAGCATGTTCCAGGTGTTCGTGCGGCCGTCGTCGGCGATGTCGTTGCCATCGTCGTCGCGCCGGCTGTCGAGGCCCACGTAGCCGTTGTCGTAGGTGCGGGAGACCTCGCTTGTGAGATCGGTCGCCTCGTGCTGGGTCGCGATGGTGCCGAGATTGCCGAAGGTGGCCGTGGCGCGGCCGAGGTAGCGGACACCGATGGAGACGGTGTTCATCGGCACGTAGAGGAGTTCGTCGAGGTTCGAGAAATCCGGGATTTCCGGCGGCGGACGCGAGGCCGGTTCGTCCGATCCCTGCGCGAGCAGTGGCGGGACAAGAAACGCGAGGAGACTGATGGCGCGCAGCGTGGAAACGGCGAAACAGTGCATTGCCGGGTGTGACACCGGGTTTTCGCGCGCTCGCGTCGCGCGGGGACGAAGCGCATCGGGCGCGGGACGGCGCGGGTGGGAAGCGGGATGAATTGCGGGGCGTTTGACGCGAAGTCGGTCGCGTGAGCAGGGGCGGGCCGGGCCGGGGCTGATTCGTGCCGGGTGCCTTGGATCGCGCTATCTATTGGTACCTATAGGGCGGGCCTCGTTATTGAAGCTGTCGCGCGTGCGTGCTCAGCGCGGGCGCGGACGCCGAAATGGTTGGCGTGGACCCGGACATGATCGCGCGCGGGCTGTCCGGGGTTGCCGGCCCATTTGCCATTTGCCAAGCCGGGGGTGGGTTCTAACGTTCGCCCCTTTCCATGCTCTCGTTCCTGCTCAAACGGTTTTCCGGCCGGCACTACAAAAAATTCCTCGAGAAAGCCCGGCCAACGGTCGCCCGGATCAACGAAATCGAGAAGTCGTACCAGTCGCTGACCGATGAGCAGCTCCGCGCGAAGACCGATGAGTTTCGCGCCCGGATCGCGGCCGCGACCGACAAACGGGCCGCTCTCGAAGCGGTGTTGCCCGAGGCGTTTGCCACCGTGAAGAACGCCGCGCGCCGGCTGGTGGGGCGGACCGTCATGGTGTGCGATCACGAGCTCACTTGGGACATGGTCCACTTCGATGTGCAGCTCATCGGCGGCATGGCGATTCATCAGGGCCGGATCGCCGAGATGGCCACGGGCGAGGGCAAGACGCTCGTGTCGACCCTGCCGCTGTACCTCAATTCACTCACCGGCCGGAACACCCAGCTCGTCACGGTCAACGATTACCTCGCCCGCCGCGACTCCGAGTGGATGGGCCACCTTTATAATTTCCTCGGCGTGTCCGTCGGTTGCATCCAGCAGCAGATGGCGCCGGATGTGCGGCGCGAGATGTACGGCCGCGACATCACTTACGGGACGGCGAGCGAGTTTGGTTTCGATTACCTGCGCGACAACGGCATGGCCACGCGGAAGGAGGACCAGGTGCAGCGCGATTACTGGTTCTGCATCGTCGACGAAATCGATTCGATCCTCGTGGACGAAGCGCGCACGCCGCTGATCATCTCGGGCCCCGCGCCGATCGAGCGCGAGCAGCCGTTCACGCGGTTGAAGCCGCCGGTCGAGCGGCTCGTCAACGACCAGACTCGCCTCTGCAACAAGATCGTCACCGAGGCCAAGGAACTCCTCGAGAAGCCCAACGCGACGGCCGACGACAAGATGCTCGCCGCGCACAAGATGCTGCAGGTGAAGATGGGGCATCCGAAGAACAAGCAGCTCCTCCGGCTCATGGAAACGGGCGAGTGGCGCAAGCTCCTCGACAAGACCGAGACCGAGTTGAACTCGGACATGAACAAGGCGGAGCTCTATAAGATCAAAGAGGAGCTCTATTTCGTCATCGACGAGAAGCAGCACCAGGCCGATCTCACCGAGATTGGCCGCAACAAGCTGCGCCCCGACAATCCGGATGCGTTCATGCTGCCCGATCTCGCGACCGAATTCAGCGATCTCGACAAGGACACGACCACGCCGATCGAACAGCGCGAGGAGAAGAAGCTCGCCGCACAGGAGCGCTACGCCGCGGTGTCGGAGGAGATTCACGCGATCTCGCAACTGCTGCGCGCTTACTCGCTCTACGAACGCGATGTCGAATACGTCGTCTCGCCCGACAGCAAGGTGTTGATCGTCGACGAAAACACCGGCCGCGTCATGCCCGGTCGCCGCTGGTCCGACGGCCTGCACCAGGCAGTCGAGGCGAAGGAAAACGTGGCGATCGAGCGCGAGACGCGCACCTACGCGACGATCACGATCCAGAATTATTTTCGCATGTACGAGAAGCTCGCCGGCATGACGGGCACGGCGGAAACGGAAGCGACGGAGTTCCACGACATCTACCGGCTCTCGGTGCAGGTGATCCCGACGAACAAGCCCTGCATCCGGATCGACAAGAACGATTCCATTTTCAAGACGCGGCGCGACAAGTTCACGGCGGTGGTGAACGAGATCGAGCAGGCCAACAAGCGCGGCCAGCCCGTGCTCGTCGGCACGGTGAGCGTGGAATCCTCGGAGGTTCTTTCGCGCATGCTCCGGCGCACCGGCGTGATTCACACGGTGCTGAACGCAAAGTTCCACGAACAGGAAGCCGACATCGTCGCGCGCGCCGGTCAGCGCGGCTCGGTGACGATCGCGACGAACATGGCGGGTCGCGGCACCGACATCAAACTCGGCGAGGGCGTGCGCGAGCTCGGCGGGCTTTACGTCATCGGCACCGAGCGGCACGAATCGCGCCGCATCGACCGGCAGCTGCGCGGCCGTTGCTCGCGCCAGGGCGACCCGGGCCTGACGAAGTTTTACCTCTCGCTCGAGGACGACCTCATGCGGTTGTTCCTCCAGGGCAATCTCGCCTCGAAGCTCATGGAAGGCTCGATGCAGGAAGGCGAGGAGCTGGAGCATCCGTGGCTCAATCGCTCGATCGAGAGCGCGCAGAAAAAGGTCGAGCAGCAGAACTACTCGATCCGCAAGCGGCTCCTCCAATACGACGACGTGCTCAACCAGCAGCGCGAAGTGGTTTACGGAATCCGCAATGCCGCGATCCATGCGGACCGGCCGAAGGACATCATCTTCGAGCAGATCGAAGAGGAGCTGCAAACGCGTCTCGCCGTCGCCGGGTTTGGCGAGAAAGCCGGCGCGCAGCAGACCGCGATCGAGAGCCTCGTCGGCTGGCTGAATTCGCACTTTCCGATCAGCGTCCGCGTCGACGAGCTGGCCGGCAACGATGTCGACGCGCTGGTGAAGAAGCTGCTCGAGCGCATCAAAGAGGCATATGCGGTGAAGGAATCGGTCGAGATTCCCGAGGCGCTCGGCTCACTCGAGCGTTACGTGGTCATCAATGCGATCGACCATCACTGGCAGGAGCATCTGACGGAGATGGAAGAGCTGCGGCGCTCGATCGGCCTGCGCAGCTACGGCCAGAAGGATCCACTTGTTGAATACAAGGGTGAGGCGTACAAATATTTCGAGGAGCTGATGAACAACGTGCGGCTGCAGATCTGCACCGGCCTGTTCCGCAGCGCATCGAATCTGGAGAGCTTCGAGAACATGCTGGCGTTGCTCAGCCGCACGGCGCACGCCGTCGGGCCGACCGACCTGCCGGCGCCGAATGCTGGAGGCGCGACGCCGCCCGGCCCGCAGATCACGACCCACGTGACCTCGAGCGGCCCGCGTGCATTGGGCGCGCCGTCCTCCGAGTCCGCGGCCGAGCCGGAGATCCAGCTGCCGAAGGTGACCATTCGCCGCGAAATGCCGAAGGTCGGCCGCAACGAGCCGTGTCCGTGCGGGAGCGGGAAAAAGTACAAGAACTGTCACGGGGCATAAGCGCGTGAGCTGTCGCGGGGCGTAGGCCGGGACCTCCGTTTCGGATTGGGTGGCGCATCTCATTTTTCTGGAGCGCATCTGCTTCACGTAGCCCTGCTCGGGAGAGCAGGGACCGGCGATGACCCGAGTGCCGGGTAATCCCGCCTCTCCCGAGGCGGGCTACACGCGCGCCACGGGTTAGGGTTAACGCAGTTGGACGGGCTGCCGTTTCGGCCGCGGACGCGCAGGCTGCGCGTCCCTACCGTCGGAAAACTGAAATGCGTCCGCACGTGCGCATGCCTGCGTGCGGAACGGTGCGTTGACGGCGCGGGAGCGGGCGGCAGTCTTCGGCGCATTCTCCTATGAAACTACCCCGCTTTGGCCTGGCTCTTGTTCTCACGTGGTGCGCGACGCTCGCGAGCGCGTTTGCCGCTTCTGATTCCGCGCCCGTGTATGAACTTCGCACCTACACATCGCCGGCGGGAAAACGCGACGCGCTGATCGCGCGGTTTCGCGATCACACGGTGAAGCTGTTCGAGAAACATGGCATGGTGAACGTCGGCTACTGGGTGCCCGCGGATGAAAAGGACGGCGGGGCGGACAAGCTGGTCTATCTGCTCGAGCACAAGAGTCGCACGGCTGCCGCCGCATCGTGGAAGGCGTTCCTGGCCGATCCGGTCTGGAAAGACGTGGCCAAGAAAACCTCGGCGAACGGAAAGATCGTGAGCAAGGTGGAGTCGGTTTACCTGGAGCCGACGGATTACACGAAAGCGATGACCGCGGGCGCGAAGGCGGGCGGGGCGCAGCGCGTTTTCGAGCTGCGGACCTATACGACACCCGAGGGAAAACTCGACGCGCTCAATGCGCGTTTCCGCGATCATACCGTCGCGCTGTTCGCGAAACATGGGATGACCAATCTCGGCTACTTCCACCCGAGCGATGCCGACAAGGGCGCGGCCAACACGTTGATCTATTTCCTGGCGCACTCGAGTCGCGACGCCGCGACGGCCTCGTGGAAGGGTTTCCGCGAAGACGCCGATTGGGCGAAGGCGCGAATCGCGTCGGAGAAAAACGGCAAGCTCACGACGAAGGTCACCTCGGTGTTTCTGACGCCGGTGGATTTTTCGGCGATTAAGTAAGCGGGTGCCGTACGGCGCTCGTGGCGTTGTCGGAACGATGAGGTGCGCGCGCGGGCGCGTGGCGTTTCCTGCGGTTGCGCTGGCGGCGAATTCATCCGAAGGTGCGCGCCATGAAACCCCACGCTGAGTCGCGGCCCTGCCCCGGGCCGCTGAGGACGTTGCACGGCGGGCGCGACCGTCGCCGTTTCCTCTTCAATCTCGCCGTCGGCTCCGCGCTGTTTGCCGTGCCGGGCGCGTTTGCCGAAGCGTTGGTGCGGACGCCGGCCCAGACCGAAGGCCCGTTTTATCCGAACCGGCTCCCGCTCGATACCGACAACGATCTGCTCGTGATCAACGACGGGATCACGCCGGCGGTGGGCGAGGTGACGTTCCTCAGCGGGCGGATTCTCGATGCGCGTGGCGATCCGCTGCGCAACGCGGTCGTGGAAATCTGGCAGGTGGACCACCACGGTGCGTATTTGCACGACGGTTCGTCGAATCGCGACCGGCGCGATAGAAACTTCCAGGGCTTCGGGCGGTTTCTCACCGGTTCGAGCGGCGAATATTTGTTTCGGACGATCAAGCCGGTGGCGTATCCGGGGCGGACGCCGCACATTCACATGGCGGTGAAGCTGCGTGGCCGCGACCCGTTCACGACGCAATGCTATATCAAAGGCGAGCCGCAGAACGCGCGCGATGGCGTGCTGCGCCGGATCGCCGATCCCAGGGCGCGGGAGTCGGTGATCGTGCCGTTCGCGCCGCTGCCGGGATCGAAAGCCGGCGAGCTTGCGGCGAGATTCGACGTCGTGATGGGTTTCACGCCGGAAGCGTGAGCCGGGAGAGCGGCTATAATGCGCGCAGCGCGCGGTGATGCGCCGTCGCGCGCGCAGGGGTCGGAGCGCGATTATATAGCTGGATACGGGCGGTGCTGCGAAGGAATTGACGTGTTGTTTACCGCGGCCGGTAAAGAACGTGAAAATGGCGACCGGGCGGCACGTTCGGGATTGGAGCGCGGGGCGGGAGGCGGAGCATGCGCGTGGGCCGGCGATTCCCGGCTGTGCGTATCATAAACCTAAATACCCGTATGAACTCATCCTGCAATCTCATCGCCCGCGCGTTTGCCGGCGTTGCGCTTTCGATCACGCTCTGCGCGCCGCTCGCGGCCGCGGAAGCCGGCCTGATCGGCAAGCGCTACGTCGGTCCCGACTTCACCTACGATCACTTCAGCGGCTCGGTGGTCGACAAGGCATTCGGCGCGGCGGTCGATGCGAACCTCCCGCTCTCGAGCGCGTTCGATTTGAAGCTGGGCTACAGCTACACGGATGCGAGTGGCGACAATTACGACGCCCTGGAGAAACGCGCGAGCGCGTCCGTGCTCTCGCACCGGCTTACGGAATATGGCACGGCCTATTTCGCCGCGACGCTTGGGCATTCCTGGCAGAGCGGCGACGCGGCGGGCGTGTCGAGTCGGAACAACAGCGCGTTTTGGGGTGCGCGCGCGGGTTACGAAATCCCGGTCGGGCGCCAAACCGCGATTGACGCGGGGATCGGCTATGTCGACTCGTTCGAGCGCAAAAACCCGAGCGCGCAGGTGCTGGGTTTCCATGTCGGTGCGAATCATTGGTTTTCGCGTGACCTCGCCGGCGTGCTGTCGGTTGCGTATCGGCAGATCAAAGCGGCGCCCGACGGCATCGCTTACACTGCGGGACTGCGCTGGGCGTTCTGAGCCACGCAAACGCGTTTGATTCCCGGCCCACGGAGCTCGCTCCGTGGGCTTTTTTTTGCCGCCCCCGAGAGGCGCTACCGGTGCGCAGGGAAGGAGGGCAATCGTTCGCGCTTGACGGAGCGACTGGGTAAGTAACCCTGTGGTTACCTAAATTCTCATGCGCATTTGTGCGTTGAGAATTCATCCCCCTAAAACCAATGCACTACCCTGTTATTCGTTCTACGTGTCTTCGCGTCCGGTCCGCGGCGCTCGCCTGCGTTTGTCTGTTGTTTGCGTGTGTCGCCGTGCGCGCCCAATCGGGCTCGGGCACGATCACCGGCCGGATCCTCAATGAGGCGACCGGCCAATATCTTCGCAGCGCGGTCGTGACGGTCGTCGGCACGAATATTTCGACGGTGGCGGAAGCGGGCGGCGTTTACACGTTGTCGGGCGTGCCGGCCGGTGAGGCGAAGATTCTGGTTTCCTTTTTGGGCCTGGATCCGGCCGAGGCGACGGTCCGCGTTAACGCGGGCCAGACGGCGACGCTCGACATCGGGATGTCGAGCAAAGCCGACGCCGGCACTGGCGTGGTGACGCTCGATGCGTTTCGCGTGGTGACCGAGCGCGAAGGCAACTACAAGGCGATCCAGGAACAGAAGGCCGCGCTCGAGATCAAGAGCGTGATTTCATCGGATGCGTTTGGTGATGTATCCGAGGGCAATGTCGGCGAGTTCCTGAAGCTGATGCCGGGCGTGATGATGGACTACGTCGATGCCGACGTGCGCACCGTGAGCATCGGCGGCCTGGATCCCAAATATGCGGTGATCATGATGGATGGAGCACCGGTCGCGAGCGCGGGTTCGTCGAATATTGCGACGGGGCGGGCGTTCGAGTTCGAGCAGCTTTCGATCTCGAGCATCGAGACGGTGGAGATGAGCAAGACGCCCACGCCCGACGTGTCCGGCAGCGCGCTCGCGGGCGTGGTGAATCTGCGCAGCAAGGGCGCGTTCGACCGCAAAGGACGGCAGATCCGCTGGGCGGCGAGCTCGCAACTCAACTCGCATCATCTGTCGCTGAAGGAGTCGGCTGGTCCGAACGACAAGAAAAACTACAAGCTGCAGCCGAACGTCTCGTTCGAGTTCTCCGATGTGTTTGGCGAACGGCTCGGCGTGCTGGCGGGCTATAATTTCTCGCGGACCTTCGTCGAGCAGAACATTACCTCTTATACGCACGTCTTCGACACCAACGGCGGCAACAACGACACGGAGATTCCGCGCATGAGCGTGTTCCAGGTGATCGATGCACCGAAGACGACGAACCGTACAAACTATAATTTGCGTCTCGACTATAAATTCACGCCCGAGCTGACCGCGTGGGCGCGTGCGGACTACAATACCTACGAAGCGCTGAATTTTCAGCGCAACCTGAGGCTCGATTTCCCCAGTGTGGTGAACGGCCCCGCCGCTGCCGATCCGCGGGTGGAGGGCGTGGAGTACTCGCTCGAGTCGCAGACCACCACGGCTGGCATGGCGCAACTTTTGCTTGGCTCCGCTTTCAACAAGCACGGCTCGACGACGACGCTTGCGACCGGCTCGTCTTTCAAGCGGGGCGCGTTTCGCGTCGACGCCCAGGCACAAATGTCGCGCAGCACCAATTATTATCACGACGTCGACTATGGTTATTTCAATGGCGGCAGCACCGGCACGTTGAACAATCTCGGGCTGCGGTGGGATCGCAGCGCTCCCGGCGATGCCGCGATCGACGTGACGCAGCTCACCGGCGCCGATTGGCGCAACCCCGCGAGTTACACGGCCGCGCCCAACCCGTCGTATCGCCTGCCGTTCAGCAGCAAGGACCAGAAGTGGACCGCGAAGGCGGACTTCCGCTACAACTGGACTCGTTGGGAGATTCCAGTGCTCCTGAAATGGGGTGGCGACATCAGCCAGCAGATCCGCGACGTGAAGCGCGGCTCCGTCATCACGATCTCGTATCTTGGCGCCGATGGGCTGCCGAACACGGGCGACGAACGCTGGGCCATCGAACCGCACTACCGGCTTCGCAATCTCGCAGGAGGAAATCTGCAGAACATCGCCGCCATCGATCGCTGGGCGATGGCGAAGGAGTATGGTGCACATCCGGAGCGCTTCACTCAGCCCACGCCACAGCAATTGCTCACGAGCGATCTGCGGAATCACTGGGACGTGAAGGAGCAGATCGATTCGATCTATCAGCAGACGATCTTCAAGGTCACGAAGCGGTTCGACATCGCACCGGGCGTGCGGATGGAGAAGACGCGCGGCCAGGGACGCGGTCCGACGGATCGGGGCGACAATTACGCGAAGGAAGTACTGACCGGAAATCCGAACGCCAGCATCCCGACGTCGTCACTCGAGTACATCCAGGCCCGCTATGGCACGGATGCGACCAACACCTCCGACTATCACACGTGGTTGAAATATCTTCACGCGACCTATCGGTTGAGCAGCGAGGTGATTCTTCGCGCGTCTTTCAACGACTCGATCACGCGTCCGAATCTCAACAATCTCGCGGGTGGAGTGACGATCAATCCCGACGCCACGCCTCCGACGGCGAACATCCCGAATCCCGACCTGGTGGCCGAGCACGGCCGGAATTTCTTCGCCAGCGCGGAGTATTATTTCCCGAAGGGCGCAGGTTTCTTCACGGTGTCGGCCGCGCGGCGCGACATCACCAATCTGATCCGCAGCACCGTGACCGAGGTGCCGCTTGGGGAGGTGTTCGAGAACGAGGAGAACTTCGACCTTGGCGGTTATCGGGTGACGACCATCGACAACGTCGGCAAAGCCCATGTGACGAGTGGCGAGTTCAGTTATCGGCAAAATCTCGTGTTTCTCCCCGGCTTCTGGCGGCGAGTCTCGATCTTCGGCAACTACACGCGGTTGCACTTCGACGAGTATGAAAATTTCCGCCGGCCGAAAAATATCGCGAACGGTGGCGTGTCGTTCGATCACCAAGGCCTGTCGCTGCGCTGGAATTTCGTGTGGGTGCCGATGTTCCGCCGCGGCGCGATGCCGGCAAACGCCTGGGCGATCTACGAAGGCGAGCGACTGACGCATGACGCGCAATTTGCGTATCGGATTTCCAGATACCTCACAGTCTTCGCGTCTGGCCGCAATATCTTCAACCGGCCGCAGCGAAACTATTACGGCTCCGGCGAGCGCACGTTCCTCAATCGCCATTCCGACTACGGTGCGATCTGGACGGTCGGCGTGCGCGGCATGTTCTGACCGAAATGCGCGCCGGAGCGGCGTGAAAGAACCTCGTGATGGTTCGGATGATTGTCGTGTTGCCCGCCTCGGAAGAGGCGGGAGCGCACGCGCCAGATCGTCGAGCGATCCCTGCTCTCCCGAGCAGGGCTACACGAACAGAAATCTTCGCCGCGATCGACGTCACAGTTTCACGGATACAGACAACACGACCGTCGAGGGAATCACGTATTTCCCGCGCCGGTCGCGATACGACTCGTTGCTCGCGTTCTGCCAGTTGGCGTGAAAGTGGACCGGGCGCTCGAAAAATTTCGTGCGATAGCTCGCGAAGAGGTCGAGGCGCTGCGGGTCACTCAGCTCGAGAACCTTGCGCTGGAGATACGTGCCGAATTGCTGAATCGGCCCCTCGCGCCACGTGAAGCCGCCGCCGATCGCGAGTCCGCCAAGCAACGTCGTTTCAGGAAATTCGTAACGCGTCCACACGCGGATGTCGTGCTTGGCCACGCCTTCTTTTTTCTGGCCCACGGCGTCCGCGACGCCATCGCCATCGGCGTCCGGATTGTCGAGGTTCACGTTCTGCTCGGAAATGTACGCATCCGTGTACGCGTAGGCGAAATTGATGTTCAGGTTCTTCGTCGGGCGAAACTGCAGGTCGGCTTCGATGCCTTCCGACTTTTCCTCGCCGCTGGGGATTCTGATGTTGCGGCTGATGCCGGCGACATTCCCGGTCGCGCCCGCGAGGATCTGCTCCACGTTGGTGCGCGTGATCTGGTAGGCGGCGATTCCGCCGTACACCTTGTCGTCGAACAGCCTCACCTTGAAGCCGATTTCCGCGCCCATGCCCTCTTCAGGATCGAGATAAGGCGACTGCGGATCGGTGGTGTCGGAGCGGCCGTTGGGGTTGAACGTCTCCGAATAGAGCGCGTAGAGATTGAGGCCCGGGCGCAGCTCATAAACCCCGCCGACCTGCGGTACGATGGCGTCGCGATCCTGGCCGCGAATCGTGTTATATTGGGCACCCGCAAGAAGATTGAGCCGGCCCGACAGCAGCGTGACGTAATCGGTCACGCCCAGCGTCCAGTTCATCTGCGTCTCGAAATCCTGCTGCGCAAACGTGCCCAGGATCGGCACGGCGAGCGGCGACTGCGGATCGGTCAACCGGCGCGGCAAGCCGGGAAACTTGATCGCGCGCGGGCCGTTGGCGTCGGCGAGAATATATGGACCGAGCACCGGATCGCGGCTGTCCTGAAAACCATATTGGTCGTTCGACGTGCCGGTGCGGCGCGCGATCAACGCCAGCTTGTGGTCGGCCCCGCCGAACGGGAGATCGTACACGAGTTTCCCCGTATATACTTCGTTGGAGCGCTCGGTGATCTGCGTGGTCATCTTGCCCGAGGAGCGATACTCGCCCGTGGCGGTGGGAGCGATGTTGCCGGTGCCGAAGAAGAAGTATTGGTCCACAAACACGTCGCTGTCGTCGTAGCTCAACAACAGGTGCAGCGACTTGGAAAACTCGTGCTTCAACTGCACGTCGAAATAGCGGGAACGGAGATGCCATTCGTCGAACGGCGTGACCGAGGTGTAGTCGCGCGCCACCGGCGTGAAGCCAGCCTGAATCACGGTCGGGTCGCTGGGATCGCGCGCGAACGGCGTCGGTTGGCGGTTCGTGGCGCCATCCTCATCCGAACGGATGAAGCTCACGTCGATCGCGGTGCTTCGCCCGATGTCGAGGCGCAGCGAGGGCGCGAGGAGCAGCCGCTCGCGCGACTCGTTTGGCAGGTAACTGTGCTCGTCCGCCCACGTCGCGACCATCCGCCCCGCCGCCCGCACGGCTCCGGTCTGCTTCGGGAGCGCGTAGTTCGTGTCGAGCATCGAACGCGTCGTGCCGTACTCGTCCCACGTCTGGCGCAGATGCGTCTCGTTGCGAAAGCCGGCCCGCTTGGTAATCACATTCACCAGCCCGGCCGGATCCAGTTCGCCGTAAAGAATCGTGGACGGACCCTTTAATACTTCGACGCGATCGATCATCGACGTGTCGGTGGGCATGGCCATCCGGATCCCGTTGACGAACGTGCTGTTGGTCTGGAACCCGCGGATGACGTAGCGCTCCGTGCCGTATTCGTTGCGCTCGGCATTCGAGATGCCGGAGGTGAAACGCAGTGCGTCTTCGACGTTGAAGCTGGCCGAATCGAGCAGGAACTCGGGCGTGATGACCGCGATGGGGAGCGGAGTCTTGTCGAGGGATACGACGAACGGCAGGCCGCTGGCGGACGACTGCGCGCGATAACCCTCGCTGTCGTCGGCTTTGACCGTGAACGGATCGAGGACGAGCGTTTCATCGGCCGAAGAGGATGAGGCCGGCCGCGTCTGGGCCGGCAGGGAACTCGGCGCCAAGGCGAGAACGCCACCGAAAACAAGGAAGCATAATCGAGTTTGCATGGGGAACGGGACCGACGGGTCGTGGGGTTTGACTGCTGCGCGAAGTGCGCGCGCCATGGGTCATTGGCGCAGCGGAAATCTAACCTAATCGCGTCCGCGAAGGAATGGACTAATCCGGAAAGATTTGCCCTTTTCGCTTCAACTGCCGGCTCGATCGACGCGGTAGGGTCCAATGGGAGGAACGTTCTCCATGGGATAAATTTATCGTGAGGCCGGCATTTGGTCCACGTAGCCCTGCTCGGGAGAGCAGGGATTGGCGCGAGCTCGAGTGCCGGTGCACCCGCCTCCCCCGGGGGTGGCCCCAAGCTTCATCGACCGGTAGATTGGGACAGGCTTTCCGTGAGAAGGCGCTCACCGAAAAGGCCTCGCGAAGGAATGGCTGACTTCAGAAAGGTTTTGCGCTTTTCGGTTCGCTCGCGCAAGTCGCGGGCATGCGAACAACCGCGGCCTCCCCTGCCGGTTTCCCCGTGTTGTGTCAGGCGGGCTTCTTCTTCTTTCGTCCCGGCCAGGTGGTCGAAAGCACCTGCGTGCAGAGTCGCGGCGTGATGTGGTGCGAAAGTGGATACGGCGAGGTCGAGGTGAATCGCGAGGTGTTTTCGATCGGCCCGGGGTCGGTGCTCGTGCTGCCGTGGGGCCGGCACGTGCGCCATTGCGCCGACCGCAAGACGCCCATGAGCATCGTCATGAATCACGTCGTGCCCTGGCACGCGGCGGACGCGGAGGTGGAGTTCGTCATCGCGCACGAAACCGAGCATGCGCTGTTCAATCACCCCGCGCGGCGCGACGCCGGGTGGGCCGGGGAGCAGGCTGGCGCCGCGCGCGCGTTTCAAGTCGAGGGTCATGCGCCGCTCGCGCTGATCATGACGCTGGCGGCGCGGTGGTATCAGCGACGGCTGTGGCGGGTCGATGAAGCGCGCTGGCTGGCGGAGCTCCTCGGGCGCGAGGTCCGGCACATGGCGGATAAAACCGCGGCGCACTATCCGGACGCGCCGCCGGAAGTCCGCCGCGCGATCAATTTTCTAGAGCAGAATTTCCAGAAACCCGTGCGCATCCCCGAGGTGGCCGCGTTTGCCGGACGCAGCGAGTCGCACATCGTGAAATTGTTTCAGCGCTACGTCGGCATCAGCCCGAAACGCTACCTCCAGCAGCGGCGGCTCGCACGCGCGCGGGAGTTGCTGCACGTCTCGAACCTGAGTGTTTCCGAGGTGGGCCGCGCGGTGGGATTCGCGAGCCCGTATCATTTCTCGCGCGCGTTTCATCGCGCCGTCGGCGAACCGCCGCTCGCTTATCGGCGCAAGGACCGGTCGCTGTGAATGCATGAGCCACGCCAGCTCTCATCAGGCACGACTCGGAACGGCCGGCTGAAGACCGGGCAACTTTCAACCTGCCAATCTCATCATGCCCCTTCGCCTCTCCCCCGCGCGCCCGCAGTCCTTGCGCTGCGAACACCTCGAAAATCCCGTCGGCCTCGACGAACCCGCGCCGCGTTTTTCGTGGCAACTCCGCGATGCACGCATCGGTGCGCGCCAGACCGCTTACGAGTTGGTCATCACGTCCGCAACGCACGGCTCCGCAGTGTGGTCCTCGGGCCGTATCGCGAGCGACGACGCGTTACTCATCCCCTACGCGGGCCCGAAGCTGCGGCCGCACACGCGTTACATGTGGCGCGTGCGGCTCTGGGATCACACAGGCGTCGCGACGCCGTGGAGCGCCGCCGCAGAATGGACCACAGGCTTTCTCGGCACTCGCTGGCCGACGTCGACGGAGTGGATCGGGTTGCGCGTCGCGCAGCCGAAAAACTCCACGCCGGTGCGCTACCTGCGCGCGCCGACCTTCGAGCTCGACGCACCGCCGCGCGCGGCCCACCTGCACATCAGCGCGCTCGGCATTTTCGAAGCGCACGTGAACGGAAAAAAAGTCGGCGCCGATACGCTCACGCCCGGCTGGACCGACTATCGCCGCCGCACGGAATACCTCACCTACGACGTAACCGCGCACCTCGTCACCGGTCCCAACGTCCTCGGCGCGCTGCTCGCCGATGGCTGGTATGCCGGAAAACTGATGTGGCACCGGCAGCGGCGGCTTTACGGCCCGGCGCCCGCGCTCCTCGCCGCGCTGCGCCTCGAGCTTTCAGACGGTTCGGTCAAGTGGATCACCAGTAGCCGCGAGTGGCGCGTGACCACCGGCGCGTGGCTCGCGGCCGATCTCTACGACGGCGAGGAATTCGACGCGCGCGCGGAGCACACCGGCTGGAGCACGCCCGCCTTCGACGCTTCGGCGTGGCGTCGCGCGCAGCCGATCCGCGTTTCGCCAAGGCTCGAGATCAACGCGAAACAGACGCCGCCCATCCGTGCCGTCGAGACACTGCGTCCGCGCGCACTCACCGAGCCGACGCCGGGAAAGTTCATTTTCGACCTCGGCCAGAACATGGTCGGCACCGTCCGCGTGCGCATCGCCGGCGCGAAAGCCGGCACGCGCGTGACCCTGCGGTATGGCGAGATGCTCAACGCCGACGGCTCGCTCTACACCGCCAACCTGCGCTCGGCACTTGCGACCGACATTTACGTGGCCGCGGGAAAAGGCGCCGGCGGCGAGGAAATCTACGAGCCGCGCTTCACGTTTCACGGCTTCCGCTACGTCGAACTCTCCGGCGTATCCACTCCGCCAACACGCGACACCCTCACGGCCATCGTGTGGCAATCCGACCTGCCGCCCGCGGGCGGGTTCTCCTGTTCGGACCGGCTCATCAACCGACTGCAGCAAAACATCCGCTGGGGCCAGCGCGGCAACTACCTCGACCTCCCGACCGATTGCCCGCAACGCGATGAGCGGCTCGGCTGGACGGGCGACGCACAGATCTTCCTCGGCACAGCCGCGTTCAACTACGACGTCGCGACCTTCTTCCACAAATGGTGCCGCGATCTGCGGGACGGACAGAAGCCCAACGGCTCCTTCCCCGATGTCGCGCCCGACGCGCTGGCGCTCGCGATGGCGTCGAAGCCGGAGGCTTTCCCTCACCCGCACGACGGCAACGCCGCCTGGGGCGATGCGGGCGTGATCTGCCCGTGGGTCGTGTATCAGCGTTATGGCGACACTCGCATCCTCGCCGAAAACTACGCCGCGATGACCGCGTGGATCGCATATCAGGAACGCACCAGCCACGGGCTCTTGCGGCCCGATACCGCGTATGGCGACTGGCTCGCGACGGACGCCGTGACGCCATTCCGCGCGCCCACGCCGTGCGATCTGATCGGCACGGCGTATTTCGCGGAGTCGACGCGACTCGTCGCCGCAACCGCGCGCGTTCTCGGTCGGCGCGGCGAGGCGAAGCGCTACGCCGCGCTGCACGCACGGATCGTCGCCGCGTTTCAGCACGGGTACGTCGCGCCCTCCGGCCGCATCACGGGCGACACGCAGACCGGCTATCTGCTCGCGCTCGCGTTCGACCTGCTGCCCGTGCGGCTCCGCGCGCGGGCGGTCGAGCGGCTCGTCTATCTGATCGAGAAAAACGGCAACCGGCTCGCAACCGGTTTCGTCGGCACGCCGCTGTTGTGCCCGGTGCTCTCGCGTTTCGGACGCCACGACGTGGCGTATCGGCTGCTCAACCAGCGCGCGTATCCATCATGGTTATACCCGGTGCTCAACGGCGCCACGACGATGTGGGAGCGCTGGAACAGCTGGAATGCGGAGACGGGCTTCGGCGATATCGGCATGAACTCGTTCAACCACTACGCGTACGGCGCGGTCGGCGAATGGATGTATCGCACGATCGGCGGCCTCGATTTCGATCCCGCCGTACCAGGCTGGAAGCGGCTCGTACTCGCGCCGGTGCCCGGCGGCGGGCTCACGCACGCGAAGGCGAGCTTTTTGTCGCCGCACGGCATGGTCCGCAGCGAGTGGCGACTCGAGCGCGCCCGCTGGACCTGGCGCGTGACCGTCCCGGCCAGCACGACCGCGGCCGTGCGGATCCCGGCGCAGAAAATCGAAGACGTGCAGATCGGCGGGAAATCTCTCCGCCTGGCGCCCGGCGTCTCACGAGCGAGGATTGAAGCCGATCGCGTGTGTCTAGAGCTTGCGGCCGGATTCTATGAGATCGCGGTGCGCGCGGCGCTGGTGGTTCACGAAAACCGATGATCGGCATGAGGCCCGGTCGCGCTACATCTGCTGCACGCGGGCGTCGCGGCCGAGCAGCCGCCACAACACGTAAGACGCGACCATCGTGGCGAGAAACGTCACGACCGCCGTCGTGACCGATTCATCGGCGGCGATCGAGTAGATCGCAGCCACGATGAGATTCGGCAGCAGTGTCACCACGAAGATTCGTTTCACCGGCACCCCCGTCGCCGCCGCGACGATCACCGAGGTCTCAGCCAGCACGGGCACGCTGCGCAGGCACGCGAGCGTGATCATGAGCCGGCTTTGCAGTGAATCGCGGAGCCGCACGAGCTCGGCCTCCGGAAGAAACTTGGGCGCCACGCGGCCGACCGCCGACCGCCCGATCCATGCCGCCGCCAGCACACCGATGCTCAGGCCGATCGTGCCACCCACGATGCCGGCGAGCCAGCCGACTTTGGCCGCGAGAAACATGATCACGAGCGTCGACGGAATCGGCGCGACCGAATCGCACGCGAGCAACGCGATCGCGATCGCGATGAGCGCGCCGGCCTGTTGCTCGCGCGAATGGAGCAGCGGCAGCACGAACTCTTCGCCAAAAAAAACAAACGGCAGGCACACGAGCGTCATCACGAAGAGGACGAACAGCGCGATCTTGACGGTGGAGGGGGACGGCAGCGGCACGAGTGGGAGAGGAGGGTTGAGCGTCGAAGCGAGTGGCTGTTTTTGACCCTCGACGCTCAACCCTCAACTCTCAACTCAACCCACTACTCCTTCACACGCTCCGTGAGTCGCGCGATGAATTTGATCGCGTAGAGATAGGCGCGCTCGCGCACCAGCATCGGGTCGCCCGCGGCGCCTTCGATGCCGAGATCGGAGATGTCGTCGATCACCGTGCCCGCTTCGGGATTCAGCGCGATATAGGTTAGAATTTTCGTGAGTTTCTCCCGCGGATAAGTGTCGAGCAGATGCTCGTAAACCACGCGCGGCACGTAGCGCTCCGACGGCATCTGAATCGCATCGGGCACGGCGGCCACGTAGAGCAGATTGCGCACGCACTGCACATCGTCGCCGTCCGCGCCGGGCGGCCAGGAAGGCAGTTGCTCGCGCACCTTGTCCACCTGCTCCTTCATGAAATCCTGCGCTTCTTCGTCAGGCGGCGCCATGGGCGAGACGATGCCGTTGTCGGGCGGCACGTGATAATCCAGCCCGTCGATATCCTGCTTGGTGATCTTCATCCATGGCGGATCGGGCGGCGGCGGCGTCAGCGTGCGCTCGGGCACGACCGGCGTTGGAGCACTCGCCACCGGCGGCGGCGTGAGGCTGGGCTGTGTGGCAACCGGCGAACGCGCGGGTGTCTCGATTGTCTGCTCTGGCAGCGTCGGCGGGACGCTCGTCTCCACTGGAGGTGCCGGCTCTTTCGCGGGCACGACCGCCGGCGCGATTTCCTTATCCACCGGAATCGCGATCCGGCCGCGCCACTCGGCGAGCAGCCCAACCGCAATCCATGCGCCCACGGCCGGCACCAGCCACACCTTGCCGGCGCGCGCTGCGAATTTTTCCTGCGCGTCCCAACGAAACAGTTTCGCTCCTGCGAGGCAGCCTGCGACTCCCGTGAGGGCGAGCGCCAGCAGACTGAACCGCGCGCCTTCGAAACCGCGGCCCGACACCGCCGCCTGAATGGCCTCGACGGCGTAGCGCCCCGGAAAAAACGCCGACACGTGCTGCGCCCACAGTGGCAGCGCCGCGAGCTGCACCGCCACGCCGCCAATGATCAGCATCGGCAGGAAAATGCACTGCCCCAGCGCCTGCACGGCGGGAACGTTGTCCGCGAGCGTTGCGATCACGAGACCGAGACCGATGAACGCAAACGCCACGAACGTGAATGCCACCCACAGCGCAAACGGATGCTCCGGCGCCGTCATTCCGATCGCCAGCGCGAGCCCGAACTGCAGCAGCCCCGCCGAAAGAACGATCACATAACGCGCGATCGCGGTGCTCGTGACGACCGCCCAGGTGGGAATCGGCGTCAATCGATAGCGCCGCCACACGCCGCGCTCGCGTTCGCTGACGAGCGTGGTCGGAAGCCCGAAACACGCGCCCCCGAGCACCGCCACCGTGAGCAACTCGCCCATGTGGCGCAGCAGCGGCACCGGCTCGTGCCGATACAGCACGGCAAACGCCACGAGGAAAATCAGGGGAAACAGATAGCCGTACAGCAGCGCCATCTTGTTTCGGAAATGCAGCCGCAACGAGATGCGGAGATGTTCGAGCAACGCGTTCATGAACGGGAGGCGCGTGACATCCGCGAAAACAATTCTCCTCGTAGCCCGGCTCGGGAGAGCCGGGACGGATACGAACGAAAATCCCCAACCTTCCCGGCTCTTCCGCCCGCGCCCCGCGTCCCTCGCGCGCCGTGCATCACCCGTGCGCACGTCATCGCACATCCTCCTGCGTGAGACCGATGAACACATCCTCGAGCGTCGCTTTCCGCACGTGCAACTCGACGATCTCGCTGCGCTCCGCCGCGAGACGCTGCGTGAGCTCCGCGAGCGTCTCGGTCGGACGCAACGTGCGAAACGTAACCATGTTTCCACTACAGCGAACGTCCTCGGCGCCCGGCAGCCGCGCGAGTGTTGCGTTCCCGAGCGGGTGCGTCGTCACGAGTCGCACCGTCTGCGCCGCGCTCGACTGCGCGATGAGGTCGCGCGGCGTGCCGGTCGCCACGATCTCGCCGTGGTTGATGATCGCGATGCGATCGCAGAGCTGTTCCGCCTCCTCGAGATAATGCGTCGTCAGCAGCACGGTGCAGCCATCGTCCCTCATCCGCGCGATGTCGGCGTGGAGCTCGCGGCGCGCTTGCGGATCGAGCCCGGTGGTCGGCTCATCGAGCAGGACGAGTTCGGGCTTGTTTACGAACGCCAGCGCCAGGGCGAGCCGCTGCCGCTGCCCGCCCGAGAGTGTCGCGAAGCGCGCGTGGGCCTTTTCCTGCAGGGCAAACCGCTCGAGCAACGCGCCGGGCTCGGCGTGCTCGCGATAAAACGAACCGAAGAGCCGCAACGCCTCCGTCGGCGTGATCTGGTCCTGCAAGGCCGTGCTTTGCAGCGCGACGCCGATCCGCTGCTTCACCTCGTGCGGCCGGCGGCGCGCGTCGATCCCGCATACCTCGAGTTCGCCCGCATCCGGTTCGCGCAGGCCGACGAGGCACTCGACCGTCGTGGTCTTGCCCGCACCATTGGGCCCGAGCAGTCCAAAAATTTCCCCCGGCTCGACGCTGAGATTCACGCCACGCACGGCGTCGACGCCGGCGTAGCGTTTGTGCAGGTTGCGGATAGTGACGTTCGCCGGCATGGGGTTCCGAAGAGAGGGCGTGGATACGGCCTGCGTTCCGCTGGAACAAGCCGTTTCGCGGTGGGAAATTTCACCCCGCGCGCGGGCGATCTCTGGGGTGCTGCTTCGCCGATAAGCAGGTCTGCACCCACCCCGCAAACCGCCATTCGGGCGGGTCAAGGGAAGGGATCTTTGCCCCTCTTTGCCGCCTACAAGCGCTGCACGACTCGAGCGCCTGCCCCGTCGCCGCCGACGCCGTATGTGGCCTCCTCCGCTGGCGGCAGGCGCAGGAGACACCTCGCCAGCGGAACAATTTCATTCCACGTCGCGCGCGTCGCCGTTCTCGACTTCGTTGCGAGCAGGGATTTCATCGCATGCCTTCGCCCATGAAACCCCGCCATCTCGCCCTGCTCGTCTCGTTCGCGTTCAGCATCACGGCCCCGCTCGGTGCCGCCGACAACACACTGACCGCCCAGGAAAAAGCCGCCGGCTGGAAACTCCTTTTCGACGGCAAGTCGCTCGACGGCTGGCGGCCCTACAAAAAATCCACCCCCGTCTCAGGCTGGGAAATTATCGAGGGCACGCTTCATTCACTGCCGAAGGAAAAGCTGGGCACCGCCAAGGGCGACCAGATCATCACCGAGAAGAAGTTCGACGACTTCGAACTCGCGTGGGAATGGAAGATTCTCCCCGCCGGCAACAACGGCGTGAAATATTTCGTGACCGAGGATCGCCCCAAGTCGCCCGGCCACGAATACCAGATGCTCGACGACATCGGCCATCCCGACGGCAAGATCGGCAAGCATCGCCAGACGGCTTCGTTCTACGAGGTGCTTCCTCCGGCCGACGATAAACCGCTGCGTGCGCCCGGCGAATGGAACCAGTCCAAGATCGTGGTCCGCGGCAAGACCGTCGAGCACTGGCTCAACGGCCGGAACGTCCTCACCTACGATTTGGGCAGCGAGGCAGTGAAGGCCGGTATCGCGAAGAGTAAATTCAAGAACGATGCCGGCTTCGGCGACAAAATCGCCGGCCACATCATGCTCACTTACCACAACGACGACTGCTGGTATCGAAACATCAAGATCCGCGAGCTGAAGTAGCGCAACGGAAGCGTGTCGTTGAGGGTGGAGAGTTGAGCGATGAGCTGTTGAGAGCGATGGGGGAAGCGTAGCGCCAGCCTCCGACTTGGGGCGTGCTGGCCGAATATCCTCCTGGAGATTGGTCGTATCTGCGCCCCTTCGGGGCACCGAACTGGACTGTCCAAACTCTAGCTGACGGCCGAATTACCGGCGCTACTTGGCCCAGTTTGGCAGCGCAGCCGCTCGCGGAACACTTACCGCGATCGCGCTACCATCGGGACATGAACCTCGATAAGCCGGTCCAGGCCGCAAATGTCCCGACCCAGACGTCCGCCAATTTTTCGCGTGGCCAGGTCTCACACGAACAGATCGCGCAACGCGCCGAGAAAATCTGGCACGAGCGCCACCAGCCCAGCGGCAGCGACGAGGCGATCTGGTTCGAAGCCGAGGCGCAATTGAAGGCCGAGGCGGAATCGCGACCGGTCGCCGGCACCGAATCGCGTCCCTACGTCGACGAGCCCGCGCAACAACTGCGTTCGCGCACGAAGACCCAGGATCCGGCCGATTCCGCCGCCCAACTCCGTTCGCCGACCGAAGCCACCGCGAAGACAAAAAAATCGCCGAAGCTCCGCAACCAGTAGCGCCACCGTCCCCCGTATTTTTTGCGCCTTTTTGTGCCTCTTTGTCGCCATTCCCTTGGTGGTTTGGATTGGCTGCGGTTTTTGCCGCCCCGCGTCGATTCGTAGTCCATTCGTGGCTCAGTCGAATCGGCCGGCTTAGCTTAGCCGCCCTCACGTCGCGACGACAACAACGCCGCCGCCTCGCGATCCAGATACACCGTCGCATTCGAATGCGTTTGCAGAATCGACGACGGCGCCAGCGGCGAGACCGCCCCTTCCACGCAACGTTTCACGGCAGCCGCCTTGCGCGGTCCCGCAGCGACACCCATCACCGTCTCGGCGCGCAAAAACTGCCGCAGCGAAATCGAGATCGCGCGGTCCGGCACGTCGGCGACCGTCGGGAATCCGGCTTCGCCCACCCGCTGCCGCCGCCAGGCCTCATCCAACTGCACGACCAGGAAAGGCGTCTCCGCCTGGAAATCCGCCGGCGGCTCATTGCACGCCACGCATCCATTCGCGCCGATGCCGGTGAACGCCAGATCGATGCGCCCCGCCGCGAGCTGCGCGCCCTCCAGCCGACACACGCGCTCCGGATCGTTCACGCCATCGAGCAAATGATACCGCCCGATCCGCGTCTTCGCGATCAGCCGCTCGAACAGAATTCTGCGCGTCGATCCAGGGTGATCGATCGCGAGGCCGATGAACTCGTTCACGTGAAATAGCTCGACCTCGCTCCACGCGACGCCCGGCTGCTGCGCGAGCACATCGAAAACCTCGAGTTGCGAACGCCCGGTGCCCACGAGGATCCGGGCCGTCCCGCGCCGCTCGATGGCGCTCCGGATCACCACCGCCGCATCTGCACCCGCGGCCGCCGCAAGCGCGGACCGATCGGGGAAGATGCGGACGTTCATTCGCGCTCCTGACCGCGCCGGCTCAGAACCAGAGGTTCGGCCACAACGCCGCCGCGACCAAGGCCTGGAAGAGCCCCACGATCGAGATGATCGTCAGCAGCACCGTCCAGCTTCGCAGCGTCTCGCCCTCGGTCAGTCCGCCCAACCGGCTGATGACCCAGAATCCGCTGTCGTTCATCCACGAAAGCGTCGTCGCGCCATAACCGATCGCGAGAAAGATATAGAACGGGTGCACGCCAAACCCGCCCGGGCCCGCAATCGAAAGCATGATGGACGCCGAGGTGATCATCGCGACCGTCGCCGAGCCCTGCGCCACCCGCACCACCGCGGCCAGCACCCAGGCGAGCAGCACGTAATTCACCGCGAAACCGTCCGCCATCGTGCGCACCGAGGCGCCGATGCCGGAGTTGTTGATCATCGCGCCATAGGCACCGCCCGCCGCCGTGATCAGGATGATCACGCCCGCCACTTCGAGCGGCGAATGCATCACGGGCCCGAGCTCTTTCAGCCCGATCTTTTTCTGCCGCGCGTAAACCGCCAGCGCGATGATCGCACCGATCAGCATCGCGACGTTCTTGTTGCCGAGAAACTCGATCGTCTGCACCAGCGACGGCGCAAGGCTCGCGCGGATGGGTGCCAGGAAGGACGCGATCGAAATCAGAACCACCGGCACCAGGACCGGTGCGACCGACGCCAGAAACCCGGGCAGCTCATCTTCACGCCGCGACACCACTTCCTGGAGCGAAGCGAGGCTCGAGCCCGACGCTTCGCGCACCGGCAATGGATGTTTCGCGTTGATCCACCGCGCCCAAGCCAGCCCGGCCAGCGCCGGCAGGATGCCGAAGATGATTCCACCGATGATCGTCACGCCGAGATCGATTTTCAGCGTTTCGGCCACAATGAGCGGGCCGGGCGTGGGCGGCACCGTGCCGTGCGTGATTACGCCGCCCGCACAGATCGCGAGGACGTAGAGCATGTAGTCTTTCCCGGTGCGCAGGCTTAGCGCACGCGCCAACGGCACGAGCAGGAAAAACACCGTGTCGAAGAACACCGGAATCGCGAGGAAGAAGCCGCAGGCCAGCAGCGCGAACGCGGCGCGTTTCTCGCCCAGCACCGCGATGAATCGCCGGATGATCTTGTCGGCCGCGCCGCTCTCCATCAACGCCACGCCGATCACCGCCGCGATCGCGATCGTGAATCCGATCTTGCCCGCCGCGATGCCGAACTCCGCCATCACCGATTCGATCGCCTTGATGAAGCGGCCTTCGCCCGTCTGCCCCATCACGGTCATCACACCGACGAACATCGCCGCGAACAGCAGCGCGAAAAACGCATGAATCCTCAGCCACGCGATCGCGACGACGATAAATACGATGCTAAGGACGAGGACCGACATCGGTCCGAGAGTGATCGCGAGGGGTAGCGCTACCATGTGCACACCAACGCGTCAGCGCCGGCGAGTGCGCGCAAGCCATTTGTTCGGCCAAGCGCGTCACGCGTGGCTTCGCCGTGGCGCAGGCTCAGCGTTCCGACCGCAACGGCTCGACCACGGCCGCCATATCCTTCTCGCCCCAGCCCGCCTCGATCGCCGCGCGGAATCGCTCCAACGCAGCTGCACCCGTCGCGAGCGTGATGCCGGCGGCCTCGCCCGTCTGCAGCGCATAATCGAGATCCTTCGCCATCAGCCGCAGCAGAAAATTCGGCGCGTAATCGGACGACGCCATGCGCGACGCCATCAGTTTCACGATCGGACTCCCGGGCGCGCCTTCGGTGATGACCGCCAACGCCTGCGCGCGATCCACCGGCCCGCGCTCGATCCACGCGAGCGCCTCGGCAAAAGCCGCGACCTGCACGCCCGCGAGAAAGTTGTTCACCAGCTTCACGAACGCACCGCTCCCGGGCGGCCCGAGATGCGTGACGCTCCGGCTCATCGGCTGCAGCACGGGCTTGATCGTTTCAAACGCCAGCGGCGTCGCGCCCACGAGGAAGTTCAACTCACCTGCCGCCGCCGGTCCCTTGCTGCCCGTCACCGGCGCGTCGACCAATTCGCAACCCGCCGCGGCCGCCGCCCGCGCCAGCTCCTCGACCCATGCCGTCGTGAGCGTGCTGCATTCGACGCAGATCGTGCCGCGCTTCGCGTGCGCGAGCGCGCCGTTTTTGCCCAGCCAGAGCGCGCGCGACGCGGCGTCGTCCGCGACCATCGCGATCACGATCTCCGCCTCCGTCGCCGCTTCGCGCGGCGTATCCGCAATCCGGGCACCCGCCGCCGCGAGCGACTCGCCGCGGGCGCGGCTGCGATTATAGACCGTGACGGGAAAACCTGCTTCGACGAGCCGGCGGGCCATCCCGCCGCCCATGATGCCAAGCCCGAGAAAGGCGACGCGCGGAGCACTCATGCGACCGAAACTGATGCACACTCCGCGGTTCGCCGCCACGCCGAATCTCACCACCGCCCGCCGAACTTCGCCGCCTCCCGCCGCCTCCAAAAACAGAAACGCCGCCGGAAATCCGGCGGCGTTTCGAAAGCGATGCAGACGGCGGGTCCGCAGCACCGGTGAGGGGGAGTCTCAGCTCTTCTTTTTCTTCTTCTGGAACTCGGTGTGGCCCTTCTTTTGCGCGTCGGACATCGCGCTGAGGAGCTTCTCGGCTTCCGCGTTGTCGTTCGCCTTCAAAGCGGTCTCCAGCTTGTCGATCAGGCCGATGAACTCCTTCATTTTGGCCTGATAAGCCGCGACGAATTTCTTCTGTTCGGCGGCCGGCAGCGTGGCGGTTTTAGCCGGCTCGAGCTTCAACGACGCCTGTGCGTTCTCCTTCATCGTCGCGAGCTTCTCGAGCGAGCTGGCGTTCTTGGCCGGATCCTTGATCTGGCGGCGCAGCAAGCGGAAGGCGGAGCCCATCTTGTCCATTTTGGTCTCGAGCTCGGTTTCGGGCTCGTCTGCGGCTTGGACATGGATCGGCGCAGCGATCAGCGCGCAAAGGAGGGCGAGTAACGACAGACGGATTTTCATAGGTTGGATTGTGGGGGAAATGGAAAAAAGAATGCCGCCGCAGCCAACGCGAACGACAACCCCGAGGGCAATCGGATTCGTGCGGACAACGTGCGGCTCGGCTAGGACGCAGCGGACCGGAAATGTATTCACAAAAAAAGCGCACGGCCGGCGAACGCACGCAGGTCGTTCACCGTCACCAGCTCCGCGTCAGGCCTTGCTCACCGCCCCTTAGTGATTGCCCGGCCTACGCCAACTTCGTGAACTCGCCCCACCCCTCTACATGAACTCCAGTCGCCTCTCCCGTCGCCGTTTCCTCGCCTCGTCCACCGCCGCCGTCGGCGTTTCTCTCCTGCCCTTCGCCGCTCGCGCCGCTGCGTCCAAACCCGCCAACGTTTCGCCGTCCTCGTGGCCGATCGGTTGCTTCAACCGGCCGTGGACCAGGAAATGGAGCTACGACGAAACGCTCGATGGCATCAAAGCCGCCGGCTACTCGCTCACCGGCTTGCTGACCCCTGACGTCGCACGCGGCGATGTCTTCACGAGCGCGAACGCCACGCCCGAATATCTCACCACGCTGAAACAGAAAATCGCCGCGCGCGGCCTGAAGGTGAACATGACCGCCCTGCGCGTGAAACATAACGTTCCGCTCGCCAGTGCGATCGCCGACACGCGCCAACAGCTCGAAAACGCGCACACCGTCGGCGTCGAATTCGCGCTCACCTTCGGCGTCGATAAACCCGAACACTACGAACAATATTTCAAGGTGATGGCCGACGCCGCCGCGTTCGCCCAGGAACGCAAGATCAAGCTCGTCATCAAGCCCCACGGCGGCGGCAGCGGCGCCTCCGATGAAATCCGCAAAGCCATGAAAGCCGTCGGGCATCCGAACTTCAAAGTGTGGTACGACGCCGGGAACATCATCTACTATACCGGCAAGGATCCCGTCGCCGAACTCGACCCCATCGCGGAACACGTCACCGGTTTCTGCGCGAAGGACTGCGGCGGCCAGAGGAGCGATGTCATGATCCAGTTCGGCACCGGCAAGGTCGATTTCGCGGGCGTGTTCAAGAAGCTCAAAGGCGCCGGCTTCAACGGCCCCATCATGGTCGAGTGCTGCAAGCTCGGCGCGACAGCCGCCGAGACGACGGAAAACGCCCGCGCCAACCGCCTGTTCCTCGAGCGCACGCTCGCCAGCGTATGAACGCCCGCTCCGTGATTTTCCTGGGCCCGAGCCCGTCCCCGGCCGCCTCGCCAAACAGCGACCGTGAGCAGTCGCAGACCCATGCGAGCTCTCGCCGGCAACCCCTCTCCCGCCTCGCGCTTGCACTTTCACTCACTGCGCTTTTCGCGAGCGGCTGCACCACGCCGTCGACTGAAGCGCCGCTATCAACCGCGCCCGCCGTCTCGACCTTTCCGTTCGCGCCTTCGGCGTCCGCCGCGTTCAAGCCCGACAAACTCGCCGCCATCGACTCCGCCGTCGCCGCCGCGATCGCCGCGAAACAACTTCCCGGCGGCGTCCTCTGGCTCGAGCGCGACGGCCAGCCGCAACGCAAGGCCTACGGCCACCGCACGCTCACGCCCGCCCTCGCCCCGACCACCGAGGACACGATCTACGATCTCGCGTCGCTCACCAAGGTCATCGCGACGACCACCGCGCTCATGCAGCTCGTCGAGCGCGGCCAGCTCGAGCTCGACGCTCCCGTCGCGCGCTACCTCCCGGCCTTTGCGCAAAACGACAAGCAACACGTCACCATCCGCCAGCTCATGACGCATACGTCAGGCCTGCGCGCCGGCATTTCGCCGCGCCCGCCGTGGTCGGGCTACGACGCCGGCATCGCCCTCGCCTGCGCCGAAAAACTCACGAACCCCGGCGGCGCGTTCCTCTACAGCGACATCAATTTCATTCTCCTCGGCGAAGTCGTCCGCGTCGTGAGCGGCGACTCGCTCGATGTCTTTACCCAACGCGAAGTGTTCACGCCGCTCCAGATGCGCGACACGAGCTTCCACCCGCCCGCCGCCAAACTCGCGCGGATCGCGCCCACCGAGCTCGTCGACGGCACGATGATTCACGGCGTCGTGCATGACCCGACCTCGCGTCGCATGGGCGGCGTCGCCGGCCACGCGGGACTTTTCGGCACCGCCGCCGACCTCGCGCGCTTCGCCCGCATGCTGCTCAATGGCGGCGAGCTCGACGGCGTGCGTATCCTAAAACCGGAGACGGTCGCCGAGATGACGCGTGTGCAGGTCGAAAGCAACGATCGTCGCGGGCTCGGCTGGGACATCGATTCGCGCTACTCCGCCCCGCGCGGCCGCTGGTTTCCCGCCGGCGCTTCGTTCGGCCACACCGGCTGGACCGGCACGAGCATCTGGGTCGATCCCGCCGCGCGCAGCTTCGTGATCTTTCTCAGCAACCGCGTGCACCCCGACGGCAAGGGCAACGTCACGCCGCTCCGTCGCGAGATCGCCACGCTCGCCGCCGAGGCCATCGGCCGCGATCAGGGCGCGACCCTCAACGGCATCGACGTCCTCGTCCGCGACGACTTCGCCCCGCTGCGCGGCCTCAAGGTCGGCCTGATCACGAATCACAGCGGTCGCGATCGTCAGGGCCGGCTCACGATCGATCTCCTGCACGCCGCGAAAGACGTGCAGCTCGTCGCGCTCTTCGCCCCCGAACACGGCATCCGCGGCGTGGCCGACGAGAAGGTCGGCGACACGGTCGACGAGAAAACCAAGCTGCCCGTCTACAGCCTCTACGGCACCTCGCCCAAACGCACCCCGGAGATGTCGCAAGGCGAGTACGACATGGCCGTCATCCGCTCCCGCGCGCCCAAGCCCGAGCACATGGCCAACCTCGACGCGCTCGTCTTCGACATCCAGGACATCGGCGCGCGTTTCTACACCTACTCGGCCACGCTCGGCGCCGCGCTCGAAGCCGCCGCCAACGCGAAGAAAAAAATCTTCGTCCTCGATCGCATCAATCCGATCACCGGCACCGTATTTGAAGGCCCAATACAGACGCGGCCGGCTAGCTTCATTGGCTTCCACCCGATTCCCGTCCGCCACGGCATGACGCTCGGCGAGCTCGCGCAGCTCTTCAACCTCGAGCGCAAGTTCGGCGCCGACCTCACCGTGATCCGTTGCGAAAACTGGCAGCGCGATCAGTGGCTCGACACCACCGGCCTGCCGTGGACGAACCCGTCGCCCTCGATGAAGAGCCTCGCCGCCGCCACGCTCTACACCGGTTTCTGCCTGCTCGAAAGCACCTCGATCTCGATGGGCCGCGGCACGCCGATTCCGTTCGAACAGGTCGGCGCCCCCTTCGTCGATGGCGTGCGGCTCGCCGCCGAGCTCAACGCGCGCAATCTACCCGGCGTGCGTTTCGACCCGGTGCGGTTCACGCCGCAGATGGCGCATTATCCAGGCCCGGCCGCGTCGTTGAAATACAAGGACCAGGAATGCGGCGGCGTCCGCGCGGTCCTCACCGACCGCACGCGCTGCAACGTCGTCGACATCGGCATCGAGCTCGCGCTCGCGGTGCACCGGCTCTACCCCGACAATTTCAAGGTCGAACAAATGGGCCGCCTGCTCGGTGACGACGAAACGCTCGCCGCGATCGCAGCCGGCGAGACGCTCGCGCAGATCAAGGCCCGCTGGTCCGCCGGCCTCGCCAAGTTCGCCGAGCGCCGCCGCGGCGCCCTGCTCTACGATCCGCGCCCTGTCGTCGCGGTTCGAAAGTAGCGCACGCGTCCCGCCTGCATCCTTTGTAATATAACCTCTTCAGAGGGTGGGGCCCTGCTCGGGAGAGCAGGCGCGGCAGGGAGGTCGTACATTCAAAAAACCGGCTCTTTCGAGGCGGGCCACAGCAATCGGGTCAAGTTAGCGCATATACTCCACAGGCACGAGCCGCCGCTACTCCTTCCCGCCGCCAAACGTTTTCTTCGCCACGCGGTCCAGCACCACGCAACCGAGATAACCGCTCAGCGCCGCGAGCACGAATGCCCCGAACGGCGTGCCGAGCACCCCCGTGCTCGTGTCCACGATCACGAGCCCAGCCCACGCCGCTCCCACGATCAAGAGGCCGACCAGCGCGCCTTCGATCAAACGCCGCAGCAACAGCGCGCCCTTGCGGCCGCGGTTGCGCAGATAACGCGCCGCTCCCCCCAGCACGCCGCCGACGATCGCCGCCACCACGGCCGCGAGTGGAAACACCAACTGCACCGGCAGCGCGGCGCGCAGCGGCCCGCTCTGCGCCACGATCTCCCCAGCGCCAAGCCCGGTTGAACGCACATCCACCGACACTGAACTTCCGCCTTCCGGAATCGTCACGATCGTCGGCGGCCGCACCTGTCGGCCGGTCAACTGCACCTCGAGCGGCGCCGGCACCGCGAACGGCAACCCGTCGCGCCCGAGCACCGCAATCGTGAGCTGCGCGGAGCCGACGCCGTAGCCCGCAAGTTCAGTCGAGGGCAAGGAGAGCGACAGCGCGCCCGCCTCGCGTTGCACCGTCACGCTGCTCTTCAACTCGTCGCCCGGCCCCACGCGCGCGGTGAAATGCGTTTCGCCATCGAGCTTTCCGGTCGAAAGCACGACGCGCTTGTAGCCAGATCCGCCGCTGCGCTCGATCACCACCCTGTCCGCCTGGATTCGCGCATTCGCCGCTTCCGCGAAGAAGGTCACGGTCTTCGGCGCCGCCAGCGGCCGCTCCGCTCCATCCTGAAATTCATAACCGACGAACAGCTCCGTCGCATAGGCGCGCTGCGAATCGTTCCACGTCAGCGGCACGACCGCCGGCCGCAGAAAAAGCCCGCCGAGATTCGTCGCCCCATTCGGTGCAAAGGTCACGTAACGCGCCGGCATCTCGATCCCTTCTTTCGTCATCGGTTTTCGCGCCGAAGTCGCCGGCGTCAGAATGTACCCGCGTCGCGGATCGACGTCCGCCTGCAGTTCGCCGGCCGCACTGCGGCGCGTCGGCACCTCTTTCCCTTGCGCATCGAGCAGCTTCAAGTTCGCGCCCGCATTTTGCTCCAACGCGATCGTCAGCGCCGCGCGGTCCACCGCCAT
Organism: Opitutaceae bacterium; assembly: GCA_036675625.1. Taxonomy (GTDB): domain Bacteria; phylum Verrucomicrobiota; class Verrucomicrobiia; order Opitutales; family Opitutaceae; genus ER46. The sequence continues at coordinate 26,078 of JAKFEQ010000002.1, read as the reverse complement.
CCGGTTGATCTTCACGGCTGCGATTCCCGCCGTGACGTCACGCCGCACCACCGGCACGACCGCGGACCTCGTCACCGCAGTCGCCTCCGTCTGCGCCATCGCCGGGGTCGCGATGAGCAGCGCCAGTCCGAAGCAAACGTTCGACGCACGCATAAGCCTGGTAGGGGAGAACCAGGAACCGAATCCGACTTTATTTCCGCCCGGGAGTCGAGCCTTCGCCAGCACGGGCTCGCGGTGATTTGTCATCCATTAGATGACAAACACCGGCGCCAAGTAGCGCCGGCATCCTGCCGACACTGGACGGACTTCGGCCTCTGCGCCCTGTTCGGAGAATCTAAATTACCTCCCGGGCCTCAAACAGGACCTGAAGTCCCTGCCGCTTCTCCCGCAGAAACAGTCGCGCCGAATCGCGACGTCATCCACATTTCACTTCCGCCCACGTCGTCCCCGCCGTCCACGCCGCTCGCCCCGCATCATGCACCCCGCCGCCTCGCATCGTTTTTCCATTGTACGCCCCCTCACGCTGACCGTGCGGGCTCGCGTGCTCACCGCCGCCGTGTTTGCGGTCGCCGCAATCCTCGTCGTCACACCGCCCGCCCGCGCCGTGACCGCCACCGGCTTGAGCAGCTTCGAGGCGATCGAGGAACCGCTGGTGAAGTTCTTCCCCGCAAGCGCACGGTTCGAGCCGGACGCCTTCATCAACATCACCGACGTCGGTGGCGGCACGTTTCGTTTCACCGCGCGTTACAACCAGGAATGGTGGGACGCCGATCGCGACACGCACAACAAAGACCGCCAACGCGCCGAAGTGAAGGGACTCGGACCGCATCAAAAGGACGGCGAGATTTTCGAATATGGCTTCCGCTGGCGCTCCAATCCCGGCTTCCGCGGCAGCGACGGTTTCTGCCACTTGTTTCAACTCAAAGCGATCAACGGCGACAGCGGGCTGCCCCTCATCACGCTCTCGATCCGCGGTCAGAAAGCCTCCGTCGAGGCAAACACCGGCGGCGCGAAAATCATCGCCCGCCAGTTCCCCTGGCAACCCGACACCTGGCAGCACGTGCGCATCCGCGTGAAGACGTCGCAGCAGGCGGACGGAGAACTGTTCGTGTCGGTCGATGGCGATGGATTCGAAGGCAAGTCCGGCGTCGCCATCGCGCGACCCGGCGCGGACACGTATCGGCCGAAATGGGGCCTCTACCGACGCGCAACGCTCAACGCCCCGATGAGCGACGACTGGATCGAGCACGCAGATGTCACCGCCGTGAACCTCAACGTCGGCGATGTCGCCAATACCGAGATCGAAAACGCCGGCCGGCTGCAGGCGCAAAGCACCAACCCCGCGAAAGCCGCCGCGTGGGTGAAATCGCGCCCGCCAGGCGCCGCGCGCGACTTCGCTCTCGCATCGATCGTCGCGCTCTGGGCCGAGGCGAGTCCTTTCGCCGCCATGGCGTGGGCCGAAAAACTTCCGCCGAGCGCGACGCGCGCCGATGCGATCCTCCGCGTGTTCAGCCGCTGGGCCGACCAGAATGTCGTCGAAGCGATCGCCTGGCTTAAAACGCGCGCGCCCGATCCCGCCCTCGATCCACTCGTGTGGCTGCTCGTGACCGACACGACGTACCGCTACGTGCGCCGCGACATCGCGCTCGAAGCCGCGCCGTTGATTCACGATTCCGCGCTGCGCGCGCAGGCTCTCACGCACGTGCTGGAGATCTGGGCGCGTACGGAAGGCGAAGCCGCGCGCGCCTTTCTCGAGCAAACGCCCGCGCTGACACCGGAGCAAAAAGCCGCGCTCACCGCGAAGCTGCGCCGGTAAACTCAGCACGGAAATCCCCAGGCCTTGAACAGAACGGAAGAGAGCAAAGGGAACGAAGAGCGCCGAGTCGTCGCAGGTCTTTCCGCGCTTCGTTTGATGACGCACAACGGTTTTCCGAGGTAGGGACGCGGACGAGCGGGCCGCCCGTCCCTACCTGCGGCGCCGGTTCCGGTCGCAGGAAGGTGCCGCCCGGTTGAATCAGGCGTCCGGCTTCAGAAACCCAACATCCACCGCCGCCCGCACGCGTTTCCCACTCGTCGCGATCAACTCGATCTCCGCGTCCGCGGACACCGTGCGAATTTCTTTCACGCGATCGAAGCCCGCGGGAATCGCCGCAACACCGATGATGTAGTTCACCGCCGTCGGCCGCTTCGGATTCAACGTGAGCGTTGTCGGGATACCGCGCCGGTTCAGTGGATTCGGTTTCGCCGACTCCGCGAGCCCGTAGTGGAAATAGCTCGTCGTGTCCTCGATCCCAAGCACCGAGGTGTGCCGGCCGTTCCATGGCGCGTAGTGCCGGCCGCCGTTCGACATCCACAGGATCGTGTGCCGCAGCGTCCGAGGATCGCGCAACGCGAAATAGACATAGCGCTCGCCGGGAAACGTCACCGCCGTCCACGCGAACGGCAGCTTCGCATCCGCCGTGAGCATCACCAGATCGTCGAATCCGCGGCGCGCCGGATACGAGGTGAGATCCGTCGCGCCGCCGGTGTGCAGCGGCACGCGTTCCAGCGAGCGAAACGTCGCTCCCGGCTTCAGCGACGAGTAACCGCGATTCTCCGGCCGCTCGAAAAGATCAGGCAAGACCTGTGCGTGTGTGAAGCGGCTCGTGCTCACGACACCGCTGCCGGGAGCCTCGGGGAATTTCAACATCGCGTGGTGACCCACGCTCATCGGTCCGCGCGCCGTCAGCACGTGGCGTTGATAAACCGCGGTCTGCCCTTCGATCAGCGTGAGGAACTTGTCGACCACACCCGGCCGGACGCCGAGTTCGAGCCGCGCGTGCAGCATCAATCTTTCCGCCGAGCGCTCGAAAGCTTTCAGTCGCCACGTCGCGTTCGCCGTCTCGCCATGTGGCGGATGTTGCTCGCCGCGCCACGGCACGCCGTTGCCACCAAACGGTGCGCAGAAGAAATCACCGCGCAACGCGCGCAAGAGCGCCGGCGTCTCGGGTGCGAGTTTCTCCTCGGCCCAGGGCGCGACCGAAAACGGCGCGACCGTTTTTCCGTCGAGCCGAAACGTCACCGGCGCAAGGTGTCCGCCGAGGCGCGTCAGGTGCGCGTCGACCAGCGAAGAGTGAAACGACCACGAGGGCTGGCCGTGGACCGTGTGCAGCGTAGGGGCGCTCATGAGCGGCTGAGAATTCGGCGGCTCCCGCACGTGGCAAGCAAAGGGTTGCGCAAATTTTCGTGGGTGGGACGGGTTCGGAGAACCGGCCCCACCTTTTTTTGCCCCGCTATTATTTCACCGCCTCGAGATACGTGCTCAACGTATCCAGATTCCGGATAAATACGTCCATGCGGATCTGCGGCTTGCCGCGGTAATCCACGATCCACCGCCCTTGCGGATCGAGCGCCGCGATCGCGTCGCGCACCTTCGGCTCCAGCGCTTTCGCCCGCGCGGCTTTCCCGCCCGCCGACGCCGCCTTCTCCGCCGACGCCTTGCGCTTCGCGCGGACCGCGTCGCGGCCGCCACGCTTCACGTCCTCGTAATACGAAATCGCCGACTCCACGCCATATCCTCCCTTCCACGAATAACCGGTCTGCCGTTCCGGACTCAGATCCTCGATCCGGTATTTGATCTTCCCGTCGCGGTCGCCGTAAATCGGCTTGTTCGTTTGCAGCTCGTACATGCGCGCCCAGACGCCCGGCGAGAGCTCCGAACGCCGGAACCAGGCGATCGCCCGCGGCAGTGGCTCGAGATACTTTTCGTATCCGGTTTCCAAATACAGATCGACCAGCAGACGCATTGCGCCCGTGCTCTCGCCGGAGCAGACGCTCGGAGGCTCGAATGCCCGCGCCCACGCCGGCTCGAACTGCGGATTGTACTGCTGCGCCCAGACGGGCTGCGGTTCGGGCAGCTGCGCGAGCAACAGGAAATCTCCGCCCTTCAACGCCGCGGCGCGAAGGTCCGGCCGGCCTAGCCGTTTCGCGGCGTCGAGCAGCGTCACCACGCAGTCGCGGTGCGTGTTGTCGTTAAGGGTATAGTAGCCGCCGTAGTTTAATTTCGGATACTGGCGCGGATAGTCCTCCGGCATTCGCGCCGGGCGCACCGGATACTCGGCGACGGTGGGCGGCGGGCCCTTGTATTGCTGGGGAAATCCGCCGTTCGGGCGCTGCGCCTCGAGCAGCTTCGCCAGCCCGTAGTCGCGCGCCTCACGGATCCGCACGTCGCGCGGCTCGCTCCCTCCCTTGCTCGCGTCCGCGACGGCCAGCAGCAGCCGGAGCGCCGATTGCGTTTTATCGTCGTCGAAGGTCGTGACGTTTCGCCGTTTCGCCGCCTCGGCCGGGGACAGTTTGCCGATATCACTGCGGCGATACCATTTCGCACTCTGCACCGGATCGAAATCGATCAGGTTGTCCCACCCGCCCGACTCGAGTTGCCCGATTGCGAGCGCATCGGCGGCCGCCTTCGCGGCGTCGAGATAGCGCGCGTCGCCCGTGGCCTCATGCGCGCGGAGAAACGCCATCCCCATCGCGGGCGTGCCCGGCGGCTGCAGCCAGACCTGCGTGGGCGTGGCGATTTCCTCGCCCGCGCGTTCCCGCAAGTCCGGCGAGTAGCGCCAGAGATATCCGCCTTCGGCCGCAATCGAGCGCATGAACGCCGTGGCTTTTTCCATCGTGGCGCGCGCCTGCTGCGGCAGCGGCGGATCGCCCGCAGCCGCAGGCAGCGAGGGGGAGAGTGCGAGTGCGAGGCTCGCGAGCAGGAGCGCACGCAGGGCGGCGGAGATCGGAAATGTCATGGGGAAATGGGGCGAAGCGTTCACGCAGGACGGTGGCCGCCGGCGAACGTTGCGCCCGAGGGTCCGCTTGCATCCTCGGAAAGCAACCATTCGTTCCCCTCGTGCGTCGTGCTCGCAACGGCGCGCATTGTGTCGCCCATCCCCACCCCCATGAAACGTTTGCTGTTCTCGTTTGCCCTTCTCGCTGCCGTCATGACGGCTTCCGCCCAGGAATGGGCCAATCAAGGCTGGGCTCGCGCCCAACTCGAAAAATCTCCGCGCCACCTCGAGTGGGTCACCGTCAAGCACGGCGACCGCGAGGTGAAGGCATTCCTCGGTTTTCCCGAGGTGAAAAACAAGACGACCGCCATCGTGCTGATCCACGAAAACCGCGGGCTCACCGATTGGGTCCGCGGCATGGTCGACCAGTTCGCCGCCGCCGGCTACATCGCGATCGCGCCCGACCTCCTCTCCGGCTCCGCGCCCGGCGGCGGAGGCACCGCCGACATGGCGAGCAACGACGCCGCCGGCAAAGCGATTTACGCCCTGAATCCCGACCAGGTGACCGCGGACCTGAAGGCCATCGTCGCGCACGTGAGCAAGCTACCTGCCTCCAACGGCAAAGTCGTCGTCGGCGGATTCTGCTGGGGTGGCGGCCAGACGTTTCGCCTGGCGACAAACAGCCCGGATATCAAAGCCGCGCTCGTGTTCTACGGACCGCCACCCGCCGACGAGGACCTCAAGAAGATCAAGGCGCCCGTCTATGGCTTCTACGGCAGCAACGACGCCCGCATCAACGCGAGCATCCCGAAGACCGAACAGCTCATGAAGCAGGCCGGCAAAACCTACGAGCCCGTCATCTACGAGGGCGCCGGCCACGGTTACATGCGCTCCGGCGAACAACCCGACGCCACCGAGCCCAACAAAAAAGCCCGCGAGCAAAGCTGGCAGCGCATCAAAGCGATCCTCGCGAAAATTTGAGCGAAACGTTCGAGACCAAAGACGAGAAATCAGAGATTCCAAACAAGTCCCACCGAGTCCTGCCTTCGCCTCCAGTCTCTGGTCTCTCGTCTCTCATGCCCACCGTCACCACGCTCCACATCAACGGCGCCGCCCTCGCGTGCGACGCCGCCGCGGAGCGTTCGCTGCTCAGCGTGTTGCGCGACGACCTCGCGCTCACCGGCACGAAATACGGCTGCGGCGAAGGCCAGTGCGGCGCGTGCACCGTCCTCGTCGACGGCGTGCCGGTGCGCTCGTGTCTCACCCCATGCGGCACGATCGGTCCGCAGAAAATTACCACCATCGAAGGCCTCGAACGCGACGGCCGCCTGCACCCGCTTCAGCAGGCGCTCCTCGACGTCGGCGCCTTCCAATGCGCCTACTGCGCCTCCGGCATGATCATGAGTGGCGTCGCGCTGCTCGCGAAAAACCCGCAACCGACGGACGCCGAAATCGTGCGCTTCATGGACGGCAATCTCTGTCGTTGCGGCGGCTACGGTCGCATCATCGACGGCATCAAACTCGCGGCGACGAAGAGCACGCCATGAAGCCGAAAACCGTAACCCGTCTCGGGAGAGGCGGGACGCTCGCGAAACCTCCCTGCTCCCCCGGGCAAGGCCGCACGGCCCTGACGCCGTTCACCCGCCGCCAATTCCTCAAGACCTTCACCGGCGGCCTCGCCGTCCTCTGGACACTCGACCTCGCCTCGACCACTGCGCGCGCACAAGCCGAGTCCGGCAGCGCCGGCCGCAACCGTCGCAGCGGTCAGCGGCGTCCCGTCGAGCTCGCCGCGTGGCTGCACATCGCCGCCGATGGCAGCGTCACCCTTTTCAGCGGCAAGACCGAGGTCGGCCAGAACGTCCGCACGATGCTCACCCAGGCCGTCGCCGAGGAACTACCCGCTCCCCTCGCGTCGATCCACGTCGTCCTCGCCGACACGCAGCTCGTGCCGTGGGACGCCGGCACCTTCGGCAGCCGCAGCACGCCGGACATGTTTCCACAAATTCGCCGCGTAGCCGCGACCGCGCGCGAAGCGTTGCTCGATCTCGCGGCTAAAAACTGGGGCGTCGATCGCGCCACGCTGACCGCCAACGACGGCCGGATCCACCACGCCGCCAGCGATCGCGCGATCGGCTTCGGCGAACTCACGCAAGGCGAAAAGCTCGTCGTCACCATCTCGGAAAACACTCCGCTCAAACCCGCCACCGCGTGGAAAATCGCCGGCACCTCCGTGCCGAAAATCGACGGCCGCGCCTACGTCACCGGCCGCCATCGCTACACGACCGATATCACCGCCGGCGTTTCCACGAGTCCTGCGACCGCAGCCGTCCCCGGCCGCATCGCCGCGACGCCACCGGACGCGCTCACGATTCCCGGCCTCCTCCACGGCCGCGTGCTCCGCGCGCCGTCGTTCGGCGCCACGCTCGTCTCTCTCGATGGCAGCGCCGCGCAATCGCTGCCCGGCGTGAAGATCGTGCGCGACGGCGATTTCGTCGGCGCAGTCGCTTCCACCGAACACCTCGCCGCCCGGGCCACCGCCGCCCTGCGCGCCGAGTGGAAGACGAAAGAACACATCTCGGATCGCGGGTTGTTCGCGCATCTCCGTTCCACCGCGCGCAACGCACCGCCCGCCACCGCTGCCGCATCCGCCAACTCATCTCCGCCTTCGACCGACACGCTCCGCCAGACTTACACGGTCGCGTACATCGCGCACGCACCGCTCGAGCCGCGCGCCGCCGTCGCCGAATGGAAAGGCGACCAGCTCACGGTGTGGACCGGCACGCAACGCCCGTTCGGCGTCCGCAGCGAGCTCGCAAACGCGTTCGGCATCCCGGAGGAACGCGTGCGTGTCATCGTTCCGGATATAGGTTCCGGCTACGGCGGCAAACACACCGGCGAGGCCGCCGTCGAAGCCGCGCGGCTCGCGCGCGCCGCCGGCAAACCCGTGAAACTCGTCTGGACGCGCGAGGAGGAATTCACCTGGGCGTATTTTCGCCCGGCCGGCGTCATCGAGATCGCCAGCACCGTCGATCCGAACGGAAAACTCACGCGCTGGGAGCATCGCAATTACAACTCCGGCAACGCCGCCATCCGCGCACTCTACGATGTGCCGCGCGACGCCCGCACCGAGCAGTTTCACCCGGCGCAATATCCCCTCAAACAAGGCTCCTATCGCGGCCTCGCCGGCGCCGCGAATCACTTCGCGCGCGAAACGCACATCGACGAGCTCGCACGCACGTTGAAGCTCGATCCGCTCGAGTTTCGCCGGCGCAACCTCACCGATCCGCGCGCCCGCGCCGTGCTCGAAGCAGCCGCGGAAAAATTCAACTGGAAGCCGCAGCCCGGGACCACGACCACCCTCGCTCGCAATGCCTCCGACGGTTCGGCGACCGTCGCGCCCCCGCTTCGCGGTGAGGGTCTCGCCATCGGCTTCGACAAAGGCGGCTATCTCGCGACCTGCGCCGAGGTCGCCATCGATCGCGCCACCGGCCGGGTGCGTGTCGTGCGCGTCGTGCAATCGTTCGAATGCGGCGCCATCGTGAACCCCGATCACCTGAAGAATCAGGTCGAAGGCGCCGTCGTGCAGGGCCTCGGCGGCGCGTTATTCGAAGCGATGCGTTTTGAAAATGGCCGCATCCTCAATCCGCGCTTCTCGGACTATCGCGTGCCGCGTTTCAGCGACCTGCCCGAGATCGAGATCGTGCTCCTCGATCGCAAAGATCTCGCCTCGGCCGGCGCCGGCGAAGCGCCGCTGCAAGGCATCGCGCCCGCCGTCGGCAACGCGATCTTCGACGCCACCGGCATCCGTCTCCGCGGCCTCCCGCTCGTGCCGAATGGGTTGAAGGTATGAGGTGGGGCTGGCTCTCCGAGCCAGCCCATCTGCAAGCTCGCGCGCGTTACTTTCCGCTCGCCCACGTCACCGCATTCGCGAGCAGCGTCTTGAACGCCGGATGGCCGTGCACGCGCTCATCGTGGCCCAGCGTGATTCCGACCACGCGCGCCTTCGGATGCTTCGTCGTCCACACCGCGGGGTGCGGTTTCTTGAATTTCACGCTCGGCGAAGTCTCCGCGAGCACGTCGATCGGCGCCGTTCCCGGAGGAATGTTGGCCGGCTCCGGGTTGATATAGTAGAGCTCGTCCACCACCTCGAAACTCTCCGGCACGCCTTTCATGATCGGGTGATTCTTCTTCACCGCGTTGACCGAATACGTTCCGAGCTTGTCGTGGCCGCGCGCGCCGCCTCCGACGATCTGCGCGTTCAGCTCCGGCCAGTTCGTGTAACCATACCACACGCCGGGATGCAGCATCACGATGCCTTTCCCTTTCGCCGCGAAATCCATCAACGCCTTCCGATATTCCGGCGTGTCGAAAAACCTCCGGTTCACGCTGATCACCGCGACATCTGCGCCAGCCAGTTCCGCCGCCGCCTGGTCGCGGTCCTCGGTGTAGTGCACCGTGAAGCCCGCCGCGCGCAGCGTCGCGCTGTCGGTCGCGCCGAAGAACTCGCCAAACTTGTGCGAGCTGCCGCCACCGATGATGAGCACGCGTTTCTTCCCCGCTTCCCATTTCACCGGCTGCGTCTCGGGCAGCGGCGCATCGCCGCGCCAGCCTTCTTTCGGACCGGTGAGCGGGATCGGAGCGGCCTTGCCCGCCTTGCCAGCTTTCGGCGCCACCGCCGCCATGACCGGAGGTGCGTTCCGCGCCGGGGCCGCCTGCGCGGCGCTGGCGCCGACCATAAACGTCACCAGATCACGCAGCCCTTCCGAACCAAGACCCTCGAGCCCTTCGGGCATCAGCGAGCGCCGCGTGTTTTCACGCGTGGCGATCTCGGCCGTCTTCACCTCCGTATCACCTCCCTGGTTACGCAGCGTCACGCTGTCGGCGTTCTCGTTCGCGATCACGCCCACGAACGTCTCTCCTTTTTTCGTCGTGATATTCCATTGCCAGTAGTTCGGCTCCACCTGGCGATTCGGGTCCACGATGTGCACGAGCAATTCCGCCGCACCGTGCGCGCCGATACCGGCGAGCGGCGGCCCCACATCGCGCAGCCCGATGTCGCCAAATTTGTGACACACCGCACACGCCGCCGTGAACAGCGCCCGCCCATTCGCGGCGTTGCCTGGCTTCGACACCGCCGGCAGCAGCTTCGCAACGAGTTCGTCCTTCGCCTTGTTCGCCGGCTGCAGCGCATCGAGCAACTGCGCGGACTCCGTCGCCACGCGGCGATTCGGATGGGTGCGCAGGCGCGCGAGATTGCCCGGACCGATATCCGCCGGGCTGATACGCCCCGCCTTCATCGCCGCGAGCAGCGCAAGCGCGGAGTCGGATCGCTTGAGCAGTTGCTCATAGACCGCCACCGACTTCGTCTGCGCCAGCGCCGCGATGAGCGTGTTCGTCGCATCGGTGCCGGTCAGCTCGCCCACCGTCGCCACCAGCGCCGATTTCAGCGCCGCCGACGCCGCCGGATCGGCGAGGATCGCGCCCGCTTTCGCCAGCGCATCGCCGCGCGTCTGCGGCAGCGCCAGCAACGCGGCCGCGACATCGGCCCGACGCGCATCAGGCGTCGTCGCCTGCGCGAGATCGTCGACCATCTTGCGCGTCACGCTGCCCGTGCTCGACGCGAGCGTGCCGGCGCGATCCCACTTCGCGACCAGCGGCAACGCCGCGGCCGCCGTCGCCGGATTCTCCACCAATCGTCGGAGCTGTTGCGCCAGCGTGCCGTCGAGCGCCGGCGCTGCGCCTTCGCGCTGCGCGAGTCCGCGGAGCAACGCGGCGGTGACGGCATTCGCGCTCGGGCCTGCATCGACTGCGCCCTGCAAAACGCGTCCGAGATCGGCGGCCGGCAGCGCCGGCACGAGCGCGGACACGAAACCGGTGAGCGCACTCGCGTCGGATTGCTTCAACGCCGCGAGGAGAAACTCCGCGCTCTGCTCCGCGGCGCCGGCGACAATCGCGGATTTCGTCCAGTCGTCCGTGGCCTGCGCAAACTGCGCGAGCAGCGCCTCGCGTTGCGCGGGCGTGCTCGCGGCGCTCGCTTGTTCGTGGAGCGCGAGCGCCTTGCTGCCGATCGGCTTTTTCAGGTCCGCCAGCGCCTTCGCTCCAGCCGCGCCGTGATTCTCGCGCACCAGGCGCCACGCGGTTTTCTTCACGTGGGCATTCGGGCTCGTCTCGATCGTGCGGAGGAGCGCGGCGAGATTCCCGCGCTCGAGCTTCGGCACCTCGAGTTTCTTCGCCTGCTTGTGCTGCACGCGCCAGATGCGGGAAAAATAATGGTCGCGGTCCGGGCGCACCGCGGCGTTCGCCGGGCCGTGCTGCGGACCGCGCGTATCGTTGTGGATCACAGCCTGATTGTAGAAATCGATCACGTAGAGCGCGCCGTCGGGCCCGATGCGCGTGTCGATCGGCCGGAACCACAGATCCGTGCTGCGCATGAACTCCGTCTGCTCGCGTCCTTGCTCTTTGGATACGGTATAACTCACGCCTTCCGGACGCACGAACTGATGATGCACGATGTTCAGCGTCGGCTCGCCCGTGAAGTAGCTGTAGTTCCACTTCTCCGGCCACGCGCCGCCTTCATAGATCGCACACCCCGCAGCCGCCGTGAACCGGCCCACCTGGTCGATCTGCACATACGCCTGCTCCGGCCACTCCATCGCGGGATACGTTTTCTCACCGACGATCATGCCTTTCCACGAGGTCGTGCCGGGCATCTTCGCCTTCGCGAGCACGCTCTCCGGCAGCAGCGTGTGGAAGAAAACGGTGCCGCTCGTCGGCTGCGTCCAGAACACCTGGCCGTCCCACGTCGTCTCGAGGCCCCAGGTGTTGCCGCCGCGGCTGCTGTAATGCTCGAACGCCGTGCCATCCGGCTTGAAACGCACGACGCCGCTGTGCCCTGAGCCGAACGCCTTCGCGCCGTCCGCCGTCGTCACCTCGCCGCGACTGTAGCCGTGCGTCGCGTAGATCCAGCCGTCGAGGCCCCAGCGCAGGTTGTTGATCACGGCGTGCGTGTCGTTGATGCCGAGGCCCGTGTAGAGTTTCGTGCGCTTGTCGGCGATCTGATCGCCGTTCGTGTCCTCGAGGAACCAGATGTCGGGCGCCGTCGCGGCGATCACGCCGTTCTTGTGTAACACAAAACTGGTTACGAGCTCGAGCTTGTCGGCGAAGACGTGCTTCTTGTCCATGACGCCGTCGCCGTTCGTGTCGGTGAGAATCGAGATGCGATCCTCGGGCTCACGCTGCGTCTGCTGCGGTTTGAGCGAGCCGCTGTCCTTCCACGGCGCGGTGTTCAGCGCGCGCCGGCCGTTCGGATACTCGGGCGTTTCGCAGACCCAGAGCCGGCCGCGCTCATCCCAGGTGAGATTCATGACCTTGTTGATCAGCGGCTCGGCGGCGACGAGCGAGAGATTGAACTCGGGATGCAGCTCGATCTTCGCCGCGGCCTGCATCGGATGCGTCGGCCCGCCTTCGGGATAACGCAGCGCATCGCCCAGCTCCTCGCCGCGGCAGAGCTCGTCGACGTTCGTGCGCTGACCCGCCCAGGCGATGCCGCGCAGCAGGATCGCACGATAGTTCGGCCGGTTGAAATTCTCGTAGCGGTGACCCGGCAGCGACACGAACGCGCGGTACGGTTTCGCCGCGCCCGCGACCGTGCGCTCGTAGGTCCACATCTGCGGCTGCACGTCGTAGATGTTCACGCCTTTGCGCTTCGCGACGGCTTCCGCGGCGCGAGCCTGCGCCTCCTTGTTGCCGCGCCCGCCGGTGTCGAACGACTTCGGCGTGTAGGAGGTCGCGAGCACGTGTGCGTCGGGCGACATCTCCATGTCGTAGTAGATCTCGTCGTTCATCGCCCAATTCGACGCGCCTCGCGTGATCGCATGGCTGCGATCGGAGAAATAGAGGTGCATCGGCGCCTCGAGATACTTCGTGGTGCCGAAACGCCACGAGCCGCCGATGATGGTCTTGAACCACTCGGGATCGCGCGAGACGGCGCCCGCGTGGATCACGACCAGGCCGCCACCGCGCTTGAGAAACGCGTCGAGGCTCGCGCGATCCTCGGCGGCCGGGATGTTGCCCGCTTCCTGCGCGTGCAGGATGAGCACATCGGTCGCGGCGAGTTGCTGCGCGCTCGGAAACGCATCCGCGCCGCTGGCCCGCGCACCGCGCGACTCGAGCAGCTTCGTCCACTCCGCAAGGAAGCGCGGGTAGTCGTGCTGCCCGGGTCCGTGAGACTTGGGACCAGAGCGAATGAAGACGCGGAGCGGTTGCTCGGCAGCGGACGAGGCGAGCACCGAAAACGCATACGCGAGCATGCCCGCGAGAAGGAGGAGCCGTTTCATAAGAGGGGTTGGTCGACGATTGAGAGGGGCGAAACTATCGCTGCTTAAATTCCGGATTCTGAACGACTGAGGTGGGGCTGGCTCTCCGAGCCGGGCCTGAGGTTTGGGGAAAGTAGAACGTGCGGGCTTCACTCTACGGTGCGACACTCGGTCATGCCTTTGCGTTTCGACGCCCACGGCTGCTCCGCCGAAACATCGTGCGGGTCGGGCGCGGCGGCGAGGTCGTCGGGGAGTTTGGCGGGCGAGAGCATCGCCAGAAAGACGAGCGGCTCCGCATGAGGGTTGTAGGTCGCATGCACGACGCCCGCGGGAATGTGCGCTATCTCGCCGGGGCCTAGGATGCGATACTCGTCGCCCACCCACTGTTCCGCCCGACCGTAGATGACGTAAATGATCTCTTCGCGATGCGGATGGAAATGAAACGGATGGCAGTGCATCGGCGCCATGTTGGCGCGGACGAGCAGGAGTTTCTCGGCCGCCACAAGATCGGGCCGGCAAAGCCATTCGTTGTTGGTCCACGCGTTCGGCTCGCGAACGGCGTCGGCGATTTGGACAAAGCGACGGGGGGTGTCAGACATGGGAAAATTTCACGACCGCTTAGACCGCGAATCCTGGTTCATCGTGTGCGACTCGGCGCTTTCGCCGCGATGTTCTTCAACAACGCCTCCGCGCAGCGTCGCGCAAACGCCGGATCGTTGATCTCGAGGGCCGTATCCTGAACCTCGATACCGGGACGCAGATTCGCCAGGAGCGCGTCGAACAACGCCGCGTCGGCCACCGGATCGTGAAACACTTGCCCGGGCGCGCTGATGACGCTGATCGCTTTCCGCGGGAGCAGCACCGTCACGGGCGCGGTGCACGCATTCACTTTCTCCGCCACGATCCGGCCCAGCTCGGCCGCTTCGGCCGGCGTGGTGCGCATCAGCGTAACTTGCGGGTTGTGTTGATAAAACGTCCGCCCCGCGAACTTGGCCGGCACCGTGGCCCGCTCGCCGAAGTTCACCATGTCGAGGCAGCCGGGCGCCACGATCGAGGGCACTCCCGCCTTCGCCGCCGCATCGAGCCGCTCCGGCCCGGCGCCAAGAATCCCCCCGACCAGCTCGTCCGCCCACTCCGTCGTGGTGACATCGAGCACGCCCGCGACCATCCCGCTCGCAATCAACGCTTCCATCGCGCGCCCGCCAGTCCCCGTGGCGTGAAATACCAGCACTTCGTAGCCGGCCTCCTCGAGGATGCGCCGCGCTTCGCTCACGCACGCGGTCGTGTTGCCGAACATGCTCGCGACGATCAGCGGCTTGTCCGCGGCGGGTCGAGCACGACGCGCCTCCGCGGCCTTCACCATGCCGGTGATCGCGCCCGCGGCGTTCTCGAAAATCGTGCGCGAGATGCGATTGATGCCCGCGACATCGACGATCGCGGGCATCATCACGATGTCGGTGTGGCCGACGTAAGCCGCGGTGTTTCCGCTCGCCAGCGTGGAAACCATTATCTTCGGAAACCCAACCGGCAGCGCACGCATCGCCGCCGTACCAATCGCCGTGCCACCGCCGCCACCGAGCGAGAGGATCCCGTCGATTCTCCCTTCCGCCTGAAGCCGCGAAACATAGCGCGCCGCAGCCCGCGCCATCAGCGCGACGCACTCGCCGCGATCCTGCCGTGCGAGAATCTCCGCCGTGTTTTCACTGGTCGCCGCGAGCACCTCCGCCCGCGGCACATCAGGCGCGACGACCGGTGCTTCGAGGCTGCCGACGTCGATCAGCAGCGTCGCACATCCTTCGCGCCGGATCGCCTCCGCCACGAACGCGAGCTCGCGCCCCTTCGTGTCGAACGTACCCAGAACCGCGATCGTTTGGCCCGGCATGATTCGAGAAGTTTCGCGTCGTCGAACCGCAGACGTGCTCCCTACTTCGCGCGCGATGCCGCGCGGCCGCCCGATTTCCCACGGGCCGGCCCGCCGCTCGCGCTGCCATTCCGACCAGCGGTCGCCTTGCGATTGGCCACCGGCTTCCCCGGGATCGCTTTGAAGCGTCGCGTGAGGTTCGTGAGCGATTCCTCGACGCCCATCCGCTCGAGGCTGCTCGCGCCGACGAAGCCCACGCAGTCCGTGCCAGCCATCACGCGCGCGGCATCTTCCGGCGTGTTGATCGGCCCTCCGTGACACAGGAAAAAGATGTCCTTCCGCACCTGCCGCGCCGCGTCGATGATGTCCTGCGTGACCTTGAGCGTGTGCTCCCAGCTCACGACCGCGCTCTTCACCCCGATGCTGCCGCCGACTGTCGTGCCGACGTGCGCGATGATCGCATCCGCGCCCGCCTTCGCCATCTCCCTGGCTTCCTCCGGCGAGCCCACATAGACCACCGAAAACAGGTCCATCCGCCGCGCCAGTGCGACCATCTCGTACTCCTTTTTCACCGACATCCCCGTCTCCTCGAGCACGCCGCGGAAATGTCCGTCGACGATCGTGTGCGTCGGGAAATTATTCACGCCCGAGAACCCCATCTCCTTCACTTTGCCCAGCCAGTGCCACATGCGGCGCCGCGGATCCGTCGCGTGCACGCCGCAGATCACCGGCACTTCCTCGACGACCGGCAACACCTCGAACTCGCCGATCTCCATCGCGATCGCATTGGCATCGCCGTAGGCCATCATTCCCGCCGTCGAGCCGTGGCCCATCATCCGGAAGCGTCCGCTGTTATAAATAATGAGCAGGTCGGCGCCGCCTTTCTCGATGAACTTGGCGCTGATGCCGGTGCCGGCTCCAGCGGCGATGATCGACTCGCCCTTGGCGAGCGTGGCGCGCAGCCGTTCGATGACTTCGAGCCGGGTATAAGGGTTTCCTTTTCCAGTCCAGGGATTGGGCATGATGGGAAGATGTGGGTGGGGAACGTAAGCCGCGCTCCAAGGTGCGGAGGCCGGCGCGCGCGTAAAGGCGGGATCTCACACGTCCGTGCGACGATTTTGCACATGAGAGGACGCTCAGCTTTCGCAATTCCAGAGAGCTCGAGCCGGCCGGCTTCCGGTAGTTGACTTCTGAATACGCGTCTAACGCTTCCGGGCGCTGAGCGTTCAGTGTTGAGCGTTGAGCGTTTCTTACGCCAGAGCCCGTCGAGCGTTTCCACCCACGACAGCCATGCCGCCCTCCCTCCATTCTCGCAGCCGCGGCCTGCCGACTTGACGCCGCCCGCGCGTCGTGGACACCTGACCGCGTGCCACGCGCGCATCCGTCGTCTCCCTTCGCCTTCCTCGCCTCCGTCGGACTTCCGCCGGCTCGCCGCCCATGAATCGCGCCTGGCAGGAAACCACGATCGACGGCCCGCACACACGGCGCTGGAGCCTCGATGCGAAACAATGCCCCGAGCTCGCCGAGCATCACATTGCATGGCTCGGTTTCGACATCGTGCATGCGCCCTATCGTCGCGTGCGGCTCTCACCGTCGGGCAGTTTCTTTCTCGCATGCCTCGAAGGCGAAGGCCGCATACTGCTCGAGGGCCGCGAACAGCGCGTCACCGGCGGGCAGCTCTGCCTTGCTCCGCCGCGCGTGCTCAACGCCTTTCACGCCGTGGCGAGCCGCCGCTGGGTGTTTGCGTGGATCCGTTATCATGAGCCGCCCCCGCTGAAGCCGCTGGTGGGCGCGGGTTCGCCGCTCCGCCTGCGCCAGGGCGCCGAGGATCTCGGTCGAATCGTCACCGGCCTGCGCGCCGAATGGGAGGGCGAACGCGACCCCACGCTCGTCCGCAACTGGGTCAACCTCGTGCACGGCCTCACCCGCCGCGTCGCCCGCCCCTGGCGCAGCGAGTCGCGCGTCGGTGCGTTGTGGGATGCCGTCGACCGCGAGCTCGCCGAGGACTGGAAGCTCACTACCCTCGCGCAGCGCTGCTCGCTCAGCGCCGAGCACCTCCGGCGCGTGTGCCGCCGCGAGCTCGGCCGCACGCCCATGGAGCACGTCACCTACATGCGCGTCCAACGCGCCCAGGAATTGCTCGAGACCACCGACGATAAACTCGATGCCATCGCGCCGCGCGTCGGCTATCACAGCGCGATCGTGTTCTCGCGCGCCTTCGCCCGCTGCGTCGGCATGACGCCCTCGGAATACCGCGAGCGCCGGGCGAAGTAATGCCGCGCCGCTGCGCGGAAGATCCAAGCTCCAAGCTTCAAGATCCAGAGAATTTCCCATCTCCGATCGATCGCCGCACGCAGCCTGCCTTCACGTTGATGTTTAAAAACTGAACCTTCTCTGGATCTTGGAGCTTGGTCCTTGGATCTTCCCCTCCCATGTGCCCCTCTTCCCATCTCCCCCTCTCCTTCACCGCACTCGCACTCGCGCTCACACTCACCGCTCTCCCTTTCATCGCCGGCGCGCAAACACCTTCCCCCGCATCCGCCCCCACGCCGCCGCCAAAACGCATCCCCGTTCCAGGTATCACGCTGACGGATACCGACCGCCGCGAGCTCACAGCACAAGCCGCCGCACTCGAACGCGAAATCGTTTCGCTCCAGCATTCTCTCGTCGCCGATCCAGCGCGCGCCGCCCTCCTCCCCGACGTCGAGGTCCTGCACAAAGCCGTCGACTGGGCCCTCTGCTACGACGAGTTCATGGCGCCCAAGGACATCGCCTACGCCCACAAGCTCCTCGCCCTCGGCCGCGATCGCGCCGCCGAGCTCCGCAGCGGCAAACCGCCTTCCTGGCTCGACGCCCGCGGCATGATCCTCCGCGGCCATCGCTCCAAGCTCGATGGCTCCGTGCAACCCTACGCCGTCTTCGTGCCGGAGTCCTGGCCCGCTCCCCACCGCCAGGCGATGGTCTGGCTGCTCGGCCGCGGCGAGAAACGCACCGAACTCGCCTTCCTCGCCGAGCGCGATGCCGGCCCGCCTCACCTCACGCCGAAGGATACGCTCATCGTCATTCCCTACGGCCGGTTCTGCAACGCGACCAAGTTTGCCGGCGAAGTGGATGTCTTCGAAGCGCTCGCCGCCGCCCGCGCGCAGTATCTCCTCGATGAGACCCGCCTCGCCGTCGCCGGCTTCTCGATGGGCGGCGGCAGCGTCTGGCACCTTGCCACCCACCACGCCGGCATGTGGGCCGTCGCGTCGCCCGGCGCCGGTTTTGCCGAGACGCCCATCTTCACCAAAGCCTACGCGCCCGACAAAGAGCCGCGCCCCACGTGGGAGCAGCTTCTCTGGCGCCAGTATGAAGCGACCGGCATCGCCGCAAACCTCGCGCACCTTCCCACCCTCGCCTACGCCGGCGAACTCGACCGCCAGAAGGAAGCCTCCGATCTGATGGAGCGCGCGATGGCGGACCAAGGCCTGAAGCTCGAACGCTTCATCGGCCCGCAAATCGCGCACAAATACCACGACGAAACAAAAGCCGCCCTCACGAAGCGCCTCGAAGAACTCCTCGCCCAGGGCCGCGAGCTCTCCCAACGCGAAGTCCGCTACAGCACCTACACCCTCCGATATCCCGAAAGCCGCGGTGTCCGCATCGAAGGCCTCGAAAAACACTGGGAGCGCGCCGACGTTTCCCTCCAACGCCTCAACGACCAGGAATCCCTCCTCACCACGCGCAACATCACCGCGCTCTACCTCCGCCACAACCCCGCCTTCATCACCATCGATGGCCAGAAGCTCGGCCCGCTCGAAACCGAAGTGCCGACCGGCACCGGCGTCGTCCTCACGCGCGACCACGGGCATTGGCAGATCGGCGAGCTCGACGAACCGGCCTCCCTCCGCAAACGCCCGGGCCTCACCGGCCCCGTCGACGACGCGTTTTTCGAGCCCTTCCTCTTCGTCCGCCCCACCGGCCGCCCGCTCCACCCTGAGCTCGGCACCTGGGTCGAGAGCGAGCTCACCGCCGCACGCCATCTCTGGCGCGATGTCTTTCGCGGCGACGCCCCCGTGAAGTCCGACCGCGAGCTCACCGACGCCGATATCGCCCGCCACAACCTCATCCTCTGGGGCGACCCCTCATCCAACGCCGTCCTCAAACGCATCCTCGCGCAGCTCCCGCTCGCCTGGACCGCCCAGTCGGTCACCTTCCGCGGCCAGACGTATCCAGCAAAGACGCACGCGCCGATCCTCGTCTTCCCCAATCCCCTCAACCCCCAACGCTACATCGTCCTCAACAGCGGCATCGATTTCCGCGCCGACGGCTACGGCAACAACGCCCTGCAAACGCCGAAGCTCCCCGATTGGACCATCGTCGATCTCCGTACGCCGCCCGGCCCGCGCTGGCCCGGCAAGATTGTCGCCGCCGGCTTCTTCGACGAGTCGTGGAAATGACCGCGCGCAACGCGCGGAAGATCCAAGAACCAAGATCCAAGATCCAGGGAACTTCCAATGTCCAATAGGTCACCCCAGGCAGCCGTCTCCTTGATGTTTCAGAACTGAACCTTCTCTGGATCTTGAAGCTTGGATCTTGGATCTTCCCCATCCCCCCTCCTCCCATGCGCCCCCTCCCTCTCCGCATCTCCCTCTCCCTCCTCCTCTCCCTCGCAACAACCGCCGCCGCCACCGCCGCCACAATCTCCACCTTCGCCGGCACCGGCGCCAAAGGCTTCTCCGGCGACCGCGGCCCCGCCGCCGCCGCCCAACTCTCCGACCCCAACGGCATCGCCCGCGGCCCCGATGGCGCGCTCTACATCTGCGACACCACGAATCACCGCATCCGCAAAGTCGCGCGCGACGGCACGATCACGACCGTCGCCGGCTCCGGCGAGAAAGGCTACTCTGGCGACGGCGGCCCCGCGCTCGCCGCCAAACTGAACGAGCCCTACGAGGTCCGCTTCGATGTCGCCGGCAACGTCTGCTGGGTCGAGCGCCTCAGTGCCGTCGTCCGCCGGCTCGATCCCAAGACCGGCACAATTTCAACCCTCGCCGGCACCGGTACGCCCGGCTTTTCCGGTGACGGCGGCCCCGCCACCAAGGCCCAGCTCAACCAGCCGCACAGCCTCGCCTTCGATCGCGCCGGCCACCTCTACATCGCCGACGTCAGCAACCACCGCGTCCGCAAAGTCGACGCACAGACCGGCATCATCACGACGCTCATCGGCACCGGCAAACGCGAGCCCACGCCGGACGGCGCCGCGCTCCGCCCCACCACGCCCGTATCCGGCCCGCGCGCCCTCGACATCGCCGCCGACGGTTCGCTCTGGCTCGCGTTGCGTGAAGGCCATGCCGTTTACCGGCTCGATCTCGCCCGCGCGACGATTCACCACGTCGCCGGCACCGGCCAGAAAGGCTTCTCCGGCGACGGTGGCCCGGCCCGCACCGCCGCGCTCAACGGCCCCAAAGGCATCGCCATCGCGGCCAACGGCCACGTCTACGTCGTCGACACCGAGAACCAGGTCATCCGCGTGATCGACCCGAAAGCCGGCACCATCGCGCGCTTCGCCGGCAGCGGCACCCGCGGCGACGGCCCTGAAGGCGACCCGCTCGCCTGCGCGCTCAACCGCCCGCACGGCGTCTTCGTCGACCCCGACGGCGCCGTCTTCATCGGCGACACCGAGACCCACCGCGTCCGCGTGGTGCGCTAGGCCAGGGGGCCAGAGCCCTTATTCCTCAAGCGTGTCGCGAACAGGTCGATGTTTGGAATACGCGTTTGGTTTTTGGGTCCGGCCCCTTCGTCCCCCTGTCCCTTAGTCCCTTGGTCCCTTCCTCGTTCGAGCCTAATTTGCCGTCGGGAAAGCAAGGCTACTTTTCTCCACGCAGCGTCGTTTCCGGCCTTTCGGAGCTTTACGCTTCTAATTTGCTCGTGCACTGAGAGGCCCTCCAATCCCGATGCGTTCCAGCCCGCTTCGCGACTCACTCCCCGACCAAGCCATGATTCCGGGCGGCACTCACGCCCCCACGTGGCCGACCCTGCTCGTTGTCGATAACGACATCGAGATGCTGCAGACGCTCGTCTGGTATTTCGAGAAGCGCGGTTTCCACGTCGCGGCCAGCGAGAATCTCGCGGATGCGAAAGCTTATTTCCAGCGGCGCAAATCCTGGACGCTTATCATTTCCGATTATCACCTGCCCGATGGCACCGCGCTCGAGCTCTGCTGCTGGATTCGTGATCAGCTCCAGGAGCCGCCGCCGTTTCTGGTCATGTCCGGGAGCATGAACTGCTCCGCCCTCTGCGCCGACGTCGATTTCCTCGCAAAGCCATTCCCGCTCGAGACCCTCGAAGCGCGCGTGCGCACGATGCTCGGCCGGAGCTAATCAGGCAGGCCAGGTAACGCCCGGCCCTCGCCAAGCTGAGACCGGCTACCTCAGTGTAGCCAATTCGGGCACAACGCCCCCATTTCAAGAGCGCAAGATAACGCCCTTGGCCCCCGCGTCCACCTGCCCCTGACTTCCGGCCCTCCAAGCGCTCAACTCCGATCTCTCAGCTCTGAGCCCTGAGCTCTCAGCTCCGACTCTCTCAGCTCCGACTCTCAACTCTCAACTCTCAACTCCGATACCCCGTCCCCCAACCCCATGAGCCCTCCCTTCGCGCTCGCCCGCCTCGCCCGTCCCTTCCGCCTCGTCGTCCTCGCCCGCCTCGCCCGCCTCGTCCACTTCGCCTGCATCGCCCTCGTCGGGTTCATCGCCCCGCTTCCCGCCCAGACGCCGCCACCACCCGCCAAGCGCCTCCCACCCGCCGGCATCGCCATCCCCGCCACCGCGCGCACCGAGCTCACCGCCGGCGCCGCCGCCCTCCGCGCCGACCTCGATGCGCTCACCGCCGAGCTCCGCGCCCCCGGGAAAGCCCACCTCGCCACGCTCCTGCCCGACCTCGAGATCTACCACAAGGCCGTCGACTGGGCCCTGCGTTACGACGAATTTTTCGACGCCAAACACATCGCGGTCGCCCATCGCCTCCTCGCCACCGGCCACGAACGCGCCGCGCAACTCCGCGCCGGCTCCGCCCCCTGGATCGAGGCCACCGGCACGATCATCCGCGGCCACCGCTCCAAACTCGACAACTCCATCCAGCCTTACGCCGTCACCCTTCCTGCCGACTGGAAACCCACCGGCCAGCCCGCCCGCCGACTCGACGTCGTCCTCCTCGGCCGCGGCGAGAAACGCACCGAGCTCGCCTTCATCGCCGAGCGCGAACGCCCGCCAGGCGCCAACGATATCCGCCCCGCCGGCACGATCCTCCTCACGCCCTACGGCCGCTATTGCAACGCCACCAAGTTCGCCGGCGAGGTCGACGTCTTCGAAGCCCTCCAAGCCGTCCGCCAGGCCTATCGCATCGACCCCGCTCGCATCGTCGTTCGCGGCTTCTCCATGGGCGGTGCGAGCACCTGGCACCTCGCCACCCATTTCCCCGACCTCTGGGCCGCCGCCTCTCCCGGCGCCGGCTTCGCCGAGACCGCCGCCTACGCCAAAGTCTTCGCTCCCGGCAAACCCGCGCGCACGCCCTGGGAACAGACTCTCTGGCGCTGGTATGACGCTACTGGATACGCCGCCAATCTCCGCCACCTCCCCATCGTCGCCTACAGCGGCGAGATCGACCCGCAGAAACAAGCCGCCGACATCATGGCCAAAGCACTCGCCGCTGAAGGCCTGCCGCTCGAACACCTCATCGGCCCCCAGACCGCCCATAAATACCACCCCGAGACGAAAACGAAACTCGCCGCCCGTCTCGACGAACTCGTCGCCCGCGGCCGCACCCCGTCGCCCGCCGAAGACCATTTCACGACCTACACGCTGCGTTACTCCAGCTCCGGCCGGATCAGGATCATGGAACAGGAACAACCCTGGGAACGCTCCGATGTACACTATAAATTCGTCACTCCCGCCCACGTCGAAGTCACCACCCGCAACATCGGCGCCTTCACACTCGCGCTCGATAAAGTCGCCGGCACCAAGCTCGTGATCGATGGCCAGTCCGTCGCGCTTCACGCCAATCTCGACCCCGCCGCTTACTGGCTCGTCAAGCAAGACGGCCGCTGGACCGCGCACGACCCAGCCTCCGCCGCCCGACGCTGGCACGGCTCCCACCCGCGGAAGATCCCCGGCCTCAGCGGCCCGATCATGGATGCGTTCATGGACCCGTTTCTCTTCGTCCGCCCCACCGGCCAGCCGCTCAACGCCACCGTTGCACGCTGGACCGAAGCCGAACTCGCTCACGCCACCAAACTCTGGCGCGACCTCTTCCGCGGCGACGTCCTCGTGAAAGACGACACCGCCGTCACCGACGAAGACATCGCCAGCAAGCACGTCATCCTCTGGGGCGACGCCTCCTCGAATCGTCTCCTCACGAAACTGCTCGCAACGAAAAAACTCCCCCTCACCTGGGACGCCCGGCAGCTCACTTTCCGCGGCCAGACCTACGACGCCGCGCATCACGCGCCCGTGTTGATCTTCCCGAACCCGCTCAGTCCGCAGCCACGCTATATAGTCTTGAATAGCGGCGTCGATTTCCGCGACGAAGCCTACGGCACGAATTCGTTGCAGACGCCCAAGCTCCCCGACTTCGCGATCATCGACCTCCGCGAGCCGCCCGGCCCGCGCTGGCCCGGCCGCATCGTGGAAGCCGGCTTCTTCAACGCGGAGTGGAAATAAAGACCCCGCGGCGATCGCGGCAGAACCAACTCGCCATCCGCGGTGAGATCAGTCGATCCACCCAAAAAGCCCAAAACGCGCAAAGCGAGACTGTACTATTTTTTGCGCATTATTGTGCCTCTTTGTGGCTATTCCCTCTGTGATCACCGTCGTCACGCTCCCGTGAGAGCGAATCGCGACGGCTCCGAACTCATAAGGTATCTATTTCGTGTGCTTCGTGTGTTTCATGGGCAACTCCGAGCACATGGCTACGCCCGCCCGGTTCGCTCCCGGGAACGCCGAGCTCCAGCTCGGCCCTGGATCGAGGACGCCTCTATCTCCATAATACAGGCCTCCCGCCCCCAAGCTCCAGTCCTCCATCCCCTCAGCCCGCGACATCCCTCCAACAGTCCGGCGCAAAGCGCGGACTTTGACGCTCTCAGCGCTATACTCTCAGCTCTGAACTGAATTTCTGCACTGAGCATTCTCTGGATTTTGTATCTTGGATCTTGGAGCTTCACCCCCGCGCCCCCGTCCCCCGCCCCGCCGCCATCAGATCAAACGGCGACCGCACGCCCAGCCCCGGCTTCTGCATCACATGCGTATAGATCTGCGTCGTCTCCACGCTATCGTGCCCAAGCAATTCCTGCACCGTGCGAATATCCGCGCCGCTTTCCAATAGATGCGTCGCAAACGAATGCCGCAGCACATGCGGCGTCGCCCGCTTGTCGATTTGCGCCCGCCGCGCCGCCTGCCGAATCGCGTTTTGGATCCCGCCATCGAGCACGTGGTGTCGCCGTCGTTCGCCGGTCACGGGATCGCGCGACAACTCCCGCGACGGAAAAACCCACTGCCATTCCCACGTCTCGCCCGCCCGCCCGAATTTCTGCGCCAGCCCCTCCGGCAGCCACACGCCAGGCAACCCCGCCGCGCGATCAGCCGCAAACAAAGCCCGCAACCGCTCCACCTGTTCACGCAACCCCGGTATGAGCCCGTCCGGCAAGACCGTCACGCGATCTTTGTCCCCCTTGCCCGCCAGAATTCGCAACTGCCGCCGCTCGAAATCCAGATGATGCACACGCAACCGCAGCAATTCCATCAGCCGCAGCCCGGCCCCATACATCAACTCCGCCATCAACCGCGTCGTCCCCGACAATTCCGAGAACAGCCGCGAACACTCGCCCACCGTAAGCACCGTGGGCATCCGCCGCCGCGCCCAGGCGCGCGTGAACTCGATCTCACCCACCGAGCGCCGGAGCCCTTCCTCCATGAAGAAAACCAGCGCGTTGAGCGCCTGCTTCTGAGTCGCCGCGCTTGCCCGCCCCTCCACGGCCAGCCTGCTCAAGAAGTTCGACACATCCGCTCCCTCCGCCGCATACGGCGACCGCGGCCGCACATACACTGCGAAACGCGCCGCCCACTGCCGATACGCCTGCTCCGTCCGCCACAACAACCCCTTCCGCCGCACCGCCACGATCAAGTCCCGCTCCCAATCCGCCCCGCCCAGATCGCTCGCCGCCGGCGGCGGTGTCGACGATCGCCCCGGCTCAACCCGCGCTACCGCAGCCCCGCCGTCCACCCGACCCGTCGCCGGCCTGTCGTGCTGCTCCGCCTCACGCGCCGCGCGAAACAACCACCGCAACGCCTCCTGTCGACGCATCCTCGTCGCCGCCTCGCCTTTCCCTATATAGAACTTCGCCATCCCCACCGTCGCCCCCGCACGATGCGACCGACAAAACCGCAGGAAATCAAAAATATGCTCCTGGAAGTCGCGGATATCCGGCCTCGCGACCACCGCCCGGAGCAACGTCTCACGCCAGCCCGGAAAAATCAGCGGCGTATCCAGACCAAACTCGATCGTGCTATTCATGCCGTCAGTGCAGTGTGCACCAGCTTCGTCTGTAAACACCGGCGACTACCTGAAATTAGGTAGACGACACGCTTGAGTGCAGGCCCAAAAGCCACTCCGCCCTCCGCTCTCAACTCTCAACTCACCACCGAGAAACCTTTCAGGCAGACGCGCCGTCTCTCGGACACCTCTCCTGTCGAGCTGAAAATCTACCGAATTTCCGGTAGTCGGAGGCCTGGTATCAGCGCCGGATCTGCGCAGGCTCGGCCCGCATGAAAGTCCCAGAAAGGTCCCACCGAGGACCCAGCAGGGTCCCAGCCGAAGCGAGCGCAGTACGACGGTACTCCGGCGGCACACCATGGCTAAGGTGAAGCTCAACGCCGCGCTGACCCAGCTCAGCGGTACGATCGAACATTGGGTCTATCGACAGACGCCGGACGGCACGATCGTCAGCCCTCGCGCCAAACGAAAACAACCATGGAGCCACAAGCAGAAAGCCCATCGGGTAAAGATGTCTCAGGAGGCCGCAGAGTTCTACCATGCTGAAATGCGTGACCCCGCAAAAAACGCCACCCACCGGTTGCATGCAAAAGCACAAGGCATCCCGGTATCGGCCTATGT
>JAKFEQ010000059.1:0-24725 GCA_036675625.1 Opitutaceae bacterium | reverse complement strand
ATTTTCGAGAGGTCGAGGATTTCGTTGATGAGCGCGAGCAGGTGGTCGCCGTTACGGCTGATGATCGCAAGACGGTCGCGATGCGTGGCCGGGACGTCCGGCGCGCGACGCAGGATTTGGGCGAAGCCGAGAATGGCGTTGAGCGGTGTGCGCAGCTCGTGGCTCATGTTCGCGAGGAAGGAGCTCTTCGCGCGATTCGCGGCTTCGGCCGCAATCTTCGCCTGGTGCAGCTCGCGCGTGCGCTCGAGTATGAAGGCTTCGAGCTGCCGCGTGCGGCGGTCGAGCGCGCGCGTGCGCAGCCGCACAATCGCGATCAACGCAAGCATGCCGAGCGTTGCGTAGCCGCCGATTGCCCAGCGCGTCGCCCACCAGGGCGCAACGATCACAAAAGCGAAGGTCGCCTCCGGCCCCGTGCGGGAGTTATCGCGAGCTTGCACGCGAAACGTGAAGCGACGCCACGGCAAGTTGGTGAAATCGCGCTGGGTTTCGCCCGACCACACGGTCCAGTCGGCGTCGAGTCCTTCCAGTTTCGTGCGAAACTGGAGCCGCGACATTCCCCGGTGATCGGCCGCGAACGTCGGCGCGGCAAACGCGAAGCGCAGAGCGGTGTGTTGCGAGTTGAGGGTGGAGAGCGGAGAGTTGAGAGCCGAGCCGGCGAGCAGGAGATCACCGCTCGCGGATTCGAGTCGGCGCACGATTGCGGCAGGAGGCGGCGTTTCGCGCGTGGGTTTCCAACCGAGATCGCGCGAGACCAGCGTGCCGTGCGTCGCGAGCCACAGGGTGTGTGTGGCAGCATCGTGGAACAGCCCGGTCGGCCGCAGATCGGTCAACGGCGGTCCGGGGAGTTTCTCCGCCTGCCACTGGCCTGCCTTTTCGGTCGGTCGAGCGTGCCAGATCTCGCCGGAAGAATTTGCCGGCAGCAGCCACAGCGTTCCGTCCGCTGCCAGATGCGCGTGCTGGATCGCGGAGTTTTCGAAACCGTGGATGAAAGGGTCGAGAACGAAACGCTCCGCAGCCGAGTTGAAGCGATGAAACGCACCGCCCGCGAGCGCGATCACCTGCCCCTCGATCAGAAATAATCGCGGCGCCGTCGGCAGCGGCGTCGCCAGTGGCTTCGCCGGCGCGTCGATCGCGGGCCCAGTGCGAAAATCGATCCGATGCACGGTCGTGCCGACCGTCGCCCACACGATCCCCGCCGGCTCCTCGAACCACACGCGTGCCGGCCGGTCGATCGCGGCCAGCGGCCCATGGTGCGCCCATGTGTCGCCTTCGAAATGAGCCCAGCGGATGCCCTCGTTGCAGCCGTGGACGAACCAGCCGGGCGCGGTCGTGAGCGGCACGAGTCCGTAGTAGTTGCGGTTCTCGAGCACGCGCACGCGATCGGGTGGATCCCCGGCCAGGACCGCGCGCAGCATCGGGCTCTCGATGTAGAGATTGTCGCCCAGCGGCGTGAGATCGCGCACCACCTGCTCGGCGCCTTCGAGCACGCGGAATTCGCCGCGCGCGTCGCGCCGCCACGCGCCTTCGCTGCCACCGACGTAGAGCGAGCCTTGGTGCCGCGCGAACGTGACCGTCGTGCCCTCGAGTTTCTGCGCGGGGCCGTGCAGCGCATAGGGCGAATCGAGCTCGATGCGCGCCACCCCGAAGGGCGTCGCGACCCACAGCCCGCGGTCGCGATCCTCGAGGAGCGCGGCGATGGCGTTGGCCGGCAGGCCTTGGGCGCGGTCGATGCGTTGCACCACGTGGCCGTCGGCGTCGCAGAGCACGACGCCGCTGCGGCTCATGCCAAAAGCCACGCGGCCGTCCCGCAGGAAAACCGCACAACGCGCCGAGTCGTCGTCGAACTGCCGCAAGGTCGCGAGCGGCGCGTCGTCGCTCCAGCGCTCGAGCGCGCCGGGCAGCGCGACGTCGCGACTCCCGCCGGGGCGCGCGCGCGTGTCGAGCACGTGCCCGCCGCCCCACCGTGGCAGGCGCTCGACCTCGCCGGGCTCGCCGCCGGCGCGAAGCCGCAGCGTCTGCTGGCCGGCGAGGATGTGCACGCGGCC
The DNA here is from genome assembly GCA_036675625.1 of Opitutaceae bacterium. Classification (GTDB taxonomy): domain Bacteria; phylum Verrucomicrobiota; class Verrucomicrobiia; order Opitutales; family Opitutaceae; genus ER46. The sequence goes on along the minus strand of JAKFEQ010000059.1, from coordinate 22,680 downwards.
GTGCATCGTCCACATCTCGCCGAGCACGATCGGATGCCCGGTGAGTTTCCGGATCCACGGCGGCCTGTCGTCGATCGGGAAGAACGCGACGCGCATGTTGTCGCGAAAGTAAATGCCCTCGGCGAGCGAGACCGCCTGGAGAATAGAGAACTGAAACGGCTCCGGCAGCCGCTCGCGTTGCGAGATCGCCTGCCATTCGCCGCGCGCATCGGATGCGATCAGGAAAATGTCGCCCGTGGTCGCGGCCCACAGCCGGCCGCGGGCGTCGTGCACGAGCGAGGTCACCGCTTCGTCGCGCGGCAGCTTGATCGACCGCCAGCGCGCGCCGTCGAATTCCAGCACGGCGCCGCGCGTGCCGACGTAGATCAATCCCGTGCGCGGATCCTGCGCGAGCGCGTGGGTCTCGGGATGGCCCTCGTAGTCCTGTGCGAGCCAGGCCCGCAACAGCGGCGATCCGGTGAACCGCGGGTTGGCCACGGCGATTCGCTCGTCCGCCGCGGTCACGCGGGCAAACGCGGCAACGAAAAGCGCGAGCAAGAGGGCGACGCGGGGCATGAATCGTGGGCGTCGACGATGATGCGGGGCCGCGACGCCGTAATCAACCCCGCAGCAAACGATATGCACCCAAGGGTGTATGGCCGGTTTTTACTCAGCCTGATATCGTCCAAATGCAACCGGGCGGCTGAAGAGATTCCAGCTTCTGCGCCGTGCGGTCGCATCGCCCACATGTCCCGCTTCGCCTGGTTCTCGTTCGCTGCGCTTAAGGCTCCAAATTTTCATCGCTCGCTCGAGCCAGTCGCTCGGCGTTCCCTCGCCGTTACGACGCTCTGTGGCATCGCGCTCCTGGGCGGCGCGCCCGCGCTGCGCGCCGCGCAGACGCCGCACGCGCTTGTGGTCAGCTACGGCGGCGCCGGCGAGCCGCTCGACGTCGCGGCGTTCACCTCCGGCAGCAATGTCGTCGTTTACACCGCGCAAAAGCCAGGTCCAGTGGGCGACGTGGGCCGGCATCCCCGGACGATGGTCCCCACCGTGGATCCCGAGTTCGGCGGCGCGCAGCTCACGACGCCCACCGGCATCGCCGTGCATCCGACCACCGGCGCGATCTACGTGTCCGATGCCGCCAACCGCATCGTGCGCTTCAACGCCGACCGCACCTTCGCCGCGCAATTCGGCACCGCCGGCAGCGGCAACGGCCAGTTCAACGACCCCGCCGGCCTTTGCGTCGACGCCGCCGGCAACGTCTACGTCGCCGATCGCGGCAACCACCGCATCCAGAAATTCAACAACGCCGGCACGTTCGTCGCCGCGTGGGGCGGCCTCGGCTCGGGCAACCGCCAGTTCAACCGCCCCTCCGATGTCGCCGTCGATTCCGCCGGCAACCTCTACGTCGCGGACACCGGCAACCACCGTATCCAGAAACTGAATAGCGCCGGCGCCTACGTCACGAAGTGGGGCGCACTCGGCGCCGGCAACACCCAGTTCAACGAACCGACCAGCGTCGCCCTCGACAAGTGGGGCCTCCTCTGGGTCACCGACTACAACAACAACCGCATCGTGAAATACACCGTGGCCGGGACGCTCGTCCTGGTCTCGCCGCACTTTCTCCGGACCCCGCTCGCCGTGGCGACGTCGGGTCGCGGAGATATCTACGTGATCGGCAATGAAGGTCCGAACAACACCTACGCCGCGCGCCTGCTCGATGCGGCCTATGTCACCGAGATGGCCTCGATCACGCCGGACGGCACCTATCGCTCCGGTGCGCAGATCAACGTCTGGCTCGAGTTCAGCCGCGCCGTCACTGTCACCGGCACGCCGCGCCTCCAGCTCGAGACCGGCACGGTCGATCGTTTTGCGACCTACGTTTCCGGCAGCGGCACCGGCTTCCTCTACTTCACCTACACTGTGGTCGCCGGCGACAGCTCGCCCGACCTGGAGTTTCTCAATAAGAATTCCCTCCAGCTCAACGGCGGCACGATCATCGACGCCGACGGCCATGCCGCCGACGTCGAGCTCATCTTCGAGCGCTACGACCCATTTTACACCACGCTCGGCAGCGTCAAAAACATCGTCATCGACACCACCGTCCCCGGCGCGCCCTCGACGCCCGACCTCACCGCCGCGACCGATCTCGGCTCTTCGAATACCGACAACCTCACCAGCGACACCACGCCCACCTTTACCGGCACCACCGAGCCCAACGCCACGATCCGCGTCTACCGCGCCGGCACGACCCTGCTCGGCTCCACCACCGCCACCGCCGGCGGCGTGTGGACGTTCACCGTGCCCGCCGCCGCCGCGCTCGCCAACGGCGCGCACAACATCACCGCGCGCGCCACCAATTCCCTCGGCAACACCGGCGCCGCCTCTGCCGCGCTCGCTGTCACGATCGACACCACCGCGCCGGCCGTCACCGCCGTTTCCTCCACCACCGCCAACGGCACCTACGGCCTCGGCGCGACGATCCCGATCACGGTCACGTTCAACCAGCCCGTGACCGTGAACACCTCCGGCGGCACGCCGCGCCTCACGCTCGAGACCGGCGCGACCGATCGCACCGCCACCTACGCCAGCGGTTCCGGCACGGCCACGCTCACGTTCAATTACACCGTGCAGTCTGGCGACAACAGCTCCGACCTCGACTACCTCAACACGCTCGCGCTCGCCCTCAACGGCGGCACCCTCCGCGACGCCTCGGGCAACAACGCCACGCTTACGCTCCCCGCGCCCGGCGCCGCCGGCTCGCTCGCCGCGAACAAGGCGCTCGTCATCTCCACCGCGGTCACTCCGCCCTCCGCGCCTTCGGCGCCCGATCTCGCCGCCGCGAGCGACACCGGTGTCCTCAACAACGACAACCTCACGCGCGACACCACGCCCACCTTCACCGGCACCGCCGCCGCAGGCAGCACCGTGCGCTTGTTTGCCGGCGTCACGCAGGTCGGCTCCGCGACGGCCGTCGGTGGCAATTGGTCGATCACCACCAGCGCGCTCGCCCCCGGCACCTACAATTTCACCGCGACCGCGGCAAATGCCGGCGGCACCAGCCCCGCCTCGGGGGCTCGCGCCATCACGATCGCCACCCTGACGGTCGACACCGAGGCCGAGTTGCGCAGCGCGCTCCTCGCCGCCGCGAATGGCGATACGATCGCCTTCGCGGGCGACATCACGCTCACGGCCGATCTGCCCGCCGTGCAGCGCAACGTCACGATCGCGGGCAACAATCACACGCTCGACGGCGCCAATGCCTATCGCGGGTTCCTCGTTTACAGCGGCTCCGTCACCGTCGCGAACCTCACGATCACGCACGCCCGCGCGATCGGCGGCGCCGGCGGTCTCGGCGGTGGCGGCGGCGCGGGGATGGGCGGCGCGTTGTTCGTGCGCACGGGCGCGACGGTGAACGTGAACAACCTCTCCCTGCTCTCCAACGCCGCCGTCGGCGGCGCCGGCGGCTCGGGCGTGATGGGCGGCGGCGGCGGCATGGGCGGCAATGGCGCCGTCGGCGGCGGTGGCCTTGGCGTCGGTGCGAACGGCGGCGCCGCCGGCACCGCGGGCGCCAGCGGCATCGTCCATGGCGCCGCGTCAGGCGGCGCCGGATTGAATGGCGCCGCCGGCGGCGCGCAGGGCGGCGGTGGTGGTGGCGGCCAGTCCAACATCGGGGGCGGCGGCGGCGGCGTGGGAGGAGGGGCGGGGACGGAGGCGGGCGTTCCGCCGTTTACCAGCCTCGTCCGCGGCGGCGCGGGCGGCTTCGGTGGCGGCGGCGGCGCGGGCGCAGTGGGCACGATGGGTGTCGGAGGCGGCGGCGGGTTCGGCGGCGGAGGCGGCTCGGCCGGTGTGATCCCCGATGTCGGCGGCGCCGGCGGCAACGGCGGCTTCGGCGGCGGCGGCGGCGCGAGCGTCAGCCTCGACACGGGTTACGGTCGCGGCGGCTTCGGCGGCGGCAACTCGTCCCCGCAAGCCGGCGGCGGCGGTGCGGGCCTCGGCGGCGCGATCTTCGTGCAGGACGGCGCCACGCTCAACGTCACCGGCCCGCTCGCGATCAACGGCAACACCGTTACCGCAGGCGCCACCGGCGGCACGGGCGCGACGGCCGGCTCCGCTTTCGGCGCCGGTGCGTTTCTCCAGGGCAACGGCACGATCACCTTCTCCCCCGCCGCGGCGCAGACCGTGACCATCAACGACGTGATCGCCGACCAGACCGGCTCCGGCGGCACCGGGGACAACGCCGGCGCCGGGAGGCTCGTCAAAAACGGCGCCGGCACGCTCGTCCTCGCCGCCGCCAACACCTACAGCGGTGGCACCACGCTCAACGCCGGCATCCTCACCATCACGGCCGGCAACAACCTCGGCTTCGCCGGCACGCCCATCACCTTCGGCGGCGGCACGCTCCGCACGACCGGCACGTTCTCCGTCGGCCGTCCCACCACGCTCGGCGCGAGCGGCGGTGTGATCGAGGTGAGCTCGGGCTCGTTCACCCACAGCGGCGTAGTCAGCGGCACCGGCTCGCTCGCTAAAACCGGCGGCGGCACGCTGATTCTCACCGGCGCGAACACCTTCACCGGCACGACCACCGTCAACGCCGGCACGCTCCAGATCGGCAACGGCGCGAGCGGCGCGCTCACCGGTCCGTTGATCAACAACTCCGCCGTCATCTTCAACCGCACCGGCACGCTCGCTTACGCGGGCAACATCTCCGGCCCCGGTTCGCTCACCAAATCCGGCAGCGGCACCGTCACGCTCTCCGGTGCGCTGAGCTACACCGGCCCCACCACGATCACCGGAGGCACGCTCGCGATCGGCGGCCTCGCCCACACGATCACCGCACCCATGACGGTGAGCAACGGCATGCTGCGCTTCGAGGGCAACGCCAGCGCCGCCGCGCTCGACATCACGAACGATTTCGGCGGCCAGACGCGCTTCGCCGGTTCGTCCACCGCGGGCGCCGCTACCATCGTCAACAATTCCGTCGGCTTCGCCTACTTCCTCGACAACGCCTCCGCCGGCACCGCGACGATCGTCAACAACGGCACCAGCTTCACCTCGTTCGAAGGCAGCGCCACCGCCCACGGCGCCACGGTGGTCCTCGGCAACGACGCGTTCATCGAGATCATCAATCTTACCACCGGCGGCATCGCCATCGGCTCGCTCGACGGCGGCGGCAACATCCACCTCGGCGCCAAGACGCTCACCACCGGCGGCCTCAACACCTCGACCACGCTCTCCGGCGTGATCGACGGCACCGGTGGCGCGCTCGTGAAAATCGGCACGGGCACGCTCACCCTCACGGGCGCGAGCACCTATACCGGCGGCACCACCCTCAACGCCGGCACGCTCCGCGTGAACAACGCCACCGGTAGCGCGACCGGCCCCGGCACGCTCACGCTCGCGACCGGCGCCACGCTCGCTGGCGCGGGCCGCATCGGCGGCGACGTCATCGCGCAGGCCGGCGCGCGCACCGAGCCCGGCAATTCCATCGGCACGCTGACAGTGGGCGGCGACTACACCTGGCGCGGCGGCGGCTCGGCGACCTTCGACTTCGAGCTGAGCACCACCAACAACACCTCCGACCGCCTCGCCATCGGCGGCGCCTTCATCAGAGGCGGCGCTGCCGGCGCGCTCTACCGTTTCGATTTCGGCGGCACCGGCGCCGCCGGCCGCACCTACACGCTCGCGACCTTCGCCAGCACCACGTTCGCCGCCGGCAATTTCAGCTACGTCAATCTCCCCGCCGGCCTCAACGGCACGTTCTCGATCGTCGGCGGCTCCCTCCGCTTCACCACGGTCGCCGTCGCCACCGCCGCGCCCGTCGTCGCGCTCACCGCCGGCGCGAACACCTTCGCGGAAAACGCCGCCGCGCTCGCGATCGACCCCGCGCTCACGGTCACCGATTCCGACAGCGCCACGCTCGCCAGCGCCACAGTCCGCATCACGACCAACTTCTCCGCGGCCCAGGACGCGCTCGCCGCGCCCACGCTCCAGGGCAACATCGCCGCGAGCTACGATTCCAGCACCGGCATCCTCACGCTCACCTCCGCCGGCGCCACCGCCACGCTCGCGCAGTGGCAGGCCACGCTCCGCGCGGTCACGTATCGGAATTCCTCGGACGCTCCGTCCACCGCCACGCGCACCGTCACCTTCACCGCCAACGACGGCGACAACGCCAGCAGCACCGTTTCCCGCTCGATTGCGCTGACCGCCGTCAACGACGCCCCGACGCTCGCCGGCGCCACCTTCGCGCTCGCCGCCACCGATGAAGACACCGCGAGCTCCGGCACGCTCGTCTCCGCGATCCTCGCCGGTGTCGGCCGCGCCGATGCCGACGCCTCCGCGCTCTCCGGCCTCGCGATCACCGCCACGACCGGCAACGGCACCTGGCAGTATTCCACCAACGGCACCACGTGGACCAGCGTCGGCGCTGTCTCTACCAACGCCGCGCTCCTCCTCTCGAGCACCGCGCGCATCCGCTATACGCCCGACAACGACAACGCCGAAACCGCCGCGCTCACGTTCCGCGCGTGGGACCGCACCTCCGGCACCGCGTCGACCGACACCACGCGCAACACCGCTAACACGACGACCAACGGCGCCACCACCGCATTCTCGGCCGCCACCGCGCAGGCCACGCTCGACGTCACCGATGTCAACGACGCGCCCGTCCTCACGCCCGCCGCTCCCGTGCTCGCCGCGCTTGGCGAAGACGATCTCGCCAACACCGGCCACACCGTCGCCAGCATCGTCGGCGCCCGCATCAGCGACGTGGATACGGGCGCCGTCGACGGCATCGCGATCACCGCAGCGGAGTCCACCGGCGGCCGCTGGCAATTCTCCCTCGACGGCACGACCTGGAGCGACGTCGGCGTCGTCTCGGACGACTCCGCGCTCCTCCTGCGCTCGACCGATCGCGTCCGCTTCTTCCCCGACGGCGTCGACACTGCGAGCGCGTCCTTCACGCATCGCGCCTGGGACCAAACCGGCGCCACCGCCGGCGCGCACGGCACAAAGCTCGACTCGGCCACCACGGGCGGCAGCACCGCCTTCTCGAACGCCACCGATACCGTGACGCTCGCCGTGAACGCCGCGAACGACGCCCCCACGCTCTCCGGCGGTCCCTTCGCGCTCACCGGCATCGACGAAAACGCCACCGCTCCCGCCGGCACGCTCGTCTCCGCAATCCTCGCCGGCGTGACTCACGCCGACGCCGACCCGGGCGCGCTCTCCGGCGTGGCCGTCACCGCGACGACCGGCGGCGGCACCTGGCAGTTTTCCACCGATGGCGTGACCTGGACCGGCTTCGGAGCCGTTTCCAGTTCCGCCGCGCTCCTCCTCTCGAACGACACGCAAGTCCGCTACCTCCCGAACGGCGTCGGCGAAACCGCCACGTTTACATTCCGCGCCTGGGACCAAACCTCCGGCACCGCGTCGACCAACACCACGCGCAACACCGCCGACGCCTCCGTCAACGGCGGCACCACCGCGTTCTCCACCGGCACCGCGCAGGCCACGATCGTGGTCGGCAACGTGAATGACGCCCCCGTGCTCGCGCCCGTCGCGCCGTCCCTCGCCGCGATCACCGAAGACGACACTGCGAACTCGGGCCTGACCATCGCGACGCTCCTCGGCGCGTCTGTTACCGACGCCGATCCCGCGCCGCTCGCCGGACTCGCACTCTTCGCGCAAGCCCCCGCCAACGGAACGTGGGAATATTCTCTCGACGCCGGCGCCACGTGGAGCGACGTCGGCAGTGTCTCGCTGTCGTCCGCGCTTCTGTTGCGCAGCTCCGACCGTCTACGTTTCGTCCCCGACGCCCGCAACTCAGCCGCGCCCGTCCTTTCATATCGCGCGTGGGACCAGACCGGCGCCACCGCTGGCGCCCACGGCACCAAGGTCGATGCCAGCGCCGCCGGCGGCACTACGCCTTTCTCCAACGCGACCGACACCGCGACGCTCACCGTCACCGCCATCAACGATGCCCCCACGCTCACCGGCGGCCCCTACACCTTCCCCGGCACCGGAGCCTCCGCTCCGTCCTCCACGCCGACTGTCGCCGAGCTCCTCGATGCCACCACGCAGGCCGACGTCGACGGCGGCGCGCTCGCCGGCATCGCGGTGACCGCCACCACCGGCGCGGGCAACTGGCAGTTCTCGACCGATGGCGCGACGTGGACCAACCTCGGCGCCGTATCCGCCGCAGCCGCACTGCTGCTCGATCCGTCCACCGAAGTCCGCTATCTCGGCGACGGCTCCACGAGCGAAACCGCCACGATCACCTTCCGCGCGTGGGATCAGACCGCCGGCACCGCGTCCACCGCTTCCACGCGCAACACCGCCGACACCACCACCAACGGCGGCACGACCGCTTTCTCCACCGGCACCGCGCAGGCGACCATCGCCATCACCGCGCTTCCGCCGGCGCCGGTCGTTCTCGGCGTCGGTTCGCCCGCCGACAACGCCGCCTACACCGCCGGCGAGTCCCTCGCGCTCACCGTCGCCTTCAACCAGGCGATCGTCGTCACCGGCACGCCTCGCTTGCAGCTCAACTCCGGCGCCGCCGTTTTCGCCACCTACGCGAGCGGCTCCGGCACCAGCACGCTCACTTTCACCTACGCCATCGCCGCCGGTGAAACCGCCGCCGATCTCGACTACCTTTCGACGAACGCGCTCACCCTCAATGGCGGCACGCTTCGCAACGCGTCCGCCGTCGACGCGATCCTCACGCTCCCCACACCCGGCGCCGCCGGCTCGCTCGCTGCGAACAAGAATCTCGTCATCGATACGACGGCGCCCGCCGCGCCGACGTTCGTGGCGATCTCCGACGACACCGGACCTTCCTCCACCGATCACATCACCAGCGACAGCACCTTGATCCTTTCTGGCACCGGCGAACCCAATGCTCTTATCACGCTCTCACGCACCGGCTCGGGCCAGATTGGTTTCACGGCCACGAACGGCGCCGGCGCCTGGAGCTTCGACTACACCGCCACCACGCTCGGCAGCGGCGATCACGTTTTTACCGCCACAGGGACCGACGCCGCCGGCAACACCAGCGCCGCTTCCACCGCCTTTCTCGTCACGATCGATGCCGTCGCCGACGCGCCGGTAATCACCGCGATCACCACCGATACCGGCGCCTCCTCCACCGACGGCACGACCTCCGACGCCACGCTGGTTTTATTCGGCACCGCCGAAGCCAACAGCACGGTCACGCTCAACCGCTCCGGCGTCGGTGTGCTCGGGACCGCCACCACCAACGTGTCCGGCCTCTGGAGTTATGACTACACTGCGACCACGCTCGCCGCTGGCAGCTATCTCTTCACCGCCACGATCGTCGACGGCGCGGGGAACACCAGCGCGTCATCCGCCGATTTTCCCGTGGTGATCGACACCACCGCACCGGACATCACCAGCGCCACGACGTTCGCCGGCAGCTATCGCACCGCGCTGTCCTACGCGATTACCACCGCGAGCGCCGCCGTGACCTATTCAGCCACTGGGTTGCCCACGGGCCTCACGCTGAACACCACGAGCGGCGTTATCTCCGGCGAGCCGACGCAGACCGGCACGTTCAACGTAACCCTCGGCGCCGTCGATCTCGCGGGCAACGCGAGCACCGCCTCGCTCACGCTCGCGATCGCGCGCGCAATCGTCGCGGTCAGCGGCATCACGGCGAGCGACAAGACCTACGACGGCACGACCAGCGCCACGATCAGCCTCGCCGGCGCGACGCTCGGCGGCGTGTTCGCCGGCGACACCGTCACGCTCACCGGTGGCATGGGCTCGTTCTCCGACGCCAACGTCGGCGCCAACAAGGTCGTGACGATCACCGGCCTCGCCCTCGACGGCGCCCATGCGGCGAACTACCAACTCGCGTCGAGCACGGCCATCGCCACCGCCAGCATCAACGCCCCGCCGCCACCTCCACCGCCACTGATCACGCCCGTTGCCGTCTCTCTCGGCGATCTCGCACATGTCTACGACGGCACGCCGAAATCCGCGGCCGTTTCCACGACGACGGCGGGCATCGCCACGAGCATCACTTACAATGGTAGCCCGACACCGCCGACGAACGCCGGCTCCTACACCGTCGTCGCGAGCGTCACGGCGGCCGGCTACAGCGGCTCCGCTTCGGCCACGCTCACGATCGCCCGCGCGACGCAGACGATCGTGTTCGATCCTGCGACCGGCCTGCGCGTGAACGATTCCTTCACGCTCCGCGCCACGAGCAGCGCGGGCCTTTCCGTCGCGTTCGAACTCGTTAGCGGCAACGCCGCCCTCGAGGCCGCCACGCTCACGCCGCGCGACGCCAACCCGCTCGTTGTTCGCGCCACGCAACCCGGCAACGAAAACTACGCGCCCGCCACGCCCATCGAGCAGACGATCGCCGACATCGCCAAGCTCGAGCAAACGATCGCGTTCGCCGCGCCCGCGAACCGCAAGTTCAACGCGCCGTCCTTCGCGCTCGCAGCGACCGCGAGCTCCGGCCTGCCGATCGCGTTCGCCCTCGTCAGCGGCCCGGCTTCGGTCACTGACGGCACTGTCACGTTTGGCGGCGTTGCCGGTGCGATCACGATCCGCGCCTCGCAGCCGGGCAACGCCGTGTTCGCAGCGGCGCCCGACGTCGAGCGCACGTTCCACGCGCTGCCCCTGCTCGCTGGTCGCTTCACTAATCTCTCCGCGCGCGCCCGCACTGGCACCGGACCACGGACGTTTATTACCGGCTTCGTGATCGGCGGCGGCGTGCCGAAACAGCTTCTCGCGCGCGCTGTCGGGCCGGGCTTGGCAGCGTTCGGAATCGCCGCGCCGCTTGCCGATCCGATTCTGCGCATCTCACGCGAAGGTGTCGTCGTCGCCGAAAACGCGAACTGGGCTGGGGATGCGTCCGTCGCTACCGCCACGGAGCGAGTCGGGGCGTTTCCGCTCGCGTCGACGTCTTCCGACGCCGCGCTGCTGACCACGCTGAACGCCGGCCCCTACAGCACGCTCGTCGCGTCGCTCGACGCGCGACCGGAGGACTCTGGCGTGGCGCTCACCGAGCTTTATTCGGCTGACCCCGTCGTTGCTCCAACCGATCAACATTTCGTGAACCTCTCCGTCCGCGCCGAAGCCGGCGTCGGCGACGACACGGTCATTGTCGGCTTTGTCGTGAACGGCGAGACGCCCGCCCATCTCCTCGTGCGCGCCGTCGGCCCCGGCCTCGCGCCGTTTGGCATCGACGGCGCGCTGCTTGCCGATCCGCGGGTGCAGCTCTTTCACGGGGCCGAGCTCCTCGCCAGCAACGACGACGCAAGCGACGAAGCCCGCGCGGCTGGCGCCGCGGTCGGCGCCTTTGCCCTCGCACCCGGGACGAAAGACGCCGCGCTAATGCTCACCGTGAATCCCGGCGCTTATTCCATCGTGCTCGGCGGCGCGGAAAGCGCTCCCGGCATCGCGCTGATCGAAGTTTACGAGCTGCCCTGATCGCCGGGGGGGCGAAAAATGGCCGGCGAGTTTGTCCTGCCCGGAATTCCTCAACCGCATCGACGAGACAATCCTCTTCAAGCTGCTGACGCTCGGGGAAATCACGAGCATCGTCGACCTGTTGCGGTCCGACTTGCGCGCGGCCGCTTAAGCTTCTTGAAGCAATCGAACTCCGTCTCGCGGCCCACCACGCCGTGGTCGCCTCTCAATCCTGCGATGTCTCCCGGGGAACGGTCGGTTTTGAAACGCGATTTCCCGTTAAGGATTACGGCGAATCCCATGGCTCCCTTGGGTCGCGCCGACGCCTAGCTGGTTCGGGCGTCTTAATGAAATCTTAGCGCTTTCGCGCCGGCTCTTAATTAGGCCGCGCGACGGTTACGTCGTATGCTGGCGGCATGAACGATCTCGTGTTCGTCGCCTTCGCCATCGGGTTCTTCGCCGCGTGCGCAGCCTACGTGCGCTTTTGCGACAAGGTGCGCTGAGGCCCGAATCTCAAACCGGATTTCGCCATGGAAAACATCGTCATCGGCCTCATCGCGCTTGGATGCCTTGCCTACCTCGTGGTGGCGGTGCTGCGTCCCGAAAAGTTCTGAACGGCCCGCCATGAACAATTCCAACGCCTGGCTCCAATTCGCGCTCTACCTCGGCGCATTGCTGCTCATCACCAAGCCGCTCGGACTCTACCTCGTCCGCGTGCTCGATCCGCACGAACGGACCTTCCTCGACGGGCTCGTGAAACCGTTTGAGCGATTGACCTACCGCCTCTGCGGCGTCGATCCGGAGCGCGAACAAAGCTGGCGCGGATACGCGTTCTCTCTGCTCGCGTTCAGTTTGGTCGGGATGCTCTTCACCTATTTCATCCTGCGCTATCAGCACCTGCTGCCGCTGAATCCGCAGAACTTCGGCGGGGTCGAGCCCGACCTCGCGTTCCACACCGCGGCGAGTTTCACGACCAACACCAATTGGCAGAGCTACGGCGGTGAATCGACCCTGAGCTACTTCTCGCAGATGGTCGGCCTCACGGTGCACAATTTCACGTCCGCGGCCGCCGGCATCGGTATCGCCGCTGCGCTGGTCCGCGGCATCGCGCGCCACACCGCACAGACGATTGGCAACTTCTGGGCCGACCTCGTGCGCGTGACGTATTACCTGCTGCTGCCAGTGTGCGTCGTGTTCGCGCTTTTCCTCGTGTCGCAGGGCATGATTCAGAATTTCAAACCCTACGACACGGCCAGGACACTCGAGCCTTATACGATCCAGGTCGCGAAGACCGATGCCCGCGGCCAGCCGATGACCGGCGCCGATGGAAAACCGGTGCTGGAGGACAAGACGGTCGACACGCAATTGATCGTGCAGGGGCCGATGGCCTCACAGGTGGCGATCAAGATGCTCGGCACGAATGGCGGCGGCTACACGAACGCCAACGCTTCGCAGCCCTTCGAGAACCCGACACCGCTTTCGAACTTTTTCCAGATGCTCTCGATCTTCGCGATTCCGAGCGCGCTCACGTATTACCTCGGACGGATGGTGAAAAACCAGCGTCACGGCTGGGCCGTGTGGAGCGCGATGGCGTTCCTCTTCATCGCCGGCGTACTGGTTTCCTGGCGCTTCGAGGCGGCGGGAAATCCGATCCATCACCAGCTCGGCGTCGCGGCAGCGGATGGCAACATGGAGGGCAAGGAAGTGCGCTTCGGCATCTTCAACTCGGCGCTCTTCGCGACGATCACGACCGACGCGTCGTGCGGCGCGGTGAACGCCATGCACGACTCGTTCACGCCGATCGGCGGGCTCGTTCCGCTCTTCAACATGCAGACCGGCGAAGTCATCTTCGGCGGTGTCGGCGCCGGCCTTTACGGCATGCTGATCTTCGTCGTCCTCGCGGTCTTCATCGCGGGGTTGATGGTCGGCCGCACGCCCGAATACCTCGGCAAGAAAATCGAGGCCTACGACGTGAAGCTCGTAATGATCGCCATCATGGCGCTGGCCGCGGCGATCCTCGGGTTCACCGCCTGGAGTGCCGCCAGTACCTGGGGCCAAGCGGGACTCAACAACACCGGCCCGCACGGCCTGAGCGAAATTCTCTACGCCTACAGCTCCGCCGTGGGAAACAACGGCTCGGCCTTCGCCGGCCTCACCGCAAACCCCGCGAATGGCGACACGCACTACAACACGACCCTCGGTCTCGCGATGCTCATCGGCCGGTTTCTCGTGATCGTTCCAATCCTGGCACTCGCCGGAAATCTCGCCGGGAAGAAACTCATTCCCGCCAGCGCGGGCACGTTCCAGACAGAAGGCGCGACCTTTGTGGTGCTCCTGATCGGCACGGTGTTGCTCGTCGGCGCCCTCACGTTCCTGCCCGCGTTGGCGATGGGACCGGTCGTCGAGCACTACCTGATGCACGCCGGCAATCTCTTCTGACCGCGACGCAGCCGCTTTCACTCACATGAGCACCAAATCGATTTCCCTGTTCGACCGCGCGATCATGACGCAGGCGGTCGCCGATGCGTTCAAGAAGTTGAACCCGCGGGCGCAGCTCAAAAATCCGGTCATGTTCGTGACGCTGCTCGGCGCGATTCTTGCGTTCGAACAGCTCTTCACGTCGAACGATCCGTTCGGCTTCGTGCTGCAGGTCGCGTTGTGGCTCCTCTTCACGGTCGTCTTCGCGAACTTCGCCGAGTCGGTGGCGGAGGGACGCGGCAAGGCGCAGGCGCGGGCGCTGCGCGCCTCGCGGAAGCGACTCGTCGCGAAACGTCGCACCAAGGACGGCTCCTTCGAAAACGTCGATGCCAGCGGGCTGCAACGTGGTGATGTCGTCTCCGTCTCGGCACGTGAAGTCATCCCCGGTGACGGCGAGGTCATCGAAGGTGCGGCCTCGGTCGATGAATCTGCGATCACGGGCGAATCCGCTCCGGTGATTCGCGAAGCCGGTGGCGACCGCAGCGCGGTCACTGGCGGCACGATCGTTCTTTCCGATCATCTGCTGATCCGCATCACGACGAATCCCGGCGAGGGCTTCCTCGATCACATGATCAGCCTCGTCGAAGGCGCCACGCGCCAGAAGACGCCCAACGAACTCGCGCTTACGATCCTGCTTTCCGCCCTCACGGTCATCTTCCTGCTCGTCATTCTCGCGCTGAAGCCTTTCGGGCTCTACTCGCAGGTGGCGTTCTCGATCACGGCTTTGATCGCGCTGCTCGTCTGTCTGATTCCGACGACCATTGGCGGCCTGCTGAGCGCCATCGGCATCGCCGGCATGGATCGCTTGCTGCAACGCAACGTGCTCGCCATGTCCGGCCGGGCGGTCGAGGCCGCCGGCGACATCGATGTTCTGCTCCTCGACAAGACGGGCACGATCACGCTCGGCAACCGCCAGGCGTCCGACTTCCTGCCGGCGCCGAACGTCACGCGCGAACGGCTCGCCGAAGCGGCGCAATACGCATCGCTCGCGGACGAAACGCCGGAAGGTCGCAGCATCGTCGTGCTCGCGAAGGAGAGATTCAATCTGCGCGGTCGCGAGCTGACGATGCCCCACGCGTTCGTGCCGTTCACCGCGCAGACGCGGATGAGCGGCATCGACATCCCTGCGCACGCGGGGCAATCCGCGCGTTCCATTCGCAAAGGCGCGGCGGAGAATGTGCGCCGCTGGGTGGAGTCGCAGGGCGGTGCCTATCCGGCCGAGGTGAACGCAAGCGTCGAGGCCATCTCGCGGCAGGGCGGAACGCCGCTTGTCGTGGCCGAGGGCCGCGCGGTGCTCGGCGTCCTCTTTCTCAAGGACGTGGTGAAGGGCGGAATCAAGGAGCGTTTCGCGCAGCTCCGCACGATGGGCATTCGCACGGTCATGATCACAGGCGACAATCCGCTCACCGCCGCCGCGATTGCGGCCGAGGCTGGCGTCGACGACTTCCTTGCGCAGGCCACGCCCGAGATGAAGCTCGCTCGCATTCGCCAGGAACAGGCGGCGGGGCATCTCGTCGCCATGACCGGCGACGGCACCAACGACGCGCCCGCTCTCGCGCAGGCCGATGTCGGCGTGGCGATGAACACCGGCACCCAGGCGGCCAAGGAGGCCGGCAACATGGTCGATCTCGATTCCAATCCGACGAAGCTGATCGAGATCGTCGAGATCGGGAAACAGCTCCTGATCACTCGCGGCGCGCTGACGACGTTCTCCATCGCCAATGACATCGCGAAATATTTCGCCATCATTCCCGCGCTGCTCGTCGGCGTCTTCCCCGCGATCGCGCCGCTGAACATCATGCGACTGGAATCCCCGCTCAGCGCGATCCTGAGCGCGGTCATCTTCAACGCGCTCGTCATCATCGCGCTCATTCCGCTCGCGCTGCGTGGCGTGAAATATCGCGCGATGGGCGCGGCGGCGATGCTGCGCCGCAACCTCCTCCTTTACGGGCTGGGCGGGATGTTCGTGCCGTTCGTCGGCATCAAGCTGATCGATCTCCTGATCGCGGCCCTGCACCTCGTCTGAGCGGCAGCGAAAGCGAACTCGTTTCACCATGAAGATCCTCCTCACCGAACTCATCACCTCGCTGCGCGTCACGCTCGTTCTCGGCGTGGTGCTGTGCGGATTGTATCCCGTGGCGGTCTGGGCCGGCGGGCAGTTGCTGTTTCGCGACCAGGCAAATGGCAGCCTCGTGTTCGACCGCGAGGGCACGCTGCGCGGCTCGCGTCTGCTTGCGCAGAGCTTCACAAGCGACCGCTATTTTCATCCGCGGCCTTCGTCCGCTGGAACCGGCTATGATGCGGCGAACTCCTCGGGCTCGAACTTCGGACCGACCAGCCAGAAACTCGCCGACGCGATCACAGCCGAGGTCGCGGCCTACCGCGAAAAGAACGGACTCTCGTTCGCGACGCCCGTGCCGGCCGACGCCGTGACGCGCTCCGCGAGCGGCCTCGATCCGCACATCAGCCTCGCGAACGCCGAGCACCAGGCCGGCCGCGTGGCGCGAGCCCGGCAGCTCCCGCTCACCACCGTGCGAGGCCTGATTGCCCAATGTACCGAAGACCGGAGCGCGCAGATTCTCGGGGAGCCCGGCGTGAATGTGTTGTCGCTGAATCGCGCGCTGGATGCGGCGAGGTCCGCGTCGGACCGCTAAACGATGGGGACTGGCATGAGAAGCTACACTCCACGCGAATTGCGCAGTGCGGTCATCTTCGCCGCGCTGCTGACGGCCATCGCGGTAATCGCGTTGCTCGAACCCT
Organism: Opitutaceae bacterium; assembly: GCA_036675625.1. GTDB lineage: Bacteria > Verrucomicrobiota > Verrucomicrobiia > Opitutales > Opitutaceae > ER46. Next base: position 6,015 of record JAKFEQ010000059.1, on the reverse strand, counting down.
CGTGCCAGCTGCGGACGGATTTTTCGCACGCAGGGCCTTCCCGTTCGATCGCTCCGCGATGACCGCGCTCGCGTCAGATCGGGCGAACGGCCATCTTGGAGGCGCCTGTCCACCATGACCGACACGCGGCCCAATCCCGATGTGCTGTTGGCTTCGCTGACTCGCGACGAGGCTCGTGCCCGGCGCGGGCGGCTGAAGATATTTTTCGGCATGTGTCCCGGCGTCGGGAAGACGTATGCAATGCTCCGGGCCGCGCACGAGGAACTCCGCGACGGACGCCCAGTGGTCGCAGGCATTGTCGAAACGCACGGGCGGGCCGAAACCGAAGCGCTGCTTGCGGGGCTGACTGTTATGCCCCGCAAGCAGATCGACCATCGGGGGATTCAGCTCACCGAACTGGACCTTGAGGTGATCCTGGCGCGCAAGCCGCGCCTCGTCCTGGTCGACGAGCTGGCGCACACCAACGCGCCCGGCTCCCGCCATCCCAAACGTTATCAGGATGTGATCGAACTCCTCGATGCCGGCATCGATGTGTTCACGACGCTGAACGTGCAGCACGTCGAAAGCCGGGCCGATGCCGTGCGGCAGATCACCGGTGCGCCCGTGCACGAGACAGTCCCGGATTCGATTCTCGAACTCGCGAACGAGATCGAGCTGATCGACCTCACGCCTGAGGGGCTGCGCGAGCGGCTGGCCGAGGGAAAAGTCTATTTGGCGGATCGCGCCGCCACTGCCGCCGAAAACTTTTTCCAAGACACCCACCTGACGGCCCTGCGCGAGCTCGCGCTCCGCTTTGTGGCCGAACGCGTGGACAAGCGCCTCCGCGAAATGCGCGCGACCGCGCCGCTGAAAACGGTCTGGCGGTCAGGTGACCGATTGCTGGTCGCCGTTGGACCGAGTCCCTTTTCTACGCAACTGGTCCGCTGGACACGGCGGATGGCCGCGGCCCAAGGCGCCGCGTGGCTCGCCGTCAGCGTCGAGTCGGCTCGCACGTTGACGCCCGACGCGCGCCGGCGTCTCGAGCAAAACCTCGCTCTCGCGCGCGAACTCGGCGCCGAGGTGGTCGTGACGCACGACGAGGATGTCGCCGAAGCGCTGGTGCGCGTCGCGATTCAGCACAACGCGACACAGATCGTCGTCGGCAAGTCGCGCTCGCCCCGGCTGCTGGATTTTGTGCGCGGCGGAAATCTGGTGGATCGGCTGCTGCGGCTAAGCGGATCGATCGACATCTACATCGTCCCGGCGGAGCGCGCGGCGGGCAAGAGCACCACGCGTCTCGAATGGCAGCCGCCCGAGGCCTCGCCGGGCCGCGAATACGTCGAAGTCTTCGCCGCGCTCGGCGGCCTCACGTTGATGAGCTGGTTCGCGGTCACGTATGTCGGTTATCTGGCGGTGGGGTTGCTCTATCTGCTGGCAACGATCGCGCTCAGTTTGCGCGTGGGCCGCTGGCCCGTGCTCGTTGCGGGCGTCGTGAGCGCGCTGACCTGGAACTTCCTGTTCATCCCGCCGGTGTTCACGTTCGTGATCGCGAAGTTTGAAGACGGCATGATGTTCGTGACGTATTTTGCCGTTGCGCTGATCACCGGCCAGTTGACTGCACGGATTCGCGCGCAGGAGAGGAATGAGCGCCTGCGCGAAGAACGTGCAATGGCGCTCTTCCATCTCACGCAGGCGTTGAGCGCAGCACGGTCATTGGACGAGGGCGTGTTCGCCGCGCTCCGGCAGGCCGATGCGCTCTTTGCTGCGAAGAGCGCGCTTTTTCTTGGCACTCCAGGCGAAGGGCCGCTGACCGCACATTTCGCCGGTTCGCTGACCGTGAGCGAAAAAGAGCGCGGCGTGGCGGATTGGGCCTGGCGCAACCGGAAAAAGGCCGGCCGCTTCACCGATACGTTGCCGTCGGCGGAAGGTTTTCATGTGCCGCTGGTGCGCGAGGATGTGTCTCTCGGCGTGCTGGTCATCCGCGTTTCGCCGGCCGCGACGCTGACGCTGGCGCAGCGCGATCTGGCCGAGAGCTTCGGCGCGCAGCTCGCGTTGCTGGTCGAGAGCGAAAAATTTCGCGCCGCCGGGGAACGAGAGAAGCTCCTGGCCGAATCCGAAAAACTCCATCGCGCTCTTCTGGATGCGGTCTCGCACGAGTTGAAGACACCCCTCGCGGTGCTGCACAGCGCGGCGGAGAGCCTGAAACAAGCGGACGATGCCATGCGCGGGCAGCTCACCGATGAGATCATCACCGCGACGCGACGCCTGCACCGGCTCGTCAACAATCTCCTCGATCAAACCCGACTGGAGTCGGGTGCGCTGAAACCGAAGCTCGATTGGTGCGACCCGCACGATCTCGTCAACGCCGCGCGTGACGGAGTGCAGGAATCGCTCGGCGATCACCCGCTCGAAGTCTCGATTCCATCCGACATGCCGCTCTTTCGCGCCGACTTCGCGCTCATGGAACAGGTGATCGCGAACCTCCTCCTCAACGCCGCGTTCCACACGCCAGCCGGCACGCCGATTTTTCTCGCCGCTGGTGTGGATGGTGCGCGAGCCAAGGTATTCATTACGGTCGCCGATCGCGGCCCGGGTCTGCCAGCCACGATGCACGATCGTTTGTTCAAGAAGTTTCAGCGTGGTGATGCGGCTCGCGCCGGCGGGCTTGGACTCGGGCTCTCGATCATTCGCGGGTTTGTCGTCGCGCAAGGTGGCGAGGTGGTCGCAGGAGAGAATCCCGGTGGCGGCGCGGTCTTCACCGTTTACCTGCCGTATGAGCCTCATGCTACCGTTCCAAGTGAATGAGCGCCGCCACCCAAAACGACATCCTCGTCGTCGACGACGAAGTGCAGATTCGCCGTCTGCTGCGTCTCACGCTGGAATCGGCCGGCCACGCCGTACGCGAAGTCGAGACGGGGCAGCTTGGACTCGTCGAGGTGGCGAAGCGCGCACCGGACGCGGTCATTCTCGACCTCGGCCTGCCCGATATTCCGGGCCTCGAAGTCTTGCGCCGGTTACGTGAGTGGTCGCGGGTGCCGGTGCTCGTGCTGACAGTGCTGGCGGCCGAGACCGACAAAGTCGCCGCCCTGGACGCAGGCGCCGACGATTACCTGACGAAACCCTTTGGCGGCGCGGAACTGCTCGCCCGCATTCGTGCCATCCTGCGTCGCGCACCGACCGGTGCCGAAGCATCCGCGATTCAGTTTGGCGACATCACCGTCGATCTCGCAGCACGCGTCGTGCGCCGTGACGGCGTGGAAGTAAAGCTCACGCCGCGCGAATACGATCTGCTGCGGATTCTCATCCTCCATCGCGGACGCGTCGTCACGCACCAGCAAATCCTTCGCGAGATTTGGGGACCGAAGGCAGAGGATCAAACGCACTACCTGCGCGTGCACATGACGCATCTCCGGCAGAAGATCGAAGCCGAGCCACATCGCCCGCGGCACCTGAGAACGGAGTCCGGGATCGGGTATCGACTCGTCGGGGAATAGGAAATCCGTGAGGCCTGCTCCTGTCCACTCGGTTGAAGAATCGCATGTGGCTGGAGCGAGTTTGTGCGTCTTGGAAGGGACGAGGTATTCGGCGCACAACTGCGGCGGATCGTGCGGTGGGCCGGAGCGCTGAAGCTTCACGCGAACCTCGGGAACGCCTTCTCCATCCGTGAAAAAACACTATCTGCCTCGATGGTTACTGTTGCCGGTCGCCATGCTCGCGGCGGCGAAAGCCGGTGCGTCGGCGTCCGCAGGCCGGCAGCAGAGCACGCCTTCGGCATCGCCGATCGTCCCGAGCTCGACGCCGCTCGAATACATCGACTCCACGTTCGAGAACGCATCGCCCGTCTGGTATGAGCAGACGACCGATGGCACGATTCTCGTTCATCTGCTCTACGACCACGAACGAGCGTCGCCCAATCGCGCGTCGGGCCACATCCATTTCCAGCTTCACGCCCGGCCCGGCGCGAAGCTGAAGCTCGAGATCACGAATCTCGAGAACGTGTGGAACGGCGTCCGCACGCCGGTGGCGCGCACGCTCAAGACGATGTGCCTTTCGGAAAATGGCCGCGACTGGAAGGTGGTCCCGGTTGACAACTCCTCGGGCACGAGCGTGCGCTTCGAGGTGGAAATGCCGGGGCCGCGGCTCTACGTCGCGCGGATCGAGCCCTATCGGCTTTCCGATCTGGAAAAATTCCTCGCATCGATCCGCGCGCACCCGCGCGTCGAGATCACGCCGATCGGCGCGACGGTGCAGGGACGCGGGCTGGAGATCGTGCGTATCGGAAACGTGGATGCGCCGTATCGCGTGTTCCTCCGCGCGCGGGCGCATCCGTGGGAGCCGGGCGGCAACTGGGTCGTACAGGGGCTGATCAAGCGGCTGCTGCGCGGCGATGCGGATGCGCAGCGCCTGCTCGCGCGCACGTGCTACTACGTGCTGCCGATGGCGAACAAGGACGGTGTCGTGCACGGTCGGACGCGTTTCAATTTTCTGGGCAAGGACTTGAACCGGGACTGGGACAAGCCCGTGGTGAGGGAGCTGGCGCCGGAGAATTTCGCGTTGGAGCAGTGGCTGGAGAAGATGATCGCGGCGGGTAAAAAGCCGCACTTCGCGATGGAGCTGCACAACGACGGCAATGGCCGGCTGCATCTCTCGCGCCCTCCGGTGCCGCAAGTCGAGCGGCACCTCGAGCGGATGAAGGTGTTCGAAAAACTGCTGCGGCAGCACACGTGGTTCAGCGAGGGGACGAACAATCCCGCTTTGCGCCGCACCGGCACGCTCGGCAACGGCTGGCTGGCGCGCTACGGCATCGACGCGGTGGTGCATGAGTTCAACGCCAACGTGATTGCGGGATTGCCGGAACGGCCGATGCCGCAAGGCCGGCATTGGGAAAACTACGGGGAGAACCTCGCGACGGTGTTTCACGCGTATTTCGAGGCGGTGAAGCCATAGGAATCTCGCGTGGCCTGGGCCGGAAGATGTGTGGCGGCGCGGCGGGTTTCGCGTGTCGGTGGCGGACGAACGCGCTGGACATGCGGGGAAAATTTTCGCACACGCACCAGCCGCCGGCCGCGCAGTGCGCGGCGCGTGTCTGAACCCCGATGCCACCCCCTGATACCGATCACGCCCGCTGGTTCGCCGAGGAGGTGCACGCGCACGACGGCCAGTTGCGCGCCTATTTGCGGGGCACTTATCCGGCGGTGCGCGATGTCGACGACGTGGTGCAGGAATCCTACCTGCGGATCTGGAAGGCCAAGCTCGTGCACCCGATCACGTCGACGAAGTCGTTTCTCTTCCAGGTCGCCCGCAACCTGGCGATCGACGTCGTGCGGCGGAAACGGTCGGCAGCGACGGATTCGTCGGTGGGTTTGCACGACTTGTGCGTCCCGGATGACAGCGCCGATGTCACCGCCACGCTCAGCCAGCAGGAAAAGGTCGATCTGCTCACGGCGGCGCTGTCGACCCTGCCGGAGCGCACGCGGGAGGTCGTGTTCCTCCGCAAGTTTCAAAGCGTGCCGCAGAGGGAAGTCGCGGCGCGTTTGGGCATCGCGGAACGTACGGTCGAAACGCAATTGGCCAAAGGCATGAAGCGTTGCGCGGCCTACCTGAAGAAGCGCGGCATCAACGGCTTTTCGTGCGATGAATAAACGACCTTCCACGATCTCGGCGTCGGACGAGCGGCCGCTGTTGCACGGCGTGGACTGGGCGGTGGCGGCCGGTGTCACGGAGGAAGTCATGCTTGGCACGCGGCGCCGTGTGCGCCGACGCCGGCAGCGATATCTCGCCGTCGCGGGAGCGGTCGGCGCGCTCGCGCTTGCGGCCACAAGCTGGTTCACCTTTTCGCGCGGCGGAGTCGACCCTGTCGTGGCCTCAGCCCGAACCATGGTCGTGGCGACGCCGGCGATGCGCACGCTGCCCGACGGAACGGTGGTCGAGCTGAAGGACGGCGCGGAAATCGCGGTGACGTATTCGACTTCGGTGCGGCGCGTGGGATTGCTGCGCGGTGAAGCGCATTTTCGCGTGGTGAAGGATGCCGCGCGG
>JAKFEQ010000092.1:0-100751 GCA_036675625.1 Opitutaceae bacterium | reverse complement strand
CGCGCGCGGTCGGTTTGCCGTCCCTCGCCCGGATGCTGACGGAGATTCGCCTTGCGGGCGATGCGGCGGGACCGTCCTGTTGCCCTGCGAACATGCCGCGGAAAATTTTGCTCATCGACGACGACCGATTGCAGTTCCGGGTCACGCTCGCGCATTTCAAGAACTTCGAGACCGACGCGTATGAGCTCGAGTGGGCGGCGACCTACGAGGACGGCATCGAGAAGCTTCTTTCCGGCGCCTACGCGGCGTGCCTGCTCGACTATCAGTTGGGCGAACGCGATGGCCTGCAACTGATCCGCGAGGCAGTCTCGCAGGGCTGTCGCACGCCGATCGTGTTTTTGACGGCGGAGACGGCGCATCGCGTCGATGTGGAGGCGATGAACGCGGGCGCGCTCGACTATCTCGTCAAGGGTGAGTTCACGCCGCGGATGATCGAACGGTCGTTGCGATATGCGTTGAAGCTTGGCGACACGCTCGAGGCTCTCCGACGGCTGGCGACGCGCGATCAGCTCACGGGTGTGCTCAACCGGCGTGAATTCGAACGCATTCTCGAGGAGGAGCAGGAACGCGCGTTGAGGTTCGGCCACCCGCTCGCGTTGGTCATGGTCGACATCGATCACTTCAAATCGATCAACGACACGCATGGGCATCCGACGGGTGATGTCGTGCTGCGCGAAGTGGCGCGACGGCTGGCGGCGCAATTGCGGTCGGTCGATCGCATCGCGCGTTATGGCGGTGAGGAATTTGGCCTGATCCTCATGCAAACGGATCTGGACGGGGCCATGGAAGTCGCAGCGCGCATCTGCACGAGCATCGCACGTGAACCGGCGATGGCTGGCGAGACGCTGGCGCTCGACGTCACGGTCAGCGCGGGCGCAGCCGTTCTGCCCGACCATGCGAGCACGGCGGCGGCGCTCGTGGCCGCGGCGGACAAAGCGCTCTACGCGGCGAAAGCCGCCGGTCGGAACCGCGCGAAGGCGGCCACGAAGGTGGCGGCACCGGCAGATGTGAAGAAGGCGTAGCCCGGCGTGCGGCGACGATCAGCTGGCCGGCGCGATGACGCGCAGGCTGGCGGGGCGGATCGAAAACTCGATGCGCGTGCCTGCGGTGTGAAGCTCGCCGTCGGTGTGCAGCCAGCCCGGCGCCGAGCGCTCGACGACAAAGCGTGTGTCGCTGAGATGCACGACGCCCGGCGCCCCGCGAAGCGAGCCGGTGAAGAGGCGCAGCGCCAGCGGGCCGGCATTCAACCACCCGATCGGTGGCACCGCGCAGAGGTCGAGCAGTCCATCGTCGACGCGTGCGCCGGGAGCGATGCGGGCGTTGTTGCCGTATTGATCCGAGTTGGCCACGGCGAGGGTGAACGCGCGGACGCGCTCCGTGCCGCCCTCGTGCGTGACGACGTAGTCTTGCGGTTCCCAATGCCGGAGCGCGGCGACGGCCGTCGTGAGATAGCGCGCGAATCCGCGGCGCCGAAGCTCATTGAAGCGGCGCGCGATCTCCGCCTCGAAGCCGATTCCCGCGGCGCAAAAAAATGCGTGTCCATCGGCGACGCCGGTGTCGATTACGCGCACGTTTCCCAGCTGCAACAAACGCAACGCATGCGCCGGCGAGCCGTGCGTCCGGAGATGGCGGCCGAGTCCGTCGCCCGAACCGCACGGCACGAGCCCGAGGGTGGCGGGCGTGTCGATCAAGGCGCTGGCGACCTCGTTCATGGTGCCATCGCCGCCGACCGCGACGATCAACTCGCACCCGTCCGCGAGGGCTTCGGCGGCGAGGGCGAAAGCGTGGCGCGCGTGTTGCGTGAAGCTGACCGTGGCGTCGACCTGCGCGGCGAAAGCCTGGACCGCAGGCAGCGCACGGCTGGCGGCGCCGGAGCGGAGGTTGACGATGAAGCGCGTTTTCAGGGCGGAAGATTTTGACCAGCGATTACACGGATGCCACGGATTGGGAAACAAAACCGTGCCAAAAAGAAACGTCCTTCGCGTGCTCACCGGGCCGACTGCCGTCGGAAAAACGGAATGGGCGCTGCGCTGGGCGGAGCGCAACGCGGCGGAGATCGTCTCATGCGATTCGCTCTTGTTCTACCGTGGAATGGACATCGGGACGGCGAAACCATCCGCGGCCGAGCTCGCACGCGTGCCGCATCACTTGATCGATGTGTGCGACATCACGGAACGGATGGACGTGACCGGCTACGTGCGCCGGGCGCGTGCGGCGGTCGAAGACATCATTGGCCGGGGGCGCGCGGTGCTGGTGACGGGCGGGAGCGGTTTTTACCTGAAGGCGTTTTTCGCGCCGATCGCGGACGACGTGGAAGTGCCGGCGGCGCTGCGCGCGGAGCTCGCGCGGCTCTCGCAGGAGGAGGCGTTGAAGCGGCTGCGGGCGCTGAATCCGGCGGGACTCGGTGCGCTCGATGTCGCGAACCCGCGGCGGGTCGCGCGGGCGTTGGAGCGGTGCGTGGCATCAGGCCGGATGCTCGCGGAGCTGGCGGCCGAGTTTGCGCAGCAGCCGGGACCGTTCGCGGATTTCGAGGTGGAGCTGACGCGACTCGACCGGACGCCGGAGGATTTGGCGCGAAGAATCGAGGTCCGCGTGACCGCGATGTTGGAGGCGGGACTGGTCGATGAAGTGCGGCGCTTGCACGCGGCGGGCCTCGAACAGAATCCGAGTGCGGCGAAGGCGATCGGCTATCGCGAAGTGCTCGCGATGCTCGACGGCGAGCTTCCGGGCGAGCAGCTCGCGGCGGAGATCGCGAAGAATACGCGGGCACTGGTGAAGAAGCAGCGCACGTGGTTTCGCACGCAGTTGCCGGCGCATCGTATGATCTCCGCGGATACGTTGCACGACGAGAGGGAGCTGTTCGCGGGTAGGAGCCTGCTGGCAGGTGATTGGGAGTAGCATGGGCGTCCCGCCCATGGTCGGACACGGCCGGGACGCCCGTGCTACTTCACGGGGCGTTCGCGGGCGAGGCGGGCGAAAATGATGACGTGCGTGGCGAGGATCAGCGGCACGAGAAAGGTCGGCAGCAAGCTGAGGGGCAGGTGGGTGAGCGGCCGCAATTGCGCGGGATCGGTGAGGTTGATGCGCGTGGCGGTCACGATCACGAGGAGCATATCGACGAGACCGACGACGTTCCAGATCACGATTGCGCGGCTGCGGACGGAGGGCTCGATCGGAGCGAAGACAACGGGCAGCGCCATCGTCGCGATGATGATGTCACCGATGCCGGCGGGAACCGCAAAGGCGCGCGGCAGCTCGTCGCGTTGATACAGCACGAGAAAGTAGATGCCGACGAAACGCGTGACGTGCAGCAGCACGAGTGAGCGCAGGTCGAGCCCATCGACCCAGGCCCGGATCGGCGCGACGCGGAAATACGCGACGACGACGATCGCCGTAATTCCGAAGATGATGGCCTGGACGGCGAAGGGCGGGATGCGCTGCAGCAGCAGAAAATGGCCGGCCGCGACGGCGCCGGCGAACCACAGCCAGAAGAAAAAGCGAACGAAGAGAGCGGCGGACATGAGAGCGGCGAGTAGACCGCATCGCGGTTGGTCGGGCGAGCGCGGAAGAGCGTGGCGCCGGCGGGGCGCCTGCAGCGGGGTCCGACCCGTGGCACGGGGGGCCTAATCATGGGCGGGACCGTCCATGCTACACGAAACCAGGCAGGCGGGACGCCTGCGCCACGGTTCGGCCGATTACTGCGGCAGCTGCACGCGGAAGCGTTCGAGCGACGTGCCTTCGAGGCGGGTAAGTTCGGCGACGGCGCGCCGGAGGGCGAGGCGTGCGCTGAGCTCACGGAAGCGGGCGTTCTCGAGATCGTCCTGCACGAGGAGCACCTGGCGGCTGGTGGCTAGGCCGGCGTCGAAGCGCGCCTTCTGCTGATCGTATTGGCGCGTGGCCAGCTCGGTGCCTTTGGTGGCGATCTCGACCGCGACAAGCTGGGTCTGGACCGCGCGGACCGCGGTGCGGACATTGACCATCAGCGATTGTTCGAGCTGATCGAGCCGCAGCTTTTGGGAGTTTAGATTGGTTTGCGCGATGCGGTAGCGAGCCTTGTCGGCGTGGCGGCCCCACGGCATCGAGTAGTTCAAACCGATCGACCAGTTGTTGCCGGGCTCGCGCGGGAGGTTCTCGATTACCTCGAAGTAACCTTCACTGGTCGGGCGGGCACTATAGCCGAGGCGAGCGTCGAGATTCAGGTCGGGGAGTTGATTGCGACGTGCCGTTGCCAGATCTATCTGGAGCTGCTTGATCTGTTCCTCGGCCGAGAGCGTATCCGGATAATACTCACGGGCGCGCTTGTAGGACTGCGCGAAATTCGGTGCACCCGCGGAGTAATCGTCGAAGGCGACCGGGCCCACGCGCACCTCGAAATTGGGCACGTTGATGAGGTTCAGCAGACGGTCCTCGGCGTCGCGCACGTTTTGCTCCGCTTGGACGACACCTTGTCGCGCTGTCGCCACACCGACTTCCGCGGACAGCACATCGAGATCGGTCGCGACGCCGGTCGAGCGTCGAGCCTGATTCTCTTCGAAGAACCGCTGATTGTATTCGAACGTGAGCTGGCGGATGCGCAGCGTTTCGCGCGCGGCCACGAGATTGTAATACGCGTTCTCCGTATCGGAAATCACGGCGAGGACGCGGCTCTTATAGTTTATAGAGGCGATATTCAGCTGCAGCTTCGCGCGCTCGAGCGCGGCAGTCGCGGCACGGCGACCGGCGTTAGCGAGGAGCGGCTGGGTCAACCGAGCGGTAACACCGTTGTTGAAAGCCGGATTGAGGAGCACCTGCGATTGGTTCGTATCGCCGCGGCTGAGATTGGTGGAGAGGGTTATATTACCGTTCGTCGCGGCGATGCGCTCGGTGACACCAATGGTGGCGTTGACATCGTTACGACGTGTCGGTTCGCGTTGTTCGCCTTCGAGGCGGCTGATGTTCGCCGCCGCCTGGTTGAGGGAGCGTGTTGCGGTCGCGTTGATAGTAGGATCGAACGCGGCTTCCTGGATGACGACCTGATCCTTCGCGTTCTCGACGTTATAGCCCTGGATCTGGAGGTCGAAATTCTTCTGCAGCGCGGCGGCGACGGCGTCTTCCAACGTGAAGGCTTTTTCTGCCGTGCCCTGGACCGCGGGAGCTGAACCGGGCTGCGTCGGGGCGGCTGCTGGCGTTTGGCCGAAAGCGGTGGCACACGAGAGGCTGAGGGCGAGCAGGGCGCGGACGGATGAGCGAGACATAGCGGATTGAAAATGAAAGCGGGACGGGCGATCTGGCTGGGTAGAACACCAAGCGGGAACGAAAGTTACTGCCTTTCAAATTCGCCGCCGGAGGTTCGCTTCAGCACGGTGAAACCGGCCTGTCTGGCGCGCGAGACGGAAAGCGGTGCTGAAAGTTTCGGGGAATTTACCGGCTGCGCAGTCAGGCGCGTTACCGCCTGGCCGCATTTCGGACATGCGGTGAGGTCGGGTTCCGACGCGGCCTGGGCGCATTCGAAACCCGCTCCGCACAGCCGGCATGGCGGCTTGACGGGGGCGTAGAACCGGAGGGGCATTGGAACCGGTGTTGCCCGTCGAGAATCACTCCGTCTTGGGCTCGGACTTCTTGAGCTCCTGCTCGACCAGCTCGGAAATATAGGCGGAGGCGCCGAGCTGCGAGGTGTAGCTCGCGATCTGGTTGCGCGTTTCCACGTAGCTCGGATTCGACTCGGAAACATCCGGCGCCTTCTTCTCGACCGCGTACACAAACACGCCCGCCTCGGGCGTGATCGCCATGTCGGAGACTTTGCCCTGGTCGAGTCGTTCGAGTGTGCCGAGGACGGTATAGTCGACATCCTGCGGACGGGTGCGAAGCGTGAAAGGCGCGAGTGTCTTCGAGTCGAACTTCAGCCCGGTCTTGGTCGCGGCGGCGGCGACGGCCTTCTCGAAGGTGTCGCCGGCTTGGAGACGCGTTTCGATTTCCGTTTTCGCGGTGCGGCCGAGCTCGACGAAGCGTTTGCGTTTTTCGTTCTCGACGTAGTCGGCGAGGACTTTGTCGCGGACCTCGGTGAAGAGCGGTTTTCGCGAGGGTTGAGTTTCCTTCCAGAAGAGGACCACGGCGCCGGTGGGAGTCTGGATCGCATCGGAGGCGAGGCGATCCTGGCCGAGGCGGAACGCTTCGTTGGCGATCTCGGGGGAGCTGCCGAGTTCGGCGGGCGGAGCGTCGCGCGTGAAAGGAGGGAGCGTTTTTACGGTGATGTTTTTCGACGCGAGAAACGCCGCGATGGCGTCGGGCGTTTTCGCTTTCGACTCGAACAGCGCGAGCGAGAAATCGCTGGCGGCCTTGGCCGAGAAGGTGCGCGCGCGCTCGAGCTTCAGGGTCGACTCGACCTGCGCGCGCACCGCGGCGAAGTCGGCATTCGGGTCGGCGGCGGGTGTGACGCTCGGCGTCGCGGGTTTGTCGGCTTTCGCGTCAGCGGGCTTCGGGAAGCGCGAGGGGTTCGCGTCGTAGAACGCGCGGACTTCGGCCTCGGACACGTTGACCTGGCTGATGAAGTTGGTGACGGGGAAATCGATGTAGCTGACGACGACCTTGGGCGCGATGTCGTAGCGGCCGCCGGCTTGCTCGAAGAACTGGGTGAGCTCGGCGTCGGTCGGTTTGATCTCCGGCTTGAACTCGTTGTAGTTCACCGAGGCGGTGGCGAGCGTCCAGGTGGTGTCGGCGCGGCTGATCTGATTCTTCACGTCGGCCGGCAGCACGTAGCCGGGGCCGGCGAGGAGCTTCTGGACTTTCTCGGCGCGGACGTCGTCGCTGACGACGCGGGCGATGTCCGCCTCGTTCACGCCGCGTGGATTGGTTTTCAGGTTGTCACGGAAAGTCTGATACGCCTTGGCGTCGAACTGGCCGTCCTGGCCGGCGAACATGCGCAGCGTCTTGATCTGCGCCTCGACCTCTGCCGGGGTGGCGGCGGGGATGCTCCACTGATCGGCGAGGTGGAGGGTGGCGGCGCGCTGGAAGGCGTAGTTCTGGATCTGCGCGGCATCGAGTCCGCCATAGGCGCCAACGCGGAGATTGGCGCTGAGGCTGGCGTCGCCCATCAGCTTTTCCTGGTCGCGCTGGAGGCTCAGGTTGTAGCCGAAGAAGTAGCGATCGACCATGCGGCGGTCGGCGTTGCCGATCCCGGGCGCGGCGCCGATGGTGAAAACGAACGAGATGATGATGATACCCAGCAGCACCGCAAAGATGACTTTGAAGTGGTTCTGAAAGTAGCGTTGGATCCAGGAAATCATGAGGGGAAAACGTCGGACGGTAGGTCGGGCGCTGCGGGTGGCAAGGGCGAATTGGACGAGGGGCGACCCTGCGGGCAGGCGTCGGTTTCCCCGGCCTTAACGAGGCGCCACGGCGCGCCCATGCGACCCGGCCCGGGCATGTGCGGCGTGATTCCGCCGTCGGGCTAGTGACTGGCGCGGCGTTCGCCGAACGCGAAGGGAGGGCGCGATTCGTTGAAGGGATGTTCGTCGAAAAGCTGGTCCACCGTCTTCTGGAAGAACGCTGTTTCGCCGAGCTGATTCAGCGCTTTATCATAGTGGCTCAGCAGCGGATCGATCCGCTCGAGGGATGCGCCGATCGGATCCTCGCCGAAGTTGTCGTCGAGGGTCTTGAAATCGTAAAGCGTGATCCGGTTGAGCGGCCGTGCAGGCAGGTAAAGGCTGTCGGACGAGGGCTCCTTTGGATCGGGTTGGAGGATCGCGACGAGCTTGATCTGCACGAGTCGGTTGAGGCACTCGTTCAGAAGCTGCGTCGGCACTTTCAGCATCTCGCTGAGATGCGATGCGGAAACCGGCGGCAGGCAGTCGCGGAAGCGGCGGCAAATCGTAAGAAAAACCACGAGGGCAAGCCGTTCGCGCATGGATTCCGTGAGCGTGCTCCACGCGGCCTGGCTGTTGCGGAAGTGCACGTTCTGGATGGCGTAGCTGACGATCGCGCCGATGAGCACGTACAGCCAGAATACATAGAGGCCAAACATGAGCACCGGCACGATCGCGAGCGAGCCGTAGAGATCCTTCTCGAGCACGACGCGTTTCACGTAAACGAACGCGATGAAGTTGTTCAGCATGAGGAGCGCGCCCACGACGAGCCCGCCGATGAACGCCGCGCTCCAGAACACACGCGTGTTCGGAATGGCGCGATAGAACAGCGTGAGGATCAGCGCCACCAGGGTGAACGACACCATTGGCAGAACGATGCCGAGCGACTGGAGGAAGGCACCGCCGGGAATCTTCTCCCAAAAGACAGTGACAAACGCGGTCGCGCCGAGCAGCGCGATCGCGGTGAAAAACACGATCGCGCCGAGGGTGAGAATCGTCCAATAAAAGACGATACGCGTGATGATCGAGCGGCCCTGCCGCACGCCCCAGATGTCGTTAAACGTGTCCTCGATCGATTTGAACAGGAGCAGCACGATCAGCAGGAGCGAGAAGATGCCGGCCGCGCCCGCCGAGCCGGATTTCGATGCGTTGATGATGTTGCTGATCACCTGCACGAGCTGCGGATTCACCTCGGTCGAGTTTTGAGTGAGCTCCTCGTATTGCTGAATCTGCGGAGCGACGAGCTTGACCATCTTGTTCAGCGTATCGGCGATCGCTTCCGGTTTGCTCTCGCCGAGCGCAAAGCCGGCGACGAGCACCGCGATCACGATGATCGGGCCGAGGCCGAGCAGCGAACTGAAGCTCAGGGCTGCGGCACGCGTAACGATGCGTGATTCGAAGAAGACGGTGACCGTGATCGACACGACGCGCAGGACGGCGAACGTGCAGCCTTTGGGCGTGCGGTCGCGCAGGTAGGCGGACTGCCAGATTTCGCGGTGGTAGATGTGCGCCAGCCGCGGCCCGAGGTCCGCAAGCCGCGAGCGCCAGCCCGCCGACCGTTGGCTGGGATTGGCCACGGCTTAGCTGGACAACAGCTGCCAGGAGAGAAAGCCCATTCCGCCGACGCCGGCCAGCACCGCGACGATCGCGGGGATAACACTTACAAATACGGTGCAGAGATACAGGCCCGCGGAACCGATGGCGACGGCCAGAAGCGGCGTCGAGGCGCCTTGCGCGTAGAACATGAAACCCATCAACCCGAGGCCCAGCGCGGCGCGGAATCGAACAAATGGATACACGGTCGCGACGCCGAGCCCAAGCAGGACCGCGAGCGCGAGATCCACGGCGCCAAGAATGACGAAAGGCTGCTGCATGAGCTTCGAAGGCTCCATCGACATCAGCGCCTCGGTGCCGGGCAGGATCTCGCCGGCAGCTGCCAGCACGAGCGTCGCAGTCGCGCCGATCATGCCAATCCGGGCCGCTCGCGCCATGACGATCTGTGGATCGGATTTGCCCTTGGTATCATCGGTCCGCCCCTCGGCGGCATCGAGCATCTGGTTAACCGTGATCGGTTTCACCGCGTCGTCCGACTTGTTGAGCGTCGTAATCTCCTTGGCCTTCAGCACGAGCTTCTTCTTTTCGGGGAAGATCGTGGACATCAGCCCGGGATCGGCGCTGATCGCGACCCACTGCTCGGTGTTCGCGTCGTAGACAAGCGTATCAGCCGTGACCTGCCCGGCCTCGGCGAGGTCGGCCACCTGCTGGAGGTTGAACGGGCCGCGGGCCTCGGTTTCGGTCGCGTTGCGGATGTAGAGTTCCTGCTGCGTGGCCATGAACGGGGAAGGTGGAACGGGCCAAAGTGAAAGTGAAGGTGAAAGTGGTTCGCGTTCCTCGGAGTGGCATGGTCACCCCTTCGCCGGCGAACGTCTCACGCCTCACATACGCGTAAGCGTGCGCAAGCCGAGCAGATGCAGGCCGGTCTCGAGCATGAGGAGCGTGCGGGCGCACAAGAGTAGTCGCCGGGCGCGGATCACGGGGTCGTCGACGAGCACTTTGTCGGCGTTGTTGAACGTGCTGTAGTCGCCGGCGAGCTCGAAGAGATAAAGGCAAAGGTAGTGCGGCCGTAGCGCGTCGCCCGCGAGCCGGATGGCGTCGGGAAACTTCGTGAGCTTGCGCGCGAGTGCGATTTCCGTGGGCGTCTCGGGCGCGGTCGCGGCGGCCTCGGCCGCGGGATCGCCGGGCGTCACGCCGGCACGGCGGAAAATCGAGTGGATCCGGGCGACGGCATAGAGCAGGTAGGGCGCGGTGTTGCCGTCGAGCGCGAGCATCTTGTCCCACGAGAACACGTAGTTACTGCTGCGATTTTGCGCGAGGTCGGCGTATTGTACCGCGCCGATGCCGATGACGTTCGCGATTTCGCGGCATTCGGCCTCGGGCATGCGGTCGGTTTCGGGGCGCTCGGCGTTTTTCGCCGACACGATCGCGAACGCGCGATCGACGGCTTCGTCGAGGAGGGCCTTCAACTTGATCACATCGCCGCTCCGCGTCTTGAGCGCCTTGCCGTCTTCGCCGGTGACGGCGCCGAACGTCACGTGATGCAGCTCGGGCACTCGGTAGTTTTTCGCCGCGAACCATTTTCTGACGGTGAGAAACAACTGCTCGAAATGATCGGCCTGTCGGAAATCCGTCACGACGACGATGCCGTCGGCCTTGAAATGCTCCGTCCGATAAAGCGCCGTGGCGAGATCGGTGGAGGCATAGCCGCTCGCGCCGTCGGCCTTGCGTACCATGAACGGATTCGGCCGCTCGGCGTGGCGGCTGAAACGGGGATGTTCGTCGTGAAACACCACGAGCGCGCCATCGCTCACCTCGGCGATCGGCGGCGTGGTCTCGGTGAGTTCGCGATACACCCGCTCGACTTTGTCGTTATAAAAACTCTCGCCGAGGTTGTGGTCGAAGCGTATCCCGAGCCGGTCGTAGATCTGCTGGAACGCGGCGAGGCTCACATCGGAAAACTTCTGCCAGAGCGCGACGCTCTCGGGATCGCCGCTCTGAAGCTTCACGAGCTCGCGGCGAGCCTCCTCGAGCTCGGGCGAACCGTCGGGCGTGGCGTTGTTGCCGAGTTTATATAACCGTTCGAGCTCCTCGATCGGATCCGTCTCGAGGGCCTTGGTATCGACCCAGCGTTTATAGCCGTAGATGAGCTTCCCGAATTGTGTGCCCCAGTCGCCGAGGTGGTTATCGCGAATCACGCGTGCGCCGGTAAATGCGAGCAGCCGGCAGATCGCCTCGCCGATGACGGCGGAGCGGAGGTGGCCGACGTGCATCTGTTTCGCGGTGTTGGGCGACGAGTAGTCGACGACCCACGTCTGGCCGGCGTGCGCGGCGGCGGCGCCGGTACGGAGATGCGCTTCCGAGTCGTAGGCGCGCAGCCAGGCGAGGAGCGCGGCGGGCTTGAGCGTGAAGTTGATGAAGCCGGGACCGGCGATCGACACATCGTACTGCGCGCGGATCCCGGCTGGCAGGGCACCGAGGATTTGCTCGGCGGTGGCGCGCGGGTTGAGCTTTCGCGCCTTCGCGTAACCGAGTGTGCCGTTGGCCTGAAAGTCGCCATGCTTCGGATCGGAGACGCGGACCTCGGGCACGAACGCGCCGGCATCGGCGAGACCCGCGGCGGCGGCCGCGGACTTGAGGGCGGAGTCGAGATCGCCGGCGAGGTTGAACGAGACGTGCATCGCGGCAGGGAACCGGATGCGCGGCGCGCGGGGCAAGCGCGGAGTTGGCCGGGAGTTTTGCGCCCCCGCGCCGCACCCTCGCGCTCTGTGGGGTTGCCTCGCCGTCGTTCCGGGCTTGGCATCGCGCGAGCTTCTCCGGCTCCGTATCCGTTTCATGGACGCGCACCTCGTCGAATTCCTCAGCCTGTTGCTCCGCTGGTTGCACGTCATCGCGGGCATCGCGTGGATCGGTTCGTCGTTTTATTTCGTCTGGCTCGACAACAGCCTCGAGCCGCCCGCGCCCGGCTCGGAGAACGCCAGGAAGGGCGTGGCGGGCGAGCTCTGGGCGGTGCACGGCGGTGGGTTCTACAACCCGCAGAAATACGCCGTCGCGCCGGCCGCGCTGCCCGACAAGCTGCACTGGTTCAAATGGGAGGCGTACACGACCTGGCTTTCGGGTACGGCGCTGCTTGTAGTGGTTTATTGGATGCGCGCGCAGACGATGATGGTCGACCCGGCGCTGACGGCGCTGGGGAGCTGGCCTGCGATCGGGATCGCGGCGGCCAGCATGGTCGGCGCGTGGCTCGTCTACGATGCGCTGTGCCGTTCGCCGCTCGGGCGGCGCGATGCGTTGCTCGGGCTCGTGGTGTTTGCGCTGCTCACGTTGCTCGCATGGGGGCTGCATCGCGTGTTCAGCGGCCGCGCGGCGTTCATGCATGTGGGGACGGCGATCGGCACGATCATGGCGGCGAATGTGTTTTTTGTGATCATTCCCGGCCAGCGGAAGATGGTGGAGGCGATGCGGGCGGGGCGGCTGCCGGATCCGATTTATGGCCAGCGCGGCAAGCAGCGCAGCGTGCACAACAACTACTTCACGCTGCCAGTGCTGTTCATCATGATCAGCAATCACTACGCGTCGACCTACGCGCATCCGCACGCCTGGCTGGTGCTCACGTTGATCGCGGCGGCGGGAGTGAGCATCCGTCACTTTTTCAACCGGCGACACAAGGGTGTGTTTGCGTGGCGGTATCCAGTTTTTGGAGGCGTTTTGCTGGGGTGGGTCGCGTGGTGGACGGCGCCGCGGATTCCGCCGCTGCCCCGGCTGGAGGCGCCGGCGACATTTGCGCAGGTTCGCGCGATCGTCGGCCAGCATTGCCTCGCCTGCCACACGCCGGTGCCGACGTTTCCCGGGATCGCGCAGCCGCCCGGAGGTGTGCTGCTGCATACGCCTGCGGCGCTCATGCAAAACTCACAACGTGTTTACCAGCAGGTTGTGGCCACGCGGATCATGCCATTGGGAAATGTGACGCGAATGTCCGATTACGAGCGGGCGGTGATTGCCGCCTGGATACAGGCCGGCGCGCGCGCCGACTGATCGCACTGTGATGCGGGGCGGCGTGTGGCCGCGGGTGTCCCGCTGGTTACTTGGTGGTAAGCCTATACTCGGTAAACGCCGGAAGGACACCGGGCGGTTTTGGCTCGACTTTCAGGGGGGAGTGCGTTGACTCACAAACTTTTCCGCCCGGCCGGACGTCAGCCTCCGTTTTGGCACACACACCTTACTCATGACCAGTAAACGAAACATTCCGTCGCGTCGTTTCATCAAGCCGTCCTTCACCTATCTGATTGAAAAGAAGCGCGATGGCGGGGAATTCACGCAGGAGGAAATTCGCTATATCATCGACAGCACGCTCGACGGCGAGATGCCGCAGCACCAGCTCGCGGCGCTGGCGATGGCGATCTATTTCTCGGGCATGTCCGCGCAGGAGACGGCGGATCTCACCGAGGAGATGATGCTCTCCGGCGAGGTCATCGATCTTTCGCACATCGCGAAGCCGAAGATCGACAAGTATTCCACCGGCGGCGTGGGCGACAAGACCTCGCTGGTCCTCGTCCCGCTCGCGATGGCCTCGGGCGTCGTGGTGCCGATGATGTGTGGCGTCGAGCACGACTATATCATCAACACCCTCGAGAAACTCGCCGCGATCCCCGGCTTCAAGAGCCACCACACCAACGAGCATTTCGCCTCGCAGCTCGCCCGCATTGGAGGCGCGATCGTCGCGCAGACCGAGGACCTCGCTCCGGCCGACGCCAAGTTCTACGAGCTCCGCAAGGAAACCGGCACGATTCCCAGCCTGCCGCTCATCACCGGCAGCGTCCTTTCCAAGAAGCTGGCGGAAGGTTCCGAAGGCCTCGTGATCGATGTGAAGTGGGGCAACGGCTCCTTCATCAAGGATCTCGAGCAGGCAAAACAACTCGCACGCTCGATGACGCGCGTCGGACGCTCGATGAAGCGTCGTTGCGTTGCCCTCGTGACCGACATGAATCAGCCGCTCGGCGACACCGTCGGCACCTCGCTCGAGGTTAAGGAAGCGATCCAGCTCCTCAAAGGCGAGGGTCCAGAGGACATGAAGGAACTCGTCCTCAAGCTCGGGATGGAGATCGTCCGCCTGGCAGGCGTCGCCGGTTCGACGCTTTCCGCCAAGCAGACGGTGCAGCGCCATCTGACCGACGGTTCCGCGCTGGAGAAGTTCAAGGATCTCGTGAAGGCGCAGGGCGGCGACACGTCCTATATCGATCACCCCGAAAAATTCCCGGCCGCGCGCCACATTCGCAAGCTGCCCGCGCCGAAGCGTGGCTATGTACACACGATCAATGCCGCGATGATCGCCCGCGGCGTGCACCTGCTCGGCGCCGGCATCGAGCCCAACGCCAGCGGGCACACCAACAACCACGCGAAAGTCGATCACTCGGTCGGCGTCTCCGAGATCAAGAAAGTCGGCACGCAGGTGAAGCAGGGCGAGCCGCTGATGATGATTCACTACAACGACGAGGCGAAGCTGGAGCAGGCGCTGGAGTATTTCAAAAACGCGTACCGTCTCGCGCCGAAGCGCCCGACGCCTCCGCCGCTGATCGTCGAACGCGTGGCGTAACGTGCGGCGAAAGCCAGATATTCGAGGCCGACTGGATTCCCGGTCGGCCTTTTTTAGTAGCGCCGGCTTCGGGCCGGCGTTTCTTGTTGTGATGGCCGGCTGGAGCCGGCGCTACCATGGCCGACTCCTTAAAAGAAAAAATTCCCGCTCCGCCCATCGACCGATCCCAGTGGCCGAAACCGTGGGCGCAGCTGAAGTATTTCACGTTTCAGCCGGCGATCTTTCCGCGGCTGCTTGGCCAGGTGTCCTCCGATGCGCGGCCCGGCGACTTCGTCAACGTCTACGACAAGAACGGCAATCTCACGGGCGGCGGCCTCTTTAATCCGCGCGCGAAGATTCCGCTGCGGGTCGTCGCGCATTCGACGGAACCGGTAAACGAAAGCTATTTCGAGACCGCGATCCGCCGCGCCGTCGAGTTGCGCCGTACGTTGTTCAAGCTCGACGAGACGACCGACGCGTATCGCCTGATCAATTCCGATGGCGACGGTTTGAGCGGGCTGACGATCGACCGCTACGGCGAGACGTTGTTGTGCGAGCTCTATTCGCTCGGGATGGCGCAGCGGCTGCCAAAATGGCTGCCATTGTTGCACGAGCTCGCCGGCACGAAGTTCGCCCGCGTGCAGGTCGATCACGACCTCGGCAGCCTCGAAGGCATCAAGCCCTCGACGTTCAACGAAACCAACGCCGCCGCGCCGCGCACGGTGAAGATCCGTGAGCACGGGGTGCGTTACGAAGTCGACTTTGCGGAGGGCCACAAGACGGGTTTCTTCTGCGACCAGCGCGACAACCGCCGGGCGATTGCGCGCTTCACCAAGGATGCGCGGGTGCTCGACCTGTGTTGTTATACAGGCGGATTTTCGCTCAACGCAAAAGTCATCGGCGGCGCGGCTGACGTGACCAGCGTCGATCTCGACGAAGCGGCGATCGCGCAGGCGAAACGCAACGCGAACCTCAATCAGGCGCGCTTGAAATTCGTGCACGCGGATGCGTTTGCCTACGCGCGGCAGATGCAGACGAACGGGGAAAAGTGGGACGTCGTGATCCTCGATCCGCCGAAGTTCATTTTCACGCGCGACGAGCACGGCAATTGGGAAGGCCGCCAGAAATACGAGGATCTCAACCTGCTCGCGATTTCGCTGGTGAAACCAGGCGGAATCTTCGTGACGTGTTCGTGCTCGGGGCTGTTGTCACTCGAGGATTTCGAGGCGCACGTGATCAAGGCGGCGCACCGGCAAAACCGGCGGCTCCAGTTCTTCGATCGCACCGGGCCGGGCGTCGATCATCCGGTTTACTCGAACTGCCTCGAAAGTCGCTATCTGAAAGTGCTGTGGGCGCGCGTCGTGTAAACCGTCCTTGGATTCTGGATATGGCAGGTTCCTGCGTGATTTGGTAAACATGCCATGAGCTGCGTCCATATCGCGGCTCCCGCCAAGTTCGGCATTGCTGTAGACGAGCAGTTGAAACAAATCTGCGACACGAATATGCGACCCAAGTTAGCCGTCGGCTTCCGGGCTTGGTGCGTGGCGGCAGCCCTCTTTCTGGGGGTGATCGCGCACGCCGCCGAGCAACATCCTCTGCTCGGCGTCAACCGCGAACAGGTCTTGTCCCGCTACGGTGAGCCACGCAGCACACTCGTCGCCGGAAATCGGGAATTGCTCTTTTACCCGCGTGAACGGCTAACCCTCCGCGATGGCATCGTCGTGGAGGTCGCGCCGATCGCGTCCGACTCCAGCCGTCGTTCCTCGCCAGCGCCTGTCGCGGAAACCGTCCCAACCGCATCCGGCGATCCGGCGCCCTCCGAGCCGCAACCATCCGCCGGCCGGGACGAGGCGCCCCTTCGCTCCGCTCCAGTCGAGGGGAGTACGCCCGAATCTTCACCGGGGGCCGAAACGTCCTCGAGCGAGCCCAGGCTGGAGATCAAACGCGTGTTGCCTCCGGGTACGAGCTCAGCGCGACCCGCTGCGACGACAAGCCCTTTGCCCGCAACACCTCCATCGCAGCCGGAGGCTCCTGCAACCACCTCTTCGACGACGAGCTCGACCCGAGCTGTCTCGACCCCGCCATCGTCCACGATCACGACCGGCGGCCCCGCGGCCGTCCCCTCGACTTCTGCCCCGACCGCGCCGGTCCCGGCGCCGCTTCCGAGTCCGGCGGCGACGACATCGACGCCTGATCCATCAACTGCAGAGAAAACCGACGCGGCCGAACCGGCGCCGGCTGCTTCCAGCGATGAATCGTCCGCCACCGCGAAGACTGGGGAAGAGTCCGCCGCGAAGAAGAAAGAGCAGGAACGGAAGGCGCTCGAGCTGAAGGCGGCGCGTCGGCGACTCCAGGAAGCCGAGGCGGAGGCGATGGATCCGACTGCGAGCATCTTCACCCTGCGTAGTTACATCATCGCGTTTCTTCTGATTGGCGGCGGAATCGCCTATCTCGTATGGCGCAGTCGCCAGCGGCAGCTCCTGCTCGACGCAACGGCGGTGTCGAGCACGCCCTTTACCGCGCCGGTCACGGGAGGTGGCACCGGCACGGTGTTCAACGGTGCGATGCTCTCGAAGCTCGAATGGAAACGTTTCGAGGAGCTCGTCGCCTCATATTATAGCAAGACCGGCGTCGTCGCGACGCGCACCAAAAGCGGACCAGCGGCGCCGGTGCACATCAAGATTTCGTGGAAAGGGGAGCCGCGGCCGTTCGCGCTGGTGCAGTGCATCGCGCAGCCACCGGGGCTCATCGATGCGAAACCGCTTCAAGCGCTCCACACCGTCCTCACCGCGGAGGACATTCGGCGCGGATACGTCGTGACGACCGGTAAGTTCAACGTGCCGGCGCGCGATTTCGCCGAGGAGAAGCATATCACGCTGCTGCCCGGTGATATCTTTCTCGAGAAGTTGAACGCGTTACCCGATGCCGCGCGTTCCGAGCTGATGCAGGAAATCACCACGGGCGATTACACGACACCATCGTGTCCGAAATGCGAAGCGAAGATGGCGCGCTCGCCGGAGGATCCCGCGATGTGGCGCTGCGCGGCGCATCCGGACCAGCAGATTCCGGCGCGGAAATAAACAAGAGGCCCGGTCGCCAACGCGAGCACGCCCGGCCACCGAAAAGGCTTACGCACTCGTCTCACGTGCGCCTCGCGTGAGACGCAACGTGAATCAGGCAAATCAGACGCGGCCGAGATAAGTGCCGTCGATCGTGCTGACCTTGATGACTTCGCCTTCCTTGATGAAGAGGGGAACCTGGACGACGAGGCCGGTCTCGAGTTTCGCCGGTTTCTGCACGTTGCTCGCGGTGTCACCTTTCACGCCGTCGGCGGACTCGACGATCTTCAATGCAACGGTCGACGGAAGGTCGACCGAGAGCGGGCGTTCCTCGACGAAGAGGACGTCGACCTTGCCGCCCGGCGCGAGATAGTTCTTCACGTCGCCGAGCTGCGTCTCGGTCAGCTCGATCTGTTCGAACGTGTCGGGATCCATGAACGCAAACGTGCCGCGATCCGCATAGCTGAATTCGAGCGTCTTACGGTCGGTGGGCATCACTTCGATCGTGTCGGTCGAGGCGAAGCGCTGGTCGAGCGCTTTCCCATAACGGAGATTCCGCATCTTGATCTGCACGAACGCGCGCAGGTTGCCCGGCGTGCGGTGCTGCGTTTCCATGACGAGATGGGGCTCGCCGTTGAATTTGATGACTTGGCCTCTGCGGATATCGTTGGCTGCGGGCATGACGAGGGTCGTTCAGGCTGACGTTTTGCGTGGAGAAAAGGTCGAGAGTGGGCAAGCCGCGTCGGGCGTGTCAAGGCCTCGCCCTGCGCGTGGCGGGCTCGCAATCGGGTGACACTTGCTCGCGCACATCCGCGCTTGCTCTCGATGTCAGCTGTTCTCGAAACTCGCCGCAACTGAATGAAACAACGAACCCTGGCCCGCGAAGTGTCGATCAAGGGCAGCGCCCTCCACACTGGCGATGTGGTCACCCTCACGCTCAAACCGGCACCCGCCGACCACGGCATCGTTTTCAAACGCATCGATCTCAACGGCGCGCCCGAGCTGCGCCCGCGGGTCGATCAGGTGACCGATCTCGTGCGCGCGACGACGATCCAATCCGGCCACGCCAAGATTCACACCGTCGAGCACGTGCTCAGTGCATTGCACGGCTGCGGCATCGATAACATCATCGTCGAGATGGATGCCTCCGAGCCGCCGATCATGGACGGTTCGGCGCGGCCCTATGTGAATATGATCCTGCAGGGCGAGCCGGTGGAGCAGGACGCCGATCGAGAATATTTCGAACTCGATGCGCCGATCTCGGTCACGCGCGGCAACTCGTCGATCATCGCGCTGCCGTGCGACCAGCTGAAGATTTCCTGCACCTCGGCGGACGATCGCGGGATCCACACGCAGCACCTCTCGCTCACGATCGATCCCGATGTCTACATGACGCAGATCGCGGCCGCGCGGACGTTCACGATCTATGAAGACATCGAGGAGCTGCTGAAGCTGGGCAAAATCAAAGGCGGTTCGCTGGACTGCGCGGTGGTGATCCGCGGCGACAAGATCATCTCGAAGGAGCCGCTGCGTTTCCCCGATGAGTTCGTGCGGCACAAGATTCTGGATATAGTCGGTGACGTGATGCTGCTCGGCCAGCCGCTGAAGGCGCATATCGTCGCGACCCGGCCCGGCCACGCGATCAACGCGGAGCTCACGAAAGTACTCTTCGCGAAGCTCGAAGAACGGAGGAAAGGCCCGAAGAAAAAGCCGCGTCCCGCGATCGTGCTGCCGTCCGAGACCTCGCTCGATATCCGCCGGATCCTCGACACGATTCCGCACCGTTATCCATTCGTGATGATCGATCGGGTGGTCGAATTCATCGGCAACGACGAGCTCGTCGCCATCAAGAATGTCACGATCAACGAGCCGTATTTCGGCGGACATTTTCCGGGCAATCCGGTGATGCCCGGCGTGCTTCAGCTCGAGGCGATGGCGCAGGCCGCCGGCATCGTGATGCTGCGGCGGACCTCCAACGGCGGCAAAACCGCGTTCTTCATGAGTGCGGACAAGGTGAAATTCCGCAAACCCGTCCGCCCCGGGGACCAGATCATCATCAACGCGAAAATCACCAAGGTGCGCGGTGACAAGCTCGCGACGGCGGAGTGCAATTGCACGGTCGGCGGCCAGGTCGTGTCGTCGGCGGAGTTGATGTTCGCGCTCGCCGAAGAGGGCGAAGAGTAGGCGATGTCCACGAAGATTCATCCGACGGCGATCGTCGAAACCGGCGCCCAGCTCGGCGCGGAGGTGGAGCTGGGCGCGTATGCATTTGTCGGCGCGGGTGTGACGCTCGGCGCCGGCACGCGGCTGCATCATCACGCTTCGGTCGAGGGCAACACCGTGCTCGGCGAGCGCTGCGAGGTGTTTCCCTATGCCTGCATCGGCGGCAAGACGCAGGATCTGAAATACAAGGGTGGCAACCCGGGCCTGCGCATCGGCGACCGCAATGTGTTTCGCGAGTACGTGACGGTGCACTGCGCGACGAACGACGGCAGCGTCACGCGCCTCGGCTCGGACAATGTTCTGCTGGCGAGCTGCCACGTCGCGCACGATTGCGTCCTGGGCAACCGCATCGTGATGAGCAACGGCGCGGTGCTGGCGGGTCATGTGATGGTCGAGGACCACGTGGTCATAGGCGGTTATGGAGGCATCCATCAGTTCTGCCGGCTGGGGGCGTTTGCGATGCTCTCGGCGACCGCGAAGCTCGTGCACGATCTGCCACCGTATTTCATCGCCGACGGCACCCCGGCCGAAGTGCGCGCGATCAATCGCGTCGGGCTCGAGCGCAACGGGTTCACACCTGAACAACTCGAGCGCGTGAAACAGATTCACCGCATCCTCTATCGCGAAGGGCTGAACCGCACGCAGGCGCTCGAAAAGCTGGCGAGCCACCCGCAGGCGGACTCGCTGGAATTTCAGCGCATGCTGACATTTGCGAAATCGAGCGAACGCGGGCTCGCGCCTGGGGCGCGCTGAAGCCTCGTCAGTCAGCTCCCCTGACAGGGCCGTCGCGCGGAGGCGGACCACCGGAAGGAACGGGGCAGTTCCAGATTGCGCCCGGCGAAAATGGGGCCCCATCCTGCGTGACCCTTCGGTCGCTCATACGTCCGTCTCCCGAGGCCGTTCGCATCCCGTGCCGTAAACCCCGCTTCCGCTCCAGTCCCTTCAGATCAACGCATTCCCCGGCTGGGAATCTCGGAGCTCGGGCTCAATTCACCGTTACAAAAAACCCCAGAAAACATGAAACTAAACCGCAGGCATTTCATCGGTTCCTCCGCGGCGGCGGTCATCGTCGCCGGCATGAAGGCGCAGGGCAAAGTCATTGGCTCCAATAATCGGATACGGGTGTGTACTGTTGGCTTCAACGGCCAGGGCGGGAGCCACATGCGGGAAATCCTCGGCCTCAAGAACGAGGCCGAGTACGTCGCGCTCTGCGATGTCGATGCCAACGTGCTCGCCAAGGGTGCGAAGACGGTCGAGGCCGCGCAGGGCAAGGCGCCGAAACTCTACAGGGACATGCGCGAGGCGCTGCAGCAAAAGGACATCGACGCCGTCACCATCGCCACGCCGAACCACTGGCATTCGCTGGCCGCGATCTGGGCCATGCAGGCGGGCAAGGATGTATATGTCGAAAAGCCGATGTCGCATAATATCTTCGAGGGCCGGCAGGTCATCGCCGCCGCCAAGAAGTACAACCGTATCGTCCAGCACGGCACCCAGAGCCGCTCGAATGCGACGCTGATCCGCGACCTGAAGCTGATTCATTCCGGGTTCATCGGCAAAATCATCGAGTCGCGTGGCTATGTATATAAGAACGGCAATCGCGCCTCCATCGGCCTCGGCGCCCGCGGCCCGGTGCCGGATCATCTCGACTGGACGCTCTGGCAGGGACCCGCGCGCGAGCAGCCCTATATGATCAACACCGTGCGCAAGAAGCCCGGCCTCCATGTGCATTACGACTGGCATTACTTCTGGGAATACGGCAACGGCGAGATCGGCAATCAGGGCGTTCACCAGATGGACATCGCGTGCTGGGGCCATAATCGCGGCATGCCGGCCAGTGTATATAGTGCAGGCGGCCGCTTCGGGCTCGACGATGCCGGCCAGACGCCGAACACACAGGCGACGACGTTTTCTTATGCCGACGGGTCGATCCTCACTTTCGAAGTGCGCAATCTCGGTTCATTCCAGGAGTTCGACGGCGGCGATTCCGGCAACAGTTTCCTCGGGACGAAAGGATTCTACGTCGTGGGGAAGGGATTCTACACCTATAAGCAGGGCAAGATGAGCGCCCGGGAACCGATTCCAGTCCCGGCGGACGTGCCCCTGCCGAAGAGCGGCAGCCGGTTCCAGCGCTTCTTTGCGGCGCTGCGTTCCCGCAAGCTCGAAGATGTCCCCATGTCGGTGATGGACGCGCATGTATCATGCGCGCATTGCCATCTCGGCAACATCGCGTTTCGCGCGGGGCGCTCGCTCGAATTCGATGCGAAGACGGAGACGATCAAGGACGGCAGCCTGAATCATTTCCTGACGCGCGAGTACCGGAAAGGCTTCGAAGTGCCGAAGCTCGCCACCGGCACGGTCGCGAACGTGTAATCCCCGCGTGCGGTTTTAAATATAGGGCTCGCGCCGCGTCTACGCGTAGCTCAACCGCTCGCGCAGGTCGCACACGCTGCGGGTGAGAGGCAGCCGCAGGTTGTTCACGAGCACGACGACGTGCTCGTCTTCAAACACCGGCTCGATTTCGCGCACGCGGTCGAGCCGCACGAGTGCGGAGCGGTTGAGCCGGAAAAATTCCCGCGGCGAGAGCCGCGTCTCGATCGTCGCCAGCGTCTCGCGCACGACGAAGTCGGCTTTTCCCGAGTGCAGCACGACGTAGTTGCTCGCGGCCTCGATCCAATCGATGTCGGAGACCTTGACGAACCTCGTGCGCTCCCGCTCGCGCACGACGATCCGCGAAAGAAACGCCGGGTCGTGCAGGCGCGATTCGAGCAACGTCAGAATCCGGCGCGCGGGGGCGTCGCGTTGCCCGGCGAGCTGCGTTCGCACGCGCGCCAGCGACTGCCGAAAGCGTTCGGCCTTGAACGGCTTCATGAGATAGTCGAGCGCGTGCACCTCGAATGCCGACACGGCGTGCTTGTCGAACGCCGTCACAAAAACCACCAGCGGCAGCGGCGACCCAACCCGGCGGAGCAATTCGAAGCCGTCCATCT
Source organism: Opitutaceae bacterium (assembly GCA_036675625.1). Lineage (GTDB taxonomy): Bacteria > Verrucomicrobiota > Verrucomicrobiia > Opitutales > Opitutaceae > ER46. The sequence goes on along the minus strand of JAKFEQ010000092.1, from coordinate 78,013 downwards.
CCGGCATCTGCACATCGAGAAACAACACATCCGGCGCGCGCCGCCGAATCGCCGCGAGCGCCTCGGCGCCGCTCGCACATTCGGCGAGGATCTCCACGTCTCGTTCCCGGGCAAGGAGCGCGCGCACACGTTTGCGGCCGAGCGGCTCGTCGTCGACAATGATGGCAGTCAACTTCATGCGGGCAGATGCACTCTGCCGCTACGAGTATGAACGCTGCGTTATTGTTCCATCGCTTCAGGCCTCCGATTGGGTGGCCGGCGATGGTTCCAGCCGGAACGGCAAAGTGATCTCCACGCGCACTCCGCCCTCGGAAAGCGAGATGACCTGCAACTGCGCGCGATCGTCGTGCAACGTGCGGAGCCGTTCCTCGCTGTTGGCGAGCCCGATGCCGCGCCGCCCGGCGCGGGTTGTCGCAGGGCCGAAACCGACGCCATCGTCGGACACTGCGAGGCGCAGCATGTCGCCGACGCGACGGGCCTGAAGCGTGAGAGTACCGGGCGCGAGCCGCGGCTCGAAGCCGTGGCGGACGGCGTTTTCGGCGAGCGGCTGCAGGATGAGCGTCGGCACATAGGCGCCGAACGCGGACGGGTCGATGTCGCGCACGACGCGCAGCCGGTCGCCGAGCCGCGCCTGCTCGATCGCGAGATAATGGTCGAGCAGCTCGAGCTCGCGCGTGAGCGTGACCTCGTGCGCGGTCGTTTGCAGCGAAACGCGCAGCAGATTGCTGAGATCGCCGACCAGATCGTCGGCGGCATCGGTATCCTCGTGCATGAGCGTCGCGATCGCGTTGAGCGCGTTGAACAGAAAATGCGGCTGAAGCTGGAGCCGGAGCGCATCGAGCTTGGCCTGATTGCGGCTCGCCACGAGGGCGAGCGCCTGCTGCTCGCGTTTCTGCGCCTGGCGGTAGAATGCCATCGCGTGGGCCGCGCTCGCGATGATCAGGTAGATCGGGAGCCCGACATTGGCCCGCATTGCGAGCGGCACCAGAAACATGTGCCAGGGCATGCGCGGTGGAGCCCCTCGCGGAGGATGCGCGCTCACCGAGACCAAGCCCGCTTCGTTCGAGACCGAGAACGCTTCGGGCAATCCCTGATGGGTCACGAACGGTTCTTTGCCGATGTTGGTTTGGACGCTCTCGAGGATCGGTCTCGCTTCAACGGCGCCGGCCGAAAAGAAAGTCACCGAGTCGCTACCCGATCCGATCGCACCGACGGGGCCGTGCACCGTGAGCGTTTGGGATTGTCCGCCCGCAAACATACCCGAGCCAACCGCGACGCCCTCGAACGATCCGCCTTCGAACGATCCCGGGGCCGCGCCCGGCCGCAGGCTGCGAGAACCACTCAGCACCAGAAAGTTTGCGGGCATCTGCGAGGTGGCCCACGACGCCGCGACGGCGCACGCCACGCAGGCTGCGAGATGGATCGGGATACTGCGCACGAGACGGCCGCGCATGATGGGAAACCGCCTCGACAACCAGAAGACGACCGGCGTGAGCAGCGCCCACGGCATCCAGGTGGAACTCGAGAAACGCAGCGCATCGACAAATCGGAACGGCCCGCCGACCCACAGCATCGTGGCGATCGCCAGCGCGAGCGCGAACCACACGGATGCTTGCAACGCGAAGCGCATGCCAGCCTGCGAGACGCGGCGGAGATGGGGAGACGACACGGGTTCGGTTTTTGGAGGGGAGGCGCCCAAGGACACAATAGAGAAACACGGACGCCCCGCCGTCGAAAGTGTCGGGACGAAACGGGGGTAAACTGGAGCGAGTGCGCTGATCTTTTCGCGCGGAAAATCCCCGCGTTGGCTCCGGTTTCCCGGTGGTTCTCCCCAGCTCGCTTGAGCTGCGCCGCAGCGTTGGGGCAGACGTGCGGCTATGTTCAAGCGCCTGATTTTCCTGCTGCTCCTCGCAGTCGCAGTTGCCACGAAGAGCCGCGCCAACGTCCCGCTGCCCGCCGATGCGCCGAGCTTCACGCCCAAGGAGGTTGCGCAAGGCTATCGCGACGGCGTGCTGATCGTAAAACCGCACGCGCGTCATCGCTCGTCGGTCGATGCCGAGGAAACCCGCGAAGGGCGTCTGTTGCGCCAGCGGTTCGCGCGGCTGGGTGATATGCGCGTGATCGAAAACGCGAACGGCGAAACCACCGAAGAAGCGATCGCACGCCTGCGCGCCAGCGGACGCTACGAGTTCGTCGAGCCCGATCGCATCCTGCGCGCCTTCGCCACGCCGAACGATCCGTCGTTCGGCCAGCAATGGTCGCTCAGCAATACCGGCCAGGATGGCGGCGTGGCCGGCGCCGACATCGGGGCGCGTGCCGCGTGGGACATCGTGCGCGAAGCGCCCGACGTGATCGTCGCCATCCTCGACACCGGCCTGCGGCTGACGCATGGCGATCTCGCGGGCAACCTCTGGACGAACCCTTCGCCGTCGAGCAGCGGCTACACGAACGACGTGCACGGCATCAACGCCCTCGTGCCCAAGGGCCTCGCCGGCAGCGGCAATCCCACCGACGACAACGGGCACGGCACTCACGTCGCCGGCATCATCGGCGCGATCGGTAACAACAGCCTCGGCGTCTCTGGCGTGGCCTGGAAAGTCCGGCTGATGCCGCTCAAGTTTCTCCGCGCCGACGGCTCGGGCGTGACCTCGGCCAACATCGCCTGCCTCGACTACGCGATCGCGAACGGCGTCGCGATCATCAACGCCAGCTACGGCTCGACCGTCTATTCCGCCGCGGAATTCGATGCACTGAAACGCGTCCGCGATGCCGGCATCATCGTCGTCACCGCGGCCGGCAACGATGGGATGAGCAACGACGTCGCGACCCAGTATCCCGCGGGCTACCTGCTCGACAACATCGTCGCCGTCGCGTCCACGACGCGAGCCGATGTGCTGGCGCGCAATTCGAACTACGGTGCCGGCAGCGTCGATCTCGCCGCGCCGGGCGATAGCATCACATCCACCTATGCCTCTTCCGACGATGCTTACCGCGCGCTCAGCGGCACCTCGATGGCGACGCCCCACGTTGTCGGCGCGCTCGCGTTGCTCAAGGCGAGGTATCCATCCGACAACTACCGCCAGCTCATCAACCGGCTGTTGCACGGGGCCGCGCGGTTGCCGGCGTTGGGCGGCAAGGTGCAGACGGGCCGCCTGAACATCGCGCACGCGCTCGAGGCCGCGAGCAGCGCCCCGTTCAACGACGACTTCGCGCAAGGCGCGTTGCTCGCGGGCACGACGGCGCGCGTGCGCACGTCGAATGTTGGCGGCACCACCGAGCCCGGCGAACCCGCGCACGCCGGAGTCACGGGCGGCGCATCGCTCTGGTGGCGCTGGACCGCGCCGGAGGGCGGCACGGTGACATTCGATGCGGGCGAGAGCGCCTACACGCCGGCGGTCGCGGTCTACACCGGCGCGGCGCTCAGCGTGTTGGAGCCCGCTGCGTCTGGCGCGACCAGCGCCACGCTTCATGCGACGGCGGGCACAACGTATCACGTCGCCGTGACGGGCGCCGGCGGGGGCTCAGGGCTCACCGTGCTCAAGCTTCGCACCGTGCCTGCCAACGACAGCTTCGCGACGGCGCACATCGTCGAGGGCGTGAGCGTCCGCGTCGATACGACCACCGTCAACGCGTCGCGCGAGGCCGGCGAGCCGACGATCACCGGCGTCCCCGGCGGTCACTCGCTCTGGTATCGCTGGACGGCGCCGGCGGCGGGCCGGTTTCTGCTGTCGGCGTTCAGTTCCGAGACCGACACGCTCGCCGCAGTGTACACGGGAACATCGCTCGCCGGCCTGACCCTCGTCGCGGCCAACAACAACTCTTCCGCGAGCAACAGCGATGCGCTCGCCGGTTTCACCGCGACCGCCGGCACGACGTATTTTTTCCAGATCGACAATACCAACACCAACGGTGGCGCCGTTACCATTACACTCACCGATGCGCTCTGGGCTTTTCCGACCAACGATGAAGTGACCTCGTCGCCCGCGGTCGGCAGCGACGGCACGATCGTCTTCGGGTCCACCGACGGTTATGTCTACGCCGTCAATCCTGACGGCACACTCAAGTGGCGAGCGCCGACTGGCGGCGCGGTCGATATCGCGACCCCGGCGATAGGTCCCGATGGCACCGTCTATATTGGCTCGACCGATGGTATTTTATATGCGCTCGACGGCGCGACCGGCGCACGGAAATGGCGCTACCTCTCCACGAGCTCGCTTTATGGCGCGCCCGCCATCGGCGCCGACGGCACGGTGTATTTCCGGGATGACAACACGCTTCACGCCGTGACGAGCGGCACGACGAATGCGACACGCCAATGGACGTTCCCGTTGAGCGGCGGCACCTATAGTTCGCCGGTGATCGACGGCGACGGGACAATATACGTCGGGGCGACCGGCGGTGTGTTCTACGCCGTGAATCCCGACGGCACGCAAAAGTGGAAATTCACCGGCGAGGGCGATATATACACTTCAGCAGCCATCGGCGCCGACGGCGTGATCTATTTCGCGACGCTCACGGGCAAAGTCTACGCGCTGTTACCGAGCGGCGCGCAGAAATGGTCGTGGCAACTCTCGGCGCCTGCGAACAGCATCACATCGTCGGTCGCGCTCGGCGCGGATGGCACGATCTACTTCGCCGCCTACGATGCGAAGTTGCACGCGTTGCGCAGTGATGGCTCGGAAAAATGGGCATTTTCCAGCGGCAGCGAGGTGCGCGCCTCGTCGCCGGCGATCGCGGCGGACGGCACGATCTATTTCGGCGCTTACGACGGCTATATTTACGCCGTGAAGCCTGATGGCTCGCTGCTGCGGCGGTTTGCCACGGGTGCGCGCGTGCGTTCGTCGCCGGTGCTGGCCAACGGCCGCCTCTCCCTTGGCAGCGGTGATGGCAAGCTATATACATTCAATCTCGGCCAGAACGCCGCGGCCTCCGCCTGGCCGATGTATCGGCAGAACGCGGGCCGCACCGGGCGCATCTCCTCCGCAGGAATCACGATCACGGCGCAGCCGGTTTCGCAATTCGCGGTGCTCGGAAGCTCGCTTGCGCTCCGCGTCGCGGCGACCGCGAAGAGCGCGCTCGGCTATCAATGGTATAAGGACGGCGTCGCGATTCCAGGCGCCACGAGTGCGACCTATACAATCGAGCCGGTGACCGGGGAAACCGCCGGCGCTTACACTGCGGTCATCACGAGCGGGGCGGGCAGCGTGACCAGCACGCCGGCGGTCGTGACCGTGGGGGCTACGGCGGAGTTCGGCCATCTCGTGAACCTTTCCGTGCGCGCACCGGCCGGCAGCGGAGCGCAGACGCTGATCGTGGGCTTTGCCGTCAGCGGCGACAAACGGCTGCTCGTGCGCGGCATCGGCCCGACGCTCACCGCTTACGGCGTGAACGCCGCGCTGCCCGATCCCAGCCTCGCGCTGTACGCGTCAACCGGCACGGCGCTCGAGGGCAACGACAACTGGGACGGCAACGCGGCGCTCTCCGCGACGTTCGACTTGGTCGGCGCGTTTGCGCTTTCTCCGACGAGCAAGGATGCCGCTCTTCTCCGCGAGCTCGCGGCCGGTTCCTACACCGCACACATCACCACGAGCGGTTCCGAGACGGGTGCGGCGCTCGCCGAGATCTACGATGCCAATCGCACTGCCGGCGGACATCTCACGAACATCTCGGGTCGCGCGCACGTTGGCGGCGAAACGCTCATCGCCGGCTTCGTCATCTCGGGGAACATGCCGAAGAAGGTCTTGATCCGTGCGGCTGGCCCGGCGCTCGGCGGATTCGGCGTCACGGGCACATTGACCGATCCGAAGCTCGAGCTGTATCAAGGCAACGCGCTCGCCGAGTCGAACAACGACTGGGGCGCGAACGCGAACCGCGCCGACCTTGCTGCCGTGGCACAGCAGGTGGGAGCGTTTGCCTTCGACGACGGCAGCAAGGATGCCGCGCTGCTCGTGACGCTCATGCCCGGCGCCTACACCGCGATCGTCGGCAGCGCGACGGATGGCACGGGTGTGGCGCTGGTCGAAGTCTACGAGGTGCCCTGACGCAAAAAGGCGAAGCTCGTCTTATTTTTTCTTGTACACTGTCGCCGGATCGAACACCCGCTGGGCCGCGAATTGCAGCTTCAGAGACGATGCGTCATCGGCATTCGCAGTGGCGACGAGCTGGCGGTAGAAGCACGACTGGTAGCCATTGTGACACGCCGCGCCGCCGACGTTTTCGACTTTGAGCAGCACGACGTCCTGATCGCAGTCGACGCGCAGCTCTTTCACGAGCTGAGCGTTGCCGGACTCCTCGCCTTTGATCCAGAGCTTGTTCCGCGAGCGGCTCCAATACGTCGCCTTCTTCGTCTTGATCGTGTGCGCGAGCGCCTCGGCGTTCATGAACGCGAACATCAACACCTCGTTCGTCCGATGGTCGGTCGTGATGCAGGGAATCAGGCCATCGGGGCCGAACTTCGGTTGCAGCGTCGTGCCGAGCTCGATGTCGGCCGGCGCCGTGCGAGAGGGAAAGATGAACGAGGACATACGGAGGTAGCCAGTAGCGGGTAGCGAGTAGCGAGTAGAGAAAAAACATGCAGAACCGCGAGGAAGCCGAAGCTCACTACTCACCACTCACTACTCACTACTCGCTACTGATACCAGCGAGCTTCCGCAAATAATCGTAACTGTACAGTCCGGTGCGATGGCCGTCGCTGAAATCGAAACGAATCGCGTAGTTCCCCACGCGTTCCCAGCCGAGCACGTCGACGCCGGGAAACTTTTTCGGGCCATCGCCGCCGTATTGATTCCCGAGGATGTCGCGCTCGCCCATGTTCGATGCGCTGGGCGAGGCGGCGCGCAACGTTTCGAAGGGGTGGTAACTTTCCTGATTGTCGTCCCACACGATCGCGACTTCCCGACCGATGAGCTGAATGTTTACCGGAGCGTGCATAAGCGGGCAGGTAGAAGTTATCCCGGTCGGAAGAACAGCAAATTTCAACCGGGTGCGCGTTGCGAACCTGCGCGTGCCTGAGCAGCATGTCCGCTCATGAAGCAACGGACCGATGTCACATTGCCGCGTATTGTAGTTGTCGGCGCCGGATTCGCCGGCCTTCGGTTCGTGCGCCATTTTCCGGAATCGCTGGCGCATATCACGCTCGTCGACCGTCAGAACCATCATCTCTTTCAGCCGCTGCTGTACCAGGTGGCGACGGCCGGACTGGCTGCGGTCGATATCGCGCAGCCGGTGCGCGCGATTTTCTCCGATCGACCGAACTTGTCCGTGATCATGGGCGAGGTCACGGAAATCAACCTCGCGGCCAGGACGTTGCGGCACGAGCGGGGCGAGCTGAGCTACGATTACCTCGTGCTCGCGGCGGGCGGAACGACGAGTTATTTCGGCCATCCCGAATGGGAGCAGTTTGCCCCCGGTCTGAAGTCACTCGACGACGCGCTGCGCATCCGTCGGATGATTCTCTGCTCGCTGGAACGCGCGGAAACGGAGGCGGATCCCATCAAACGCGAGGCGGCGATGACGATCGTGGTCGTCGGCGGCGGCCCGACGGGGGTGGAACTGGCGGGCGCCTTTGCGGAGCTGACGCGCACCGTGTTGCACAAAGATTTCGACCGGATCGATCCCACGAAGGCGCGCGTGATCCTGATCGAGGGGAGCGACCACTTGATGTCGCCGTTTCCGCCGGAATTGCGCGCGAGCGCGCAGCGACAGCTCGAGGCGCTCGGCGTCGAAGTGCGGCTCGGCAAGCGCGTCGAGGCGTTGCGCGAAGGGGAGCTGGTCGCGAGCGGCGAAGTGATTCGGGCGGACAATATCATCTGGGGCGCCGGCGTCGGCGGGGCGCCGATCGCGAGGCAACTCGGCGTCGAGCTCGACCGCGCTGGGCGGATCAAGGTGCTGCCGGATTGCAGTGTGCCGGGCCATGCGGAGGTGTTTGCCGTCGGCGACCTGGTGACGCTGGTCGACGCGAACGGCGTGCCGGTACCGGGCGTCGCGCAGGGTGCGATCCAGATGGGCGAGCACGTCGCCGAGGTGATCGAGCGTGAGCTGCGGGGGGAGAAATTCGCGCCCGTCGGGCGGAAGGCGTTTGTTTATCGCGACAAGGGGACGATGGCGACGATCGGGCGCTCATCCGCGGTGGCGGTGATCAAAGGCGCCCGGCTCAGCGGCTTCCCGGCCTGGATCGTGTGGCTCGCCGTGCACCTGGTTTTCCTGGTTGGCCTCAGGAATCGGATCTCGGTCCTGATGCAGTGGACGTATTCGTACTTCACCTACAAGCGTGGCGCGCGGATCATCACGGGAACCTCTGGTGAGAAATCGGCGGCCTCGGCCTGACGCCGGCAGGCTGATGCAGCTGGCGGGAATCCGGCCGCAATCCGAGGAAGCGACCCAGCGCCGCAGCTGTTGGTATAAGAATTACCGCGACACGGAGATCGGAACACGTTCGCTGCTGTTCCAGGCTGAAACGCCGCACTCATGCACCTGCCTCGGCTCGTACTTTCGCTGATCCTCAGCGCTCCTTACGTCAACCTGGCCGCCGACCGCGCCCCGCTCGGGTTGGCGGTTGCGGCAATCGGGCCGCAGGTGAAACGCGCGCCGGCCGTCGCGCTGATCGAGCGCGGCGCGCAGACGGAATGGCGGTATCTCGACGACGGAACGCAATCGGATGCGACCTGGACGAGCGCCGATTTCGACGACACGCGCTGGAAACAGGGCCGCGGCCCGCTCGGCTTTGGCGAGCCGGAGGTGGCGACGAAGATTGGTTTCGGCGAAGACGCGCAAGCGAAGCACCTCGCGGCGCATTTCCGGCGCAGCTTCGATTTCGCGGGGGTCCCGCGCATCGCCAGGAACTCTGGGCCGGCGGGAAACCGACATTTGTTTCGCGGACCTCCTCGCTCCAACTCGCGTCACACCCGCTCGTCACCGGCTCGAACCGGGGACGCGGCGAGGACGTCGGTGTGGGTTTCGAAGCGCTGACGTTTTCAACCCAAGGCGGAGTGCTGCACATCCGGGGCAAAGCGGTGGGTGAGATTCCGCCCTATGCCGCCGTCGCCTATGTTTGGCCGGCATCCGAAACGACCGACATGGGGCGCGCACGTTTATCGCGACGCTGGACGAGGGGGCCTCTGTTCTTCCGCTCGATGGATTGCGGCGCGCGAACTACCGGCTCACGCTTGCGAGCCTGCACGCCAACGGTGGGACGAGCACGTGGGACCTCCCGTTCGGATTCGATGGCAAGGGTGAGCCTGACATCGCCACTCTCACGAAGACGTGGAGCACGGCGCTCGTCGAACGCGCCGAGCGGGCGGTGCAGGAGCGCTGGCGGGGCGCGCGCTCCTATGTGGCCGACGACGTCATCACGCACGCGCCGACGGCCGAGGCCCGAAGCAAGCTCCGCGCCCTGCGCACAGCGCTCGAGCCGTGATGCGTGCGGGCAACTCGGTTTGCACGAGTTGACTCCGCTTTCCCCTTTTTGCCGAGCGAGGGCGGAGTCGTCCCTGCATGTCCCTGCATCAGGGCGAGAGGCGGCGTCAACGGGTGAGAGGCCGCTCCTCGCCGCGCGTTCCTGACGCTAATTGTGAGTAAGTTTCAGCGAGTTGCAGAGGTCTTAACTTGACGGGTGGGGGGTGAAATGGGTTGAAATGGGGCACTTTGGAGCGAGTTCGCTTCGGAAACCCACATGGCGCAGGCAGGCAAACCGGTCTATACGGGCCTTTTTAGGCACACGCTGGACGACAAGGGTCGACTCACGATCCCGTCGGCGTGGCGCTATGCCCATGCGGAAGAGGACACTTTTCTCGCGACGCCGCACCCGGATGGTTACATCGCCGTGCTGCCTCCGGCAGAGGTGGAAAAGCTCCACGAAAAGATTTCCGCGATGAAGCTGAGCGATGCGGCCGCGCAGGCGTTTGCCGCCCGCTTCTTCTCGCAGACGCAAAGTTTCTCGTTCGACAAGGCAGGTCGCACTGGCCTCACGGCCGATCTGCTGAAGCACGCCGGCATCGAAAAGGACGCAGTCCTCGTCGGCTCGCTCACCAAGTTCAACATCTACAACCCCGCTCGCTGGCAGCAGGAGGAAGCGCGCACGGCGGGCGAAAACTTCGGCGACCTCATGCGTCGCCTCGACATCTAATGCTGCGTCGCGCCGTCAAAGTAAAAGCTCTCGCCACCCGTGTTCCCGTGCGCAAAGCCGCCCTGAGTGCGAGCCCCGCCGCGCGGCGTCCGTTTCCCGCGTGGATCGATGCCGCCGAGACCGTCGTCACATTTCCGGCCAGGTCCGTCACGCCTCGCGTGCGCGACGGCCTCGTGCTGCGGACCGTCTCGAAAAAGAAGAAGCCTGCGAAAACGCAGAGTCCCACCGATGCCCGCGGCGCTCGATGAGATTCTCCCCGGCACCATGACCTCAGGCCATCAACCCGTGTTGCTGCGCGAGGTGCTGGCCTTCCTCGCTCCGCGCCCGGGCGGCCGCTATCTCGATTGCACGTTTGGCGGCGGCGGCCATACCCGCGCGCTGCTCAATGCCGCGCCGGATACGAGCGTCGTCGGGCTCGATCGCGATCCCGCAGCCGCCGAACGCGCCGCGTTGTTGCGCGAGGAATTCGCGGGCCGGTTTGCGTTGATCGACCGCGATTTCGGCCGCCTCGCCGAACTGCCTGTCGAACGCTTCGACGGTATCCTGTTCGACCTGGGCGTGTCGTCTTTCCAGCTCGACGAGATCGAGCGCGGCTTCTCTTTCCGCCACGATGCGCCCGCCGATATGCGCATGGATCCGCGGAGCGGCGTCCCCGCCAGCCGCTGGCTTGAAACCGCCACCGAGGACATGCTCGTGCGCGCGATCCGCGATTTCGGCGAAGAGCAGCATTGGCGCCGCGTCGTGCGCGCGATTCTCGCCGCGCGCGGCACGGGCGCACTCGCGCGCACCGCATCGCTCGCGACCGTGATCGCCGGGGCGATTCCCGCGCGCGACCGGCACGCGTCGAAGATCCATCCCGCGACGCGCGCCTTCCAGGGCATCCGTATCGCCGTGAACGACGAACTCGGGGCCATCGAGCGCGCTTTGCCGGCGGCCTTCGACCGGCTGGCCGCGCCTTCCGCCGAAGCTCCCGGCGGCGTCCTTTGCGTGATCAGCTTCCACTCGCTCGAGGACCGGCCGGTGAAACAGTTCTTTCGCCGCATGTGTGGCCAGCCGGAGAGTGCGACCGACAGCACGCCGCAGGATCTGCGCGTGAAACTCGCCGAACCGCTCACGCGCAAACCGGTCACGCCCGGTACCGACGAAATTTCCAGCAACCCGCGCAGCCGCTCCGCGAAACTGCGGGCGCTCCGCAAGCTCTGAGCCGCCACCCCGCGTCTCCCATCGTCAACCCTCCGTCAGCATGAAAAACAATTCCCAGGCTTTCGTTAACCACCTCGTCGTGTGCCTGATTCTCACGATCGGGCTGGGCGGCGGCACCGGCATCGGCGTCGTCTGGATGCGTCACCAGATTTCAACTACAGCCAATCACAACCGCACGCTCGTCGCGCAGAAGGCCGAGATCGAGCGGCTCATCTCCGAAAAGTCCGCCGTGGTCGCGAGCGAGCAGCGGCCCGATCTGTTGCGCCAGCTGAACGACGAGTTTCGCCTCGGCCTCGTGCCGATGAACGAAGTGCCGACGTTCAACGAATCCTCGGAAAACGCCATCCGCGGTCTCGTCGCGCGTTCCACCCGTGACCTGATGGAGGGCCCCGCCACCGTCACCGTCACCTTCGCGCAGAACTGATTCCATGTCGAAGGGCTACGCCTCGAGTTATCGCATCGTCCTGCTGTCCACCGGACTCTTCGTCTGTTTCGGTGCGCTGGCGGTGCGTCTCGTGTGGCTGCACGTCGTGAATCGCGACGAACTCCTCGGCACCATCACCAGCGTCCGCCGGCAGTTGATCGACGAGACGGCGCGGCGCGGCGACATCTACGATGCGCGTGGCGTGACGCTCGCCACCAGCCGCTCGATGCGGGTCCTCGCGGTCGACCCGATGTCGCTGCTGCCCGAGCACGAGCACAAATGGCCGCAGCTCGCGCGCATGATCGGCATGCCGGAAGCCGAGCTGCGTCGCATCTTCACGACGAAATATCGCACGGTCGCGGTGCCTGATCCGGCGATTTCCGCGCCGCCCGCCGGCCCCGCCGGCGTGGTGTTCAATGTAGCCTCGACTTCGCCCGGGAGCGTCTCGCGATCGGGGAGCGAGGGGTCGCCGTTCGCGCTGACGCTTCCGACTTCCACGAACCGCGCCGCGGATGAAGCGGCGGCCGGCGACGTCGAACTCGACGCGCCGGCTGACGCCCAGGGCCGCCGTGCCATCCGTTGGGTCAAGCTGCGCGACGACATTTCGGAGGAGCTCTACGACGAGATCACGAAGCTCGGCATCCGCGGTGTTTACGGCACCCGCGGCTACCGGCGCGCCTATCCGAGCAACCATCTCGCGTCACATATAATCGGATACGTCAACAAGGCCCAGGAGCCCGCCGCCGGGATCGAGGCCTACGCGGATTTCTATCTTCGCGCGCAGAACGGCTGGCGGGTGGGCGAGCGTGACGGCCGCAATCGCGAGCTCGCGCAATTCCGCACCCGCGAGGTGCCGAAGGTCGACGGCTACAACGTCAAGCTCTCGCTGGACCTGATGGTGCAGGACATCATCGAGCAGGAACTCGCCGTCATCGCGAAGCAGTTCAAGCCCGTCAAGGCCACGATCATCGTCAGCCGCCCGCGCACCGGCTTCATCCTCGGGATGGCGAACTATCCGACCTTCAATCTCAACGAGTACAACCAGGTGCCGAAGGCGGAGGAGGCGCGGATGAAGAACGTGGCCGTCGCTGACATCTACGAGCCCGGCTCCGTGTTCAAGATTGTCGCCGCGGCGGGCGCGCTCGAAGAGCGGCTCGTCACGCGCGATCACGTGTTCGACTGTTCGCTCGAGTCGATCGAGTATCGCGGGAGAAAACTCGACCTGCCGTCGGAGGACCACCGGATGGGCGAGCTCACGGTGGCCGAGATCATCAGCCACTCGAGCAACAAGGGCGCCGCGCAGCTCGGCATGTTGCTCGGCGAAGAGCGCCTCTATAATTACACGCGGAGCTTTGGTTTCGCCCGCAAGCTCGGTTTCCCGGTGGGCGGCGAAGTCGCGGGCATGTTTCGCCCTTACAAGCAATGGGACCGGGCGGACATCACCCGCATTCCGATGGGGCACACGATTTCCTCGACCGCGTTGCAGATGCACCAGGCGATGACGGTCATCGCCAACGACGGCGTGCTCCTGCGCCCGCAGATCATCCGCGAGATCACCGATGCCTCGGGCGAGATCGTGTATCGCTACGGGCCGGAGGAGCTGAACCGCGTGATCTCGCCTGCGACCGCCCGGCAGGTTGCGCACATGCTCATGGGCGTGGTGGGCGAGGAAGGCACCGCGAAGGAAGCCGCCATCCCCGGCTTCGATGTCGCGGGCAAGACGGGCACGACGCAGAAGCTGATCGAGATGCGACTGGGCGACGGCACCAAGAAACTCGTCTATTCGCGCAAGCACCACGTCGCGTCCTTCGTCGGGTTTTTTCCGGCCGGGGATCCGCAGGTTGCGATTTCGGTCATCGTTGACGAAGCTCAGGTCGATTCGCCCTCCGGCGTCGCTTACGGCCGACTCGTGGCGGCGCCTTCCTTCAAGCGGATCGGCGAGCGTCTTATTCCCATTCTCGAAATCAAATCAGCTCAGCCGGCGCACCCCAGCCTGTTCGCTGCAACCGAAGGAGTCCGCCGGTGATCGGTTATCTTACGAACAACTACTCGCTTATTCACGCGTTCGCGCACCCCGCGCCTGCGCGTCGGACCCGCCGCGAATCACTCGCGGCGAGTCGCATTTTCAAAATGGCCCCGAAACTCTCCGACTACTTTCACGACAATGAAATACTTGCCGTGAAAGGCACGCTCGACCGGCCCATCTCCGGGCTCGTGATCGACAGCCGGCGCGTGGCCCCGGGCACGCTGTTTTTCGCGTTGCCCGGCCAGCGGGCCGACGGCGCCAGCTTCATCGATGAGGCCGTGAGCCGCGGTGCCGTCGCGATCGTCACGGAAAAGATGCCCGCGCTGCCGCCGGCCAGGGTCACCTTCATCCAGGTCGCTGATGCACGCGCGGCGCTCGCGAACGTGGCGCAGCGGTACTACAAGTTTCCCGATCGCGACATGACTGTGATCGGCGTCACCGGCACGAACGGAAAGACGACCGTCACGCACCTGCTCAAGCATCTGCTCAACGGCGACCAGCGCGTCGGCCTGCTCGGCACGATCAGTTACGATCTCGGCGCGCGCACCGTCCCATCCTTTCGCACGACGCCCGAGTCGCTCGATGTTTACGGCATGATGGCGCAAATGCGCGACGCCGGCTGCCGCCAGGCGGTCATGGAAGTCAGCTCGCACGGCATCGATCAGCAACGCGTACGCGGCCTGAATTTCGGCGCGGCGGTCTTCACGAATCTCACGCGCGATCACCTCGATTATCACAAATCGCTCGAGAGCTACTTCGAGGTGAAGACACGCTTCTTCACTGGAGGCACCGGCCATGTGCCGAAGGTTTCCGTCGTCAATCTCGACGATCCCTACGGCGAGCAACTCGCGGCGAAACTCACTGCGGAGGTGGCCGCCACACGCGTCGTGACCTTTGGCGAAAATCCGGCCGCACAGGTTCGGGCAGAGAACGTGCAGCTCAATTTCACGAACACCACGTTCCGCCTCGTCTGGCCCGGCGGTACCATGGAGATCGATGCGCCGCTCATCGGCCGCTACAACGTGAGCAATCTGCTCGCGGCGATCGCGACGGCGTGGGGCCTGGGCCGCGATCCGGTGGTGATCCTCGCGCGGCTGCGCGCGTTCAAGGGCGTGCCCGGCCGCATGGAGCGCATCGACGAAGGCCAGCCGTTCAACGTGCTCGTCGATTACGCGCACACGGACGACGCGCTGCGCAACGCGCTCGGCATGCTGCGGCCCATCACGCCGGGCCGGCTGCTCGTCGTCTTCGGCTGCGGCGGCAATCGCGACCGCACGAAGCGGCCGCTCATGACGAAAGCCGTGCAGGAGTTTGCCGACTTCGCGTTCGCGACCGCCGACAATCCGCGCAATGAAGTGATCACACAGATCTTCGAGGACATGCGCGGTGGCGTCACCGCGCCCGAGAAAATCACGTGGATCGAAGATCGCCGTCGCGCGATCAAGCTCGCGCTCGATATCGCCAAACCGGGTGACTGCGTGCTGATCGCCGGCAAGGGACACGAAGGCTATCAGGAATTTGCCGATACGGTTTTCCCGTTCGACGACCGCCAGGTCACGCGGGAGCTGCTCGGGTTGAAATTGCAAAAGGTGCAGACCTAGGACGACGTGCCGACTTTTGCTCCAGATCAGCTATCGCAAGCGACCGGCGGCCACTGGACGGCTCAGCCGGTCTCGCTGCTTTCTGCGTTTCACTTCGACACCCGCAAGCTCCGCGCCGGCGATGTCTTCGTCGCGCTCAAGACGGAGCAGCGTGACGGCCATGATTTCCTCGCAGCTGCGCAGGCCGCGGGTGCGGGCGCCGCGCTCGTGGCGAGACCGAATCCTGCGCTCACGTTGCCGCAGCTTGTGGTGCGCGATCCGCTCGCGGCGTTTCACGCGATTGCGCGCGCGCATCGCCGCGCGTTTCGCGGCAAGGTGGTGGGAATTTCAGGCAGTGCAGGCAAGACCTCGACCAAGGACTTGCTGGCGCTCCTCCTCGGTGGCGTAACGAGCGGCGTCGTCGCTACCGAGGGTAAACTCAACCAGCCCGATTCCGCGTCGGACGCGGCGCTCACCGGCTGCGTGCTGGCGACGGAGGGGAACCTGAACAACCAGATCGGCGTGCCGCTTACGCTGACGCGCATCGACCCGGAGCGGCACGCGTTTGCCGTGATCGAAGCGGGCATCAGCACGCCGGGCGAGATGCAGCCGCTCGCCGACATGATCGAACCCGACGTGTCGCTGATCACGTTGATCGCGGCTGCGCACACCGAGGAGTTGGGCGGGATCGAGGGCGTCGCGCGCGAGAAAGCGCTGTTACCCGCGGCCACGCGTCCGAGCGGCGTGGCGATCTTCGCGAAACCGACGGCGGAGTTTGGGGCGTTTCGCGAGCTGAACGTGCGCACGATGGTGGTCGAACGTGCCGAGGTTGTGCGGCCCGCCGAGCCGCCGAAGGACACGGTGTATTTTGCGATCGCGCATCGCGGCGACGAAACGGCGGTCTCACTCGCGTATGGTCCGCCGCCGCCGCTGGCGTTCACGTTTCGCCGGGTGTCCGACGGCCAGGCGCAAAACGCCGCGCTCGCCATCTGCGCCGCGCTCTGGCTCGGCATCCCGCGCGAGAAGATCCAGCAACGGCTCGCGGTTTGGAAGCCGGGCAAGCTCCGCGGCGAGATCCGTCACGACCGCGGCCGCCTGCTTTACCTGGATTGCTACAACGCGAATCCCGCCTCGATGACCGATGCGCTGGAAGCGTTCGAGTCCATCGCGCCCGCGGGCGAGCCGAGACTCTTTCTCCTCGGCTGCATGGCCGAGCTCGGGCCCGAGGCGCCCGCCTATCATCGGGCGCTCGGTCGCTCGCTCACGCTGCGTGATGGGGACCGCGTGCTGATCATCGGCGACAATGCGCACGATGTCTGCTCCGGCGTGCTCGAACGCGGCGAGTTCACCCGCCAGATCGAGATCGCGCCTTCGCTCGAACCGATGGCGGCGACGTTCGCCGGATGGCAGGGCGCCGTCTTCGTGAAAGGAAGCCGCCGCTATCAACTGGAAAAAGTGCTCGAGGCGCAGACCTCGGTATCGCTGCCGTGCTGAGCTACCTCGCAGAATTTTCGGACTATTTCGGGCCGTTGCGGCTGCTGAAATACATCACGGTCCGCACGGCCCTGGCCGCGCTCACCTCGCTGATCCTCGGCTTCGCGATCGGTCCGATGATGATTCGCAAGTTCAAGGAGCTGAAGTTCGGCCACGGCTACATCGACGATCGCACCGGCGCGCTCGGGGCGAGCTACTTCGACAAGAAGAATACGCCCACGATGGGCGGCCTCATCATCTTCCTCTCGGTGTTTCTCTCCGCGGCGCTGTGGGCCGCGCCGAATGTCTGGGTGTTCACGAGCCTTTTCGTTTACGCGGCGCTGACCGTGCCGGGCTTCCGCGACGACTACCTGAAAGTCGTGCACAAAAATCGCAACGGGATCTCCTCCTGGGAGAAGATCGGCTGGCAGTCGCTCGCGACCGCTGGCGCGCTCGGCCTGCTGCTGATGCATCCGGACAGCGCCACAAAAATTCGAGAGTTTTGGGTACCGTTCGTGAAAACTGCGGTCGTCACGCACATGCCCTGGTGGATGCTCGTCGCGTTGATTTATCTCTGGATCGTCGGCTTCAGCAACGCGATCAACATCACCGACGGCCTCGATGGTCTCGCGGTCGGCTGCACGATCACGGTCGCGCTCGTGATGGGCGTGATGGCCTACGTCGCGGACCACGTGTTCCTCGCGGAATACCTGCTCACGAGCCACGTTCCGAAAACCGGGGAGCTCACCGTGATCTGCGGCGCGCTGATCGGCGGCTGCATGTCGTTTCTCTGGTTCAACTCACACCCGGCGGAGGTCTTCATGGGCGACACCGGCTCGCTCGCGCTCGGCGGGCTGATAGGCGTAATGGCGTTCATGATACACCAGCCCCTGACCCTCGTGATCGCCGGCGGTGTGTTCGTGATGGAGCTGCTCTCGGTCGTCACGCAGGTCGGCTGGTTCAAATACACGCGGCGCCGCTACGGTGAAGGCCGCCGCGTTTTCCTGATGGCGCCGATCCATCACCATTTTCAAAAGAAGGGCTGGCCCGAGACGAAGGTCGTCCTCCGGTTCTGGGTACTCTCGCTCGGCTGCGCGCTGGCGAGCCTCGCGACCCTCAAGCTTCGCTGACGCCATGTCGCTCGCCGCACCCGAATTCCTGCAGCCCGCGCTCACGCGCCCCGTCGCCATCCTCGGCGGCGGCGTGAGCGGGGAAAGCGCGCGCGCGCTGCTCGCGGTCATCGGCGCCGAGGGAATAATCTACGACGCGGACCGCGCCCGCGGGGCCGACTTTTCCGTGGCGGCGGCGAAGCAACACGCGCTCGTCGTCTTCTCGCCGGGCTTCCCGTCCGGCCATCCATGGCTCGGGCGCGCGCGTGCCGCGGGTGCCGTTTGCCTCGGCGAGCTCGATTTCGGCGCGCTCTTCTGGCGTGGCGGCCTCATCGCCGTCACGGGCACGAACGGGAAGACGACGTTGACGGAATTTCTCGTTCACGCGCTTGGAGCGGCTGGGCGCGCTGCGTTCGCCGCCGGCAATATCGGTCATCCGTTGTCGCGGCTGGTCGTGGAAAAATCCGGCGGTGCAAAAGACATGATCGTGGTCTGCGAGGTGAGCTCGTTCCAGTCCGAGACGCTGGAGCACTTTCGTCCCGACGCCGCGCTCTGGACGAACTTCGCCGAGGACCACCTCGAGCGGCACGGCGCGCTCGAACGCTATTTCAACGCGAAGTGGAAACTCGTGGAGCACACGAAGGCTCGGAGCCCGGCATCGGCGGCGAGCGGAAATGTGTTCATCGGCTCATCGGTCCAGCGGTACGCGCAGAAATTCGGCCATCCGCTCGCGGGCGGAATCGTCGGGGTCGCGACTGAGGGCGAGCCGGCCGATCCGCGCCTGGCAGGCGGTGTTTTCGCGGAATACCCGCAGCGGGAAAATTTCCTGCTCGCCGCCGCGTGGTGGCGCGCGAGCGGGCTGGACATGGCGGCGCTGGTCGCGGCGGCCGGGACTTTCAAGCTGGGCCGCCACCGGATGACCCGCGTGGCGGAGATCGAGGGCGTGACATTCTGGAACGATTCGAAGGCGACGAATTTTCACGCCGTCGAGGCTGCGCTGGCGCGTTTCGAGGCTCCGGTCGTGCTCATCGCGGGCGGCAAATCGAAAGGTGGCGACCTGGCGGCCTTCGTGCACCGGATCGCGCCGCGGGTGAAGCACGCGATATTGATCGGCGAGACGAGCGCGGAGCTTGCATTTCACGCCTCGGCGTTTCGGATCTCGCACACCAGCTGTCCGACGCTGGCCGAGGCCGTGCGACGGGCCGCCGAACTCGCCGCATCCGGCGAACACGTTTTGCTCAGTCCCGGCTTCGCAAGTTTCGACCTGTTCCGCAGCTATGCGGACCGGGGCGAACAGTTCGAGAAACTTGTCGGGAATCTCCGCGCGCCCACGGCCAGTTTGGGGTAGCATTCACCACCGCGTCACTTCACAACCCGTCCAACCATTCCTCCTATGAAAATCCTGAAGATTTTCGGCCTCGTCGTGGGTATCCACGTCTTCGCGCTCGTCCTGATTTTTGCCAATCCCGGATGCAGCTCCAGCAGCAAGCCCGCGCCCATGCCGGCCGACACCGCTTCCGCGGCTCCGTCCGGTATCAGCGAACCAACTACGCCTCCCGCCGCCCCGGGCGCTTACGCCACCCCGCCGGCCGCGTTCAATCCCGATGCGCCGGCAGTCGCCGCGAGCCCGGAAGTGCGGTTCACGCCCACGCGGCCGGGCACGCCAGCTGCCGGCACGCTCGTCGCTGAACCCGTTGTCGATGTCACGCCGGCTTCAACTTACACCGTGAAGCCCGGTGACAGCCTGTGGACGATCGCGAGAAAACATAATCTTACGGTCGCGCAGCTGGCGGGGGCGAACAGCTTGCCGGTCAAGACGGTGCTCCGCCCCGGCCAGAAACTGCTGCTGCCGGGTCAGCCCGCTTCGGCGACTGTGGCGGCGACGGCGAATCCCGCCGCATCGCAGGGAAAGACCGCCGAAACCGTCGCCGCCCGCCCGCCCGCACCGGCAAAGAAAACCAACGGAACCTTCAAGCACACGGTGAAGCCGGGGGAAACCCTCGGCGTGATCGCCCGCCAATACGGGGTGAAGTCCGGCGACATCGCGGTCGCGAACAACATCGTCGATCCCGCGAAGATCAACGCGGGCGCTGAACTCATCATTCCGGGATGGGACACGGCAGGGGCGAAATCCGGCAAATCCGGCAAGTCGGGTGGCCCGAAGGCGGCCTCGAAATCCGCAGCCACGTCGTCGCCGGCATCGACTCCCGCGCCGAGCACGCCGCCGACGATCGACCTCGAGGCTGCGCCGCAGCAGTCGACCCCTGCGCCGCAGGTGCCGGTGATCCGGATCGACGAGGATCCGAACCCGATCGTGCCGGCGCCGAAGGAGCCGTAATACTTAATCGGATACGCGACCCTCCCGCCTCATGTCCACTTCACGCGCCCGCGCCGAGAATCCGGCCCAGACGAACGCTTTGGTGAGCCCCGCGACGATCATTGTCGTGGCGGCGCTTGGCCTGACGTTTCTCGGGCTGACGATTCTGTTCAGCGCGAGCGCGTGGTTCCGGCAGGGGCCGTATTTCTATCTCAACAAACAGCTCGTGGGCGTGGTGGGCGCAGCCGCGGTCTGCTTTGTCGCGAGCCGGGTGAACATCGACTATGCCCGTCGCTACGCGTGGTGGATCGCCGGCGGGCTGGGAGTTTTGCTCCTCCTGGTGCTGATTCCGCACGTCGGCATCGAGGTGAAGGGAAGCAAACGCTGGCTCGGCTACGGTGCGTTGCGGGTCCAGATCTCGGAGTTCGCCAAGTTCGGCCTGGTGTTCTGCCTCGCGCACTACCTCGCATTGAACCAGACGCGCATCGCCGAGTTTCGCCGGGGATTTCTGTTTCCGTTGGGGCTGATCGGCGGGTTCGCCGTGCTCGTCGTGTTGGAACCGGATTTCGGCACTGCAGCCTTGATGATCGCGGTCGGCCTCGTACTGATGTTTCTCGCCGGAGCGAAATGGCGCTACATCGTGCCGACCGTCACGGCGGTGATCGGCGCTTTCACCATCCTGGTCCTTTACACGCCGAACCGGCTGCGCCGGATGACCGAGTTTCTGAGCGAGGAAAAATCCTATCAGCTCCGCCAGGCGCTTGCGGCCTATGCGGCAGGCGGCACCGAGGGCACGGGGCTGGGGCAGGGGCGGCAGCAGTTGAGCTATCTCCCGGAAGCGCACACCGATTTTATTTTCTCCGTGATCGGGGAAGAGCTCGGGCTGGCGTTCACGCTCATGGTGGTCGGGCTGTTTGCGACCATTCTCGTCTGCGGCCTGCTGCACCTGCGGCGCGCGCCCAACCTGTTTCATTTCCTGCTCGTCGGCGGCTGCATCCTGCTGATCTCGATCCAGGCGATCATCAACATCGGCGTGGTCACGGGCTTGTTTCCGACGAAAGGGATGTCGCTGCCGTTCATCAGCGCCGGCCTCTCGAATCTGTTGCTGATGGGCCTGCTGCTCGGAGTCATCTGGAACACGCATCGCACCTGGGGCCGGGCGACGCTGCCGGAGCGGGGCGGGACGTTGAAGGAGGTGCTGGCGTGAGCAAAAAAGAGACCAGAAACCAGAGACCAGAGACAAGAGACCTGGAAATGGTGCCACGACTGCCTGTTTTATCGGTTGGGGGGCCTTGGTCTCTGGTCTCGGGTCTCTGGTCTTCACCATGAGCCGTTTCATCATCAGTTGCGGCGGCACCGGCGGCCATCTCTCGCCGGGAATCTCCCTCGCGGAAGGGCTGCAGGCGCGCGGGCATGAGGCGCTGCTGCTGATCAGCCAGAAAAAAGTCGATGCGCGGCTGAGCGAAAAATATCCGCAGCTGCGCTTCGAGCGCATGCCCGGCACGGGTTTTTCCTGGCATCCCGTCAAGTTGCTGAAATGCACCGTCTCGCAGGCCTCCGCGCTACTCTACTGCGCGCGGCTGATCCGCCGGATGCGTCCGGATGGAATCGTCGGCTTCGGCGGCTTCACGTCGGCGCCCATTGTGCTCGCGACCTGGGCGCTGGGCGTGCCGTCGGTGTTGCACGAGTCGAATCGCGTGCCGGGGCTCGCGATTCGCACGCTCGGGCGGCTCGCGCGACGGGTTTATCTGCCGCCCGGAATCCGGATTTCAGGTATCCGTGCCACGGTTACACGTCATGTCGGCCTGCCCGTCCGGCGCGAGATCGTGCGGCAGCCGCAGGCGGCCGCACGGGCTGCGCTCGGTCTCGATCCGAATCAACGCCTGCTCGTCGTGCTGGGCGGCAGCCAGGGCGCGTCGGCGCTGAACGACTGGGTGCGCAGCCATCTCGAGCGGTTCGCGGCCGAGGGCGTCCAGGTTTACGTCGTGACCGGACTGGGCAAAGGACGCGAAGGCGTCGTGGAGCTGACGTCGAGGGCGGGGGCGACGGTGCGCTCCGTTTTCACGCCATTCAGCGACCGCATGTCGGAGCTCATGTCGGCGGCGGACCTGGTGGTTTCGCGCGCCGGCGCGGGCACGCTCGCGGAATTGATTCGCTGCGAGACGCCGGCGATCCTCGTGCCGTATCCGCAGGCGGCGGACGATCACCAGCGGGCAAACGCGGCGTTTTTCGAGCGCCAGGGTGGCGGCGTGGCGGTGGCGCAGTCGCAGATCGCGCAGCTGCACGCGGAGGTGATGGATGTGATTTTCAACGACTGGCTGCTGCGCAAATTCCGCGGCAACCTGAAGCGCATGGATCATGCGAGCTCGCTGGATCTGATGCTGGCCGACCTGGAGGAGATCGCGCAGGGCAATGCACCGGCCAATGGAGGCGTGCAACTCGCGAACGCATGAAGGCGCATGTGACAGATCCAGCCGCCGCCGGCCTCTCGCGGCCCTGCTCGGAAGAGCAGGGAGGCTGCGGTCACCACACGCGCGCGCAACAATCCCGCCTCGCCCGAGGCGGGCTACAAAGGTTTCGGCCATGAGACCGGCGAATCGTCCATCGCTCTTTGGGCGCGATCTCCAACGCATTCATTGCGTCGGCGTTGGCGGCATGGGCTTGGGGCCGCTGGCCATTTATCTCGCGCAGCTCGGGTTTGCCGTGACGGGCGAAGACGATGCGCTGAGCGAGGACATGCGCGCATTGCTCACGCGCGAACGGGTGACGCTCGCCGCGATTCCGGACGACTGCGAACTGGTGGTGCATTCCTCCGCGATCGCGCGAACACACGAAGCTTACCTCGCGGCGATCGCGCGGAAACTCCCGCTGGTGCGACGTGGCGAGTTGCTGGCAGAGGTCGTGCGCGACCGCCGGCTCGTCGCGGTGTGTGGATCGCATGGCAAGACGAGTACCACTGCGCTGCTCGTCGCGGCGTTGCGCGCGGCCCATTTTCCGGCGGGATATGTGCTCGGTGGACTGTTTGCAGACGACACGCCGCCGGCTCGCACGGGCTCGAGCGACTGGGTGGTCGCCGAGATCGACGAGAGTGATGGTACGATCGAGCGGTTCTCGCCGGAGATCACCGTGGCGGTGAATCTCGATTGGGATCATCCCGACCACTATCGGGAGCTCGCCGATCTGGAGGCGACGTTTGCGGGGTTGTTCGCACGCACGCGTGGTACGGTGCTGGTGAGCGATGCGTGTGCGTCGAGTGCTCGCGTGGTGGCTCGTGCGGACGGGCGGGCCGCACGTCCGCACCTTGCGTTCGGACGCTCGGGAGATTTTCGGGCGGAGGTGGCGGCGGAGGGCGAGGAGCGGACGACGCTGCGGCTGGAAGGAAAATTTTCGTTGAGCGAAGCGATCGTCCGTGCGCGCGGGCATTTCAATGTCGCCAACGCGACCGCGGCGCTCGCGGCCGCGCAGTTGATGGGCGCGGAGCTTGCGCCGCGGCTGCTCGCGGATTTTCCGGGCGTGCGGCGCCGTCAGACGGTATTGCACGCGGTTGACGGGCTCACGGTGCTCGAGGACTACGCGCATCATCCGGCGGAGATTCGCGCGCTGCTTGCGGCCTTGCGCGAGCGCGTCAGGTCGGGTGATGGCCGCTTGATCGTCGTTTTCCAGCCGCATCGATTCACTCGCACGGCGCAGTTCAAGGCGGAGTTCGCCGCGGCGTTGGCGGCGGCCGACAGCGTGCATCTGCTCGACGTCTACCCGGCGGGCGAAGCTCCGATCGCGGGCGGCACGACGGCGGACATCTACGCGGAGCTCAAGAGGAACGCTCCTGCGTTGCGCGTGAGTTACCTGCCCGCGACCGATGGGGAGTTTTTCCGTGCGCTCACGCGTGATGTCGCGCGCCCTGCGGGCGACGTCGTGGCCTTTATCGGCGCAGGGGATATCGATCGGAAAGCCCGCGCGTGGCTCGAACTCGGGCGCGCGAAGGCCCTCGAGGCGCAGCGCTGGGACGAAGCGTTTGCGGCGTTGAAGCGAGTGGTATCGGACGCGACGCGCTTGAAGCGCGAGGAGTCGATGGCTTCGAAAACAACGCTGCGCGTCGGCGGGGCGGCTCGGATTTACGCGGAGCCGGCGTCCATTCCGGATCTGCAGGCTTTGTTGCGCGAGGCGAACGCGCGCGGGCTCGAAGTCTTTCTGCTGGGCCGCGGTTCGAATCTGATCGTGCCGGACGAAGGCGTCGACGGGCTCGTGATCTCGCTCGCGCACGAAGCGTGGGCAACGTTCGAGTTGCGCGGCGATGGGCGGGTGTGGGTCGGCGCGGGCCTGCGACTGAAAAACCTGTGCGGGCTCGCGGCGAAAGCGGGGCTCGTGGGCTTCGAGTTTCTGGAAGGTATTCCGGGTAACGTCGGTGGGGCGTTGCGCATGAACGCGGGTGCGATGGGCGGCTGGATGTTCGACGTCGTGGACGAGGTGCAGGTGATGTCGCTCGACGGCGCGGTGACGACGCTCGCGAAGGCCGCCATGCACATTGACTACCGGCACTGCGCGGAGCTGCACCACGCGATTGCGCTGGGGGCGTTGCTGCATGTGGCGCCGCAGCCGAGTGATGACGGCCGGTCGGCGGTGGCGGACGGCGCCGCGATCAGCCGGCAGATCGACGTGTATCGGAAAAAGCGACACGAGACTCAGCCGCGCGAACCGAGCGCTGGCTGTATTTTCAAGAATCCGCCGGGCAACTCCGCCGGGCGGCTGATCGATGAGTGCGGGCTGAAGGGCGAGCGCGTGGGCGACGCGGAAGTGTCGCGCGTGCACGCCAACTTCATCGTGAACCGCGGCCACGCGAGCGGCGCCGACGTACTCGAGCTCGTGCGGCGGGTGCGCGCGCGCGTGCGACAGGTAAAGGGCGTGGACCTGCAGCCGGAAGTGCTGCTCTACGGGAAAAAATGGGAGGATGTGCTGTGAGTTCGCGGACATCAAAGCAGAGAGCTGAGAGTCCAGGGCTGAGAGCCGGACTCCGTGTACGATCACGCGTGGTTTTCCGCCCGGTTCTACTCTCAGCTCTTAGCTCTCGGCTCTAGACTTCTAAAACAAATGACTTCTCCCATCATCGCGGTATTCGCCGGCGGCACGTCGGCCGAGCGTGACGTTTCCCTTGGCTCGGGCGGCGCGTGTGCTCTGGCGCTGGCGCGTTCATTTCCCACGCGGCTTTTCGAGGTGAATGCGGCGGCGATTCCGGAAGGGGTCGACCCGGCGCAACACGTCGTGTTTTCGACGTTGCACGGGACATTCGGCGAGGATGGCGGCATGCAGCAGTTGCTGGATGCGGCCGGGATTCACTATGCGGGCTGCGACGCGGCGAGCAGTGCCCTGACGATGGACAAGACGCGGACGAAGGACGCCGTGGCGGCGCGCGGCGTGCCGGTGGTGCCCGGTATCCAGTTTGATGGGACGGCGAAGCCGACGGCGGAGGTGGTCGTGGCGAAGCTGGGCGAGGATCTCGTGGTGAAGCCCAACAGCGAAGGCAGCAGTGTCGGCCTCGCGCTGACGACGACACGCACCGAGCTGGCGGACAAGCTCGCGCAGATCACGCGCGGCAGCTGGCTGGTGGAGAAGCGCATCGTCGGCCGTGAATTCTCGATCGGTGTGCTGCACGGGAAGGCGATGGGCGTGGTGGAGATCCGGCCGAAGTCGGGCGTCTACGACTACACGAGCAAATATACGAAAGGCCTCACGGAGTATTTCGCGCCCGCGCCGCTCGCGCCGGCGCTGACGGCGGCGGCGCAGTCGGCAGCGGAGACGGCGTTCGCGGCGTGCGGTTGTCGCGATTACGCGCGCGTGGATTTCATGCTCTCGGCGCAAAACGACCTTTATTTGCTGGAAATAAACACGCTGCCCGGCATGAAGGAAACCAGCTTGCTGCCGATGAGCGCGCGCTGCGCGGGGCTGGATTTCACGGCGTTGGTTCGGGAATTGGTTTCACCTGCGCTGCAGCGTTTCCACGGGGCTGTGCCTGTCGTCCGTTCGTGAATCAAGAACTGCTCAACGTCTCTCCTTCCCGCTCCTGGCGGGATATCCCGCAGCCGGTGAAGCCGCGCGCCATGTCGGCGGGCGGTCGGCTGCGGCTGGCGATGGCGGTGGCGCGTGCGAGCGGCGCGATCATGCTCGTCGGTGCGCTGGGGTGGGGCGTGTGGCAGGTCGCGGGAGCGTTGCGGACGAATCCGCGCGCGATGCCGGCGGCCGCGAAGGCGGTGCCGATCAAGCATGTCGAGCTGCAAACCTCGAACGGCGGCGTCCTGGACGACGCGTGGCTCGGGCGCACGCTGGCGCTGGCGAAGGGAATTTCGTTGATGGAGCTCGATCTCGAGCGGCTGCGCGCGCGCGTGCTCGCGGACGGGCAGGTGCTGACGGCCACGCTGACGCGCAACTTCCCCGACCGGCTGACGGTGCAGGTTTCGGAGCGCAGCCCGGTGGCGCGAATCAAGGTGAGTGCCGGCACGGAGGCGCAGGTGATGCTCGTGGCGCGCGACGGCGTGGTGTATTTGGGTTCCAATTACGATCCGCTCATGCTGGCGACGCTGCCGTGGCTCGGCGGGTTCACGCTCAAGCCCCAGGGCGCCGCGTTCCGGCCGATCCCGGGCATGGACCACGTCGCGGATCTGCTGGCGCGGGCGCAATACGAGGCGACGCATCTCTATATCACCTGGCAGATCGTGTCGCTCGAGCGGCTCGAGTCGGATCACGAGCTCGAGGTGACGACGAAAAACGGGTCGCGCATCGTGTTCACCACGACGTCGGATTTTTTCCCGCAGCTCGCGAAGCTCGACAACATCCTCGGGCACCTGCGCGACCCGCAACGCTTCCCCACCGCGCGGGCGGCGCGGGCCCGGATCGACCTGTCGCTCGGCCGCGAGGTGCCCGTGATGATCGAGCCGACGATCGCTGGCACGGACGGGGCGGCGGCCGCCAGCCGGCCCGCGCTCGCACCTGGTTTCAACGTTCTTCCATCCTCCCTGACGCAGCATTCCCGTGAGCTCTAGAACCACCTTCATCGGCGCCGTCGAGATCGGCACCTCCAAAATCACAGTGCTCATCGGTGAATACACCGGCCGCGAGCTCGCCATCATCGGACGAGGCGAGTGTTCGTCGCGCGGCGTGATCAAAGGCAGCGTCGTCGACTACAAGGCGGCGAGCGAATCGACGCACAGCGCGCTCGAGCAGGCGGAGCGCGACGCCGGCGAGCGGGTCGAGCTGGTATTTCTCGCGCAGACCGGCGCGCACCTCGAGGGCTTCTATAATGAAGCGGCGGTGAACGTGAAGGCTTCGGACAACATGATCGAGGCGAGCGATGTCCGCACCGTGTGCGAGCTCGCGAAGTCGAAGGAGCTGCCGGGCGGGCGCATGGTGGTGCATCACATTCGCCGGCCATTTCGCGTCGATGGGCGGCTCGTGCCGGGCAGCCCGCAGAATCTCGTGGGCCAGCGGCTCGAGGTCGGTTACTGGACGGTGCACGGCCAGGAGCAACGGCTCGCGGACAACATTCACGTTATCCGCGGCTTCAATCTCGAGGTGCGCGAGCTGGTGCTCTCGAGCCTCGCCGCGGGGCACATGGTGACGTCGGCCGAAGAGCGGCAGCACGGCGTGCTCGCGATCGATCTCGGCGCCGGCACCACGGACTTCGTGCTCTATCGCGATGGCGCGCCGCATACGACGGGCGTCGTCTCCGTGGGCGGCACGCATCTGACGAACGACCTTAGCATCGGGCTCCGGCTCACCGAAGGGCAGGCGGAGAAGTTGAAGCTGCGGTATGGTCGTGCGACGGTGCAGACGAAGGACAAGGCGCACAAAGTCTGGCTCGACGGAAATTTCGCGATCGGCGACCGGCAGTTTCCGCAGTATGGGATCGAGCAGATCACCTCGGCCCGCACGTGGGAGTTGCTCGAAGTGGTGAAGAAGAAGCTGGGCAACGCGTTTTCGCCGGAGACGTGTGCCGCGGGCGTCGTGCTCACGGGCGGCACGGCGAAACTCCCGGGGATCGCAGAGGTCGCGGCGAAGGTGTTCGGCACGACGGCGCATCTCGGCGAGGCGCCGGCGTGGGTGAGCGAAAACATGCGCGATCCGGGGTATCACACCGCGCTCGGGCTGCTCTATTATGGCGTGAGCTCGCAGGCAGACAAAGCGTCGGCGCCCGCGCGGCGCAGCGGCGGTTTTCTCACGGGTGTGAAACGCCTCTTCGCCAACGCGTGATCCGCGAGGAACGAACGATCATGAATCTCAACGAACTCCCGCTCGAACATTCGCTGCTCACCGATCGCAACATCGCGATCAAGCTCGTGGGCGTGGGCGGCGCCGGCTCGAACGCCGTCGACCGCTTGAAAATGGAAAACCTCGAGCGCCTGCAGCTCGCGGTCATCAACACCGATTACCAGGCGCTCTCGAGCTCGCCGGTGCAGGACAAGGTGCTCATCGGCATGGGCGTGACCCGCGGGCTCGGCGCCGGCGGCGATCCCGATCTCGGCCGACAGGCCGCGGAGGCGGATCGGGAAAAAGTCAGCGCGGTCGTGAAGGACTGCGATCTCGTCTTTCTCGTGACGGGCATGGGCGGCGGCACCGGTAGCGGCGCGTCGCCCGTGGTGGCGGAGATCGCGGCGGAAACCGGCGCGCTGGTGATCGCGTTTGTGACGATGCCCTTCAGCTTCGAAGGCGGCCGGCGGTTGAAGCAGGCGGAGGAAGGCCTGCGGGCGCTGCGGCAGGTGTGCGACGCAGTGATTCCGTTGCCCAACGACGTGTTGCTACAGGAAGCGGCGGACAACGAGACCGTGCTCGATTCGTTTGCGCGGGCGGACGAATGGATAGGGCGCGGCGTGAAATCGATCTGGTCGATGTTGTTCAAGACCGGGCTCATCAATCTCGACTTTGCGACGTTGCGGCAGGCGTTTCAGCACCGCGGCGGAAAAACGCTTTTCGGGCTCGGGGAAGGGCAGGGCGAGAACGCGGTATCCGATGCGGTCGCGAGCCTGAAGCTGTGCCCGCTGCTGCACACGCCGGAATTCTCGCGGAAGGCGGACCGGCTGCTGGTGAATATTCTTGGCGGGGCGGATCTGACGCTGCCCAAGGTGAACGAGTTGATGACGGCGATCACGGAGCAGTTTGGCCGCGATTCGCACATCATCATGGGCGCGGTGATCGATGAGGACATGCCGGGACGCGTCGAAGTGTGCGTGATCGGCACGAGCGATATGGGCGGGCGGGGAATGCCATCGCGCCGGCCGATCGCGAACCAGCGCGGCCGGCCTGCAACTTCAGGCGGCGCGCCGGAGCAGGGTGAAATGTCAGCGGCGAATCCCGCTGCCCATGCGTCGCAGAACGCGCGTCCGGGGCCGGTCGAACTCACGTTGCCGTTGGGCCGGATGAGCACGGCCGACGCGAAGTCCGCGCAAGCGCACAAGGCCGCGCAGGAGGAATTCGGTTTTGGCGAGATGGAAAGCCGCGGCTATTTCGAGAAAACGGACCGCAATCTCTTCGATGGCCAGGATCTCGATGTGCCGACGTACCTGCGGAAAGGGATCAAGATTGTGATTTGAGCGGGTTGCCGGTCGGATTCTTTGTGGCCACGAAATACCGCGTCGCGCTTTTTCGTTCGGAAGGCGGTTGGTCGGTGAGTTGCCCCGCGCTGCCG
The DNA here is from genome assembly GCA_036675625.1 of Opitutaceae bacterium. Classification (GTDB taxonomy): domain Bacteria; phylum Verrucomicrobiota; class Verrucomicrobiia; order Opitutales; family Opitutaceae; genus ER46. Next base: position 48,088 of record JAKFEQ010000092.1, on the reverse strand, counting down.
GGATGCCATTCGCAAGGCGAGACCGAGTAGGACCTGTTGGCCAACATCCGCGAAGCGATCCGCGAATACCTCGAAGTGAAACAGCAGTTGTTAGAGGAGGAAGGTGCGTTGATTCGAGACGTGGAATTGACCGGCGTCTGAAATGCCTGAAATCCCTGACGTAAGACACCGCGAGGCCGTGCGCGTTTTGATGAAGCTTGGCTACAGGGTCGTGCGAGAGGGAAAACACACACGATTATGGCCCGGGCGCCACAATCCGATTCGCGCGGCAACGATGGGTGCGATTGCCAAAGATGCAGGTCTGACAGCGGCGCAGTTTCGGGAATTGCTCTAGTTTGCGTTGCGAACACGGGGGGAACCATCGCCCCCCTTGGCAAACGCCCCGGCTTCTGCATCGTGACCGCATGTTTGTGGACGAATGCACAGTGAAGCTTGCGGCTGGCGATGGCGGCCGTGGATGTACCAGTTTTCGGCGCGAGAAATACGAGCCGTGGGGCGGACCCAACGGCGGCGATGGCGGCCGCGGCGGTGATGTCATCCTCCTGGGCGACGTAAACACCAACAACCTCGTCGACTACAAATACCAGCCGCACTGGCACGGCGAACGCGGCGAACACGGCCAGGGCGCCGATTGCCACGGCAAAGATGGGAAGCCGTGCATCCTCCGGATGCCCCTCGGCACGATCGTCATCGACCTCGCGACCGATAAACCCGTCGCCGAGATCGTCGCCGATGGACAGCAGATCGTGCTGTGCAAAGGCGGCAACGGCGGCTGGGGCAATACGCATTTCAAGACCTCGACCAATCGCGCACCCAAACGCGCCAATCCGGGTCATCCCGGCGAGGCCGGCACTTACCGCCTCGTGCTCAAGAGCATCGCTGACGTGGGGCTCGTGGGATTTCCAAATGCCGGCAAATCCTCGCTCACCACCCGCATCACGAAGGCGCGGCCGAAGACAGCCGCGTATCCGTTCACCACGTTACACCCTCAGATCGGCGTGATCGAATACTCCGACGTGGTGAAGGGGACGAAGCGCCTGCTGCTCGCGGACGTCCCCGGCTTGATCGAGGGTGCACACGAGAACCGCGGGTTGGGGCATCGTTTCCTGCGCCACATCGAGCGCTGCGCGCTCCTCGTCTTCCTGATCGACATGGCCGCGACGGATGCGCGCGATCCGCGCGAAGATTACAAGCACCTGTTGCACGAACTGGAACTCTACGACAAAAAGATGCTGCAGAAACCGCGGCTCGTGGTGGCCAACAAGATGGACGTGCCGGAGGCGGCCGCGCACCTGAAAAAGTTCAAGACCCGCTACAAGACGGCCGACGTGCTGGAGATTTCCTGCGCGACCGGCGTCGGCCTGGAGAAGCTGAAAAAAGAGTTGTTAAAACGGGTGACCAAATTCCGCGCGGTGGAAAAAGCGTCGCAGGTTGCCGAGGCGCTCGCGTAGGTTGCCGGGCTACTCCATGTCGAAAGAACATCGTCCTCTCCTGATGCGCGCCAACCGGATGCTCGGTGCGCAACTGGTCGAGCATAACCTCGTCAAGATCGAGGACCTCGAGACGGCGAACGAGAAACTCATCGAGCTCGTTTCCACGGCGGAACCGCGCCAATGCACGATCCTCGGCATCCTGGCCTACGACATGAAAGTGCTGAAGGAGGACGATGTATTGCATCACATCGTCGAGACCGACGGCGTGGGCCTGGTCGATCTACGTGAATACGAAGTGCCGGAGGACTTGAGGAAAAACGTGGACAGGGGCGCTTGTTGGGCGACGTGGTCGGTGCCGTTCGATCGCGAGGAGGAATTTTCGTTTGTCGCGTCCGCGTATTACCTGAGCCCGGCGGTGCGCAGCCATTGGGAAAAAACGCTGGGCGGCCCGATCCTGTGGTATGGCACCACGCTCGAGACGATCGCCGATTTTCTCGAAAAGCTTGGCGATCAATCCGCGCCGCCGGCAGCTGTGGCTGCGCCGGCTGCGGACGCAAAATAACACGCCTCGGTCGAACGCTCTCGTCAGCCCATGCCGCTCGGAAAAATTCAGCTCCAGATAATCGCCAAGCTCGTCGAGATGGGCCGGCTCGACAACGACCAGCGCACTGCTCTCGTATCGCGGCCGGACGATCTGAGCGGCGACGCGCTCGATAAGCTGCTGCAGGAAGAGTACAAGATCAGCGCGTTTCAATGCCTCGTGGCGAAGGCGCGGGCGTTGAATCTCTCGCCATTCAATGTGGCGCACTATCGCGTGTCGCCCCAGACGTTCGAGCGGATCCCGCAGGATTTTTGTCAGGAAAACCTGGTGCTGCCGGTCGGTCAGGTCGGCGAGATGTTGCTGGTCGCATTCGCAAATCCGTTCGAGGTCACGTTGCCGACGAAGATCCAGGAGATGACCGGCAAACAGGTTGTCCGGCTGCTCGCGCGCGAGAAGGACATCAAGGAGAAGTTTTCGAAGAGCAACGAGAAGGCCGCCGGCTTTGACGACGTCGTCATGCAGATCGGCGCAGAGTATGGCGAGGTCGGCGACGGAGAGCTGAAAGAAGATGATGTCAGCGAGGAATCCGGCCCGATCATCCAGCTCGCGAATCGCATCATCGAGGACGCGTATTTTTCCGGCACGAGCGACATACACGTCGAGCCGCAGGAAAAAGAGATCATCGTCCGGAACCGCATCGACGGCGTGTGCCACGAGAAGCTGCGTCTGCCGAAGAAGGTCGGGCCGGCGCTGGTCGCGCGTCTCAAGATCATGTGCAACCTCGATATTTCCGAGCGCCGGTTGCCGCAGGACGGACGTATCGTTTTCAAGCAATACACGAAGAAGGGACTCGACCTCGATTTGCGCGTCTCGACCGCGCCGCTGAATCACGGCGAGGGCGTCGTGATGCGTATTCTGGACAAGCAGAAGTCCACGCTGCCGCTGCCCGCACTGGGTTTTTCGGAGGAGAATCTGGCGAAGTATCGCGAATGTATCCGCCAGCCGTATGGCATGATCCTGCATTGCGGGCCGACGGGTTCCGGCAAGTCGATGACGCTCTACTCGGCGCTCAACGAGATCAACACGCCGGACATCGTGATCCGCACCGCGGAAGATCCGATCGAGTACACGCTGCCCGGTCTGAATCAGATGCAGATGCACCGGCAGATCGGGCTTACGTTTGCCGCGGCGCTCCGGGCCTTTCTCCGTCAGGATCCCGACATTATTCTCGTGGGCGAAATCCGCGACAAGGAGACGGCGGGCATTGCGGTCGAGGCTGCGCTCACCGGTCACTTGCTGATCTCGACGCTGCACACGAACGATGCGCCGACGACGATTTCGCGTCTCACGGAAATGGGGGTCGAGTCGTTCATGGTGTCGTCGTCGCTCCTGTGCGTATGCGCGCAACGACTGATGCGCCGCGTCTGCAAGACGTGTCGCGTCGCCTACGAGCCGCAGGGGCGGGAGAAGGAGATCATCGAGAAGGCGATCGGCTGGAGCGGGCAGATTTTCAAAGCGAATCCGAAGGGCTGCCCGAAGTGCGGCAGTAGCGGCTACAAGGGCCGCGTGGGCATTCACGAGCTGATGGTCAGCAACGAGGAACTGGTCGAGGCGATCAACAAGGAAGCCGAGGCGGCAGAGTTGAAGAAGATCGCGATGCGGAACGGAATGAAGACGCTGCACCAGGACAGTCTTTTGAAGGTGAAAGAGGGACTTACTACGATCGAGGAAGCGATCGCGAACGTGCCGCCGGACATGTGAGGATAGCGCCGGCGCCGGCGGCTTCGTCCAATTTGGTGGTCTCGGATCGTCGACGGACGATGTTTCAGATGTCACTGTACAAAGAGACGCAAGTGAGAAACCGCGTGGGATTTCCTATATACGAGTCGCCGCCTTCTGGCTCTGCCGGGTAAATTCCTCGCCCGAAACGACACGCTGCTGATCTCGATGCACGATTACTGGCTGGAGTTTTCGAAGGTCGCGATCGCGCACCTGCTCGCGGTGATGAGCCCGGGGCCAGATTTTGCGATCGTGCTGAAGCAGAGCCTCGTGCACGGCCGGCGTACCGCAGTGTGGACGAGCGTGGGCGTCGGCACAGCGATTCTGTTGCACGTGACGTATTCGCTGCTGGGGCTCGGGCTGTTGATTCGCAGCTCCGAGATGTGGTTCACGGTCGTGAAGTTTGCGGGGGCAGGTTATATCGCGTGGCTCGGCGTGCAGTCGTTGCGCGCCAAGCCGCGTTCCCTTCGCGTGGATGCAGGAATGAGCACTCCGCCGCAGCCGCTGCCACACGAGCACGGCGCGTTTGCGGTCGGGTTCCTCACCAATGCGCTCAATCCGAAGGCGACGCTGTTTTTCATCTCACTCTTCGTGATGATCGTCAGTCCGCACACCCCGAAGCTCGTTCAGGCGGGCTACGGTCTCTGGATGGCAGGCGCAACGGCAGCGTGGTTCTCGCTCGTATCGGTGCTGTTTACGCAGCAGCAGGTGCGCAATAAATTCCTTCGCCACGGACACTGGATCGATCGCGCGCTGGGCGTCGTGTTCCTCGGTTTCGCGGTGAGCCTGGTATTTGCCTCGGTGGAGTAATCATAGCCGATCGAGAGATCGGCCAGGCTGGGATAGTTTTGCCATAGTGCACCGACGTGATTCCAGCCATTGGCCTGCAGGTCGTGCATGATCGCCGGAATGCCCGCCTGCGATCGCCGGATGCGACGTTTGTGCTTTCTCGCTCCTGACTGGAGGCCTGTCGTGGGCGAACACACCCCAGCTATTTTTTCTGCGGCGGTGTCGTTCGCGCTGGCGGCGGCATGGTTTGGTTCCACGCCCGCCAGGCGGTGTGCAACTCCTGCAGAACCTCGGGCTTCGCGGTTGCGAGATCCCGACTCTCACCGATATCCGACGTTAGATTATATAGCTGGGGTGTAAATTCGGGTGCCAGCATCATCAACTTCCATTCGCCACGCCTCAGCGCCGCTGCGGATTTGATCTTCCAATATATATCATCGTGGGGGGCACCCTCGCGTTCGCCGCGCAGGAACGGCATCAAGTCGACGCCGTCCACCACGGTTGTGCCCGGCACCGTCGCTTCGGCGGCCGCGCAGAGCGTGGGCAGCAGGTCCATCGCCGTGACCGGATGCCGATAAGTTGAACCGGCCTTCAGCCGTGCCGGCCAGCGAACGATAAACGGTTCGCGAATTCCCCCTTCGAACAAATCCGTCTTCGCACCCCGCAACGGGCCGGTGGAGCCAACAACGAGCTGATTAGGCCAGTCCGGCTTCCATCCTTCGATATGCGGCCCGCCTTTGGCGGGACCGTTGTCGCTCAGAAAAATCACAAGCGTATTCTCCTCGAGTTGGTGAGCCTTCAGGGCCGCGAGAATGCGGCCGACACCGTCGTCGAGCGCCACGAGCATCGAGGCGTAGAGTTGCATCACCTCGTGTGGCAGGTGTGCGAAACGCGCTTGGTCTGCGTGCCGGCCCTGCCATGGGCTGTGTACCGCATTATAGCCTACATAAAGAAAGAACGGCTTCCTTGCGTTTCTTGTTATATACTCCGCGGCCTGCCGGCTGAGTCGGTCCGTGAGGTATTCTTCGCCCTCGCGTTCTGGCCCCCAACCCTGGGTCTTGCTCGAGCGAAAGCCGGGATTGGTCGTGGCCTTGCTGCCGATATAGTGACCATCCGCCTGCGGCAGATAATCCGACTCCCACTCGATGAAGTCATGCACCTCGTCGAACACCCGCTCGGCCGGGCGGACGATATTCCATTTGCCGATGAGGGCGGTGGCATAGCCGGAATCGCGCAATAACTCCGGCAGCAGCCGCTGGGTCTCCGGTAGCTTGTGCACGCTGCGGTCGTCGTTCCAAGTCATGCCGAACCGCTGGGGATACGCGCCCGTTACCAGGCTGAGCCGGCTGGGCGCGCACGCGGGCGACATTACATAGCCATCGGTGAACCGCACGCCCTCGCGCGCGAGTCCATCGATATGCGGTGTCGGCACATCGCGCCCGCCGTAGCTCGAGATGTCACCGTAGCCGAGATCATCGGCGAGCAGCACGACGATGTTGGGGCGGGGCGGGTTTGGCGAGGTCGCCGCCGTAACGACGGTGAGCGCGCTACAAAGCAGAAAAAGAAATAATGTTTTCATGAGCTTGCGTGGCGGGCCCGACGCTTCCGACGCCAATGCTTCACGCTCATCAGAGATGCTGGTCGAAAAAGTCGAGGATTGCCGGGGTGTCGAACTCGTGACCGCCCGGGTGGGCGTGAAATTGGAACCGATCCGCGAGGCCGAGCTGGCGATAATAACGAGCCGCGCGCTCCGCTTCCACGCGCGCGCCGGCCATATTGTTTAACGCCCCATCTTGCTCGCCGATCTGAACAAGACACGGACGCGGGCAGATCAGCGCGATCGCTTGAAAATGTCCGACGCCGCCAAAAATCTCCCGATCGGCGAGGCGCGAATCGTCTGCCGTCGCCCGGCTCAGGAGGCGCTCGTAATCCCGGAAATAGCCGGACGGTGCCGCGACCTTTATGAACGGACTGAGCGCCGTCGCATACATCGTGAAGAAGCCACCCCACGAGAGCCCTGTCATGCCCACGCGCGCTGCATCGATTTCCGGGCGGACCTTCGAGAGGGTTCGCGTGCTTTCGATGATCTTATAGAGCTCGAGCCCGATGATGCTCGTGCCCGCGAGCTTCAGTTTTTGGTCGAGCAGTTCGCGGCCCGCGCCGGCAATCGGCTCGTCGTTGCAATAACCGCACCGCATCGCCAGGGCCGGCGCCCATACTATATAGCCGCGCCTCACGGCCTCGCGACCGAATCCGCGATAGTTCACGCGTGTATCCAGATCGCAGATCGCCTCGGGATTTCCGCCGCCGCCATGCTGGGCAATGATCAACGGCGCCTTCGCCTTCAGGTTTTTCGGAACCATATAGATCCCATAAGCATCGACGCCCGCGATCACTTCGATCCACACGCGGAACACCGTGCATTCCGCGTCTTCGCCCACCTGCTGAAACTTCGTCACCCGCCCGCCCTGCGCGCCGGGTGGCGGTGTCCCATAAAACTTGCCCAACCGGTCTCGATAGGGCTGCAGCGACCGCTCATAGGCCTCGACGCTCGAAAGGTCCGGCTCGACGGCGCGCAGCGCGCGGTCCGATTGCTCCCTGAGCAGCTTGTCCGCGTAGGCTTTGATTTGCAGATGCTGCTCCTGACGAATTGGGAACGACTGGGCAAAGGGCTCGCGGTAGGGCGCCGTCGCCGCGTGCAGTTCTGTGCTTACGGCGGACGCTGCGACGCAGCTCAACAACAGGAGGCGAATGGCCTTGGTTGAAACGCGCGGGACGGAAGTGTTCATAGGGTTTTATATAGGCGGGAGGATTTTTCCTGCGCTTATCGATTGTCGGCCGCGTGCGCCACGAGCCGGACCGGTCCGAAGAGCCCCGTCTCGAGCGGTTCGAGATCTTTCCACGGCTTGCGTTGAGAGACTGTGATATTGGTGCGAGTGAGCTTCGGCAGCGCACCGCGAGCTTCGCCGACGAGCCGGTTGTGCCACGTGCCGACGACTTCGACGACGATCTCGTTCTCTCCCTCCCGCAACGCTGCGGTGCAATCGACGCTGAATGGAGCAGCCCACACCACGCCGAGTGAAATGCCGTTGACCCACACTTCGCCGATCGACCAGAGCCGGCCGAGATCGAGCTCTACCCGCGCCGCTTTCGCTCTCCAACCCTCCGGCAGCACGATCGTGCGGCGGTATTTGCCGCTGCCGGAAAAGTAGCGCAGCTCGGGCGCGCTTTGCTGCGTCCACGGCCCGACGCGTGCGAGGTTCAACATGTCCGGTGCGCCCAACGGTGAGGTGAATTCCACGGTCCAATCCGCATCGAGCGCGATCGGGGCGGGCGGCGCCGCGCGTGGTGAAGAACTGGATACGGGCGCCGGTGTGCTCGCGGCGCCGGCCCGGAACACGACGAATACGCTCCCGTGCGGTGCGAGCGTCAAGGGCACTTCCGTGCCCGTGGCCGAACGGCGCGCTCCGGTTGCCGGGCGGATTTTCCCTGTCTTCGGATCCCAGAGCTCAGGCGCGTGGCCGCCGTCGCGAAAGGTCGCCGGGGCGATCACCGTTTCGGCGGTCTTGTTGCGCACGAAATAGATCTCGCCCTCGGCGTCGTGCCGGTGGGTGAAATCGAGCGTTGCCGGCGCCACGAAGTCGGGCGCGATGCCAAGCTGCGCCAGCACCTTCCGCTCGGGGACGCCGATAAACACGCGGCCGCGGCCATGCGCGCGGCTCGTGCGGGTTTTTCCGTCGAGGTCGCCCCAGAGTTTCCCGGCCAACGCTTTCACCCGCGCATCGCTCGCGGGGAAGCCTTCGAGCCCGGTGGCACGAATCGGGCGCGGCCCGATCACCGTTGCACCGGCCGTAACCAGTTGCTCGATACGCTCGAGCACGGCCGGATGGATGTCGTCGCGGTCGGGCAGCACGAGCACGGCGTAACTCATGCCGTCGGTCAGCGTGAGCCGGCCGTCGCGCGCGCTGAGGCGGTGAAGGATCACATCGGCGTTGGTCACGTCGTAATCGTAGCCGGGGCCCAGCGCGGGCGGATTCTTGCGGGGAGGGACGAAGTTCATGCCGCCGTCGCCGTAGTAGTAGAGCACGTCGGCGGCGAAACGGCCGCGCTGCAGCAGGAACGATCCACGGGCGAGGTAGTCGAGGAACGGCTTCGCCTTCGGCCACCACGTGACGCTGCGGCTGAGGTGCGTACCGGCGCCGTAGACAAGCCCCGGCAGGCCGGCGTCGGGCGGCTGGTGCGTCCACGTGTGCCAGACGAAGTGGTTGCCGCCTTCGGTGAACACGCGATCGGCGCTCGGCTTCAAATCCTGCGGGCCCTCGGCCCAGTGATGAAACGAAGTGAACGCTTCCAAATGCACGCGGGGCTTGCCGTAGATATGCGCCGCTGAGGCGGGTTCCTTGATGACGTTGATCGCGTCGTTGTCGGGCCAGAAGGGCCAGAACTCGCCCTGCACGCTGTCGATCGCGCCGTAAGCGAGCAGCGATTCGATCGGCGGCGTGTGAATCGGCGGACCGGGTCCGCCAGCTTCGGACTTGATCTTCAAACCCGCGGCGCGCGCGACCTCCGCGGCCGTGCGATAATACGCATCGACCACCACCTCTCCGAGCGTCTTGCGATAATCGAAGAGGAAGCGCTCGGTCATCTGATCGCCGCCGATGCGGGCACCGAAAATCGCCGGCAGATACGGCGTGAGATCGTAGCCGCGGCGGCGTCTGAATTCGCCCGAGAAGACCGGGGACCACACGCGGCCGACGACTTCGTAGCTCGCGAGGTAGAGATTCTCGATGCCAGTTTTCGAAAGGTCCGGTCCGAGTCCCGCGCGCAGTTGCGCGATGACGTGGTTCATGTGAATGCGCGTGGCCTCGGCGTTGAGATGATCGCTGGCGAGCCCGTCGGAAGCGGGGCTGGGCACCTTGAGTTTCTCGCCGGTCACCATGCACACGTAGCGCAGAATCGTCCACGCGCCGGGAGGCGCATCCCAGCTCAGCCGGCCCTCGTGATTCACGTGCGCGGTCACGTCGACGACGTCGCGCAACTCGGCGACGTCGAACGACGGCCGCCCCGCGGTCGCAAACACGCCGCCCGCTCCGGCGCGAGCGCCATCATTAAGTTTGCCTGCGCTCCAGCCGGTGTAGGTGAGCGGCACCGGCTCGCGCACGAGCAGCGCGCCGCTGCGGGTCTGCTCGGCACGGTGCGAGGCGGCGAGATTGCGGCCGGAAGCATCGAGCACCTCGAGCTCGCCGAGGGTCAGGCGCGAGCGCGCCCCATCGTGGCCGCTGTGCAGTCGCAGGCGCACATGGCTCGCGCGTGTGCCCGCGGGCAGTTCGAAACGTTGGGCGCCGGGTGCGGCCGCGAGCGTGCCGCGCACCACCTCCTCGAAATCGTCTTCGCGTATTCCATCGCCGGATACGGCGACGCTGAACTCGCGGACAGGCGTCATCGTGGCGGCGAGCGCTGCCGGTGCGTTCGGCGTGCCCTGATCGAGCACGATGGCGGTCAGGTCGTGGATTCCCGCAGGATCGAGCCGCAACACGAACTCATGCGCCGGGAGGCGGCGCGGTTCGCGCAGCGCGAGCACGGCGACATCCGTCCAGAACGCGGGCCGGCCGTCGGGGCCGAGGGGCGCGGCGCGCTCGGGTGTCGGGAACGGAAGGGCGAGGTCGAGCTTCGTGCCGCCCGGCGCGGTGGTTTCGGTGGAGTAGAGCCCCATGACGGCGTGCTTGGGCTCGATCCACGGACCGCCCATGTCCCAGCTGCTGATCACGGACATGTCGACTTGCAGGCCGAGGGTCCTGGCGTGCTCGGTGGTGGCGCGAAGTTGTTTCACCCATTCGGCGCTGAGAAATGCCGGACCCGGCGGCGGGATCGTGGCGGGATTTCCGCGCGCGCCCATTTCGAAGAGCAGCACGCCGCCGAGGCCGGCCTCTTTCATCGCTTTGAGCTCGTCGGCCGCAGTCGGCGGATGGACGTAGCCGTTGAGCCAGAGCCAATACGTGTGCGGCCGCGCGGCGGGCGGTGGCGCGCGGAAGCCGGCTTCGAGGGTGGGCTGGGCGGCGGAGGCTGCGGAAGCGGTGAGGGACGCGGTCAACGCCAGCACGGCGGCGAGGGCGAGGCGTGCGCGCGCGAGTGATGTTCGCGCAACAGTGGGGTGTCTGCGGGTCAGAGAGTCTCGCTTCTCCCGAAGCGGGCTACGAGTGAGCGGTAGCCCGGCTCGGGAGAGCCGGGATGGGCGCGCAGCAGTAGTGAACGGATCGGCGGAAGTTGTTTTCACGTTCATTTCTCCGGGTTGATGATCACGGTCTCGATGCCGAGCGCCTCGCCGATGCGGCGGAGCGATTGCGCGCGGTGGCCGATGCCGAGCGCGAAGTGATGCGTCGGGCCTTCGGCCACCCAGCGTTTGAGAAACGTCTTCACGTCGGGCCGGAAAAACCCGCGGGTGTTCGTGTTGCCCGTGGCGGGGATCGGGCCGCGCACGCTCTCGCCCTCGGCGACGATGAACTTGAATTTTCCCTGCGCCGTCACGCCGACGCTGAGCATCGTGATCGGACCTTCCTTGAGCTTGAACTCGACGCTGGCGCCGTGGCCGGGCTTGCCGTGGTATTTCACGAGGCTGCGCAGCACCGGTTTTCCCTCGGCGATGTTGAGATGATGCGGCCCGTCGTGGCCGACGAGCACGAAGCCTTCGCGGAAATCGATCGGGTGAAACTCCGCAAAGCTGCCGCCGATGCCGAGGCGATCCATGATGAGCATCGCGAGACACGTTTTCAGATCGGACTCCCCGCACATCGGAAAACCCGCGGCGGTGAGCAGCGAATTGCCGACGATCAGATTGGTGACGAGCGTGCGCAACGGACTGCCGGGCTCGCCTTCATAATAGTAGGCGAGCCCGTCGAGCTCGTGCTTCGCCACAAACTTGTCGAGCGCCACGGCGACGCGCGCGGCTGTCTGCAGATCCTCGTCGGTCAGCTTGCGCGTCACCGGGTCAGCCTTCGGGTCCGGCGTGTCGAAGAGCTCGAGGATCTCCGCGCGTTTCCCGTCGATCTCCGCGGCGGTGACTTCGCGTTCGAGTCGGAGCAGGTCGTCGGCTTCGGTCTGCACAATGTGGCAGCCGAAGGCCGCGGTGAGTGCGGTCTGGTCGGTTTGCATGTCGAGCATGTGCTCGATCGGGTGGCCGAAGTGCCCGATGCGCGCGCGCTTCACATCGTGCAACGCCATCGCTACTTCGCACCACTCGACAATCTCCGCCTCGGCTGCGGCATCGCTCTCGAGCGTGCCGAGAATCACTTCCGGCGGCCGCTTGCCCATCCGGATCGCCACGCCGGTGAACTCGGGCACCGAGCAGAAATCGTCGTTCGCCAGCTGCATGTGCGTCGTCGCGCGCGCGTAGTCGAGCGCTGCGAGCGGCTGTAGTGCCACGAGCACTACGGGAATATCGAGCGAACGGATGATGACGCCAAACGTCGCTGACGTCGCGTACGTGACCATGTCGCAAAACACGAGGTCGAGGTCCGCCGCCTTCAGCCGGGGCAGCAGCGCGTAGGCGGCCTGCGCGTGATCGACTAGGCCGAAGTTCGTGACCGCGACGCCGGTGGCGCCGACCTTGCGCACGAGCACCTCGATCTTCGCGAGCATCTCGTCGTGCAGGCCGGGAAACTGGGCCCAGTAGGTGTGATGGCCGACGCCGAAGATGCCGACGCGCGCGGTGCGCGGTTTGCGGCGGGCAAGGCGGGGTCGCGTGGCCCGGTGAGCGTCAGGCGCGGTGGGAACGATAGCGGAGGCGTGCATGGAGAAAAATGTCGGCGCCGCCGCGCAGGATGATCCACGCCAGCGGATACATCACAGCGGACGCCAGGAAGATCGGCCCGAAGGACCAGCGGTCCACCACCGGTCCGATCACGAGATTGGACAACATGCCGGCGATGCCGCCGCACATGCCAGTGAGCCCGACGGTGGTTGCGACTTCGTCGGACGCGACGGTCTCGCCCACGAGCGTCATGAAATTCGTTATCCAAATCCCGTGAGCAAACATCAGGACCGCCATCAACCCGATCGCGAGGGCAGGCGTGCCGGCGAGCGAGGCGGCGAACGACGCCGGCGTGAGCAGCGCGGCGAGCAGCATCAGATTCATCCGCGCCCGACGGCGATCCCAGCCGCGGGCGACGAGCGTATCGGAGAGCTGGCCTGCGCCGATGTTGGCGATCTCGAGCGCGACAAACGGGATCCAGATCAGAGCGCCGATCTGCGCGAGCGACATGCCGCGTTCGCGCGAGAGGTATTGCGGAATCCAGAACATGTAGAAGTAGAAAACCGGATCAAAACAGAAACGCGCCGCCAACAGCCGCCGCACTTCGGGCCGCGCGAGCAAGCTCCGCCATGCGACCTTCGGTTGATTCGCCGCCGCGCGACTCGCAGCGACCGGCAAGCCGCGGAAGGCCAGATGCCACGCGAGGAGCCACATCGCGCCGAGCGCGGCTGTGGCCGCGAAAGCCCCGCGCCAGCCGATGAGCCCGGCGGTCGCCACCGTCAGCGGCGGCGCCAGCACCGACCCGAGTGCGGCTCCGCTGCTCACAAGCCCGACGGCGACGCCGCGACGTTTCGGATCCATCCACTCGACGGCGCCTTTGATCGCGCCGGGAATGGCCGGACCTTCGCCGACGCCGAGGAAAAACCGCGCGAGCCCGAGCGTCCACGGCCCCGTGACTGCGGCGTGTGCCGCGCTGGCCAGCGACCAGAAGCCGACGGAGAGCGCGAGCCCGCGCCGCGTGCCGAGCAGATCCATCACGCGGCCACCGAGTGCCAGCATCGCAGTGTAGCTTAGCACAAAGGCGAACACGACGCGCGAGTAGCTCGTGTTCGTCATTCCGAACTCCGCGATGATCTTCGGCGCGAGCACGCTGAGCACCTGTCGGTCGAGGAAGCACAACGCCGCCGAGAAGAACAACAGGACGCACAGCAGCCACGCGCGGAGCGGAGGAATCATGACGGGAGCTGAACCAGGAGTGAACTCATGCCGTTGAGAGTCTATGGTTGAGGGTTCAACTGCATTCTTCCGGTCTTAGAATCCGAGCGACACCGTTAGCCGGAAGTTGCGCGGCTCGCGCGGGACGACGCGCCAGTAGCCGTCGCCCACGCGGTTCAGGCGGACGACCTGGATTTCGTCGCTGTCGAGCAGGTTCGAAATGTTGAGTTGCGCGCGAAGCGTCGTGCCGTGGCCGAGCAGGCCGGACTTCAGCTTCGTCGAGTAGCCGATGAGCCCGTCGATATTGAAGATTTCCGGACCGTAGAGAATTTTTCCGAGCACGTCCCGGTTCGAGGAATCGAAGCCGACGATCTCACGTTGCAGGATGTTCTTGTCCTGCCAGCGGACTCCGCCGCCGATGAAGAAGCCCTTGAGCCGGCCTTCGGAAAACGAGTAGCGCGTGAAGGCGTTGGCCTTGTGCGGTCGGTTGTTATAGCCGAGTCGATTGAGCGCGAAGAGATTTTCGACGCCGGTCTCGATCTGCGCGATCTCGGTGGCGACCGGAGTGTTGGTGGTCGTGAGGAGATCGGTGGGGAACTGCGCGTAGTAGGCTTTCTGTTCGGCGAACCATGGGTTCCAGTCCTGACCGAGATTGGTGCGATCGAGCTTCGTGTACGAATAGGCTGCGGTGAGCGTCCAGTTCTTGGTCGGGCTCGCCTTGAGCTCGACCTCGTAGCCCTGGGTCGCGAGGTCGGAGAGGAAGTCGCCGAGGTAACCGATCACGGAACGCGTATCGGCTTCAGCCTGCGTGATGAGGCCGTTGTCGCGGTACGCGGTGATGATGCGGCGATGGGCGTTGATGAACGCGTTGTCGCGCACGGTCGGGTCGTTGCGCGAATCGGTGTTGAAGGCGGTGGCGCGAACGAAGAAGCGGCCGTCGAGCAGGTTCAGCATCGCACCGTAATCGCGGCCGAAGCCTTCGGGCGGAATCGGAAAGCTCGCATCCGGCAGCATGCGGCGGTTGGTCTGCGGGGCGCCGTTATTATTGGATTCATTATAGAAAACGCTCAGCCATTTCGTGACGCCCACGACGGCTCCGGCGGTGAACGTGTTGAAATCGTAGGATTGCGCCGCGGCTTCGTTGAAGCCGACGAGCACATACTCGTTTGCGATCTTCGCGCCGGAGGTCACCAGCGGGTCGTTGGCTGCGACGCGCGCGGCGAGGAGTGGCGTGATGTCGACCTGATCGCGCCGCAGGCCGCCCGTCGCGATCAACCGGCCTTTGAAAAACCGGCTCTGCGTCGCCACCATCATGCTGTCGATCTCACGGCGCACGCCGCTGGCGTTGGCATTGGTGATGAGGCGGGGGGTGTAGTTCGTGCCGCCGTAGGTGATCGGTCGCGGGTCGAGGCGCGAGCCGGCGTAGAAGGTCTCGGGGGCTGCGCCGTCGACGTAGTTGCGGCGGAAAAGAAAGTTCTGGCCGTTCTCGGGCGCAGCCGCGTTGAGAATCGGGACGCCGGCGGCATCGACGAGAATCTGCGGCCCTTGCGTGGTGCGTGAATTGGTTTCCGCGCGCTCGGCCATGCCGGCGAGGCGATGCTCGCCCCAGCGGCCGAGGTCGAATTTCCACGACGCGGTGCCGCGGAGCACTTCGTTCTGCACCTGCTCTATATTGTGATACCAGACCTGCTCGACGTAGAGCTGGCCGGCGCGCGGATTGGGGACGCGCGTCGCGGTGCCGTCGGGGTTCGGGAGAAACTGGTTGGGGTCGCCGTAGAGCCCGAAATCGCCGGACATCTGGTGAGAGAAACCCCCGCCGTTTTCGCGATTATAGGCGACCTCGACGAAACCGTCGCGCCCGAGTTGCTGCTCGAGGCGGATGAACTTCCGGTCGATCTCGTTGGTCCGGATCGCCTCGGGGCCGTAGTAGTTGATGTCGTAGGGCGAGCCGGGGACGCCGTTGGCCTGAGTCGTGGTTGGCAGCAGAGTTTGGTAGGCGCCGGATTCGCGGCGTTGGGGGACGATGCCGGTGAGCGCGCCGGTCGGGTCGAGGCCAGTCTCGTAGCGGCCGGCGCTGCGGTAGACGACGGTGTTGGCGCTGCCCGTGCGTGAGAAGACGGGGCGGCCGTCGTTGGAAACCCAAACGTTGCGGACGCCCAGACCGCGAGCGCCGACGGTGTTTTGGACGGCCGTGGTGCTCACCCCGAACGCGGTGTTGTCGAGCGTCTGGCTGCCCTGCTGGATCCAGAACGAGAGACCGTCGATGCGGTTGAAGGGCCGCTCGGAAGGATTCCGTAGATCGCCCTCTTCGTAGAGCGCAGTGATCGTCGTGGTCTTGAAAGGCTTGACGGCGATCGTCGCCGTCCACCGGTCCGTCTCGCGGCGTGCGTAACGTTTCCACGTATCCTTCTCGTCGTGCACGCCCATGATGCGGACGGCGAAGCGATCCTTCATCGCAGCGACGTTGATGTCCGCCTCACCGCGATACGCATCCCACGAGCCGGCGATCATGGAGAGGTTCAACGACGTGCGCCGCAGGTCGGCCTGCCGCGTCGAGGTGTTGACGATGCCGCCTGCGGCACCGAAGCCGAAGAGCACGGAATTCGGTCCGCTCGAAACTTCGAAGCGCCCGGTGTTATAGGTATCGGTGGGCAGCGTCGTCTCGAGAAAATCGACGGTCTTCGAGGCGAAGAGGCCGCGGTTGTTGACGCGCACGTCGTTGAGCAGAGCGCCATCCATGTAGAAGAAACTGGGCGCGGTGGCGCTGGCATTATAGTCGGCGTTGGCATTGACGCCGTATTCGAGCACCTGCTCGAGGCCGGTGGCGCCGAGATCTTTCAGGAACTCCTCGGTGAATACGGACACGGACGCGGGCGTCTCGGAGAGCTTCGTGTTGAGACGGCTGCCAGCAAGGGTGTTGGCCGCGCGGTAGCCGCTGTCCTGCTCGCCGGAAACTGTGAACGGACTGAGCACAACGGTGCCCGTCTCCTTGGCGGGAGCGGCAGGTGTCGCCGACTGACCGAGCGCTGCCGGCACGAGCACGATGGTGAACAGAAACGAGGCTTTCGCGGCGGCGAAGCACGAAGGCCAGAGACGCCGGAATGAGGGCGTGGAGTGGGGGCATCGGGAGGAGTTCATGGGGAAACGGGTCGGGTGGTGAACGGCGCCGGGGTGTGCCGATTGCGTCAGGGGGGAGGGTAAATCCAAAACCGCGTCACGAGCGAAACGGCTGGTCTCGAACGAAGCGGACCGGATTGCCGGGGCAAATCATTATTCTGCTAAACGGAATAACGTTCTGATTAGCAGAACAGCAGGCTTGTCATCAGGCGTGCGAACTGGCTCGTTGCAGGGCGTGTCCCGATCTTCTCCTGCGCGCCGTATTGCCCCCTCGTTGCGGGCCTCCTCCTCATCTTCTGCTCGCGACTCCAAGCCCGCGAAACCGGAACTGCGCGGGCGCGTGCAGTCCGTCGAGAAAGCGCTGCGGCTGCTGCAGGCGCTCGATCGCCACGGCGGCTGGCTCGGCGTGCGCGACCTGGCGCGGCAACTCGAGACTTCGGCGCCCGCAACGCACAGCCTGCTCAAAACGCTTCAGTCGGCCGGCTTCGTGGAAACCAATCCCGACACGCGGCAATACCGGCTTGGGCTCGCGGCGCTGCGGCTCGGTACCGGTTTGGATCCGCTGCCGGAGATGCGGCGCTTTGCCCGGCCCTTCATCGAGACGCTCGCCGCCAAGTCCGACGAGACGATCGTGGTGCTCGCCTGGCAGCACGATCACGCCGTAGTCGTGGACTGGATACAGGCCGACCACGCGCTCGCCGTCACGCACCGGCACGGGGTGATCGCGCATCCGATCGGCTACGCGTCGGGTCGCGTGCTGCTCGCTTATCTCGAGCGGAGCATGCAGGAGCGCTACGCCCGCAATGAAGACTACGCGAAGCTCGGCGCGAACTCGCCGCGCAATCCCGCGGAACTGCTGGCGCTGCTCGCGCAGGTGGCGGGCGACGGCTTCGCGGTGACGGAAAACGTGGGCGACAGCCACGTCGCGGCGGTGGGCGCGCCGGTCTTCGACGCGAGCGGGCGGATACTTTTCGCGATCGGCTGCAGTGCCCCGCTCACGCGTCTCTCGCCCGCGCGGCTGGCGCACCTGCGCGAGCGCGTGCTGGAAGTGGCGGCGGAAATGACGGCGCGATTGCGGGCGACGCGCGCGACGAAGGTCGCGAAATAACGCGCGGTTTTTCTGTGTTTAGTTTGTCGGTGGCGGGGTGTGAGCGAAAGAGCTGCGAGAGCTTCCACCCACCCGCACATTTCGATCGATGCGGGCTGGGTTGCCCGCGCGCCCGAAACGTCAGCTTTCCAGTGCTTCGGTGACGAAGCGCAGGACATCGGCGGCGTGGTACGTGGTCGTTCCCGGCTTCACGAAGCGCGCGATCTCCGCGACATCGGTGCCGGCGGTGACGATCGCGGGTTCCGCCGTTCCGTCCGGCAATGCCTGGCCGAGCCCCACGGCGGCGAACAGGCCATTGCAAAGACATTTGCGCCCTTCGGCATCGGCGACATCACCGCCCTTTCTCACGAAGTCGTCGACCGGTTCCGCCGGGCAGCGATAGCCAACGGATCCGTCGGGACGGTGGAAGGGCTGTCGCAGGTATCCGAGATCGCAGACGCGGGTTCGCTGGGTGTAGACCGTTTCCTCGGACACGGTGCCGGCGATCCCGGCGACCTTGAACGGCAAGCCCGTGGGCGAGGCGCGCGGGTCGGTGAAGAGTTTTGTCCGGCCGGTGGCGCTTTGTTCCAGCACGGCCCGCTTCAGGTCGGGCGCGAGGCCTGACTCTTCACAAAACGCGAACGCGGTGCCGATCTGCACGCCGGCCGCTCCCGCCTCGCGCGCGGCGCGCAGCTTCGCCGGAAATGCGCACGAGCCGGCGAGCCAGAACGGCCGGCCGAGCGTGCGGATCGCCGCGAGATCAGCGGTGTCGCGCGGGCCGTAGACCGGTTCGCCTTTCGCGTCGAGGGTGATGCCGCCGCGCGGCGGGGCGTTGTGCCCGCCGGCTGTAAGTCCCTCGATCACGAAGCCGTCAACGTGACCGCTCGCCTTGCGCGCGAGGGTGGTGGCGAGCGTGGAGGACGACACGATGGCGAGAAAGGCGGGGCGCCGCAGGGTCGGATGCGTTCCCGGCATGAACGCGCGCGGATCGAAATGGCAGCTGTGTTTCTCGCCGGGTGGGGTGTCGGCCACCGCCACTTCGAGCGAGACCGGCTGCAGGGTGGAGAGCGCATCGAGGATGCCGGGAATCGCGCGGGGGATGCCGGCGCCCATCAGCACGACATCGACGTCGGCCAGCATCGCACCGAACAATGAGGCGAGGGTGGGGAGCTGGATTTTCTCCAGCAGGTTGAGACCGACGACGCCTTGGTGACCGTGCTTCGCGAGTGAGACCTCGACGAAGTTCGCGACGATCGTCAGCTCGATGAGCTCGTCCGTCGGCGCCGTGGTGAACATGGGGGCGAGCTTGTAGCGCTGCCCGGCTGGTTTTCCGCCGGGAATGAAGTAGCGCGTCTTGATTCGCTCGGCGGCGGCTTGGAGCGGGCACCGTGCGAGCGCGCGGCGGACGTCACCTCCCGGGTCACCTTGTTGCAGGCGTCGGATGAGGATCGTGTTCAACGCCGTGCCCGATACCACGCCGAGGTGGCCGGCCTGAGCCACCACGCGAGCGAGCTGCCAGTTCGAGACGCCAATGCCCATTCCGCCCTGGATAATCGATGGAAGCGGAGGGCGGGCGGGAACCGTGTCGGACGAAAATGTCATCGCCGGGAGATAGCGCTACGGTTGCCGTGCTTGCGACTGCAAAGCAGGTCGAGTCGCGGCTAGGATTGACGCAGATCAAGCCGGGATGGGATCCATTTCGACCGATGAACGAGTTGCGGCATGTTCATGCCACCATGGCAACGCTGCCGGATCCGATTGCGGAGTTTAAGGTGTGGTTGGTCGATGCGAAATGCGCCGGCGCGATCGAGCCGACTGCGATGTCGCTCGCGACCAGCGATGCGCTCGGCGTGCCGAATGTGCGCATGGTGCTGCTCAAGCACGTCGATGAGGCGGGTTTTGTTTTCTACACGAATCTGGAGAGTCCCAAAGCGACGGAGCTGCACGCCAGGCCGCACGCCGCGCTGTGTTTCTACTGGGCGGAGACGAAGCGGCAGGTGCGCGTGCACGGAAAAGTGGAAGCGGTCGGCGAGGCGGAGGCCGACGCATATTTCGCGACGCGCCCGCGGCTCAGTCAGATCGGCGCGTGGGCCTCGCGTCAGTCGCGGCCCATGGTGCATGCGTTCGAGCTCGAGCAGGCCTGTGCCGGCGTGATGCTGCGCTACAAACTCGGCGCAGTGCCGCGGCCGCCGTTCTGGTCGGGCTTTCGCGTGGTGCCGTCGCGCATCGAGTTCTGGAGCGAGCAGCCGTTTCGGCGGCATGAGCGAAAACTCCATACGCGCGTCGACGGCGGCTGGCGCACGGAAGCGTTGTTCCCGTAACGCGGAAGCCGCCGCGAGTTTCCGCCGCGGGCGCGCTCCGGTCCTCTCGGGCGTGACGGAGAACGCGCCGTATTACGTTTCCGAATACTCGGCCCAGCTCGAGCTCGTCTCGGTCACCCGCACCCGCTCGACGCGTACGCTGGCGGCGATCGGGAACGTCGCGCCCGGCTGGGTGGCGAGCGTGCGCAGACTCTGGCTGGCGGCTTCGAAGGCGGCGCGCGCGAGCACCTCGCTGGTCGGGTCGGTGTGCGCAAATGGCACGACGCGCGTGCCGTAGACGTGTTCGAAATGGGCGAACTGCGGGTCGTCGGTGTTGAGGCAGAGTGCGTGGTCCCAGCGTTCGAGCAACGCCGTCAGCGCGCCCTTCAACGCCTTGAAGTCGCAGACCATGTCGTTGGCATCGAGCGAATCGGCGACGAGCACGACTTCGATGCGGCGGCTGTGGCCGTGCGGAAAGCGGCAGTTCCCGGGATGTTTCGAGAGGATGTGACCGCTCTCGATCTCGAAGATCTTGCAGATGCGAAATGGCATGATGTTCGGCGTGCGCGGCGATGAGCTCAGCTGCTCGTGGCGGATTTCTTGTAGCGCAATGCTTCCAGTCCCGCGCGGTCCAGCATCGTCAGATATCTTCCCTTCACCTCGAGCCAGCCGGCCTTGCGGAACTTGGCGAACGTGCGGGACAGCGTCTCGCTGGTGGTGCCCACTTCGGATGCGATCAGGCTCTTGGTGGTCTCGAGCTTCACGGCCATGCGCGATTTGCCCTCCTCGATGTGGTGGAGCAGCCAGTCCGCGAGGCGTGTTTCCACGCTTTTCGACTGCCGGTCTTCGAGCACGCGTTCGAGCCGCTGCAGCTGCCGGCCCACGGACGCCAGAATTCGCAGGCCGAGCTCGGGCCGGCGGAGGACCAGGTCGAGGAATTCGCGCTTGGGTACCACGATGACGGTCGAGGATTCGAGGGCTTTGGCTTCGCCGAGAAATGCGGTGTCCGTCGCCAGATAGGCCTCGGCAAAAGAATCGGGCGCGCGGAACACTTCGATCACCTGCTCCTTGCCATCGGGCATGAGACGGTGGGTGTTGATGGCGCCTTTTTGCACGACGTAGAAGCCCTCCGGAGCTTGCCGCTGGCGAAAGAGGTAGTCGCCTTTTTCCAGATTCTTCAGCCGGGAGAAGCCTGCGATGGCGCCCAGGACGTCCGGCGCAAGGCTCGCGAAAAGGGGACACGATCTGAAGGTGTGGGCGAGTGCGGTGGCCTTGAAATTCTCGGTGAGCAGGGACATGTGGGCGGGTGGGCGATCCGGTTGAGGACGGAGTTCCAATCTTGAGGCAAAGGCCTCACCGGCGCTGCGCACGGGTTGGCGAAGATGGCGCGCATATTGCCGATCCAGCCACGGCGAGCCTCTCCCTGGATGCGGTCCCGGGCCACGATCGCGTCTGCGAACGGTCTTCACTCGACGCGGAAGCCAGCGTCCGGTTCGAAGGTCACGACGTGCAGCCGCCGCGGTTCGGCCTGCACGATGCCGGACCAGCGCAGGGGCGCGGTGCCGCTCCCGGTGAGGAGCTCGATGACGATCTCGTGGGCGCCCGGCGCGAGCGGCTGGCGCCATTCATCGAGCGCGGGGCCGTCGCGTGAGATCCCCTTGGCGCGATAGGTGCGCTCCTGTGTCACGCCATCGATCGTGAGGCGGACAAGCACGGGTGCGCGGTCTGGTTTCTCCGTGGAGCGGCCACGCATGTGAATGGGTTTGGAGGCGTCGGCGGCGGCATCGAGGGCGCCCACAGCGGCGCGTTCGCCGAGGGCTTTGAAGGAGAACACGAACTCGGGCCCGGCCGGAGCGGGGTTGTTCACCCGCAGTCGACTCGGTGCGATCGTGGCGATGCAGATCACGAGGGCGAGCAGCGAACCGGCGACCGCGACCGTGAGCGGACGGCGTGCTGAAGATTTGGATACGGGGACATCGGTGCCGGTCCGGAAGATCTCGGCGGCGCGCACCAGCGCGGCGGGTCGGGCAGGATCGTAGTCGACCACGCGCCAGGCCGACGAGCCGCCGGCGCGGTCCGGGCGATACACGGGTTTGCGCTCGCCAGCGAGACGGGCGGAGACCCAGCGATTGCCATCGCGCGCCGCGGCTTCGGCGCGGGCATCGCGGACGATCAGGACGCCGGCGGCGCCATTGCGGAGAAGTTGCTCGACAAATTTAGGCCGCACCCAGGAGGCGGTCGGAACGAAATGAACCTGGTAGTGCGGGAGCCGTTCGCGCCATTTGGTCGCGGCGAAGAGGGCGAGGGCGCTGTCGATGTCGCCGGCGACAAACGCGATCCACGGCGAGCCGCCGGTGGCGCGCGCCGCGACGATTTCCGTTTCGATGCGCGACTCCTCGCGCCGGGTGTCGAACCACGGGAGCGAAATGCCTTCGGAGTCGCACGAGCCGGCGCACACGCCGCAGCCGACGCATTTCGCGGCGTCGACCAACGCCATCGACGGGAAGCGTTTTCCATCGGTTCGCGGGACCATCGTGATCGCGTCGAACGGGCAGTCTTGCACGCACTGGGTGCAGGCGTGGCAGCGCGATTCCTCGACGACGGCCTGGTAGGAAAGGGGAGCGCGGCGGCGGCCGAGCAGCCACGGCATGGCGGCGGCGAGAGCGGTGGTGCCGAAGAGCGCAACCCACAGGCCCGCGCTTTGGAAGCGCAGCGCGAGGGCGAGCGGGGTGAGGTACCACGCGTCGACGGTGAGCGTGGCTGGTTTCACCGCCATCTCTGCGGGCGCGTCGAGCGGCGCTGGGACGAGCACGGCGGCGAGCGCCATGCCGGCGAAAAGTGCGGCGCCGAGTTTCCAGTTTGGGAAAAGTTTTGCGCGGCTGACCCGCACGAGGTGCACCGCGAGACCGATCGCGATCGCGAGCGGCAGCAGCATGTGCAGGAAGAACACGACGAAGAACAGCAGGCTCGGCACCATGCGGTCCGCGACGTAGAGGCGGCCGAGCGGTTCGCCGAAGATCGGCAAGGCGTCGAGCAGCCGCATGGACGTGACGGCGACTTGTTGCGCCGGTTGATCCCAGACGAGCCAGTAACCCGTCCAGCCGATGAACCACACGAGCGCGATCAGGCCGACACCCGAGACCCACGGCAGCCAGCGGGTGCCGCTGAATTTACGGGCGAAAAAGATCCGCGTGGCGTGCACGAGGATGAAGAGCATCGCGAGATCCGAGCTGTAGCGATGCACTGCGCGAACCCAGCCGCCGAGCGTGTGGCCGCCCATCGCGGCGACGGACGAGTAGGCGAATTGCAGGCTCGGGGAATACCAGACGAGCAATGCGACGCCGGAGACGATGGCGACGGTGAGCGCGAAGTTCGCCGCGGCGCCGGCTTGCGCGAGCGGGTTGGAGTCGTGCGGCAGCCAGCGTGCGATCCAGCCGTCGAGCCAGGCGAGCGCGCCGTCGACGCGGGCGAAGGTGCGTTCGAAACGAGTGCCGGAGGTGGCGGGGGCGGATGGGTCGCCGGTTCTCAATTTGCGCGTCGCGGCAGGCGGGATGCCGGCGCGGTTCTCTGGTGGTGCGGTTTCGATCACGGCGATGGCGTTTCCTGGGCAAGCGAGATGAGCGCTTCGCGGAGCCACGAGCGGTGGCGCGGATCGAGCGTGAAACGGTACGCGATCTCGCCGCGGGTATCGAGGAGGAGGAAGAGGTTGGCGTGGTCGATGACGCCGGTTTGCGGATTCTTTACGCGGGCGAAGCCGAGCTGCGTGAGCGTGTCGTGCATGCCGGCGGGGGCGCCGTTGACGTAGCGAAAGTCCGGATACGTGAAGCCGTAGCCTTCGGTCACGCGGTCCATGAGGTCCGCGGTGTCCTCCTCGGGGTTGAGCGAGAGTGCGACGACGGAGATGCGGGCGCGGATTTCGGAGGGGAGCGAGGCGAGGAGGGCTTTTGTTTCGCGCAGGATTTCCGGGCAGGCGGTCGAGCACATCGCGTAGATGCCGGTGGCGAGCACGACGCGTCCGCGTAGTTCCTGGAGGGCGAAGGGCCGGCCCTTCTGGTCCACGTAGTGAAACGACGGGACCGCGAGCTGCGTGCGGATGCGTTCACCGGGAAAGGGCAGCGGAGCGTCGGCGCCGGCCGCGGGCCGGCCGTAGGCGTAGAGCCCGCCCATCGCGAGTGCGGCGGCGAGCACTCCGGCAAGGGCGGAGCGGCCGTGCCGGATCCAACCGGCGAGCGTGCGCAACGGGCGCAGTCCGCGGCGCCACAGAAACACGGCGACGGCGACGACAAACGCGGGCTCGACGATCATCACCCACACGGCGGCCCACTCCATGCCGCCGGTGCGAGCGTCGTAGTCGAAGCACCATTGTTTGAACTCGAGGGCGAAGCCGCCCCAGGCGCCGGTGCTTTCCGGCGCGAAGACGACCGCGAGCAGGAACGCCTCATACACGAATGCGGCCGCAAGCAGAAACAGCGGCAGACCGGTGCCGGTGAAGAACGCTCGGAAGCCGGTGGTGCTGTCTTCGGCGGGAGTGTGCGTCGGTGCGTTCATGGTGCTGGAGGCGGGCGGGACGGAGATCGATAAGGACTGACTTGTTCGCCTTTGATCGTGGCCCTGCTCGGGAGAGCAGGGGGGAGGGCGAACGAATGTCGTACTCCGTCCCGCCGCTCCCGAGGAGGCCTACGCGAAACAACCGCAGGTTAATGCCTTTAAGTTGGAGGTTGCGATCACCGCACGGGCCACACGTCGGCGAGCGCTTTCCAGTTTGCGAAGTAATAGACGGCGAAGCAGGCGAGGAACACGCCGGTCAGAGCCATCGTGCCCTTCATCGCCCAGTGGTCGTGGGCGAGCGAGCCTTCGCGCGAGCCGACCATCGCCTTGGCGGTGCCCCAATCGGCCATGGCGCGGCCGTTGTTTTTCTCGCCGAAGAGGATCGTGCCGACGCAGAGGACGACGAAGAGCAGCAGGCCGACGACGGCGGTGATCGCTCCGATACCCATGACGCCGAGGAACAGATGTGCGGCCGGGCCGAAGATGCCGGCGTTCTCGATGTCGTAGTCGCGGCGCGGTACTCCGAGCGAACCGGCGAAGGACATGCCGAGCGAGACGAGCAGGATGCCGCCGCCGAAGAGCCACGGTTGGAGCCGCGCGGCGCCGCGCCAGATGAAGTCGCGGCGGAAGATCAGCGGGATCACGTAATAGGTGACCGCCATGAACGCGAGAGAGGTGCCGCCCACGACCGTCGCGTGGAAGTGGCCGGTGATGCGCAGCGTATTGTGCGCGATGATGTTGATCTGCTGCGTGCCGAGCGTGACGCCCGTGATGCCGCCGATGAAGCCGAAGATCATGAGCGAGAGCACGAAGCCGGCGAAGGCGGGATTGCGCCACGGCGCGGAGGTGACCCAGCCGAAGAGGCCCTTCATGTAACCCTTCTCGCGCATCGCCATCTCGACGGAGGCCGGGACGGTGAAGCCGTGTATCATGGAAGCCAATACGGCGAGGTACATCGCGTAGGAAGTGTTCCAGATCTTCCAGGCGGAGCCCACGCCCGGATCGACGAGCAGATGGTGCGCGGACGCGAGATTGATGAAGAGGATGTAGAGGACGAATGCGCCCCGGCAGACGGTTTCGTTCACAGGCTTGGCGCCGGTGGAGAGATTCGCGATCAGATACCAGATCGCGACCATCGCGCAGACGTTGACCTGCTGCGATTGGTGGCCGAGGCCCCACCAGATCATGCGATACCACATGGGATCGGGCTGCCCGATCCAGCCCATCGAGTAGGCGAACGTCGGGATCATCACGATTGCGCCGTGCAGGAGCGTGACGACGGCGATGATGGCGGCGGCGGTCGCGCCGAACGTCACGAGCGGCATGGAGCCCTCGTAGGTGCGGTTGCGCTTCGCGAAGTAAAGCGTGGCGAAGAAATTATAGACGCCGATCAGGGTGCCGACGGCGACGAGGATGATGCCGAGGTAGAACTTCGAGTCGGCGAGGAGCGGCAGATAGCTCGTGAGCAGGACGTCGGCGCGACCTTGCAGGATGACGGTATTCACCATCAGCGCGCCGGTGAGCATCATCGCGAACGACACCCAGGCGACCTTCTTCGAGTAGAGCTGCGCCTTCAGCGGGATTGTACAGGCAAAGTACAGCACGGCGACCTCGAAGAACAGGATCCAGAAGATGAGCATGTTCAGCCCATGCAGCGTGAGGATCCGGTAGAACCAATCGACGGGCAGCAGATGCACGGCCTGCCAGCGCGTGAGCGCGAGCAGGATCGCGGCGATGCCGCCGACGAGCAGGAAGACGACGGCGGCGACGGCGTTGAGCTTGATGAACTTTTGCGCGGCGAGACAGACCGACAGGCCGGTCGTGTCGCAGCGGCGGAAGCCCGTTGCGGCATCCGGCAGGACCGGTGCGGCGGGAGCGGGAAGCGTGGCGGAAGACATGGAGGAGGAAGTTTGCGGTGGAGCGGTGGGTGAGGGGCGTTACTCGACGAGGATCTTGCCGATCATCTTGTCGTGCCCGATGCCGCAGAATTCGTTGCACACGATCGTGAACTCGCCCTTGGAGGTCGGCGTGATCGTGAGCACGTGATCGTAGCCGGGCAGCACCTGGAAGTTCATGTTGAGCGGCTGCAGCGAGAAGCCGTGCTGGAGGTCGAGCGCGGAGAGGTGGAGCCGATACGTCTCGCCCTGGCGGAGCTTGAGGATCGGGAACCACGACCACATGCGGCCGATGAGATAGGCGTCACCGCCGGGCGCGGGCTCGACGATCGGAATGCCGTTGCGTTCGCCGACCTTGTTGGCGGCGGCGAACTTCTCGGTGCGTTCGAGGAAGGAGGCGGGCTGTACCGCGTAGGCTTCGCCGCGGCTGTTTTGTTTTCCGCGGAAATGCCAGTAAGGCATCATCACGCTCATCACGAAGCACCAGAGCAGCGCGAGGCCGATCCAGAGTTTCTCGGCGCCGGCGGGCGCTTTGTACCAATCGCGGTCGGGAATGGCTAAGCTCATGGGTATATAGTTCAGGGCAATGTCGCCGGTTGGATGGTGCCGAGCTCGATCCAGCCCCAGAGGGTGTAGGAGATGAGCGGGATCACGACGCCGAGCACCAGGAGGAGCCACGTGTTGTCCATCAGCCTTTTTAGAAGCGGATCTTTTGTTTCGTTGTTCATGGAAGGGTAAGTTCTGGAGCGGAGGGTGAAGCCAGGGCGGGGCGATCGGCGCGCGGCCTCCACCAACCGCGGATTTCGCGGAGCAGGAGGAAGAGAAACCAGAGTCCGCCGACCACGGCCACGAGGCCGCCGAGGCCCATGACGATGAGTCCGGCAAACTCGCCGGCGCTGCGCACGTGTTGTTCGGCGGCGTAGGCTTTGCGGCCGAGGCCGTAGACACCGCCCAGGGCGAAACCGAGGGCAAACACGGTCTGGCCGACGCCGAAGACGGCGAGCTGCCACTTCGCCGCGCGCCAGAGCGTCGCCGGCAACTGCGGGCGCGCCTGATGGCGGCGGAGGACAGCGCACACGAAATACGCGGCGGTCATGAACGCGACGGTGACGGCGCCGAGCGAGGCGTGATAATGCGCGGGCACGAGTGTCGTGGAACCGCGGATACACGCGCCGAGAATCATGCCGAGCAGGGCGAGGGCGGCGCTGGCGGCGAAACCGGTGAAGGCG
Organism: Opitutaceae bacterium; assembly: GCA_036675625.1. Lineage (GTDB taxonomy): Bacteria > Verrucomicrobiota > Verrucomicrobiia > Opitutales > Opitutaceae > ER46. The sequence goes on along the minus strand of JAKFEQ010000092.1, from coordinate 20,408 downwards.
GTGCGGGCGGCGGGTGTTGAGCGGAGCGGATCTTCGACCCATTTTGCGGGCCGGGAAGAGATGGGCGTCGCGGTGGCATTGGCGCGCCGCCGGTGCAGCCGCAGATGCGCCACGCCGATCGCGAACACGGCGAGGACCGCGGGAAAGATTGCCCAACGCATGAGTTGCGTCGCGCCGGTATGATACAGTGCGTCGAGCGTGCCGCGCGCGGTGAGCAGCGGCATCGCGGCTTGCGGCAGCACGAGCGCGCCAAACACGAACTGCGCCGCGCGGCGCGAAAGCACAGGAAACCCGGTGACGCGCTCGAGCAGCCAGAGCCACACGGCGAGCATCGCGCAGGCGTTGGCCGCCTGGAGAACGTGGCCGGGGCCCCAGGCGAGGAATTCGGCGCGCGTGTAGGTGTCGAGGCCCTCGGGCAACCCGGCACGGGCCGAGACCCAGGTGGCGGCGGCGATCACGATCGCAACTGCGGCGGCTTGCAGGCCGATCTCGGTGTCGGCGGGTAGTTCGCTTTTGGTTCGAGTGGCCGGTGCGGCGAGCGCGTGGATAAAATAGAACAAGGCGCCGAGGAAGAATGCCGCGAGCCCGGTGCTGAAGAGCGGGTGATCGATCACCGGCACGTAGTTCGCGAGGATCGGCTGCGCGCCGCGCATCAACGCGCCGGCGAGCATCGCGATGACGCCCCCGACGGCCAACGCGAACGCGGCGACGGGAACCGGACCCGAGAGACGCCGGCCGCCGAGTGCGAGCAGACCGGCGAGAAACGCGTAGAACCAGACGACCAGCGCGAGGTCGACGTGAACGACCAGGCAGCGTTTGAAGAAGAGCGGATCGTCGATGATCCGCGACAACACCGGCAGCCGACCCACGACGACGGCGAGCGAAAGGAGGCCGGCGATGACGAGGCTGCCGACGGCGAGCGTGCACCAGCGGCGGGTGTCGAGGCTCGCGGACGCGGCGAGCGCGACCTCGCGCCGTGCCGACGTGGCGGGCGTGGTCGCGTCGGGGCGCGCAAGGGGCGGAGTGAGCGTCGAGGTGAACGGCATGGTGGGCGTGGTGTGTTATACGCGCTCCGCGCTCCGCGCTCCTTGATCTTCGTCAAGGAGTGGTTGCGAACATTTCTATAGGCTCGAGGGCGTGCCTCCTTTTCTGCGTTTTGCATTTCTCCGTGGCGGCGAGCGTGAGCGCGTGATGTGCGTTCCGCCCGCGCCTGCGGCCGACCTCGGCGGTTCTCTTGCGCCGACGCGCAGTCATCGCGCGGCCGCGGTGTTCGCCCTCACGAAGCCGAGGCTCGCAGCGATGTCGGTGCTGACCACCATGGTGGCCTATGCGACCGCGCGACCGCTTGCGGGCGCGGCGCTCGCGACGCTCGCCGGCACAACGCTCGCGGCGGCAGGCGCGCTCTCGCTCAACCAATGGTGGGAGCGGCGCGCGGATGCGCTGATGGTGCGCACGCGGGGGCGACCGCTGCCGAGCGCGAATTTATCCGCCGGTGAGGCGCTGGCGTGGAGCGTCGGATTTTCCATCGCCGGCGTGGTGTTGCTGGCGAGCCTGGTGAACCTGGCGGCGGCCGCATTGGCGGCGGCGACGATCCTGATCTACGGAGTCATATATACACCGCTGAAGCGTCGCACACGTTGGGCGACGGAGATCGGATCGCTCTCAGGCGCGTTGCCTGCGCTGCTCGGTAACGCCGCAGCCGGTGATCTGGCATCGCGGCCCGGGCTCGTGCTCACGGCGATTCTGCTCTTCTGGCAAATGCCGCATTTCTTCGCGATTGGCTGGCGGCATCGCATCGATTATCGCGCCGCGGGTTTTCCACTGCTGCCGGCGGTCGATCCGACGGGCGCGCGGACGGCCGGGTGGTCGTTTGGCTATGCAGTCGCGCTCGTGTTCGCGTCCTTGGCGCCGTGGGCTCTGGGTTGGCTGGGGGCGATCTATGGCGTCACCACGGTGCTGGCGAACGGCTGGTTTCTGCGCGATGCCTGGCGCTTCATGCAGGCCGGTGATCGCGATCGGGCGGCGCGCCGGCTGTTCTTTTCCTCGATCTTTTATTTGCCGATCGTGATGGGTGCATTGCTTGCGGAGCGACTGTTGGTCGGGTCGGGCTGAGCAAGCTTCGCGACGATCTCCTCGGGCTTCCAGGCGTTGCCGCGCCAGATCTCGACCACGTTGCCGTCGGGGCCGATCAGCGCGGTGGCCAGCGTATGATCGAGGGTGCCGCCATTGCGTTCGGTGCGCACCGCGAAGGCGCGCGTGAGTGCCGCGACGTCGGCGGTGTCTCCGGTCGCGAAACGCCAGCGCGCGAAATCCGCCCCGAGCGCCTGGCCGTAAGCGCGCAAGACCGCGGGCCGGTCGTAGTCTGGATCGATGGAGATGCTGAGGAGCTGCACGCCGGAGGATCCGGCGACGGGCAGCGCGCGCAGCTGCGTTTGCAGCGACTGAAATTTCTTCGCGATCAACGGGCAGAATTCAGGCACGGGGCAGCGCGTGAAAATGAAACTCACGATCGTGTGGCGACCGCGGAGGTCTTTGGCGGTGACGGTGCGGTTGTCCTGATCGAGCAATGAAAATTCCGGGACGGTGTCACCCGCGCGCAGGCGCCGTTGCGCTGCGGTCACCTGTGGGTATGCGGACGAGGGGCGCGGAGCGGAGCTGGGCGCAAGCTCCGGCCGGGCGGCGGTGCTGGCGAGCTTCCGAAATTTCGTGGCGCGGGAGCGCTCGCCAACGCGAAACTCGAATTCGACCCGGTCTCCGGGCGCGAGGTTTCGTGCATCCTGAGGATCGACGTAGAACGGCATGGTCATAGCCGGCATGAAATTGGGGATCGCCTCGTGTTGGATGGAGATCGTGCCGTCTTCGTAGGGCGCACGAATGATTCCCCGCACGGTGAAAACGCGCTCGACCTCGGCGGCGTACGCGGTGGTGGTGGCGACGGTGGCGATCGCGCTGCACGCGATGCAGGTGGCGGAGCGGATCAGAAAATGAAAAAATGGAAACATGGGGGAAAAGCTGGGTTTCGACCGGAATATATACTCGGAGTTCACGGGTCGTGGATGGTTTGAGCGTGGCCTGGGCGCATTGAGCGGCGCGACCTGTCAGGCGCAGGTCGGCGACGATAGTGTCCGCGACCAGTTGTCGCTTTGACGTGTATCAAGGCATCGCGTGGCCGCACGTGTTATTGTCCGTCGCGAATGAACTTGAGAGCTGCACAAACCAAGAGACGGCCCCGCTGCACCGTGGGCGTCGGGCGCAGCGGTTGGGAGCTCCCTTGTCGCGTCAGGGTTTTATATCCGGACGCGAAGACCGAACCTTTTCCCGTTGCGCGCTACTATGTAACGAGACCGCCGGTCTCAAGGGCGCAGCTTTCCCCAAAACTCGACTTTTCGTCATGACAACATCACGCGTATCGTTCCTCGCCGCCTGCGGGCTGGCCATCCTCCTTGCCGGTTGCGGCAAAAAAGAGTCGTCCTCGACTGCGAGCGCCCCGAGCGCCGCGCCGTCGAGTTCCTCGGCCACTGCGGGTGCGCCCACTCCGGCGAGCGGCCGGGTGATCGAGATCACCGGCAATGACACGATGAAATTCTCCCTCACGGAGATCCGCGCGAAGCCCGGCGAGACGCTTTCCGTCACGCTGACCAATATCGGCACGATGCCCAAGCTCTCCATGGGGCACAACTGGGTACTCCTGAAAAACGCGAGCATCGCCGACGCGTTCGTCGCCGAGGCGGCGCAGGCGGCCACGACCGATTTCGTGCCGAAGAATCGCGCCGGCGACATCCTCGCGCACACGAAGTTGCTCGGCCCGAAAGAAAAGGACACCGTGACGTTTCAGGCGCCGAAGGAGCCCGGTCGTTATTTATACCTCTGCTCGTTCCCGGGCCACTATCAGGTGGGCATGAAGGGCGAACTGATCGTCGAGTGACCGCAGCCGAAAACTAAAGGAGCAATCATGAGTTCTCTCGGAATATTTCGCGGCGTCTGCGCCGCGAGCGTGTTAGTATTGCTCGGTGCCTGCGGCCGCCCCGGTTCGTCCGGGGGCAAGAAAGCATCCGGTCCCTCGGGGGCGACCCATGCCGACGCGGCGGCTCTCACCTTTGTGGAGCCGGGGAAAAAGGATGAGTTTTATCTCTTCTATTCCGGCGGTCACTCCGGCCAGGTGTTCGTCGCGGGGATTCCGTCGATGCGGCATCTCTTCACGATTCCCGTCTTCGCTCCGCATCCGGGAGTCGGTTACGGCTTTGACGAGGAAACCAAGCACATGCTTGGCGGTTTCACCTGGGGCGACGTGCATCATCCGGCGCTTTCCCAAACCGCCAGCAAATACGATGGCCGCTGGCTGTTCGTGAACGATAACGCGAACAATCGCGTCGCGCGGATCGATCTGCGCGACATGAAGACGAAACAGATTCTCGGCCCGATTCCGAACTCGTCGGGCAATCACGGTTCGTCCTTCGTGACCGAGAACACCGAATACGTGTTGGTGGCCACTCGTTTCTCGGTGCCTTTGCCCAAGGGGCGCTACGCGGACGTCGCGAAATACGCGGACGAATTCAACGGCATGGTGAGCGGCATCACCATCGACAAGGACACGGGCGAGATGAAGGTGGGCTGGCAGATCCTCACGCCGCCGTTCAACTGGGATCTCGGCTCGACCGGCAAGGGGCCGAGCTCGGGCTGGGCGTTCTGGACCTCGTACAATACCGAGATGGCGTTCGAGACGCTCGAGGCGGGCGCCTCGCAACTCGACCGCGATCTTGCGGCCGTCGTGAACTGGCGCGCCGCCGAAGCGGCGGTGCGGGAGGGCAAGACGACGGATATGGGCGGCGTTCCGGTGATCGATCCGGCGAAGGTGCCGGGCGTGTTGTATTTCCTGCCGGTGCCGAAATCGCCGCACGGCATCGACGTCGACCCGAGTGGCAAATGGGTCTCCGCCGGCGGCAAGCTTCAGCCCACGGTATCCGTTTTCAACTTCGAGAAGTTGAAGGCTGCGATCGACAAAAAGGATTTCGAGAGCGAGTTCCGGGGCGTGCCGGTGATCAAGTTCGAATCCGCGCTCGAGGGTGAGGTGCCGGCCGGTCTCGGACCGCTGCACACCCAATACGACGGCAAGGGCAATGGCTACACGTCGATGTTCATCGAGTCGGTGATCACGAAGTGGAAACTCCCGCCGTGGAGCGACGAGGAGCGGAAGGACCTCAACAAGGTGGTGCTCGATAAAATTCCTGTACACTTCAATATAGGTCATCTCGTCGTCGCGGGCAGCGATACGAACGAGCCGTACGGTCGCTATATGGTCGCGGGCAACAAACTGTCCAAAGGCCGGCATCTCAGCACGGGGCCGTCCCAGCCGGAGAGCAGCCAGTTGATCGACATCACGGGCGAGAAGATGAAGATGCTCTACGAGACGTTCACCGATCCCGAGCCGCATTTCATGCAGATACTCAAGGCCGACGCGATCCAGCCGATCGAGGTCTATCCGCGGGCGGAAAACAAGCATCCGCAGGCCGCGTGGACCGCCGAAGAGACGGGGGTCACGCGCAATGGCACGACGATCGAGGCCAAGGTCATGGCGATCCGCAGCCGGTTTATTCCCGATCGGATCGAGGCGAACGAAGGCGATACCGTGGTGATCCACATCACGAACGTCGAGCAGACCTCCGACATGATTCACGGTTGGGGCCTGATCGAGCACGACGTCAACGTGATCGTCGATCCAGGCGAGACGAAGACCGTGAAGTTCAAGGCGGGGAAGGCGGGCGTGTTCGCCTTCTATTGCACGAACTTCTGCTCGGCGCTGCACCAGGAAATGCAGGGTTATCTCGCCGTGAAGCCGGCGGCGACGGCGCAACGCTGAAGTCCGCCCGGGGAAGCCGCCCGCAGCCGCCCGTCGGCGGCTCGGGCGCCGGAGTCGCGGGCCGGCCGGTCTCCCGCGCCTTTTCATCGAGATTATTGTGAACACCTATACCGACCGCATTTACAGCTTCCTGCGGCGTCCGCCCAGCCCGGCCGCGCGCGTACTGCTGGTGCTCGCTGCGGCGGCGTTGATTGCATCGCTTTTCCTTCCGCTGTGGAAGATCCGGCTGGTCGCGCCGCAGTATCAGGAAGGGCTGTCGCTCCATATCTATGCCTATAAGCTGATTGCCGGTAACAACGGCCAGGATTTGCACGAGATCAATAATCTGAATCATTACATCGGCATGAAGCCGATCGAGCAGGCCGACTTCATCGAGATGCGCTGGGTGCCGTTCGCACTGGGCGTGTTCGTGCTGCTCGCGCTCAGGTCCGCGGCGATCGGAATCATGCGTGGCGTCGTGGATCTGCTGGTACTGTTTCTCTACTTCACGGCGTTCTCGTTCGGGAGTTTCTATTATCGGCTGTACAGTTATGGCCACCAACTCGATCCCAAGGCGCCGATGACGATCGAGCCGTTCACGCCGGTGCTCGTGGGGACGCAGCAGATCGCGAATTTCGAACAGAGCAGTTATCCCGACACGGGCACGATTTTCCTGACCTTGTTCCCGCTGTTCATCGTCGCGGCGATGTGGTTGTCGCGGAAGGAGGCGCCGTGAGCGGGAAGGGCCGAGCGGCAGGGTTGATCGCGCTCGTGCTGGGGTGGGTGCTGTTGCCGACGCTCCACGCGACGCCGGAGAGTGGAACGCTCCGGGCGCAGATCGCCGCAGCCGCACCGGGCGCGGTGATCGACGTGCCCGCGGGCGTGCACGCCGGTCCTTTTGTAATCGAAAAACCACTACGCCTTCGCGGTGCGCCGGGCGCGACGCTCGAGGGCAACGGTCGCGGCCACGTCATCGCCATTCGCGCCCCCGACGTCGAGATCGCGGGCTTTGTCATCCGGCGCTCCGGCGCCAATCTGTCGACCGATGATGCGGGCGTGCACGTCGGTGCGCCCCGCGCGTTCATCCACCACAATACCATCGTCGATACACTGCATGGAATCTACGTGAAGCGAGCATCCGAATGCCGGCTCACGGATAACGTTATTCGCGGCCGGGCGGTGGCGGGCGCGATTGCGGATCCGCTGACGAAAGGACTCAAGCTCTCGAACGCCGAGCTCTGCTCGGTAGATCTGGAGCAGGACCAGCGCGGCAACGGCATCCACATCTGGAATTGCGCGCGGCACGTCATCGCCGGGAACGACATTCGGGGCACGCGCGACGGCATATATTTTTCGTTCTGCGACGAGACCGTGGTGCGGAACAACGTGATCCAGCAGGTGCGCTACGGGCTGCACTATATGTATTCCGACGACAATATCTTCGAGGAAAACCTCTTCACGGAAAATGCCGCCGGCTCCGCGTTGATGTATTCCACGGGCATCACGCTGCGGCGAAACCGCTTCGTCGCCAATCGCAGCCATCGTGCGTACGGGCTGCTGATGCACTCGGTCGAGCGCACGCGAATCGAGGAGAACACGATCGCGGGTAACACGATCGGGGTGTTTCTCGAAAGCTGCATCGACAACACGATCGTGAACAATGAGGTGAGCGTGAATTACATCGGGTTGCGCGTGGCCGACAGCTCGGCCGGCAATCGCTTTTCGGCCAATCGGCTCACGGGCAACGTGCATCCCGTCGAGACCAGCGGCCTGACCTCGGGCAATCACTGGTCGATCGCGGGCGTGGGCAACTATTGGGAGGCCGCGCTGAAGCTCGATCTCGATGGCAACGGCATCGCGGACGTGCCGCATCATGAGTCCGACTTGTTCGGGCCGTGGCGGCGCGCGTTTCCCGAGATCGGCTTGCTGTCGGGGAGCCCGGGAGAGCGCGCAGTCCGGTTCGTTCACGCACGTATCCAGTTGCCGGATATGCCGGGCGTGACGGACGAGCGTCCGCTGGCCCGCCTGGTTTCGCCATGATCAGGGTCCGCCAACTCGAGAAGCGCTTTGGCCGGCGGCCCGTGTTGCGCGGGCTGGATCTCGAGGTGAGCGCCGGTGCGGTCACGTTGCTCGTGGGGTCCAACGGCGCGGGCAAGACCACGCTGCTGCGCGTCATCGCCGGGCTGTGCGCGCCCGATGCGGGCGACGTGCGTATCGCGGGTTTCGATGTGGCGCGCCACCGGCTGGCGGCGCTCGGGGCGCTGGCGTTCCTGGCGCAGGCGCCGCGTTTTCACGCGCGGCTCACGACCCGGCAGGTCGCGAACTATTACGGCCGGTTGCGTGGTCGGGGCGGGGACGAGGTCGACCGCGAGCTGGAGCGATGGGGCCTGGGTGACCACAAGGACTCTCCGACGGCGCAGCTTTCGGGTGGATTGCGGCAGCGGCTGGCCATCGCGATCTTCGCGCTCGCGCGCGCGCCCGTGCTGGTGCTGGACGAGCCGGGGCTGAGCCTCGATCCCGAGTGGCGCATGCGTTTGCAGGCACATCTGACGACGGAGGCGCGCCGTGGTGCGACGGTGCTCGTCGCCACGCACCTCCTCGGTGAATGGGAAGGCAAGGTCGATGCGTGCGTGTTGCTCGAGGGCGGCCGGGTGAGCGGTGCGCTGCCGCCGGAGCGCTTGCGCGAACGTTTTCCCGTCGCGGAGGAAGTGTCGACGTCATGAACACCGGGTCTCCAACCGCCACGTGCACATTTGCCGCGACGTTCGCGCGTGAGCTTCTGAGCTATCGCATCAATCGCTTTCTCCATGTCCACCTCGCCCTCATGCTCGCGATCGGGCTGCTCGCGCTGCTTGCACCGGCGGAAGCGGCGGCGCAGGGCGCGGCGTGGTGGGTGCTGAATGGCGTGCTGTTTGTGGCGTCGCTTTCGGCGCTGCTGTTCGGGCTCAGCTCGGCGCAGGCGGAAGCGGACGAGTTTCCGCTGTTGTTCACCCAGCCGCTGCGCGTCGGATGCTGGGTCGCTGGAAAAGCGGGCGGGTTGTCGAGCGTGATGGCCCCGGCGGCGGTCTTGCTGGTGCTGCCGGCGCTGATCGCAGCGGGCGGTTCGATGCTGCTGTTCGGGGCGGCGCTGGCGGCAGCGGGTGTCAGCGTGCTGCTGGCATGGATCGGGCTCGCACTTGGATTGTGGATACAGGATCCGGTGCGCGGGCTGATCGCGGCGCTGGCGACGTGGTGCGCATTGTTGTTTGGCACCGATCTCCTGCTGATTCTCGTGGGAGGCGCTGACTGGATTCAGGCGAATCCGGCGCCGTGGGTGGCCGCGCTGATGGCGAGTCCGCTCGATGCCTATCGGATCACATTGTTATTCGTGGTGGAGCGCTCGGCGTTCAGTGGGGCGGAGTTGCAGCCGCTCACGCGTTGGTGGCTGGCGCATCCGGCTGGATGGCTGGCGATCTGCATGGCGATGTGGTGGGCCGCGGCGGTCGTGCTCGCGGTTGCCGGCGCGCGGTATCGCCGTAGTTGTTGAACGCTGGTTTTCGGGCGATGGACGGTGGTGAGCTTGCCTTCCTGGCGCGTTCGCGTGCGTGACGTTCGCCTCCTATAGCAAGCCTGCCTGGCGAAAGCTGAAATACCCCCGGCCGGCCGGATCCGCGCCGGCACGGCCGACGATCACATGGTCGAGCAGCTCGATGTCGACCGCCCGCGCGGCTTCGCGCAGCAGCCGCGTCACGTTCAGGTCAGGTGCGCTGGGCGCGGGATCTCCGCTCGGATGATTGTGCGCGCAGATGACCGCGACGGCCGCTTCGCGAATCGCCGCGCGAAACACCTCGCGTGGGTGGGCGAGGGCGGCGGTCGCGCTGCCCGAAGAGATCTCGACGCGCTTCAAGAGCCGATTCTTTCGGTTGAGGCAGAGCACCCAGAATTTTTCCACCGTCAGCCCGGCGGTGAAGGGCAGGAGGTATTCGCAGATCGCGTCGGGTTTGCTGAGCAGTGGCGCTTCGGGAATCTGCTGCCCGAGGACGCGACGCGCGACTTCCATGACGGTTACGAGCTGGAGGGCCTTCACCCGGCCGATGCCCTTGAGTCTTCGGAAATCCTCTGCGCGCCAGGCGATGAGACCCGCAAGCGAGCCGGCCTCGGCTACGAGTCGCGTCGCCAGCGTGAGCACATCCTGTCCGCGTGTGCCGCTGCGCAGGAGCATCGCGAGGAGCTCGCTGTCGCTGAGCGCATCGGCGCCATAACGCTCGAGCCGCTCCTGGGGGCGTTCACCGACGGCCATCTCGCGCAACCGGTTGGGCAACGGATACTCCAGGGTGTCGGGCACGGGATTGGTTTGGACAGTTTTCCAAGGAGTGCCACCTTTTCCGCACACCATGGCTCCACTCCGCGTCATCGTCTGGGGCGAAAACGTCCACGAACAAAACGACGCAGCCGTCCGCGCGATCTACCCCGACGGCATGCACCACACGATCGCGGCCGGCGTGCGGGAGCTGTTGCCGGATGAGCGGGTGGAGACGGCTACGTTTCAGGAGCCGGAGCACGGACTCACCGAGGCGCGGCTCGCCGACACGGATGTCCTCACGTGGTGGGGCCACCGCGCGCATCGCGAAGTCGACGATGCCGTCGTGGAACGCGTGCAGCGCCGCGTGCTCGAAGGCATGGGGCTGATCGTGCTGCACTCGGGGCACTACTCGAAGATTTTCAAGCGGCTCATGGGCACGACGTGTTCGCTGAACTGGCGTGTCGCTGGCGAACGCGAGCGACTCTGGGTCTGCAATCCCGGTCATCCCATCGCCCGCGGCGTCGATCGCTATTTCGAGCTGCCGCAGGAGGAAATGTATGGCGAACCCTTCGCCGTGCCGGCACCGGACGAGCAGGTGTTCATTTCGTGGTTCGAGGGCGGGGAGGTGTTTCGCAGCGGCTGCTGCTGGCAGCGCGGGAACGGCCGGATTTTCTATTTCCGCCCCGGTCACGAGATTTACCCGACTTACTTCGATCCAAACGTGCGGCGCGTGATCGCGAACGCCGTCGCATGGGCGCGGCCGCAGGGGCTCTGGCGCGACGAGTGCGCAAAGCGTCCCGACCCGCTCGAGCGGCTCGGTGCGAGCCGGCCGGAAGCCTGACGCTTCACGCCGCCTGACAGTTGACGCGGCAACGCAGGGCAACGGGCGGGATCAACGGGTAGGTGGACTGCGCCCCAAGGCCACCGAGCCGCGGGATGGCCACGATGGCAGCAGCCCGGCAGAGCGAAGGTCCTACGAAGCTCGAGCGGAGGATGAGCGGAGGATGAGCCCAGGATGAGCGGAGGATGAACCCAGGATCGAGGGGCGATGACGCCACCGCAGATCGGAAGGGGGCCCGCGCCTGCGGGTGCTTCGCGCTTGTCGACCTCAGTAATGCTTTACGTAGCCGTTGCGGCGGAGCCGCTCGAGCCAGCGTTCCTGACTGGACCGGCCCATCTGCTGAACCAGCAGCCGCTCGATCATGTCGCGGACCTCATCGATCGGCTGAATGCCGGCGAAGCGGCGATCCTCGGCGAAAAGAATGTAGCAGCCTTCCGGGAGCAAAATGGGATCCGATGCCTTACCTTTTTCCAGATTGAAGGCGACTTTGCTGAACTCTTCGCGGAAGTCCGAGCGTTTCAACCAGCCCCAGTCGCCGCCCTTTGAGCGCTTGGCGTCCTTGCTGTATTCCTTCGCAAGATCCTCGAATTTCTCGCCCGCCTTGAGCCGCGCCATCACCTGATTCGCCTGCTGCATCAGCGTCTCGTCGGTCTCGGTCTCGGTGCGCGTGAGCTGGATCAACCGCAGATGGACTTCGTCTTCGCGGTAAAACCGATCCTTGTTCTCGTTGTAGTAAGTCTCGATGCGCACCGGGCTGATCACGCTCTGCGATTTGCGCTGCTGGCCCTGCATGTACTGGAAGATGATGTTTTCCTCGACCTCGCGCTCGTACTCGCGCCGGGTCTGGCCTTTGGCCTTGAGGTAGGCGAGGAACTTGGAGCGGTCGCCCTCGAAGCGCTCTGCAATCTCGTCGGCAATCGCATTGTCGACGTAGCTCCGCGGGATCTGGCGTTTCTCGTCCTTGCGAAATTCCTTCACGATCAACACGCGGTCGATCAACTCCTGGATCGCGCTGTCCTGCAGCTGCTCGAGTCGTTCATGGAACTCCTTCTCGTTGCGGGCCTCATTCTTCAGCTGAGGCAACAAGGGCCCGATATACTGCATCACATCGGCAACGGTGATGATCTTCTCCTCGGCGACGGCGACGATGCCGTTGGCAAACCGTTGATTGAGATTGGCAGTGACAGCGCTGTCATTGCCTGCGGAAACCGCCGGGGCTGCTTGCCCCAGCATCGACGCGGCCGAACCGGCGGCGAGCATCAGAAAAACGAAGCTGCGGCGTAACGTCATGGGTTGGGCAGATTGTTCAAAAACGAGATAATTTCCCGCAAACGTAGGAGGGGCTTGGGGGCGGTCAACCTTGGAAAGCGCGTGCCGACCTGCACCCAGTCATCGCGACGGCCACTATTGCGCAGGCACTTCAGGCGGCTCGCTTCGGTTTCGACGGAAACGATGTTTTTTTGTTCCGCGCGAATCCGGATTTCGGTGATCAGGAGGAGCGCCTTGATCTCGTCGCCGAACTTCCCGAAACGATCGCGCAGGTCGGCCTCGATCTGCTTCAACGCGGGCAACGCGTCGGCCATCGCGAGCTTGCGATAGAAATCGATCCGCAGCCGCGTCTCCGCGATGTAGCTCGAGGGAATCCGCGCCTGGATCTTCGCCACTTCGACGGCATGCTGCTCGTCCTCGGCGTCCTTGAGCGCCTTGTAGCCATCGACATGCCGCCCGCGGGCCGCGTCGGATTCGGTGTCGACACCGCGGCCGGCGCTCTCGCCGACAAACACGAAGTCCAGCTTCACGTTGGCGCGAATCGCGGCTGCGGTCTTCTCGCCCTTGAGCCGTGCCACCGATTGCCGCAGCAACTGGCAATACAGCTCGAAACCGACGCCCACGATGTGGCCGCTCTGCTCCGCCCCAAGGAGATTGCCTGCGCCGCGCAGCTCGAGATCGCGCATCGCGATCCGGAAGCCGGCGCCGAGCTGGTTGTGCTGCCGCATCGCGGTCAGCCGCTGTCGCGCGACTTCGAGCAATCGCGTGTGTCGATGGAGCAGGAGATAGGCGTAGGCCTGATGCTTGAACCGGCCGACGCGCCCGCGCAGCTGATACAGTTGCGACAATCCGAAACGGTCCGCGCCTTCGATGATGATCGTATTCGAATTGGGGATATCCAGTCCGCTCTCGATGATCGTCGTGCGCGTCGCCAGGCGGGAGGCACGCACGCGCGCCGCCCTGGCCACGGGGACGGTACCGGACGGCTTCATGTCGCACCTCTGCCATGTGCTCGATGAGGTGCCGCTGCAACTGGTGGTGCTAGGAGTCTGCGCGGCAGACAGAAGTTGAGCGAGCCATGCTGACTCGCCAGCGCCGCCACCAGGAACGGGAGCGGTGCCGGGCAAAAATTGACCGTGGTGGCGCTGCAATTGGCAGGCAACATGGGTTTGAAGACGGAACTGCTCCCCTTCTTGGCCTACGCAGCGACCATCTTTGCCATTCTTCGCAGGTTCAACGCGGCACGGACGAGCTTGAACTCTGCCTGGGCCTTGGCGATGCCGCGCATACTAAATTGTCGAAACCCCAGCACATGCTTGATCCAGCCATTCGGCGGTTCTGATAACCACTTGCGGCGCCGGTAGGCATCCTGGGTCTTCTTTTCCTTGAATTTTTCTGCCATGGCAGCTGACAGCGGACGTTTTATCGGATCGATCCCCAGCTCCTTTTTTCCTTCGCGGCCAAGGGCAACGATGATCTCGGCGGGATGCTCGCGCAGGGCTTCAAACACGGCTTCAGAGCGATAGCCTGCATCGGCCACCACTTGGCGCGGATCGGCACCGGTACTGTGCCTGGCCGCAGCCAGCCCCCCCAGTAACTGTCCGCTGTCGGCGCCGCTATTGGTCAGTTCTGCCGCGACAATGATGTGCGCAGGGTCGTCGACCGCGGTCTGACCGTTGTAGCAGTGTTGCATCAATGCGTGGAACGCACCCTACCCGGCCACCGCGTTTTTCCGATCTACGACCCTCAACCGAAGACTTCCTTATACCAATAGGCTTGCTCGTTCCGGAACCAATCAGCAAATTCGTCACGATCAAACAAAGCAAGTTGCCGCAATCCCACACCATATCGACGAAACAGCGCAAGCATTTCACGCAGACCGTCTTCATCAACTGCCATCGAATTGACAGAAATATACAAAGACCGTCCACGCCCCTCGTATCGCACTACGAAGGGCAACTTGTTGAGCCATTCAAAAAATGCTTCTTCGTCACATGGAGAGAAATAGCGTACACCTACGGCCTCAAGCTCTACAGTTGTTAACGATGCGCTCATCAACGACGTCCTCCGCCAGGATAAATATTCACGTAACCGCCTCCAGGTGTTTGGACATCCCAGTGAGAACCACCGTGCGAGTCACCTTTGCTTGGGTCATATGGCCCTGTAGGCACCCACACGTCCCCGCCTTTGTCGCGCCAGCCATACCCATTCCCATTGGGATTTTTCACCCAATCGTCACCACCCTTAGGTGGGCAAAACCCTTCCGCCTCACCAGGTTTACCAGGAGCCTTCGGGCCCTTAGGATCATAGGCATTTTCTGGCGGCTTACTAAATATTCGATCTAGCCCAATCAGCCCGGCCCCCAAACCAATACCAATCCCTATATCGGTAAGCCCTATACCCCCACCAATGATTGGAATAGCAAGCGCCGGAACGATTAAACCCGAAGGATCTGTATAGCTAACCGGATTTCCCCCGACATATGCGTAGGTATTAATGCCGCCCATCAGTCCGATCGGATCGCTCGATATGAACCGAGCGAGGTTCGTGGAATAATACCTGGCCCGATAGTAATACAAACCCGCTCCGTCGTTTTCGCGCCCAGTATACTGAAATGGGTTGTGGACAATGGCGTCGGCGCTTGTATCGCCGTATGGGTCGTAGGAATAGCCCACGACCTTGGCACCGGTGGCATCGACGAGCCGGATGGTCGAACCAAGCGCATCGCTTAGGTACGTCAAGGTCTGAGCCGTGGTTCCCGTACCGCTCGATTGCGCAAATATCTCGTCGATACCGCCACTGATATAGCTCGCGCTTACCGTTGATGGATCGCTGTTGTTTGCAGCAATCCCCGCCAGTTCCTGGACGATATTGGCACCGTCATACACAAAACTGGTCGCTACGCCGTCCACCGTTTTCGTTTGCCTTCGGCCGAGCGCATCGTAACTGAAGCTCGCGATGACGATATTACTGCTATTCATTATCTGCACTAGCTGATCTCGAGCATTCCATACATACGTCTGGCTGCCATCGCCGATCAGATTACCGTTAGCGTCATATGTCAGGTTCTGCGCTCCCACCGCAGTTAGCCGATTAGCTGCGTCCACAGCTGCTGTCGGCAACGCATCCGGTAACGTGACGTGTGCGAGACTTCCGCTCGTGGACCTGCGCCTACCGCCAATGTCGTAGGTGTAGACCAGGTCGCCAAATACACTGCCGTCAGCATTTTTGTACACAATCGACGTCAGCTGGCCCGCATCGTCATAGCCGTTGAGCCGTGTCATTCCGTTTATATAGGTGATCTTGGTCCGGCGGTTGGCGGCGTCGTAGAGGAAGGAAATACTCTGTGCGACGTTGTTGTTAGCGGGCCCCGCAGCCTGATCAATGCGAGTCAAGCGACGACCAGGATCGTAGGAATAAGTCAGTGTCGGTTGTCCGGCAACACTCATACTGTGGCGAAAGCCGTTCGCGTCATAGGTATATGCGACGCTGCCCTTGGGCGTGCTCACCTGCGTCACCTGGTCGCGATTATCGTAGGTCCAGGTGATGGTACCGTTGACGGAATCAACGAGCTGCGTCGGACGGCTGGCTTGGTCATAGCTGATGGCAATGGTACTTCCGTCAGCGTACGTCCTGGATGTCAGGCGATCGAGTGCATCGAACGCTTGGGTGGTGATCTGGCCCTTACGATCAGTCCTTCGCGTCAGGTTGTGCTGCCCGTCGTACACGTATGCTTCCGTCTGGTTCAGCGGATCGGTGCTGGACGTCTGGACATTCAATGTATTGAAAACAAATTGATGCTGATTGCCTTTTGGATCGGTGACGCGGGTCTGGTTGCCGTTGTCGTCGAAGCTGGCCGCGATCTCGTTATTCAGCGGGTCGATCACGTGGATTAACCGGTCGAGCGCATCGACACCAAATGTTGTCTTGTTGCCGAGCGAATCGGTGCTACTGCGCACACGGCCAGCAGTATCGGTGAAGTAAGCGACGGTGCGGTTCAGCGGGTCGCTCACTTGCGCGACATCGAACCCCTCGTAGCCGACATTCACACTCTTACCCAGTGCGTTGGTCAGCTGTGTAATCTGGCCCGCTGCATTGTAGCTTCTACCGATCTGATTGCCGTTAGGATCTTGTACCTGGATGAGCCTCCCTTGCGAGTCATAGCTCATGGTTGTCTGACGCCCAAGAAAGTCAGTGTAAGTCGCAAGCTTATTGAAATCAGCTGTGTAGGTCATCGACGCCACGACGGCATTTGCTGTATCGGCAAGCAAGGTAAGACTTAACTGATTACCATTCGCGTCGTACGTGTAGGCGGTCTTGCGTCCCATTGCGTCCGTCTGGGACAACAGCAAGTTGGTGCCCGGCTGCCGCTCGAAGCTGGTGACCTGCTGCTCGGGCAGCCCCAGTGCCTTGATTATGGAAATGACGTAACCACTGGCATTGAATTCCATGCGCGAAACAATGCCGCGCGAATTGGTGACATCGGTATGCAAGAGCCGGGTGGAACCAGCCCCAATTGGAACGCCGCCGCCACCGGAGCCGGCGGTTGGCTCGTAGGTCTCAAATGTATAGGAAAACTGATTGCTGGTGCCATCGGCGTAGGTTTGCTTGCGGACGCGGCTGTCTTGATCGTACTCGTTGGTGACCGTCATGTTGCCACGCTTATCCTGCACCGTAAGCATGTTATGTGTCCCATCGTAGGTAAAGGCTTCGAACTTTCCGAGCGGATCGGTGACCTTGATCAGTCGGCCGGACGCATCGTATTCGTAGCCGATGGTGCGCCCGATATTGTCGCCCGCTTGGACGATCCGATTTTTTGCGTCATAGCTAAGCTGGAAATACCTGCCGCCAGGCGATACGATCTTGGTCAAATTGCCGTTGCTATCGCGCTGAAAGGTAATGGTATTGCCGAAGCGATCGCGCATGGAGGTGGCGGCGGCCTTCCGGGGATTCGACGATCCCATCGACTCCGGGAAGCAGATCGATGCGCCATCCTTAAGTTGGAGCTTCCAATAGCATGCGGTCCCGGTATAACTGATCGTGGAGCCAAAGTATTTCGTTCCGGTAGCTGTGTGTCTATATACGGCATCTGAATAGCTTGTACCTGATGACGTCCGCTCATAACGCAACCGCCCTCCATCTGGCAAGATCAACTCCTGATACGTCCAAGGCGAAGTATCGCCTACCAAGAAGATGTCATACCCCAAATTGGTTCCAATTCCGAATGCCCGCGATGCGGGGTCACGCGGACGATAGACGCGGGAAATCCGGATAGGCGTGACATCGTCGATAACCAGGTCATTACTCGCGTTCAGAAACAGGCCGGTGGCACAATCGACCGGATCACCTGCGCATGCCGACGGTGGAGGGGGTTGGTTTGGGTCAGCCGCACAATCGCCACCGGCATACGGGCAACCGCCAGGCGGTGGTCCCACGGGGGGGGCACCGCTCGGCAATGAGATCATCGCGCCTGTAAATTCGTAAATTGCCACGCCCGGATCAGGCACAACCTGTTTTCCATCCTTGGTGACTGTACCTTTACCGTACACATACCAGCCCTTGCGCTGTACGTCATAGTTCCAGAAATCGATAGAGGTGCCGGGTATCGCACCACTGAAGTTTGGATAGATCAGGCGCGCACCTTGCTGAGTCAGACTACCCGTGTTGATTAATTTGGCGCCCCCGGGCTGGATGGTGAAGTAGGTAGGTACGCCCACATCCGGAATCGGGAACGGAGGCCGATCCGTCGGGATCGCCGTCATATTGATCTTGGTGACGATCTTCCCGTTGCGGTCCTGGATCACAGTGCCGACCGGAATATGTAATTCCAGTCCTGGAATACTAGGCGAAGTCACCACTGTGCTCTTCACCGTCGGCGACGGTAGCGCGGCATTACCAGCCGGATCCAGCCTGGAACTCCAGATGGTGTAATTCAACACACTCGTTGCGGATTCCTCGATCTTGACACGCACTTGATAGGTGCCATACTGCATCCCACCCCGGTTCGCCGTTTGCCCCTCGATCGTCAACACTCGATCGCCGGATTCCAACTGAGTCAACAAGAAACGCCCCGTCGCATCGGTCACGGTAGATTGCCCGCCTACTGATAAGGTGACGCCTTCCAGCGCGCGTCCATGCAGCGTGAGAACTTGTCCGGCCAATGCTGTCACACCGTCTGCCGCGCGCAGCGGCGGCAATTCCTGTAGCGGACTCGTTCCACGCCGGGCGCGCCAATCGCCTTTCAGATGACTCACGTCTGGAAGCCATGTTTCGGTCTGGTTCACCTTATTAGCGCCCTCGATTAGGTGCTGCTCGGCCGCGGTGACCGGACGAGCCGACGGGCCGGTATTGCTGGCAGACTGTGTCGCAGTTGGTGGGAGGTCTGCGGCGCCAGGTTCCGTAGGCATCTCTGAAGGCCCGCTTGGCGGCGCCAGTGGTGCGGTCCCGAAGCCGACCGCAGTGAACGGCAGCGGCTTGCCGGCCATGTTGGCCGCGCCTTTGATAAACAAAGTGTAGGCACTGGCGGGCATCAGGTCGTGCTCCGGCGTTACGAACATCAGCAGACCATATTCGACGGGCACGGTCTTGGCAGGGACCACGCCGTTCGGGCCGATCAGGGTGACCGTCTCACCGTTTAGAGACGAGACATTCATGCGTTGCGTGAATTGCACAACCAGCGGATGGTCGACGGGCGCCGCCGTATCGTCCGAAGCTGGTTGTGTCGAACGGATGCCCGGCGCGCCGGCCGAGTTGATCGACTTGGCGAGTGCGGCCGCGTTCGCGTCAGCAATGGGGCCAAACCGTTGACTGTCGAATTTAAAGATCTCGCTCGCATCGACATTTTTGTGAGCGTTGTCAACGCCACCCCAGAGCAACACGTCCGACCCCGGAAGCAGCGATGCAATATGGTTGATGCGCGCCGTATCGAGCTTGACGTTGAACTGTTCCGATTTCCTCGTCGCCAAATTCAGAATTTCCGCCTCGTACAAGGCACGGCCGCGCTGATCCACCCCGCCGCTGATCAACAATTGCCTGTTGGCCAGCACGGTCGCCGTGTGTCCGGAACGCGCGATCAAGGCGAGCTCGTCCACAACCTGGAATTGGTTCGTCGCCGCATCGAATTGCTCGGCAACGTTGAGTACCGCGCCCGCCGCATCCACGCCGCCCAGCACCAGTACCAATCCGTCCGGCAGCAGAGTCGCGCTGTGACCACTGCGTGCGTATTTCAGCTTCGACTTCAGTGGTTCGCTTTCCGTCTTCCCGCGTCCGACTATAGCGGCATCTGCGGTTGGAACCTGACCCTCACCGTTGCCGCCTAACAGCAGCCAGCGGCCGTCCGGCAGTTGCGTGGCGCTCTGCCCCGGATTTACGGCTGGCTGAGCTGCCAGCAGTGAGGTCAGTGCCGACTCAGGACTCTGCCCGTCCGCAAGCTTTGGCACCTGGGCGAGTGAGGACGGATTAATCAGCGAAACCAGAGCGGTTAAGATCGCCACCTTACCTTGCCAGCGAAGGCCGGACCGAGGCATTAGACTCCAGGCATGCGAGTTCGCGAATGGTAAAGCGGATTCTTGCGGGTGGTTTAGCATGGCGTTCTTCCTGATCCGATAATGAGCCGGTGAGAGGCTAAGCAACACTTGTTGGATGGTGTTTGTTTATTGGTCTCGATCTCAACGCTTTAAGGGCTGGTGACAGCGATGGCGGCACTGCCGACATTGGCGCCGGACGGATCGCTTCGAACCGTGTAGGTTCCTGTGAGCGGCAGGACCTGCTGTGGAAGATTGACACTGGAATTACACGTTGTGCTGGAGACCAACACACCTCCATCTGGCTTTCGTAAGCTAACCGTTTGGCAGCCCAGAGTGTTGCCGGTAACGCGCACGGTCACTTGTTGCTCAGCTGTGCCAGCAAACGACAAGTTCGCGTTCTGCCCCGGCGTGGCCAACGTCACCGGTACCTCGGCTGCGCCGATGACAAGATCACCTACGATGTCGGGCGGCACTTCGAACAAGTTAAACGTCGCGCTTCCCGTTTCTGACGACGCCGCGTTCATGAGGATCGTATAGGTGCCAGTGAGCGGTAAAGTCTTCGTGTCGACATAGAATGTCGCGCTGCAGGTGGTAGTTGGTGCCAGCAAGCTGGTTCCATCCGGGTTGCTGATCGAGAACGATGGACAGTTCAAG
>JAKFEQ010000082.1:0-102825 GCA_036675625.1 Opitutaceae bacterium | reverse complement strand
CGAAGGGCTCGGCAATGCCGGTGAGCAGGCGCGCGGCGACGAGCAGGATGTACGACAGCGTCGGCTGCTCGACGAACGCGAGCGACACGAAGTACACGCCGCCCACGCCACAGACGCCGAGCAGGAAATTGCGGATCATATCCGCGCCGCGCTCGGTGTGGAAAACTTCCGGGTGAAACTGAATGCCGTAGAAACTCCGCTTCGCATCCTCGATCGCCGCGTAGGGCGAATTTTCCGTCGTACCGATCGCGCGAAATCCCGGTGGCAGCTTCGTGAGCTTGTCGCCGTGCGAATTCCACACGCGCAGCTTCTTCGGCAGATCCGCGAAGAGTCGGCCGGGCCGCTGAATCGTGAGCACGCCATGACCATACTCGCGCGCCGTGCTGTGCTCGACTTCGCCATCGAGAAAACGGCCCATCAGCTGCACGCCATAACAGATGCCGAGCACAGGCACGCCGAGCTCGAAGATCGCCGGATCCGGATGCGGCGCCTTCTTCGAGTAGACGCTCTGCGGGCCTCCCGAAAGAATGATACCGGCTACGTTGTCCTCGCGCAGCTTCGCCGCCGGAGTCGAGAAATGGTAGATCTTCGAGTAGACCTGACATTCGCGAATACGGCGCGCGATCACCTGTGTGAGCTGCGAGCCGAAGTCCAGGACGGCAATCGTTTGTGGCATGTGCGGCAGTAGAAAAGAGAAAAGCAGACGCCAACGCGGGGCGGGAGCAAGTGCGATTCTACGGGGCGGCGCCGCCACGTCGCGCAGGGCAGTTTGCCCGGCGCCGCAGGTTGATGCGTGACCAAACGCCGCAACGTGTCTTCAACGAATGCGTCTCTCTCCCCATGGCCACGCTTTCGACTCGTCGTCACTTCCTCCAAACCTCCACCCTGCTCGTCGCCGCGCCGCTGATCCTTCCGCGCCGCGTATGGTCCCAGCAAACCGCGCCCAGCCAGCGTCTCAACGTCGGCTTCATCGGCATGGGCAAACAAATGCGCGGTCATCTGCGCAACTGCCTCGGCCGCGACGATGTCCAGGTCGTCGCCGTGTGCGATGTCGATACTACGCGCCGCGAGGACGCGAAGAAGCGCGTCAACGACACCTACTCCACCAAGACCGGCACAACCTATACCGACTGCGCCGCCTATAATGATTTTCGCGAGCTGCTCGCGCGCAAGGATATCGACGCCGTCGTCATCGCCACGCCCGACCACTGGCACGCCTACATCGCGATCGCCGCCGTGAAGGCCGGCAAGGATGTCTACTGCGAAAAGCCGCTCACCTATAATGTACACGAGGCCGTCGAGCTCGTGCAGGCCGTCCGCAAATCGAACCGCGTGTTTCAAGTCGGTTCACAACAGCGCTCCGCCCGCGAGTTCCGCGTCGCCTGCGAGCTCGTGCGCAACGGCGTCGTGGGCCGCGTCAACTCCGTCCACGTCAGCTTCGGCGATCCCGCCACGCGCTACCAGGAACCGGAGGAGCCGCTCGAGCCGGGCCTCGACTGGAAAATGTGGTGCGGCCCCGGCCCGCTCGTCGCCTACAACTCGATGCTCAGCCCGCGTGGCCTGCACGATCATTTCCCGAAATGGCGCAACACCTGGGAATTCGGCGGCGGCATGATCACCGACTGGGGCGCCCACCACATCGACATCGCGCAATGGGGCCTGGGTATGGACGGCAGCGGCCCCGTCGAAGTGCGCGCCCCGCAAGGCTGGGAGACCGCCAAGCGCGGCGCCCAGCTCGTCTATGCCGACGGCACGCTCCTCACGCACGTCAAAGGCAAGGGCGTCTCCTTCTACGGCACCGACGGCGAAGTCCACGTGAACCGCGGCAAGTTCGAATTGGTGATGGCGGGCAAGACCATCCGGAAGTTCTGGGACAAGGAGGTCGACAAGACCACGTCGATGGAGCGCGAAGTCGAGCTCACCGCGCGCGAGTTTCTCGCCGACCCGAAGGTGAAACTGTACAACAGCAAAAATCATTTCCAGGACTTCATGGACTGCGTGAAATCCCGCCAGCGTCCGATCTGCGATGTCGCGATTGGCGCGGGCTCGGTGATCGCGTGCCACGTGATGAACTTCGCGTATCACTACGGCGCGAACGCGAAATGGGATCCGAAGCGAAACAGATTCGCCAGCGGCGGCAGCAACAAATGGCTCACCCGCGACCGCTACCGCGACGGCTGGAAAGTGTAGGCCCACGACACAACGCTCAACATTTTACGCTCAAGCAGGAGCTCCGGCACTTGAGCGTTGGGCGTTCTCACCATCCGCTCAAAATTTATACTGCACCTTCGCGTAGAAGATATGCGCGTCGAAATCGTTCAGCCCGGCATACGTGCCGTCGCGGTTCCTCGCGTAGCCGTATTTCGCCGTATAAATAATCCGATCGGTGTGCCGCCGCACCCACGTCAAAAATGCGCTCTGCAGCTCGTTGCCGGCGTGCATCGGTAGCGTCACGAGCGAGTTGTCCGTATAGTTGTCGGCGCGGTAATGATTCACGTCCAGATATAGGTCCGTGACTTTTCCGACGGCATAGCCCGCCCCGAGCATCGCGCTTATATAATTATTGTCGCTCGGAAATGTGAGCCGGTGCGGCGGCACCCAGAGTTGATCGTAGGTCACGTTCACCGCGCCCGTGAAATACAGTCGCGCCGTCGGCGTCCACGTCGCTGTCTGCGAGAGCGCATGCCGCATGAGCTTCCCGTTCTCGATTTCAGGGAGCCCCGCCATCGTGGTCGTCACGACCGTGCGCTGATGCGCGTAACGCGTCACGAGGCTCAGTGCCACCCTCGGCCGCCAGCTCAGGCGGAAATTCGCGTCGTGCGTCTCGAGGTCGTTGTCGATGATGAAGGCGGGATAGCGGTCGAAGCCGCCATTGTTCGAGCTGTCGCGCACGTGCTCGTAGTCGGCGATTTTCAGTCGATAACTATAGCTCCCCGCCAGCGTGAGGCCCGGGCGGAAATACCACGTCGCATTGAGCAGGTAACGCTGGCCGAAGCGCTCGTAGTCCGTGTCGCGATCGATGATCCGCGCCTGCGTCGGCACGAGCACGCTCTGCTCGACGAGATTTCCCGTGCCCTGGTTCAACTGCGCGCGCGCCGACAGCGTCCAGTCCTGCCAGCGCGTGTAGCGCACTTCGAGTTCTTCGGTGAATTCGTTCCACGAATTGCGGCTCGAGGCTTCGATCTGGCGCTGGATCGCCGCCGCCGCGGCGCCCGGGCCGAAATCCGTGTCGGTGTGCCCTTCGCCACTCTCCTGCCGCAGGTGCTCGTAGCGCAGGCCGGGGCGCACGACCAGGTATTTGGTCGGCTGATACACGATGTTGAAGTTGCCCAGATACTGCTTCATCCGCGTGCCGCCGCTCAGCCCGTAATACCCGACGTCGCCCGTTTGCCGCCGGGCGAAGGTCGCGGAGTATTCCGAGTCCGGCGTCGGGCCGTAGATCTTGCTGCCGACCACATCCGTATCGATCGACGTGATCAACCCGCCCGCCGACCAGCGCGCCTTCTCGTGGAGCACGCGCTCGATGAAGGCGTGGCCGCTGAAGAGATCCATCGTCATCCCTTCGTGCATCGTCACGTAGCGATCCTGCGGTTCCAGCGGACGACGCCGCGCGGTGTGGCGGTTGTCCACGCGCGTGCGCTCGTAGCGTCCGGCGACTTTCCAGTTCATGTCATCGGTTCGCTGGCCGGCTTCCGCCGTCACGATGTCGCGCACTTCGTCGACCAGGAGATACGAGGGCACAAACGCGCGCGGCGTGAGTCCTGCGCCCCCGAGGTTCGAGTCGCCCCAGCGCAGCGAGTTCTTCGTGCCGTCGCGGGTGTTGCGATCGTAACGCAGCCGCCACTGCGGCCGGTCCGGCGTCAGCGTGCCGATCTCGAGCGAAAGATAACTGCGATCGAGCGCGAGGTTCTCGTCGAACCACGAGATCGCCAGATCGCCCGCCGGCCGCAGCACCCCGCCCGAGCCGTCGTAGAACGTGCGAAATTGCGTGTAGTTGGCCTGCACATACACGGCATCGAAACGCTCCCAGCGCGCGGCGATCCGGTAGTCTTCATTACCCGGCAGCACGCGCGCCTCGAAACGAAACAACGCCTCCTCGCTCGTGCGTTCAGCCGTGAAATTCTCGATTCCGCCAAACCCTTCCTTGCGTTGTCGCAGCCGTTGCTGAAACGCCGGCTGGTCGCCCTCGAGCAGCGCGCCGCCACCGGAAACCGCGATCGTGCCGCTCGTGACAAATTGCGCGGACGCCACCGTCGGACCGGCGGCCAGAAGAATCGAAATCAGGGCGAGGCACAGGCGATTCATGGCGGAGGCCGGCCCGATCAGAACCGGAGGTTGGAATTCACGTGCGAGCCGTGAATCGCCTCGTGGCAGCCGGCCGTCCAGCACGTGCCACGAATGACGTTGTTGGTGTGGTTGACGCCGCCGTGCATGATCGTCGTGCCGCTGCTCTGCTGCTGGAAATGGCACTGATAACACAGCGCGTTGGTGCGCGACTTGAGCATCTTGTCGTTCACCGAGCCGTGCGGCGAATGACACATCACGCAGCCTTCGCGCATCACCTCGTGCTCAAAGGTGAACGGCCCGGTTTGCGCCGGATGGCATTTCGCGCACGTGGCGTTCGTCGTCGCCAGCAGCGACTTCGTCCCGCCCACCGCGAGCGCGTCGCCCTGGTGCGGATCGTGGCAATGGGTGCACGAGATCTTGCCCTCGAGCACCGGATGCGTGTGCGGCAGACCGAACTCCGCGCGCGCATTGACGTGGCATTGCAGGCACGTGTCGGGCGCCATCCGCGGATTGATGATCGTCTCCCGCGTGCCGACTTTCACGTGGAGGCTCGCGGGGCCGTGACACGATTCGCACGACACGCTTTTCGGCGCGCCCGCCGCGTCCTTCTGCACGAGATGCGCGTGCGTCGCATCGTGGAATCCGTGCGTGATGTTCGAGTGGCATTTCACGCACGCCTCCGATCCGACAATCGTCGCGCCGGCAATAAAAGGCGGCGCGAGAATCGTCCGCTCGCCGACCACCACGCACGACACGAGCAGGACGGCCCAGGCGGCGAGGCCGCCGAAGAGCAGGACATTTCGTGGGGCGCGCAATTTCATCGGAGGGGTTAAGCCGGGTCGGATACGCAGCGAAAACGGCCACCGCCGCTACTTCGCGAGCGTGCGCACATAGGCGACGATCGCGGTGATTTCCTGGTCCGACAGATCGTCTGCAAAGGCCTCCATCTTCTCCTCCCCGTGCTCGTCCTTTCGGCCTTCCTTGATCGTCTTGAAAACCTCGGCATCGGTGAGCTTCGCCATCGCCGCCTTGTCGGAAATATCCTTGGCGCCTGATTTCCGTCCGAGCCGCGTCTTGGCCTTGCCGTCCGAGCCGTGGCACCCGGCGCAGTTTTTCCGGTAGTTCTGTTCCGCGGTCTTTTCGGCGCCAACGGCCGGCGCAGCAGCGCAGACACTCATGACGACGGCGACGAGACAGGGGAGTCTTCTCATGGCGCGGACGAAGAAACGAAACCATCTGCGCGCCGCCATTATCGTTTGGTAACTGAGTTGTTACCTCGGATCAGGGCGAACCCGATGAGCGCGAGGCGCGCAGGCATTCCTCGCGCACACCACATTCCCGCGCACCTCCTTGACGCGCACCCGCGCGCCGCGCCAGCCTCGCCGCCCGTGCAGAACGTCGTCATCGCGAAACCCTATCGCTTCGTGCCGCCGCAACGCGGCAGGCTCTGGTGGCGGTTGTTTCGCCCGCTGCTGCCGCGTTACCTGCGGAAGTCCGCCGGCATCGAACACGTCGAATGCCGCGGCCTCGAAAAGCTCCGCGCCTCGCTCGCCGCCGGCCACGGCGTGATGCTCGCGCCGAATCACTGCCGGCCGTGCGACCCGATGGTGCTGGGGCCGTTGTCGTACGCGATCGGCCGGCCGTTCTACATCGTCGCGAGCTGGCACGTGTTCATGCAAAACCGCCTGCAGACCTTCCTGCTGCCGCGGCTCGGCGTCTTCAGCATCTACCGCGAAGGCACCGATCGCGAGGCGTTGAAAACGGCGATGCAACTCACCGCCGAAGCCGAGCGGCCGTTCGTGATTTTTCCCGAAGGCGTCATCTCGCGGCACAACGACAAGCTGAATCACCTGATGGAAGGCACTGCGTTGATGGCCCGCGGCGCCGCCAAACAACGCGCCGCCGCGAATCCACCCGGCCGCGTCGTCGTCCATCCCGTCGCGATCCGTTATCTTTTCGATGGTGATGTTGCCGCCGCGATTCTGCCTGTACTGCGCGATATCGAGCACCGCCTCACCTGGCGACGGCAGGACGATCTGCCGCTCAAGGAGCGCATCGCGAAGATCGGTGGCGCACTGCTCGCGTTGAAGGAGATCGAATATTTCGGCGCGCCTCAGCCCGGCGACATCGCGACGCGCGTGCAGAGGCTGATCGATCAGCTGCTCGGGCCGCTCGAAGACGAATGGGTGAAGGGCCGCCGCGAAAAGGAAATCGTCGGCCGCGTGAAACTGCTCCGCACCGCAATCGTGCCGGAGATGGCTGCGGGCAGCCTGGGCGAAATCGAGCTGCAACGCCGCTGGCGGCACCTCGCCGACATGTATCTCGCGCAACAGCTCTCGTGTTATCCACCCGATTATCTCGCCGCCGATCCCACGCCGGAGCGCTTCCTTGAAACCGTCGAGCGCTTCGAGGAGGATCTCACCGACAAGGCCCGCCTTCACGCTCCGATGCGCGCGATCGTCGAGGTCGGCGACGCGATCGAGGTCACGCCGGAGCGCGCCCGCGGCACCGAAAGCGATCCCGTGATGAGCGCGATCCGTGAACAACTCGAAACCATGCTCGCCCGCTCGGCGCGCGTCCCTCGCTCCGATCGCCCCGCCGCCGTGTGAACGCACCGACGAGAATCACCCGGAATTTTCCATCGCCGCCAGCAAGCAAACCCGCCCACTGTACTCATCATGCCTTTTCCGCGTCGTTCGTTTTTCTTCGCCGCGCTGTGCTGCGCGATCGCACCGTCTGTCCTGTTCGCCGCCGACTCCCGCAAGAAACTCGTCATGCTCATCGCGGAGCACGAATACGAAACGGCGCGCACGCTGCCGGAATTTGCCGCGCAGCACCTCGCGAAGGAGTTTCGCGTCGTCACCGTCACCGGCTCCACCTCCGCCGGCCAGAACACGCTTGATCCCATCGCCGAGGTCGCGGACGCCGATGTGCTGCTCGTGAGCGTGCGCCGTCGTACTCCGCCAAAAGCGCAGCTCGACGCGATCCGCCGCCATATTGAGGCGGGCAAACCCGTCGTCGGCATCCGCACGTCGTCGCACGCATTTGCGCTCGGCAAGGGACAGACGCTCGCCGCCGGAAACGCCGAATGGCCGCAGTTCGATGCGGAAGTCATCGGCGGCAACTACCACAACCATCACGGCGCCGGCCCGATCACGACCGTCACGGCCGCCGCGTCGTCGGTCGCGAAGCATCCGATTCTGCGTGGCGTGACGCTGCCGTTCACGTCCAAGTCGTCACTCTACAAGAACGAGCCGCTTCGTCCTGGCGCGGCGGCGCTGTTGACCGGCACCATTCCCGGCCAGGCGCCAGAGCCGGTCGCGTGGACCTTCAAGCGGTCCGATGGCGGCCGCACCTTCTACACCTCGCTCGGCGGCCCCGGCGATTTCGTGAACGCATCGTTCACGCAGCTCCTGCGCAACGGCATCGTCTGGGCCGCGGGCAAGTAGCCCGCCGTAGCGCAGGCGTCGGCCTGCCATTTTCTCGCCTGCTGCAGACGAGCCGCGGCGAGGCACCCGCGCCACATTCGGCCTTCAATTTGACGCAACGCGCCCGTCACCCCTACGCCGGCGGTTGCCCCATCGCCAGCCCGATGCTGTCCATCAGCTGCGTGCGATCGAATGGCTTCATGACGACGGCGTGCGCCCCGAGGCCACGAGCCATCTTCAGGCAATCGTCGCCTTCCATATAGCGGCCGCCGCCGGACATCGCGAGAATCCGCGCGGCTGGCTGCATCGTCCGGAGCTGCGTGATCAGATCCAGCCCATCCCCGTCCGGCATCAGGATGTCCGTGATCACGAGGTCGAATGGCTGCTTCGCCAGCATTTCCTTCGCTTCGCGCGCGCTCGCCACGCTCACCGCGTTGTGCCCGGCGGCGGTCACGCAAATTTCCACCAAGCTGGAGATATTTTCTTCGTCGTCGGCGATCAGCACGGAAAGGGACTTCATTCGTCCGCACTGTGAAGATGGTTTCCGCACCACTTTCAAGCATGCGGCGCATCCGTCCGGATTTCGGTCCGCACCCATCTTCGGCGCTTCCACGGCCGCCTCGAAATGGGGTTTGAATCGCGCGGCACGCAACGCTGACATCGCCGCGCCCCATGTCCCGTTTCGCCCTCCTTTTTCGCCCGACCGCGCTGCTCCTGCTCGCTGGCGGGCTCTCCTTTGCCGCAGCCGACGATAAGCCCCTCCGCCGCGATCCCGCCCGGCTCGCCACCGAGTTTTGCGCCGGCTGCCATGGCCCCAACCTCACCGGCGGCACCGCGCCCAACATCCTCGACAGCGATTGGAAACATGGTTCCGACGACGCGAGCGTGCTGCGCGCCATCAGCGCCGGATTTCCCGATGCCGGCATGGCCGGCTTCGCCACCTTGCTCAGCGAGCCCGAACAACGGGACATGCTCACCTACCTCCGTCGCCGCGGCCGCCAGTTCGCCCTCGGCCTCGTGCCGGTCAATGTGCCGCCGCCGGCTACCGCGACGTTCTCCAGCCAGCGGCATGCTTTTCGCCTCGAGACGTTTGCCGCGCCGCTCGACACGCCCTGGAGCATCGTCTTTCTGCCCGACGGCAAGATGCTCGTCAGCGATCGCATCGGCGCGATCCGCGTCATCGAGCACGGCACGCTGCTGCCCGACCCGATTCGCGACACGCCGAAGCCTTTCGTGAAACAGGATGGCGGCATGCTCGATCTGATTGCGCATCCCGACTACGCGAAAAATGGCTGGCTCTATCTAGCCTACACGGAGCTCGGCGCGGATCACGTTTCCTCGATGACCGTGATCGTCCGCGGCCGGATCCGCGACGGCGCATGGGTCGACGAGTCGGTGCTCTTCCGCGCCCCGCAGAGCTTCTATTACAAAGACACGAGCCACTACGGCTGCCGGTTTCTCTTCGACCGCGACGGCCATCTCTTCTTCACGCTTGGCGAACGCGGCAACGCGTCCGCCGCGCAGGATCTCACGAGCCCGCTCGGCAAGATTCATCGCATCCTCGACGACGGCCGCCCCGCGCCCGGCAATCCATTTCTCAACCACGCCGGCGCCTGGCCCTCGATCTGGACCTACGGCAATCGTCACGTCCAAGGCCTGCAGTTCCATCCTGTCACGGGAAAACTCTGGGCGACGGAGCACGGTCCCCGCGGCGGCGACGAGCTCAACCGCATCGAGCCCGGCCGCAACTACGGCTGGCCCACCATCTCGGATGGGCTCGCGCAGAGAAACGAAAAGATCGAAGGCACGGCTCGCGAAGGCATGGAGCGGCCGATCGTCAGCTGGTCGCCCTCGATCGCGCCCGCCGCGATTGAATTCTACACCGGCGATCGTTTCCCGCGGTGGAAGAATAACCTGTTCCTCGCGAGTCTCGTCGGCCGCCATCTGCGCCGCATCGAAACCGACGGCGACAAAGTCACGCACCAGGAAGTGTTGTTCAGCGAGCACGGCCGCGTACGCGACGTCGTCACCGGACCGGATGGATTCATCTACGTCGCGCTGAATAATCCCGGCCGCATCGCGCGTCTGGTACCAGTGGAGGAGTGACAGAGATCCACGAAAAAGAACATGCCGGACGGCTCGGAGAAGACGCCCGGCATGCACCGCGACCAGCGGAGCAATTCGGCCGATGCGTCAGAATCGCCCCATCACCCCCGCGACCACTTTGGCTACGACGATGCGCGTTTCCGCCGGACGATCCTCACGCCCCCAATACGTTTCCGTGATCGGCGACTTATTCAGGTTCTCTATATCGCAGAATATACTGACCGTCCGCGAAATTGAATATTTCGTCTTCAGGTTGATCTGGAGCTTCGGCTGTTGATAGCGCAGCAACGCCGCGTTCGTGGAAATACCGACGAGGTAGGTATCACGCCAGACGCCGTTGAGCCGGATGTTCCAGCCGGAGCCGAGATAGCTGATCGCGACGTTGCCCGCGCGGGGGACAAAGTTGGCCAGCTGCGTCGTCGCGACCGTGCCGCCGTAGTCGCCGCGCGTGCTGAGGCTCGTGTAGTTCGCGGAAAACCCGAACCCGCGCCAGAAGCCCGGCAGAAAAGTGAACTGCTGCTGATAGGCGACCTCCCATCCCCTATAACGCGCGCTGCCGCCGTTGCGCATCGTCCGGATCTCGAAGTTTTCATAGAGCCCGCCGTAACCGTTGTCCGGCCCGGCCCCGACGCGCTGGCTGGTATCGGAAAATTGAAAGTCGGTGATCTCCTTCAGGAACACGCTCGCGGAGAACATTCCGACCGGCTCGAAATAATACTCGAAGCCCGCGTCGAAATTCTCCGAATACTGCGGTTTGAGCGCGGAGTTGCGGATCGTGACGAACTGGCTGACCTCGTTCACCGTATCGAGGGGGATCAGCTGATCGAACGACGGGCGGCCGATGCTCGAAGAATAACTCAGCCGGCTGACAATATTGCGCGTGGGCGAGTAGCGGAAATGCACGCCGGGGAATACATCGAGGTAGTCTCCCTTGCGTCGCTGGCGGCCGACAAACGCACCGCCCACCTGCAGCGGCCCCTCGGCATCGGTCTCGGTCTTCTCGGCGCGGAGACCGGCGAGAATCGATAGGTTATTTATACGGGTCTGGCCCATGATATAGCCGGCGGTGACGGTCTCGGTGATCGTGCGATCGTTGGTCAGCCGCTGCGTGTTCGCGAACGCCGTGTCTTCGATCCACTGCTCCGGATGTTCGGCGGCATGACGGGAGATCGCGAAGGGATTGCCCCAGGGCGGCGGCCGATAGCCCTGGTTGGAATCGCTCCACTTGCCCGTGAGATCCAGAAACTGGCCGAGACGATCGTCGGCGTTGTTCTGGACGAGATCGGGCCCGCCATATCTATAACGGCGCCCAAAATTATAGAGCCGGCGGTTCTGCTCGCGGATGTTGCCGCCGATCTTCACGAAGGTCGGCACCGGAAGCTCGATCGTCTTCTTGATGTTCAGGCGCGCACCGAGCACCTCGTCCTCACCGCCGCGATCGTTCTGCGTGAGCAGCATCGTGCCGTAGTTATTGAGATCATACATGTCGGCGCCGGTCGTCTGGTTGATCTTCGGCCATTGGAGGCTCTCGCGCCGGTCGACCGTCCAGCCGATATTGCGCAGGCTGAAGCTGATCGCGCCCTTCGGCCGCGAATCGAAGTGGCGCTGACCGCCGGGCGCGTATTCATAGTAGGTCTGGGAATTCGAAAGGCTCGCCGAATAGTCGATCTCCAGCCCCGGGAAACGGTGGCGTGCCGAGGGCGAGATCAGCCAGGTGCGGCCGGATTTGTCGTCCGTGGTCAGCGCGATCGTGCTCACGGCATTATTGTTGGCCAGGATCTCGCTGAAGTCGTTCGTGTAACCCGGGCGGAAATTCGCCACGGCCTGGCTGGTGGAGAGCGTCATCGAGCGCGTGTCGTTCGTCTCGTGAAACCAGTTGTAGGTCGTGTTCAACGCGAAGGTCGTGCGCGGGCTGAGACGATATTCCACCTTGGCCCCGGTCGCGAGCCGGGTGCGCGGAGCGCCGGCCGGGCGGGGAACGTTCACGCTATAAGTATAGTACGGATCGGTGAGAACGTTTTGATAGTTCATCAACGCGGCGGTGTCGCCGCCCGGCTGGGAATGATACGTGGCGTTGAGCGTGATCCCGACGTTCTTTCCGGCCCCGAGCCGGTCCGCATAGGAAAAATTCAACGACGGTCCCACATTGTCGATCGGCTCGCGCAGCAGGTTATCGCTACGCGTATAGTATTTCGGCCGCCAGACGCCGCCGATCGAATAATTGAAGATCCGCCCGCCCGCCCGGTCGAACGCGCTCTTCGAGATGATGTTCACGTTGCCACTGATGGAGTTGGCGTCCATGTCCGGTGTTGGCGCCTTGGTCACCTCGATCGTTTCGATATTATTGAGCGAGGCCTGCTCGAACTCGAAGGTGCGGCCCAGGCCCGCCGACTGCGAACTGGCGACCTGATCGCCGTCCATGGTCACGGAGTTGAGCGCGCCATCGATGCCGCGAATCTGTACAGAACGTACATCGGCACCGACATAGACGGCCGTGATGCCCGGAAGCTGCTGAAGCAAGTCACCGATGTTGCCGTCGGCAATGTTGCCGAAACTGTCGGAGGAGACGACGTTCTTCACGTTCATCGCATCGCGCTGCTTCGTGATCGCGTACGCGCTGCCTTCGCGCGGGCCGGACACGGTAAACGCCTCCATTTTATACAGGCCCGAGCTCAGCTCGACGTTCTGCTCCGTCTGCCCGCCCGGCCGAACGTTGACCGTTAGGCGTTGCGGCTCGAGCCCGGTGTAGCGCACCACGAGGGTCGCCACACCAGGCGGCAAACTCAACTCGTAGCGCCCCTGGCGATCGGTCGTGACGGAAACCGCCGTGCCTTCGACGGAAACATCCGCGCCTTCGAGGAAGGCGGAGGTGGCGGCGTTGCTCACCTGCCCGGTGATCACGCCAGCAGCGGCGGTTTCCGCCCCAAGGGAGGCAGGCACCGAAAGCGCAAGGCACAGCAAAGCGATGGTGAGGAGGAGGACATGCCGCAAAAACACGCGGCCTCCGATGGAAACGGAAACGATGGAGGTCATGGGATGCTTGGCGTTGAACGCGCCGCGCAGCCAACGCACGGGCGTGGCGCGAGGACAATGGGTGGGAACTCGAGTAACGCGGAGGGTCAACGCGGAGCTTCATGCACTCGCCATGCCGCGACGAAATGAATCTAGGTTTACGTTTACCCACTCCCGGCGCGGTTGCGGCCGCGCCGCACGAAAGGTCGTCGTGGTCGTCGAGAACGAGATTGCCTCCGATGTAACCATCCCGTTACTCCGGCACCTCCCATGGATCGACGTGCGTTTCTCAACACGGCCGCGATCGCAGCCGCCACGACCTCGCTCGCGCGCGGCGCCACGCCGGCCGCCCCCGCCACCCCGGTGGAGCTCATCGACACGAATGTCCACCTCTCGCACTGGGCCGTCCGGCGCGGGTGGGCGGACACGCCAGCCCGCCTGGTGGAGAAACTGCGCCGCCATGGCGTGACTTCCGCGTGGACCGGCAGCTTCGAGGGCGTCCTGCACACGGATATCAGCGGGGTGAATACACGCCTCGCCGAGAGCTGCGCGCGTGAAGGCGGCGGCCTCCTGCTCGCGTTCGGCACGGTGAATCCCACGTTTCCCGATTGGGAGGAGGATCTCCGCCGTTGCCACGAAGTACACCGCATGCCGGGCATCCGGGTGTATCCGAACTATCATGGCTACGCGCTCGACGATTCGCGTTTCGCGCGGCTCCTCGAGCTGGCCGCCCAGCGCCGACTGCTCGTGCAGATTCCGCTCCTGCTCGAGGACGATCGCTCGCACAATCCCGTGTTGACCGCGCCCTATCTGCAACCTGCGCCACTGGCCGACGTGCTGCCAAAGATTCCCGGCGCGCGCGTGATGCTGCTGAACGCCGGCGCACGCGTGCTCGCCGGCAACCCCGCGCTGCTCACCCGTCTCGTGCGAGCCGGCGTGTGGTTCGAGCACGCGACGCTCGAGGGCGTAGCCGGCCTGGAAGCGCTGTTCGGCCGGGCGCCCGAGGTCCGCGTGGCGTTTGGTTCGCATTCGCCCTATTTCTATTTCGAGGCGGCGCTCCTGAAACTGCAGGAGTCCGTTCTCACGCCCGAACAACTCGCCGCCGTACGTCATGGCCACGCCCGCGCCGCCCTGAACATCGCATGAACCGCCGCACGTTTCTCTCCTCCTCGCTCGCCCTCTCCGCGCTCGCGTCACGCTCGCCCGCAGCAGCCGGGAGCCCTCCCCGCGATGTCCGGCCCGATCCCGCTGCGACCGCGTGGGAGAGCCCCGAACTGCGCCAACTCGGGGCCTGGGACATCCACGCCCACCCAGGCCCCGCCGGCCCGAACCCGGCGAAACGGATGGAAGCGCTCATCAGGATCGCCGACCGCGTCGGCGTCGAGCGGGTGTGCATCTGCATGAGCCCGCCCTGGCAATACGAGCCGACGCCGGAACAGTTTCGCCGCAGCAACGACGACGTGCTCGCGATCCTCAAGGAGTGGAGCTCGCGCGTCTTCGGTCTCGTGTATCTGAATCCCAAATACACCCGCGAAAGCCTCGACGAGCTCGAGCGGTGCGTCGCGGACGGCCCGATGATTGGCATCAAGCTCTGGGTCGGCACGCGCGCCAACGCCCCGCAGCTCGACCCGATCGTGCAACGCGCCGCCGAGCTCGATGCGCTTATTCTCCAGCACACCTGGATCAAGCAGCGCGGCAAAGGCAACCTGCCGCACGAGTCCACGCCGATGGAGCTCGCCGCGCTTTCCGCCCGGCACCCCGGCGTGCCCATCGTCTGCGGCCACACCGGCGGCGGCGACTGGGCGCTCGGCATCCGGGCGATTCGCGCCCGGCCCGAGCTGTACGCCGATCTGGGCGGCGGGGATCCCGTTTACGGCGAAGTGGAGATGGCCGTGCGCGAGCTCGGCGCCAGCCGCGTCCTTTACGGCAGCGACATCAACGGCCGCAGCTTCGGCTCGCAGCTCGGCCGCGTGCTCGGCGCGGATATTTCCCTCGCGGACAAGAAACTGATCCTGCGGGAAAATCTGCGCCGGCTGCTCATGCCGGCGTTGCGTCGCAAGGGCTACAAGGCGTAGGAAAACACTCCCCGTCCTGTCGTCTTGCTCCGGAGAGCACGGCCGGTGCGGGTCAATGCTTCCTCGCCCCGCCCTCGAGCTGGGTCACGCCCAAACTCATGAAACCCTTGCCACGACTCCTCGTCCTCTTCGCCAGCCTCTGCTCCGCCGCCGCTTTCGCGCCCGCCGCCGAGCGATTGCCAAACGTCGTCGTCATCTTCGCCGACGACCAGGGTTACGGCGATCTCAGCTCGTATGGAGCAAACGGATACACCACGCCCAACATCGACTCGCTGGGCCGCGACGGCGTGCGGTTTACCAACTTCCACGTCGCGCAGGCCGTCTGCTCCGCCTCGCGCGCCGCGCTGCTCACCGGCTCCTACTCGAATCGCGTCGGCATCAACGGCGCCCTCGGGCCGCAATCGCCCATCGGCATCAACGCCGCCGAGACCACCCTCGCCGAGGTGATGAAATCGCGCGGCTACGCGACCGGCATGGCCGGCAAATGGCACCTCGGCCACCACGACCCATTCATCCCCAACCGCCACGGCTTCGACGAATCCTTCGGCCTGCCCTACTCCAACGACATGTGGCCGCACCATCCCGAGGCCAAGCCCGGCACCTATCCGAAGCTGCCGCTCTGGGAAAACGGGAAAGTCGTCGACGCGGACATCACGCCCGACGACCAGCCCAATCTCACCACGTGGTACACGGAGCGCGCCGTCTCGTTCATCGAGCGCAACAAGGAACGCCCCTTCTTCTTCTACCTCGCGCATTCGATGCCCCACGTGCCGCTGTTCGTCAGCGACAAGTTCAAGGGCAAGTCGCAGCAAGGCCTCTACGGCGACGTCATCATGGAGATCGACTGGTCGGTCGGCGAAGTCCTGCGCACGCTCGAAAAACACGGCCTCGCACGCGACACGCTCGTGATCTTCACCTCCGACAACGGCCCGTGGCTCAGCTACGGCAACCACGCGGGCAGCGCCGGTCCGCTGCGCGAGGGCAAGGGCACGGCCTGGGAAGGCGGCACTCGCGTGCCCTGCCTCATGCGCTGGCCGGGGAAACTTCCCGCCGGCAAGACGAGCGATCAGTTCCTCATGACGATCGACCTGCTCCCGACGATCGCCGGCCGCATCGGCGCCAGGCTCCCCGCGCTCCCGATCGACGGCCTGGATGTCTGGCCGCTCCTCGCCGGCGAGCCCGGCGCGAAGAATCCACATGATGGATACGGCCTTTGGTACGCCCAGAACGAGTTGCAGGCGGTCGTCAGCGGCGACGGCCGTTGGAAGCTCGTGCTGCCGCACCGCTATCGCACGCTCGGGGGCCGCCCCGGTGGCCGCGACGGCATCCCCGCGAAATACGAAAACGTCTGGACCGAGGCACCGCAGCTCTTCGATTTGCGCGCGGATATCGGCGAGAAAAACGACGTCTCCGCCGCGCACCCGGCGGAAGTGAAAAAGCTCCTCGCCTTCGCCGAGAAATGCCGCGCCAACCTCGGCGACTCGCTCACGCAGCGCAAAGGCACCGGCAACCGCGAACCCGGCCGGATAGCCGGCGTCACGCCGACGCGTAAAAGGAAAAAGTAGCGGGTGCAAAGGGGCCGATGAGTTCATGCCGCCTGCAATACCAGCGACGGCATGACACCGGCTGTCAGGCTCGCGATAAAGCGGCCGAATTTCGGCCCGCCCGATTCTCAGGTGTGACCCTGAAGCTTCCCTGAAGGGAGAGTGAAAGCAGCCCGAACCGACCCTGTGCGCGCGCTACGACACGATGGCGCAGGTGTTATTGCTCCGATTCACCTGAGCCCGACCAACCGCACGTTCTTCGTTTCCTTCGTTCTCTTCTGTAAAACGTTTTTCGGATTGGCCGCTGAAGGACGTGGCCCGTTCACAACGAGCCAGGGCGTTGGAGGACGCTAGCGCAGACCCTGCTCCAGCCACCCATACGCCCGCTCGCGCATCTCCGGCGGAAAATCGTGCGGGCAATCCGGATGCTCGACCGCCAGCCGCTCCTCCGCGCCGTGCAACGCATAAACGGGACGCGCCGCGGCGAGAATCCGGTCCACGCTCTGCCACTTGAAATTTGAATCTCCGGTCGGCGCGATCGCGAGGAACGCCCGCGGCGCGAGCGCACCCACCAGTTCGTGGAAATCGAACGGGATCTCGTGCAACCGCCCCGCATACGCCGCCAGCCGCGGCATGTAGCGCTCCTGCGTCCAGCCCTTCCCCTCGCGCCACATGGCCGGGTTCTCGCGGTAGTAATCCAGATAGGAATCGAACCCGCAGCTCGACACGATCGTCGTGATCCGCTCGTCGAAGACCGCCGTGTAGATCGAGTTGTGCCCGCCCAACGAGTGCCCGATCGCGCCGAAGCCGCGGCTCCGCTCCACTCCCGGCGTCGCCTCGAGCACGTCGAGCGCGCGAATGTTGTCCCAGATCGCCTTCATCGTCCCGCTCACGTAGCCCAGCCCCTTCAGGTCGGGCTTGTAGTCTCCAAGATGTGGATACGGCGGCGCGATCACGACGAACCCGCGCAACACCAGCTCCTCGCCATAATTCCGCCCTGCTTTCGCGTTTGGCCCGACCAGCCCGACCACCGCGCGGTTTCCGTCGACATTGTTGGTGGGCATCAACGCGAGCACGGCCGGCCGCTGCGTTTTCCCGTCGAGCACCGCTTTCGGCAGCAGCAAGAACGCCGGCACACGCGAGCCCGGCTCCGCCGTGTAGGTGATTTCGCGCCGCACATAGCTTCCGCAGTCGGTCTCGCGTTCGATCGCCACGTCGAGCGCCACCCGCTTCGCGGCGCCGGGCAGCGGCCCCATCACGCTCTCCATTCCAGCGACAACTTCGGCGCGCCGCTTCCGCCAGTCGGCCGGAGTCTTTACCGGGCGTGCGTCTGCGGTCGGATCGATGCGGTAAACCAGCAGATTCTCCCGGTCGAGCCGCGCCCCCGGGGTCGCCGCCATTGATTGACCAAGAAATGTCGAGGCCAGGAGGGCGACGGCAAGACGCGCGCGAGGAATCATGCACAACGCTATCGCGACCCACGCCGCCGCGTGTCAATCCGCTTCCTCACCGCCGCGTCACATTGAACCTTTTGCGGGGTTCGGGCACACATGAGCCATGCCCCCTGCCACGCGCGTGCCCCTGGTCGATCTGCAGGCGTGGCTGGACGCCCATGGCGACCGGCTGTTGCGCTCCGCGTATCTACTTTGTGGAGACGCCGCCGAGGCGCAGGATCTCGTCCAGGAAACCCTGCTCCAGGCGATGAAGTCGGCGCATCGGTTTCGCGGCGACTCCGCGGTTTATACCTGGCTTCATGGCATCCTCCTCAACCTGAGCCGCCATCATCGCCGGAAGCAGCGCCGCCTCGTGTTCGACGAAGCGATCGTTCTGCAGGCGCCCACCCCGGCCGCCGCGGAATCCGACGGTGATCGCGACTATAAAGCGACCCGAGTCGCCCAGGCCATCCAGTCACTTTCGGCAGAACACCGGGAGGTCATCATCCTGCGGTACTACGAAAACCTGAAGCTGCAACAGATCGCCACGCAGACCGGCGCGTCACTGGGCACGATCAAATCCCGCCTGTACTATGCAGTGCGCTGCCTCGAAAAACGGATGCCCGGCGAATTGAACCTTTTCGCCCCTGAAGGCACCCACCACCACACCTCGACATGACTTGCCGGAACTATCGCGACCACCTGCAGGAGTATCTCGAGGAAACACTCGAGGCCGGGTTCTCCAGGGAACTGCGCGCGCACCTCGACGCCTGTCCGGAATGCCGGCGGCAGTGGCAACGCGAACAAGCCGTCGAGCGGACCCTGCGCGCCGCGCTTGGCCATGCCACGGCCCATCTGTTCCTCTCCCCGGAAGCGAAAACAACCATCCTGCACGCCGCGCGCGCGACTGCGCCCCGGCAGTCTGCGGTCCGCGTCGGCCGGCATTGGTTGAACGTCATACCGGTGCGAGGCCTGGCCGCCGCGGCGGCGTTCGCCGGAGTCCTTTTGTGTACCGTGCTCGTCAGCCGCCACGATTCAGCCGACCCACACGCCCACCGCACGGCGCGTGCCGACCGCGAGCGTTTCACGATCGATGTGCCGTTTCAAAGCGACCGGCAAACGGGCGTGAGCCATGCCGACTTTTCCGCCCTGCCCTGATCTTATTATCCCCGCCTCCATGAAATCATCATACCGCGCCGTGTTGTCGTTCGCCATCGCCATTACCTCCTTTGCGCTCTCGAACCGGCTCGCGTCGGCCGAGAACAGTTCCGGGATCACCATTGGCTGGGGAGCCGATAAAGCGGCATCTGCCAACGCCGCCATCATGGCCTATCTCGGCGACCCGGTGCCGCCACCGGCCAGAATAGATCCGAAGTATACAGCTGAAGGATTGCTGGCGGCTTTTCAGGCGTTGGCGAAACGGCTCGACTATAAAGTGCAAAAACTGGCCGTCGACGATACAGAGTTCCCATTCCTTGTGTACGGCGTGATTGAAGGCCGGGCCGATCACCGGGATTTGCAGACCGCTCTGCGGTCGATGTCTGGTTACGCCTACAGCGGCAGCACGACCGGATCCACCCGGGACGGATCGACCTACTTCTCGTTGAATATGATGCCGACCTCGCAGTATCCCCGCAGTGACGCCGAAGCCATCCGCCGGCGCCTGATGATCCGACTACAGATGCTCGGGGTGATCTGGAAGGATGCCGCTCGCTGAGCCAGGCGCCTGTGCTCCATTAAAGCGTAACGGCTTCCCCGCTCTGTACCGAGCGTTCTTCGGCGGCGCAGATCTCCACGGCGCTCACCGCATCGGCGGCGGTGATCACCGTTGGCGCGCGACCCGCCCGGATCGACTCGATGAGGTGCGTCAACTCGCTCACAAAGCCGTCGGGGCCGTCGGTCGGTATTATACGCGGCGGTTGCCCGGGTTCACATAGCCGCAGCGCATCCGCGCCACGCGCCAGGTCAAACTCCGCCGTCGCGCGCTCGAAATTCACCAGATACGACATCGTGAACCCGAAGCCCGGCGCCAGCGCCCAGCTTCCTTCCGCCGACACGATCGCGCCCGACGCGACTTTATATTGCGTGACGACGTGATCCACCGCCCCGCTGATCCGGCTATAGCCAGTCGAATAAACCCGGCTCGGCCGACCGAAACAAAACTGGACGAAGTCCGTGTCGTGAATGTGCAGGTCGAGCAATGCTCCGCCCGAGAGCGTGCCGTTGAGGAAATTCTCATGCCCCCACGCGGGCGGCTCCGCCATCCGGCGGAAGTGCGCCGAGAGGCATTTGCCATAGCGCTCCTCCGCGATCATCGACTTCAGCCATGACCAGCCGGGCCAGAAACGCAGGCACATCGCCGGCATGAAAAAGCCCTTCGCCACCGCCGCGTGCGCCGCGATCTCCCGCGCCACCTCCGGCGTGCGCGCGAGCGGTTTCTCGCAGATCACGTGCTTGCCCGCCTGCAGCGCCTGAATCGCCAGAGTGTGGTGCGACTGCGTCGGGGAGCAGATATCGATGAGGTCGATCGTGCGATCGGCGAGCATCGCCGCGTAATCGCGATACGCTTTGACCTGGCTCATATCGAGTCGCACGGGCTCGTTGGCCCCCAGGTTCCCGGCGACGGACGAGAAATCCCCGTCCAGCCGGCGGCCGCTCGGATTGCAGATCGCCGCAATCCGCGCGTCACCAATTTGCCGATACGCCTTGATGTGCGTCACGGCCATGAAGCCAAGCCCGACAATGCCAACGTTGATCATACGCGGAAGCGTTTAGCGGAGGTTAGGGAGAACGCACTCATCGTTTTGCCCCCGAATCGCGCGGGGCGCCTTGACGTCCGCCGAGAAGCGACTCGACGAAGGTGAGGCCCTGGCGGATGTCGTCGACGCGCTGCGTGCCCGCTTCGCGCTCGAAGCAGCAATAGCCGCCGAAGCCGATTTCATCGAGCACCGCGAAAAAGCGGGCCCACTCCACGTCGCCTGTTCCCACCGGCACCTCGTCGCCCCAGGTGCCCGTCACCCGCGTGCGTTTCGCGTCCTTCAAGTGGCACTGCTTCAGCCACGGGGCGAGCACGCGCAGAGCCGCGATGGGATCGCCCTTCTCATAGAGGATCAGGTTGGCCGGATCGAAATTCACGCCGACGTTCGGCCGCTCCAGACGCTGGAGAAACGCCGCCAGGGTGTCGGCCGTTTCCTGCCCCGTTTCCAGTCCCAGTTCGATTCCTCGCGCGGCAAACACATCGGCCACCCGCCGCAATCGATCCAGCAGAATCCCGAAAGCCGGATCGCTCTCATCGTGCGGCAGGAAACCAGCATGAAACGTCACCAGCCTCAGGCCCAACTCGCCCGCCAGCTCCGCGGTGCGCTGTATATTCTGCCAGTTGCGCGGCCACGTCGCATCGGGGACG
Source organism: Opitutaceae bacterium (assembly GCA_036675625.1). Taxonomy (GTDB): domain Bacteria; phylum Verrucomicrobiota; class Verrucomicrobiia; order Opitutales; family Opitutaceae; genus ER46. The sequence goes on along the minus strand of JAKFEQ010000082.1, from coordinate 81,534 downwards.
ATGCCGCCCGTCTGGCGAATCGTGTCCATCGTGGTGTAATCCTCGCCTTCACACCCGAACATGCCGGAGGCGAACGTCACCCCGGCCCGCGCGCAACGTTCCGCGAAGTCGCCCCAGACGCCGGGATTCTCGCGCAGGGGATCGAGCGCGCATTGCACGCGCCGGAGCCCGATGGTGTCGAGCTGGCGGAGCAGTTGCTCCGGATCCGACGGCTGGAGGGACCAGGTGCAAACCGCGAGACGATCGAGGATGGGTGCTTTCATCGGCCGCGATCGTTCATACCGCGCCATTCTTGTCGCGTATTTCTTTCGCATCGTCGCAGAAATTCCGCGCACGCCAGGCGGACATCTCCTGCAAGTCTGCACACTCTTGGCGGGCGATGCCCGCGCCGCTCAGCGCACGAGTGCGTCCCAATCGACCAGCCCGGTGCGTTGCGCCCACTCGCGCGCGGCACGCGGGTTCACTGAAATCCATTCGGCCACCACACTGTTGAGGGTGTTCTGCCGCAGCTCCGGTTGATCCAGGCTCATCGCCCACGTCACCGCGGCACTGGGACTCTTGTGCACCACCTGCATCGCATACGCGGAAAACGCCGGTGCCAGCGACGCGTCATCGGCGCGGACCGCGAGCCATTCACCCAACCCGAGCAAATGCGCATGGGCGCCTTCGCCGACGACGGCCGCAAGGGCCGACTCACGCGTGACGGGATTCGCCGCGGTTTTCGCCCACGCAAACTGCTGTTCAAATCCGTCCATCCGCAATCCGCGCAACACCGGCAACAAGTCGGACGAGCCCACTTGCGCCGACGCATCGGCCGCCAGCCACTGACTCGCGAGCCGCGGATCGACCGCGGCGAGTTGGGACAGCACCGCCTGGCGGAGCCGTTGCCTGAGCGGTTCGCTCAAGCGTCCATACCACTCCATCGCGGCCATGGGTTCAGTCTCGATGCGCGTCCGCGCGATCGCCTCGAACCCCCGCTGGACAGCAGCAGGAATCGCTTCGTCATCGGAGTGCGCCGCCGAGCCAGCGGCGGTTAGAAACGCTTCGGCCGCTGCCGGGTCGCGGCTCGCCCACCCTTGGAGGAGGGCGGTCATCTCGTCGGTGGCCAGATCGGTCAAACCCGTCGCGTGGAGCGCAGCCTGCGCCGCCGCCGGCTCGCGTTGCGCCCACGCGGTGATGGCCGCGTGCAGGGCCGGATGCTCGCCATCGGTTGCCGCCACCACCCGGGCGGCGGCAAACGCGGCGGGCCCATCGTGCGCCGCCCACACGCTGCACAGGATCGCGAGCAGTTCCGGCGTATCCGCGAACCGGTTACGGAGCAGCGCCTGCAACAACGCGGGATAGTCGCCCGCGTCCACCTCGCGCAGCCGAAGCGCAAAGTCATAGAGCCGGGCTGCACGATCCGGGGCGCGCCGCACGGCCTCGAGAACAGCCGCCAGGGCCGCCTCGGGCGCCGGGTCGGTCGCATTCCCACGAACCGGCAATGACGCAACCGCGCCGCCCGGCACGGCCGCCAACGCCGCCGCGGCCGCGCGCGGTGGAAGTGCGGACGTCGATGCGCGATGGCTGAACCGGCCCAAGGTAAACGAGCCGACGACAGCGAACCCGAGGATCAGAAGTTGCGGAGCGCGGGGGCGAAACATGGGGAAGCAGGCGTCGAACGGGTTTACTGCGGACCGGTGCGGCCGCCGCTCGCTTGCCGAGGAACGGAAAGCGAGCGGCCCGGGGTGCGCCGGCAAGCTCCGCTCGAGGCGGGAACTCTCGCGCACCCACCGCATTCTCGCCCTCAGGGCAGCGGAACCGGATTCGTGAGGCTCGTGCCGTTCGTCGCCTTGGCGTTGATCACATTCGATGCGGCATTGTTCACGTTGAGCTTGTCGATGGTGATCATGCGCGGGCTCTGCCGCACGTCGGTCTCCCGCTGGCGATAGACGACAAAATTCGTCCCGGCGGCATCCTGCACGACCGTCGGCACGCCCGGCGAATAGACATTGGGGCTCTCGATGTTCGACATGATGGGATTGCCGGAGTACTTCGTGAACGTGCCGTCGGGCTTGTTGCTATAGGCGTAGCCAATCGCGTAATCATACTGGCCGTAGGGCCCCCCTGTATAGAGCAGGAAATATTTCCCATCGTATTTCCGCATGCAGGGGCCTTCCGCCGAGACATAGCCGTTATCCTCCCAGGTGCCGGGCTGCGGATCGACCAGCAGCTTGGCGTTGTAGCCGCTATATTTGGTTTTCGGCCCTGAGAGGCGCTGCACCCAGATGTTCTTAAAGCCTGTGGCGTCGTTCTTGTAATAGAGCCACATGCTGCCGTCGCTGTCGCGAAACAGATAGGGATCGATGCCCCCAGTCGCGGTGATCAACCGACCGTGGTCCGTCCACGTCCCCGTCGGAGAGGTGGCCGAGGCAACACCGATCGTCTTGTCGCCGGCCGAGGTGACCTTGGTGTAATAGAGATAAATCTTCTGGTCTGGAGAGTGCTTATAAAGATAGCCCTGCCAGAGTGCATTTCCCGGGGTTTGCTGGAAAATCTGCGTCACCGGCGACCAATTCACGAGATCCTTGGACGTCCGATATTTGTAGAATCCTCCGTTGGCTTCCCCGCCGCCAGGCTCGATCAGGTGAAACTCGCTATTGAAACGGGTGCAATCCGGGTCGCGGGTGTTCGTAATGATCGGATTGGTATAGGCGGCGGCGAACGGTGCGGCGCAGAGGGCGAGCAGGCACACGGCAAGGGAGAGACGCGACGAGCGTCCCCCAGACGGGAGGATTTCAGTCATATTATTGGGGTTGGGGTTTCCGATCGCCGGGTGGCGATCAAAGCGAGAGCCGAAGAGGTCCTCCTGCAAACGGGCCGCAAGGGGGTAACGGGACAACAGTCGCGCAGACAAGGAGAAGACGTAAGGTCGGCCATTATAGCGATGGCCGCGGCGAGTCGCCATCGGAGAATCTCCGTATTGATGAATATGACAGAGACGTGCGCATATATATGCGGGCACGATGCACGAGCGGGTAAGACACCCTGTCGGATTCAGGACTATACACACCCGTCACCCGGCAGCGTTCGCGACATCCTCGCTCAGCAAGTCACGTGCGTCCGCCAGGCGCTGCCGGGTCAACTCGACAAAGGCCGGGTTCATCTCGATGCCGAGCCAGCGACGACCCAGCGACTCGGCGACCACCGCCGTCGTGCCGGAACCCAGGAACGGATCGAACACCAGGTCACCCGGATCGGAAGCACACGCGACGAGTTTCGCGATCAGGTCGATGGGCTTCTGGCTGGGATGCCCGCATTTCTCCTTCGACTGCCCCTTGAGGCTTGGAACGCGCAGGATGTTCGTCGCGAATTTGCCCGCTTCGAGATGCTTCATCCGCGCATCGCGGTCTTTATAGCGCTTGTCGCGAAGATAGGTCTGAATCTTTTCCGTCGAATACGGCTCACGCACCGCGCCTTTGTTGAATTTCACCGTCTCCCCTTTCCGCAGGACGAGGATCATTTCGTAGCAAGGGGTGAAGCTGTCGCGGCGCTCGTTATAGCCGACGACGCGATCCCAGATGATCAAATCGTGGAATTGATACCGGCGGCACAACTCCGACATCAGGTGAATAAACCCGTGCTCACGCTTTCCCGGCTGGCCGAAAACAAAGCAGAGGCCGTCGTCGCGCAGAAGGCGCATGCACTCGGCCACCCACGTCGCACTCCATTCGAGATAGTCCTGAACCGCCTTCCATTGCGTATCCCAATCCTCGTCCAGCAGGACATTATAGTACGGTGGATCGGCGATGACGAGTTGGGCGATGCCTCCGTCCATCGCTCGCATCTCGGCGACGGCTTCACCGCAAATCACCTGGTTGGTCTTCATGTCTGAAATCGGGACCATGGTTCGGGATTGTCGGACTGCTCAAGAGCCGAACGCACCGGCCAGCCAAAAAATCGGTTGCGAAACTCATTCCAGCACGAAACCGGAGAAAATAACCGGTGCGCCCACGCGATGGGTTGTTCAAAACCCCGAAATGCCAACACTCTCAGCCCTCGTGGAAGATGAACCGAAGAACGCACCGTCCGCCTCGCTCGAGCGCTTCGTCGCGGCCGGAGGCGCGCCCTTGTTGGCGACCGGGAATTGGGGATTGGAACGCGAAGTCCTGCGCGTCGACGCGGAGGGTCAGCCCGCGCGCAGCCGACATCCGTTTCCGCCCGACGAGAAACATATCTCGGTCGATTTTGCCGAGAACCAGGCGGAACTCGTCACCCCGGCGCTGCCCGACCCCGCCGCGGCCCTCGCGGAGCTCGCGCGGCTGCAACGCCGCCTGCAGCAGGCCATCGGGCAAGAGCTGCTCTGGCCGCTCAGCCTGCCGGGCCGCTGGGATGCGCCGGAGCGGGTGCAGGCCGCGTCATTCGGGGGCCGGCCGGAATGGGAGGCACAGCGCATCTATCGGCGAAACCTCGAACTCCGGCACGGCAAGGCGCGCCAGGTCATCAGCGGGATCCATTATAACTTCTCGTTCACCGCGAAGTTCTTTTCGTGCTGGCGGACAGCCACAAAATCAACGGAACCGGAGAAGTCGCTGCGCGATGCGGCCTACTTTTCGGTCATGCGAAATGTCCTGCGGCACCAGCATGTTTTCAACGCGCTGTGGGGCGTGAGTCCGCCGGGCGACGAAGCGTTCTGGCACGATCTGCTGGAGCACACGCGACCCGACCTGCGGCGGGAAGCAGAGCGTTGCCGGGATCGTATTTCGAGCGTGCGATTGAGTCCGCTCGGTTATGCGCTCGCGCCCGATGTCGATCGCCAGATCGGAGTGACCTTCGCCTCGCTCGCTGAATATAAGGCGAAAATTGCGCAGGCCATCCAGCCGCCGACGGGTTCTCCGGCACTGCTCGCGCACGAGCGGGAATTCTATAGCCCCGTCCGGCCCAAACCGGCCTTCGCGACGGCCCACGGCCAGAAGGATGTAGTGTCCGCCCGCGGGGAGCGCTTCGCCCTCCTCGATGCCCTCAGCCGTGATGGCGTAAGCTATCTCGAGTTCCGCCTCTTCGACCTCGACCCGTTCGAGCCGCTCGGCATCGGCATGGAAGCACTGAGATTCTTTCATCTGTTTGTACTGGCCGGATTGTTTATGCCCAGCCCGCTGATCTCCGCGGCCGAGCGCACCCGCATCGCGGACCGCAATCGCTGGTCGACGCTTTGCGGTTCATCCCTGTGTACAGAGCCTTGCCGGCCCGGAACGGACGAGAACCAGGACGCCGCAGCATTGTTCGACGCGATGACGCAGATTGCGACGCGGCTCCCCCCGCCCTATATGGATGCGCTCGCCGCCGCGCGTGAAAAGTGGGCGGGCCGCCGGCCACGGCCGATCGATCGGTTGCGAGACGCCCTCGCGTCGCGGCCGCACGCCACGCTGGAACTCGGCCTGAGTCTCGCCCGCCAGCACCAGGACACTCTCGCCCATGAACCTTGAAAACCTCGAACTCTCCACCCAGATCCTGATTGCCGAAGCGCGCCAGCGTGGCGTCGAGGTCGAGATTCTCGATGCGGAGGACAACTTCATCGCGCTCCGCCGCGACGGCCGCACAGAATATGTAAAGCAAGCCACCCGGACCTCCGCCGATACATACATCAGCGCGCTGTTGATGGAGAACAAGGAGGTGACGAAGAAGGTCCTTCGGGCCGCCGGCCTGCGAGTACCAGCCGGCGGCAAATATCATTCGCTAGCGGAGGCGTTGGCGGACTATCCGAACTACCGCGGACAAAAAATCGTCGTCAAACCCAACAGCACGAACTTCGGCGAAGGTGTGGTCATCCTCGAGGCCGGCGCCGAATTGCCCATATATAAAGCGGCGCTCGAGGCGGCCTTTGCCCTCGATGAGAGCGTGCTGGTGGAAGAGTTTATCGAGGGCCGTGAATATCGTTTTCTGGTGATCGGCGGTGTGACGCGTGCGGTGTTGCACCGCATCCCCGCCAACGTGCGCGGCGACGGGCGTGCGACCATCCGCGAGCTGGTGGAGGCGAAAAATCAACACCCTTACCGGGGCGAGGGGTATCGAAAACCGCTGGAGCGGATTCGCCTCGAAGAGGTCGAGCTCGAGTTTCTCGCCGGCCAGGGCCTTTCGCCGGAGAGCGTGCCGCCCGCCGGCACGGTGGTCTTTCTGCGCAAGAATTCCAACATCAGCACCGGTGGAGACAGTATTGATTTCACCGATACGATGCCCTCGATCTATCAACGCCTGGCCGAGCAGGCCACGGCGGCTGTCGGCGCCGCGATCTGCGGGCTCGACATGATTATACCCGACGCCACGGCAGCAGGAGCGGACGCGACCTACAGCATCCTCGAGCTCAACTTCAATCCCGCGCTGCACATCCACGACTTTCCCGCCGAGGGGACGAACCGGCACGTCGAGCGCGCCGTGCTGGATCTATTGGGCTTCCGTTGAACGCATCCATAGCCGGCAGCGTGGACAAGGACCCCGGGGAAAGCGGGATAACCGGCGCTGCACTCCCGAGCGTCCCTGCTCTCCGAGCAGGGCTACGTAGAGCATAGTTTGAAGACACGCCTTAACTCCGAAAATATACGAGGATTTCGAGCCGGACATGCGTCGGATATATGGGGGATTAAAAAAATGAGCCATTTGCCAGCCCGACGCGTCTTCCTTGCTCCGCCCGTTGTGGCTTGGGCACCGGCGCACGTCATCGGGTTGCCCCCCGGCCGCGCCGTCTTGCCCACGCGCCGTTTTTCTGGCCAGGATGAGGCCAGGATCAGGCAAGGATGAAGCAAGGATGCTCGAACGCAGAGCGAACGCGGTACGGACGGAAAGCGAAGGAAGAGCGAAACCGAAATGTCCAGGCGACACCCCTGCCGAGCCGAAGCGAAACTCAAACCTCTCAGACCAGTCATGGCCAAAATCGAACTGAATCCCCTGCTCGGCAAAGTCCAGGGTGCCATCGGTGGCATCATATTGAAGCGTTATGGAGATCGAACGGTGGCTTCGAAATATCCCGACATGTCGCGGGTGAAATCATCGCCGTTGCAGCTGGCGCAGCAGGAGCGGATGAAATGGGCGATCTATTATTATCGTCATGTGCTCGGCGATCCGACGCTCAAAGCGCGATACGAGAAGCGGGCCAAAGCCAAAAAAACCACGACACATCGGCTCGCGACGAGTGAGTATATGCGCCTGTCCATCGCCGCCGGCCGCGTGGATATTCTCGCGGAGCTGACTGGGCCCAAACAGCAGGCGGCGGGCAAGGCTGCCGGCGGCAGGAAAGCCAAGCGCTGAGGGCGAAGTACCCGATCGTCAGGCAGCCTGTGGTTGCCGCTACCGTGCTGCTCACGCGTGCAGTCGGCCACCCGACGGCAACGCGGCTCTCTCGACCTCCTTCCGACACAGCGCAGGCGACCTTGCAGCGCAACGCTGAGATTCCTCGCGCGCAAGACCCGCACACTTGCGCGTGAAACGGGTGCGGCGCTGTCGGAGCGCGCGCAATTTGGGGATTGGTGGCGGCGCCGCCGGGGCTATTCCAGACCGTCTCCGCGATGTCCTCGCCCACGCTGCCGCTGCGCCATTTGTTGCTCGCCCTCGTGGTGGTTTTCATCTGGGGCACGAACTTCGTGGCGATCAAGGTCGCGTTGCGCGAACTGCCGCCGCTGCTGCTCTGCGCCCTGCGCTTCGTGCTCGTGGCCGTGCCGGTGGTGTTCTTCGTGCCGAGGCCGGCGGTCTCGGCACGGCAGCTCGTGGTTTATGGCCTCACCATGTTCGCGCTGCATTTCGGCTTTCTGTTTCTCGGCATGAAACTCGGTATGTCGGCCGGGCTCGCGTCGCTGACGCTGCAGTTTCAGGTCTTCGTAACGCTCGCGCTGGCCGCGGCGGTATTGAAGGAGCGGATCGCGCCCATACAGCTCGCCGGCGCGCTGACCGCGTTCGCGGGTTTTGGGGTGGTGGCGATGCACACGGGCGGCGAGGTCACTCTCGCGGGGCTCGGCTGCGTGCTGCTTGGCGCGACTTCGTGGGGTTTTGCAAACTTCACCTCGAAGCGTCTCGGCCGCGTGAACCCGCTCGCGCTCGTCGTCTGGGGCAGCCTCGTCGTGCCGGTGCCGATGGGCCTCGCGTCGCTGGCGTTCGAAGGGCCGGCGCTGATCGGCCGGAGCTTCGCCCAGGTTGGCCTCGCGACGGTGCTCAGCGTCGCCTTCATCGTGTATGCGTCGACGCACTTGGCGTATTCGCTCTGGAGCTGGCTGCTGGCGCGACACCCGGCATCGACCATCGCGCCGTTCACCCTGCTCGTCCCGGTCTTCGGAATGCTCAGTGCGACGATGCTGCTCGGCGAGCCGCTGCCGAGGTGGAAACTGCAGGCAGCCGCCCTCGTGATCACTGGACTCGCGCTCAACCTCTTCGGCGTCCGCCTGCTCTCCGCGTTTCCACGCGAGGCGCCGGCGCGGTGAGCGCGCCACTCAGTTCCGTATATCGACTCAATATCTATTTCAGCCCGACGCGTATTTACTCACGGATAGAGCAAATATTGCAGCCGCTTGCGTTTGAAGTCGGACAGCCCTGGCTCCCAGGAGGCTTGAATCTCCTGCACGCTCTTGCCGGCAATGATCTGCTGCTTGAACTCCGCGACGCCGGCGAGACCATCGATGTTTCCAATCTCCCTGCTCTGCGTGCGATCGAAAAACCGTTCCTTGTCGGGATACGCATTATAGAGGTCGATCATCCATTGGAGGTTTATCCGTTTTTCCCGGCGCAGGAGCTCGACGTCGTAGCCGCGAAGATCGAGCCCATAACACTCCTGGTTCATGTGGAGCGGCGTCTCGCTCATTCCGGGGATGCTCACGGGCGTATAGCTGAACGTATATTTTCCGCGGAGTGCGGGAGCACCCAGCACCGTGAAAGGGAACTGCGTGCCGCGACCGTGATTGAGGATCGTCCCTTCGAATAAACAGGTCGCGGGGTAGAGCATCACGCTCTGCTGGGTATTGAGGTTGGGCGAGGGCTTTACTGGGAGGATATAGGGGAGGTCGTGGGAGTAGTTCGCGACCGGCACGATTCTCAGCCGACACCGCTTCGCTTCCGGCAGCCAACCCTCGCCATTGATCATCTGAGCGAACTCCGCGATGGTGAGACCGTAGGAGATCGGGATCGGGAACATGCCGATGCCCGATCGATTCTTCATGTCGAGGATCGGGCCGTCGACGAGATAACCGTTTGGGTTCGGGCGATCGAGAATCATCAGCTCCTTGTCGCTCTCCACGCAGGCTTCCATCACGCGGGAGAGCAGGTTGATATTGGTATAGAAGCGGCAGCCCACGTCCTGGAGATCGAAGATCATGATATCGACGTCCGCGAGGTCGGCGCGGGTCGGCTTCTGTTTCGCGCCGTAGAGTGACAGGATGGGAATGCCGGTCGCGGGATCCTTCTCGTCGGCGATCGCGGCGCCGGCGCTCGCATTGCCGCGGAACCCGTGCTCGGGCCCGAAGACCTTCACGATGTTGATGCCCATCGGCACCAGAGTGTCGACGAGGTGCTTGTCGCCGATGATCGTGGTCGGGTTGGCGACGATGGCGACGCGCTTCCCCCGCAGATAGGGAACATAGCGGTCGGTCTGATCGGCGCCCGTGATTATTTTAGGCGCCCCGGCCGTCAGCACGCCCGGCTTGGCCGGTTGTGAACAGCTCGTGTATAACGCAGCGGTCGTCAGAAGCAGCACTGCGCGGATTACTTTCATCATAGGGCGGATGGGGAGGAGGACCGTAGCTGAGCGTGGTTAGCGCGCGAATATACGAGACGTTAGCCGCTGGCCGAGATTAAAAGGGCCGGGTTAGACCATTTATCCTCGCCGCGGTAGCACCGTGAGTACCACGACCTCGGCGAACGTCAGCGGGCGTTCAGATACAGTACAGCTTCGCCTGCAAACGACGCTCTGAAGTCCTGTCGTCCACCGGCTGCGGTGAGCTGGCCCTGGTCCGTTGTCTGACCGGTCTTGGGGTCGAACCATTCATAGCGGTAGGCACCGGCAGCGAGATCGACCCAGAAGGTCCCGTTGGCTTTCGGTTGATAGATCAGATATTCCCGCCCCGGGTCCGCCAGGCAATAAGTGGTCGAGGCGAGCGCGTCGTGCGGTGTGGCGGCGGCGAGATTCATCCGCGACGCAAATCTCCGCGCGTGCCCCATCGCCAGGCGCACCGGCTCCCATTGAATGTCACGCAGTCCGATGAGCGTGCCATCATAGGGATCCATGAAAATCGGATTGTGCCCGCGCACGAAACTCTTCCACACCCAGCCGACATTGCCGCCCGTGCCCCAGATGTGGTCGGTATCGAGCAGGCTCACTTTGCTGCCGTCCCACGCCGGTGGGTTTTCGCCATAGCCGTCCTTCTTGCCGGGTGAGATCCAATCGGCCTCGCTGGCCCGCAGGCTCGCGACACCCTCGGCACCGTGACCCGTGAGGCCGATCGGGTGCTGCTTGCGCTTGGTCCGTTCGTAGTCGCGCACAGTCTTCACGACCCACCAATCCCACGCCTGCTCGCCACCCTCGTTGATCACTTCATATAGCACGTTATCGAGGTCATTCACCGTATCAACCACGCGTTTTATATAGGCTTCCTGGAGCGCCGTGACGCGCGGATGAACCAGCCGGTGGACATCGCCCGTGACGCCGTCCTTCCCTTTGCTGGGATCGATGCCGTTGATGTTGTTTTTCGGGTGAAACGGATGCGACCGCCACGCCCACGAGGGCGAAGTCCCCCTGCGGCGGTTCCCATGCATCAAGCCCCACCCCTCGAACAACATCACCGAGACATAAATCCCGCGACGCCCCGCGGCCTCGACCCGTGAATGGAGTCGCTCGAAATAAGCCGGATCATATTTCGTGAGATCGAACCTCGGCTTGCCGTCGAGCGCGAGACCCGGTCCCGTGCGCGCCCACGGCAAGGGGGCGACGTTATAGACAAGATTTTTGCCCTTCTCGCTATTCGCGCGGGAGTCCCACGTCGTCGAGTCCCAGACCCAGAGGCGGATGAAATTGTGATGATGCCGCTCGAGGAAATCGAGGTAGCGGGTAAAATCGAATTTCTCCGGCGGATCGCCGGGGCCCATGTCGACGAGACTGTTCCAGGTATGCGCACCGGTGAGATAGACCGGCTGGCCGGAAGCGTCGGTGAAGTAGCGGGGATTTGCGCCGCCGACGCGCAGCGGCCCGCGAATGGCATTCGGAGCGGACGCACACGACACGACAAACGCGACCACCACCGCGCACGCCAGGAAAAGTATAGAGCGTCCAAAGATCATGTGAGGTAAGAATGATTCCGATACCAGATATCCGGATCGGCAATCGAAGCGCGAGGCTGATTGGCCGGGACTCAATCCGCCACGCTTCCGGTTCGAGCGCGTTTCAACACCTGGTTCTCGGCTCTCAACTGCCTGCTCCCCTGCGAAACTACGAGTGCGACGCGAGAATGCACACATTCAATACTTTATCCCGACGCAGTGACTCCAAATGAGATTCCGGCGGTATCACAACCGCGAGCGTTTCGCCGATCGCATTGAACACTCGATCGAGTAACCCGACTCGATTCCAGCAGCCTGTGCTGCATGGTGCTCGACGACGGCCGCTACATCGCCTCGGCGAATGCCCTCCGCCGGGAGATCGACGGCCAGCGCGACTCGGCTGTAGAGCGGGAATTTCATGCGTGGTCAGGGTATGGGGTGATAACCTCGCTCAGGCCATCAGCAGATCTCCACGCGAATCACGCGCACTTCCTTGACGGCGTGGTCCACCCGCTCGCGCACCCGAATCGCATACTTGCGACCGGATGGTCCGGTTTCCTCCAGATCGGGTGCGCTGAATCGCTCGCGGGCCAAGCGCTTTAGCTCAGCCAGGATTTCCTACCGCAACCGTTTCGAACTGCCCAACACCACATGCGCTGCAGCCGCCGTCAGCACGTAGTCGTAATCGCTCACAGCCCAGCGCGGTCGAGTTCTCCGGCGAGCCGGCGAAGTTCAGCTCCGGCAATCCGGTCGCCTTTTTCCAACTGGTCGCGCTCGGCATCGAGACCGGCCGTGTAGCCCGGCTCGTTGCGGCGGGCGAGGTGCCGGGCATAGGCCGCGAGATGCACCATCTCCGCCGGCGGAAGCTTGGCCATTTCTGCTTTGATCTCGGCGACTGACATGGCGCAACCCTACGCGCCCGCAGACCGAAAACAAACCGATTCTCGGTCTATCGGCGCAACGTGCCGACCACTCGCGCCACCGCCGCGATCGTCGCTTCAATCTCGACCGAGGTTGCTGTCACGCTTTGTGGGGCCCTGGCCGGGAGAGCAGGGAGCGCTGGACAGCCGAGCTGGAGCTCAGCGCGCCCGGGAGCTCCCCGCCAACCCCAGATTTAGAAACTCCCCTTCACTCCCAGCATGATCGTCGACCCCAGCTCCTGATACCGCTGCGGCTTCATGTACTCCGGCGTGCCAGGCGCGTAGCGCAGGGTGGTCGGATTGAATCCGCCGCCGAGGTCCGTCATCGAGCCGTAAAGCGCGAAACGTTTCGAAAGACTATATTGCGCGCTCAGGCTCCAACGCGTCCTCGCATCCTGATAATTATAGGTGCCCGCCGGAATGCCGTTCGCTGTACTCACGCCCACCGCGCTGCGCCGCGTCTCGCCCTGGTGCGTGACCGCGAGTTTGATGAAGTACCGCGGGCGGATGAAGTTGATGCCGCCCGCGTAACTGCTCGGGTTGAAGCCCGTGAAATTCGCCGTGTTGCTGCCACTGAGGTCCATCCGCGTCCCGTTGAAGAACACCTGGAAACCCCGCGCCCACGCGGGCAGGAAGGTCAGCGACTGCCGATAACTGAACTCCACGCCCGTGATCTTCGCGTCGCCGACATTCGTGTCGGTCACGATTTCGTAGTTCAGGTAGACCGGATCGTCCGGCAGACCATAGAGCGCCAGTAACTCCGGGGTGGCCTGCATCCGCACCTCGCCGATGAAGTCGGTGATGTTCTTCTGGAAAACACCGATCGAGCCGAAGCCGTCTTTCAGATGATACGACTCGAGGGTCAGGTCGAAGCTGTCGGCCGTCCAGGGTGTCAGGCCGGTGTTGGAAACGCTGATCGTCGGCGTCGCCGCCGTCGGCTCGGACAACGACACGCCAGGCACGATGTCGGCGATGTTCGGCCGGCCGATCGTCCGCGCATACGCTGCGCGGGCGACGAGATTCTCGGACACGCTATAGGAAGCGTTCAGGCTCGGATACCATCCGTCGTAATCGCGTTTCGCGTGGGTTCCCCGCTCCACATACCGGAGTCGCGCGCGTTCGAGCGGATCGGTGGTGATCAACACGGGCTGCACGCCCGCCTGCGTGGCATTGCCGTCGATGAGCTCGCCCGCGGCGTTGCGTTGATATTGCGCGGTCGGATCGTTCGACGGACCCCAGCCTTCATCCGCCGTCTTCTCGAAACGCACGCCGGTGATGATCCACAGTTTGTTTTCCAGCAGCCGAACGTCGCTTCGCACATACGCGGCGGAGATCGTCTCGATCAACCGCTTCGAATTGGTGACGAGATTCTGGTGCGCCAGCGGCTGGTTGAGCTCGAACCAGTCGGGTCGCTGCTGGAACAACTCATAAACCTTCACCGGGCTGATCCAGCGCATTGGCTGACCGTAGATCGTCGGCGCGTCATCATTATAAGCCTGGTCGAACACGTCATATTGACCCGCGAGCCGAGAGTTCACGTCGGATGCGCCGTTCGGCCGGAAATTCCACGTTTGCAGGAAACGCCGGTTGTCGCGCTCCATCCGATCCAGGAACACGCCCGTCTTCAGCGACACCGGCACCGCCCAGTTAAAGTCGCGTGCGAGGTCCGCGCGGCCGCCGATCTTGTGCGTGTTGTAATCGTTCTGCAGCGAGTTACCGCTCGTGAGGGCGTAGTTGCCGCCGTCGAAGATATCCACCGGCGCACCGGTGCGCGAGAAGGCCGTATAACGGGTCGGGATGACCCCGCTGCTCGCCGGGATATTGTCCCCGCGGACGACCAGATTCGTGATGGTCGAGGGCGTCGTATTGAAATGGCCCTTGTTGATATCCTGCCATTGCGCCTCGGCCAGCGACCAGTTGCCGCCGGCGTCGAACCGCCAGGTGTCCCCGCGGTGGCGGTACTTGAGCGAGAAATGCGTCGTCTGCGTGAGGATGTCCTGATTGTTGCCGCCTCCTTGGGAAACGCTGCCGACGCCGTTCGCGGCCCCCTGGGTGAACGTCTGGTCACCCGTCGCCCCGGCGCCATAGTTCGCCGAGAAGATGCTGCGGGTGATGTAGCTGTCCGACTCGCGATACTGCAGGCTGGCGGACACCGTATCCTTGGGCGTGATACGCCATTCGATGCCGACCTGGCCCGACCAGGTCTTCAGGATCTGGGCCAGGCTCTGCCAGTCGCTCGTGCGCAGATAACCACCCACGAGATTCCAATTCGCCGTCTCGTCGGAATCGTCGCCGCGCTCCATCGGTTTCAAGCGCCAGGTGCGCGAGCCACCGACGGTGATCGCCAGGTTCTTGTTCACGGGGTGCAGGTAGCTGAAGCTGAACGAGGGCTGCTGGTATTTCGGGCTCAGCTTCTCCACATGATTGCGCGTGCCGCCATCCCAGGTGATGCCGGTCCTGTCGTGAAAGATCTGATACACCTGATAATTGAAGACCGGTTTGCGGCGCTCGAATCCGCTCTTGCTGATGATATTGAGCGATCCGCCCAATCCGCTCGCGGGCATGTCCGGCGTCGGCACTTTCGTGACTTCCACGCGCGATACATTGCTCATCGGCACTTCCAGGAGCGACAGCGCGCGCGTGTCGCCACCGCGGGCGCTCGGGACGTCCGCGCCGTCGATCGTCACGCCCGAGGTGCTGGCCGGAAATCCCCGCAAGGTGACTTCGTTCGGCACCTGGCCCGAATCATTGAGCGCGACGCCCGGCAGGAAACGCAGGAACTCGCCGATGTTCTCATCGCCCCGGTCGCCGTACTCGTCGATCGCGACGACGTTCTTGATGTTCGCCGCATGCCGCTGCTCGTTCATCGCCAGCGCCTGCGCGCTCATCTCGCGGTCGGCCACGACGGTGAACTCCTGCAATTGCACGGTCTCGCCCATCGGCGCCGGCGAGCCGGCCAGCGCCAACTCGACATCGCGCTGCGCCACTCCGCCGGCCGGCACCTGCACCGTCGCCGTCGCGCCGCCGAATCCAATATAGGAGACTTTCACCTCCACCGCGCCGGCGGGAAGACCGGCGATGCGATAGGCGCCGTTTTCGTCGGTCAGCACTTCCCGGCCGGTCCCGGCGATCGAGATGCGCGCGTTCGGCAACGCGTCCCCCGTCGCGGCATTGAAGACGCGACCCTCGATCGCGCCACCGCCGGACTGCGCAAATGTCGCGGTCGCCGCGCACGCGCAGGCCAGCAGAAGGAAGCTAAAGCGACCAAGCCTGCGCAGGGCGGGGAAAAGTGTATCTTTCATTGAGGGGGTTTGTCTGGTTGAGGTGAAAATCACCGCGTGAATCACGGCGACGGCGAGGCCTTGTTCCCCGCGCCGCGCCGGCTTTCCACTTCTTTTCGCTGGTTTCCTGCGGATACCAATCGGGCGTGTTGACGACCGAGTTTTCGCGGGACCTGAACGATACAGGTCCCCCCGGCCGCAGAAACGAAGTCCTTGCTCGCCGGCTTCGACGTTTGAGGCAGTCTCCGGCCACGCCACCTCGCGACAGCTTACCGTAAGACGACGCTTTCAGTTATCCCAGTGCCGACCATGAAACAGCTCGCCCGCATGGTCTGCCTTGCTCTCGTCTACCTCGGCCTTGCGCACGCTGCACGAGCCAACCCGCCGACCCCTCCAAAGGAGGATCGTCGCACCGTGAGCGTGGAGGGCGCGGTGAATCACGCCAGCCGGTTTGCATTTCCGCGCGACCGCACCCTTTCGATTCTCGAGGCGATCACCATCGCAGGCGGTCACACGAGAAACGGCGACCTGAAGCGAGTCTGGCTCATCCGGAACAACGCGAAGGGTGAGCCGGTGAAAACAGTGATCAACGTGGACGCGATCATGAAGCGGCATGCCCCGAATGATGTCCTCCTGAACGATGGCGATCGCCTCGTGGTTATCGGGCGCGATGTCGACGATGACGGCTGGTGATTTCCGGGCGGACTACAGGTCACGCCGTGAGCGCCGACAGGGTCGCCGTACCAGGCTGGTAGACGCGCACGCCGGGTAACACGAAGTATCATGGCCGCGTGCCGGATTCCGGCTGTCCGGGTGGGCGGATCGATGTGGTTTATTATATAATCCTATAGGTTGCATACCGATATTCCAACCAGTTTTTCCCTGATATGCTTTCCGCATTACAAAATTGATATTTCAGGACCCACCTCCTTCTATCCGGGCGACCCCAGCCGCCGACCGCTCACCGGCGTTTCGCCCTTCCCACTAAATTTTCTTCGCGCTACGTCGCGTTATATCAGCGTTCGCAAATCCCTCAGAGGCCGGCACTGCGCACCCGCGCATCCCGAAGCCTGAGGCTCCATTTCTCCCTGTCCGCAAGCACCGGCTCCGAGTGCGGGGATTTCATCAGCACCGCTCAACACGGGTGCTCATCCCGGTTGCGCACTACGCATCCCCGAGCACTACACGCGCCGCGCAGATCACCGGTGCCGAGCCAAGAACAATCAATGTATGAAAACTCCTGGCGACGACGTCGGTGCGGGTTCCATACCCCCGGGGAACCCGACAAATAGTCTATATTTCTCGCGACGCATGGCGAAGCGCGAAAGCGACTGACCAGGATCTCAAAGCCCCCCATGAACCTCCCTGACATCCTCAACGTCGCGATTGGCCTCGTCGTTGTATATTTTCTACTGAGCTCCATCGCGAGCCTCCTGCTGGACATTGTGACGACCGCGGCACGTTACCGTGAAGAGATCCTTTACGTGACCGTGAATCGCCTGCTCGCGGGAGCACCTGACCAGCCGTGGGATCTCAAGACGTTGCTCATGGATGCGCTCGGCCGACGTCTACAGACGAGCGCCACCCTACCTCGCATCAGCCGCTGGCTCGGCGGCAAGCTACGGCGTGAGTATCAAATCGCCGCCCCCAGCACCGACGACAAGGCGCACAAAGTCGTCCAGCGGTTCTGGGATCATCCCAAGATCAACAGCCTCGCGTCACCCGGTGCCGACGCGCCGGACAACCTCGAGCCGGTCACGTTTGCCCAGGTGATCGTCGATATAGCAATTCCGCGCGACGCCCAAGGCGCGTTGCCGGACAACCGGCTCGCCCTCGAACGCGCCTTGGCGGCGCCGAGCCCCGAGACGCCTCGGGCCCTGCTCGATACGCTGCGCACGCTCGGCCTTTCAAGTGAGATCCCGCCGGGTGCCAGCGGCGAGGCGCTTTGGAAGCCTTTCACGGGAAATGTCGCGCGGTGGTTCAACGAAGCCGGCGGCCACGCCACGGAGCTGTACCGCCGCACGATGCAACGCGTCCTGCTGGCGCTCGGGTTCGTCATCGCCCTTCTACTCAATGTCGACACGGTTCGCATCGTCCAGGTTCTCTCCAGCGACAAGTCTCTCGCGGCAACCACGGCCGCGTTTGCCCAGACGGTGGCGGCGGAGAGCGCTCACCGCGGCGACGAAGACTCCGCAGACAAGCTCGCGTTGACTCAGATGCGCGCGGCGCTCGGCAAAGACATCGATCGCCTCCGCGAACTCGATCAGTTGGGTTTCCCGATCGGCTGGCGCGGTCCGAGCTTTGGCTTTTATGGCACCGGTCAACTCGAGCGCGCCAGAACAAGTGAGAGCGTTTGGAAACCGGCTCTAATCATCGGCGCGGTGGCGGCGATCGCGTTGCTGAAACTGGTCGGGTTGCTGGCGACCGCGCTCGCGGTCGCGCAGGGCGCCCCATTTTGGTATGATCTCATGCGCCGGTTGCTCGCGATGCGTAAAGGTGCCCAGGAGGAATCCACCGGGACCTCCGCGGGCGCCGCCGCCACGGCCTCCGGCGCGCCGGCTCCCGCCCCAGGTACAGCCAACGGCACGAGCGGCCCGACGATGCCGCGGCGTCCCCTTGAAATCGGTCACGATCTCGCGGCACCCGCCACGAGCTTCGATCCGCGCAAGGCTTACTGGCTCGCTTGCGCATCCGCCGCCGCCTACTCGCCGAAGAAGGAAGCCGAGGCACTCGTGATCGCGACGTGGAAATTTCACGAGTTCCACTTCTTCGACCAAAATGGCACGCAGGGTTTCTGCGCCCGCGACGACAAAGTCGTGCTCATCGCCTTTCGCGGGACCGAGGTTCACCAACTCGAGGACATCCTGGCCGACGTACACGTCGACCCGGTGAGCTTTCCTTTCTTCGAGGTCACCAGGAAGAACCGCGTGCTACCCTGTGAAGTTCACACGGGCTTCTCTAAAGCGCTCGCCGCCGTGGAAAAAGACCTCGCCGGCACCTTTTTCAAATGGATCGAGCCCGGACCGGACGGCCAGGAGCCGCGTGTCTTTCTCACGGGTCACAGCCTCGGCGGAGCGCTCGCCACCCTGCTGTTCGCCCGTCTTGCCTATAGTGCGCAGCACACCACGCCGGTACTATATGCATTTGGCTGCCCAAAGGTCGGGAACGAGGCCTTTACGAGCGAGCTCGACCGGCGGCAACCCGAGAGGATGTTCCGCCTCATCAACGAGACCGATGCGGTGCCCCTGCTGCCGCCGCTCGAGGACTATCATCACGCCGGCAATGACTTTTTCTTCGATGCCGGGGACAAATTCCACAGCGAGATCAGCGGGCTCGGTCGCCTGCTCGGCTATGCCTCGACCGCGGCGGCGAAGAGCATCAAGGAGGCAGGGCGCAAAGCCGCCGCCGACCACGGCATGGCGCGCTATATCAACCGCTGCGAGATGCTCGCGAAAGCGGCGAGCTAGACGCCTGGACCGATGCTCCTATCGCGAGCACACGAATCCCTTCATAGTCTCAGCCGCATCCACGCAGCCTCAAATCGCAAGACGCGCGGACTCTCATGTTCTCCGCCCTCCGCTCTCAGCTCAAAACTCCCAACGCTCAGCTCTCACCTCTCAACTGAACCTCCCACGGCTCAGAACTCTGCTTATATTTCGCCCTGATGAAAGAACGCCTGCCGTGAAGGCGTTTATTAACGAACGCCTATATCAACGCATCCGCGAATCCCCTCATCCACCCATGACTTCATTTCCCTTCCCTTCCGACATGATCGGGCCTGACGTAAACGCAACCGGCGGAGTCGACCTCGACGAAGCCTGGCGCGCGATTCTCGACCAGACCTTCACCCCGAAGACCGAGCCCTTGATTTCGCTCGGCCTCAGCGGCGAGTCGTCGCTTTCCCTGGGTAACGATCCCTTCAAGTTCAATGTCGGCATCAGCGGCCGGTTTGGAAGTCGGCTACGTCTCTTCTGGCCCGACACGACGCGGGAAAAGGATCCGACTCTCGACGTTTCGACGATCGTTCCCGATTTCGACCAGCAGCCAGCTAACGGTACCGGTCCTCTCGCCTTGCTCCTGGCGCTCGATGGAACGGCTGAAATGAAGGCAGCTGCGCCACCGGTAACCGCTGGGGCATTCTCGGCCAAGTTTGGCATCAAAACCGGAGCGCAGCTGGGTTATGCGCGACTCGTCCACGGTCAACAGTCGGAGACTGCCCGCGCGCTCCTCGAGCGTGTTTTTCGCGGCCTGCAACTGCCGCAATCCATCAACGCACCGCTGGCGGTTGGAGAGACCGTCGCGCTCAGCTACGGCGGCTCGCTCAGTTTCACCTCGGTCCTTACTTGGGGCTACGAACTGTCGGGCACTCAACGCTTCGACCTCGGAGAACTTTCCGGCTCGATCGCGTATGCGGCTAAACTCGGTCCGCGCCTGACCGTCACAGCGGGGCTTTCCGGCGAATTTCGTTTCCAAGCGGTGGGCATCCCGGCGCAACCCGGCTGGGTGCGTCTCAGTGTACACAAGGCGGGCGATCGTTTCGCGGGGGCGGCGCTCGATTTCGGCGCGACGGTCAGCTACGACGTCGAAGGCCTCGACCGCTCGTTCTACGAGACCGTCGGCATGCTGTTCGGCCTCGATCCCCAGAGTATCGCCAAGGCGATCCAGCAGGCCGGCGATCTGACGTCGATCGATGGCCTGCGCTCGGCCGCCGGCGATCTCCTGAAGAACGAGATCGACGCACTCGTGGCGAAGTGGGTGCCCCAAGGAATCGCAGCCACGGATTTCACGATGTTTGCCGCGCGACTCGGACGCGCGGCCAACGCTTACGCCGGTCTGGAATCCCACGTGCACGCCTTTCTCGCCGATAACGACAACGTCGGTCAGAGCACCAACACGCTTGTACAGAAAATCACCGAACACGCCACTCCCGCCAATCTCGCGCAGGCACTCGGCAACGCCCAGTCGCCCTTCTGGCAAAAGCTGAGCGCCTGGTTCGGGCCGCAAGCGGAGGAGTGGCTCGCGAAGCTCGATCCCGCCAGCGCGGCGACGAAGGCGTTGGCGGAACTACAGGACCAGGTCCTCGCGGCCACCGACGCCGGCGTGCACGACTTGATCGCGGTCATCGATCCCGCGGGCAAGGCTCGCGACCTCCTCGACAAGCTCCGCGCGATCCAGAACCCGGAGCAGGTCGCGGCCATCGTGGATGAGCAAATCGAGGCACTCATCGCCCAGCTTTTGGAACAGCCCTTCGCCGAGCTGGCGAAGAACCAACACCTGGTCGCGACGCTGGCGAAGCTGCAGGACGTCGTCGGAAAAATCGAAAAGCTGCAACAGGACTGGCCGGAAATCGTGAAGAAGGCGGCCCACGGCAAGTTCACCGCCGAGTTCACCGCGAGCTACAAGCGCGCCACCTCGAACGACCGCCTGCTCTCCGCGCGCTTCAATCTCGATCCGACCAATCCCAAATATTCCACCGCACTCCGCCTCTATAAGAAAGCGCTGGAGGGCGATTTCACCGTGCTGCTCAACGAGGATCCGGACCTCGTCAAACTGGAGCGCGGCCAGATCGAGACGAAGCTCTCGCGCGAAACCACGCTCGGCATCACGATCTTCGGGCAGTCCGCCACCAGCTCATTCAAGCTCACGCAGGAATCGACCTTGGCGCTCGAGAACGGCGACTCGGGCCAGATCGCGGTCGATACCACGCGCACCGCCGCCCAGACGAAGAACACCTCTTCCTGGTTTGGCGATCGTGAGTCGAAGATGAGCGAGCTCGCGCTCCTCATGTCCGCGCCGCTCGTGACCGACGCCTCTGGCGGTCGATTCTTCGAGAGCCATCTTTCGCTCGGCGTCACTTACGACGTCTCACTGGAAGACAGCGAGACCTCGCCCGCCGAGCTGCGGGAGTATCTCGACTTCGCGCAGCAGCTTGGTCTCACGACGAGTGCGGAGCAGCTCGCCGACAGTATTACAGAGCTTACAGGAGGAGGCCCGAACCTGGGGAAACTCACGGCGAAATACGCGGTGAGCCTTGCGCCGAAGGCGCTGCAGGAAGTGTTCACCCACATCGAGCCCGCTGAGATCAACTGGTTCGGCCGCATTGCGCGCCGGCGTTACTACGGGCGACGCTACCTGGCGCAGTCTAAAAAAGCCGGGCGGCGCGTGCTCGGACGGGCCTATAATTATATCGAAGACTCTACCGGGAAGCCCGTAGGGATGACGGTGCACCAACAAAACATTCCCGACGTCGGTTTCTATAATGACACGTTGCGCACACTGCTGAAAACCGAGAACGATACCATTCAGGCGCTCATCGCGTTCGACGACGCCATGGACGATCTGCGCCAAGCCAAGAAGAGCGACGCGAAGAGCCTCAAGGCGGCAGCGCTCGCTCTACTCAAGGCTCGCGGCGCGGCTGACATCTGGCTGCCGGCAAATTTCTCGGCCTTCTTCGCGATCCTCGATGCGCTCGCCCACTACGCGGTCGGGAACAAGGGCGGCCTGCGCCAATCGCGGCTTACGCTGGCGCTCACGCCGCCGGGCGGAGCTGCCCCGATCAACCTGATTCTGACGGCCTAAGCCGGAGATCACAGCCATGGCTATTGCCTCAATTTCCCGCCCCGCCGCCACTGGTGCGCCCCTGCCAAAGAGGAAACGGAAGAAGATCGCCGTGTTTCTCGGTGCTGGTGCCTCGAGTCCGCTTGGCATTCCTATCACCAAGGCGATCACAACGACCATTCTCGAAAAGCTGGAATCGGACGACCTCTACGATTTTGCCCGCTACCACGCGCAGCTTCGCCGGCTGCTGCATAAAGCGTATCCACAGATCCGGCAGAAGAACTCCTATATTCCCGACATCACCGAGCTGTTGTCGCTCCTCGATCATCAGGTCGCGCAAGGACGATCGCTTCGGCCAGGCCTCTCATTGGATGAAGTGGTGCAGCTCCGGCGCCTGCTGGTTATAGCAATATGCGAAGTGCTGTATGAACCAAGACCGGTGCCAGCGAAGCTGAAGGCGACCATGAAGCCCTGGCTGCAATGGATTCGCACGCTCGTCAAAGACCCGGCCAACGCCTACGATGTAGCCTTCATTACCACCAATTACGATCGCATCATCGACCAGATCCTCTGGGATGAATTGGGCCACGAAGCCATTGGTGAAGTGGATTTCGGGCTGGAATGGCACTACGCCGATAATGATTCCCCGGCGGACGAGGTGCCCGTGCCGGCGAATCCGCGGGTGCGCTCCTACAAGCTTCACGGATCGCTCGATTATGTCGGCTGCCAGCGTTGCCAGCGGGTGTATATTTCCTCCGCGCCGAACTACTACGTCCCGCTGCTCGCCCGCGCGCCAGAGACGGAGTGCCATTGTCGCCAACATCCCCTGGACAGCATCGTGGTCGTGCCGACCATGGCGCGTCGCACGCCCTTCCCGCGGCTCAACGATATATGGCGGCGCGCGGGAATGTTTATGTCGGAGGCCGATGCGTGGGTCATCGCCGGCTACTCGATGCCAACGGAGGATCTGTTCATCAAGGAACTGCTCCTGACGGCGTTTCATACTGGCGCCACGCGGGCCAGACGCCGGATCGACGTGGTGCAATATCAACCGGATAATAATGGCGATCGCTTCGCACTCTATTTCGGCGAACACGGCACGATGCGCAGCTACTACGGCGGGCTCCAGAGCTACGTCTCACAACCCACCACCATCTTTCAGGACGCAGTCGCCCGCCGTTTATAGCCGCTCAACGAGCCCCAAGCCAGCCGCCGAGTGTTCGCGCCCTTGCCACCTCCACGCCAGAGCGCTCAGCTCTCTGTTCCATGACACGAACCTCTGCGCTCACGGTGATCGCTCTCCTCGCCACGCTCGGCGCCGGCCCGCACCGGCTCGCCGCCTGGGGCACCAAGGGCCACGACATGCAGGCCCGCGCGGCGGTCGCGCACCTGCCGGCGGACATGCCGGCGTTTATGCGCGAGGCGGCGGAGGAGTTGTCGTTCTTGATCAGCGAACCCGATCGGTGGCGCACCAGCGAGCAACCGGGGCTCACCGACAGCACCACGGTGAATCACGGGTTCAAATGGGAGATCGCTCCGCGACCCCTCCCGGCGACGCGGCACCTGTTTCTCGCGCAGCTCGTGCAGGGCAAGAAACCCGAGGAAGTCGGGGCCGCGATCCGGGGCATCGGTACCGCGCCTTACGGCATCCAGGAGTGGGGAGAAATGCTGACCGGCGCGTTCCGGCGCTGGCGCGAGATGCCCGAGAGCACGCCCGCCGAGATCGCCCGCAAGCGCATGCACGAGCGAAGCATTCTATTTATGGCAGGCGTCATGGGCCACTGGGTCACCGACCTCTCACAGCCGATGCACACCTCGATTCATTCGAGCGCATGGCATCGGAGCGCGCCCAATCCAAATCACTATAAGAGCAAAGGCCTGCACGCCCGCTTCGAGTCGGCCTATGTCGGCCGCGTCATCGCACCGGCCGACGTCGCCGCGGCCGTGACCGCCCCGCCGCGCGTGCGGGGCGACTGGCTGCGGGAAGCGGAGGTCTATATAGCGGCCAACAACACACACGTGGAGCAAATTTACCGCTGGGACCAGCAGGCGGCGTTCGGCGAGGGCAAGGAGCCCGCCGCCGCAAAGCCGTTCACCATCGCACGACTCGGGGAAGGCGCGACGATGCTGCGCGACGTCTGGTATACAGCCTGGGTGCGATCCAAGGCCCCCCTGCCATTATACGAGACCGCGAATCCGACCGGGAAAATGAAGAAATAGCGGGTGGCGTCTGATCTCGGACATAGCGGGTTGCCTCGCGGGAGGCCTTGAAATCCGAAACTCGTGTAAGCAGACCATTTTTCTCAAACCATTTGACCACGGATTACACGGATAACACGGATAATAAATTTATATTATCTCTGAACCGGAGTCCGATTCCGCTCGGTATTCCCTCGGTTCGACTCCTGTAAAAAGGATTGGAGTATTGGCGGGCAAAGCGTTCAACTTGAGGTTTGCCGCTCGGTCTTTTGCAGGAACTGGACGCTCACACCGTCCATCGCGAGAGCAATGTCGTTGTGGCCAAGGCCATCGAGAGGATTGTGCCAGAGAATGCTGCCGGAGTCCGCATCGAGGCAGAAGAGATGTCCGGCGCAGCCGGCAAAAACGATCGAACCTCGAAGCAGGATGGAAACATCCTGGCGGGCGGTCGACGACAGGAGGCTGCCGGTCTTCAAAGCGGTCTCCCACCGCACATTGCCATTCGTCGGGTCGATACATGCGACCGTGCCATTTGTCCCGATGAGGAGTGGTTCCATTGTATATATAATCCAGGCCGTTGGGATGAAACTGTTGGCGTGAGTAGGCAGCCCGCGTGCGGGCCACCACCACGCTTTCAAGGATTTAAAAACCTACCTTGGCGAGGAAATCCTCAGACCTCCCCCGACACATTTTCTAACCACGGATTGTAGATGCCACGATGCAGACGACCAAACCCGGGCCCGAGACATTTGAATTTCTTACCCATGTTATCCGTGTAGCCCGTGGTTAAAGCGGATTGGAGAGCTCCCTCCCTGCTATCGGCTTTCCAATCCGCCACGCGTCCTCTTCAATCCATCGCATGGAAGCGCCCGCCCCCCGTCCCCTCTCCCGTCGCGAATTCCTCGTCGCTTCCGCTGCCGCGCTCGTCGCTGCCCCGATCGCGCTCCCCGCCGCCACGCCGGCCGAGCCGATCATCGACATCCATCAGCACACGAATTACGGCGGCCGGCGCGACGCCGCTTTCAGGCAAATCGCCGCCGCGCGTTCGCATGCGCAGTTGCTCGCACATCAGCGGGCGCTGGGCGTCACGAAGACCATCCTGCTCCCTGCCGGCCGTCCGCTCGTGCGCTCCTCCACTCTCGACGGCCGCGCCAATGGTCTCGATGGCACGGTCAGCGGCAACGACGATGCGCTCGCGCTCGCCCGCAAATACCCCGACGAATTCGCATTCGGGGCCAACGAGGTCAGTGACCTCGACGAGGCCCCGCAGGTCGTCGAGAAATATCTCAAGCTCGGCGCCGTCGTCATCGGCGAGCAGAAATTCGGGGTCGAGTGCGACTCGCCCGCGATGCAAAAACTCTACCGCCTCGCCGAGGCCTATCGCGTTCCCATTCTGCTTCACTGGCAGGTCGGCAGCTATAATCACGGCTTCGAGCGGTTTCATGTGATGCTCGAGAAATTTCCCCGCGTGAATTTCATCGGCCATGCGCAGACATGGTGGGCAAATATCGACCGCGCTTACGTCGACGACGCGAAGAATCTCTATCCGAAGGGGCGCGTCACGGCCGGTGGACTCACCGATCGCTACCTGAGCGATTACCCGAACATGTTTGCCGACCTCTCCGCCGGCTCCGGCGAGAATGCCTTCAAACGCGACCCGGAGCATGCCCGCGCCTTTTTCGCGCGGCATCAGGACAAGCTGATGTTCGGGAGCGATTGCGTCGATCCGACCGCCGAGCTCGCGGTGTGTTCGGGCTCGCGCCAGATCGCGCAAATCCGCGCGTTCGCGCCGAATCCGGCGGCCGTGCGCAAAATCCTTTTCGGAAACGCACAAAAGCTGTTCCGGCTGTAGCCGGCGGCCCGACCAAAGGGTGCTGCACCTATATATACATCCGTGGCATCCGGGAAATCCGTGGTCGATTGGGTTTGGCTCGAGTCAGGTGGAATCTTCGCGGACCGCGTGCGGTTTGGTGTCGGCGGCCGTTGGAGTTCGTCGGGTATACCAGGCATGGATGAGGCCGGTCTGAAGAAACAACACCGGCGTCTCAAAGCCAGCCGAGGCGATGATGGAACTGACCTGCTCCACCGGCAGCAGGGCCACATCTCGCCCGTAGGTCACGCGAAGACGCTCGAGCTGTTCGGGCGGAGACCCTGTCTCCCGCATCAACCGGAGCCAGACTTCGAGGAGGCTCTGATAGGTCGCGGAAGCGGTATCGGACGCCAGATCTGCGCTCGCCAGATACCCGCCCGGCCGCAACCGCGCGGCGATGGCGCGGAAGAAACCGGTTCTGGTTTCGGGCACGAGAATGAACTGAGACACGAGCAGCGAAGTCGCCGCGTCAAAAGCCGCGGAAAGAGGAAGCGAATCAAGGTAGCCTTCGTGAAAGAGGCAGCGTGGCGCGATGCCGCACTCCACGGCTTTCCGGCGGCAAACCTCCAACATCGGCGCCGAAGGCTCCACCACCGCGAACCGCCATTGAGGAAATTTCTGGGCGAGATAAATCAGCTCATGTCCGGTTCCAGCGCCGACGCAAAGAATCCGTGCCTCGGCGGGCAGGTCGGCAAATATCGCGCTGATAAGCAAGTGCAGCGCATCGCGCATCGGAGCCAGCTTGACGAATCGCTGATCGTACACCGCGGCGTGTGCCTGGTCGAAAGCGACGGGTGATTCTTGGCGTTGCATGAAGGGCCGTGTGCGGCTGATCGCCTGCGACGTCAAAGATGAACCGCCACGCCGCGATTGGTTCGAAGCCGTTTCCGAGTCGGATCCGGGTCGACCGATCCAGAGCGAAATTGCGCGCCGGGATTCGCTGACAACCACGGAGACTCGGGAACGGGCAGTGTGGCGACTCTTGATATATCGCCCCAAAGCCAGGGGGAAATGACCCGTGTGCACGGCTCGCCCGAATGACAAGAATATATATAGCTCAACGGAGCCCGCGGAAGAGACGGGGCAATCGACCTGAGCCGATTCCGTTTATCATAGGACTATGTCACAGGAGGAATTCGCCGCTCGTGAGTACGCTGACCTTCCGGCCGCGGTCACCACCCTGCGCGTCAGGTCTTCTCTCCTGTCGCATCCGGCGCCACCATCAGCTCCAGCGCGAACGTCGCTCCCTGGTCCGCTCCAGCGCTGTGCGCGGTCAGGCTGCCGCCGATGGATTTCGCCGCGTTGGCCGAGGCGTGCAGCCCGAAGCCGTGACCACTTTTCCGGGTCGTGAAGCCGTGGTTGAAGATGCGAGTCAGGTTTTCAGGCGCGATGCCGACGCCGGTGTCGCTCACCTCGATTCGAATCCGGCCCGGCGCGCCTGGCCGCACACGCACCACGATCCGCTTTTCCGGCCGACCCGATTCCTCGCAGGCGTTCTTCGCGTTCTGCAGGAGGTTCACGAGGATCTGCACCACCTTGTTTTTTTCCAGCTCGACGACGGCGTCCGCCTGCCAGTCGCGCTCCAGCTCGATGCCATGCCGCGCCAGCGCATCGACGTTCATCCGGATCGCATCCTCGACCAGCTCACGCACGGTCACGCGCTCGATCACGCCGCCGAAGCGCGCATAGACCTGCTGCGTGGCCACGATTTCCTTCACGTGGTCGATATTGTGCCGCAGCCACTGGAGCTCCTTCGTCGTCGAATCCCTGAGCGTCGCCCAATGATCCGCCAGGCCGCGCAGAAATCCCGGCAGCCGCCGGCCCTTGTCATCATTCGCCAGGAAGCCGGGGTCGTGCACATGGGTCTCCAACAAGTCCGCCGCCTTCACGAGACTCTCGGTCTTCAACTCCCGGAAGCCATCCTGCGCGACCGTCGCCGAAACGTTGATACTGTTGAGCACGTTGCCGATGTTATGGAGCACGTTGGTCGCCACTTCCGCCATGCCGGCGCGATGTGAGGCCATCATCAGCTCCTTGTGGATCCGTTCCACTTCGCGCTCCATTCGCCGGCGTTCCTCGATTTCGATCTCCAGCGAGGTCTTCTGCCGCTCCAGCTCGCTCTGGATCGCACGCCGCTCCTCGATCTCCGACTCGAGTTCCTCGGTCTTGTCCTCCAGCAGCCGCGTCTTCTCCTGCAGCGCCCCTTCCGCCTTTCTGCGCTCCTCGATCTCGCCCGACAGCACGCGGTTCGAGGCGTGCAGGATCCGGTCGCGGCGGATCACGCGGTAGGTCTGCGCCGCGATCGCCACGCCGAGCAGCCCCACCAGGCCGACGAACCACGGTTGCCGCCAGACCGGCGGCAGCACCGCGAATTCCGTGCGCGCCGGCGTCGCCTCCACATTGAGATCGGTGTCCCGCGCGCGCACTTCAAACGCATGCTTTCCCGGCGCCAGCTCCAGCAGCACATGGCTGGTCGCAGCCGAGAAACGCGACCACGGCCCGCCGTCCAAGCGATGTGAATACTGCAGCTCGCTCTCCGCCGTCCGGCTCCACGGATCACGGCCGCGCCAGGAGATGGCCGTGTTGCCCGGCTGTGAAACCTCGGGTGCGGCCGCGACGATCTCGGTCGTCGGCGCGGTAGTTTCGCGACGGAAACGCACCGTGGAAAAGCCTCGTATCGCCGCCGGCTGCAACGCTCCACCCGGCAGTGTCCGGCGCATCCATGCCCGCGAGAACTGATTGATCCAGATCGAGCCGTCCGCCGATTGCCTGAAGCCTCCGCCTTCGCGCGGGATCGCGAGCCGGCCGGCCGGGAAGACGTGCGTGATCCATTCAGTCCCGTCGAAAAAGCTGATTCCCTTGCTCGTCCCCACCCACAGGTTCCGATCGCGATCCGAGAACAATGCGTTGATGCCGTTGGCCGGCAGACCGTCGGCGATCGAGTAAGCGAGAGGCTTCGCGCCGCCCACCCGGTAAACACCGGCTCCGCGCGTGCCCACCCACACTTCGCCATCGCGTGAATGCGTCAGCGCATCGATCGGCTTCGGATCGAGCCGCGTCCACTCGCGTCCATCGAAGCGCATCAGGCCGAGATACGATCCGCTGTAGAGCGTCCCATCGCTCGCCACGGCGAAACCAAACGAGTAGCGATAAGGTTGTCCCGGGCCCGCGTGCACTTGCCACGCAGCCTCGTTTTCCGGCGGCCCCTTGGCGGGATCGTAGTGCAGGATTCCCGAACCCCGACCGTTCACGTAAGCGCCAAACCACAGCGCGCCATCCGGCGTCTCGATCGCCGCGCGTGCGTCGACCACCGATGAGAACGCCAGCTCCGGCCTCGTCAGCCGGATGCGTTGCCACCGCTCACCATCGAAACGCGCCACCACCGCGGCGCCTTCGTGCATGCCCGCCGCCCAGAGCTCGCCTTTGCGGGTCACGAGCAGCGCCGCCGGCGAGGCCATCAAGCCATCCGCAACGCCATGCCGCCACCACGCCGTGCCATCGAAACACACCACGCCGTCGTCCACCGCGACGAACCACTGCCGGCCGTCGGGCGTCTCGGCCTGAAAGTTCAAGCCTTCGTATTTCTGCCAGCGGCGGCCCAGGAACGACACGCGTTGCACATCGTCGCCCATGCCGAGCACCCAGAGCTCGCCGCTGCGCGATTCCAGCAACTCGATCCGTGACGAGGAGAGCGGTGTCTCCGGAGCTTGATAGATCTGCCACTGCCCGCGGTAAAAACGGAACAGTTTCGCGAACCCTCCGACCCATAACGCGCCATCGCTGGTCTCGATGATCGAGCGCACCAGGCCGTCGGTGCCGAACAGCTTCGGCAGATCGACATAGGACCACGCATCCGCCGCCGGATCGTAGCAGTGGAGGCCGACGTCGTGCTGATCGCTGCCAAACCAGATCCGGCCGTCCTTCGCATGGTGGCTGATGTAGCCTGCCCGTCCGGGCCGGAGTCCATCGTTCGCCGTAAACGCCCGCCAGCCCGCCGCCGGCGAAGTCTCGAGTGCGCGCACGTCGATCCGCGCGAGGCCGCCCGCATTCGTGCCGAGCCAAATGTGCCGCTCACGGTCTTCAAAGATCGAAAACACCGATGCCGCCGAAAAATCCCCGGGCGCAACGACCACCTGCAAAGAGGGAAACAACGCGCGCTGCGCCTCGGCCCGCGCCTCGATCGTGAAGAGCGTACCGCCCTCACCGCGCAGCCGGACGACCGCGTTCGGGAACGCGGCCCACACCGATCCATCGGCGGCGCAGACCAACGCGGTCACCGATACCTTCGGCGCACCCGGCGCCGGGAAAATCCGTGACCAACGCTCCTGCTCGAAGCGAAAAATCCCCGCATCCGTGCCCGCCAGCAACACTCCCTCCGGCGTCCGGGCAAACACCGTGACCCGCCCCGCCTCGAGGCCCTCCGCCGCCGTGAAGTTTTTCCAGCGCATGCCGTCATACCGCACGGCGCCCTGCTCCAGCCCAAACCACATCGCGCCGTCCGGCGCCTCCATCATGCAGCGCGGCTCCCGGCCATCGAACTGCGGCAGCTTCCGCCACTGCCACGGATCGAGCATCGGATCGGCCGTGCGCAGTTCGTAGGGTTGCACCGCCGCCATCGGCGCGACCAGCCCGAGCCACAATAATCCTGCCAGCAGGATGATCCGGGCCGAGGCGTTCATGCTCCGACCTTCCGCCGCGCGGACGGCTTGGGGCTCCGGCGCCGGCAGGGGAACGACGCCTCGCGGCTGCGAACATGCCAAGGGGTCAGGGGCATGGGCCATATCGAGCAGAAAAATATACGCAGGGGAACATCCGTTATATCCCTAATTCTTTGCACGGACCCCTGCCAAGACACGGAGTTCTCCAGCCTGACGCGAGTTCCGCGAGGGCATCGGAAGTTTACCACAAGCGGATGCATCTCTGCGCCCCTTTCAGCACGAAAGTCCGAAATGTCGGAACCGATTCAACCCGAATTCAACCCCGGTTTTCTCCCCCCGGGGCGAGTGGTGCTCGGGACAGGACTCGAACCTGCACACCTTACGGCAACGGCTTCTAAGACCGTCGTGTCTGCCATTCCACCACCCGAGCGAAAGCGGAGTCGAAAAATCGAGGCGAGACGGTCAAAGCTTCGGCGCGCCGGAGCAAGCGCTGAAATCGTCGCCATCGCGCCCCAGTGGTCGGCAGGAACTTGGGCGCCCGGCGTGCTGCCGTGTGCGGCTCGAATTCCGCCACCCGCGCCAGGGTCGTCGCCAGAGGGCTATGCGCCGGTGCCCAGCCGGTCGCCCATCTTCGCATACGTTTCCAGGTGAGCGGCACTTTGCTCGAGGATGTCCGCATCGAACCGGATCCGCCCGTGCTGAAACACCGTGATCACACACGAGCCGCCAAACGCGAACAGCCCCTTCTCCTCGCCCTTCGCGACGGCCCGCCCCGGCACGAAGCTCTGCTGGATGCTGCCGACATTCGTCGCGCCTACTTCGATCACTGCCACGGTGCCAAACACCGGCGACTCGACCAAGGTGACCACGCGTTTGTTTTCAACCAGGTAACGCAGCCGGCGCCGCAACGCCACCGGACTCACCGAATAGAGCCAGCCCTTGATCAGCCGCGGCTCGCCCGGCACGCCGCCGACCGGAAAGTGAAACCGATGATAATCCACCGGACAGAGCCGGGAAATCAGCATCGCACCGCCTGCGAATTTCTCCGCCTCGCCTTCGCTGCCGAGCAGCTCCGCAAACGAAAACTTTGCGCCCTTCACATAGAAGCCCGCCGCCGCCTGAACATCCTGAAACGCAAGATGCCGGCCGTCCGCCGGAAACACCGCGACGTTGTCGCCCGCCACGATCGGCCGCACGCCCGGTCTCAACGCACGATAGAAAAACTCGTTGAACGTCTTGTAGTCGAAGGGGGACTTCGCGAACTCGTCGACGTCGACGCCGTATTTCGAGATGAACGGCAGGATCTGCAACGCGCTTTCGCGTTTGTTCATCTTGTAGCCATACCACTTCGAGAAAAACGCCCGTCGCGCGAGCAGCCACACGAAGAACCGGCCACCCGGATTATCGTAGGCGAACCGCAGCCACCGCTCCCCAAACACCTGCTCGGTTTTTACCGTACGAGTATAGCGATCGTAATAGCGGATGGGTTCGGCCATGGAGCCGCGAACGAAACCCAACTCGACCCGAAGCTCAATGGGGTTCTTGCAGGCGCGCCTGGACACCGCCCGTAGGATTGGGAGTAGCACGGGCGTAGCATGGGCGTCCCGCCCATGATTGGACGACGCTCCGCGCCGTGCAGCGAAGCAAGCCGCCCAACCCTGCCACGCCACAACTGCCCCGGAGCCTCCGCGCGTTCGGGGGAAAGTGCATATCTCCATGTAAACGGATCCGCATCGCTTTGAAAAACCTGTTCGCTTTTCGTTTTCGGCGCCGACTCTACGGCAATCCAATGCCAGACGACGCCGAGTTGTTACGTCGCTTTGCCTGTGATGGTGACGGCGATGCCTTTCACGAACTGGTCCAGCGCCGGTTCGGACTCGTTTACGCAGTGGCATTGCGTCAGGTCGGCGGCGACGAGCATCTCGCGCGCGACGTCGCACAACGCGCTTTCATCGCGCTCGCCCGACAGGCCGTCGCCCTGTCGAAACGAGCGGTGATCAGCGGCTGGCTCTATCGCACGGCGCGCTATACCGCGATCGATGTGGTCCGGGCCGAGCGCCGGAGAAGGATCCGCGAGCAGGAGGCACACCTCATGCACGAAAATCACATGCCCGCTGGCGACACCCCCGACGTCGATTGGCAAGGGCTGCGGCCCGTTCTCGACGACATACTAAGCGAGCTCGATGAACGCGATCGCGATGCCGTCATGCTCCGCATCCTCGAGGAGCGGCCTTTCACCGAGGTCGGCGCCGCGCTGCGCCTCACGGAGGATGCCGCGCGCATGCGCGTCGATCGCGCGCTCGAGAAACTTCGTCTTCGCCTCCGGCGTCGCGGTGTCACCTCCACGACCGCCGCGCTAACGCTCGCGCTCGGCCATCAGGCACTGGCGGCACCTCCGGCCGGCCTCGCCGCCGCCGTCGCCGGGATGGCGTTGACGAACGCGAAACTTGCCACCGGAGCCGCGGCCGTCGGTGGCGCACTGTCCTTCATGAGCACAACGAAATTCATCGGTGCCGCGTCGGGTATGTTCGCCGCAGTCGCACTCGGCGTGGCCACGTTTCACGCCCGCGATGCCCGTCGGGCCGACGAACTCGCCTTAAGTTTCGAACGCGAAATCGGAAACCTGAGACAGCAGAGCGCCGCGCTTCGCTCGCAACGCGTCATTTCGAATCCGGATTCGAGTGCTGCCGAAAGTCGTAAGCTGCCTCGCACCTCCGACCCTGCCGCTCCCACGGGCACATCCTCGCTCACCGCGCAGGCCGCGTCGCTGCGAGCGAATTACGAGGCCCGGCAGCGCATGCGCGCGGACCCCGCCTTCCAACAGCTGTCCATTCGAGCCACGCGAGCGGCCACGCGCATCGACTACGCTCCCTTTTTCCGCTCCCTCTATCTCACGCCGGACCAGATCGAGGTATTTGAAGACCTGATGGTCGATCGCGCCTGGGGCGGCATCGATATCTCCGGAGCCCGGCTCGATCTCGGGTTACAGCACAACGATCCCGCCGTGCTGCAGGAGTCGCAGCGACAGGACAGAGATTTCCAAGCCCGCATGCGCGAACACTTGGGCGACACCGTGGCCGAAGCGTTCCTCCAGTACGAAAGCGACGCGCCCTTGCGCAACTTGGCCAGCAATCTTGCGGGCAGCGTGTATCACACCGAGAGCCCGCTCACCGACACGCAAGCCAAACAGTTGTCGCAGATCGTCGGTCGCCACTATCCAAACCTGGAGAACATCGATCAACGCTGGCGGACCGACCCGACAAGCGCCGAAGCCATCCTGCGGGACGCCCAGGAGATCCTTTCGCCAACCCAAATGAAGGCGCTCCGCGCGCAATTCGCGAATCGACGCTGGGTCGTCGAAAGTGTTTGGGAGCTCAATCGCCCCGCTGCTCCCGCCCCATGAGCCTTCGCCAAGCCCGTCTCGTTCTCTTCGGGAACGCTCTTCTCGTCTGCCTCGCCAGCGTGTTCGCTACCCGCGAATATCTTCGCGCGCGGTCGGCGCGACAGAGGCTGGAGCTATTGCAGCAAGACCGCGCGCGATGGCAGCAACGAATCGGGGAGCTCGAAACCGCGAGACAGCAGAAGGCAGCCGCTGGTCCGACCCGTGATAAACCTCTCGAAGCCGTGACGTCGCCTCACCCTGACGCGGATGAAAAAACGCCCGCGAGCCAATCGACCGACACGCTCGCGACGATGCATCTGCGCGCGCTGGAAGCCGACGCTCAATTGAATCTCGATCGGTTCTTCCGCTTGCGCGGTCTTTCTCCGGAACAGGCATCGGCGGTGATACGCCGCGTGGCAGAACTGAATCGTGGAACCCTCGATCTCGCGAACGAGTTGACGCCAGAGGTGCGCAGCAATCCCTCTCACCCGGCATGGACTGCGTTCAAAGCCAAGCGGGATGAAGCTCAAGCTCGCTTCAATACCGACATGATCGAGCTGCTGAGCCCCGAAGGATATGAGGAGTATCAAACGTTTCAGCGCACGCTGCCGCATTGGAGCCATGTCACGAGCCTCGCCAGTCAACTGTTCCGCACCGACACGCCGCTCCATTCGACCCAGGCCACGCAGCTCGCGCAGATCATAATCGCGAACGCCACGACCGCGCAGGGCGTGATCGCGCGCAACCCCTCCGATTGGGATCTCGTTTTTACCCAGGCCAGGACGATCCTTTCCCCGTCTCAATTCTCGATGTTCACCTCGCTCAAGGAGCGCAATGATCTGCACCAGCAGATGAATCGAATGATCTTCAGCGAAAAAAAGAAGCCGTAAGTACGCGGCCTCATTGCGGCAAATGCTAAGACATCAGGCTTCAACAACGAATGGCCTGACTGCGAATCTTCCACGACCAACAACCAAGCGAGTCTCCAGTATCGGCATCGGGCCCTTCGACAAAGAACATGACGAAACTCCAGCCCGAAGATCCGGCCGCGTCTTTTTCGCGGCCCGCTCAACGCCCCGCCATCGCGTGCCACTCGATCTTCACCGGGCCGAGGAGCCCGGCGGGGACGAGTGGTGACTTGGCGTCATAATGCTTCCACGTCGTAAAGCTGTGGCGCTTTCGCTCCGTCAAACGCGAGCGGTCATAAAGCCACGGCGGGAGTTCCAGGAGCTTTCCGTCGGTAAACTTATTTTTGCCCTCGGGCTGGTAGTTGAGCGTGGTGGGCAGGCTCTCGTCGCCGATGATGCGGTTGACCCAGCGGTTCGCGGTCCGGACTTCGAGGATGTTTTCACCAGCGCGCAGGTGGCGGGTGATGTCGGCCCGAAACGGCGGCTGCCAGAGCGTGCCGATGAGGGCGCCGTTCAGCTTTACCTCGGCCAGGTCGCCGACGCCGCCGAGATCCAGCGTGGCCGTGGAGCCAGCGCGCACTTCGGCCGCGGACAGGTTGAACGTCGTGCGATACGTGGCGGTGCCGGAGTAGAATTTGATGCCGGGATTTTCGTGCCCGGTCCACGACGCGAGTGCCGCGAAAGTCGCCGCGGGCGGTGCGCCGCGGCCATCATGAAACACGACCTGCCACGGACCGGCCACGGTATGCGTCGCGGCGACGGTCGTCTGCGGCGCGTCGATGCGCGGAGTGATCGCGGCGCGACGGAACACGACGAACGTCGAGCCGCGCGGCTCGAGTTGGAGCGGAACGGCCGTGCCCGTGGCGGTCGTGCGGTAGGCGGGTGCGTCGGCGTGGGCACCGGTGATCGCGTTCCAGAGTTCAGGCCGGCGGCCGCCGGTCCGGAAGGTGAATTCGCCCGCGACTTCGCGATCGGAGTGGTTGAACACGAAATAGATTTCGGCGTCTTCCGTGCGGCGATGGATGTGGCGGAATTCGACGCTGGCGGGCGCGGAGGGATAGGTCACATCGGGGGCGAGGCCGATTTCGTTCAGAGCCGCGGGGAGTGAGATTGGGCGAATCAGCGGACGCACGCCGGCGGACGCGCTCCAGAGCTCGCGCACGAGCGCGGCGAATTCACCGCGTTTCTCGTAATCGGGCCGGCCGGCTGGCGCGACCGGGGCCGGACCGAAGATCGGAGCGCCGGCCCGGGCGAGCTCGCGGAGCTTGCGCAGAGTCGTGAGATCCGCGGCCCAGTTTGGCGGGAGCATGAGCAACCGGTAGGTCGGACCGGCGGGCAGTGTCAGCGCGCCGTCGCGCCACGCCATCGCGGCGAGATGGCGCGGATAGGCGATGTCGAAATCGTAGCCGGCGGGCGTGGCGACCATCGCGGCCGGAAAGGCGTAGCCATGATCTTCATTCTGGAGGAAGCAGATATCCGCGACCGTGCGGCCCTGCTGGAGGAGGAATTGCCCGCGCGCGACGTAGCTCACCCAGCCGTCGGCGAGCGGCCACCAGGTGTTGAGGCGGCCGAAGTGCGTGCCGTAGCGGCCGAGGCCGAAGCCGGGGCCATCGTCGGTGGGCTGGTGCGTGTAGTGGTGCAGGCTGAAGCGGTTGATGCCGGCGGTCCACGCGTAGTCGCCGGGGCCTTTGAGGGCGGCGGGCGTCGCGAGCCAGCGACCGTCTTCGGGCTTGGCGGTAAACGCCTCCGCGGCGACGAGCGGCCGGCCGAGGAGGTGGGCGATGGAGGCGGTCAGCTTGATGCGCGCGAAACGGGGCGCGGCATCGGGCAGCCAGAATTCGTTCATCGGCACGTCGACGTATTCGCCGCACGACATCGGGTTGAGCGGGCCGCCCTGCGCTTCGGCGTAGGTCACCATGCCGCGCGCCTGCGCGAGGCGCCGCATCGTGCCGAAATAGTTTTTCGCAATCAGCTCTTCGACTGCGCCGCGAAAATCGGCGAGCACGCACTCCGTGAACGTCGGGCTCTCGACCACGCGGCCGGTGAGCACCGGCAGCAGCGGCACGAGGTCGTAGCCTTTGAGCGCGCGGAATTGCGCAGGGAAGGTGTCGGTCCAGTTCTGCGGGCCGCCCTCGAAGCTATCGAAGAGGATGCCCTTGAGCGTCGTGCCGACATGGGGGCCGGCCTCGCGGAGAATCCGGCCGAGCGCGCGATCGAAATAAAACGCGACGGCGTCCGAATCCATCTTGTCGATTTCGAGGCCGTGGCCCTCCGGCACTGCGGGATGATTCGTCGAACCGGTCGACGTGAAACCGAAACGCAGCACGGTCCAGCGGCCAGCAGGGAGCGCGGCGCGCAGCGTGCCGGTGGCGGCGTCGAAGCTCGCGGTGAGATCGAGGATTTGCGCGCGGGGGATGCAGCCGGTCGGGTCGGTGTCGAGGGCCGCGGCGACGTGCGATTTCTCGGCGAGCTTGGTCTTGAAATTCCAGTCGGGCGTGCGGCGCGTGGAATCGGCGGGCACGGCGATGACCGCGACATCGCGATAGAAGTTTGGCGGTCGCGCCATGCCGCGCTCGCGGAACTTCAGCGGGGGAATTTCCGGCTGAGCGAGTGCGAGTGGAGACGCGGCGGCGCCACCGGTGGCGGCGGTTTCGCTCCACACGAGCTTCTTCATCGAGCGCTCGGGCGTGACCCACGGGCCGCCGCTGGCGGACCAGCCGGGCGTGTTCATCAAATGAAACTCGAGCCCGAGCTTCGCGGCGGTGGCGATCGCGTGCTGCACGTGTTCGTGCCAGAGATCGGTGCCGTAGCGCACGGGGCCGGCGGGAAGATAAATGCTCACGTCGAACATCTGCACGCCGGCGATGCCCACACGTTTCATGTCGGCGAGATCGGCCTCGATGCCGTGTTTGCTCACGTTGCCGTTGACCCAATGCCACCAGACGAGCGGCCGGGCGGCGGGCGGAGGTGCGGCGAAGCCGGTCTCGAGTGAGCCGGTCGTCGCGGCGCGCAACGCGCCGGCGGCGACCATGAGGAGGGCAATCGTCAGGCTATGAGGCAAACGCATGAGGTCGTGGCGGCAGGCAAATCGGCGGACGCCAACGCGAGCTTCCGTCGGCAGTTGTGAAATCGGGACACACCGCAAAAGTGATGACTGAAAGGGCTCCGGTCGACGCTTTAGACCGGATGTTTCGCCCCACGAAAAAACGACCGAGAAATATCCGCCCGCCGCCTGAGCGATTTCATCGCGGCTAACCCCGACGAAGTCGGCCCGACAGGACGAACATTTCACACTTCTGAGGGTGAAAATGTCCGGGTCAGGAGTCCGCTAATCCTGCCCCTACTCCAGCCGTCGCTCCCCCGCCCCCGCTGATGTCATGCCTTGCGCCGGGAAATCCTGACACCGAGCACCACCATGCCGATCGCCAGCAGGATGCCCAGGAGCGCCGCGCCGGGCGCGTCGTCGGTCTCTCCGATATAGATACCGGTGGCGGCAAGCCCGACTCCGATCGCGACGAGGCCGAGGGCCTTCCCCAGGTTCTTTTTCATAGAGGCTCAATATACATCCAGGGCGTGAAGGGTTGATGAAGCCACCGTGAATTCCAGATGAATTGCGACGGAGGGTCTCCACGGGCGGCGTGAAACACGTTCGACGCCGAAACCGATTCGCACCGGCCGACAGGGCGAGCTGGACGGACCACGACCTCTTCTGGCTGCCCGAGAGAACAGATTATACTGGCTCGGGCGGTGTCACACGCCGGATGAAGTCGAGCATGAGCGAACCGGCCGCGGCCGCGTGCGTCTCGAGCAGCAGATGGCCGGCGTCGAAAACGTGCGCTTCCATCCTCGGCAGTGCCCGCATCCAGGACAGGATCTCGGCCAGATCGAAGAATATATCGTGCCTTCCCCAGAGCATCAGGGAAGGCGGCTGCCAGCGCGCGAGATAGTCGGCGATGATGGCGAAGCGGGCGACGTAGTGCGCATAGTCCGCGATGAGCGCGCGCTGCGTGTCCATCCGGCCCGGCAAACACATCACGCGCCAGTCCTCCTCCCAGCTTTCAGCCGGGATCCGCGCGGCCACGTCCGGCGGGATGCCGGCGAGATACTGGTCGCGCGTGCCCTCGAACGTCAGGTGTGCGGTCGCCGCCGCCTCGTTTTCCGGGTTCGGCTGCGACCAGTAGGCCTGCGTCGCGGCCCATTGCGGCCCGAGTCCCGTGCGATGCGCATTGGCGTTCTGTATAACGAGGCCAAGAACTTTTTCCGGGGCCTGCATGGCGATGTGGAAACCCACGGGGGCGCCGAAATCGTGCAGGTATATATAGCGCGGCCCGATCGCGAGTTGGTCCAGCAGCTCCGAGATTGCCTGACCGAAAGCGGGAAACGAGGCCACCGGCGGGACGTCCGACTCGCCAAAGCCAGGCAGATCGGGCACGATGATATAGGCGGCCTGCGACAGCTCGGGCACGACGTCGCGAAACGTCCGCCCGGAACCCGGAAATCCGTGCAGGAGCAGCACGGCGGGCTTGGACGCCTCGCCGGCCGTGACGAAGGACAACTCCGTGCCACCGGAAAGGCGAAGGCGTTGCCGGGTTGACGGGCGTATGACCGGATTCATGCGGGGGACTGAGGCTTCGGAACATCAGATCGCAAATTCTTCCGGCACAGGAGAACGGTGGTTTTGCGCAGCGGAGTTATCCCGATATGCGGGACGCAGTCCTGTACAATGAACCATCTGAGCCGTAGAAAATCAGTTGAGAGTTGAGAGTCTAGAGCTGGGAGCCTGAGAGCCTGGAAGTCCGCGCATTTTGCGCCAAAAGATCGGAAGAATTTCGCTCACTGTTCCATCTGGCTCTGGACTCTCGGCCCTTGGCTCTCGGGTGCATGGATGGCTTCACCTATGAAGACATACGTCCCCTTGGTATTTGGGCCTGCCAGCGCGTTGGAACGGCCTTGCGCACCGCACTTTTTGCTGTCGCGTTGGCGGCGCACGATGCACAGCACATCGCCACCGACACCCTCCGGCGTAGACACCGCATTGCAGGAGCGCATCCACTGCATCTGGGATGAACTGGCGGCCTTCGAGGCGGCCAGGAGCGAGGAGGCTTTGTTGCACCTCCTGGGCGCGGTCGCGGAGTTGGTCGACGCGCAAAACGCCTACTGGATGGGCGCGGTGCGGATCTCGGACGACGAGCGAGATCCGCTGCGCGGCTGGCGGCCGCGCGTCATTCGGTATCTGCGGCCGTTGGCAAACGACGATAAGTTCACCCAGCAGAGACTTAAATCGATCCATCGAGGGAAAATCGACGAAGCCACGGTGGCGCAGGCCCGACTCGCCGGGACCTTTCGCGCGTGCCGGCTGAGGGATCTCGTCTCCCCCGAGTGGTTCAAGAGCGAGACCTACCACGGATATCTGGGCCGGGGCGTCCATGACTCGCTCACCGTCGCCGTGCCGCTCAATCCGATGGCGGAGGGTTATTACGGCTTCCTCCGCATGCGCGAGAGCGAACCCTTCACGGAGATGCAGCGGGATGTGGCGTTCTATGCCATGCGCGGTCTGACTTGGTTCCACCGTCAGGTGCTGCTCACTCATGGCGTCCACGCCGCCCGCGCGCCTCTCTCCCCGATGGAACGCCGGACCCTGGCGCTGCTGCTCACGGATCAGTCGGAAAAGCTCATCGCGGCGAACCTGGGTGTCACTCCGTCAACGGCCCATACGTACGTCCGCGGCGTCCTTCGGAAGCTCGGCGTGAGTGGACGCAATGGTCTGATCTCCCTCTGGCTGGGAAGGCGGGGGTGAGAGTTGAGAGTTGAGAGTTGAGAGTTGAGAGAAACCAAACGGTGCGCCAGGTCGAGCGGGGGTCGCTGCCCGGGGATTTGGTCTCTCAGCTCTCAGCCCTCAACGGCCCAGCCCGCTCACCAGGAAAACTCCGCGCCCATGCCGATCGTCCGCGGCTGGCTCGCCCGGCCCAGCGGCCCCGGCAGACCGAAGATGCGCCGATCGATCCGCGCGTAGGCGAAATCGTCGTCGAGCAGGTTCTCACCCTGCAGGAAAACGCTCACGCCGCTTCGCCAGCGCCAGCCGCACCGGCCGGAGAGTTGCGCACGCGCTTCCAGCGCGCTGAACTCACGCAGGCCGATCAGGCTGTAGGTGGAATCGCGATACGTGAACGTCCCGCCGGCAAAAAAACCGGGACGGCCATCGTCGATGCCATAGCCGGCGCCGAGACTCGCGCTCCACTTCGGCGCATTCGGGAAGGGATTGTCCGCGTAGTCCGCGCCGGCGTTGACGAAGCGAACAAACCGCGTCGCAGCGTGTCCCAGTGCGACGGATACGCGCCAACGCGGGGCCATTCGCCAGCCCGCCTCGCACTCGAAACCATGCAGCCGTGAATGGCCGGCATTGAACACGAGATCGTCCAACCCCGGCACGCCGCCGGCGGCGGTCGCGGAAACCTGCTGTTGACGCCAGTCCATGAAATAAACGTTGGCCTGCAGCCAGACGCCGGCGTCGCGCGAGGCCTGGCGCAGGAACACTTCGTAATTCCACGCATGCTCGGGGCGGTAGGCGCGGGTTTGCGCCAGCAACAAAGCGCTCGAGATCCCGCCGCCGCGGAACCCGTGGGACACGAGCGCGCCGAGGTGGGTGCCGGCCTGCGGTGTCCACGCGACGCTCACGCGGGGCGAGAGTACATTGCCGTGCTGTTTGCCGCGCGTGGGCGTGCCATGGCCATCGTTGCGGTTGTCGATGGACACCTCGCGCTCCTCATGATGCGCGCGCAGTCCGGTCTCGAGCGTCCATCTTTCCCGGATACGCCACAGCGCCTGGCCGAAGACCGCGGCGGTGTCGCTGGCGATGCGGGTGGAGTTCGTGCTGGTCTTGGGCAGCCCGGGAATCGAAAGGAACGTGGCATAATGCTGGCGATGTTCGGCGCGCTCGGCGTAGGCGCCGGCGAGCCATTGTACGCCGGCGGAGACGCGCCGCCATTGCAGATCCTGCGAGAGCGAGCGCTCGCGCTGGCCCGCGTCGCCGAACCCGAGCGGCCGCGCGGTGAAGTCGAGATCGAAGGTGTTGCGCGTCTTCAGCCGTTGCCACGCGGTGATCGAAGTGAGGTGGGTGTCGGCGGAAAAGCGCCGGTGCACGGTCAGCGCGGCGAAGTCGCCGGAGCCATTCGCCTCGGTGGCCGTATTGGAGTCGGCGATACGATCGAAAAACGAGCCGCCGGGCAGCGCGCGCACCATCGCGCCATTCGGGAAGTCGGAGCGCTCATGCCGGAGCAGGAGGTCGCACCGCAGCGAGTCGTCGCCGTGCGGTTGCCAGCGGAGCTGGCCGCGCAGGTGATCCTGCTCGAAACCGGCCCAGTCGTCGACGCCTCGGGTGATGTTGCGGCTGGCACCGTCGCTTTCGCGGTGCTCAGCCGCAACGCGCAACGCCAGGCGCCCGGGGACGAGCGGCACGTTTTGCATCACGGCCGCCTCGTGGGTCGCATAGTCCGCGACGAGCACCCGGGCGCGGCCCCCGGCCGTGAACTCCGGCGCCGCGTAATGCAGGAAGACGCCGCCGATCAGCGCGTTTACTCCGTGGCTCGTGGAGATCGGGCCGCGAAAGACAGAGACCGTGGCGACATCCCACAGCGACGGCGTGAAGAAATCGACGTGCGCCGGCGTGGCGGCGACGTTGTTGTAATGCACGCCGGCCACGTGCGCGACGCGACCCAGCAGGCCGGGCGTGACCGAGTCGTTGCCGACACCGCGGATCGAGAACGGCGTATTGCGCGCGAAGCCGACGCTCGTGTTCGCCACGCGGTCCAGCAGGGCAAGAGCATCCGTGGCCACCTCACCGCCGAGCGCCGCGTGGCCGAGGGTAGCGTGGCTTTCCGCGACGAGACCGCGCTCCCGCTCGAAGCGATCGCCGTCGACCGTCACCGGGGGCAGCGAGATCGCGTTGCCCGCGCTGGCGCGAAGGGTCGCGATCAACGACGGGCCGGATACCCAAAGCACTGCAACCCCCACGCACGCGCGAAAGGCAGTGCAACACCTGGCTGGAACAGAGCGCACGGCCGGGACCGTGGTGACCGGCACGGAGCGAGGCAAGAGAGCAAACATTTGCAGTAAGATCCTCCCTCATCAGGGAGGATGCCTTCCACGCAAAATGCCCGCATAATGCGCCGGTCCACGCGTCACATCGCTGCCTGTCCCCCACAGGGCTTCGACTACGACGTTCCAGCGGAGAGCACGAATGCCCACCTCTTTCGGCGGGCAAACGTGCTCGTCGTTTCAGCACACACAGTAGCTTCAACTCCTATGCAATCGATCATCCCACACTCCCGGTCCTTCCGTGCCGTTCCACGGTTTTTCTCCAAGACTTTTGGCTTGATGGCTTTTGCCTTCGCCGCAGTCGCGGCGCCCAATCTCGCGAGCGGCCAGTTCGCGTCCACCAAGTTCACGCCCAACAGCCAGACGGCCAACGTGGGCACGAACTTCAGTGTCGACGTCGTCCTGACCGACCCGGCGGGCAGCTATGCGTTGAGCGGGGTCGACGTGTGGATCAATTTCGACGCCGCCAAGCTGCAGGCGGTGGCGGTGAACACGGGAGGCTCATCTCCGTTCACGAACGTCGGCGTCAACCAGATCGACAACACGAACGGCAAGCTCAGGTATAAGGCGACCGGCGGCACCATCAACGGGGCGAGCTTCACCGTCGCGCAGATTGTCTTCACACCCATCGCGGGGGGCACCTCGGTGCTGGATTTCGCGAACGTGAATACCGATATCGTCGGCTACGGTCCCTTCGGGGTCAACGGCCTCGCCGTGGACGGCTCCGTCACGATTGTGGCGCCGGCGCCGACCCAGACGCTGACCATCCTCGGTGGCTCCGGTAATGTCGGGGATGTTGCCTCGAACGTCGAATACTACAATCCCGTCACGGCCACCTGGCAGCCGGCCTACCTGGCGAATTACGCGGCGTACGGACACCCGGTGACGCACCCGTGGGGCACGGTCGCCGGCACCAATCGTTGGATCAATTACAGGACGGATGGCGGTTCCGACCCTCGCTCACCCTTCGACACGAGCACGTATTGGTATCTCTATCGCGTGCGAATCACGGTCCCCGCGGATGCTCAGAACGCCACGATGACGTTCTCGCTGAAAGCAGACAACCGCGCCCAAGTGGCGATCAACGGTGTCAGCACGGGGCCTGAAATTGTGGGCCAGGCTACTGGCGTAAACGCCGACGCGGTCTTCTCCCAAAACCTGCATCCCGGCGAAAACACCATCACCCTCAACGTGGGTGACGAGGGAGGGTTGAACGGCTTCAATTTCCGCATCGATCTCACCGTCGATTCCAACCAACCGCTGGAGATCGTGGAGCCCGTTACCGACACGGCGCCACCGGTGATTACGGCTCCGGCGGCCATCACGAAAGAGGCGACCAGCGCCGCCGGTGCGGTCGTCACGTTCACGGCGACCGCCGTGGATGCGGTTGATGGCCCTGTCGCGGTGATCGCGAGCCCGGCCTCCGGCAGCACCTTCGCCCTTGGGACGACCCCGGTGGGCCTCGCCGCCAGCGACGCGGCGGGCAACGACGCCACCGCTTCCTTCCTCGTGAAGGTGCAAGACACCATCGCCCCGGCGCTCGCCGTGCCGGGCAATGTCACTGCGGAAGCCGTGAGCGCGAGCGGCAGCATCGTCACCTACGCCGCCGCGACCGCCACCGACGCCGTCACCTCGAGCCCGACCATTATATATAGCCAGAATTCGGGCACAGCATTCCCGCTCGGCACAACGACGGTGAACGTCACGGCCAAGGATGCGGCTAACAATACGAGTAGCGGCTCGTTCAGCGTCATCGTGCAGGACACC
Source organism: Opitutaceae bacterium (assembly GCA_036675625.1). Taxonomy (GTDB): domain Bacteria; phylum Verrucomicrobiota; class Verrucomicrobiia; order Opitutales; family Opitutaceae; genus ER46. The sequence continues at coordinate 36,629 of JAKFEQ010000082.1, read as the reverse complement.
ACCGCCCCGGTCGTCACCGTGCCCGCCAACATCACGGCCGAAGCAACCAGTGCCAGCGGTGCCCCAGTCTCCTATCCAGCCGCGACGGCCACCGATGCGGTCGGCGTAACGTCGCTCACCGCGACCGCAGCATCCGGTTCGACCTTCCCGATCGGCCCAACGACCGTCACGGTCACGGCCAAGGATGCGGCGAACAATACGAGTAGCGGCTCGTTCACGATCACCGTGCGCGATACCACCGCGCCCGCGATCGCGAGCGTCACGCCGTCGCGCGCCACACTCTGGCCGCCGAATCATCAGATGGTACCGATCACCGTGGCCGTGGTGGCGAGCGACAACACGGGTTACACCGCGAAGATCATCAACGTGACCAGCAACGAGCCGGACAACGGCCTCGGCGATGGCGATACCGCCAACGACATCCAGATCACCGGCGACCTGACGGTAAACCTCCGGGCCGAGCGCGGCGGCAAGGGCAACGGTCGTGTCTATACGATCACCGTCGAAGCGCGCGATGGCTATGGCAACGCGAGCGTGCGGACCTGCACGGTCGCCGTGCCGAAGAGCCAGGGCGGGAAATAGAAATCAGCCCAATCCGGTTTTCTCATCGGATTGGGTTTTGTTTATAACAAAACGCGCTTCAGAAGCAGTCATGAGGGCGGGCGCAGGTTGGAACTAAGCCCCATTGGTGATTCAGAGGGAAGAGCGCTTTGCTCTTCTTTTGGATCCAGAGGACACGGAGCCACGGAGTAGGACGAATACTCCGTGAACTCCGGGTCGTGCTCCGTGCGTTCTATATTGAGATCGCAATAAGCCCCGGGTTGTCGCTCCCCTCGCTCAAGGCCTTGCGCCTGTCGAAACGGTGATGGCGCAGCATCGGGGTTTGCTGGTTATAACAGCCGAAATCAGATACGCACCCGATACACGGCCCGATGCTGATCGCGGCCGTGGCGAACAGTCCTGGTGCGTGATTTCAAATATCCCTGTCGGCCTACAGGGGCACGGTCCGTACCACGCATGAGCGGTGGAATCCCACACCGCAATCGGAAGTGCCCGCGCAGTCGAGGCCAGTGACTATCCGAGAACAAATCCGCATTTGAATGTTGATCGCGTTCGACGGTTCGAACCGCACCTAAAACGCCAAAAGGGGCCACGGCTTTTGTTCTGGCTGTATAACTGAAAGCCAGCCCGGGTCGGGGACGCAGCTTGGCGCGCACAAGCGCACTCACCTGCGGCGAGGCAGCCGCGCAGCGTGGGAAAACGCGTCTGGTCTCGGCCCTTGGTGTGTCCGCGCACTCGCCGCGCGTGAGACGCCACGACTGGCGACGGGGCTTCGAGAGGCCGCCTGGCACCCGTTATCTGCTTGCATCTGGAGCCTTCGTGCGCTGTTTCCTGCAAGAACCTCATGCGCATTGGAACGGGCATGGCTCACCCGGACCGAGCGCCACCCGATTTCATCCACTTTCTGGATACGCCAACCCCGCCTTTCTTCCCCACTATGAGACGCTCGAACTCCTTGCCCTGCCTTCTGCGATTCCTAAGCGCGACGATCCTCGCGTTGTTCAGTGCCGTCGTTCTCCGCGCTCTCCCCGTTGTGCCCGGCGCGGTCGGATTCGGCACCGACACGACCGCAGGCCGCGGTGGTATTGTTTACCGCGTCACCAATCTCAACAACAGCGGGCCCGGCTCGCTGCGCTTTGGCATCGAAGACGCGAGCATGCGTCAGCCGCGGGTGATCGTTTTCGAAGTATCGGGCGTCATCGAGCTGCAGTCGGACCTGGTGATTCGCGACGATTCTTTCGGCGCGTATTCGCACCTCACGATCGCCGGCCAGACCGCCCCATATCCCGGGATCACGCTCAGGAACTACGGCATCAGCATCCGTTCGCACGACATCCTCATCCAGCACATCGCAATCCGCCCCGGAAATCTCGTCGGCACGCAGGGTCAGCTCGACAATCGGGACGCGATCAAGATCGAGACTCCCGCGGGTGTGACGGTCCGCAATATTGTACTCGATCACGTCTCGTGCAGTTGGTCGGTGGACGAGATGGCGTCCCTGTGGGGCTCGAATGGCGCCATCACCAACGTCACGTTCCTGAACAGCATCTTTGCCAAGCCGATCATGAACGGCGAGCCCGACGCCAGCGGTCACTCGCGTCTTCGCAGCCATTCGGAAGGCACGCACGGTTTCGGTCCGCTCGCCGGCCCCAACAGCTCGAACTTTTCGATGATCCGAAATATCCTGGCGTTCAACTACGGGCGGAATCCCGCGGTGGCCAACGCGACCGCCGGCGCGCAGATCATCAACAACCTCATCTATCGCCCCGCCCCCTGGCCCAACGGCGTGATGCGCTTCGACAATATAACGACCGCGCCGCACCAGGTATCGGTCGTCGGCAACGCGATCATTCGCCACCCGACGCCGTTCGTGATGGATATAACACGGCTGCCGGATCCGGCAGTGGTCGATCCGCAGACGCTCATCACCACGGCGACCGATCATCCCACCTTTTATAGCACCGGGATTTTCATCAGCGACAACGTGTCCGCCAACGCTGCCTTTTATCTCGCGGACAATCGGCTGCTGAATCCGCAAACAAACTCCTGGCTCTTGAACGACGAGATCGTGCGCGATCGTTCCGGCACGCCGGTGACCCGCTTGGCCTCCGATCCTTATATAAACTCCGGCGGCACGATGTGGACGCCGTGGGCTTCCGCGGACGTCGAGGCAATGCTGGTGATGAGAGCCGGCAAATTTCCTGCCCAGCGCGATCCGATCGATGCCGCGCTGATCGGAGAAATCCTGGACCGCCAGAATCCATTTCCCGCGGGCGGCACATTTCTCGAACGCTTCTCCGATCTCGGCGCCGATCCGTGGGCTCCCTCCAACGTGCAGAATCACCGGCCGCTCGAGATTCCCGCGAACGCCACCGGCGATGACGACGGCGATGGTTATACCAATCTCGAGGAATGGCTGCACCAGATGGCCGCCGCGGTCGAAACCGCCGAAAACTTTCCGCCGCTCGCCAATGCGGGCCCCGACCAGACGCTCACCGTACACGGCGAACCACACACTGCCGTGACACTCGATGGCCGGGCGTCCTATGATCTGAATGGCGACGCGCTCACGTATGCGTGGACCTGGACCGGCGGCAGCGCCATCGGCGCAACACCCACGGTCACGCTGCCGGTCGGCGAGACCATGGTGACGCTCGTCGTCACCGACGCGGACGGTGCGACCGGCAGCGACATGGTGAAAATCGAGATCGTCGACGTGCCGCCCCCGATTGTACTCGGCGATCTAAACTTCACGTATACAGGCCAGCCAAAACCCGCGACGGTCGTCACGTCCCCCGAGAATCTCGCGGTGGAGGTGCTCTACAACGGCAGTCCTACGCCGCCGACGTTGCCCGGCTCGTATGAGGTGGTCGCGACGATCGTCGATCCCACCTTCAGCGGCACGGCCACCGGCACGCTGGTGATCGCGCCCACGGCCTTCGTGCGCCACGCGCCGACGATCGGTGGCGCGGTGGAGGGCTCGGTGCAGATGTTGCTCCCCGAAAACGTCACGCTGAACAGCAACGCCGGGATTTCCGGCGATCTGCTGGTGCCCGGCACGCCGAGTATCCAGATAAATGGTACGCCCGTCTACGGCGGCACGATCGACAGCGTGGGAGCGGCCGAGCCGACCACGCATCGCATCACGCTGAATAGCGACGCGCGCCTCCGTAACGTGGTGCGCCGGGTCGATCCGCCGGCAATGCCGGTGGTGCCCGCGCCACCCACGCCGTCCGGCACGCGCAACGTCTCGCTTAATCAAGCGGGCCAGAACCCCGGCGACTTCACGACCCTGCGCAATCTCACGCTCAACAGCGGCGTCGGCCCGATCGCTGTTCCGCCCGGCACCTACGGCAGCTTCACCGCGAACAGCAACAGCAGCTTTCAGTTCGGCGAGGTCGGCGCGACCGAGCCGGCCGTTTATAATCTCCAAAGCCTCACGCTGAACAGCGCGAGTCAGCTCCAGATCGTCGGCCCGGTCGTTCTTACGGTGGCGAACTCCGCCATGGTAAACAACGCCGTGGCCGGTGCGGCGGCGCATCCCGAGTGGCTCACGTTGCGGGTGGCAGCAGGCGGCGTGACGCTCAACGGCACCGTCGGCTTCCATGGCGCGATCGTCGCGCCCGCCGGCACGGTCACGCTCAATGGCGAGACGCTGCTCGCCGGCCGCGTGATGGCCGATCGTTTCACGGTCAATGGCAACGCCATGCTGCGACACATCGCCGATGCGACGCCGCCGACCATCGCGATCACCACGCCGACCAACGGCGCGACCCTCAAAGGTGTCGTGAATATAGCGGCCGAGGCGGCTGATGATCAGGCCGTCGCCGGCGTCCAGTTTAAACTCAACGGCGAGACACTCGGCTCCGAGGATCGCACCGCGCCGTTCACCGTCGCCTGGAACACCGTGCCGACCATCGAGGGTGACTACACGCTCACCGCCGTGGCGCGCGATCGCGAGGGCAACACCACGACGTCCGCACCGGTCGTCGTGACGGTCGCAAACGCGATCTTCGACACGTTCGAGAATGGCTCAGCCGACGGCTGGGTTTCCGACGGTGGGACCTGGAACGTGAGCAGCGAGGCGGGCACGAGCGTTTACCGGCAGACGAATCCCGGTTTGACCGCCGTGCGCTCGGTGCGGGCGGACACGCTTTGGACGGATCAAGTGGTCGAGGCCGATGTGACGCCCCGCGCCGTCACCGGGAACAATCGCTTCTTCGGTGTGCTGGCGCGCCATGGCGCGACGCCGAACAACTATTACTATCTCGTCTTGCGGACCAACAATTCGATCGAGCTGAAACGCCTCGTGAATGGTGTGGCCGCCAACCTCGTGCCGCCCGTGACTGCGTTTCCCGTCTCGGTCGGCACGACCTATCGGCTGCGGCTCGAAGTCATCGGCTCGACGTTGCGCGGCTATGTGAATGGCCAACTGAAGATTCAAGGCACCGACACGACGTTCGCGGCCGGTTCCGCCGGTCTGCTGACGTTCTTCAGCGACGTGGCCTTTGACGATGTACATATCGATCCGATTCCGAACAGCCCGGTGCTCTCGGCAGACGATTTCGAGGACGGCAATGCCGAGGGTTGGACGACGCCCGCCGGCGTGTGGTCGGTCGCGAGTGGCGAGGCCGGTCAGGTCTATCGTCAGACCGACGCGTCAGGCGCGGCGCTTGCGCTGGTGGGCGGCGGCAATGAGAGCCGGCAGATCATCGAAGTCGATACGAGGCCGTTGAGCTTTGCCGGGCCGGATGCGTGGATCGGCTGCGTCGCGCGGTATGTTGACGCGGGCAATTATTACGCCGTGGTCGTGCGCAATGGCGGCAGCGTCGAACTGCGCAAAATCGAGAGCGACGTGGTGACGACGCTGGCCACGACTCCGGCGCAGGTCGCCGTGGGCAAAGCGCAAGCCTTGCGGCTCACGGCCGTCGGCGAATCGCTCAAGGTTTATTTGGACGGCCGCTTGATCGTACAGGCCGTCGATTCGACGTTCCCGGCGGGCGCCGCGGGACTGGCAACCTCCTCGGCCACTGCAGAGTTCGACGACTGGCTCGTGGTCGCGCCGTGAGGCTCGTGAGCGCGACCGTAACGAGCCTATTTCTTCACTGAAGCCGGCATCGCGGTGGATGGGCCGTTGGCCTGGGCTTGAGCCTGCACGCGCTGCAGAGCCGCCGCGGCTTCCTTCATGCCTTGAGTCACGGCCTTCTGGTACCATTGGGCTGCCTCGCGGAGGTCACGCGTCACACCCACGCCTTGTTCGTAGGCCTGTCCCAGCAGGGCCGAGGCCTGCGGCGCTCCGTTACCGGAAGCGAGCGAGAGATACCGCACCGCGCGAGTCGGATCCGCCGGCACCCCGGGAGCGCCGCTCAAGAGCGCCCGGCCCGCCTCGAACTGTGCGGCCAGCAATCCTTCGTCGGCCGCCGCGCTCATCAGCGCGATCGCGCGCGGAAGGTCGCGCGCGACGCCAAACATGCCGCCGCGCGCGTAGAGCGTCGCGACCTGAAACTTCACCTCGCGCGGAGCCGTATCGACCCCGCGCACGACGCCGCTGACCAGCGCAGTTGCCTTGGAGGGATCCTTCGTCGCGCCAAAATTCCCCGCCATCAACGCCTGCGCATACGCGAGCTTTGCCTGCGCGTTGCCCGAGTCTGACGCCGCGATGAGCAGACGCAGCCCGCGCGGCTCGTCCTTGGGAATGCCGAACGAGCCGGTGAGCAGGATTTCCGCGAGCTTCAACTTCGTGCCCGAGCTCGCGGTCTCAGCCAGGGCGAGCGCCTGTTGCAACGTCTCCTCCATGCCCGACGGATCGCGCGTGACGCGATACACCGTCTCCATCTGCGCGAAGAGCTCGTCGGCGGAGGGGCCGCGGTGCTCGGTTTCCCATTTCGGACCGGTGTTGTAGGTCGGTGCCGGGATGCCGCCAAAATCGCTCCAGCCTCTGCCGATGTTGAACACCGCGATTTTGCCCGCCGATCCGCCGAACACCAGCCGGTTGAAGTCGACGGCGAATGCCGGCCAATATCCGGACATATCCGCGACGACCTTCCAGCGCACGCCGTCCATCGACACGCGCAGCTTGTCGCGATAAGCGGTGGCGACGAACATTCCGCCCACCGTCTGAATCGCGTTCACAAATGTCCACGAGCGATCCGGCGTGATTCGCTGCCACGCCGCATCGCGGTGCTTGCGATAGACGTGCACGGTGCCCTCGCCAAGCGCGACCATGGTCGCGGCGATGAGCGTATCCGCAGACGAAGCGAAGATCGGCGCCAGCTCGCGCTCTGCAGTAGGCGACGCAGGCGGAGGAAGCTCGAACTCGTCCGTCCACGTCTTCAGGTCGGCGCTCGAACGCACCTGCGAACCAAACGCTCGGTAAACCCGGCCGCCGAAGAGATAACCCCGGCCCAGGTTGCCCGACCAGCGGGCAAGCTCCGGAGGAAGCGTCTCGTGCGTCTCCCACGTTTCCGCGTCACGCGACACGAGAAGCTGCTCGATCGAGCGGTCTCCTTCGAAACGCACAGAGGGCACGACGAACTGCCCGCCGATTGCATGCACGCCGCGCACCGCCGGACCGTGAAGCTCGGTCCATTTCAAGCCATCGGCCGAAATCCACGTCGGCTGCTTTTGCACCAGGGCCGATCCACGTTGGGTGTCGGGCAACACCAGCACGAACTTGTCCGCCGCAGCGACCACATCGCCGATCGGTCGCGGCGCCTGGAAACGTCGCTGCCAGGACCGGCCATCGCGGGAGAAATAGATCCCGCCCTCCTCGGAAACCGCGATCAAGGTGCCGCTGAAGATGCGCACGGCCGTGATGGGCTTGGTGACATCGCGGATCTGCGTCACCTCCGGCACGGAGAGCGTTTGGGCCTTAAGCGAGGGCGCGAGCGCGGCGAGCAGCGCACTCAGCCCAACGAACCGCCGCGACCAGCGAAGCCCGACAAGGCGTGGGCTGGATTCCTCGGTGGAGCGAATTCCGGTCTGCATGGGCCGATGCTGCCCGAGAGACCGAACTCGCACCATACGCATACCTACGGACATAGGTCGGCACGCGGCCGAAGAACCGGACGCCGGCCAGGGGTCGACCCTGAACGGGCGGTGGTGAAGCCTCGCTGAATTTAAAACGTGCCTTTCACGCCGAAGACCCAGTTGGCACCGTATTCCTGCATCCGGTATAGATGCGGCGAGACGCCTTCCTCCACTCCCGGCGGGCTGTAGTACCACTTGACGGGCCTACCGGTTATATTGCGTCCCTGTACGTAGAGCTGGAGGCGGCTGGACAGCTTCCAGTTCAGAGAAAGGTCGAATTGCGTGAGCGCGGCTTTATAGCGTCCGTAATTATTGACGCCGTCCGGCGAGTCGTCGCGCCAGACCATGCCGACGGTCCCGTTGAAGCGCTTGTAGGCATAGCCGAGGCGCGAGGTCAGCCGGTGCGGGGCAAGGTTGCTCCGGCGGGAGCTGGCATACGAACGGGTGTAGCTGATGTTTACATTCGTGCCGCGAAACTTCTCCGGCAGGAAACCCATCGTCTGCTGATAAACGAGCTCCATGTTCCGGAAGCGCCGCCGCTCGAGACTATTGCGGGTCGTGCGAAATGTATAGGTGCCAAATTCCTCCTCGGTCACACCGAACTCGCTCGGGGTGAACTCAAACGTCTCCCGCAGGTTGCGGATATCGTTCTGGGAAAATGCCGCTGAAAGCTGCCCGGGCGAGCGCCCGCCGAAATAATACGCCAGGCGCGTCTGGAAGTTATTGGAGAATTCCGGCTTCAGCGAGGCATTCGGAGCGGTCACCCGCTCGTTCACCTCGTCGACCTGCCAGACTCCGGTCAGACTATCCAGCGGCGGGCGCGAGATGGCTTTGTTCGCACCGAGCTGCCATTCCAGATTGGGCACGATCTGATATTTCAACAGCAGGGACGGAAAATAGTTATGATACTCCGACTCACGCTTGATCCGCGGGCGGTCGAGAAACTGATAATCGATGCCTTCAAACGTGGTCGCGCGGCCGGCGTTGTTGACCGGGAAGCCCGCGGCGACGACGTCGGGGGCCAGCCGTGGATTGATCTCCTTGAACTCGTTCAATGTATTCTCCAGCCGGATACCGGTTCGAATCTGGAACTTCGAAGTCAACCGGATATCCGCCTGCGCATAGCCCGCGGTCACCGTCTGCCGGAAATCGCGGGTCCGCACGACAAAGTTGTTATAGTAATCGTTCGGAGTGGCGGTGTGCACGAAAAGTTCCGGATTGGAGTGGAAGAGGTCCGCGATCCGATTCCGATCCGCCCGCGGGGGCATGCCTTGGACGCCGTCGATATTGAAAATCGTCAAGGCGTTCGTGGTCCCCATGTCGAAGGGGTGCGGCGCTATATAGCCGAGGTTAGCCCAGTTGCCGAAAGTCACGTTCCGGTTTTCGCCCGTGGGAGCAACCGCCGTGGTGTTGCCCCCGGGTCCGACGTAGGACCAGATCCACCAGTTGTCGAGATGGCTCACTTTGCGGGACTCCTCGTTCCACTGGCCGCCGAACTTCAACGCGATCGGGATGCGCCGGAACGGCAGCGACCAGCGGCCATTGAGCTGCCCATTCCAGATCTCGGTGCTCCACGTGCGCCCGGAATTCCCCACGCGGGTGCCGCCGCTGCGGGTGTTCGTATCACGGAAGTTTTCCAGGTCATACCAGTCTTCTCCTCCGGTCTGCCGGATCGTCCATTCCCAGGATTCGACATTCGGCCGCGTCGCCACCCAACTGCTGGCGACGGCGCCGCCCTCGGAGTTGCTGAACCCACGCTCGAGCGACTCGTAATTATTCACCGACTTCGAGAACGACATCACCCCGTCGAAGACCCATTCATCCAGTTTATATTCGAACTTGGGCGCAAACGTCCGGGTATAAGTGAGCTTCGATGAACTGCCCCCGCCATTGGAAAGACGGGGGTCCGTGGCCGTCGCCGTGCGATTGGCGACCACGGTGGTGACGCCGTCGCCGCCGACGGTGCCGCGGCCCCGCCTCACGTTGTTGTTATTGAGGGCCGCCACGAACGTGAAGTTTCGGTTCCAGAATTCGCCTTCCGTGTAAGTATAAATTCCCGTAAACGACAGCACCAGCCGCGGCGTGGCTTTGAAATCGGCCGTGAACGTCATCGCATCCTTGAGGATGGTTTTCGGGCCGTCCTTGAAATTGATCTGGCGGATCACCATGGGCCGCGGGTCGGCGGTCGTGGGGCTGCGGTTGTAGTCTACATTGACGTCGTACTGCTCGGTGTAGGAATTGGCCCGGCTCACGCCAAGCAGAACGCCGAGACGCTTGTTCATAAAGACGTCGGAATAGGCGAGCGAGAGATTCGGCTTCCACTTGTAGTTGCGCCGCTCATCCGGCCCGAGCTCCTTGTCGAAAGTGAATTCCTCCGCGTTGAAATTCACGCTCGCATTATAGCTTATCGCGCGGCCTTTCCGGTCGAAGGCCCGCCGGGTTTTCATGTTGATGGTACCAGCGGGCGAATCGGCCGGCGATTCCGCGCTGGTGGTGCGACTGATCTCGATGGACTCGATGCTGGTGATGGCAAAGCCCTCGAAGCTGGTCGCCCGCGAGTTCTCCCCTCCCCCGCGGTTGGCGTCCGCGCTGGCGGTACGTACGCCATCGAAAGAAACTCCTACATACTGCGAATCCATTCCACCCAGTCGTGGTCCGCGCGCCTCCGACTCGACATAGTCCAGATCCACGCCGGGTAGATACTTCAGGAACTCGCCAACGTTGCCATCGGTCACGTCGCCAAAGATGTCGGACGAAACCGACGTCGTTATATCCATATTGCGCCGCTGATCCATGATCGCCTTGGCGTTGCCCTCCCGCTCACTGGAGACCGTGAAAGCCTGTAATGTGACCACTCCGCCCGCCGTTGCAGCGGCGGCGGTGCTCGTGAGATTGATTTCGGTGGTCGCGATCTCTCCCGGCGTGATCGTCACTGTCTCCTTCACCGGATTGTAACCGGTATAAGTAATAGAGATCGTCGCCGGGCCGCTGGCTACACCGCGGAAGGAAAATGATCCGTCGCTCTCGGAGTAGGTCACCTGATTGGTTCCCTCGAGACGCACCTCGGCATTCCGAACATATTCTTGAGAATTTGGATTATATATACGGCCTTGAATCGAACCAGTGCCAGTAGTCTGCGCGGTGAGGGTGGAGAGGGACGTGAGCACGGTCAGGCAGAGCGCAGCACACTTTGCCCAACCTCTTGACGGGGTAGGTATTTTCATGACGGGTGGGTGTTAGAGGCGAATCAGCACATGCGTGCCAATCACCCCAAGATCGCAGCAGGGGAGCAGACGCGCACCGCGTCGGCTTATGTATGGAACGAACGTGTTCACCAGATTCCCTCCAGCAACAGAGTCCGCCTGACAATTCTGACATATTTCAGAGCCCCGGAAGGAGAACATAGCGGACGCTTTTCCGAGACTCGGAGCACAGATGGTTGCGACAGCGAAGTCTCCCACGGACATTCTATCATGGTGATATAACCATGGTGACGTGCACGCCCGGTCTATATATTGAAATGATACAATGAATACAGTGCGGATTGAATTCAGACCTCCTCATGATTTGCCCTCTTCGCCTCCGGCGCCGCGTGTCAGGCTCTCGGCTCTTGACTCTCAGCGCTCGACTGTATCGTCCCGTCCCAGATCAACCCTGCTTCCCTCACTCACCCACAGCCAAGACTACACGTAAGCATGAAAAATGATTCCGTCTCCGCTCCCGGCCCCGTCGCTCCTGGTTCGCAGCTGTTCTATGCGGGCACACGGGCTGACCTGAAACCCGGCGACCGATTTTATCATGGCACACGGGTTGACCGAAAGCCGGGAGACCTGATCGGGCCCGGCTACGCCTCCAACTATGGCACGAGGAGGAAGGCGAACCACGTTTACTTTTCCGCCACCCTGGAGGCGGCCGTCTGGGGCGCGGAGCTAGCGCTCGGCGAGGAGCCCGGCAGGATCTATATCGTCGAGCCAACCGGCCCGTTTGTCGATGACCCGAATCTGACGGACAAAAAATTCCCGGGTAATCCGACGAAGTCTTACCGCTCCCGCGAGCCGCTGCGCGTGACGGGCGAGGTCAAAGAGTGGCAGGGCCATTCTCCCGAACAGCTCAGAGCCATGAAGGACCACCTCGAGCAGCTCAAACAACGCGGGGTCGAGGCAGTCGACGACTGATACCAATCGGCCCAGGCTTTTGAACTTTGAAGAGACGGCACGAAGACAAGAAAGAGCTGCGAGTTTCCGGGATCGGTCTTCGTTACCTTCGTGGTCTTCTGTTCCAATCGGTAGCCACGAATCGACACGAACGATACGAATCGACCCGACCTTACCTTTACACCAAAGGACCAATCCTGCTGCCGCCCGTGTGAACGTTTGCCCGCTTGCGGGTCGAAGGATGAGCGGCGACGTTTCAACCCTGCCGCCCTCCCCTCATGAACCACCCTCTCCCCTCCTCTCTCTCTCGTCGCAGTTTCGTTGGCCGCCTCGCCGTCGGCGCCACCGCCCTCGCGCTGGCCGGCCGCAGTCACGGCCAGACGGCTTCGGCGAAGAAGCTCGGTATCGCGCTCTGCGGCCTCGGCAACTACTCGCGCGGTCAGCTCGGGCCGGCGCTGAAGCTCACGCAGCACTGCCACCTCACGGGCGTGATCACGGGCTCGAGGGAGAAAGGCGCGCAGTGGGCGAAGGACCACGGATTCCCGGAGAAAAATATCTACCACTACGACACGATGCAGCAGTTGGCGGATAATCCCGCCATCGACATCGTCTACGTTGTCACGCCAAACGCGCTGCACGCCCCGCACACGATCGCCGCGGCCAAGGCCGGCAAGCACGTGATCTGCGAGAAACCGATGGCGATGAACGCAGCCGAATGCGACACGATGATCGCGGCGTGCAAAGCCGCGAACGTGCGGCTCTCGATCGGCTACCGCCTCCACTTCGAGCCCAATACGCAGGAGTTGAAGCGGCTCGCGAAGGACGAGGACTTCGGCGCGTTCATGAAGATGTCCGGCGGAAATGGATTCCGCATGCAGCGCAAGGTCTGGCGCGCGGACTATAAACTGTCGGGCGGTGGGCCACTGATGGACATGGGCATCTATTCTGTACAAGCGGCGTGCATGGCGGCCGGCGACGCGACGTGCGTGGCCGTCACCGCGAAAGAGCATCCGAAGACCCGCCCCGAGATCTTCACCGACGTCGAGGAAGGGGTCGACTACACGATGGAGTTTTCCAACGGCGCGAAAGCCGAGCTCGTGACGACCTACGCGGATCGCATCGGAAAATTCCGCGCCGAGGGCGACAAGGGCTGGATCGCGCTCGAGCCGGCACATTCATATAAGGGCATCAAGGCGGTCACGAGCAAGGGACCGCTGAATGTCCGCGAGATCGAGAGCCAGCAGGCGCTGCAGATGGACGACTTCGCCCTCTGCGTGCGCGAGCAGCGCGAGTCGATCGTCGGCGGCGCGATGGGCCGCCGCGATATGCGAATCATCGACGCGATCTACGAGGCCGCGAAGACTGGCAAGCGCACGCGAGTGAAAGCGTGAATCTGCCGCGTGCGTGAGGCAGAACGAACTCGGACCCCGAATGGCGCTAACTAAGATAAGCAGAACCGACGCCAATCCTTTTTATAGGAGGCCGCAGAGAGCGCAGAGAATGGTTTCTCTCTGCTGCCTCTGTGTCCTCCTGTGAAATTCTGAGGATTGCTACTACTAGACGTCGAGGAAGGGCTCGATTACACGATGGAGTTTTCAACGGCGTGAAAGCCGAGCTCCGTTATATATATCTAACGTTGATCCGCGGGATTTCAGGTCGCATCAATCCGACACGCCGGACTTCGGCGCAAACCCGCGAATCAATTGTCCCGCCACCTGATCGCAGGCCGGGCCCCCGGTGCCCTTGCCGACGGCATTGCAGGCGACCAGCACCGCGAAATCGATCTCGGGCGCAAGCCACGCGACGCAAAACCACAGCGTGTTGCTGCCGGCGTGCGTGAGGCAAAGGCCGCGGTCACCGCTCCGGCCACCACGGGCCCACTTGCGCTCTGCCGTGCCCCAGCCACCGACGTAGCTCTCGCCTTCCACCGGACGGTGCAACTGGCGGAAGGAATCCGCGCTGAGCAACTTCACCTCGCGCCGCGGATTCGCGGGATCGCCGCGGAGGTGCAGCGTGGCGAATTTAGCCCAATCGGCCATCGTCATGTGCGCCGTGCCCGCCGGCCCGATGGCGGGAATGTTGTCGCTGTTCGGACCCGGCTCGACGGGCGTGAGCCCCGGCCCCCGATGTCCGCGCGGCTGATCGATTGCACCCCGAGTTCCGGGTGCGCCGAAGCCGCCGCTCACGATTCCCAGCGGCGCGAATAGTCGCTCGCGCATCAAATCCTCCCACGCGCGGCCAGAGATTTTTTCCAGCGCGGCGCCAGCCAGCGTGAAGCCGTTATTGGCGTAGAGATACGTGCTGCCCGGCTCGCTCTCCGGGGCGCGTCTCAGCAGGTCGGCGACAATTCTCCGCCGCTGCTCCGGCAGCGAGGCCGTCGATCGACGGAGGGAGGCCGCCAGCACCGGAGCCACATTCGGCGGCAAGCCGGCGCGGTGCGCGAGCACGTGACGCAGCGTGACTTTTTTCCAGGCCGGGTCGGCGGCTTTCACATCGGAAAAGAGTTCGGCCAGGGTGGTCGTCCACGCGAGTTTGCCGTCGTCCACGAACAGGCCGGCGAGTGTCGCCGTCATCGCCTTGGTGCAGGAACCGAGATGAAATTTGTCCTCGAGCGTCACGCGCTCCTGCGCACCGCGCTTGCGGACGCCGCACACGCCCTGCGCGACGATGCGATCGCCCTGCAGCACCAGGGCGGCGGCGCCGGGGATTTTCGTTTTGCCAAAAACGTCTGCCAATTGGCGGCTGATGTCGGCCGGTTTCGGATCGCCCGCTTCAGCCGCGCGCACGAAAGATCCGAGGGCCGCGAAGCCAATCGACTGGCGCAGGAACACGCGACGGGAAACGTGCAGGGGAATCATCGGGAGCGCGCGGGGGAACTTCGCTCCGGCACGCTACGCACCCGCCGCGCGGCGCGTCAATCGGCGCGATATCCCGCTCGATATCCGCTGCCGCCGATACCCGCGCCGCATGCAGCTCACTCGTGGGCTTCGGTCTTGGTATAAAATTTATCGAGCGCCTGCAATTTGAGGTGGTGCACCACCAGGCTCAGATCGGCGAACTTGGCATTTGCTGCGGCGTCACCGCTCCCGGATTCCAGGCGGTCCGACATGCGGTGGAATCGCTCGCCCAACGCACGGTGTTCCTCGGTGTCGCCCAGTTCGCGCAGCAACCGGCGCGCTTTGTCGGCCCGCCGCCGGGCCTGCGTGACCAACCGCAGCGCGGCGGCGAAGGTGATCCGGCCCGCCTTCGCGTCCTTGAACACGCCACACTCGAAAACCCGGCATTGCCACGGCCGGTCCGCGTAGAGCCGGCACGTGCGATCCTCGCATAAGGCCGCGCACGGCTGGGGAAACCGGGCGACGGGCGCCTTGCCGCGCGAAACCGTAACCGGCAGTCCAAGCGCTTTCAGTTTCGGGGCATCGTCGCTCGCCTCGAGTTTAACGAGATCGAAGAGCGTGCCATCACAGCACAGCCCACATGCGCCGCAGAGTTGCTCGCCTAGGTTCACCCTCCCACTATCCGGTAGCTGGCGGCTCGATGACAAGTCGGGGCTCCAAGAATGGCAGACCGCATGGATCCCACGGCGGAGCGGGCGGCTCCTTTTCGATCAGCGCCCCCGTTCTGCTCAGCCGTGCGGAGTCGTGAACCTAACATTCTCCCTTCTTCTGGCGTAAAGCGCAGGCTCTCAGCCGTGTCTATGCAGTCGAGGGCCGGGAAACGAGTGTCTGGAGTCACCCGGAATCGAGAAATAATTCAGATCCTTGTCCTGTGGTCCGCCGGTCGTTCGTTCTTTTGGGTGGGCCGTTATCGTCCGCCGAAAGGCGATTGCGACGAACTGCTTTCATTCACTCCTGTCGTGGCTGAATTTTGCTTATGAATAAATCGATCCCAAAAAATACGATCTGCCTCTGGTATAATAAGGACGCTCTCGACGCGGCGCGTTTCTATGCGGAGACATTCCCGGACAGCAAAGTGACCGCGGTGCATCACGCGCCGGGCGACTACCCGTCGGGCAAAGCAGGCGATGTCCTCACGGTGGAATTCACCGTGCTCGGCATCCCCTGCCTCGGCCTCAACGGCGGGCCGAATTTTCCGCACACCGAGGCTTTTTCCTTCCAGGTCGCGACCGACACGCAGGAGGAAACCGACCGCTATTGGAACGCGATCGTCGGCAATGGCGGCCAGGAAAGCGCCTGCGGCTGGTGCAAGGATCGCTGGGGATTGTCGTGGCAGATCACTCCGCGCGCCCTGACCAGCGCGATCGCCGCGGGCGGCGCCGAGGCCAAGCGCGCGTTTGAAGCGATGATGGAAATGGGAAAAATCGACATCGCGAAGATCGAAGCCGCGCGTCGTGGGTGACACAGCCGCGCGAAGAACTGCCGCGGCGGAAAGGGAATGCGAAGCCTCGCTCCGTACAGCCACCAGTCGCTCGCCCGGCGCGTGGCGCGTGCTCTTGACGCTGGCCGCGTCTATCGCCCGCCGGCTCCTGAAGACGTCAGGGGCTTGATGATGTTGGCCGCGTCCACAGTGATGCGGTAGCGGTCGTGACGCTCGTCCCACGTCAGGACGAGCGGGACGATGCGCGTGCGACGAGGGCTCACGGCCGTCTCCGAATGGTGGACATGGTAAACGTAGTAGAGCCTTCCCTCCGGGCCTCGAAACACGTCGCCATGGCCGGAGCCGTTTTCGCCGACGATCGATCGATGCAGGATCGGGTTTTCGCTTTGTTTCACCCAAGGGCCGAGGGGCGAATCGGCGACGGCGCACCCCACCGCATAGTCGATGCTCCGGTAATGATTCGCCGAATATAAAAGATAATATTTTCCCTTCAGCTTAAACACAGCGGGACCTTCCATGATGGGGACGGACCGGTAGCTTGGCGTGGCCTCCCAGGCCTGCGTCTGGCCAAAACACCGGGTCAGCGTTCCGGGCTTGATCCGGGCGGCGTCCAGATCGAATTCAGCCACCCAGAGGAAATTCCCCCGCCGGAAGCGGACATGATATAGGTAATATCGACCATCATCGTCGCGGAAAATATAGGAGTCGATATTCGGCTCCGAGTTATCTATAGGCCCGATCGTGCCCTGCCGGTAAGGCCCGGCGAGCGCGGGCGATTTGGCGAGTGCCACGTGTTCGTTGGCAGTATAGGTGAGGAAGTAATTCCCGCCATCCTTGAAGATCTGCGGAGCCCAGAAGCGCGAGGTGCCGAACGCACCGTCGCCCGCGCGCAGGATGAACGATACGCCCTCCGTCGAGGGCTCCCGCCATTCGCGAAGATTATCGGACTCGAGGATCGCGAACCCCGGCGGTTGCGCATTGCGCGTCCCGGTGAGGAAATACTTGCCGTCTTCGCCGTAGATCGCGGGATCCGCATAAAAGATTTCGCGCGATGAGGTCGCACCCTCCAGCGAGGCGGTGATCATGGCCGCGGCGAGAAGGAGGAGGACGAATAGACGAAGTGTGGTGGCGGTCTGCATCAGGGAAGTTATCGCTACCGAATCTCGCGGGCCGGCGACCGGTGGGCAATCCGATCTCGGTTTAGCGTGCGGCTCAACGAGCACTTTTACTCCGGTGAGGCGCAACGCCCAACGTTCAACAACCGCTCCTCGCGCAGCGCCAACTCGGGCTGAGGGCCTGTTGCCCAAAGGAAGACCCGGTTCGCGCTTTGTTGTAGGGGATATGGCAAAGCGTCGGTTGCGCATCCTGACGTCGGTGCTTCCTCGCCAACGCACCGGGCCGCGTTTCGGCAAGGAATGCACACGCTCTGCCAAGATCCGCGAAGCCCTGGGATTGGATTGATGCGAATACTCGGCTTGTAGCCTTGAGCCTCTTTAACGGCACGATGTTTTCGCCATGGTTCGTCATCCAATAGTTCGCGCCAGGTTGGCCGCGGAGAGTGCTCCACCAGGGCGAAATATAATATTTTAGCCACCAGGAAGGAGGTCGAAACCCAGAACATCCATTTGTCCTGTTCGACTCCAAGCTATGCTTCGCCCGCGTAAGCGCGCTTATCGCGAACCCGAGTTCCCGCTCTCTCACGGGCTGATCGCAGCCCAAACGCCAATCAGAGATCCGATCTGCTCCTCATGAACACGCATGCCTGTATAAAACGCCTGCTGCACCGATCGTTCGGTGCGAGATGCTGCACCACCTGTTTGCTATTTACGCTCTTCCTGCCGGGTCGTGATTGCCTCGCGGCCGATCAAACGGTTGCGGGCAACCTGTCCGTGACCGGCACTGTCGAGGTGGACGGAAACTCATTGTTTATCGGCACACAAGGGAGTTCACCCGGTTTAAGTATAACCTATGCCGATGCCGCCAGCGACACGCTGACCTCCTTCCTCAACCGCAACCCCGCTTCCTGGCTGTGGGCGCACTCAGCGTCGATCGCAGCAATGCGGCTCACAAGCAATCACGAGCTGGTGCTCTACAATCCCGACGGGCAGACCCCGGCAATTACGCTCGCATCCGCAGGTGTCCCCGGCGGGCCCTATATGGCGGTCGGCGGGGTGCGTTTCGAGGGCACATCGGGAGCCGTCGCGATGACCGGGGGCTTGACCGCACAAAAGCTCACCCTCTCCGACGGTTTCAACTCGAACGTGAACATCAACAACACCGCATTTCTGTCCGCGCATCACCCTACAGGGATGCGGATGACGGTCATTGGGACAAACATGTATTGGGACGGCGGAACCTACGTCCGCCCAAACACGTCCGAGCCTGGCCTATCGCTCGAGCTTCACCAGGGGGTGAATGCATTCCGCTTCGTGCGCTATGCAGTCGGCGCGTCCGTCGATGTTGTAGAGTCCAGTATCGGCACGAACGGCAACCCTACTTATTTCAACATGTTTGGCGGAAATGTCGGAATAGGCACCGACCGGCCGGCGCACAAACTCACCGTCCGCGGTGGCGGAATGGCGGTCGACGGCCCAATTCTCATCCCGCCGCAGGGCGATTTGCCGATGGGAAACTTCACGCAGGGCCCGCAACCCACGTTCTGATCACGATAGCGCACTCCGATCACGTGAAGCGGCGAAGTGCACGAGTCTGACTCCGCCGTGAGTCCAATCTCTGCTCCGATGAAAACTATTATTTCTCTACTCTGGCACACCTGCCGGGCGTCCTTCGCGCGCTTCGGGTGGGTGCTCTGCCTCGCGCTGGTGCCACCCTGCGCTCATGCCCAGCCTAAATATAGCGTCGTGGACCTCGGCGGTTTTCGGCCTGTTGCGGTAAATAATGTCGGCATGGTCGCTGGCGAAATCGACGTTGTGGTGTTCGGTCGTCCATCCAGACGTGCCGCTCGCTATCATTTCGGTGAGATTATAGAGGTCAACTCGGCGCTGGATAGCAACGCGACGGGAATAAATAATCGCGGCGACGTTTGCGGAAATGAAAGACCGGGCCTCGGACCGACGGTGGGAGGGTTTCTTTACACCGCGGAAGGCAATACAACATACTCCATATTCGCCAGGTATACTCATGCCGTGGGGGTCAACGACGCCGGTCATGTGGCACTGATAGGCGGTTTTGACGCGATTATAAGCTTCGCCGTCTCCGGCGCATTTGGTCCTGTCACCATTGGTTACGCCGGCCTTTATGGCATCAACAATCGCGACGAAGTCATCGGCTCGCGCTTAAACACCGGAGGCTTCCTTTACTCAAATGGAGTCTACACCTACCTCCCCACTCTTGGCGGCCCAACCAGCACTCCCTACGACATCAATGACGCTTCCGAAATCGTCGGTTCCACCACGACTGCCGCCGGCGAGCAGCGCGCTTTCCTATATTCGAAGGGTGTCATCACAAATCTCGGCACTCTGCCCGGCTATGCGAGTTCTTGGGCCGAAAAGATCAACAATATTGACCAGATTGTGGGTGGAGTCGCGACCACCACGACTCCGTCGACGTCTCGCCCATTCTTTTACGAAGGCGGCGTCATCGTGGACCTCAACACGCTCGTGGATCTCACCGGCTCGGCCTTCAGCGAACTGACGAGTGCGGTCTGGATTTCCGATCCGGGCTTCATCGTTGGTTATGGAAAGCTGAAGGCGGGCGGCACACGCGGCTATCTACTCGTTCCGACGCCACTCGTTCCGATTTCACAGCCGCCCGGGTGGTGGACGGCGCGGGAGGTCATCGACCCGAGCAGGGCGCCCAACGACTATGCGGTGGTCAATCAGGGCCAGGTGAAGCGCCTCGCGCGCAAAGCGTACGACGAGTTGGAAGCAAGCCTGGCTGGAGGCGCCGGTCCGGTGCTCGCGCAATTGGTCTCAAGCTGGGGCAACCCGGCGAATGCCGCGGACTACGCGGCGATCAACCAGGGGCAGCTCAAGTCTATCGCAAAGCTCTTCTATGACCGGCTGGCGCAAGCGGGCTATCACGGTCCGCCGCTGGCACCCGGACAAATCTATCCGTGGAGCACTACGACCGCGGACAATGCCGATTACGCGGCGGTCAACATCGGCCAGCTGAAACGCATCTTCAGCTTCGACCTCGCCGGCCCCGATACCGCCAGCGACGACGACGGGGCGTAGCCCGGATGCTTGCCCGAACACTTCGCATCTGCCCCGCGGCGGAGTTCGTCGAAGGAGCAGGGAAAAAAATTGGGTGCGCCAGCGCAGCCGGCCTCTCCCAATCACCAGGCCGCTATTTGAAGTGCCACACGGCACGTTCCCCATGAGATCGGGATGATATAACGGTAATTCTCTGGCGAAGATTCCAAGGATGCAGCGTAGGCTGCACGCCCCGGCCCGCGGATGGGAACACCGCGAGTCGGAGCGATGCGAAGGTCCGCCGCGAGGCCCGATGGCATGCGAGCCTCGGAGGCGGAGGCCGGCAGCGTTCAGCGGCTGGGGAGTTCGTAGAACTCGAGCAGGCCGGACCCGGTGGAGTCTGCGGCACCGCTGACCATGGCGGTGTAGCGGCCAGGCGGCAGCATGACGACAAGAGCGGAATCCTGGCTGCGGGACGGCAGCGGGAAGGCTCCGGCGGTGGCCGCCGCCGCCTGTATATCCGCCGCGGTGGCGGCTGTCTGCCAGGCACCGACAGGTTGAGGCGTTTCCCAGTCATCGTTCTGGGCGATCGGTGCAGTGGAATCGGCGGCGAATACCCGCAGCACCGGATTAGCGAGCGCATCGAAAATGCCGAAGCTTTGGAGGGCCGGGCCGACGGCGCGCAGGAGCACGCGCCTGGGGGCATTGCCGGTGATGACAAAGCCAGCAATGAGAACATCGTCGCCGGAGCCGACAAGGCCGCAGGCGGAGAGGTTGATCAGCGGTCGCGCGTTGCCCTCCCGGCTCGCGGCGTCGTAGACCTCGATGAGGGCAAGGCCGTTTGCGTTCACGCCGGTAACAAAGGCGGTGTAGGCGCCGGGCTTCAGCGAGGTGACCAGGGCCGAGTCGGCGCTGCCCGAGACGAGCTTGAAGGCGCCGAGCCGCTCACAGGTGGAGGCGACGGCCGGGTCGTTTTTCCATCCGATGTTCTCGGCCACGAGCTCACCGGCGCTGTTGTATACCCGCAGGCGCGGGGCATCGAGCGGATCATGGATGCCGCAGCCGGCGAGACTCGGACCGACAGCGCGGATGAGAACCTGCCTTTCGGCGTTGCCGCCGACGTAGAATCCCATCGTGCCCGCGCGATTCTGCGCCATGACCCGAATGCGCACGGAGCCGTTGGCGAAGCTGGCGGTGCGCCCGGTGAGGATGCTCAGCCCCATGACATCATGGGCGACGTCGTCAATCGTGAGCTTCCCGCTGATGCTGCCATTGCCTGGATCGATGGCGCCGGTGATGGAAACCCCGGGCGAGCCGCCGACGTCGAAGGCACCCATGGCAGAGACGGTGCCGGTTTCGAAGGAAACGTGGCCGGCGGCGATCGCCAGCGCGCAGGCTTCACCCGCGGAGCTCACCATGAGGTAGGTGGTGCCCAAGGCGGAGCCGATCGCATCGGCGACATAGAGTCCGGCAAGCTCGGCCGTGCTGCCGATGGCCGGCTTCACGGTGGCGGAGAAAGTCGTATTTGTTTCTACGATACGGCCCTCGAGCCCGCCGTCGACGACGCTGCCTGTCACGTTCACGGGCTGCCCCGGGCCGCCCGAGGGGAGGGTCACGTCGGCCCGTCCGTTGAAGGAGCCATCCCGGCCGATTTCGAACCGCAGGACGAGGGCGGCGCCGGTCTCACTGAGCCGCGCGAAGAGGACGCCGCGCGAGTTGTCGGGCATGACCGCGGCCGCGAACAAGTCGGCACCGAGTCTGCCAACGTAAACCTGCTGGAATCGCGCCCGGACGGTGAAGGTCAGGGTGGCCTCAGCAGCGGCAGCAAACCGGTCGTTGCCGGACTGCGAGGCACGGATGACGACCGTGCCGGCACCGCCATTGAGCGTAAGCGTCGTGCGGTCGAGAGTAGCCGGACCGCTCAGCAGGGTGTAGGTGACCGGCAGGCCGGAGTCCGACTCGGCGGCGAGCGACACTTCGCCATCCGTGGTCAACTTCGGGCCGATGGGCGGGAAGGTAATCTTCTGCGGGATCTTGGCGGGTTTACCAAGTTCGAGGTCCATGACGGCGGCGGCGTAGCTGCTGTTGCCGGGTTGGGAGGCTCGGACGATCAGCAGAGCGGTGCTGTTGGGCGTGAGCTTGTTGCCATCGAGCTTGGCGTCGCCCTGGACGACGGTGTAGGTGATCGGCAGACCGGAACTGGATTTCGCATCGAGCACGATCGGTTGCCCGATGACGAGCGGCGTCGCGGGCGGCGTAAAGGCGATCGTCTGCTTCTGTGGCGGCGGTGGCGGCGGGGGAGGAGGCGGCGGTGGCGGCGGCGTCCAGGCGGAGTTGATTGTGATGATCAGCTGCTGGGTGCCGGTGCCGGCGGCGTTCGTTGCGCTGACGGTCGAGTTAATCGTGCCCGCAGCGGTCGGCATACCGCTGATCAGGCCGGTCGTCGTGTTGATGGACAGACCGGTGCCGGCGAAATTGGTCGCGGCATAGCTCGTCGGGGTGCCTGTCGCGACAATCGGGTAGCTGAATGCGACACCCACCGTGCCGGTCGCGGTTGCGGCGCTCGTGATTACGGGCACCGCAGCTGCGGCGTTGATCGTGATGACGAGTTCCTTGGTCCCTGTCCCAGACGGGTTGGTCGCGCTGAGCGTCGAGCTGATGGTGCCGGCCGCGGTCGGTGTTCCGCTAATCAGGCCGGTTGAGGCATTGATCAAAAGACCGGTGCCGACGAGGTTGGTCGCCGCAAAAGATGTCGGAGCCGAGGAACCGGTGGTCGTGATCTGATAGCTGAACGCCGCGCCCACCGTGCCGGTTGCCGTGGCGGGACTCGTAATAACCGGCGCCGAACCCGGGCCGACCGTGATGGAGAGGCTCTGAGTTCCCGAGCCGTGGGGATTGGCCGCGGTCACGGTCGTGACGATCGTGCCGGCCTTGGTTGGCTTCCCAAAGATCCACCCGGTAGCCGGATTGATCTGCAGTCCGGTGCCGGTGAGAGCACTCGCGGAAAAACTGGTGGGCGACCCACTTGCCTTGAGCTGCATCCCGAACGCCACACCCACCAAGGCGGAGGCCGTGGCAGGGCTGGAGATCACCGGGGCCGCAGGGGCGCTGACGGTGATAACGAGGTCCTGGCTTGCCGTGCCTTCGGCGTTGGTCGCGGTGAGGGTAGAGTTGATCGTGCCGGCCTTGGACGGCGTTCCACTGATCACACCCGTGGCGCCATCAAGCGAAAGTCCAGTGCCCGCAAGATTGCTGGCCGTGTAGGTTACCGTGCACGACGTGGTGACGATCGGATGAGTGAACGGCACTCCGACCATCGCGTCCACTTGCGCCGGGCTCGTGAACTCCGGTTTCCCACCGCCGCCACCGCCACCGCCACCACCACCACCTCCTCCTCCTCCCGAGCTACGAGCGACGCGGACGTCGATGTAAGTGAGATTGTTGATGTAATCGACGACAGCCGTCGCGCCGACGCCTTCCCCGGGTTCCGCGGCCAGTGTCACCGCCTCGGTTTCGAGCGATTCACGGATCTTGGTGCTGGCATCGAACTGCGCGAGGCTGGTCAACGGCAGGTGGAACGTGATGCGGTAGTCACCTGGCTGCGTGGCCCTCCATCCTCCCTGCGAGAGGCCGTAGATGGCCTTGCCACCCACGTTGATTTCTCCGCCGAAGATGAGTGCCGTGTCAGGCGTTCCGATACCCGTAGGATCTTCCGTGTTGGCGTCTATCCATTGGGTGCCGGTCCAGAACAAATCGCCCGGCAGGATATCCTCCCGCACGCCGCCGATTTTCTGGACGACGAGTTTGGCGAGGGGCGAGTAGACGGTAGCCTCTCCGGTAGTGCCAAGGAGATCGCCTTCGACCGCCGGCGAGGAGGTCGACGCGAGTTTGGCAGAAAGGACGCCCTGCACTTCATCGGGGCTGCTGGGATTCGCCAGCATCGCCATCTGGAAGCCGCGTTTCGCGAGCGGCACGCCAAGGAGGGTCGTCTGATAGAGACTCAATTCGATGCGGATCGGCGCACGCGTCTTCAATGGCGCCGACTCGAGCATGTCGCCCCAGTCGATCTCGTTAACGTATATCCGGGCGGAAGTGGCTGCGTTCTCAGCCTGCCAGACGTTTCCGTCCGTCTTCTGCGCGTAGGCATGATTGCCACCGACCATGGCCGACCACGGAACCGTGACTCTCGCCTGGAGTGCTCCTGGAGTGGCGCCCTCCACGCCTCGCAAGGTCATGCCGGGGCCGGGCGTGTCGGCCCAGACGGCGGGCACGGAGAGGTTGTTGCCGGCAGTCTCTTCCTCGGCGCCAAAGGCGACCGTCGCTGCCAGTGTGGCCAGGGTCAGGGCCATTGTCCTACCTGTCGCAATCAACAACGACCCGATACCGGGTGGGCGGATGCTCTGATTCTGCGGATCGCACGCATGCTGTTTCTGTTTCATGATAACGTCCTTGATTCGGGATGGAGTTATTAGAGTCCCGGCCCGTTTCCAGGACCCCACTTACTGGACATTTCCGCTACTGCTGGATTATATAATTGACCCCTGAACCACGAAACCATCGCGCGGAAATTGGCGAAGCGTGGTCGTTTTTTGTCCGGCCAGACACGAGCTATATATATATGCTATATATCCGATCAAAGCGGACGGCCACGAACGCCTTGCTCCGAGACGGTGAGCTTGGCCGGAACGCCACGATGCCGTATCCCAAAACATGTGACAACGCCGCGCGTCCGACCAGCGGTGCGATGGACGGCGAACGAATCGCTGTCCGCGCCCCGGCACACCCGCGGTCGCCCCGTTGCTCCGCCTCACAAGGAGGCCACTCAGGGCACCTCGTAAACTTCGATCAAGGCCACGCCGGTCGTCGCGTCGGCGCCGGTGACCTGAGCCGTGAATGGTCCCGGAGGCAAGGTGAGCAGCAGCGCGGCATCCTGGCTGCCGGGTGCGAGCACGAACGCCCCGACGCTCGCCGCGGTGGCCGCCACGGCCTGGGCGTTGCTGGCATCACTCCAAGCATCGTTCTCTGCCACCAACTGCGTGCCGCGGAAAATCCGAAGCCGCGGCTGTGGCAGGGGTGAGGCGACCCCAAACGCGACCAGGGCCGGTCCCAGTCCGCGAACGAGCACGGCCCGGCTGGATCCCGCGACGACGAGCCCGGCCACCAACACGCCCTCGCCAGGCCTGACCTCGCCGCGAGCAGAGAGGTTCACGAGACGGGCCCCGGGCATGCCGCCAGCGTCATAGATTTCCGTGAGCACAACACCGGTGCCGCCGGTCACGTCCTGGACATGGGCGGTGTATGCGCCCGGTGCGAACCCAGCCAGGATTGCGGCATCGGGGCTGCCGGCCGGCAGTTGAAAGGCGCCGACCGCCTCCGCTGTTGCGATGATGGACGCGGCGTTTGGGGCGTCGCCCCAGTCGTCGTTTGCCATCAGCACCGTGTTTCCCGCGTAGACGGTCAGTTGCGGGTTGGGTAAAACACCATCCACGCCAAATGCGGAGAGCGTCGGCCCGATGCCACGGAGCAGCAGCGAGCGGCCGGAAGTCCCAGCGACAACAAGGCCGGTGATCAGCGTGCCGGCGTCGGTGCCGGCCGTGCACCGAATGGAAAGATTCGTGAGGTGTCCTGTGGTGCCGGCGCTTGTGCCGAGGAGTTGCCAACCTGTCCGGCGCGGGTCGCGGCGGAATTGGGGCCACTCGGTCGCGAGCGGCTCGGCCGTTCCGTTCAATGCATATAGTTTCTTGTCGGCGCACCCAATATAGAGACTCCCGCCGGGGGCGATGAGCGGGGACGAGTCGCACCAGTCCCCGACGGCCGTCCGCCAAAGAACCGTGCCATCGGAACGGAGCGCGAACACGGCGTTGTCGCTCGAGCCGAATACGATTGCGCCGTCCGCCCGCACGGCCGGGCTCGAGTAGAGGCCCGCGAGCGCCGGCTCGGAGACGCGGGGATAGCGCCAGCGTTCAGCGCCGGTCGGCGTGAGAGCAAACAGCCGCCCACCCGATGTGGGAATATAGATCGTGCCGGTCGTTCCGAGCGCCGGCGACGCCTCGACCGGATCACCGGTGTCGAAGCTCCAGCGAAACGTCCCGTCGCGCCCCACGGCGTAGAGGTGACCGTCGCGCGATCCAATATAGATCGTGCCGTCCGCCGCTATGGCGGGCGAACTCGTGATGGTGCCGGCGGTCGGGAAGCGCCACATTTCCGTGCCGTCGGGGGCAAGCGCATGCAATTCCGAGTCCCATGAGCCGAAATACACGGAACCGTCCGGCCCGACCGCCGGCGACCCGTCGATCCAATCTCCGGCAAAGAACCGCCATTTTTCCGTGCCATCGCGACGCAGGGCGACGAGATCGCTTCCCGCGCCGACATACACAGTCCCGTCTGGCGCAATCGCCGGTGAGGACGTGATGAACGGACCGGCGGCGCAGTCCCAGTATTTCGTACCATCAGGCCGGAGCGCAAACAGCATGCCGTCCCACGTTCCAAAGTAGACCATCCCGTCGGGTCCGATGGCCGGGGTCGAGTCGACCCAGTCGGGCGCCAGGAACATCCATCTTTGCGCTCCGTCCGCGCTGATTGCAAAGACGCGGCCGGTCGGCGCGATGCTGCTGGCCGAACCCACTTCCACGCCGATGTAGAGCGTGCCGTCAGGCCCCACCGAGGGCGAGGAGAGGATGGCGCCCTCGACCGCCGACGAAAGCGTGCTGAATGCCCACCGGTACGCACCGTCTATCTGGGCCCTCGCGCTCCCAGCGATGGCCAGGATCAGGCCAAGGAGCAGTTCCCGCCCGCCGCGGCACACGAGGAGCGGAAAGACTTCCCTTGTCATCCGGAGCATCCGGCGGTTCGCCGCCAGAGGCCGGCTCGGGCCGGAAATGTGTATCCGCCGCCCAATCGCGGGCGGGGCGAAACTGGCCGCGAAGGATTCTGGTTTCATGGCCGGGATAACGCCGATGCGCCGATCAGAGTTCGCGCCGGATGCCGGCCTGCACCGTGTTGGCGCGGTAACCGACATCGGGCAGGTTGGAGCGGCTGTGCTCCCTATAGTGCTCGGCGAATACGCTCCATCTGGGATTGAACGTCCGCTCCAGGCGAAGCACGGTCTCATAATCATCGGAAATGCGGGCCGGCGGCGCGATCCCGGTGCCCACCGTTTGGGTACGGTATTCCGTGCGGCCGCCTTCGAGCCAGGCGGCGATTCGCCACGGCGTGTGCCGCCACTCGCATTCCAAGGACAGACGGCGCTGGAGATAATCGAAGTAGCCCGAAGCCTGGTCGGAGTTTTCCAGCCGATTCCCGGAAACGGCGAACGACCAGTCGCCGTTGCGGCCCAGGCGCGTGCGCGCCGTCAGTGTCCCTTCCCGCTGCCGAAAACGAAGACGAGTATCCGGGAGAGCGCGGCCACCGACGGTGAAGCGGAGCCGATGGTCGAAGCGGCGGTGCAATTCGGACCAGCCGGCGGAAAGCGAAAACGTCTGCGTCCAGGGCCACTCCAGCCGGATCCCCTGCTTCGGTTCCTCATAATCGCCGCTGTAACCGCGGTAATCGTTGCGTTTGACCTGAACCCACGGCTCGACGCGCAGCGGACCTGCAACCACACGGGGCGTCAAGGTGACGAATCCGCCGCAGACACGCGTGGGAGCCACGAAACGAAACTGCTCGGATTCCGACTGATCGATGACCGCGTCCTGCCAATAGCCAATCGCCTTCACGGCCAGCCGAAAACGCTCCGCCGGCGCCCACCGAAACTCGGAGTGCAGCGCCCACTGCTGTTCTCCCGAGGTTTCGGGGGGAGGCGAAAAGTATCGAAGCAGATCGCCGTTGAGGAAACCGACAAACCCCCAAGGGTGCTGCCGGGAGCGGAACACGCTCGCCTCGATCTCGGCCCGACCAAACCCGCGCCGCACGGGTTCGAACGAGGAAAGGAGCGCGTTGTCGCGCCAACCAACGGAAACTGTGGCGGACGCGGCCCGCATCCACGAAATTGAGCGCAAGGCCGCGATCTCCTCCGCGAGCGCGGCGACAAGCAGATCATCCTCCGACGGCGGCGGAGCTGGTTGTGCGACCAGCCCCGCGCTCATCAGGCTGACGATCGCCCCGATGGAGAAGTGGAGGTGGGACACCATGGCTGTAATGAGGGTGGCTCCGACCGCTGCACCGCCTGCGCCGAGCCGGCCACCGGTCGTCCCGGCGAACGGAACCGCGGCAGTGAAGCCGGGCCCCGTGCGCGTTCGAGCAGCTCGAGCTCCGAACCCGGGCTGGTGTCTATTGCGATGTCGGTCGATCGATGCGCTTGCGGTCCCGCGTGCGGTCACGGTCGCGATCAAGATCGCGCAACTGATCGAGTTTCTGCAGTTGGTCCTCCTTCAACATTGCCCGGATCTGCTCGCCAGAGTTGCGAAGGATGGCGTCAATCTGCGTGCGCCGCTGCTCCTGGCTCAGCGCGCGGTTCTGATTGAGGGCGGCGATTTCGGCGCGTTGCTGCTCGCGAATCCGGGCAAGCTGGGCTTCCTGATCGGCCGACAGCCCGAGCTCACGGGCGAGCTGCTCCCGGCGCCGCAACAGTTCCGCCGCCTCCTCGGGTTGAGTCGCACGAGTGCGGGCGCGTTCCGTAGCCATGACCTGCTCCATCTGCTGGAGCTGCTCGCGTGTCAGCACAGCGCGGACCTGCTCATTGTAGTTGCGCACCGCCGCGGCAATTTGTTCGCGACGCTGTTCCGGAGTAAGTGCAGGATCCTGGTTCATTGTCTCGACCTGAGCCCGCTGCTGCTCGCGGATGCGTTCAATCTGCTGAGCCTGTTCTCCGGTGAGTCCGAGCGAAAGCGCCAGTTGAGAACGAGACCGGAGCTGCTCTGCGAGGTTATCCGATTGATGCGTGCGCAGCTGGTCGCGATCACGGGCCTGCATCTGCTGGAGCAGACGCTGTTGCTCCTGCGTCAGCAACGCGGTGACTTGCGCATCGTATTTCTGGATGAGCGCGGCCACCTGCTCGCGGCGCTGCTCCGCGGTCAGGCCACTCATCTGGTTTATTGCCGCGATCTGCGCCTGCTGCTGCTGGCGGATCTGGGCTAGCTGGCCGGCCTGCTGGGCGGTGAGCTGAAGCTGAAGCGTCTCCTGCGAGCGAACCTGCAGGCGTTCAGCCAGGCTTTCTTGCGCGGATAGTGTGCTCTGAACATTCGAGGGACCCGGCCCGGATTGGACCTGGCCCTGCTGGGCACTCGCGGTGCACCAAGAGATCGCGAGTGCAGTCGCCCACAGGCGAAAATACAGGCGTGTCGTTTTCATGGTAATCTTCCTTTGTAGCGGATGCAATATCGCCGAAGCCCGGCATGATGGTCTGCATTTATTGGCAAAGACTGCTCGGTTGTTGGCCGCCCCATGGGGTCGCTCTCCCCATCGATCCATGGCTGACAGCCGTGGAGGACGACGTAGCGATCTTGTGCTTGCGCGCGCCCTTGGGGAAACGCATCTGCGCCGGGGAATACTCTTCCTCTGACGAAAAACGCTGGAAATGCAGCCAGGGCCGCACCGGTGCGCCGGCACCGCGCAGCGAGGCCAGCAGGCTGCGACCATCCATCTTCTCCGCCAACGCCGCGCCCGCGAGCGTCAGCAGCGTCGGCATGAGGTCTTCGAGGCAGAAGGGATGCTGCGACTGCACGCCGCGCGTGAAGCCGAGCTCGCGCGAGCCGGCGATCAGCAGCGGAATGTTGGCCGAGCCCTCATAGGGTTCGCATTTCAGAAAGAAGCCGTGGTCGCCGAACAGTTCGCCGTGATCGGAGGCGGATGCGGCGCGTAAACACGAGGCGGTGAGAAAGAGCGTCAGCAGCTCATGGCTCGCGGGAATGCACGACCGGGCGGAGGGAATATGTCCGGCGAAACAGCGTCCCCTCCCCCGCGAGCGCATCGAGATTTGGCGTTCGCACGACCGGATGGCCGACGGCGCCGAGGCAGTCGCCGCGAAATTGATCCGGCATCATCAGCAGGATGTCGGGGGCCGCGATGCGCCGGCGGAAGCAATCGACGCCATCGTGGCGAGGACAATTGCGAGGAAGCAGAGCGCTGTCTCCACGCGTATCGATCTCCGCTTTTCATCGGTGCCGGACGAAGGCTCGAGTGCATGGATGCTGGCAATCGGAACTGCGCTTTTCGCGCTAAGCGGACGGGCTGCTCTCAGGCGGAGAGTTATATAATCGAACACCACGTTGTATCACCGGGCCGGAGCGAGCGCGCGCCCTCCTGTCCACGGGCTGTACACAACGCTCGGCAAGTGGCAACCGCCGCGGCGCGTGGCGTTTCCGGGTCGACATTGGGCTGGGCGAACAGCGTCCTGCCCCCGCCTGAGGCCGGTTTGCGTCAGCTGGCCGGTTCGAACAATTCGACCGGGTTCCCGTCGGGATCTTCGATCTGCACCTGGTTGCCGGCGGGACCTGACTCCACGTCGTTGCGGAAGCGAACTCCCGCCTGCTTCAGGGTCGCGATGCACGCAGGAAGATCGGTCGTATGGAGAACCAGGCGATTCCATCCACCGGGCTCCTGAGCTTTCCCGCCGGATAGCGGACGCGAACCCGATGCACCCGGTCCGCTGAGCAAGAGAATCGCGCCACCCAGGGACACAGCCGCGAACTGAGGAAGGTGCTGATGCTCGAGCTTGAAACCGAGTTGAGTATAGAAGGCGGCGGCACGCGCGACGTCCTTCACCTGGTAGCGAACACCGTGAACGTTTTTAATGAAGCGGTGTGGTGCCGCCGGAGCGGTGTTCGATTGGGCCATGGGCTTTCGATTGGTTCTCGTGGTTGAGTATAGATGGGCGATAAACGGGCGGTTCGCGGCACCGGCGGGGGCGGCGCTGGTCAGCCGGCGTTGCGGGAGCGAGCCAGGGCGAGGCCACCGAACGCGGCGGCGATCACGCCGAGCACCAGCGCCACGGCGGCACCGACGACTCCGTTGCCGCTGCCGGGGCCACCTTGGGCGGAGGCCAGAGCGAGTCCGCCGTTTACCGCCGCGACGAGCCCGGCCAGGACGGCTCCGAGTTTTCCCCGGTTGGTCCCAAACCGCCCCGCGGGGCGGGCCAACCCGAGGCCACCGGCGAGGGCGCCGGCCAGCGCCAGCGCGGCGGCGGCGGTCGCCCAGAGCCGCTGCGCCGTCGGCCCTCGGACGGTGGTGGCAGCCGGCTCGGCAACGTGCGCGAACCGCAGCACGAGAGTGACAAGCCCGACGAACACAACCGCCGCAGCCAGCGCGACGAGGACACGAGTATGGTTTCGATTCATGGTGGACGGTAACATGACCGAAGTGACGGCGGTTTTGTGACAGGGGGGCCGAAGAACAGCGGGCACAGAAATATTCGAAAAGATTTCGCGGGCATGTCGAAATGCCGTCTTTCGGCTCCGACCTACCTGCGCAAGACCCCCACTCACGGGCGGTCTCGAGAATCCAATAAACACACCATGAAATACATCCTGATGATGAACGCCCCAAGCGGCCCCTACCAAATCTTCTCCTGGAAAAAGGAAGCGATCCAGGCCCACGTCGACTACATGATGCGCCTCAATAAACAACTGACCGAGGCAGGAGAGATGCTGGCCGGCGAAGCACTCACCGAGCCCGACCAGGCGATTCTCGTCAAAGCCGACGATAATCGCCTCCCGATTACCGACGGCGTTTTCCCGGAGTCGAAGGAGTTTCTGGCGGGATTCTGGATCGTCGAGGTGGAGAGCAAAGCTCGCGCCCTCGCCATCGCCGCGGAAGTCTCCTGCGCTCCGGGTCCCGACGGAAAACCGCTCAAGATGGCGGTCGAAGTCCGCGAGGTCATGACCTCCTGCCATTCGGACCAGTAACCGTGGACGAAACCGATCCAGCCGCGAACGTCGAACGCCTGCTGCGCGAGCTCACGCCGCAGGCGCTTGGCATCGTCGCCCGGCGATTCGAGGATTTCTCGGCCGCCGAAGACGCGGTGCAGGAAGCCCTCATCGCCGCCCACGCCCAGTGGACCACGAATCCGCTGCCCAAACATCCTCTGGGCTGGCTCGTGGCAGTCGCCTGTCGGCGCATGACCGATCATATCCGCAGCGAAGTTGCGCGACGTAACCGGGAAACGGATACCTATCTCGACGGCCCCGCCGTGCTCGCTCCCGATATCTACCGCGTCGCCATCGACGAGCCGGACGACACCCTGCTTCTCCTGTTCATGTGCTGTCACCCCTCGCTTTCGACGGCTTCCGCCATTGCTCTCACGCTTCGGGCGGTGGGCGGTCTCACCACCGCCGAAATCGCCAGCGCCTTCCTGGTTCCGGCATCGACCATGGGCCAGCGCATCAGCCGGGCGAAGGAAACCATCAAGGCGTCAAACCCTCCCTTCCGAACGCCCGACGAATCGGAACGCGCAAGCCGTCTCTCCGCCGTCCTGCGTGTGCTCTATCTCATCTTCAACGAAGGCTACGCCGCGTCATCGGGCTCCCTCGTTCACCGGGTCGATCTCTCCGGCGAAGCGATCCGGCTCGCCCGGAAAACCCACCGCCTTCTCCCCAACAACGGCGAAGTCGCCGGCCTCCTCGCCCTCATGCTCCTCACCGATGCCCGTCGCTCCGCCCGCGCGGGCAAATCCGGCGAGCTCATTCCGCTCGACGAGCAAGACCGCTCCCTGTGGAACCAGGACCTCATCCGCGAAGGCAAGGCCCTCGTCGAATCTTCCCTGAGGCAAGGCGCCGTAGGGGAATATTCACTACAAGCCGCCATCGCCGCCCTGCACGACGAAGCTCCCGGCACGGACGAGACCGACTGGCCCCAGATCCACGCGCTTTATCAAGTCCTCTACCGGATCTCTCCCAGCCCGATGGTCGCCCTCAATCGCGCCATCGCGCTCGCGATGGCCGACACCCCGCAAGCCGGCCTCAAAGAGCTCGAGACCCTCGATTCAGATCCCCAGCTCAGGCACAGCCATCGCCTCGACGCCGCCCGAGCCCACCTCCTCGAACGAGCCGGGCAAATCGAAGCAGCCATTACGCTCTACCAAGCCGCCGCGGCAAGAACCAGCAACCTCCCCGAACGAAACTACCTGATCCTCCGCGCCGCAAAGTTAAGGTCGCATGTGAACTGATCGCGACCGCCGCCGCCATCGCTCGACCCAAACAGAGGCCAGGCCACAGGGTCGAAGCCGAGAGCCCGAACTCGAGTCGCGTGGATTAATCGCTTTCCAAGGGCGGCCTGCGGCAGGAGGCTGCGGGCAACCTGCTGCGGTATGACCGCACCCCGGCGCCCCTGCCGGCTGGCAATTAATTTCCCATGCTCCGCCTTTTACTCCTGCTGAGTTTCGCTTGCTCGCTCGTCGCCGCGGCGTTTGCGACCGATCGGCCGAACATCCTCTTCGTCATCGCCGACGACCAATCCCATCCACACGCCGGCGCCTACGGCACCCGCTGGATCAAGACTCCCGCCTTCGATCGCGTGGCGCGCGAGGGGCTGCTGTTCACGCGCGCCTACACACCGAACGCGAAATGCGCGCCCGCGCGCGCCTGCATTCTCACTGGCCGCAACAGCTGGCAGCTCGAGGAGGCCGCCAACCACATCAACAATTTTCCGGCCAAGTTTCGCGGCTGGATGGAAGCACTCGGCCAGCATGGCTACACCACCGGTTTTACGGGCAAGGGCTGGGGCCCGGGTAATGCCGGCACCGTCGACGGCAAGCCGCGCCTGCTGACGGGCCGCGGCTTCCACGCGATCAAAACCCAGCCGCCCACGTCGACCATCGCGCCCGTGGACTACGCCGCGAACTTCGAGGCCTTTCTCGCTCAGCGGCCGCGCGACCGGCCGTTTTGTTTCTGGCTCGGCACGCACGAACCGCACCGTCGCTACCAACCCGGCTCGGGCGCGAAGCTCGGCCATAAATCCCCGCGCGATATCGACCGCGTGCCCGCTTACTGGCCCGACACCGACACGGTGCGGCACGACCTGCTCGATTACGCCTTCGAGATCGAATACTACGACTCGCATCTCGCCCGCGTCCTCGCCGCGCTCGAGCAATCCGGGCAGATCGAGAACACGCTGATCGTCGTCACGGCCGACAACGGCATGCCTTTCCCGCGGGCGAAGAGCGCCGCGTATGAACTTTCCAACCACGTGCCGCTCGCGATTCGCTGGGGCGCCGGCATTGCGCAACCGGGCCGGACGGTGAGCGACTACGTCAGCTTCATCGATTTTGCGCCGACGTTTCTGGAAGCGGCCGGCGTGGCCGAAAGCGCCAGCGGGATGGCGACGATCACCGGGCGTAGCCTTGGGCCGATCTTCCGCGACACGCAGCCGGTCACGGGCCGCGTGCAGCACGGCCGCGAGTATTTGCTCGTGGGACAGGAGCGTCACGATATCGGCCGCCCGGGTGACGTCGGCTATCCCGTGCGCGGCATCTATCGCGACGACGTGCTTTACCTGCGCAACTTCGAGCCCTCGCGTTGGCCGATGGGCGATCCGGTCACGGGCTACCTGCACATCGACGGCAGCCCGACCAAGACCCTGATCCTTGCGCAAAACCGCCAGGGCGTGAATCACTGGCAATGGGAGCTGAATTTCGGCCGCCATCCCGGCGAGGAGCTTTACGATCTCCGCACCGATCCGGATTGCCTGACGAATCTCGCACAGGACCCGGCGTGGACGTCGCGCCGCGAGGCGTTGCAACGCCAGCTCTTCGCCGACCTCGAACGCCAGCAGGACCCGCGGCTGGCCGGCCAGGGAGCGATGTTCGACCGCTACCCGCACCTGAACCAGCCGCGCTACTACGAACGCTTCATGCAAGGCGACCGCCAGCCCACCCCATGGGCCGACGCGACCGATTTCGAAGCGCCCGATTTCGATCCCGAACGTCCGCTCAAACCCGCGCCCGCCCGCAGCGCGGCCGTCCCCGGCCGCACCCTCTAAGCTGAGGGAGGGGCTTTACGCCCCCGACGGCTCGCTCTCTCAACGCTCATCTCCCAAGCATTCCGATTACCCGCTCTGCCGAGTGAAAAAACGCGATGATCGACTTCCCGGTCGCGCGAGGGACATGCGGTCTACCGGATGGAGGAAAGGGGCTGCTTTTCGATCCGCACGGGCGCGACAACGGAACCGGATTCATTACAGAGCGGTCATCCCCACTCCCCTGTTTCGCTTTTGCCTGACGATGTCCGCGACCCTTCGTTTCTGCTGTATGCTTTTCGCCGCGCTCGCCCTCGTTCCGGCGCTCGCTCACGTGTTTGAACTACCGAACAAAATAGGACTTTCGCGCGACGACTACCTCGTCGTACAGCAACTCTATCGAGGCTGGAACCTGCTCGGTATCGTGGTGCTTCTCGCGCTGGCCAGCAACGCCCTGCTCACGGCGATGCTTGCCCGCGCCGGCGGGAAATTCGGGCTCGCGCTCATCGCCACGCTCGCGATCGCGGGCACGCAGGCGGTTTTCTGGTCGTTCACGTTTCCGGCGAATCGCGAGACGCAAAACTGGACGGTGCTGCCGGCGCATTGGGAACAGTTGCGGATCCAATGGGAGTATTCGCATGCGGCGAGCGCCGGGCTC
Organism: Opitutaceae bacterium; assembly: GCA_036675625.1. Lineage (GTDB taxonomy): Bacteria > Verrucomicrobiota > Verrucomicrobiia > Opitutales > Opitutaceae > ER46. The sequence goes on along the minus strand of JAKFEQ010000082.1, from coordinate 849 downwards.
AATCTCGTGGCGCTCGTGGCGTTGATCGCGGCGCTGCTTCCGCGCCGGGCGTGACCGGCCGGCAAAGCGGAAGACACTTTTCCTTATGGATGCACAGACTCTATATACCGAAAAGGCCGACGACTACGTATCGTTCGTTTCGACCTTCTCACACCAGCAGGGAATTGCCGCGCTGCTTCACGCCCAAGGCCTCGTCCGCGACGGCATGCGCGTGCTCGATGCGGGCTGCGGTACAGGGTTTGCATCGCTCGCGGTGCTCGACGTGCTCGGACGCCAGGGGTGGCGTGCGCAGAAGATCGATGCGTTCGATCTCACGCCGGCGATGCTCGAGCGCTTCGAGCGCACACTGCGCACGCAGGGACGATCGAACGTCGAGTTGCGGCAGGCCAACGTGCTCAATCTCGCGGCGCTGCCAGCGACCTGGACCGGCTACGATCTAATCATATCGGTCTCGATGCTGGAGTATGTCCCGCGCGCCGAGCTGGCCTTCGCCGTGCGCGGCCTGCGCGAGCGGCTGGCGCCGGATGGACAGTTGGTAATCGTCATTACGCGGCGGAACCCGATCACCCGACTGGTGATCGAGAGACCGTGGCACGCGCAACGCTACACCCGCGCCGAGTTCGGTGCGGCGCTGGGCGCGGCAGGTTGCACCGAGGTACGGTTCACACGGTTTCCGGCCCGCTATTTCTGTCTGAGTCTTTCGAACCACGTCGCGCTCACGCGGTGAGGTCGCGACTCTTGCTCGGCATAACCGGCAAGGGATCCGCGGCCGGCAAGGGGTCTGGCCGATTATTGTATATTCCGAGTTTGAATGGCTCGGGGAGAGCGCGTAGGTCCGGTCGAATCAAC
>JAKFEQ010000081.1:0-104209 GCA_036675625.1 Opitutaceae bacterium | reverse complement strand
ATGGCTGCGCCGCGGGCGAGATCTCCACGATCTTGCGATCGACGAGCGCGCGAAAGAGTTGCCATGCGCGTTTGCGCAGACCGCGTTTGCGATGCTCGGTCTCATGCGAATCGCGAATCAGGCGCTGCATCGCGCGGCAGCCGTCGCCCTCGCGGCCGAGCACGAGAAGCAGCATGCCGTGGGAGACTTCGAAACGCGATGTGAGCTCCTCGGCAGGGGCAGTGCGGAGACGTTCGAAGGTCTTCGCATCCCAGCTTACCGAGCCTTCGGGTGCGCGAGCTTTGGCGGCATTCTTTTTCTTCTTCGGATCCTTCGCGGCTTTCTCTTCCGCGCGTTTGTTTTCGATGACGTGCTCGGGCGCCTGGATGATGACGTAGCCTTTGTCGTCGTAGCCTTTTCGGCCGGCGCGGCCGGAGATCTGGCGGAAGTCGCGCACGCTTAGAATCGCGGCTTTGCGGCCATCGTATTTCCAGAGCTGCGTGAAGACGACGGTGCGGATCGGGACGTTGATGCCGACGCCGAGGGTGTCGGTGCCGCAGATCAATTTGAGCAGGCCCTTTTGCGCGAGCTGCTCGACGAGGATGCGGTACTTCGGAAGCAGGCCGGCGTGATGCACGCCGATGCCGTGGCGCAGCCAGCGGCGCATTTCTTTTCCGTAGGGGCTGTTGAAGCGGACGTTTTCCAACGCGGTCTGCAGCGCGGCTTTTTCCTCCTTTGAGCACACGTTGAGGCTCATCAACGCCTGCGCGGCTTCGCTGGCCGAGCGTTGGGTGAAATAGACGAGGTAAACCGGCGCGCGATTGAGCGTGAGCAGTCCGGCGATGCGCTCGGTGAGCGGAGTCTCGGAGTATTCGAACTCGAGCGGCACGGGGCGACGCTCGCTGCGGACCGTGACGCTGGGAGCGCCGGTGAGGCGTGTCATTTCCTTTTCAAAAAACTCCGTCGCGCCGAGCGTCGCCGACATGAGGAGGAAGCGCGCGCCCGACATCGTGAGGAGCGGCACCTGCCAGGCGTAGCCGCGCTCGGCGTCGGAATAGTAATGGAACTCGTCCATGATCACGGCGCGGATGTCGCTGGTGTCGCCGCGATGGAGCGCGATGTTGGCGAGGATCTCGGCGGTGCAGCAGAGGACGGGTGCGCGCGGGTTCACGCTGGCATCGCCGGTCATCATGCCGACGTTTTCCGGGCCGAAGTCGCGGCAGAGCGAGAGGAACTTCTCGTTCACGAGCGCCTTGATCGGGCAGGTGTAGACGGAGCGTTCGCCGGCGCAGAGGGCCTTGAAGTGAAACGCGGCGGCGACGAGCGATTTGCCGGAGCCGGTGGGCGTATTCAGAACGACATTACGGCCGGCGAGGAGCTCGAGGATCGCCTCTTCCTGTTCGGGGTAGAGCTCGAGCCCGCGGGCGGCGGCGACTTCCAGGAAGCGCTCGAGCACGGCATCGGCGTCGGGCGCAGCGCCGTTGGGGGCGCGAAAGGGCGCGAGGAGCGCGGGCGCGACGGCGGCGGTGGGCGGGAGCGAGGACGACATTCGATTCAAAAGGGCGCAGCGCCCCGCCGAAGAGTCAAACCCGCCGGACGCGTGGTGTCGGTTGGCGGGCCGGGCTTGAGGTCAAAAACGTGTCAGAACCGGCACTCCGGAGCGGTCGCGACGACTTTTCGGTTTAGTGCCAGCGATTGGAGCCGATGAATACGCAGAACTACTGACGGCATGTCGGTCTTCAAAACCCCCATGGCTAACATCCTGCTCCTGGACGACAACGAGGTGGCTTGCCGCGCCTTGCAGGGGATCCTTGCGCGGGGAAATCACCGCGGGTTTATCGCGACGAAAGTGGATGACGCGTGGCGGATGCTCCGCGAAGGGGTGGTGTTCGACGTGGTGTTTTGCGAGGTGAAGCTGGCGGGCACATCGGGGATCTCGTTTCTCCAGCGCGTGCGGGAGGATTGGTTTTGGAAGATCCTGCCGGTGGTCGTCTACACATCGGAAACCGATTCACGGCTGGTGAAGAAGGCGCTCGGGCTGCGGGTGCAGAACTATCTGATCAAGCCCTATAGCGATGAACTCGTGCACAACGAGATCGCGAAGGCGCTGCAGAATCCGTGGCGCGACCTGCATTTCGAGGACGCCAAGTCGTTTGCGAAGCTGACGGGGATCGAGCCGGCGACGCTCATCGAGATGCGGCGCGAGGTGATGGTGGGGTTCGACAAGGCGGCGCAGACGTTTCCGGCGTGGGCGGAAGCGCGGCAAAACGAGGAAGTGTTTGCGGAAACATCGGCGCTCGCCGGTCTGGCGGAGGCGGCGGGCGTGTGGGGCGGGGTGGATTTTCTGCGGCACTTGCAGGAGCAGGCCGCGGTGGGAAACTGGGCGGAGTTCAAGAGCTGTGCCGAGTATCTCGACTACGCGAGCCGGCTCATCTTCTGCCAGCTGAACCCTTCGTTTTCGCCGGATTGCATGCGGGTGGAGCCCGATTCGGAGCAGGCCAGGGAAGCGGCCGAGTACGCGCGGTGGGCATGTGCTGATGTCGACAAGAGCGGTCCGCTCACCGATCGAGCGATGCTCGAAGCCCAGGTGAAGGCGCTCGGGAGCTGCCCGGTCGTCGACACGTCGGCTGCGGCGTTTCAAATGGTGGCCGATGGCCGCGCAGCGACGATGTCGCAAGTGATGGACCTCGTCGCCAGCGATCCGGGGCTTGCGGTGCAGATCCTCACGGCGGCGAATCGTTGCGAACACGACGACATGACGCCGATCGAGGACGTGCGGGCGGGGGCGAGCATGCTGGGCGAGCTGAAGCTGAACGCGCTCGCGAAGGCGCTGCCGATCGCGAGCGAGCGGCACGCGAAGGTGTCGCCGTTTACGTGGCCGAGCTACTGGATGTATCAAGTCGCGGTCGGTCGGGTCGCGGAATTCATCTGCACGTCCCTGGAATTTGGTTACCTTTCGGGGACCGCGTGCACGGGCGGGTTGATTCACGACGTGGGACGGCTGTTTCTGCTCAAGCTGCATCCGTTCGGGTTCCAGGCGGTGTTGCGTTACGCGAGAGAGCGCAAGGTGCCGCTGGCGGTGGCCGAGCGGAAATATTTCGGCTGCACGAGCCGCGAGCTGGCGGTGCATTTTGCCGACAGCGGCGCGCTGCCGCTGGTGTATGGAAATGTGCTGCGCTGGGTCGAGCGCCCGGATGAGGCGGTCGCGGACATGGACGTCGTCGCGATGGTGTCGCTCGCGCGGCACATCTGCATCCAGGCGCACATCGGCACCTCCGGAGAGCAGGCGGTCGGCGCCGGGCTGGCGTTGGCCACGACGCCGGCGTGGCGGGTGTTGAGCCAGCGCGTGTTTCCGAGTTTCGATGTGCGAAAATTCGAAGTGCAGGCGCACGCGTATTGCCTGACGTTGCGCGCGGAGTTGAGCGGCCAGCGATCCGATCGCCGGCCGACGCATGCGCAACGCGCGGCGGAGCTTGTCTAGCGTGGTTTCGTGTGCCTCCCGTCCGTTGAGGGCGTGGGCATTCTTCCGGCCGGATCTCGCCGGCGAGAGACGCCAGCGTTACCGCTCCTGACTGTGGCCGCGGCCGAATGAACGCCGGCTGCCGCCCTGATTTTGCGCCGGTGACGCCGGGCGGCCGTTGGTCGCCTGGGCGGATTGCACGTGTGCGACCGGCGCGCGGGGCGCGGCCGGAGCCGGCGCGACGATGGGCTGCGGGGCGGGCGGTGCTGGAGGACGGAAGGAATGGCCGGGGGCGGCCCGATGTGCACGCGGTTCGTAGCGCGGGGTGGTCGCGGCGGGAGCAGCCGGCCGGGCGGAGATCGGATGCGGTCCCATCGCAGGTTGAAGTGGCGCGGGCGGTCGAGAGAGGGATATGGAAGTGCGCGAATCGCGTCCGCGTTGCGCGTGCGTCGGTGTGCGAGTGATCGCGGAAGGAGTAAGCGGGGGCGTCACGGAGTGGCGGGTCCTGCCTGGATCGGTGACGTACAGCCGGGTGGACGATGGTGCGACGCTGTGGCTGGTCACCGTGCCGCGTGTGCTGGGCGAAAATGTGCGTGCGGTCGTGGTTGTGGTGAAAGGGGAAACGGTAGGGGCGTGAGCTGGCGCGGTTATCGGGTGATGCGGACCGGTCGACCGGTGCTGGGTCCCGGACACGCGATGCTGTGGCGGAGGCCCGGACCGCTGAGGGTGAGGGCTGAAGGTGCGTGTGCCGTACGAGTGGTGGGAAGGTGTTCCGAAGTGAGTCGGGCGAATGATTTCGGTTCTCCGGCGCGTGCTCGTGTAGTGCGAGGGTCGCGAGACGCGGGTGGGCGGACACCACTGGCGCACTCCGGGCGAAACGTGATGAGTGAAACCGGGTGCGATGGGCACAACGGGCCGGCGCCAATCGTGGCCCCGCCAGTGGCGATGGCGGTCGCCGATCCAGATGGTTTTCCGCCGCCAGTCGCAATCGTAGGCGAGCCAGGAGCCGACGCGCGCGCCCAGGCCGAACGTCAGCAACGGACGCGTATAATATAGCGACGAGGAATAGAAAACGACATCCGGCTCGTAGCGCGGCACGTAGATGATGTCGGGCTGCGCGGGCACGATCCGAATGACGTCGGGCTCGGCGAGGACTTGTTGCTGGGGCGTGTCGATGAGCGTGCCGGCGGCGCGAGCGCGGGCGCGGAGTCGTTGGATCGTCTGCATCACGTCGGCGGGTTGCTGGAGAAACGCCTCGCCGACCTGCTGGGTCCACGGAAGATTCTCATCCATCCATTTCAGAACCTCGGGGTAGTTGATGAGGGACTTCACGCTCTCGTCCCACGCACGATGTTCAACCTGGGAGCGGTCGTCGGGAAAATCGCGCAGGTGACGTGCCGCGAGTACGATATCGGTCGAGGCGGTCGAGGCGGGCAGGATCAGTGCGATCAATGCATCGGGATAGAGCGCGATGGGGGCGAGGAGCTGCTCGAGTTGTTCTGCGGAGCGCAGCGCGCCGGTGGGAGCTGCGGCTTCGGAAGGAGTCGGTGCGCCCGTAACGGCGACCTGTGCAATCGCCGTGGCACCAATGAACGTCAGGAGGCAGAGCGAACGGCGAATGGTTTTCATGGTGGTGAGCGCCGGAGTGGGGAAGCCGGCTGCGTGGGGAACGACCGATGCGACGAACATGAAAATGCGAATATTCACGTCCGTCGCAACCGGGCGGCGGAAATCTACGGTGCGACAGGGCGCTTGCGCGCCTCGCGCTGGGGTCAAATCTGCGAGTACGCGGTCGGCACGAGGAAACGGGCGGTGTTTTTCGACGTGTTGTTCGCCCACTTCGGATCGTCCTTCAATTTCTGCCAGCGCGGATCGGGTCCGAACTTCTTCCAGTTCGCGAGGTGCGCAGCGAGATCCGGACCGGAGGTGATGTAGCGCAGGTGGGGCAGATTGGGACCGGCGAGCGCCTGGCCGAAAAACACCGGCGACATGCCGAGGGAGCGCATGATCTCGGTTTCGCCCTCGTCGAACATCGCCATCTTGTTCAAGGCCGCGAGCTCGCTGTGGCTCTCGTAGTCGCGCATCTCGAACACTCGTGTCGACGTTTTGTTTTTCGAGAACGCCGGCAGCTCCATCTTCGGCATGCTCTTGAAGGCGCGGAGCAGCCAGCTGTCGATGCGATCGAAGGCGGGATTCGGTTTCTTCGCGTGCAGATAATCGCCGCCGGCTTTCTGCACCGCGGCGTCGTTGTTGAGCTCTGCGCTGACCTCGACAAACGATTCGAGCGAGGAGTGCGGAATCAGCATCCACACCGGCGTGTCGGCTTTGGCGGTAAACGTCGCGGCGCCCTTGTTCACATCGATCTCGGTGAACACCCCGACGGGTTTCACGCCGCGTTTTCCGAGCGCGGGCAGCACGGCGTTTGCGAGGTAAGTGTCGAGTCCGGCGCGCCACGGGCCCGGCTTCAACCGATAAGCACGGAGCTCGTAGAACTCGCGTGCCGAGGCGCCTTTGGTGCCGGCGGCAGCTTCGGCCCGCGAGGCGAGAGCGGCCGTCGCGGAGACAGCGGCGGCGGTTTTCAGGAATTCACGACGTTGGATTTTCATAGGGGTTGGTGAAATACAAAAACGAGTTTGAGCCGTTTGACGAGCGGCGGGCGCGGGAGGTGCGCGAGATCGCGCGGACGGAGGACAGAGAGACAGAGAGAGGGAGAGAGGGAGGAGGTGGACAGGTGCGCTGCGGGTATGGGTGGGAAAAATGTATCGCGCGGGTTCCGTGAAGGTCTTTGCATCCGCGGCGGGTTACGCACTTTTCACCCCTCGCTCTTCGCACACATGTCCGCACCGCTCTCGATCGCATTCGTCGGCACTGGAGTCATGGGCCGCAGCATGGCGGGCCATCTGCAAAAGGCCGGCCACGCGCTACACGTCCACAATCGCACCAAGGAAAAGGCACAGCCACTCGTCGAGGCCGGCGCGCAGTGGCACGATTCGGCCGGCGAGGCCGCGGCTCAGGCCGACGTGGTGATCACGATGCTTGGGTTTCCGACCGATGTGGAAGCGAGCTATCTCGGTGCGGGCGGCATCGTCGAGCGCGCGAAGCCAGGCGCGTTGCTGATCGACATGACGACATCGAGCCCGGTGCTGGCGCGACGGATCGCCGAGGCTGCAGCCAAACGCGGTCTCGCCTCGCTGGATGCGCCTGTGTCCGGCGGCGATCTCGGCGCGCGCGAGGCGCGGCTGGTGATCATGGTCGGCGGCGACACCGGGGCCTTTGCCCGCGCGAAACCGCTCTTCGAGATCATGGGCAAAAACATCGCGCTGCTCGGCGGGGCGGGCGCGGGCCAGCATTGCAAGATGGCGAATCAGATCGCGGTCGCGGTCGGCATGGTGGCGTGGGTCGAGGCGCTCGCGTACGCGAAGAAGGCCGGTCTCGATCCCAACGCGGTGCACGCGAGCATCAGTGGCGGCGCGGCGGGCAGCTGGGCTTTGACGAATCTCGCGCCGCGCGCGTTGAACGATAATTTTGCGCCGGGCTTTTACGTGAAGCACATCATCAAGGACATGAAGATCGCCCTCGAGAGCGCGGCCGAGTTGAAGCTCGATCTGCCGGGGCTCGCGATCGCGAAGAAGCTCTACGAAGACGTGGCCGCGCGGGGCTGGGAAGACAATGGCACGCAGGCGCTTTATCGGCTCTACGCGGCGCTTTAGCGGGATGCCGGCGAGGGGTGGCGGTTGAGAGTCGAGAGACTCGAGCTTGACCCCTCTTTGTTCCGGCCTGCTGCCGTTGATTTTTTGTAATCGGACTCAGTTCTCAACTCTCAGCTCTCAACTCCCGTGAAACTCCCCCCTGATTTCCGTCGCCGCGTGCTCGCGCGCGAATGGCTGACCGGCACGTTCCTCAATCTTGGTTCGCCCATGACCGTGGAGATCGCGGGGCTCGCGGGATTCGACTGGCTGCTGATCGATCACGAGCACGGCCCGGGCGGGGAGGACACGTTGTTGCATCAACTGCACGCGGCGTCGGGCACACCCGCGTTTCCGATCGTGCGCATCGCGCAGAACGAGACGCCGCGCTTCAAGCGTGTGCTTGATATGGGCGCGCTCGGCGTGATGGTGCCGTACGTGAGTACGGTCGCGGAGACGAAGGCCGCGGTGCAGGCGATGCGTTATCCGCCGCACGGCATCCGCGGCGTCGCGAAGTTCAATCGCGGCGCGGGTTTCGGGGGCGATTTCGAGGACTACTACGCGCACGCGCACGAACGGCTCGTCACTGTGATCCAGATCGAGACGCCGGAGGCGGTGAAAAACATCGACGACATCGCGGCGGTGGAAGGCGCCGACGTGCTCTTTGTCGGGCCGACGGATCTCTCGTACAACATGGGCATTCGCGACCAGCTCGAGAGCGCGCCGTTCACGGAGGCGTTGCAGAAGGTGAGCGATGCGGCGAAGCGACACGGCAAGGCGGCGGGCATCCTGGTGCATAACGCCGCGCTCGTGCCCAAGGTGCGCGAGCTCGGTTATACGTTTACGGCGCTCGGCAGCGACGGCGGCGCGGTGCGGGCGGGTCTGCTGGGTTTCGCCGCAGCGCTGAAAGGAGCGTGATTCCGCCGCGCGCCCGACTCTGATCCGGCGGCGGTTCGCGGCGTGCCCGGGTTTTCAAATGCAGGCGAAACGCCTGAGCCACTCTGTACATGAAGATCACCGAAATGCACATCACGCCGATCGCGCTCGGCGATCCGCCGTTGCTCAATGCCGCGGGGCTGCACGCGCCGTATTGCCTCCGCACGATTGTCGAGCTCACGACCGACAACGGGCTCACGGGGCTCGCGGAGGTGCCGGGCAGCGTGGCCGTCGACCAGGCGCTCGCGGCGGTACGGGACACGGTGATCGGCAGCGATCCCCTGAACTGGCACGCGCTGCGCGCGAAACTGGCGGAGCGCTGCTCGCCGGAGCTTTCCGTCGCGCGCGGCGACAAGCCGTGGGATGGCCGGACGCGCGTGCAGGTTTATAGCGCGCTCGATGTCGCGTGCCTCGATCTGCAGGGCAAGGCGTTTGGCGTGCCGGTCGCGAACCTGCTCGGCGGGATCGTGCGCGAGCGCGTGCCGTATTCGGCGTACTTGTTTTATAAATACGAAGGCGCGGGCGGTGAGCTCGCGTTCGGCACCGATTCGCACGCCACCGGCTGGGCGGCGGCGCGGCAGAAGGCGGCGCTCGACCCGGACGGGGTTGTCGCCCAGGCCGAGGCGATGGTGCAGGAGTTCGGTTTCGAATCGATCAAGCTCAAGGGCGGCTGCTTCGAACCGGCGCAGGAGGTCGCGGCGATGAAGGCGTTGCACAAGCGTTTCGGCCCGGGCGTGCCGCTGCGGCTCGATCCGAATGCGCTGTGGACGGTCGAGACGTCGATCAAGGCCGGGCGTGAACTGGAAGGGATCCTGGAATATCTCGAGGATCCGTGCCGCACGCAGGAGGGCATGGCCGAGGTGCGCAAGGCATTGAAGACTCCGCTCGCGACGAACATGTGCACGACCTCCTTCGACGATCTGCCCGGCAGCGTGCGACACGGTTCCGAGGACATCATCCTCACCGACCATCATTATTGGGGCGGGCTGCACGCGTCCATGGAACTCGCGGCGCATTGCCGCATCTTCGGGCGCGGCGTCTCGATGCATTCGAACAATCACGCGGGCATCTCGCTTGCGGCAATGACGCACCTGGGTGCCGCGATGCCGAATCTCTCCTACGCGCTCGACACGCATTATCCGTGGCAGTGGGAAGATATCATCGTCGGCGGACGGATGAGGATCGAAGGCGGCTGCGTCGCGCTGCCGAAAGGCCCGGGTCTCGGCGTGGAACTCGACCGCGAAGCGCTGGCCAGGGCGCACGACACCTACAAGCGCGTCGGTCTGACGGAGCGCAACGACGAGATTGAAATGCAGAAGAAAGTGCCGGGCTGGAAGTTCGCCGCCACGCGGTGGTGACACCCGGCATCGGTGCGCGGATCGAAGCGCAACGCGCTGCCGGCACGCCGCGGCGCCTCGCTTCCTGTAAGCAATCGATGCCCCTATTCGGCCAAATGCTGCGCAGCGACCCGGAGGCGAGGTATTATATTTGGGGCATGCACCTCCCCAATTATTTGAATCTCGCGCAAAACCCCCGGCGCGTCAGCTGGGTGCTGGGAATCGCCTGGATCTTCATCGCGTTGAAATGCGTGGCGGTCACCTGGGCCGTGGACCACTGGCACATGCCGTTTCATGCCGGATGGATCACGGCGCCCACGGTCGCATTTGCGGCGCTTGCGACCGTCTTGTGGATGACGCACCGCGAAGAATAATCGGTGCGCGCGGCCGCGTGGAAGGAGACCGGTCGATCCACCGAAACGCTCGACGCAACCCTCTCACCCTGCCCCACGCGATGCGATGGGGCTTGGCGATCGAATCGTGGCCGTGCTACGGCTCGGCGCGATGAAACCATTCCCCTGGGTGAAAGCGGTGGCGACGTGGGCGGTCCTGGTCGGCGCGGCGGCTACGGCTGCGGCTGCCGCAGCGACATCGGCGGTGCCAGTGTATTTCGGCACAGGCGGGCCGGGCGCGAAAGGCATCTATCGTGCGACGTTTGATCCGGCGCGCGGCAAGTTGTCCGCGGCGGAACTCGTGGCCGAGGTGGGATCGCCCGGGTTTCTGGCGCTGCATCCTGCGGGCGACAAACTTTACGCCGTGGCGAATTTTCCGGGTGGGCCGGGCGCGATCGGCTATACCATCGGCCCGGGTGGCGCGCTGGAGGTGATCAACTCAGCGCCCACCGGTGACGGCGGCGGCGCGCACATCGCGGTGCATCCCTCGGGGAAATTTCTCCTCACCGCGCAATATGGCGGCGGCTCGACCGCGTTGTTTCCGCTCGACGCCGAGGGCCGTCTCGGGCCCGTGCAGCTGATCAAGCATGAAGGCGGCTCGGGCGTGGTGAAGCCCGTGCAGAACAAACCTCACGCGCACTGGGTTGGATTTTCGCCGGATGGGCGGTTCGCGCTCGTGCCCGACCTCGGTCTCGACGGCATCGTGATTTACCGGCTCAACCTCGCGACACCTGCGCTCGAGCGGCACGGCTTCGCCGCCTCGGTGCCCGGCGGCGGGCCGCGGCACATGCGGTTTTCGCCGGACGGCAGGTTCATCTACCTGCTCAACGAGCTCGCGCTCTCCGTCACGACGTTCGCGTGGGACGCGGCGGCGGGCACGGCGAAGCAGCTCGCAACCGTCCCCGCGCTCAGCGCCGAAGCGAAGGCGAAGGAGGCAATGAACGCGGCGGCGGAGATCCTGGTGCATCCGAACGGGCGCTTTGTTTATTCATCGAACCGCGGTCACGACACGGTGACGGTTTATCGCGCCGATCCGGCGACGGCGGCGCTGGATGTGATCCAGGTACAGCCGGTGCGCGGGGCGTTTCCGCGGAATATCAATCTCTCGCCCGACGGCGGCTGGCTGCTCGCAGCCGGGGCCGACTCGAACACCGTCTCCGTGCACCGGGTGAATCCGACGACCGGCGAGCTGACCTATCAGACGAAGGGCGTCATCAACGTGCCGGCGCCGATCTGTATATTGTTCGCGCCGCGGTAAGAGCAGACGTGCTCGTGCTGTTGCTGCAGTTCGCTCCTGCGGTGGGTACTGCAGTGCTGGTCATCGTGCTGGCGAGAGTCCTCAATCCCAGCTGAGCACGATCTTGCCGCTCTTGCCGGAGCGCATGAGGTCGAAGCCTTGTTGAAATTCCGCGAACGGGAGCCGGTGCGTGATGACCGGCGCGATGTCGAGGCCGCTCTGGATCAAAGCGGTCATCTTGTACCAAGTCTCATACATTTCGCGACCGTAGACTCCGCGGATCGTGAGCATGTTGAAGACAACCTTGTTCCAGTCGATCGCGGCCTTGTCGGGCATGATGCCGAGGAGCGCGATGTGACCGCCGTGAAACATGTTGTCGATCATGTCGGCGAGCGCGCGCGGATTGCCGGACATCTCGAGCCCGACATCGAAGCCTTCCTTCATACCGAGCTCGCGCTGCACTTCAGGTAGGGTTTCTCTGGATACATCGACCACGCGCGTGGCGCCGAGACGCCGCGCGAGTGCGAGCCGGTCGGGATTGACGTCGGTGACAACGACTTGGCGCGCGCCGGCCTGCTTCGCCACGGCGGCGGCCATGCAGCCGATCGGGCCGGCGCCGGTGATCAACACGTCCTCGCCCACGAGGTCGAATTGCAGCGCGGTGTGGACGGCGTTGCCGAGCGGATCGAAACACGAGAGCACATCGAGCGGGATAGCGGGATCGACGAGCACGGCATTGCTCGCGGGGATGCAGAGGAATTCGGCGAACGCGCCGTCGCGGTTCACGCCGACGCCCTGCGTGTTCTTGCACAGGTGGCGACGGCCGGCGAGGCAGTTGCGGCAGCGCCCGCAGACGATGTGACCTTCACCGTCAACCAGGTCGCCGGGTTTGAAGCCGTAGACGTTGGAGCCGACTTCCTCGATCACGCCGACGAATTCGTGGCCGATCACCATCGGCGGCTTGATCGTTTTCGCGGCCCAGGCGTCCCAGTTGTAGATGTGGACGTCGGTGCCGCAGATGGACGTCTTCTTCACGCGAATGAGGACGTCGTTGATTCCGGGCGTGGGGATTGGGACTTCCGTGAGTTCCAAACCGGGGCCGGGCCGCAGTTTGGCGATCGCGCGCATCGTCGTAGGTCGCATGGGTGGCGGTGATGGTATGCGCGTTGCGCGGTGAAAACAAATCGGAAGCCGCGAGTTGCGCGGCCGCATTGCGTTCGAGGCGATGCAGTCGCGGGGTGATCATTCGCTGGTCGACGAAAGAGGGTCGGGGGTGAGAGCGGGACGCGATCCGGAGCTGCGGCGCGCCGTCGAGCGCTGAGCTTACTCGCCGATCAACTGCGCGCCTTCGAGCGCGAGCAGTTTCACCTTGGTCGCGACGCCACCGGGGCCGGAGAAGCCGGTCATCTTGCCGGTGGAGGCGACGATGCGGTGACACGGGATGAGCAGCGGCCACGGGTTGCCGCCGAGAGCGGTGCCGACGGCCCGGCTCGCGGCGGGCGGCTGGCCGATGGCCGTCGCGATCTCGCCGTAGGTGGCGGTGAAGCCGGCTTTTACCGCGAGCGTGGCCTGCAACACGGCGCGCATGAAATCGGGCACGCGGGAAAAGTCGTAACGCACATCCGAGAAATCCTGCGGTTCGCCGATCAGGTGACGCTGCACGCGATCGATGATCTCACTGACCCAGGCGGGCGGATCGGCCTCGGTATTCCCGCCGGCGCGACGCTCTGGATCCGGCAGCAGAAAACGCGTGAGGCCGATATCGTTCCAGGCGATCGCGCACGTGCCGAGCGGAGTCGTGAACGTGGCGTGGGGCATGAGGTTTAAACGAGACCGAAGCTGGCCGCGGGATCGGAAAAGACGAGCCGAGATGCACGCGCACCGGCAGTTTTTTGCCGGCGTTTTCATCCTTCACTCTCGCACGAACTTGCCGTCTGACTCTCGCTCTCATCACCGCTTCGCTTCCCATTTCAGAATGACCAATCGGTTCTACAACGCGTTCGACTGCGAGACGCTCGGTGGCGGGCGCAAGCGCGACTACCGCACACCGTACCAGATGGATCGCGACCGGATCATTCACGCGGGAGCGTTTCGTAAGCTGCAGTCGAAGACCCAGGTGTTTCTCTCTGGTGAATACGATTTCTACCGCACGCGGCTGACGCACTCGATGGAAGTCGCGCAGATCGGCCGTTCGATCTGCACGTATCTCGCTTCGCGCGGCGAGCCCTTGAGTTCCGATTTTTTCATCGATGGCGATCTCGTTGAGGCGGTGTGCCTCGCGCATGACCTCGGGCATCCGCCCTTCGGGCATTCGGGTGAGCGAACGTTGCAGGAGTTGATGGTGAAGTGGGGCGGTTTCGAGGGCAACGCGCAGACGCTGCACCTGCTTACCGAAACGATTTATCACAACGAAGCGGGCGTGCGCGGCATGGCGCCGACGCGTGCGTTGCTCGATGGCGTGCTCAAGTACAAGAAGCTGTTTCGCGAATTCCCGACGCCGCCGACGAGCCATTTCATCTACGACACGCAGGAGCGGCATCGCGGGTTTGTGCTGGGTGAGGCGACGATTCCTGTGGAACTGCATGCGGGCGAGAAGCTCAACGCGTTCAAGAGCATCGAGTGCCAGATCATGGATTGGGCGGATGATGCGGCTTACTCGTTGAACGACATCGTCGACGGTGTGAAGGCGGGCTTTCTCACGCTCGAGCGCATCGAGCAATGGCTCGCCGGGGAACCGCTCGATGCGGAGCGGCAGCACTGGCTCGATCAGTTGTTCGTGGCGATGCGCGGCGATCGGCTGGAGGACGCCTTCGCGCAAAAAATCGGGACGTTCATCACGGCGTGCCGCTTGCGCGAGCGGCAGAACTTCATGTCGGCGCAGACAAATCGTTATCGCTTCGAACTCGTGGTCGCGCCGGCAGCCGAGCGCGAGGCGGCGTTCTACAAGAAGATGGCAAACGACATCATCTTCGAGAGTCCGCAGTTGCAGCAGATGGAGCACAAGGCGCGGCGCGTGCTGTTCGATCTGTGGGATTCGTGCTGGCGCAACTATGTCGAGAAAGGCGTGCGCGTGATCAACATCCTGCCACCGCGGGTGGGTCGCTTGATCGATGCGGAAAACACGGCGGACGGCAAAGCCCGGCAGATCTGCGACTGGCTCGCCGGCCTGACCGACGGGATGATCGTGCGAACGTACCGGCGGCTGTTCGACCCCGAATTCGGGTCGATTCGGGACCTGAGCTGAGTCGCGAAGCTTAGCGCAGGCGTCCTCGCCTGCCTCGAGTGGACTGGTGCCGGCGGAACGCCCGAAACGAGTACGCCAAACGCAGCCGCACCCGGCCATCCTCGTTGATTTTTCCACGAAAAGACGCAGTGTCACCTTGCCCCAACTCGTTCGTCTTTCGCCCGTGCTCTGCCCCCACGTCCCACTCTCCAACGGCTCGAGTTTTCGTGCCGCGTTCCGGCTGCACTTGCTGGCGGCTGCGCTCGCGGGCACCTCGTCGCTTCTCGCAGGGCCGAAGCCGACGGCGGCAGCGAGCTACCATCAGAACGTCGCGCCGATCCTCGAGAAATATTGCTACGACTGCCATGGCAACGGCGTGGGCAAGGGCAGCGTGAGCTTCGATGAGTTCGAGTCGGATGCGGAGCTGCTCGCGAAACGCGACCTGTGGCTGGCCGCGCTGAAGAACGTGCGCGGCGGATTGATGCCTCCGCGCGAAGAGGGCGACGAGGATGCACGGCCCACCGCCGATGAGATCGCGAAGCTTTCGCACTGGATCAAGTTCGAAGCATTCGGGCTCGATCCGGCGAATCCCGATCCCGGTCGCGTGACGGCGCGGCGGCTCAACCGGATCGAATATCGCAACACGATTCGCGACCTGATGGGCATCGATTTCAACAGCGAGGTCGAATTTCCGCCGGACGACTCCGGCAACGGTTTCGACAACAACGGCGATGTGCTCACGGTCTCGTCGCTGCTGCTCGAAAAATATCTCGCGGCGGCCGAGACGATCGTGGATCAGGCGGTGCCGAAAGTGGCGAAGATGATTCGCGAGCGCACGGCGAGCGGGCGCGAGTTTCGCGGCAACGGTGCGACGGGCGAGAAGCTCAACGCGCGCAACGCGGCGAAAATTTCCCGCACGTTCGACGTGGATCGCGAGGACAAGTATCGCGTGTCGATCGAGCTCGAGGCGCGCGGCTCGTTCGATTTCGACCCGGGCCATTGCCAGCTCATCTGCAAGATAGACGGTGAGGAGCGGTTCGTGGAAGACATCGTCTGGTGCGAGCGCAGGACCATGCGTCACGAATTCGAGCTCGCGTGGAAACCGGGCAAGCACGTCGTGGCCTTCGAGGTCAAACCGCTGCCGCCCGTCGAGGCCGTCGCAAGTGCGGTTACGGGGACGAGTGGATCGAGTTCGACGTCGTCGGAAGCCGGGCTGGCGGCAACTACGGAACGTCGCACGGAATCGGGTCGCACGCGAAGCGGACCACCGGCGACTTCGGTCAACATGCGCATCGCCTCCGTGCAGGTGGTCGGGCCGTTGAGCCCGCAGCATTGGATCGTGCCGCAGAATCACGCGCGCTTTTTCCCAGATGGTCCGGCGCCGGCGGACGCGGCCGCGCGCGATGCGTATGCGGAGAAGGTGTTGCGCGCGTTCACGACCCGCGCGTTCCGCCGACCGCTCGAGGATGCGCGTCTGCAACAGCTCGTGCGGGTCGCGCGGGACGTGTACCTGCAGGACGGCAAGACGTTCGAGGAAGGCATTGGCCGGGCGATGATGGCCTCGCTCGCGTCGCCGCGATTTCTGTTTCGCGTGGAGGATGTGGATCCGGCTGCCGCGAAGGATGCGATCGCGCCGATCGACGAGTTTTCGCTGGCATCGCGGCTTTCGTATTTTCTCTGGTCGACGATGCCGGACGATGAGTTGCTGCGGCTCGCGGCGCGCGGGGAGTTGCGGAAGCAATTGCGGCCGCAGGTTGCCCGGATGCTCGAGGACCCGAAGTCGCAGGCATTCATCAAACACTTCACGGGCCAATGGCTCCAGGCGCGCGACGTCGAGAGCGTGCCGATCAACGCCCGCGTCGTGATGGGCCCGAACGCGCCGCGCAATCGCGATGGCCGCATCGAGTTCGATGGCGCGTTTCGCCGGCTGATGCGCAGCGAGACGGAGAAGTATTTCGAGCACGTGATTCGCGAAGACCGCAGCGTGCTCGAGTTGATCGACAGCGATTACACCTTTCTGAACGACCGGCTCGCGCAGCATTATGGCGTTCCCGACGTGACAGGCGAAGACCTGCGGCTCGTGAAACTGCCGGCGGACAGCGTGCGCGGCGGCATTCTGACGCAGGGCACGGTGCTCGCGGTGACGTCGAATCCGACGCGCACCTCGCCCGTGAAGCGCGGGCTCTTCATTTTGGAAAACATTCTTGGCACGCCGCCACCTCCCGCGCCGCCGAATGTGCCTGACCTCGAGGAATCGAAGAAGGAATTCAAGGGTCGCGAGCCGAAGCTGAGCGAGATGCTGGCGGTGCATCGGGCGAACAAGCTCTGCAGCTCGTGCCACGAGCGCATGGATCCGCTCGGGCTCGCGATGGAGAATTTCAACGCGCTCGGCAGCTGGCGAGAGACGGAGGCGGGGCAGCCGATCGAGCCGGCGGGCAAGCTCGTGACGGGCGAGGCGTTCGCCGATGTGCGCGAGTTGAAGAAGGTGATCGTGCGCGAGCGAGCGACGGATGTTTACCGTTGCCTGACGGAGAAGCTGCTGACGTATGCGCTCGGTCGCGGCCTGGAATATTACGACACGCACACGATCGACGATGTCGTCGACCAGCTCTCGAGAGCGGACGGCAAGATGTCGGTCCTGCTGCTGGGCGTGATCGAGTCGGCTCCTTTTCAGAAGCAACGCACGCAGCCGGCATCGGCGGCGTCCGTGTCACTTGTTTCCCACGAACGTTAACTCGAAAAATCCGCCATGAAACGCCCCATCGCCCTCAGCCGTGAAGAGCTCGCGGCGCAACGTCACCTCGCGCTGAATCGCCGGCAGTTTCTACGCGGGCTCGGCGCGTGCGTCGCGCTGCCGATGTTCGAGTCGGCGCTGCGACCGGTCGCGCGTGCGGCCGCCGCCGGCGCCGCACCGGGGGCGCTCGGCGTCACACCGAGCGGCGCGCCGCTGCGGATGGCGTTCGTCTATTTTCCGAACGGCGCCCATCAGGCGCATTGGTGGCCGACGGGCGAGGGCACGAACTTCAAGCTCGGCCGCACGATGCAGCCGCTCGCGGGAATGAGAGATTCGTTTCAGATTCTTGGCGGGCTCGATCACAAGAACGCGACGGCCGGGAATGACGGCGCGGGCGATCACGCGCGCGCCAACGCGACGTTCCTCACGGGCGCGCGGGCGCGGAAGACGGACAGCACGGACATCGAGGTGGGCATCTCGGTCGATCAGGTCGCGGCGCAGAAGATCGGACATCTGACGCGTTTCTCGTCGCTCGAACTCTCGTGCGATGCGGTGCGCAAGGCGGGTCGCTGCGATTCCGGCTACTCGTGCGCGTATCAGTACAATCTTTCGTGGGCGTCGCCGACGACGCCGATGGCGCCGGAGCCGAATCCGCGGCTGGTGTTCGAACGGCTTTTCGGAGCGGGCGCACGCGGGGAGCGGCAGGCGAATTTCAAGCAACGTCAGGACACGCAGCGCTCGCTGCTCGATTTCGTGATGGAGGATGCGCGCTCGTTGCAGCGCCAGCTTGGTCGCGCCGATCGCGAGAAGCTCGACGAGTATCTGACGGGTGTGCGCGGAATCGAGAAACGGATCCAGCGCGCGGAGAGTTTCGGTGCGGTGCCGGATCCGAAGGTCGAGACACCGGCGGGCGTGCCGTCGAATTACGGCGAGCACATGGACATCATGTACGAGTTGCTCGCGATGGCGTTCGAAACGGATTCGACGCGGGTGGCGACGCTGCTGCTGGCGCACGACGGCGACAACCGGGCGTTTCCGCAGATCGGGATCGCGGAGGGCCACCACTATTGTTCGCACCATCGCAACAACGAGGAGCTCATGAACAAGATCGCGGACATCGATCTTTACTACATGAAGCACTTCGCGAAATTCCTGGCGAAGCTCGAGGAGAAGAAGGACGTCGACGGCCGCTCGATCCTGCACAACTCGATGATCGTTTACGGCTGCGGAAATTCGGACGGGAACCGGCACACGCACCACAATCTTCCGATCGTGCTCGCCGGTGCCGGAGGTGGGACGCTCACTCCGGGACGTTTCACAAAGGTAGACAGCCGGCCGATGAGCGACCTGTTCCTGAGCATGACGGATCGCATGGGCGTGCAGGGCTTGGAGCGTTTCGGCGATTCGAGCGGGCGGTTGAAGGGCGTGTGAGGCGGGTGTGATTTCGCCTGAAGTCGCGGGGGAAACTCATTTCCGAGGTTTCATTTGTTGTGGCGTCCCGCGCATGTTTCGTGGATCCGGTCCCGCCTCTCCCGAGGCGGGCTACCAGAATCTGAGCCGGAAAAATGTAGTTATGTAGTTGAGTTGAGAGCTGAGAGTCTGGAGCTGAGAGAAAAAGCAAACGGTGAGGGTCGGGCTTGGGGGGCGAGAGGTTACGGCACTTCGTAGACTTCCACGAGGGCGATGCCGCTGCCGTCGTCGGCGCCGCTGACCTGGATCGTGTAGGCGAGGGGGCTGAGCGTGACGAGCAGTGCGCTGTCGGCGCGCGTGGAGCTGAGCGGGAAGGCCCCGACGCGAGCGGTCGCGGCGACGAGCGCATCGCGGCTGGCGGCCGATTGCCAGCCGGTGTTCTCGGCGGCGACGAGGCCATTCGGAGACACGACGCGGATGCGCGGGCGTGCTAAAAAATCGGATACGCCGAAATCGGCGAGGCCGGGGCCGACGGCGCGGATGAGCACGAGGCGGGAAGTGTTCGTGTCGTTCACTCCGGACGGGCCGATGACAAGGCCGGGAATCAGGATGTCCTGGCCGGTGCCGACGAAGGCGCGGGTCGAAAGGTTGATGAGGCGCGTCGCGGTGGTCGGAGCGGAGCCCTCGAGTTCGAAAACCTCGAGCAGGCCCACCGCGGAGCCGGGCGACTTGGAAGACGCATGGTTGAGGTGAACGGTGTAGCCGCCGGGCGCGAGCGTGCGGACGATCGCGGCGTCTTTGCTGCCGGGCGCGAAGGCGAACGCGCCGGCGGCCTGGTGGGTAGCGGCGTCGGCCGCGGACCAGTCGTCGTTCTCCACGAGTTTCGTGGTGCCCTGATAGAGCTCGATCAGCGGGTCGGTCAGGGCGTCGGCGACGTTGAAGCCGGCAAGCGCGGGGCCGGCGCCGCGGAGCAGAACAGTTTTGTTTTGGGTGCCGCCGATGACGAAGCCGGCGATCAACGCGCCGTTGCCGCTGCCGACGAGGGCGCGCGTGGCGACGTTGATGAGTCGCGAGACCGAGGGGAAGGTCGTGAGCGGGATCGGGCTGCTGGTGACCTGGCCGAGCGGGTTGGCGATTCGGACGGTGTAAATACCTTCGTCGGCGATCGTGACGGCGGGGATGGAGAGAGTGGCGCCGGTCGCGCCGGCGATCGCGGCGGCGTCCTTGAACCACTGATACGTCGGTGTCGGGCGCGCGATCGCTTCGATGAAGAAACTGACGTGGCCTCCGGCGGCGGCATGGGTGCCGGATGCGCCGCGGACGATCTGCGGCGCGAAATCGGCCGGCGTGGCGATCGGCGTGGCGTTGAGGCGGAGATCGTCGATGCGGGTGTTGCCGGAGGCGCTGGTCGCGCCGGAGAGCGTGTAGCGGAGAGTTACGGTGGGAGCGTTGTTGAGCGCGGTGACGCCGGCGAAATCGACGGTGCGCGCGCTGAAGGAGGAACTGGTGCTCGCGGTGTTGGCGCCGGCCATCGAGGTGAAGGTGACGCCATCGGTGCTCCAGGCCCAGGTGCCGGAATCGAAACCGCTCGCGGTGCCGCGCGTCTGGAATCCGACCGCGAGATCGCGGTGGCCGGTCATCGAGAGGGAAATCAGGACGGAGCTGCCGTTGCCGTTGCTGCCGACGAGGGCGAGGGCGTCGCCCGTCACCCCGGAAAAACTGGTGAGCGTGCCGCTCCAGGCGTCGAAACGAAGGTCGGCATTGCCGATGTCGGCCGGGAGCGGATTGGCAAACGGGGCGCCGGCATCGAAGCGCCACAGCGCGGGCAGGACGGGGAGATCGTTGATGGTGATGGTGGCGGACTGCGAGGCGTTGGGCACGACGGTATAGCCGGGGCCGGGCTCGAGGACGAGCGTGGCGGTCTCGGCGGGTTCGGTGACGCCGTCGGAAAACGGCTGGAGGCTGACGGCGAGCGAGGTGGCGCCGGCGGGAATCGTGAGCGTGCCGCCGGGGATGCCGTTCGAGTAGGAGACGCCCGGGCCGGAGAGCGCGAAATCGATGGCCGCGGCGCTCGAGCCGGCGAGGCGAAACGCGATCCTCAGGCCGCCGGGCGGCGCGGCCTGGGCGAGCGTGATCTTGTATTCACCGCGGTAGGACGGCTGTTCGGAGGCGTGGGCGACGGTGGCATCGACCCGCGCGAGCGGGTGCGAGCCGGCGGCGTCCTCGAGCGGCGTGCCCCAGATGAGCGCGACCCATTCGGGGTGATCGATGAAGGGGTTTCGGTTGCGCTGGTAGTCGGAGAAAATGAGGTCGTTGCGACGGCGTTCGGCATCGGTGACGGGCTCCTCGGCGTGCCAGCGGAGGAGGGTATTCAGATTTCCCATACTTGCGCCGGACGGAGTGTAGCTCACGAGCTCCATGTCGCTGGTGTCGGGTTCGTCGCCATCGTAGCGCACGGCGACGTAGAAGAGGCAGCGGGCGAGCGCGCCGCGCTGGCCGGGTGGCGGTTCCCAGGAATCGGCATCGATGGAGGTGCGCGGCGCGAGCGCATGGCCGGGCGCGCGGAAGGCCGGGTCGGCGGGGTTGCTGAAATCGAAGAAGAAGTTTCCGCGCGTGGAGTTCACGGCGTCGTAGCACGGCCAGATGTAATGGAGATCGGAGTCGTCGGGCCCGGTGGCGTCGGAGTTGCCGCGGGAGCGCGGCCAGGCGTGTTCGCGATTCCACGCGGCGGAAATGAAGTCGGTGCCCTTGGCGACGGAGTCGACGGAGTAGAGGAGGATGACGTTGGCGGGATTGGCGGGATCTTCGTGGAGGCGGGCGAGGGGCGCGTGGAGTTGGGCGTAAGGGATGACGGTGTGACCGCGGACGATTTCGTGGAGCGTGGCCTTGAGGAGTCCGCCGGATAGGCCTTCGGCGCGGTCGTAGTAGCTGGCCGGAACTGCGGCGTAACCGGCGAGCAGCGCGCAGAGGAACACGAACGCGAGACGGCTGAGCATGGCGGGAGCAGAGCGGCATCTGGTGGCGCGAGCAAGCGGAGGGCGGTAGGCGTGACCCTGATCGTGTGATCGGGGATTGTGGGCGCAGCCAAGTCTGAGCGCGGTTCGGCCGCTCGCGAGGCGGTTACACGCGCGACGTGGGGGCGGCGCGGGCGCATCTCACTTTTCTGACGACCGACGGATTCTCGGGGTAGGGACGCGCAGCCTGCGCGTCCGCAGACGGGGCGGGCCGCAGCGGGCCGCCCGTCCCACCTCCGGCGCCGGATCCGAGCGCAGGAAAGTGAGAGGCGCCGAGGGTGGTGCCGGGGCGATGTTTGGCTTGCGCGGAGGCGGGCGCGGTTTACGCCGGGAGGGTGAAAACGCACCGCTGGTTTGCGCTTTGTCTCCTGGCAATGGCGATGGCGACGATCAGCCGCGCGCAGGTGGCGCCGACGTTTTCACGGCCGGGCTCGATGATCGTGGTCGATGTCGTTGGCGAGCCGACGGTGGTCGTCGGCGGCGAGGAGAAACCGCTCAAGCTGGAGGATCGTTTACGCGCGGAGCTGACGTTTAAAACGACGCGGCGCTCGACGGTGGCGGTGGAGTTTAGCAATGGTGCGTTGCTTAAGCTTGGGTCGGATTCGGAAGTGGCGGTGGAGGAGTTTTACCAGCAGCCGCATTCGCAGCCGGGCAAGGTGGCGGAATGGAAAGAGGAGCCGAGTCCGTCGCGGACGCTGCTGCGGCTCGTGCGTGGCGATCTGACGGTGAACGTGAAACCGCTGAAGCTCGCGCGCGGGTCGTCGTTCACGCTGGAACTGATCGCGGGCACGCTGCGGATTCGCGAAGGCGCGGTGAGCGCGCGCGTGCAGATGACGGAGCTCGGAATCGGATTGTGCACGCTGCGGCTGGAGAGCGGCGCGGCGGAATTCGAGCCGGTGGGTGGCAAGCCGATGCCGGTGGCGGCGGGGAAGCGGCTGGAGCTAGCGGTGGAGGTGGCAGCGCGAAACGGCGCGGTGAAGGTCGGGCCGGCGCCGGTGGAGGGGGCGACTGCGCCCAAGAAATGACTGGAAGTCAGCGGAAGGAGGGAGTCGGCGAGGTGCTGGGGTAAACGGTCTCGTTGAAGGCGAAGGTGGACTCGGCGCGCGCGCGCGTGGCGCCGAGGACGAGACTGAGCAGGAGGAGAAGCGTTGAGGGCAGGTGGCTGCGACGTGCGGAGGGGAGGAGTGGGAAAGCGTCGAGCATGGCGCTCGCAGCGTATCCGAGATCTTAGGACCGCGGAATACGCATGTGTGCGTAGCGCATCGCGGATGCCGGTGCTCTCCTGGGGGCAAATGCCGGCGGGAATGTCGGCCCTTCCCGGCGGATTACGGCACCTCGTAGACTTCGACGAGGGCGGTGCCGGTGGTGTTGTTTACGCCGCTGATTTGGGCGGTGTAGCTGCCGGGCGGAAGCGTGACGAGGAGGACGGCGTCGCGGCTTTCCAGCGCGAGCGGGAAGGCGCCGACGGATGTGGCGGCGGCGGCGACCTGGGCGTTGTTGGCGGCGGCGCCCCAATCGTCGTTGGATGAGAGCGCGGTGGTCGAGCCACCGGCGAAGAGCTCGAGCTTGGGATTCGCGAGCACGTCTCCGACGCCGAAGACGGTGAGCGTCGGGCCGATCGCGCGGACTAGGACCTGTTTGCTGCCAGTCCCGCCGATCGCGAAGCCGGCGATGAGGATGTCGCCGCCGGCGCCGACGTGGGTGCGGGCGGAGACGTTGATCAGGCGCGGCGTCGTGAGGCTGAAGGCGTTGGACGGCGTGGCGTCGTAGATCTCGGCGAGCGTGGTGCCGCTGGCGGTCGTGGCGCTGGAGATCTGCACGGTGTAGCCGCCGCCGGGGCGTGTGGAGATGAGGGCGGCGTCCTTGCTGTCGTTGCTGGCAAATGCGAAGGCGCCGAGCTGGGGCGCGAGCGCGCTCAGCGCGGTGTCGCCGTTCCAGTTGTCGTTTGCGGCGATGGAGGCAGTGCCGCCGGCGGCGAAGAGCTCGAGCTTGGGATCGCCGAGCGCGCCTTCGACGCCGAAGCCGGCGAGCGTGGGACCCACGGCGCGAAGGAGCAGCGGTTTCGGGCCGGTGGTGTTCGCGCCACCGACGACGAGGCCGACGAAGAGGACGCCGTCGTCGCCCGGGCCGGCGTTGGTGCGGACGGCGAGATTGATGAGGCGTGAATCGGTGTTGGTCGCGCCGTTGACCGTCAGGGTCGCGGATTGACTGAGGGTGGAGCCGCCGGGACCGATCGCGACAACGCTGTAGGTGCCGACATCGGAGGCTTGAGCGAGCGGGAGCGTGAGTGTGGCGGCGGTGGCGCCGGGGATCGCGAGGTTGTTGACGCGCCATTGATACGTGAGCGCGCCGCCTTCGGGCACACTGGCGGTGATGCTGAACGTTGCGGGCGTGCCGACTTCCGCGGTGGCGGCCACGGGCTGGGTGGAGATCACGGGCATGCCGGGAAGAGGAGCGATGACGCGGCCGGTGCGGCGGAGATTGTGGCGGTGCATCGGCCAGGGGGAGCGTGCGAGGTTGGCGCCGATTTCGAAGGCGTGGAGCTTCGCGTCGCTCGAGGCGACGTAGAGGCGGCCGGCGGCGAGGATGGGAGCGGCGAGGATGGCGCCGCCGGTGGCGTAGGTGCGACGGAGTGTGCCGTCGGGATTGAGGGCGTGAATGAAGCCGTCGTCGCTTCCGATATAGATCGTGCCGTCGTCGGCGATGACGGGGCAGGTCGCGCGGATGATGTCGCCGGTGGCGTAGTCCCAGCGTTTCGCGCCGGTGGCGGCGTCGAGGGCGTAGAGTTTTTTATCGTAGCTGCCGAAGTAGACGACGCCTCGGGCGTCGATCGCGGCGGAGCCGGAGAGTGGGCTGTGGGTATCGAAGCGCCAGCGTTCGGTGCCGTCGGGGCGGATGGCGAAGAAGCGGCCGTCATAGTTTCCCAAATACAAGGTGCCGTCGGCGCCGATGGCGGGAGAGGCGTAAACGGTGGCATCGAGGTTGGCGCGCCATTTTTGCGTGCCGTCGGGAGTGAGGGCGTAGAGGGCGGCGTCGCCGCCGGAGGCGATGTAGATCGTGCCGTCGGCGCCGACGACGGGGGCGGAGTAGGTGTCGCCGGGGATGGTGAACTTCCATTTCAGGGTGCCATCGGGGTTGAGGGCGTAGAGCTGGTCGTCGCTGGATTTGACGTAGATGGTGCCGTCGGCGGCGAGAGCGGGGGCGGCCCAGATCTCGCCACCGGTGGTGTAGCGCCATTTGCCTTTGCCGCGGACATCGACGGCGTAGAAATCGCCGGAGTAGGTGCCGAAGTAGAGCGTTCCATCCGAGTCGACGGCGATGGCACCGCCGTCGGCGATGTCGAAGAAGCCTTCCGGTAACCAGGCCCATTTATCGAAACCGTCGGGGCGGAACGCAGCGAGCAGGGCGATGTTGTCGAGGGCGTAAATGGTGCCGTCGGCGCCGATGGCGGGAGAGGCGTACACGGGCGTGAACGTGAGGGCCTGCCACTCGGCGTCGTTGATGCTGAGGTTGAAGCGGCCGCCGGAGCCGTTGGCGGCGTCCACACAAATCTGATACGTCACGCCGGCGATGGCATTGAAGGAGGCGAGGCTGTCGTAGCGGAAATAGTCCAAATCCGAGTCGTCGTTGCTGGTGACCTCGGTCAGCGTGGCGACTGCGTTTCCGGTGTAGATGCTGACGACCGGGTCGATCACGGCATCGGTGACGGAGAGGTGATAGCGGCGGGTGACGGGGGCGGTCCATTTGAACCAGACGGATTTCCCTTCGCCGATCGGACTGCCGAGAGGTGTTTTGGGCTTGGGCTCGCCGATCTCAGCGGTGGCCCCGGCGTTGTTGGCCGTGACGGTGACACTGGGCCCGGAGAGGGGCTGGGCGGCGGCGAACGAATCGTTGTTGGGGATGGTGACGAGCGAGAGTGAGAGGACGTCCTGACCGGGGCTAGCGGCAGTGGCGGGTTTGCCGGCGACCGTCATGATGTAGGTGGTGCCGGGGACGATGGCGGTTACGAGCCGGCTGGTGGTGACGTCGGGGGCGGTGTCGTCATTGCTGGCGACAAGGCGGAGGGCCTCGAGGCTGTTGCCGGTGTAAAGGGCCACGACGGTGTCGAATCCGCTGCCGGCGGTGTCGATCGCGAGCTGGCCGGCGCCGGCGGGCGCGGTCCAGGTCCACCAGAGCGAGGCGGTGGTGGCGGAGGCGTTGCCGTGAACGGGTTCGCCGGGCTGGAGGGTGGCGAACCGGATGGAGCCGCGGACCAGATTGACGTCGCCTTTGATGACCGCGCGGCGGGCGAAATCGTCGTTGAAGGGGCGGGTGTCGGTGGCGGTGAGGGCGCGGAGGAGATTGAGGCGGCCGTTGGTATGGACGCGGTTTTCGAGCGCGGGGACGACGTCGACGGAATTGAGGACGCGGTTGATGAGGGCGCGGTAATTGTCTTCCGGATACTTCTGCTTGAGCAGGGCGAGGGCGCCGGTGACGTGGGGAGCGGCCATCGACGTGCCGCTCTGGGTGGCGTAGGGCGTGGCGGCGGTGACGCCGAGAGACAGGATGGAGGAGCCGGGGGCGGCGAGCTCGACGAGGCCGGAGCCGTAGGTGGAGTAGTTGGCGAGCTTGTCCTGGCGGGTGGTGGAAGCGACGGCGACGATGTTATCGAGGGCGTAGGCGGCGGGGTACAGGGGCAGCTCGCTGATTTCCTGGCTGTCGTTGCCGGCGGAGGCGACGAAGATGATGCCGGCATCGCGGGCGCGAGCGAGGGCGTCGTATTCAGCTTTGGAATACGAGGCGGAGCCGTAGCTGCCGTTGATGATATGGGCGCCCTTGGCGATGGCGTAGTCGATGCACGCGATGGAGGCGGAGACGCTGCCGCCGAAGCGGCCGAGGAACTTGAGCGGCATGATCTGCGTTTTCCAGGCGACGCCGGAGACGCCGACGTTGTTGTCGCCGACGGCGCCGATGATGCCGGCGACGTGCGTGCCATGGCCCTCGGTGTCGTTGGGGTCGCCGGCGCGCGAGGAGGTGCGTTCGGCGGTGGCATCGATGCCGTGCAGGTCGTCGATGTAGCCGTTGTGATCGTCGTCGTTCGAGCCGATGCCGGAGCGCTCGGCGGGGTTCACCCAGATGTTGGCGGCGATGTCTTCGTGAGAGACGAGCACGCCGCTATCGATGACCGCGACGATGACATCGGGCGCCTCGCGTTGGAGATCCCAGGCGGCGGTGGCGTTGATGTCGGCGCCGGCGGTGCCGCCGGCCTGGCCGGTGTTTTGGAGTGACCACTGATCGGCGGTGAAACGCGGGTCGTTGGGCGAGGCTTGAGAAGTGCGGATGTAGTCGGGTTCGACGTAATCGTAAGCGCCGGTGCGGCGGAGGCGTTTAATGACGTCGAGGACGTCGGAGGCGCCGTCGGTTTGGAGCGTGCGAAGACCATCGAGCCGGGGGTGAGCGCGGACGAGTTGGACGCGCTCGGCGGCCTCGGCGCGCTCGACCTCGACGAGGGCGGCCGGCCCGGTATGCGTGCGCGGCTTGGCGAGGAACGTGCGGGCGCGATGGCCGCGACGCACCTCCTCGGGCGACGGGTCGCCGGCCTCGGCGGCCGGGAGGCGGACGCCGAACGTGAGGGTGAGGAGGAGGGCGGTCGCGAGGCTCGAGGGCTTCATTGAGGAAGGGAGCGCCGGCAGCGCGGGCTGCCGGCAGGTGGAGCGGACGATGACGAATCGTGTGCGACTCAGGGCACCTCGTAGACTTCGACGAGGGCAGTGCCGGTGGTGTTGCTCACGCCGCTGACCTGGGCGGTGTAACTGCCGGGTGGCAGCGTGACGAGCAGGACGGCATCGCGGCTGTCGGCGGCGAGTGCGAAGGCTCCGACGGACACGGCGGTGGCGGCGGCCTGCGTGGCGTTGCTGGCGGTCGCCCAGTTGTCGTTGGCCGAATGCGCGGTCGTGACCCCGTTTTGAAAGAGCTCGAGCTTGGGATCGGCGAGGGCGCCGGTGACGCCGAAGGTCGCGAGGGTCGGGCCGATACCGCGGACGAGCACGGTTTGCGGTGCCGTACCGGTGATCGAGAAGCCCGCGATCAGGATGTCGCCGCCGGTACCAACTTGCGTGAGGGCGGAGACATTGGTGAGGCGCGGAGTGGACGTGGAGAAGGCGTCGGAGGATGTCGTGTCGTAAACCTCCGCGAGAGCGACGCCGCGTTCGGTGTCGCTGGCTCCCGAGATCTGAACCGTGTAGCCGCCGGACGGCGCGGCGTGAATCAGCGCGGCATCCTTGGAGTCGGCGGCGCTGAAGCCGAATGCACCGACGGCGGTGTTGGTGGCCGCGACCTGCGCGTTACCGGCCCAGTCGTCGTTTTGCGCGACCGATGTGGGGCCGCGAAGCATGGTGAGACGCGGGTCGGCGAGGGCGCCGTCGACGCCGAAGACACCGAGCGTGGGGCCGACGGCGCGCAGGAGGATGGGTTTGTCGCCGGACGTGGTCGCGCCGCCGATCGTGAGGCCGACGGTGAGGAGGCCGACGTCGCCACCGACCTGCGAGCGTATTGAGATGTTGGATATGCGAGTGATGGGATTGACGGTGAGCGCGATGGGCGTGCTCGTGATGGTGCCGACCTGGTTCGTGATCACGACCGAGTAGCGGCCGGAATCGGAGGGGCGCGGCGAGGCGACGGAGTACGAGGCGCGGGTGGCGCCGGCGACCGGCTCGCCATCGCGCAGCCACTGGTAGGTGAACGGCTCGGTGCCGAGGGCGCCGACACTCAAGGTCACGCTGTTGCCGGCGAGGACCGTCTGGCTGGCGGGCGCGTTGAACACGGACGGCGGAAGGAGCGGCGTGGTGACGGTGAGGGTCACCGCGTTGCTCGTGAGACTGCCAGTGCTGTCGACGATGCGGACGGCATATTGGCCACGACTGGCGTGGGTGACGGGATCGACGCGGTAGGACTGGCCGGTGGCGCCGGCGATCGGCTGGCCATTGAACGACCATTGATAGGCAAGGGGAGCGGTCCCGACTGCGCCGACCGCGAAGGTGACGGTCTCGCCGACCTCGGCCGAGTGCGGTCGGGGCTGAACGCCGATGGCGAGTACGGAGGACTGGGCGCGCGCGGAGCGGTGTGTGTTCTGGCGGTGCATGGGCCAGGGCGTGCTGGCGGGCACCTGGCCGGTCTCGATCGCGTAGAGGCGGTAATCGAAGCTGCCGATGTAGAGCCGGCCGTTGTGCAGGATTGGCGAAGCGCGAACCTGTTCGGCGGTGGCATACGTGCGGCGCAGCGTGCCGTCGGGGTTTACGCAGTAGACTTTGCCGTCGAGGCAACCGACGAGGATGGATCCGTCGGAAGCGACCACGGGGGAGGAGTTGCGAATCTGCCCGCCGGCTTCGAACGTCCAGCGCAGTTCGCCGGCGGGGCTGACGGCGTAGAGGTTCTTGTCGGCGCAGCCGAAGTAGAGGGTGCCGTCGAGGCCGATGGCGGCGGACGAGCTTACGGTGTCACCGGCGATGAAATCCCAGCGAAGGGTGCCATCGGGTCGCAACGCGAGGAAGCGTCGCGTGGGCGCGATCGTGCCGATATAAATCGTGCCGTCGGCTCCGAGGACGGGAGACGCGTAAATGAAATCCGTGGCGTAGCTCCATTTCTGCACGCCGTCGGGAGTGAGGGCGTAGAGGCGCGAATCCGCCCCCGCGCAATAGATCGTACCGTCGGGCGCGACAGTGGGCGAGGAGTAGCTGGTGGTGCTCGAGGTGCCGACGCGGAAGGACCATTTTTCGGTTCCGCTGTCTGCCTGCAGGGCATGGATACGGCCGTCATCGGAGCGGACATAAACGGTGCCGTCGGACGCGATGGACGGGGAGGTGCCGATTATTCCTTGCGCCCGGAAACGCCACTTGCGGGTGCCATCAGGATTGATCGCGTGCACATAACCGAGGTCATCGCCGAGGTAGACGACGCCGTCCGAAGAGACAGCAGGCGCGGAAAACGTGCCGAAGCCGGTCATGGCGTAACGCCATTTGCGGCTACCATCGGCATTGAGCGCGTAGGCGAAGCCAAGGTCGTCGGCGACGAAGAGCGTGCCGTCGGGCCCGATGGCGACGGTGCCCATGTTGCCGTAGCCGAAGACCTCCCAATCCGAATCGACGCAGGAGAGTTTGAAATCGCCGGTCTTGCTGGTGCCGGTCGCGGAGACCTCGCTGTCCACGACAATGTGATACGTCGTGCCCGCGGTCGCACTGATGGTGACGGACGCTGAGTTCATGGTCAGGTTGCTGTCGCCGCCCGTCGTCGCGGCGGCGATCTCGCTCAGCGATGTGATGCTGGTGCCGGTAAACACGCCGACCATCGTGTTGAAACTCGAGCTGAACGTCGCGATGTGATAGCGGCGGGTGGCTGGGGCGACCCAGCGATACCAGACGGAATTGCCGCCGTTGTTGTTGCGGATGCGGGGCTCGCCGGCTTCGCGAGTGGCGGCGCGATTGTCGCTGGTGACGGACCAGCTGCGGCCCGCCACGCGTTGGCCCGAATCGAAGGCGTCGTGGCCAGCGAGCAGGCTCAAGTTGAGTGCGACCAAGCCGGCATCCGCGCCGCCTTTCGCATCGACGGCGAGGTGGTAGGCGGTGCCGGCGGTTGCCGTGAAGCTGACTTTACTGGTCTGGTCGGCGCCATCGTTGTCGTTGTTGGCGACGGGCGTGAGCGAGCCAATGGCAGTGCCGGTGTAGACGGCGAGGAGCGTGTCGAAGTTGGTGCCACGGGTATCGAACGACACCGTGCCAGTCCGCGGTGCGGTCCACGTCCACCAGAGTGAGCCGCCGCCCGCGGTGCCGGCGTGAACGGGTTCGCCCGCTTCGCGAGTCGCGTGGCGGAGGCCGGCGCGCGAGGTGCCGGTCTCGCCGGCAAAGATCGCTCGCGTGGCGAAGTCGTCATTGAATGGTCGGGTGACGGTGGTGCGTAAAGCGGCGGCGAGGTTGAGCCGGCCGCCGCTGATCGACTTGCCGGCGAGGCCCGGCAGCGGGTCGACGGAGCGGAGCAGGCGGTTGATGGTCTCGCGGTAGGTATCGTGGGGGAATTTTGCCTTCAGGAGCGCGAGTGCGCCGGTGACGTGCGGGGCCGCGAAGGAGGTGCCGCTCAAAAAGCGATAGTCGCGATCGCCCGCGTGGGATGCCGTCAGGATGGAGGTTCCGGGTGCGCCGAGTTCGACCGTGCCGGAGCCGAAATCGCTGGAGGCGGCGAGCGTGTCGGTACGCGTGGTGTTTGCCACGGCGATGATGTTGTCGAGGAGGAAGCCGGACGGGTAGTGGGCGCCAACATCGTTGTTATCGCCCTCGTTGCCCGCGGAGCAGACGATGATGATCCCCGCGTTCCGGGCGCGTTTCATCGCATCGAACAGGGATTGGGAGAAAGAGGCGCCGCCGAAGCTGGCGTTGATCAGGCTGGCGCCGTGGGTGATCGCGTAGTCGATGCACTCGATCTCGTCGGAAACGAAACCGAAGCCGTTCGTGCCGATGAAACGCAGCGGCATGAGTCTCACATTCCAGGCGACGCCGGTCATGCCGACGCCGTTGTTGCCGGCAGCTCCGATCACGCTGGCCACGGCAGTGCCATGGCCGAGCGGATCGGTCGGTGCGCCGTTGCCCGCGGTGTTTCGGGCCACGACGGCGTTGATACCGTGAGTGTCGTCGATGTAGCCGTTGCCATCGTCGTCGCGAGCGTTGCTGGCGGCGGCGCCGCTTTCGCGCGGGTTGACCCAGAGATTTGGGACGAGGTCTTCATGAGTGGTGCGAAGACCGGAATCGATGACGGCGACGATCACGGAGGAGGCCGAGGACTGGACCTCCCAGCCGGCCTCGGCGCGGAGGTCGGCGCCGGCGGTGCCGTTGGACTGGCCGATGTTGCGCAACGCCCATTGGTCACCGGCGAGATAGCGAGGGTCGTTGGGTGCGGCCTCGGCGCGCATCACATAGTCGGGCTCGACATAGTCGTAGCGTCCCGTGGCGCGCAGCCGTTCGAGGGCGTCGGCGACGGATTCGTTTGCGAGTGGCTCGAGAATTCGAAGCTCGCCCAGCGTGGCAAACGTCCGGCGCACGCGAAGGCCTTCGTTGGCTTCAGCGAGAGCGAGCTCGGCAGACTGGACCGAAGCCTTCGGCTTCGCCAGCAGCGTACGATTACTGAAGCCTTGAGCGCGTTCTTCGGCGGTGACGTCGCGGCCCGGCTCGGGCGCGACTTGTGCGAACAGCTCGGCGCAAACGATCAGCAGGGCCCCCGTGGAGCCGCGAACGGCACGGGCGAAGCGACTGCGGCCGGCGAGGGCGGGCGAGGTGGCGGTTGGACGGGTCGTTGCGGTTGCGGTTGCGGTGCGCGGAGCGCGGGGATGGAACATGAGTGCGAGCGAGGCTGGATGTTGGAACGACTCATCCAGCCCATGCGCGAGCGACGCCGGAGCAGTCCGGCGGAACGATCGCGGATGGAAGCGGGCACTGGATAAACCGCGCGCGGACTCTGCGGGATGGGCACCCGGAGACGATTCCGGCGTCTACCGGAAATCCGGTAGACAATGCAGTTGACACGCGCGCAGGCGGGTTCGCGCGGCCCTGAGTTGCCGTTTGAAGGATGAGTTCGAAGGCGCGCGTCCGCGCACCGCCGAGAGGCGTCACTCCGCTCCTGGGGCGGGCAGGTGGCCTGATTCCCTTGCACCCTCGCAGCCCGGTCTGGCACGGGTCCGGCTCGAGCGTCGCTGGCCCGGATTACAGCGCGGGTGGGATTGCTCTCTCAGGCGAGGCCTGGCGATGACGTTTTCTGAGCTGAGCGGAGTGCGCTCAGCCCAGCGCGGCGGCGCTCAGCGACTGCGCCGCTGCGACGTCGATATACAGCGTCGCGTTCGGGTGCAGCCGCAGGATCGAGGCCGGACACTGGGTCGAGATGCGGCCCTCGATGGTGGCTTTGACAGCGGCGGCCTTGCGCGGCCCGGGGACATGAATGCTCAACCGGCGGGCGCGGCGGAAATTGGAAACGGTGAGCGTGAACGCGTGCTTCGGCACGTCATCAAAGGTCGGGAAACAACCGTCGTTCACCTGCTGTACGCGGCACGCCTCGTCGAGCTCGACGACTTTTACCAGCTGCGGATCCTCGAAGTCGGCCACGGGCGGATCGTTGAACGCGATATGGCCGTTCTCGCCGATGCCCATGCAAATGAGGTCGATCGGTTTCGCGCTGAGCAGTTCGCTGTAACGCTTGCTGACCGCGGCCGAATCCGGCTCCTCGGCCGGCAACGGATGAAAACGGCCGATCTTCACGTGCTGGAGAAAATGCTGCTGCAAATAATGGCGGAAGCTCTGCGGGTGCGTGCCGGCAAGCCCGACATAGTCATCCATGTGAAACGCAGTCACGCGCGACCAATCCACGGCCGTATTCCCCTCCCGCGACAATTCGATGAGGTGGCTGAGAAACTCATCCTGCGACGGCGCACACGCAAAGATCACGCGCGCCTCGCCGCGCTCGGCGATGACCTCGTGCAGATAGGCGGCGGTCGCGCGGGCGGCCGCGGCGCCGAGCTGCGGGCGGTCGGCGTGAATCTCGACCGCGAGCCGGCCGGCAGTGGTGTAATGAGGAGCGGATACGTTCATGACGAAAAAGGAGCGGGCAGTTCGACGCCGAACGCTTCGGCAGCGACGGTGGACCACAGGCGAGCGGATTCCTCAGGGGTGAATCCGAGATACTCCGCGCAGCGCCGCACGCCGTCGTCGGGCGTGAGCGTCGAGCCCGCGAAGCCCTGGCCGCCGGGCTGGCGCGCGATGCCGTCGTCACCGACCTCGATCTCGAGCCGGCCAATCCGGTAACGCCCCGGGCCGGCGCCTGCACCCGACATGGCATCGGTCGTGAAAAGCACGCGGCCGGGGGGTTTTGCGCGGACGAGGTTTTTCAGGACGAACGGCGGCAGGTGCACGCCGTCGGGGATGAAGCATGCGATCAGCTCGTCGCGGGCAAGGAGGCGCTGAATGATGTTGTCGTGCCGGTGCATCTGCAGCGGCGCACCGTTGCCGAGGTGCGTGCAGAAACGCGCGCCGGCGCGGATCGCGTCATCGATCTGGGCGGCGGACGCGTTGGTGTGGCCGAGTGAGACGTGCACGCCGGCGCGCGTGATCGCGGCGATGCACTCCGGGCTGCCCGGCCATTCCGGCGCGAGCGTGATGAGCTTCACGCGGCCGCGGGCGGCGGCTTGCAGCCGCTCGAACTCCGCCAGCGAGGGCGCGTGCATCGCATCGGCGGGATGGGCACCGCGGTATCCAGCTTCTGGATTCAGCCACGGCCCCTCGACGTGATAACCGGCGATCATCTGCTTGATTGCCGGCGACGCCGCGCAGAAGCCTTCGAATTGCTCGAGGCGGCGGCATAAAGACTCCACGTTTTCCGTGATCAGCGTCGCGAAGATCGCGGCGACACCATGACGACGCAGGGTGGCCACGGCGTGCTCGAGCTCGTCGCGGGTGAGCGTGTCGGACTGAAAATCAACGCCGCCGAAGCCGTTGACTTGAAAGTCGAACCAGCGGGGCGGAGGAAGAGTTGAATGGGCGTCGGGCGTCACGGAGTTGGGCGCGAAATGCGAGGTTCGACGGAGCGATGGGCTGCGGGGGCTTCGGGAATATCGAACGAACGAGCCCCGGGGGCGGCAGTGGTCCGATTGTTTGCAGGGCCGGTCAGTCGATCCAGCGCGAGAGGTTCTCGGCGACAAAGGCGTCGTCCACAAGCCATGGATACGCCTCGGCGACGCGCGTGATCTCGGCGGCCTGGCCGGGCGAGAGCTGTTCGTGCGGATCGAGGCAAGCCGTCGTGCGCAACAGCCCCTGCCGGCGCAGCACCTCGTGGATGCCAGGCAGGCAGCCGGCGAAGTTGTTGGCCGAGTCGAAGATGGCGGCGTTCATGTCGGTGAGTGCGGCGTTGCGGTCGAGCCAGCTCGCGTCGATCCGCGATTTGAGTCGCGCGCGTTTGATGTCGGCGAAGAGCCGGACCGCGGCCTGCGTCCAGACGCCCCATTGGCCGAGCAGGCCGCCGTCGATGTGGCGGGTGCGGCCGCCGAAGGTAAACGGCGTGAGCAGGTCGGCGACGATGTTGTCGTCGTTGCCGGTGTAGAGCGCGACGTCGTCACGGCCGGCCTCGAGCACGGCACGCACGACATCGATCGTCCGGTAGCGGTTGAAGGGGGCGATCTTGATCCCGACGAGCTGAGGAATCTCGGCGAATTTCCGCCAGAAACGATACGAGAACACGCGACCGCCGACTGCGGTCTGCAGGTAGAAGCCGATGAGCGGGATCTCTTTTGCGACGGCGCGGCAGTGCGCGAGGATCTGCGACTCGGGTTCCTTCGCCCAGGCGCCAAGGCTCAGCAATCCGGCATGGTAACCGAGCGACGCCGCGGTCTGCGCTTCGTTGCGCGCCTGTGGAGTCTGGCCGCACAGCCCGGCGATCAGGACGAAGGGCCGCGGCCGGGTGCCGAGCCAGGCCTGCGCGGTCTCGGCGGCGAGACGCAGCACGGGGGCGTAGAGCGCGATCTTGGGATCGCGAATCTGGAACTGCGTCGAGTGCACGCCGACGGCGAGGCCGCCGACGCCGGCATCATTATAATAGCGGACGAGCGCGCGTTGGCGGGACTCGTCCCAGCGACGGCGACGATCGAGGGCGAGCGGCAACGCCGGGATGACCTGGCCGGCGCGCAAGTGAGAGCGAAGTTCGAACGACATGGAAAGGGGGCGGTGAGAGTTCGCTCCGATTAGAAACGGCCGTCGCGGCGCTCGAAGCCGGTCGGTTTGCCCCAGGTCTCGCCGCCGTGGCGCAGCCACTCGGCGATCCAGCCGATCATCTGGTCGACGGAAGTGCGCGGCGGGCCGAATCGACGGTGCGAGGGTGCGGCGTTGTTCAGCCAGGCGGTTTCGGCTTCCGTGCCGGTGATTTCGACCGGCACGCCGAGTGCGGCGCCGAATCGTTGCGCGACATCGCGCACGGAAAGGATTTCCGCGCCTGTAATATTGATCGGGACGGCGGGAGTACCGGCGAGTTCCAGTGCCTGAATGCTGTGCGCGACGGCATCGGTCTGCCAGATGACGTTCACGTAACCGGTGGTGACGTCGACCGGGCGGCGCGCGAGCACGGTCTGTGCGATGTCGACGAGCAGGCCGTAACGAAACTCGATCGAGTAGTTCAACCGGATCAGCGCGACGGGCGTGTTGTGCGCCGCGCCCACGGTCGTGAAGGCCTGTTCGCGCGCCACGCACGAGGCGGCGTAATCGCCGACCGGGGCGGACGGGGTGTCTTCGCGTGCGCCACCGGAAGCCGGGGTGACGAACGGATACACGCAGCCGGAGGAATACGCGACGATGCGCGAACGGGAATATTTCTCCGCGACGCGACGCGGGATCTCGACATTGATCGCGTGGAGGAGATTCGGCGCGGTCGCCGTGCCGAACTTGACGCCGGCGAGGAAGAAAACGGTCGGCGCATCGGGCAGCCCGCCCAGGCCGGCGGGGTCGCCGAGATCGCACGCGTGCGTCTCGATGCCGTGCGGCTCAAAGACCGCGCGGTCGCGGAGCGTGCTGAATCGCGAGACGGCGATGACGCGATCCTTGCGGCCGAGCTGATCGAGCGCGTGGCGCAACATCATGCTGAGGTGCAATCCGATCTTGCCGCCGGCACCGAGGACCAGGAAAGGTCCGGGCGTGCGGCGCACCACCTCCAGCACGCCCGGCGTCGGCGTGCCGATGAAGGCATCGATCTGATCGGGCGGGCAGGGAAACGCGGGCTGCGCGGGAGAAGAAGAGGTTTTGGCAACGGGCATGCGAGTAACCGCCTAGTTACGTTCGGCGGGCGTGGGCGGACAAGCGAAAACTTGCCGCCCGATCGAACCGGGGACGCACCGGAACATGGCGGGCAGCGAATGCGCCCCGTCCCTCGCGTGCAAGGCGGTAACGCGCGGCGTGTTTCGACTGGCCGGCCGCATCGCGCGCGAACGTGGCAGGCGTTTAAGTCCCGGGTGTTACCGCGAGCGCGGGCAAAAATTGAAATCCCCGGGCCTTTTCCGGATTTTGGCTTGCGCGCGCTTCGCCCGGGTAACTGTGTGGTTACGGATGGCTCACGACACCCGCAGGGCGTTTTTGAAGCAGTTAGGCGCCGGTCTCGGCGCAATCGGTTGGACGGCTGCGGCGAGAAGCCAGGCCGGGCCGACGGCAACTGGTGCCCGCGGCCCCGGCGCCACGGCCCGGTCGGGCGGGCTGCCGGAGGGCTGGCGCAGCTGGCGCAAGCTCGACGCGCACAATCACGTTTTTGGTCTCGGTCGCCGGCCGAATTCGAATTGGGCGGAGGTCGAGGATCTGATCGAAGCCGCGGACGCGTTGGGAATCGAAAAGCTGTTCTGCTCGCGACCGGTGACTGCGGGCGTGCTCGCCAACATCGAGCTGGTGCGCGAATCGAACGACGCCGTGCTCGCCGCGATGGAGCGTTTCCCTGCGAGGATCGCCGGTTACTGTTTCGTGCAGCCGGGAACCGGGCGGGATGCGCTCGCCGAAATCGATCGCTGTCTGGATGCCGGGATGATCGGCGTGAAACTGTACAATCAGTTCAAGTATAACGATCCGGCGGTGTTCCCAATCGCGGAAAAGTGCATCGAGCGTGGGATCCCTTTTCTGGGGCACTCGGCGTATCTGACCGATCCGCGGACGCTCGCGCTACAGCCGAAGACCTCGCATGCGCTGGATTTCTGCGCGTTGTCGCGCCGGTATCCGGAACTGATATTGATCATGGGGCACATCAACGGCGGTGGCGACTGGGAGTGGGCGATCAAGGGGCTGCGGGAATGCTCCAACGTATTTGTGGATACGAGCGGGAGCGTGCTCGAAGACCAGACGATCGAGCTCTGCGTGCGGCACCTCGGCCACGAGCGGGTCGTGTTTGCCACCGACGCGACGATGGAAGGCTGCGTGGGCAAGATCCTTTCGGCCGATCTCACGGCGGAGCAGCGCGACGCGATCTTCTGGGGGAATTTCCAGAAGATCCTCGATCGGAGGCGCGCATGATCATCGATGTGAACGCGTGCCTTGGGCACTATCCGTTTCGCAGCCTGCGGCAGACGACCGCACGGGAACAGATCGCGCTGATGGATCGCAGCGGCATCGAGCGCGCGGTCGTCGCGTCGTTGCACGCGTTGTTCTATCGCGATGCGCATCGGGGCAACGAGGAGCTGATCGCGGAGACGAAACCGTACGGTGCGCGCTTCATCCCGGTGGCGACGGCGAATCCGAACTACGCCGGCTGGGAGCGTGATCTCGCGGAGGCGGTCGAGCGCTGGAAGGTGAAGGTCGTCACGCTCGCGCCTGGCTATCACGGCTACGCGCTCGGTGATGAGCGCGGGCGCGCGGCGCTGGGGCGCATCGAGACGTATGGCGTCCCCCTGATGCTTACGCAGCGCTTCGAAGATCGCCGGCAGCGGCATGCCTTCGACCGGGCGGAGGATCTTCAATTCAATGTGCTGCTCGAAACGGCGCGTGCGTATCCAAAACTCAAATTCATGTTGGTGAACTGGGCCGGCCTCGACGGGGCGAAGATGGTCGGTGCGGGTTTGAAGGGCCGTTGCCTGATCGACTTCGCGCGGCTGCAGGTGGTGTTTCGCAAGGAGGTGCCGAGGCTGATCGAGACGCTGGGCGTCGAGGCGATGGCGTTTGGCACGCACACCCCATTCGACTACGTGGGCGGCTCGCTCGTGAAACTCGCGAACGTCGAAAAATTCCGGCCCGGCGATTACGAGGCGATCGCGGGAGGAAACGCGGCGCGGTTCCTCGGGCTGTAGGTAAATCGTGGATACAGCACGAGGGAGATTGGCTGCGGGGGAGGGGGCTGGATCTGAAACTGAACCCGGCAGAAGGGTTAACCAACTCAGGTACACTAATAGACACCCCTGGGGGAGCCTTCGGACCCGCGCTCAACAGGCTATCCTCACCATGCGGGCAACGACGTGCGTCTGTGCGCCCGATGGGTGTTCATGAGTGTGGATTGGTGGTCCAGCCGCATTTCCAGGGCTGAGCGCTGAATCGCTGGCGGGAACCCAGGCTGGCTCGGAGAGCCAGCCCCACCTGGGCTTCGCCGTTTGGGGTCATGCTTTCGCCAGCTCGCCGGCGCGCTTTTGCACGTCGGCGATGGTGTGGGCGATGCGCTCCATCTCGGTGCGGCTTGCGAGCAGCTTGGTCTGGCTGAACCACACGGCTTCCTCGACGAGCTGGTCGTTTACCGGACAATGATTCCGCTCGAGCCAGCGCGCCATCGTATCTTTTCCGTAGATACGCTGGTAGTGCGGGTTCGCCGCCAGCGCCTTGACGTGTGTCGAGGTGTTGAGGCTCGAGTAGCCGCCGCTCGCCGGGATGCCGGCCTTGACGAGGGCCTGGAGGAATTTCGTGCGCGGGAGGCCGGCGAACTGCCGCCGGTCGTAGCGGAACATGTAGAGATGCCAGCCGCTGCGATTGTTGCCGCTCGCGAGCTTCGCGGGCGCGATGCCGGGAATCTTCTCCAGCATCGCCGTGAGGTGCGCGGCG
The DNA here is from genome assembly GCA_036675625.1 of Opitutaceae bacterium. Classification (GTDB taxonomy): domain Bacteria; phylum Verrucomicrobiota; class Verrucomicrobiia; order Opitutales; family Opitutaceae; genus ER46. The sequence continues at coordinate 65,255 of JAKFEQ010000081.1, read as the reverse complement.
TTGCTCTCGCGCGTCTTGTATTGCTCCTCGACGCGGGTCATCTGCGCGAGTAGCAGCGCGGCCTGGAATTCGGTGAGGCGGTAATTAGCGCTGCGGCCCCAGCTCGGGGCTGGCTTCGGGCTTCCCGGGGTGTGGAAGTTGTAGACTTGGTGGGCGAAGTTCTCGTCGTTCGTGAGCACGGCACCGCCTTCGCCGGAGGTGAGATTCTTGCTCGCCTGGAAACTGAAGCAGCCGCCGATGCCCTTCGTGCCGACGGGTTGGCCGCGCCATTCGGCGAGCGGCGCCTGGCACGCATCCTCCAGCACGGGAACATTGCGCGCGCGGCCCGCTTCGAGGACCGCGTCGATCTCGCAGGTCGAGCCGGCGATGTGCACCGGCAGAAGGAGCTTCGTCGCGGAGGTGATCGCGGCGGGAATCTTCTTGGGGTCGATCTGGAACGTCGCCGGATCGGTATCGACGAAGACCGGGAGCGCGAAGTTGGCGGTGATGACGTTGAACGTCGCGACGAACGTGTACGGCGGCAAAATCACCTCGTCGCCGGGGCCGATGTTGAGCGCGCCGAGCGAGCTCAGCAGCGCGGTGGTGCCGGATGATGTCGCGACGCAGTATTTTGCCTTCATGCGCGCCGCGAAGGCGCCTTCGAATTCCTTCACGCGGCCGTTGGGCGCAGCGGTGCGGTTCCATTTGCCGGAGCGAAGAACCCCGAGCAGAGCCTGCTCATCGCGACTGTCGGTGATCGGCCATGCCACGACCGATTGCGCGGCGGCGTTTGCGGCACCTGTCGCGGCCTTGGCCGTGGCTTTGTCCGCGGCGCGGGCCGATGCGGTCGGCAGGCACAATGCGGCACCGGCGGTTGCGGCGCCGCCAAGAAATTTACGGCGGGAGAGAGACGTTTTCATGGGCGGGAGGGATCGACGAATTCGGGCGTGCTTCGACCGGCGTGGGTGGGCTGCGAGCGCCAGCGAGTCGTGGGTGCGCCCGCGTGGTCGTTCGTAACTGGAAAGTTACTTGACGCTTCCGCTAGTCAAGGCCGTTTTAGACCCCTTTCCGCATGTTCCTCGCCCGTTTTCCCGCTCGTTTCCCCGTCCTTGTTTTTTCCCTCCTCGCGGTTCCGCTGGCGGCCCAGATCGGAGACCGGCTCGACCGGCCGGGCATGGTGCAAAAGTCGCTGGTCCCGGCGGACCAGATCCCGCCGGCGCCGGCGCTTTCGCCGGCCGAGGCGATGAAATCGTTCACGCTCGCACCGGGCTTCAAGCTGGAGCTGGCGGCGGCCGAGCCGCAGGTGCAGGAGCCGGTGGCGATGACGTTCGGGCCGGACGGGCGGATGTGGGTGGTCGAGATGCGCGGGTACATGCCCGACCTCGATGGCACGGGCGAGGATGCGCCCGTCGGGCGCGTCGTCGCGCTGCGCGACGTGGACGGCGACGGCCGTTTCGAGGAATCGAAGGTGTTCGTCGACGAGCTCGTGCTGCCGCGGGCGATCGCGCTCGTCGGCGATGGCGTGCTCATCGGCGCGCCGCCGGAGCTGGCGTTCTATCGCGACACGAATGGTGATGGAAAAGCGGATACGAAGGAAGTCGTCGCGAACGATTACGGCGTGAAGGTCGATCCCAAGCGGCCGCATCTCGCCAATCCGGAGCGCGCGCCGAACAGCCTCGTCTGGGCTTACGACAACTGGATCTACAGCGCGGCCTACACGAAGAAATTTCGCTACATCAATGGCCAGTGGGAAACCGGCGCGACGAGCTTTCGCGGGCAGTGGGGACTCACGCAGGACGATTACGGGCACCTTTTCCATGGTTCGAACAGCGACCACCTGCGGGTCGACATCATCCATTCGGATTACCTGTCACGGAACCGCAACGACCCGCGGCTGGGCGGCACGAATGTGAACGCCGCCGACAACCAGCACGTCTGGCCGGTGCGCGTGACACCGGGCATCAACCGCGGCTACCGGCCCGAGCTGCTGCGCAACGGACGGCTGAAGGACTTCACCGCGGCGGGCGGCCAATGGATCTATCGCGGCGATTTGATGCCGGAATTCCACGGCAACCTGTTCGTCGCGGAGCCGGCGGCGAACTTCGTGCGGCGCAGCGTGCTCAAGTCCGAAAACGGCACGCTCCGCGGGAGCAACGCGTATCAGGAAAGTGAATTCATCGCGTCGACCGACGAGCGCTTCCGGCCGGTGGCGTTCACCACGGGGCCGGACGGCGCGCTCTACATCGTCGACCTCTATCGCGGCGTGCTGCAGCACCGCATCTCGCTCACGAGCTATCTCCGCAAGCAGAGCGAGGAGCGCAAGCTGGTCGATCCGCAGCACCTGGGCCGGATCTATCGCGTGGTGCCGGTGGACAAGCCGGCGCCGCGCGTCACGCAGCTCGCCGCGCTCACGACCGCGCAGTGGGTCGAGCGGCTGTCGCATCCGAACAGCTGGTGGCGCGAGCAGGCGCAACGCATTCTCGTCGAGCGGCGGGATGCGGCCGTGGTGCCTGCAATCCGTCGCGTGGCCACCGCGGGTCCGGTGCCGATGGGGCGGGTGCATGCGCTGTGGACGCTCGATGGCATGGGTTCGCTCGATCGCGCGACGGTGCTCGCGGCGCTCGACGCGAAAGAGCCATTGGTGCGCACGCACGCGATCCGTTTGAGCGAACGGTTTCTCGATGGGCCGGAAGGGTCGGCGCTCGCGTCGCGCGTGCTCGCGCTTGCCCGGGATGCAGTGCCGGAAGTGCAGCTTCAGGCGGTGCTGACGCTCGGCAATCTCAAGGACCCGGCGACCGACTTCGCGCTGGGGGAGATCGTGCGGGGGAGCCCGCGGAATGTTTTTCTGCGGGACGCGTTCCTCAGCGGGCTCGCGGACCGCGAGTTTGCCCTGCTCGAGAAACTGATCGGTGATGCGACGTGGCCGGCCAACGACGCGGAGGCGAACAAGATTCTCACGGGCCTCACGCGCGGAGTTTTTGGAGCGCGGGATGTCGCGGCGGTGGAGCGGATCCTCGGGCTGGCGGGCGAGGCGGTGAAGGCCGGTCACGGCAAGCGCGCGGTGGCGTTGCTGGACGGCCTGTTGCCGACGGCGGGATCATCGCGCCGGCCCCTGCAACTCGCGCGAGAGCCGGCGGGCTGGAGTGCGTTGGAGAAGAACGCGACTGCGAAAGCCCGTCTCGCGAAGCTGACCAACGTGGTGATCTGGCCCGGGAAACCAGGAGTCGAAGCGCTTGCCGCGGTGCAGCCGCTCACGAAAGAGCAGCAAGCGCGCTTCGAGGCGGGCAAGACGTTGTTCGCGGGTGTGTGCGCGGCGTGCCACCAGATTACGGGCCGCGGCCTCGAGGGACTGGCGCCACCGTTGCTCGACTCGGAGTGGGTGCTGGGACCGGCCGAGCGCACGGTGCGCATCGTGCTCCACGGGGTGCGCGGACCGATTCGCGTGCTCGGCCGCGTGCACACGGGTGACATGCCGGCGTTTGGCGCCCTGGACGATCAGCAGATTTCGTCGATCCTCACGTATCTCCGTCGCGAGTGGGGCCACACGGCCTCGCCCGTCGATCCAGCGGACGTGAAGGCGATTCGGGCGGCGACGGCCGGCCACACGGATGCGTGGAGCCCGGAGGAATTGATGCAGGTGAAGTGAGCCCTGAGCGGAGAACTGAGCTGAGAGCTGAGGGCTGAGAGTTCGCGCTTTGCGCCGGAGCGTTGGACGGTTTTCCGATCGCGAGCGGCGTCAGCGGACCCCGTAGAGCTCGAGCAGGACGGTGCCGCTGGTGTCATTGGCGCCGCGGACGTGTACGGAGTACGCGCCGGGGACGAGTGTGAGCACCATCGCGGCGTCGCGGCTGGAGGGATCGAGCTCGAACGCGCCGACGCGCGCAAAGGTATCCGTGAGCACGGGGCCGCCGCCCCAGTCGTCGTTGAGGGCGTGCAGCGTGGCGCCGGCGTAGACGGCGAGTTGTGGATCGGGGAGCGTTTCGGCCACGCCGAAGCCCGCGAGTCCGGGGCCAATCGCGCGGACGAGCACGCGTTGCGTGCCGCTCGTGACAACAAAGCCGGCGACGAGGGTGGCGTCACCCGGAGCGGTGCGGCTGCGGGTCGAGAGATTGACGAGGCGGGAAGTCGAGACCGCCGCGTTTTCCGAGGCGTCGTAGGCTTCCGCGACCGCGATGCCGGTGCCCGCGCCGGCGATCTCGGCAAAAAAATTGCCCGCCGGCACGGTGGTGAGGATGGCGGCGTCCAGGCTGGTGGCGGGGCCGAGCGGAAACGCGCCGACGCGGTCGGCCGCTGCGGTGAGGGGCGGGGCGCCGGCCCAGTTGTCGTTGCCCGCGATCAACGTGGCGTGCGTATCCGTTATTCTGAGACGTGGATCGGCGACGGTGCCGGTGACGCCGAAGGTGCCGAGGGCGGGGCCGGCGGCGCGCACGAGCAGCGGCAGCGGAGCGTCGGGCGCAGCAACCGAGATGCCGAGGTGCAGGGCCGGCGCCGCGGCCGTCAGTACGGTGCGGACCGAGAGATTGGCGAAACGGCCGTCATTGGCAGGCAAGAGTTCGGGGGCGAGTGGGCCGAGGGCGTTGTGTGCGACCAGATCGAGGTCGATGACGGCGTCGGCGTCGGGCCCGAAGAACTGGATGGAATCGAGCGTGAATGCCGGGCCGGTGATCCGCGCGAGGCTGACTGGTCCCGTTTCCCAATCGTCTGCGCGTTCAAGATTCCACTCGTAGAGGTGCCACGCGCCATCGGCGATGAGCGCACGGCGGATGCCCCGAACGGTGGCGTCGGCCGGGTTGACGGCGATTGCGGCCTGCGTGCCGGGCGAGGTCGTGCGCGCGTAGAAACCTATGAAACCACGCGTGGGGCGCGCGGGGTTTTCGGGTTCGCTGTTCCAGGCGTGGCGGGCGGACCAGCCGGCGACGATCGCCGGATCGTCGCGGAGGGTGAGGCGTTGGAACCAGCCGCGTGCCACGGCGGCGAGGCTTTGCTCGGCGGCATGGGTCGATGTGTCGAGCACGCCCTGCGTGCCGGCTGAAGCCGCGGGTCCGGCGGCGAAGCCGGCGCGATCGCCGGCGTAGAAATCGGCGTAGATCAGCGTGTCGCGCGGAGTCGTCGCGGGAGCCGCGAAGATCCCGAGGCTCGCGCCCACCGCGCGTTCCGTTCCGTCGGAGGCGCCGTTGAGCACACGCGGGGTCGGGTCGGCAAACACGAGCGTGGTGGAGCCACCGCCATCGAGATTCACGGCGTCGACGACGCCGTACTGAATCAAGAGCTCCGCGAGTTCGCGGCCGTACATTCCCTCACTCACGCCGCGCTGCCGGCCGTCGACAAGGAGGAGGACGAGCCGGCGATCGGGTGTGACGCCGGCGACCGTGCGAGGATGCAGCAACTGGGGTTCGCCGTAGCCGACCGCGCCGGCGGTGTTGCGGCCGTTGGTGACGGTGCGCTCGCTGCCGCTGACCGCGTTGTAGAGCGGGATCGCGGGCAGTACGGCGGTCGTGGTCGAAGGCTGGACGGCCTGGCTGACGATCTGGACGAAATTATCGGCGGAGATGTTGAGCACGGGCCACGGGCGGTTGTCGCCGTCGAAGGGCGAATAGATCTCTCCCGCGGAGGCGACGAGGCCGCGATTGTCGTAGTTGGCGCCTTCGGCCGAGGAGAGGAAGAACGAGGCGTTGATGCCGATCTGGGCACGGGAGGTCGTCACGAACTGGCGCACGGTGCGCGGGGTGTTTTCGCCGCGCGTGGCGCCGTTGCCCGGCGAGATCAGGCAGCGAATCTGGGGGTGGGTGAGATCGATTTCGAGGAGATGTATCGAGAGCGGACGGGGCAGGCGTTGCGTGCGGTGAGTGTAGCGCACGCCGGCAAACGGCTGCGAAACCGTGATGATGGCCGGAGCTGATGCGGGGAGAAACGCCAGCGCGAGTACGGCAAGGGCGGCTCGCGGGAACCGAGCCGCAGGCAAAGGTTCGAGGGGGCGCGGGGGCGTCGCGCAAGGTGGGTTCATGGGGCTCGGGAAGAGCGCAGGAAGGGGAGAAGCGAGGCGCGGCGCAACGGGGGAATATTCATTCCGACCGGTGTGAGTTGGGGCGCGGCGGTGCGGCGGTGGGGCGCGGTTTTTTTTGCGGCTTTGCGCTGGCTGGCAAATGTTGGCAACGTGGCGGCTGCATGAGCCCCGAGCCTCGCCCGAAACGCGCCCCAGCGGAACAGAAGCCGCAAGCCAGCGCGTGGCGTGCGCGCTGGCATGAGATCATTTTCGAAGCAGACACGCCGGCGGGGCGACGCTTCGATGTTTCTTTGCTCGTGCTCATTCTGTTGAGCGTCGTCGCCGTCTGCCTCGAAAGCGTGCGCGAGATCCGCGAGGAGTATGGTGCCACGTTACGCATCGTGGAGTGGACGATCACTGCGCTGTTCACCGCGGAGTACATTGCGCGACTGGCGGCGGTGCAGCGTCCGTTGCGCTACATGGTGAGCTTCTTCGGGCTGGTCGATCTGGTCGCGATCCTGCCGACGTATCTCAGCATCTTTCTGCCCGGTTCCCAATCGCTGCTCGTGATCCGCGCCCTGCGGCTCTTGCGCGTGTTTCGAATCCTGAAACTCACGCACTTTGTCGGCGAGGCGCGGCTGCTGGGAGCGGCGATGCGGGCGAGCGCGCGGAAGATCATCGTGTTTCTTGGCGCGGTGCTGACGACCGTGCTCATCGCGGGCGCCCTCATGTATCTCATCGAGGGCGAGGTGCACGGCTTCACGAGTATTCCGGTGTCGATCTATTGGGCGATCGTGACGATGAGCACGGTGGGGTTTGGCGACATCGTTCCGCAGACAGTGCTTGGCCGGGTTCTGGCATCGATGTTGATGATCACCGGCTATGCGATCATCGCGGTGCCGACCGGCATCGTGACGATCGAGCTCGGCGCGGCGGCGCGTGCGGCCCGCAACACGCAGGCTTGTCCGGCCTGCGGCGTGACCGGTCACGACGACGACGCGCGCTATTGCAAGCGTTGCGGCGGCAAGCTCTGAACGGGCGTGAACGCGGGCTGGAGTTTCGCGGGGAAGCGACGGATGAGCGCGGCGCGAGCGCGGGGCGGTCAGTTTCCGAGCGCGGTGCGCAGGACGGGCTCGAAGACGTCGGCCTGGCGCACGAAACCGAGATCGCTGGGGTGCGAGCCATCGGTCGCGCCTTCGGCATCGTCGCCGAGGAGATCGTCTCCACGAATATAATACAGCTGCGTGACGCCCTGTTTCTGCAGCGCATCGAAACACTCGCGGAGCGCGGCGTGGTTGTCGGTGTGGTGCTGGTCTCGTTTCGGCAGGATCCACGAGTTGGTGTTGCGGCGGTCTTCGACGAGCACGATGGGCGTGGTCGGCCGGGCGGCGCGGAGCTGCTGCACAAGCGGGATGCATTTCTCGCGCACTTGCGGCGCGCTCATGTTTGGCAGGCAGTCGATCACGAAGACGGCGGCGTCGATCGTGACGAGCAGGTCGCCCACCGCGGCGTCCATCCGGCCGTTGCCGGAGAAGCCGAGGTTGACCACGGGGCGATCGAGGCGGCGGCCGAGGATGGCGGTGTGCACCATGCCGGGACGCGATGCACTGGCGCCGTGCGTGATGGAGGTGCCGTAGAAGACGACGGGCTTCTCGCTGCTCGGGGGCACCGGCTCGAAGCGCGCGCCGGCCGTCACGCCGAGCGAGAGATTTTCGACGCCGTTGTAGAGCGGCAGATAAACGGCGTATTCACGAAAGCCTGACGCGAGGCCGGTGATGATTTCCTGGCGGACGGTTTTGCCCGCTGGCCGTGTGACGCCGGCCCAGCGCCATTTGCCGGCCTCGTCGCGGGCGTAGAGATCGAGGCCGCTCGCGCCGATCGCGGTCATGTTGGCTCCGGCGAGCCGGTCTTTGAACAGCGTGTAGTTGGCCCAGAGGGTGGTCGCGTCGGTCTTGAAGCGCACCATCATGCCGGCGCTGTCGCGGCTGAGATTCCAGACGGCGGGGGTGACTTTGCCCTGCGCGGTGGAGGGAAGGCGATCGAACCAGCGCAGACGTTCCATGTCGCCAAATGCCCGGCCTTCGACGCCCCAGGTGGTCACATCATGCCAGTCGAGCTTCGGTTCCGGCGGCGTGGCTTTGGTGGTCTTCTTGGTGGAGTTCGCGGTCGGGGCCGTGTCGGCAGCAAAGGCCGCGTGGTGCGCGGGCGCCAGGGCCGCGAGGCAGAGCAGCAGGCGAATGGGGCGGAAGGGGAGGGCGGAACGAAGTTTCATAAGGGATTAAGAGAAAAGGGGCCAACGCAGCGAAACGAGTTGGCGTCGCGCGGCGAACGGAAAATCGCGAAACGGGATGCGTGGCCGGCGTGGCGGAATCTCTGTTCCGCGCGGGGCGTTAGCACCACGGGGTGCGGATGTTGTTTGAGAGGTCGTGGATTGATTTGCGCGGGGATAGGGGCAGCGTCGCGGCTGCATGAAGCTGTTGTCCGTTTGGGCTGTGGGGCTCGGAATCATCGTCGCGGCGCGCGCGAATCCGGAGTTCGATGCGTGGGCGGAGGCCTTCACGCGCGACTGGATCCGGGCCCAGCCGATGCTGGCGACGCAGACGCAGTATCTGCCGGCCGAAGAGCAGGACGCGTTGGACCGGCAGCTCGAGTTGCGCGGGGTGGATGGCGTGCCGATCGCGGCAGACGCCCGGGCGGCGCATCTGGAACGCGCGCGTCGCGGGCTGGCGGAGCTGGAAGGTTTTCCGGCAGCCAGTCTCAGACCTGTCCAGCGTACGTCGGCGGCGTTTCTCGCCTCGCAATTGCGGGCCACGCTGCGCGTCGCGGAAGTCTCCGACCAGGGGTATCTGTTCGAGCAGTTTCGCGGGGTGCACCTGGGGCTCGTGTCGTTTCTGACGCAGACTCATCCGTTCTGCACGCGACGCGATGTGGAGAATTATCTGGTGCGACTGGAGCGCGTGGGGCCGCTGCTCGAGCTGGCTGTAACCGAAGCGCGGGAGCGGGCGAAGCGAGGTGTCGTGCCGCCGAGCTTCATCCTCACATCCACGCTGGCGGGGCTCGAGCGGTTGCTCGAACCGCCGGTGGAGAAAAACGTGTTCGTGACGACGGTCGTGAAAGCGATGGAGCGGATCGACGGTTTTTCCGCGGCGGAGCGCAACGCACTCGCGGCAGGTGCTGCGAAAATAGTGAGTGGTGCGATCCGCCCGGCGCTTGAGAAAGTGAAGGCGTTACTCATCGAGCAGAAGGCGCAGGCGACGGACGAGGCGGGCGTGTGGAAGCTGCCACGAGGCGAGGCGGCGTATAAGATCGCACTCGAGGCCTTCACGACGACGACGCTGACGGCCGGGGAGATTCACGCGATCGGGCTGCGCGAAGTGGCGCGGATCGAGGCGCAGATGGATGAATTATTGCGCGGGCTCGGCTATGGGGAAGGCAGCGTGCAGTCGCGTTACGGCTTGCTGCAGGCGTCGCTGCTGCCGCCGACCTCGCCGGATCCGCGGCCGGCGATGATCGAGGAGATTACGCGCGTGGTGGGCGACGCCGAGAAGCGCGCGGAGGGATTGTTCGCGTTGCGGCCGAAGGCTCCGCTGGAAGTGCGGCGGGAGCCGGCGTTCACGGAAGCGGGAGCGGCGGCGCGCTACACGCCGCCGGCGCCGGATGGATCGCGGCCGGGAATATATTGGATACCACTCGCGCGAATCGCGCCGGATGTGATCTGGCTGGGGGCGGGGACGCGTTCTGTGGCTTATCACGAGGCGGTGCCCGGGCATCATTTCCAGCTCGCGTTGCAGCAGGAATCGTCGGAGCTGCCGCGCTTTCGCCGGCTGTCCGCGTTCGGTTTCATCTCGGCCTTCGGCGAGGGCTGGGCGCTCTATGCCGAGCGGATCGCGGACGAGGCCGGATGGTATGAAGGCGATGTGCCGGGGCGGCTGGGTTACCTTTCGTTTCAACTTTTGCGGGCGCGCCGGCTCGTGGTGGACACGGGATTGCACACGAAAAAATGGACGCGGCAGCAGGCGATCGACTACGGGATTCAGGCGAGCGAGGTGGAGCGCTATATTGTTTGGCCGGGACAGGCATGCTCTTATATGATCGGGCAATTGCGGATCCTGGAGCTGCGTGACAAGGCGAAGGCGGCATTGGGAGTGAAGTTCTCGCTGCCGGAGTTTCACGATCTGGTGCTCCGCACGGGCATCGTGCCGCTCGATGTGCTCGGCACGGTGGTCGAGGCCTGGATCGCGGAGAAGCGATGATCTCGGAAAAGGCAGTTGAACCACTCATCTCCACTCATGGAGCAGACATTATAGAACGCACCACTGTCACCAAGATGGTGAGGACAATATAGTGAGCGTGGATTCAGAAGGTTCTCATTAAGGAGCGAAATGGAAAAAGCGCTCCGGGGGACGGAGCGCTTCATCGGCACCTCGCGTGAGCGACGCTCACGACGCGCCTGCCCGGTCACTGCCACTCGAGGTGCAGCTGCGGAGACTTCGCCGCGCCTGACTCGGCGGCTTCGGCGGTGCGCGTGCCAGTGCCGTCGATGATAAACACCATCGCGTTGCCGGCGCTCCAGCCGCCCTGGTTCACGATTTCCTGGACGATCGTTTTCAGTTCGGTGGTCTTCTGCGCCGCGCCACGATCGCCCTGGGTCCAGCTGGGCGGAGACCAGGAGGCGGACGCGGTCGTCACCGGACGATTCGTGATGCTGTTGGCCGCGGTCGTGAACGTCGCGGCATTGGCGCTCTTCTCGCCGCGCAGAGTGAGCGTGCTCGTGCCGCTGTTGCTCTTGTCGGCCTCGAACTGTATCCAAGCTGTGGTGACGATGGCGCCCGGAGGGATGTTCACGCCTGGGAAACGCAGGCCGATCTCGAGCTGTTCGCTGCCATCGTAGCCGAGCGGATGGCGCCAGGAGTTGTGGACGACGGTGCCGCTGGCCCTTTGTTTCGCGTCGTCACTGCCGGCGGTGATGCTGATGTTTTGCGAGCCGCTGCCGCCACCACCGGTGGAGATTGTATAGGTGGCGACGGTCACGGAGGAGTCGCTCATGCCGCTCTTGTAGGCGATGGCGCGCAACGTGGTGGTCGTGGCGATCGCCACCGGGCTCGAATAGAGTGTGCCGGTCGTGGACGTCGGCGTCGTGCCGTTGGTGGTATAGCGAATGGCGGCGCCACTCGTGGCCGAGGTGATCGTGATCGATTGGGCGGTGGTGTAGGTGCCGCCGGCGGGGTTGAAGACGGGCGCGGCGACCTGCGATGGCGGTGGCGTTTGCAGCGGATCGCCGTCCGCGCCGATGCCGGACGCGAGTGTGCCGTAGATGCCGCCGCCTTCGCCGGACCAGGTGAGTTCCGAGAAGGTCGATGGGGCGGGCTGGGTGACGGCGGAAGAGCCGCTGTGGATCAAGCCACCGGGGCCGGCCACGCAATCGGTATAGACACGCGCGTTGGTGCCGCTTTCAGCGAAGATCAGCGCGACGTTGCCGCCGGTGACGCTGCTCTGCTTGATCTCGTTGCCGGTGCTGCCGTAGTCGATGCCGTTCACGGTCTGGTTGCTGATGCGATAGGCCCAGTCGGTGTTGTTGAGCTCGTGGGTGAGGCTCTTGATCACCTGTATATTGTCCGCGCGCAGATAGAAACCAGCGCTGCCGACGGAGGCGTTGTGCGCCGGCTCGATCGGGCCGGAAAAGTCCGCGGTGCAGTTCACCATCTTCACGTGATGCGCGCCCTCCTTGATGTCCCAGCCGTCGTTGCGCGTATCGATTGTATAGCAGTTGAAGAAGGTGACGTAGGAGGACTGGTCGGGCACGCCGCCGATCCAGTTGCTGGACGCCTGGCCGACGTAGAAGCCCTCGCCGTAGTTGCCGGACTGGCCGGTGCGGCGCGCGGAGCAAAACGTGAAGAGCCAATAACGCGACTGGTTGCGGACTTTGAAGGCCTCCTGGCCGATGTCCATGCAGTGCACGCTGTCGACGACACCGTGTTCGGCGTTGTCGATCACGATGCCCTTGCCCGGATTCTTGATCTGAAAATTGCTGAGCCGGTAGTAGTCGTGGAGGATCTCGACGCCGTAATTCGCGCTGCTGTCGATGATCGCGGTGCCGGTGCCGGTGCCGGTGATCGTGATCGGGGCGGAGGAGGTGCCGTGGCGCGTGGTGGAGAACTTAGCGCTGCTGGTGATCGTGCCGGACAACTCGATCGTGTCACCGGGCTGCACGGCGGAGAGCGCCGAGGTGAATTGCGCCGCGGTGGAGACGTTGAAGATCGTGGCCGAGAGCGGCGAGACGACGGTGAGGCAGAGCAAGGCGAAGCATAATGCGGCACCGCGGCGGGCGGGGCGCGAACGAGGGAGGGGATTCGATTTCATGTTCGGGGTTTCGGGGGAGGGTTTGCCGCTGAACGAATGGCTGGCGCATCGGTTGCGCGGGGTGAGGCGCATAAGAGCCGGACTCGCCTTCGGCGAAAGCGTCCTTACGTTAGTATTGTTAAATGGCTTCACCCCACGCCATCTCGATGCGCGACGTAGCGGCGCGCGCGGCCGTGAGCGCCGCGACCGTGTCGCTCGTGCTGCGGCGCAGCCCGTTGATCTCCGCGAAAACGCGTGAGCGCGTGCTGTCCGCCGCGCGCGCACTCGGCTACCGGCCGAATCCTTTCGTGCAATCGCTCATGCGCACGCGGCGACGGCGCGGCGGGGCGGCATTGGGGCCGGTGCTCGCCTTCGTCACGGGTCATCCCTCGCGCGATGGATGGCGGCGCGATCCGACGCCGGTGTTTCGGCAGATGTTCGAGGGCGCGCGCCTGCGCGCGGAAGAATGTGGCTACCGGCTGGAGGAGTTCTGGCTGCACGAGCAGGGGATGTCGGCGCGGCGTTTCTGCGCCATGCTTTGCGCGCGCGGCATTCACGGTCTCGTGCTGGCACCGCTGCCGTCGCCGAACGCCACGCTGGCGCTCGAGTGGGGGCATTTCGCGACAGTCGCGCTGGGTTTTACGCTGGCGCATCCGGGAGTGCACCGCGTGAGCAACGATCATTTTCATTCGTTGATCATCGCGTTCGAGGAATGCCGGCGGCTCGGCTATCGCCGCCTCGGTCTCGCGCTCAGCGAAACGGTGAACGAGAAAGTGCAGCGCCGCTGGCTCGCGGCCTATCTCCTCGCCCAGCACCAGGCGGGCGATCTCGAGCAGCTTGTGCCGCTCGTGGCGGAGACGCTGACGGAGCGGGCTTTTCGCGACTGGTTCGAGGCGCAGCGCCCGGAAGTGATCATCGCGCCGGCGCCGCAGCAGATCATGCTGTGGCTCGAGGCGTGGGGTCTGCGGGTTCCGAAGGACATCGGCGTGGCAAGTCTCAGCGCGCCCAAGCTCGGCGATGCCATGACGGGAATATGCCAGAACGGAGAGCAACTCGGCCGCCGCTCGATCGACCTGCTCGTGACGCTGCTCGAGCGCAACGAACTCGGTCTGCCGGCGCTGCCCGACATGCTGCTCGTGGATGGGACGTGGAACCGCGGTCAAACGACCGCGGCACTCCGCGGAACACTGGTATGACGCGACTCGCCCGCGACCGAGCTCGGCGGGGGCTTATATCATCCAGTCGGGGGCTTTCCGGGCGGGCTTCTGGGGCGGACGGAGGGTCGTGCCTTCGTTCCACTTTGCCGGAATGGCCTCGATGATCGGGTGGTCGTGATGCACCGCGCGGGGCAGCAGTACCTTCGTCAGCAACAGGTCGATGGCCGAGGCGCCGATCAGCTCGAAATTCTGCCTGATGCCCGTGTAGCGAGCCGGATCGGGAGTCATGTCGAGCAGCGCGATGCCAATATCCTCGGGCACGCGGAGCGAACGGCGTGCCAGATGCTCCTGCACCTTCACCGTAAAGGCCGGCGCCTGATGAATGATGAGCGCGTCAGGACGGCAGATGCGGAGCCAGGCTTCAAACTCCGTGTCATCGAACTTCGAGCACCGCAGGATCGGCTGCACGCCATCGGCAAACAGCCGGCCGGCCAGGCCTGAGTAGGTGTTTGAGTAGGCGAAATCGGTGCGGCGATCCCCTTCGATCTCGATCGTGAGGGCCGGGCGGTTATAGCCGCGCCTATATAATTCGAAGAGGAGTCCGCGGGCATCGTTCGCGTGATGGCTCGTGGTGCGACTGATGTTGTCCACGATGCTGACGCCCTGCGTACAGATCGGCAGGCAGTCGAGCTCCGCCGGGAAACGCGTACCGGGTTTTTCGGCGCCGAGGCAGAACACGCCTTCGACGCGGCGGGTCTGGAGGATCGTGCGCATCCGGCGTGGCGTCATCCCGGCGCGGAGCAGCCAGAACGGATCGAGCCGATAGCCATGCGCGTTGGCCTGTCTCGTCGCTCCCCGCACGATCTCGCCGAGATGCGGCCACGTCAGCCAGGGTTGCTCCTCGCGATAGAGGGACAATAGCCCGAGCGTTCCGCGATGCTCGGGGCTGCCGCTCAGCCGGACTTCGTTCATCATCGCGCCCAGTTTCGAGTTCGGCACGTAGCCCGCCGACTCCGCGAGACGACAGACCCGCGCGCGCATGCGCGGGGAAATCCGCGGACTATGGCGAAGCGCGAGGGAAACCGTCGTGGCGGACACGCCGAGTTTCCGGGCGATAGCGCGGACACTCATGGACATGATAGGAGCAGGCGATCGCGGTGGAGTTGACGTCAACTTGAAAACGTTTTGCGCGCGCGTGGCATCTGCCAACACTCCGCCGCACCCCAAGGACTCAAACCCCCTTTGCCGTTCCCGCCTCGCGGGAGCGGGCCGGAAATGGTGACGAGCGACGCGGCCGTGGCTGCGAGCGATGCACCTTCTTCACCGGCCCCCTGTTCAGCCGTCTGTTCAACCCCCGCCAGACCCCATATCCGAAATCCATGAAATCCTCACGCGTCCTCGCGCCGCTCTCCCTTATATACATTCTCGCCGCGCTGCCGGCTTCCGCCACCTCCTATTACGTCGGAGGCACGGGAGCCTCCGATACCAATCCCGGTACCTCCACCCAACCGTGGGCGACATTGCAGAAGGCCGCGACCGTCGCGGTCGCGGGAGACGTCGTGAATATTCGCACCGGCACCTACCGGGAGACCGTGACGCCGAGCAACTCCGGGAGCGCCGGAAATCCCATCATATATCAACCCGATGGGAATGCAATCGTTACGGTGAGCGGCGCCGACACCGCCAACGGAGGGTGGACCGTGCATAGCGGGAGTATCTACAAGAAGACGATCTCGCTGCCTGTGACTGGCTATAACGATCATATCACGAGCAACACTTCGTTGCTCGCAAACCAAGTCTTCGTCGACGGCAAGATGATGATCGAGGCCCGCTGGCCCAATGTGGCCAATTCCGACGATCTGCTCGATCGAGACGATTTCCGGAAGACATCCCTCGGCACTTGGACCGACACCTCCGGTAACGACGCCAGCATCCCGAACATCTCCGGGGGCTGGGTCGGCGGCACCCTCTGGATCAACGGCTGGTATGTCTCCGCCACTCGTGCCATCACCTCCCATTCCGGTACTCAGATCGGCTGGTCCGGCGCCGTCCCGTCGAACAAACGGGATTACTTTTACCTGACCGGAAAACTGGGCGCCCTCGATGCGGAGAAGGAGTGGTTCTACGATGGCGCACAACTCTATCTGCGCGCGCCTGGCTCCGGAAGCCCGACGAACGTCGAAGTGAAGACGAGGAACTGGGCCTTCGATCTGAGCGGCCGCTCGCATATTACCGTGAAGAACCTTCACATATTTGCCGCCTCGATCATCACCAACGGCAGCAGCACAAACATCACACTCGACGGGCTGCATGCCAAATACATCAACCACAGCGTCACGCTGCCGAACGGGACCGACGTCGCGGGTGGTTATAATGATGTTCTTTACTCGCACACGGAAGAAACGGGCATTCGCTTGATGGGCCCGAACAGCGTCATCAGGAACAGCATCGTGGAGTATAGCTCCGATCAGGGCATCGTGCTCGGTGGCGGCAACACAGCCGACAACAACCTGCTGCACGACATCAGCTATGGAGGCACCTACGCCTGCGCGATCGCGCCGGCGCCCCATGCCGACGGGCAGCAGATCAAGAACAACACCGTCTATCGGACGGGGCGCTCCGCGATCGATTTTCGGGAAAACCAGAACGTCAATATCGAGAAGAATGAGTTCTACGACTACGGCCTCATCAACGTCGACCTGGGCGGGATCTACGCGGCCCGCCAGGACAACCTGAGCGGAACCCGGATTCACTATAATTGGATCCATGATTCCAAGGTGGCTGAGCCGGCCATTGGCACCCACACGGGGATCTACTTCGACCAGGGTTCCGGACCGACCCAGTGCGATCACAATGTGATCTGGAACAATGGCTCGGTCAGCAGCGGGAAGGATTTCTACTCCCACAAATACGCCACCGGAGGAAATCCTCACTTGATCTATAACAACACGTTCGTCACCGCGGACGGAAGCGGCGATATATTGTCCTACAAGAACGCCAATGAAGGTGCACTCGTGGCCGACGACCTGAAGAACAATATCTTCCGGGATATCGCGCAGAATCGCTATAATGATGGAACCGTTCATTTCGACACCATCAGCACACCCGCCAGCAATATGTTCAGTACGACCACGCCCACGTTTGTGGGCTCGGGCGGTGGCGGCCTTGCTTACCGGCTTGCTTCCGGCTCGGCGGGAATCGACCAGGGCGTCGTCATCTCCGGCGTGACGGATGGTCATTCCGGCTCCGCACCGGACAAGGGTGCCTACGAGTTCAACGGCACCGCTTGGGTTCCCGGCTACACCGTGATCGCTCCCGCAGCGAGCCCGGCTGCCGGCACCTATGGCTCCGCCCTGAGCGTCACCCTCGCCACGCGTACGGTCGGTGCCACCATCCGTTATACCACGGACGGCAGCACGCCGACGCCGACCTCCGGCACCGTCTATACGGATCCGATCAACGTTGCATCATCGATGACGGTGAAGGCGATTGCCTACCAGACGGGCCTCAAGGACAGCGCGGTCGTGACGGCTGCCTATACCATCACGGGATCCACGCCGGACGTGCTTGCCCGCTATGAGTTCACCAGCAGTTCGCTGGCCTCGAACGACACGAACGCCAACTCAACCGCGGCAAGTTTTGGAGCCGGCACCGGCTATACGAATCTCTCGTTCAATAACAACCAGCGCCGCGTGACCGGTGCGGGGATCACAGGCACCGCCGCCCAGAACGATGCGGCGGGGGAGTATTTCACCACGACGACGACGGCGACGTCGGGAAATGTGCTCAACCTGTCGTCGTTCACCTTCAAGGCGATTCGCACGACCTCGTCGGCCGATCATATTACGGTTTATGCGATTCCGAATGGTGGCCCCAACAACGGCCAGACGCTCACCGTGATCGACAATGCCGCGCTGACGCTCAGCACGCTCACAACCTACAATGGTTCGCTGACGGGTGCGGCCTACCAAGGGATCAACGGGATCGAGATCCGGATCGTCTTTCATGGGAGTAACGCCGGCAATCCGACGGCCACCAACAGCGTGGACGACGTTATATTGGAAGGCACGGCCTCCGGTGGCGGCGGCGGCGGCGGCTTGCCCAGTCCGTGGTTGAATCAGGATATTGGCAGCGTCGGAATTGCGGGTAGTGCAAGCCATGCGTCGGGCACATTTACGCTCAATGGTTCCGGCGCGGATATCTGGAGTACGGCCGACGAGTTTCATTTCGTATATCAAACGATGACCGGCGACGGCGAGATTGTCGCGCGGGTGACGAGCGTGGAGAACACCCATAGCGGAGCGAAGGCCGGCGTGATGATCCGAGAGGCGTTGACCGCGAACTCGAAGCATGTGATCGCAAACACGACGCCGCTGCCGCAGCGACAATACCTGCGGCGGGCATCGACCGGTGGGACGACGACGTACAATCTCGGCGGCACTGCAGCCAATCCCTATTGGGTCAGGCTGGTGCGGGCCGGCAATGTCTTCACCGCCTACGAATCCGCGAATGGCACTTCGTGGACCGCGATTGGCACGGCCCAGACCATCACCATGGCAACCAATGTCTATGTAGGTCTGGTCGTGGTGAGCAAAGACAACGCGGAGTTGAATACTTCGACGTTCACCAATGTCACTGTAACACCGTAACGCTGCTATACAATCTCGGAGGCGAGGCGGAACGTCTCGCCCCGAGACCAAAGCGATGAGAATCCTGGCGGCCGGTTACAGGCTGGCATTCACTGGCGCCGCCGTGCTGGCCTTTGCCCTCGGTGCGGGATGGCTGGCGACCCGTACTGCGGATCGCTCGCGGCGAGACGCGACCGGCGTGCCGCGAATCGCCTCGGGTCGGACCGGCATGCCGCAAGCGTGGGTCTCGGCGGACCCCGCGCCGGCATGGGTGCCGAGGGTAAAGTCTGCCGAAATGGACGACATCAAACGCCGGCTGCTGGAGGCTGACGTTCGCGATGTACCCTATATCATGGAGCGGCTCGTCGAGGGCGGGGCGGCCGAAGAGTTCGTGCACGCGCTCTTGATCCGTTGGAGTGCCGATGATCCCCCGGCCGCGCTGCAATGGGCCGCCGGGCGGAATTCGCCCGAGCTGCGGCGCGCGCTGCGTTGTGTCGTGGCGCGAGAATGGGCGATTCACGATCTCGACGCGGCCCGGCAATGGCTCGAGCAATCAAACGCGCCGGATCGGAGCGAACTGCTCGTCGCCATGGCTTATGCCGTGGTGAGCCGTTCGCCGCGTGAAGCGGTGGGTCTCGCGCTGCAATTGCCTCCGGGTGGCCAGAAGCCGGCGCTGGTGGGTCAGGCGGTGGCGGAATGGGCCATGCATGATCCGGGTGCCGCGGCGAGTTGGACTGGCCGGCTCGAGGACGGCGAACTTCGGGCAGAAGTCGTCGTCGCGCTCGCGACGATGTTTGCGGAGGAGGATGGCGCGGGGGCGGCTGATCTCGCGCTGCAACTGGCGGCGGATCGGCAGACGATTGTACTGGGCGCGATTGTACAGCGATGGGCGAGGGACGAACCTGCGGCGGCGGCGAAATGGATCGAGCGGATCCCTCCGGGACCGGTGCAGGCCGCGGCGGCGGAGAATCTCGTAGCGACCTGGGCCAGACATGCGCCGGAAGCGGTGGAGAGCTGGCTCGAGAGCGTGAAGGCTTTGCCGGTGTTCGAGCCGGCGGCGGCGGCCTTGACTTTGTTTCGTGCGAACCAAACGCCGGCCGGAAGCGGCCAATAGCGCGCTGGGGCGGATTTTCGCCGCGCATTTCGAGCCCATTTTTCAGAGGTGTTTGACGTCAACTTAAATACCTTTTGCCGGAGCCGGGCCGAGGTCGGAAACTGACACCACCTTGGCGCTCGGCAGCTCGGGCGCCCCAACCCCAATCCAAGAGAAATTCACCGTTTAGCACTACACCCCTGCATCATGAAGATCCCTCCCCTGAATCTTTCACCCCTCGTTGCGCTCTCCGTGCTCGTCGCCGCGGCGGATCTCCGCGCCCAAGCCGTCGCACCGCCGAGTTCGGTCAGTGACGAACGCCCGGTGACACTCAGTGTATTTGAAGTGGTGGCGGAGGATGACGACGAGTATCGCGCCGCCAACACCACCAGCGGCACCCGCTATAATACGCCGATCAAGGATCTGCCGATGAATATAGAGGTGCTGACGACCAGCTTCATTCGGGATATCGGTGCACTCGATATACGCGACGCCCTCGAGTACGTCAGTGGCATCCAGCTCGACACCACGACGGGCGGTCCGGGCAACACGAAGGATAACCCGGAAAACATGACGATCCTGATTCGGGGAATCGCCGCCGCGATCAACAAGGACGGTTTCCGGCGTTTCGTTCCGATGGATCCGATCACGATGAGCCGCGCCGATATCATCAAGGGGCCGGGCGGTGCGCTCTACGGCCAGGGAGGCACCGGGGGCGTCGTGAACGTCAGCAGCGTGCTCGGCGGTTCGAACCCCGCGACGCGTTTCGGCCAGAGCTTCGGCTCCTTCGATTTCTATCGCACGGAGTTTCTCTGGTCGGGCCCCATCACACCCAAGGGTACGGTCGGCTTCGCGCTGCCCTTCGCGTATTCCGCCAACAAGAGCAATGCGATGTATTATGAGACGAACACGTTCGTGGTGAACCCGGCGCTCACGTTCAAGCTCGGCCCGAAGACCTCTCTGCTCGTCTCGCTGGAGTCGCGCTTCAACACCCGCGACAACATCCGCAACTTCTTTCTCAACGACAATGCGATCGCACCCGATGGCACGCCGTATGGCACGCTGATCGAAGGCCGGCCCGGCACGACGCGCGTGTTCCGGACGCCGAATCAGCGGGATTTTCGTTTCGAGGGGCCGGACACCTTCCGGCAGGAGCGTGACTATGTACACACGTATCGCCTCGATCATCGCTTCACCGAGAATCTGCAATGGTGGGGAGGATACAGTGCCGAGGATCTACGGGTTCATCAGCGCAGCTTTAATATTTCGCTGCGCAACGCCAACGATGGCTCGATCCCGCTGCGCGTGCGCAACGATCCGCGTTTCCTCGCGATGCTTCGCCCCCAGGCCGGCACGGGACAGCCTCAGATTCTCGATATCCGGCCGAACAACGTGACGAAATCCGAGCGCACGATTCGGCCGACATGGAAGTCCGAGCTCTATTTTGCGTTCGATACCGGCCCGGTGAAGCACCGCGCCATTGCGGGCATCAGCTACGGTCCGCTGAAATCGGGCCAGAGGGCCGCCGCCCAGAATTTCTATTACGGCAACACCGGGCAGGCCACCAATCCCGCGACGATCGCCTGGGAAGGACTGCCGAATGATGTCATCCTGACCCGCTTCCGCGACCCGCGTGATTTCACGTCCGTGAAGCGCTGGGATCATGCGGCGATCAATCAATATCCACAGGGGCCCGAGGCGGCGCCTGGCACGCCGGCCTCGTATGTGACATCCTATTTCTGGGACCGGAATTTATACTTCAATCTCCAGAGCAGTTTCTTCAAGGACCGGTTCCAGACGATCGTCGGGCTCTTCGACACGCGCAATGACCGCGCCGCAAATGTCTTCGATGCGAGCGGCAACTTTCTCTGGACGGGCCCCGCGCCCGCAGGCAGCCCCGGCGGCACGCCCAGCGGCATTCGGCGGCCGCAGCCGGTCAGGAACACGGCGCCCAGCTTCACGGCGATCTGGATGCCCGCGGAGTGGATTCGGCTCTATGCGAACTCCATGAGCGCAATCGATCCCGGCCCGGCCTACTCGGCCTACGACGGCAACGGCAAGCCGCTCGACGGCGCCGTGGTGAAAAACGCCGAAGTCGGCGTCCGCTTCGATCTGTTCCAGCGCAAGCTGCTCCTCAACGTCGTCGGTTTTCAGATGACCGACAACGATCGCCCCGTGAACTTCGGCGCCGCGATCCAGAACCTCCTGATCAATCCCGGCGGCTCGCTCTACGGCTCCGGCTTCGGTGCGTTCGTGAAGACGACCGCGGAATCGAAAGGCTTCGATCTCAAGGTCGACTACGTGCCGCTCCGCAACCTGCGCTTCAACGTCGGCGTTTCGATGAATGACGTGAAGATCACCGAGATCGAGCCGTTCACCGATCCGGCCAATCCCGATCCCATGCGCCTTGCGGCCCAGGAGCGTTTTGTCGCCGCAGGCGGTGCCTCGAGCCACTATTTGGGCAAGCCTTCGACCGATATATCGAAATACACCGGCACGGGTTTCGTCCGCTATGAGTTCAACCAGGGCTTCCTCAAGGGAAGCTGGGCGATGGTGGGCACGAAATATCTCGGCACGCGCGAAGCCGAATTGATCACCGTCAGCACCTCCACGGGCGATATCACGATCGATCGGCGGGTCGTGCCGTCACATTTCCTCTACGACTTCATCATCGGCCACCGCCGGAAGTTCGGCCGCTATAATACGAACTTCCAGTTGAATATATCGAATCTGGAAGACGACGATGCGTTCTATGGTGCGGTTTGGCAGACGGGGCGCACGTATCGGTTCACGGCGAGCCTGAATTTCTGATTCGCACACCCGCGGCAATCACCTCAGGCCAGTCGCATGCGCTTCCTGTTTCGCCCTTGGCGGGTGCTCGCGGTCATCGTATTTTCCGCGGCCGGTGTCATGCCGGCTGCGGAGATCGCGCGGTACGCCAGGTTCGAAGCGAGCTTCACGAGCGCGAAGGATTATCCGAATCCGTTTCAGGACGTTCGTGTACAGGTCGAGTTCGCCGGCCCGGGTGACGCGCGCCAGGCGATCGATGCGTTCTGGGACGGCGAGCGCACATGGCGCGTGCGATTTTCGCCGGAGACCGAGGGTGAGTGGACGTTTGAGACCAGGTCGTCCGACACGGCGAACGCCGGCCTGCATGCGCAACGCGGCGCGTTCCAATGCGTGCGCAATCGCGACGGCAAAAATCCCCTCTATCAACACGGCCCGCTGCGGGTCTCCGCCGCTCGCACGCATCTCGAGCACGCCGACGGCACCCCATTCTTCTGGCTCGCGGACACCGCTTGGGCCGGCGCGCTGCTTTCGACGCCGGACGACTGGGCGCGTTTTCTCGCCGACCGAAAAGCGAAACGCTTCAACGTCGTCCAGTTCATGGGCACGCAGAACGTGACCGCGGCGGCCGATGCACAAGGCCGCCAGGCCTACACCGAACAGGCGAAGATCGTGCTCGATCCGTATTTCTTCCGCCGGCTCGATCAACGTTTCGACGCGGTCAACGACGCCGGGCTGATCGCCGCGCCGACGTTTGCATGGGCCGCGCAATATATGCCGGCCGCGAAGCAACTGGATCCCGGAGCGTGGCTGCCCGACGACCAGCTCATCGCTTTCGGCCGCTACTTCGTCGCGCGCTACGGGGCGCATCAGGTCGTGTGGCTGTTTGCCGGCGATTACGATTACCGGCCGCCCGCGGTCGCGGAGCGCTGGCGCAAGCTCGGCCGCGCGATTTTCGGCGATCAGCCCACGCGGCTGGTCACGGTGCATCCGGCGCCGAAGATGGTCTTGAAGACGGAATTTGGCCGCGAGCCGTGGCTCGCGTTTCTCGGTTATCAGTCGAGTCACAGCAACGACGACCCGCGCATCGAGTGGATCGTGAAGTCGGGCCCCGCCCGCGAGTGGTCGCTCGATCCCATGCGGCCGATCATCAATCTCGAACCGATCTACGAGGCTCACATGAACGGCACGAGCAAGCGTCTCGCGACCGTGCTCGAGGTGCGGCAGGCGTGTTGGTGGAGCGTGCTCGCAACGCCGGTCGCAGGTGTAAGCTACGGCGCGCACGGCGTGTGGAGCTGGGAGACACAGCCGGCAATTCCGATGAATCATCTTCGCACTGGAGTCGCGCGTCCTTGGCACGAGGCGATCAAGCTGCCGGGCAGCACGCACCTGAAACACTTGCGCGCGATCCTCGAAACGGTTGCGTGGCCGCGGCTCCGGCCGATGCCGGCGTTGCTCACCGCGCAGCCCGGCGAGGCCAACATCCAGCACTGGATCTCCGCCGCGCAAACCGACGACGCGCGCTCGGCAGTGATCTATCTCCCGGGCGGCGTGGCGGACGTGACGGTCGACCTCGCGAAGTTTCCTGCGCCGGTGAAAGCACGGTGGATTGATCCGACGACGGGCCGTGGAAAATCGATTGCTGGCGCGCCGTTCGCGAATGATGCGGCGCGCGCGTTTGCCCCGCCGGGAACGAATGCGGGCGGCGACTCCGATTGGGTACTCGTGCTGGAGGCGGCCGCGCGTTGATACGGATTCGCGCCGGATGGCCGCGGGACGCCTTCGAACTACTTGCGAGGCGGAGCGCCGATCATGAGCGCGGCGCGAATATGTTCGAGCTGCTCGGTGGTGAGGCCCTTCACGCGATCGAGCTCGTCGAGCGATGAAAACGGACGGGCGGCGACCAGTGCGCGCGCGACCTCGGGCCCGATGGCTGGAATCGCGGCGAGCGTGTGCACGTCGGCGCGGTTCACGTCGACTTTTCCGGTGGGGCTCTCGCTGACAGTTTCCGGTGCCCCCAGCGGTTTTTTCTCGCTGGTTGGCTCGCCCAGTTTCGTTTTCGGCGGCGGGGCTGATACAGTTGCGATCGCGCGGATCTGCTCCAGGCGTTCGGCGTTCATGCCTTGAACGCGATTGAGATCATCGATCGTGGCGAGGGGGCGCGCGGCGACGATGGCCCGCGCGAGCTCGGGACCGATCACGGGAGCGGTCTCGAGCGTTTTCAATGGGGCGGTGTTCAGGTCGATGGGTCTTGCTGCCGCGGGAGCAGCGGGACGGGCGCGTGAGTTTTCCTGCTTCTGCTTATCGGCTGAGAGAGCGATCGGTGTGCCTGCGATGACCAGTGCGGCAACGGCGAAAACCATACGAGTGGGCGGCAGTTTGGGCGGCAGTTTCATGGTGCGTTCCTCGCGTCGAGTCACAGACCAGCGGTTTGGTCTCGCGTGCCCTCGCGAGGTCGCCGGGGTGGTGAGCGTGCGGACGTGAGACGCGGAGCGAAGGTACAAGAATGGCCGTCCGAGGTGGGGCCGGCTCGGAGAGCCAGCCCCACCTCGATCCTGACGACGCGCGTCTATGTCGTCGCGATGGCAGAGCGCAGGGCGTGCGCGACTTGCGGGCCGGTGATGTCGCTGTGGCCCTTGATGAACTGACTGCCTTCCAGGTTGAAGAATATGCCGGGGGTGAACGCGTAGGCGTTGCCGGCCTCGAGCAGCGTGCCGACGACGCGTTGCTTCGCTCCCATTTTCTGCACGCCGTTGCGGCCCAGGCCGCCGAATTTGTCGTTCTCATCCCCGAGCGCGAGGCGTGAATCGCCGGCGAGGCGCGAGGCGATCGGGTAGGCGAGGCCGACGGCTTTGTCGTTCTTCGTGTGCGTGACGAGGATGGGGCCGCTGACGCGTTTTTTCTCCACCACCGCGCGGAAGGCGCCGTCCATCACCGCGGAGAAGCCGTTGTGCGAGAAGGCAGCCTGGAGCAGCGTGACGGACGCGATCTTCTTGCTCTTCGAATGTTGGGCGGCGGAGGTGACCACGCGCCCGCCGAAGCTGTGGCCGACGAGGTGCACGCGTTTCACTTCAGACGGGAGTGCGTCAATCAGCGGTGCGACGCCGAAACGGCCGACGTCGCCCGCGCGGGCCTTCATCTCGTAGTAGGTCGTGAAGTTGAGGACGTTCATCGCGGCGGCGGAAAAGCCGGCGAGGATTTCCTTCAGCCCGGCGGCGCCGCTTGTATCCGAAGTTGTGATGCGACGGGTCGAGGTCGGGAGGGATGTCGCGCCGCCGGCGACCGGCGCGGCGCCGTCGAGCGCGGTGGAGGCGATGCGCAGGCGTTTCATGATCGCCTCGGGATCGTCTTTGAAGAACGCGGTCGAGGCGTCCTCCTTGTTGGCGGCGTGGGGATCGAGGAGCTTCGTGCGGATTATCTGCACGAACTTTGCGCGCGCGGTCGCCTTGTCTTCGAGTTGGGGCAGCAAGGCTTCGAGTTGTTTCAGCGCCGCCTGCTGGGCGGGCGTGTTGAGAAACGTGCGCATCGATTTCAGTTTCTTCGCGAGCGCTTTCTTCGAGGAGGAGCGCGCGGTGAGACTCACGGCGCCGCCGGCCACGCCGTTTTCTTCGACGGCGATCGACTCGTCGAATTTCTTCGAGGGCCAGAAGACGCCGACGATTCCGAGCGTGCGATTCGTTTCCATGCCGTCGGCTTTTTGCGCGGCGAAGTTGGTGAAGAGCGCGTCGTAGAGCGACTGGGCTTCCTTGGCGTTGTTGTTCCAGCCGTGGGAAACGATGATGACGTCGGTGATGCCGGCGGGCAGGGCGGGGGCGTTGGTGGGTTTGCCGTGCTTGTCGAACTCGGCTTTGACGTAGGGATAACCAGCGAGGGAGGGCATGGGATGGGCGGGTTGAGGTTTTAGACGGATTGGATGGCGCGCATGAGGTCGACGAGACCGGCGCCTTGAAAATAGCGGTCGCGTTTCAGGTCGGTGGCGGTGCCGAGGAAGATCTCCTTCACGCGGCCGGACTGCCCGATGA
This sequence comes from Opitutaceae bacterium, assembly GCA_036675625.1. Lineage (GTDB taxonomy): Bacteria > Verrucomicrobiota > Verrucomicrobiia > Opitutales > Opitutaceae > ER46. The sequence continues at coordinate 39,267 of JAKFEQ010000081.1, read as the reverse complement.
ATTCGCGGCGCACGGAGAGGAACGCCGCGACCACGCCGCTGACATGCGGCGCCGCCATGCTGGTGCCGCTGGTCTCGACGTAGTGGCACTTCTTGCGGTTGGCGCCCTCTTCCTTGAGCCGGCCGGCGGCGCACGAGATGATTTTCTCGCCGGGCGCGACTAGGTCCGGCTTGAGACGTCCGTCGCCGGTCGGGCCTTTGGAGGAGAAATACGACACGCCGTAGACGTGCGGCATGTCGCGGTGGGTCGAGCCGACGGTGATGGCGAGGTCGGCGTTGCCCGGATCATTGATCGTGAGCGCCATCCCGGCCGCGGTTGCGCCGACGGAGGAGCTCAACGTGCCGTAGCCGGTGTTGCCGGCCGCGACCACGACGACGACACCGGATTTCACGAGCCGGTCGATCTCCACGCAGAGCGGACTCTGGCCGCAGGCAAACCACTCGGGCTCGAAGGTGTGGCCGACGCTGAGATTCACGCCGTGAATGAGATGCCGGCGGCCGTAGCCGTTGATCTCCTGAATGTGATTGATCGCCGCGATGATGCTGCTGACGGCGCCTTTGCCATCCTCGTCGAGCACGCGCAGGCTCACGAGTTTGCACTCCGGCGCCATGCCCTGGATGGCCTCGAGGCGCGTGGTCTGGTACTCGACGTCGTTCGTGTCCTGACGGAGGAAACGCGAAACCGCGATCGGCCGCTTGTTCTCCGGCGTGCCGGGCGGCACGCGCAACTCGCCGCCGATGATGCCGGCGACGTGCGTGCCGTGGCCGTTGGGATCTTCAAGCGGGCTGCCGCCGTCGCTGGTGAAATCCTTATGCCACGCCGATTTCCGGTCGATGTTGCCGTGCAGGCGAAAGTGATCGTGGCCGGCATCGATGCCGGAATCCATGACCGCCCAGGTGATGCCGGTGCCGCGCGCGGAGAACGATACCTGCGCGGCATCGGCCTTGACGGTGGCGATGGATTTGTTGACGCAGGCGGAGATCTCGAAGTCCGGCCAGATGTGGAAAACGGCGCGGAACTTCGCGGGCTCGATCTTCCCTTTGCCGGCGTTGGCCGCCTGGTGTTCCTTCGCGCGCCGCGTCGCTTCGGCGAGGTCGAGCGCGACGAGCTCGCGGATGGCACGGGCTTCGAGCCGCGCGAAAAGATACTGCGCCTGCGACTGCGATTTCTCGAAGTGCACGCCCTGTCCGGCATCGCGGACGCCCGAGTTTTTTTTCGCGATCGCGGTATTCTCGACCACCCAATCGCGGGCGGCTTTCCGGCCGCCGGGATGCTCGAGGTTCAGGTCGATGATGATCTCGAAACGCTGCGGGTGAAACGAGACGACCGGCTTCTCGTCATGCCCGGAAGGGGCGCGCGTGGTGCGCTCGTTCAGGGCGGCGAGGCGGCGCAGGACGGAGGCGTGCAAGCGGCCGAACCCGAGCGGCAGTTTGGGGCCACCGGGTTCGAGGGCCACATCGGGCTTGGGCGCAGCGAGCGTCTGTTTCGCGATCGCCTGCTCCAACTCGGCGATGGCGTTTTGTTGGATGTGTTCCAACCCCTCGACGGGAGAGGCCGCTCTTTTTTTGGCGGCCGCGAGCGCCTTCGTGCTCGCTTCCCGCATGGCCACCTTCGCCCATTTATGCGCGGCGGCGACGCCGCCGGGATACGCGCGGTTGTAGACGAGCGCGATGTTGTAGTCGTCCAACGCTTCTGGATACGCCGCCTCGACCTGCGCGATCTGCGCGAGATCCGTGCGCATGGCGTTGAGCAGCGGCAGCGCGATGACGGTGCGATCCAGGATGAGAGGATCGAAGACCTTGACCGGGCGTTGTCTTTCCGGGGGGAGGGAGGAGGCAGCGGACATGAGAGACGAGGGCGCGGAGTCGCGGGGGTGGAACCTGAAGTCTGGGGCGTGGGCTGAACGGAGCTGAGGTCTAACCGATCTTCACCTTGTCCCGCAATGCCGTGAGCACGGCGAGCAGGGCTTCGGAGTTCTGGGTCACGGCGTCGAGGTCGCCCAGTTTCGCGGCCTGGCGGAGCTGCTGCGCGAGGGCGAGGCCGTTGCGCAGGCCGGCGGCGACGAATTGGGGCTGTTCGAAGCGCAACGTGCGGGCATCCGCGGCCGCCTCGTTGCTCACCTTGTCGAGGATCGAGACCGCCGCGCCGAGGATGGCGGTGCGGCTGCGCAGTTCGTCGAAGACGGCCAGCGGGAGCAGTCCATTGAGCTGCCCCGCGATGGCGCCCAGCGCCTCGGACGTGGCATCGAACTCGACCGTGGCGGGCAGATCTTCCACGAGCTCGAGGAGATCGTTTTGCAGGCGCAGAACCTCGCCGGACGAAAGTCCGGGGTGGATCGCGGCGGTGATCGCGCTGAGGCGGGCGTGGGCTTCCTGGAGAGTCATGGCGTGGCGGGTTGGCGTTGGGCTGACTTGAACTCCTGCAATTGCGCCTGGATTTCCCGCGCGCGAACGAGGAGCAGCGCGATGTTCGGTGTGCGGCGCTGTTCGAACGCGATGCTGAGGTCGCGGTGTGCGGCGGCCCACGCGTCGATTCCTGCCATGGCAGCCGCGTAGAAAGCGGCGCCGTCGGCGAGCGCCGTGCGGTGATGCGCGATGGCGGCGAGTCGCGGGCGCAGGTCGCGCTCCACACCGGCGAGCATGGAGTCCAGGCGCGTGAGGTCGGTGCCGGTGATGGGATCGGCGGGCGATCCGGCGACGAGACCGCGTTTGGTTTCCTGTTCTTTGCGCAATGAGTCGTACAGCCGCGTGAGCTGGCGAAACTCCGCGGCGGTCCGGGCCTGGACGATCTGGTTCGTGTGGAAGCCCGCGTACAGATTGGACATCGAGGCGAGGTCCTGCCGGATCACGCCGGCGATCAGGGCGATTGCGGCATCGGCGTTTTTCACCGCGGTGCGCATGTCTCGCCAGGCCTTGAGCTCGACGACGCCACTCGCGGCGGAAATCAGGAGGTTGCCCGCGGCATTCGTGCCGAGCGAGACGCCCGGAACTGCGGCGGCGAGTTGTTTCACCGAGTCGAGGAGCGCGGCGGCGTTGGCTTTGCGATTGGTCGATGCGTCGCCGATGGCGGCGAGGGCGCCGCTATAAGCGAGCACGGCCTCAGCGGCACGCCGGCGGGGAGCCCATTCCGTGGCGAGCGGCCGCGCGGGATGATTCGGCTCATCGGGAGCGATGACCGCGGAGCCGACGATGGCTGGCTCGCGCGCGATCTGCCGGATCGCGAGATCGCCGCCCCAGGCAATGCCCGCCGCGACGTCGGCGCTCGCGGCCGCGAACGGTTTGAGATCCGGCGTCTGGCAGCCTGTCACGAGGGCCATCGCGCCGATGATGAACGCGACCGACGCGATGCGTCCGAAGCGGAAGGAGGGAGGCAAGGGCATGGGCAAAGTTGCGCTGGGCCGGCGCGGCGAGCTGAACGGAAGGCGGCCGCCAGCAATGCGCTTGACGGTGGCGTACGAAACTACGCATCGCGGGTGGAACCAAGACGAAAGACGATCGGAAAACGGGTATGCGTCATCGGCCTAATGGTTTACCTGATTGCGATCGGAACGCGGCAGAATGTCGATTGCCACGCGCGGGGGTTTCCCGTTCTCCCATGGCCGCGACATTTTCCAACCTCGCCCCCGTACCCCATGCCCGCCTTCGCTCTCACGATTTTCACTGGCGCGTTTCTCCTGTTCCAGGTTCAGCCGCTGATCGGCAAATACATCCTGCCCTGGTTTGGCGGGAGCCCTGGCGTGTGGACGACGTGCATGTTGTTTTTCCAGATGCTGCTGCTCGGCGGTTACGCGTATGCGCACGTGCTCTGCCGGGTTTGCCGGCCGCGCACACAGGCGATCGTGCATCTCGTCTTGCTCGCTGCCGCGCTTGCGACGCTGCCGATCACGCCGGACGACGCGTGGAAACCGCGCGTGAGCGGCGATCCGACGTGGCACATTCTCGCGCTGCTGCTGGTGAGCCTCGGGCTTCCCTATCTCGTGCTGGCCGCCACGGGACCGCTGATGCAGGAGTGGTTTCGGCGCACGGCGCCGGGCGTGTCGCCGTATCGGCTCTATGCGCTGTCGAATGTCGGCTCGCTGCTCGCGCTGGTCAGCTACCCGTTCTATTTCGAAACGGCTTTCACGCGTGTCGCGCAGGCGCAGTTCTGGTCATGGGGGCTCGCCTTTTACGCGCTTTGCTGCGGCGTGTGCGCGTGGCGCATCTGGCGGCAGGCGCCGTTCGATGTGGCGGCGCAGGACAACGCCGCCGCTGCGGCCGATGGTTCGGGTGTCGCCGCGCTGCCGCCGAGCCGTGCGCAACGCCTGCTCTGGCTCGCGCTGCCGGCGTGCGCCTCGATCCTGCTCCTCGCGGTGACAAACAAGATGTGCCAGGACGTGGCGCCGACGCCGTTCCTCTGGGTGCTGCCGCTCGCGCTCTATCTGCTGTCGTTCATCATCTGTTTCGACAGCCCGCGTTGGTATTCGCGTTTCTATTACACGCTGGCGCTGGTGGTCGCGCTCGTCGCGGTTTGCCAGGCGCTATTCGAGGGCGCAGACATGGGTATCGTGCGGCAGATCGTGACTTATTCCGCGACGCTCTTTGTCGGCTGCATGATCTGTCACGGCGAGCTCTACAACCTGAAGCCGCATCCGAAACATCTGACTTCGTTTTATCTCATGATCGCGGCGGGTGGGGCGATCGGCGGGCTGTTTGTGGCGTTGGTCGCGCCGGCGATTTTCAATAACTACTACGAAATGCATCTCAGCCTCGCACTGGTCGTGGTGCTGCTGCTCGTGATCTCGATCCGCGGAAAATCCGCGCTCAGCCCGTGGCGCTGGCGGGTCCTTTTTCTGCTGCTGGCGGCGGCAGGCTTGTACGGCACGACCCGCGCGGTGCACTGGGGTTACGCCATCGTCGGGGCCGTGATCATCGCCGCGGGATTATGGTTGTGGCAGCGTCGCGGTCGGGCGCCCGACTGGCATGCGTTGACGTGCGGATTGCTGGGGGCCGGGCTGTGCGCGCTGGTCGTCGCGCTCGGGATGCAGATTCGCACGGCGTCGAAGGACGCGCTGTTGAGCGCGCGGAATTTCTACGGCGTGCTTTCCATTTTCGAATACGAGCCGGAGCGACCGGACTCGCATTATTATCTCTTGCTGCACGGCCGGATCACGCACGGCTTGCAGTTCGCGATGCCGGAGCGTGCGCAGGAAATCACGTCGTATTTCGGTCCGGGCAGCGGGCTCGGGCTCTCGCTGCGGAATTTTCCGCGGCAGCAGAATCAGCGCATCGGCCTGCTCGGGCTTGGAGTGGGAACGGTGACGGCCTACGGCAAACCGGGCGACTACTATCGCGTTTACGAAATCAATCCGCAGGTGAAGGACATCGCCGAGAAGCCGTTCAGCTACGTCGCCGGCAGCCAGGCCAAGGTGGAGATCGTGATGGGCGACGCGCGGCTCTCGATGGAGAACGAGCCACCGCAGAATTTCGACATCCTCATCATGGATGCGTTTAGCAGCGACGCGGTGCCGGTGCATTTGCTGACGAAGGAGGCGTTCGAGATTTATCAGCGCCATTTGAAGCCGGACGGCGCGATTCTGGTGAACATCTCGAACCGTTACCTCAATCTGCGGCCGGTGGTGGAAAACGCCGCGCGGGCGTTTGGCTACCAGGTGCACCACATCAACAGCGAGGACGGCGGCGACGAGGGCGAAGGCAGCTGGTGGCTCTATGGATCGTCGTGGATGATCCTGAGCAAGAACGCGGACTTCATGGACCGCGGGGAGTTGAAATACGTCGCGAGCCCGCCGGCGTCGCCAAACACGATCCCGCTTTGGACGGACGACTACGCGAGCATGTTTACGATTTTGCAGTAGACGCTGCGCCACGCTCGGCGTTTGAACGAAAACGCGGACGCGAACGTGAAAACTTTTCTCAATCGGTTTCGTCGGCCAGCGCCGTGGATTCGCATGGCGAGTTGTATGTTCGCAACCCTCACGGGTCTCGCGGCCGCGACGGTCACGCCCCGGGGCGCTGTAGTGCCGGGGCGTCCGGCGCCGGCGGCGGCAACCGCGGGCGCTCCGGTGCCGGGACGTCCGGCGCCGGCGGCGCGTTCCTTTCGAAGCGTGGAGCGGCCGCGGATCACGGTATCGCTCTCGTCCGGCGAGAGGATCGAGGTCGCGTGGCCGTTCAACTGGAGCCTGGTGCCAATCGACCAGGTGAAACGCGATGCTGGCGTGGAAGTCGTCGTCGTGTTCGAGCCGAACTACAACGAGAACGCGCAGGTGAGGCTGAACCTCTGGCGCGAGCCGGCGCCGGAGTTGAAAGATCCGGACCGGTTGCGCGCGCGGCACACGGAGGAGGCGACGCCGTGGGTGGCGCATTCAGTCGAGCAACACGTGGCCGCGAGCGAGCTGAAGGTCGCCGGCGGCCGCGGACTGCTCTCGACGTTTACCGATGCGCGGCGGGTCGGGCAGCCGGTGGCGCGGGGTGAATTCAAGACGACGACGATCGCGACCATTGCTCTCGCGGCGGGCGTGCTCGTGACGGCGGAGGTGTTGTGCGACAGCCCGAAGCGCGCCGAGTTCTACATCGGGCGCGCGATCCTGGAGTCGTTGCGTGTGCTCGAGCCGGAGGCAAAGGCGGCGCTCCGGGGCGCGCCGTGAAGCGTAGGACCGGAACTGATACGGAGCGGCGGACCTATTCCACCACGACCTCGATGCCGCCGACCCATCTCGCGATAAGATTGTAGAACGCAGCGCCCAAAACGCCGCTGACGAAACCCATCACGCCGTAGATCACCGGAGCCGCCACGGCGAAGCCGATTCCGAACGCGGCGAAAGGCCCGCCCTGCCCCTCCGGCATCTGCGAGGAGACGAGCGCCATCACGATGAAGATGGGCACGATGAGCAGCCCGATCGCGCCATACATGATGCCGAGAATTTTCCCGAGCTGGAGGGGAGCGACGTGTTTCAACCGACGCTTGGTCGGGAGGGAGGGCGGGGTGTCGGAGGCGTTCATGGTGACGTGAGCAGCGACGACGACGACGGGCCGGGGGCGCGGCAGAACACATCCGAATGCGGCGAGCGGGCGGCGGCAAGCCCGCGAATCGCGGTTCGCCAAACGCGGGTGCGCGCCACAACGCTTGGCCGCATGCTTTCGATGATCCCATCCCTCTCACGTCTGCGTTTCCTGATGGCGCCGCCCCGCGTCCTGCTCGCGGCGTTGTTGTTGTGGTCTGCGTCCGTCGGCGTCGAAGCGCTGGGGCAAACGCGTCCGCCGCACGTGCTCTTCATCGCGACGGACGATCTCACGGCGACGCTCGGGTGCATGGGCGATCCGATCGCGCAGACGCCGAACATCGACCGGCTGGCGCGGAGCGGAGTGTTGTTCAATCGCGCGTATTGTCAGCAGCCGCTGTGCAACCCGAGCCGTGCGTCGATGCTCACCGGGCTGCGGCCCGACACGCTGCAGGTGTGGGACCTGAAGACGAATTTTCGCACGACCAAGCCCGCGGTCGTCACGCTGCCGCAGGTTTTCAAGACACAGGATTATTTCAGCGCGCGGGTCGGGAAAATCTTTCACTACGGGGTGCCGCGCCAGATTGGAAGCGGTGGCGCGGACGATCCCAACAGCTGGGATTGGGCGATCAATCCGCGCGGTCGCGACAAGGACGAGGAAGAGAAACTGCACGTGCTCACGCGCGGCACCGGCACGACGCTTGGCTTCGCGATGGCATGGCTCGACATGGACGGCACGGACGAAGAGCAGACGGACGGCATCGGCGTGACGGAGTCGATTCGCGTGCTCGAGCGTTACGGACGCGAGCGGCCGCTCTGGCTCGGGATGGGTTTTTTCCGGCCGCACACGCCCTTTGTCGCGACGAAGAAATGGTTCGATCTCTATCCGAAGGAGAAACTGAAACTGCCGCCGCAACCGGCCGGCGACCTCGACGACATTCCGCCGATCGCGTTGAAGATTCGGCCGCCGCATTACGGGCTGAGCGAATCGGATCTGTTGGACTGCGTGCGCGGCTACTACGCGTCGGTGTCGTTCATCGACGATCAAGTCGGCCGGCTCATCGCGGCGCTCGAGCGAATGGAGATGATCGATGACACGATCATCGTGTTTTTCTCCGACCACGGTTTCCTGCTCGGCGAGCACGGCCAGTGGCAGAAGGAAATGATCTTCGAAGAGGCGGCGCGCGTGCCGTTGATCATCGTGCCGCCGGGCGGCTTGCGCCGGCCAAAGACCGACGAGCGCGAGTGGAAATCCGAGCGCGTCGTGGAACTGCTCGACGTTTATCCGACGCTGGTGGCGATGGCGGGGTTGAAGCCGCCGCGCCATAAGCTCGAGGGCCGCGACCTTACGCCGCTGTTGAAGAATCCGCAGGCGGAGTGGGATCACGCCGCGCTCACGCAGACGCCGCGCAAGGTGAACGGGCGCGACGTCATGGGCTACAGCGTGCGCACCGAGCGCTGGCGCTACACCGAGTGGGGCCTCGATGGTGAACACGGTCGCGAGCTGTACGATCATACGAACGATCCGCGTGAGCATACCAATCTCGTGGCCAGCGACACGACGGTCGCCAGCGGCGCGAAAAGCGCGAGCGATACGAAAGGTGCGAAGGATCCGGGCGCCCTTCGTGAGACCGTGCGCGAGTTGAAGGAGCGGATGGAGCGCTTGAAAGCGGTCTCGAAGCCATCCACACGAAACGGCGGTTGAGACAGGAGAAGGGGCGCTCCCAAGGGAAAGGGCCGCGAGGAAATCGGCTGCAACTTCTTCGCGAAAAAAAGTTCAAACCGTTGCGACGATCGCGGCGTCTGGCTAGGTTCAACGCCATGCCCCAACCCCACTCCCGGCCGACGGCACAATCACGTTTGGTCAATCGTCGGTTTTTCCTTCGCGCCGCCGGCGTCACGCTGGCGTTGCCGCTGCTCGAGTCGTTGTCCACGCGCGTGCTCGGTGCGGGTCTTGGCGTCGCCAGCAAATCGGGTGCGAAGATCGGCGGGACGCGCCCGACGCGGATGGTCGCGATCGGCAACATGCTCGGGTTTTACCAGCCGGAATTTTTCCCGAAGAAAACGAGACGCGATTACGATTTGCCGTCGTTGTTGCAGCCGATGGCGCCGGTGCGGAACGAGTTCACCTTGTTCTCCGGCCTCGATCACGGCGTGAAGGGCGGCCACTTCGCGATCCATTCGTATTTGAGCGCGGTGCGTCAGGTCGATGCGAAGGGGATGCCCGAAGGCAACATCAGCCTCGATCAACGCGCGGCGGAAGCGGTGGGCGGCGCGACGCGTTTTCCTTCGCTGACCATCGGGTCGGAAGATGGCCTGCACGGCGGCTGCATGATGTGCTGGACGCGCAGCGGCACGCGGGTGCCGCCGATTCCCGGGCCGCGGGAGCTGTTTCGAAAACTCTTCATCACCGACAGCAGTTCCGACCGCGAACGGATGGCGGACCGGTTTCACCTGCAGGGCTCGATTCTCGATGCGGTCAATGGTGACGCGAAGTCGCTGGGCCGGCATCTCGGCAAGCGCGACCAGGAGAAGCTCGACGAGTATTTCACCTCGGTGCGCGACGTGGAAAAACAGATGGAGCTGGGCAGGCAATGGGCGGGCGTGCCGAAGCCAAAGCCGGGGATGCCGGAGCCGGCGAACACGGGCTTCGTCTCGGATCTGCCGGTGCTTTACGATCTGATCGCGCTGGCATTGCAGACCGATTCGACGCGCATCGCGACGCTGGAAATCGCGGGCGGCTTCGAGGCATCGGCCTTCGGGCTGCGCAAGGATTATCACGCGCTGTCGCATCACGGGCAGGTGCAGGAAAACATCGATGGCCTGCTGAAGCTGGAAAAATACCAGATGGAGCAGTTCGCGCGGTTCATTGGCAAACTGAGATCGCTCGAGGACGGCGACGGGAAGCTGCTCGACCACACGATGGTGCTTTTCGGCAGCGGCATGGGGAATGCGAATGCCCATACGAACAACAACCTGCCGATGATCTTTGCGGGCGGCGGCTACCGGCACGGCGAACATCGGGCGTATCCGGAAAAAGGATTCGGCCGGGTGCCGCTGAGCAATCTCTACCTCAGCATGCTGCAGCGTTTCGGCGTGGAGACGGATCGCTTCGGGCTCAGCACGGGCACGATGCGGGACCTGGAGTTGGCACGCGCTTGAAGATGAGCTGGGCGCATCGGATCGTCCGAGGATCCCGCTTTTCCCGAAGCGGGCTACGAATCGCGGCTTTTGCTATGACGAGTTTGAGTGCGGCTGCGGCGGCCCCGCTCGAGCCCCTCGATGCGCAGTCGGAAAAGACGATCCGCGGCTTTTTCGGCGCCTATTGCCAGGAGTGTCACGGTCCCGAGAAACAGAAAGGCGATCGCCGCTTCGACCAGCTCGCGCTGCCGGTCGCGCACTCCGATACGCTGATCGATCTGCAGGACATCATTGACCAGCTCAACCTCGGCGAGATGCCGCCGGCAAAAGCGAAGCGGCATCCTGAACCGGGTGAAGTGCGCGAGCTCGTGGGCCGATTGACGCAGCTCGTCTCGGATGGCCATGCGCGGCTCGCGAGCACCGGCGGGCAGACGGTTTTGCGGCGGCTGAACCGGCGCGAATACGTCAACACGGTCGGCGATCTCTTCGGGTTGAACATGGCGATGTTCGATCCGACGACGCGTTTTCCGCGCGATCAAGTGGTGCAGCATTTCGACAACATCGGCGATGCGCTGAAGACGTCCGGCTATCTGCTCGCGCAATATATCGACGCGGCCGACCAGGTGGTCGAAAAGGCGTTCAACCAACTCGAGCGGCCGCGCGCGCAGACGTGGCGTTTCGCGGGAGATTTCCGGCAGCAGCCGGAGCTGCGCTACTCGCACGGGAAGGTGCACAATTACCGGTATCTCTGCCTCTACGAAACGACGAATTCGGACAAACACGAAGGCGCGTATGGGCCGTTGCTGGCGTTTGCGCAGGGCGTGCCGGCGGATGGGTTTTATGAGATCAGGGTGAAGGCGGAAGCGAAGTATCGGAAAAACCCATACGGTCAGAATTTCTTCGGCACGGATCCGGCGATGCCGTTCCGGCTCGGCGTGATGGCGGGCAATGCGAAAGCGGGGCCGTTGCATTTGCCGCAGCCGATCGAGCCGCAACTGGGTGAAGTCGTGGTGCGGGATGACGTGCCGGAGTGGCACACGTTTCGCGTCTGGCTGGATCGCGGATTCACGCCGCGATTCACGTTTCCCAACGGCATGCTGAGCGTGCGCAACGCGTACGGCCGGCTCCTGCGCGTGCACAAGAACCTGTTTCCGGAGGACGTGCGCGACACGAAGGGAATCGTCGAAGCGCGCGTCGTGGTAATGCGGCACGGCCAGCTGCCGCACATCCGGATTCACGAGGTGGAGATTCGAGGACCACTGGTGGAGCAGTGGCCGCCGGCGGGCCAGCAGGCGGTGCTCGGCGGCAAGCCGTTCGCGCCGGAACGCACGCGCGAAATCCTCGAACAGTTTGCGAACCGCGCCTATCGCCGGCCGGCGCGGGCGGACGAGATCGACCGCTTGATGCGCGTCGTGGACGCTCGGCGGGAAAAGGGGAGTGATGCGTTTGCGGCGTTGAAGGATGGGTTGAAGGCCGCGCTGTGTTCGCCGGCGTTCCTGTATCTGGTCGAGCCGGAGCGTGGCGGCGGGGTCTCGGCGGCTGAAGGAGAAGGAGGCCGGCAGGATGCCGGCGCTACGGCGGACGGGAACGGGGCGTCGGAGGCAGGCGGGACGCCTGCGGAACTCACGCCGCACGCGCTGGCGTCGCGGCTCTCGTATTTCTTGTGGTCGACCATGCCCGACGCCGAGCTGCGCGCGCTGGCGGACACGGGTGAGTTGCTCAAGGAAGGCGTGCTCCTCGCGCAAGTGCGGCGGATGCTCGCGAGCCCGCGGGCAGACGCGCTGGTCGCAGGCTTTCTCGATGCGTGGCTGAACCTGCGGAGTCTGGGCGACATGCCGCCGGATCGCGGCGACTTTGCGCAGTTCTATGCGCACGACCTGCAGCCCGCGATGAAACGCGAGACGCAGCTGTTCATGCGCGATCTGATCGATCGCAATGAAAGCATCGTGCGGTTCCTCGACGCCGATTACACGTTTGCGAACCGGCCGCTCGCGCGACTTTACGGGATGGAAAACGCGATCGAGCCGGCGAACGGGCATGCGTTTCGGCGCATCACCTTCGACACGCCGCAACGCGGCGGGCTGCTGGGGCAAGGCAGCGTGCTCACGGTGAGTGCCAACGGCATCGAGACCTCGCCGGTGATTCGCGGCGTGTGGGTGCTGGAAAATATTCTCGGCACACCGCCGGCGCCGCCGCCCGACAACGTACCGCCGATCGATCCGGATATTCGTGGCGCCAAGTCGATGCGCGAGATCCTGGCGAAGCACCGCGACAACGCGGCGTGTTATGAATGCCACCGGAAAATCGACCCGCTTGGGTTCGCGCTGGAGAAATTCAATCCGATCGGCGCATGGCGCACGACGTATGAGAAACGGGCGCCGATCGACACCTCGGGCGAGCTGCCGAACGGGCAGCGCTTCGACGATGTCGCCGGGTTGAAGCGCGTTCTAGTCGAACGGAAGGATCAGTTCGCGCGAATGCTGACGGAGCGTTTGTTGAGCTACGCCTGCGGTCGGCGGATCGAGGCGCTCGACCGGCCGGCGATCGACCGAATCCTGACGGCAACGCAGCCGGGCGATTATCCGTTGCGCGATATGATCGAGCAGGTCGTGGCGAGCCGGATGTTTCGTGCGAAATAGGTCCGTTTGTGCCTACGAAAATTCCCATCGAGCGGCAGATTTCGCGCACTTCGCACGAAGTGGAAAAGTGGATACACGCACGTGCAGATCGCTTGCGCAGCTGCTGACGGAAATGTCAGTCACTTCGCCTTGGCACACTCGCAGCCCCGGGATTTTCAACCACGTTCTCGATAGAAACCCCTCCAGCCTGCCGTCGTTCCAGCGCGGCAGGCTGCGAATCGATTTCTGGATCTAAGCTTTCCCTCCTTGTTTAGCGCCAGCATTCCTACTCGTGAGCCGCAAAACTTTGCGGCCGCCCCTTGGGCCAGCGTCGCCCTTCGGATCTGCATTTACTGCCTCCTCGTCATCCTGCCACTCGGTTTTGTGGCGATCGAAGTGGCGCGGTGGGTGCGTGACATTCCCAATTGGGACGAGTTCGACACGGTCCTGGATTTTCTGATCGCGCTCGATATCGGCGCGGGGCCGGGCGATGTCATGCAACGCCTGTTTGCGGTGAACAACGAGCATCGGATGCTGGCGAGCCGGTTGATGTTTGCCGGGTCGTTCTGGATTTTCGGGAGCGTTGATTTCGCGGCGCTGGCGATCGTCGGTAATCTTTTCCTCATCGGCATGCTGGTGGCGGTGGTGGAGGGCGCGAGGGAGACGGCGCCGCGGTGGCGGCTGGCGGCGATCTTTGCGCTGGTCGTCTTTCAGTTGCAGCACCACGAGAGTCTTTTCTGGGGCGGCTCCTCGATCGATCACTTCTTCGTGGTGATGGCGGCGCTGGCGGCATTTGGCGCGCTGGGCTGGCAATGGCGGTGGGCGCTGCCGATCGCGTGCGGCTGGGGTTTCATCGCGACGTTTTCGCTCGCGCATGGGCTGCTGGTCTGGCCGATCGGTTTCGCCCTGCTCTGGCTGCAGAACCGCCGACGCGATGCCGCCATGTGGGCCGCGGCCACGGGGGTTACGCTGTTGCTTTACTTCGTGAACTTTCACGTGAACCCGGGGCACACGACGCCGACGCTCGCGCAGTTCCCGAAGCTCATCGTTTTCTGGCTGCGGGTTATGGGGAGTTCGGCCGCGCTCGACGACGTGACGATCGCGCCCTGGCTGGGAGGGGTGCTGGTGGGGACGACGATTTTTGTTTTCCGTCGTGGCTGTGCGGAGCGCGAGCGACTCGCCTGTGCGGGCATCGTGTGGTGCCTCGGGGCGACGGCGATGATCGCGTGGGGCCGGGCGTTGATCTCGATCGAATGGGCGCCGATCACCTCGCGGTATGTGATCTTGAGCTCGGTCGCGTGGGCGCTGCTCGCGTGGGTGATCGTGGAGCGTGGGCTCGCACGGCGAGGCGGCCGCGCGTGGTGGCTTCCGTTGGTGTTCGTGGGCCTGGTGGCGTTCAACCTCGCCGCCGACCGGGTGAACCTCGGTGCGGGGCGGGAGTTCGCCCGCCGGCTGGAAAACGCGGCGAACTGGCACCATCGGCACGGCACATTCGCGAACACGGCGACGCCGATCTATCCGGATCCCGCGCGCGCCGATGCCGTGCTGGCCGAGGCACAGGGCCGGGGCATTTATCGGCTGCCGCCGCCGGAGAAGCTCACGCTGCCTCTCGTGTCGCGCCTCACGCTGAAGCAGCCTCAGGAGATCGGCGACGCGTTCTTCTTCATCGATGAAGTGTCACAGCGTGACGGTGAGGTGAAGGTGCGTGGCTGGGCATTTCGTCCCGATCACACCACGCGTTTCGGAGGAGTGTCGGTCGTGTTTCGTTCCGCCGCCGGGCTGTTTGCATTCGAGCCGATGCCACAGCTGCGACCGGACGTCGCGGCGGTGTACGAGCGGGCGGATGCCACGTATTCGGGTTTTGAGCTGCGGCTGCCGCAAACGGAATTGCCGGCGGGCGAGTTCCACATCGGGGTGTGCTTCGGGACGTTGGGCGACGACAGTCCCGAGTTCATGATGACGGCTATGACGGTTGCCGTGGGGGATCGCGCCGTGATTGCGAAGTCGGAAGACGCGTCGGTCGCCGCCGGGAGACCGTGACGTCGCGGGTTGGTGGCCCGGCAGTGGGTCGCCACGCTCGTGGGAGGTCGTCTTTTCCCTCGTGGGAGTGAAGCTCGGGAAGGTGCCCGTCACTAATTGCGCCTCGTCAATCCGGCCAGGGCGCCTTGGATCGGTGGCATGCGTCGCATTCGTCTACCCCTGTTGACCGCTGTCGCGCTTGCCCTGGTGGTGAGCGTTGTTCGTGCCGCTGCGCCGGCGAAACCGAACATCCTTTTCATCCTTTCGGATGATCACAGTTATCCGTTCCTGAGTTGTTACGGCGACACGAACGTCCGGACACCGGCGCTCGACGGGCTCGCGGCAGAAGGCATGAAGTTCCACCGGTTCTTCACCGTGGCGCCCCAATGCGTGCCGTCGCGCGCAGGATTTCTCACCGGCCGGTCGGCGGTGGCGACGCGGATGACGCGGTTCTCATCGCCGTTGCCGCGCGACGAGATCACGTTTCCCGAGTTGCTGCGGGAACAGGCCGGTTACTTCACCGGTGTCTGCGGCCGCAGCTACCATCTCGATGGTTCTGCCCGCATGGCGGCCACGACGCTGGGGCAGCTGCAGCGGCAGCATGGGCTCGCGACCTTCGAACAGCGGCTCGACTTTGTGCGGGTGGGATCGGACAAGGCTGCGATCGAGCAGATGAGCGAGTTCCTCGGGCTGAAGCCGGAAGGAAAACCGTTCTGCCTCTGGCTCAATTTCAGCGATCCGCATTCATTGTGGACGGCGCCTGGCTCGTTCCGGCCAGATCCGGCCACGCTCAAGCTTCCGGCACACTGGCCCGACGTGCCTGGGATGCGTGAGCAGCTCGCCGACTACTGCGCCGAGGTGAACCGGCTCGACCAGAGCGTGAAGCTCGCCCTCGACGTGCTCGCCGCGCGCGGCTTCGCGGGAACCACGCTGGTGGTGTTTGCCGGCGACAACGGCGCCGCGCTGCCGCACGGCAAGGGCTCGCTCTACGATCCGGGCTGGAACGTGCCTTTGGTCGTTCGCTGGCCGGGCGTGGTGAAGCGCGGAAGCGAGTCGCGGGCGCTGTTGAGCGGCGAAGATCTGGCGCCGACGCTTCTGGCCGCGGCCGGCCTCGCCCCCGGGCCGAAGATGAGCGGGCTGACCTTCCTCGGGCTGCTGAAAGGCGAATCGTATTCGGCGCGCAAATACGTCTTTGGGGAACGCGGGCCGCATGGATCGGCGCCGGTGACCGTCAACATTCGCAACAGCAGCTACGATCTGGCGCGGAGCGTGCGCAGCGAGCGCTACAAGCTCATCTACAACTGCACGCCTTGGATTCCCTATTCGCCGGTCGATTCGGCGGGCGGCGCGGCGTGGCGCGAGATCACGGCGGCCAACGAGCAGGGAAAACTGAGCGCCGGCCTGCGCGCGACCTACTTCACGACGCCGCGGCCAGTCTACGAGCTCTACGATCTCGACGCCGATCCTTCGGAGCTGAGCAATCTCAGCGGCGATCCGAAGCTCGCTACGATCGAACGCGAACTCCGGGTCGCGCTCGCGGAAAAGATGATGCTCGATTTCGATTATCTGCCGCTGCCGGATATCGGCGAAACCGGCGTCGCACCGCGTGCGGGGAAGAGTCAGCCGAAGGGCAGGGCTGGGCGGAACAAGAAGGCGGAGTAGCTCGGGCGAGCGCATTGCCGCCGAGCGAGCTTTTCGTGGCGCTGGAGGTAGGACCGGCCCGCCCGCCATCCTCGTAGCCGGCCTCGGGAGAGGCGGGATTGACCGGCGCTCGAGCTGCCGCCGGTCCCTGCTCTCCCGAGCGGGGCAACGTGAATCCGGGCTCCGTGCGCTGGCGTTACGCGATCAGGCGTGCGGTTTACGTCCGGTCTCGGGACGTCGCCGGGACTTCCGATGCGGCGGGATGCGGAGTGGCGTTTCGCGCGCGTCTGTCCATGGTCCGCAGTCGAATGAAAATAAATTCCGCGATTCTCGAGGTCAGCGCCACGGACCTGTCCTCGTGTCCGCGCCGTGTGCTGCCGGAGTTCGCGTTCATCGGACGGTCGAACGTCGGCAAATCGGCGTTGATCAATCTGCTCACGGGTCGGCGCGATCTCGCGCGCGTCTCGGGGACGCCGGGGAAGACGCAGTTACTGAATTTCTTCCTGATCAACGAGAGCTGGCGGCTGGTCGATCTGCCGGGCTACGGCTACGCGAACGTCGCGAAGGAAAAGCGGGCCGAGTTCAATCAGGCGGTGGCCACCTATATTGCCGGGCGGGAGTGGTTGTCGCAGGTGTTTGTGCTGATCGATTCCCGGCTGGAGCCGCAGGCGATCGATATCGAATTCATCCAATGGCTGGAGGAGTGCGACGCGACGTTCGCGCTGATCTTCACCAAGACGGACAAGCAATCTGCGACGCAAACGCAGAACAACGTCGCGCGTTTCAAACAGGCGCTCGCGACCTCGGGGCGCCCGCTGCCGGAGATCCTGCTCAGCTCCTCGAAGGCCAAGTCGGGCCGTTCGGAGATTCTCGCGGCGATCGAGTCGAGGATCTCCCGGCGCGGGGGCGGTTGAGGCAGCCTGAAAAAACGGAGCCGCCGTCCGTGTGGTGAACACGTGACGGCGGCCTGGAAGAGGGCCGGTGCGAAGCCGGCGCTGCGATTTAGAACCTGCCCTTGATGCCGAAGGTCCACAGCGAGCCGAACTCGATGCGCTGGCGGAACTGCGCGTGTTCCGGCGTGCTCGGTCCCTCGACCTGGACGTCGTCTGGTGCGTCGCCGATATTCCGCAGGTTCGCGAAGAGCGCGAAGTTCTTGTTGAGTTTGAACTCGGCGTTCAGGTCCACATAGAGCCGCTTCGACCACCAGAGATAGGTGCCCGGCTCGATGCTGGTGTTGGGGCCGGGATTGGCGATGGCATTGCGGCGCTGACGGCCTCGGTAGTTCCAGTTCGCGCGCAGCGTGTAGCGCTGGCGGTTAAGGCTGGCGCCCCAGCTTGCAGTGCGCGGCACGAAACCGGGGAAGTTCGTGGCTGCGGGGCCGAGCAGCCGCTGCGCGTTGCCGTTGGCGAACACCGTCACACCGCGCGCCCATGACGGCAAAAACGTCAGCGCCTGCTTGTAGTTTACGCTGAGCCCCTGCATGCGCACGGTCTCCTCGATGTTGTGCTGTGTCACGATCGGGTAGATGCCGTAGATCTCGGGATCGAGGCCGTAGAGCTCGAGGAATTCCGGCGTGGAGGCGAGGGTGGTGTTGCCGAAGAAATTTTCGAAGTCGCGGCGGAAGGCGCTGACGGAGACCTGGCCCACGCCTTCGAAATAATACTCGAGCCGCGCGTTGAACGTCCGCGCGCTCCACGGCTTGATGCCGACGTTGCTGACCGTAATCCGGTCGGTGCCTTGCGAGTCCTCGGGATCGGGCACCTGGACGCCACCAGCGTATTGATTGTAGTTGGGCCGGCCGATCGAGGTGTAGACGGCGGCGCGGGCGATCAGATTTTCCCGAACATTGTAGCTGGCATTCAAGCTGGGGAACCACCGCAGATACTCCTTCTCCGCGCGCGCGCCGCGATCGAGGAAAGTGCGCTGCGACACCTCGAGCGGCGTGGTGGCGCGCGGCGGGGTGTTGAGCGAAGGATCGGTGAGCGGACCTTCCGCCTCGATGTTCGTCTGCTCGAGGCGGACACCGCCGACAAGCTTGAGCCGGTTGTTCAGGAGCTGCAGGTCGGCGCGCAGATACGCGGCCGAGATCAGCTCCTGCGCGCGCTTGGAATTTGTGACGCGGTTCCGGTAGTGGGTATTTTCGTTGATCGTGAAATGCGTAGGGTTGGCCTGGTAATATTCGTGGAGCAGCTCGCTGCTGATGCCCCCGATCTTCGGGAAACCATAGGGCGCGACACGGCTGGAATAGCTCGGGTCGAGAAACGGCGCGGCGAAATCGTCCGTCGTGGGCGTCAGCGTATTGCTGCCGTTCCCATCGGGGCCGACGAAGACAAGGGGGCCGTTGTCAAAGCGCTGGTCGCGGGCGGACTCGCGGAAGTCGACGCCGCCCTTGAGCGTGATCGGCACGCGGCCAAAGAAGTCGCGGCGAATATTCGCATAGGCGGTCTTCTGCGTGTCGTCGGTGCGGCGGGTGTTCGCGGTCGCCTGCGTGACGACGTAATTGTCGAGTGAATACGGATCGACGGGGACGCCGGCGGCGTCGGTCACGGTGATGACATTCGGTCGGAGGTAGAAGATGTCGTCGAACGCGATGGTGAGGCCGCCGCGGCGCGCGGTGGTGGTGTCGAAGAAGCCGGAGCCAACGCTGCGGTGGTTGTTTTGCGCGCGCGAATAGGCGATGCCGGATTCCATTTTCCAGACCGGTCCGTCGTGCCGCCAGATGAGCGACGGCATGTACGTCCAGCTGTGGCGGTCGGCGGCGTTGGTGACGAGCTGGGTGAAGCCTGCGCCGGGCGAGCCCTGGGTCGACGTGGTGGTGAAGTTGCCGGGGGCGACGCGACCGACGTTGAATTCGAGTTCGTTGTGATTGATGAGGACGTCGAAGATCGACCCTTGGAAGGAGAATGAAAAACGGTCGTGCGGGGTGAGTTTGTAGTCGATCGTGGCGCCGAAGGAGCTGCGTTTCGTTTCTTTGCCGCTGTTGCGCACCTCGACCATGGTGAGATACGGCTGGTCGTACGACGTGTGCGGGAACGCGTTGCCGTTGGTGGCGGCCTGGACCCCGCGCCAGGTGTTGATGATGCGCGGCTCGCCGGAGAACTGGCGGTTGAAGCCGGCGGAGAGCGTGAACCCGAATGTCTTGCTCACCGGGGCGATGTAAGAGAAGTCGGCGCCGGGATGAATCTTGCGGGTCGGATGACGCGGCGCGGGCGTGCGATCCCAGTTCTTCGCATTGTCGCGCATCATCAGATAGGTGCTGAAATTGAAGAGCGGCTTCGAGCGCTCGAACGAGGAGCGCGGAACCATGTTGACGGAGCCGGCGAGGGCGTTGCCCTGCGAATCCGGGGTGGGCGAGAAGTTCACCTCGACGCGCGAGAGATTGTTGATCGAGACCTGGTCGAGGCCGACGGAGCGGTTGGTGCCGCCAGCGCCGCCGCCGACCGCGCTTGCGAGGCTGAAGCCGTCAATCGTGACGGGCACGTAATCGCCGGGGACGCCGTCGATGGAGACTTCGCGGGCGTTGCCGCCAGCGTAGTCGATATTGATGCCGGGGAGAAATTTCAGGAACTCGGCGACGTTGCCCTCGGCGATGTCGCCGAACTCATCGGTCGCGACGACGTTCTTCATGTTGGGGGCGAAGCGCTGCTCGTTGATCGCGAGCGCGGAGGCGCTCATCTCGCGCGACGTCGCGACGACGAATTCGTCGAGCTTGATCGGGCCACCGTCCGGAGCCGTGGAGGTCGTGATGGGTGAGAGCTCGAAGTCGCGTTGGGCGGCCTGGCCGGCGGTGACGGTGATGGTGGCCGAGGCAGACGGGAAGCCGGTGAAAAACGCGCGGACTTGCGCGGTGCCGACGGGCACGTTGGTCAGGCGGTAGTAACCGTCGGAATCGGTGAAGGCCTGGAGGGTGGTGCCTTCAACGGTGATGCGCGCACGCTCGAGGACCAGGCCGGTCGACGGATTCACCACGCGGCCTTCGATGGTTCCGGTCGCGGGCTGCGCATGCAGGGCGGCGAAGCAGCAAAACGAGACAACGGCGAGGAGGAGGAAGCGGCGTAAAAGCCGGCAGGGGGTTTGCGGGGTTCTCATGGTAGTCGGACGACAACGTTGGGTATCTTCGAAAGCGAAGAAAGTATTTTCGTACCCTTCGCTCACCGCCTCAGCCGCACGCCGCCGAGCCAGCGCTCGCCGGTGCTGAGCTGACGGGCGTCCAACTCGCCGGCGAGAACCCGGCGGCCGGCCTCGGTGATTCCGAGCGGGCGCAGCGTCAGCAATGGGCTGGTGGTGGTGGCGAGGTATTCGATGTGCAACTGCAGCACGGTATCGCCGAGAAACGGCGCCGCTTCCATTCGCTGCGTGGCGCGAAACACGTCTTCGAATCGGGTGTGGCCCTCCGCGACGGCGGTGAGAACCTGACGATCGGTGCGGGACAATCCGTCGGGTGCGGCGGGATACTCCTCGAGCAAACGCTCGAATGCGGTGCGGAGAAACGGGACGGCGGAAACGTCGGTGGCGAGAAACGCACGCACGGCGGTCGCATCGGGTGAGGTGAATGCCCGCCACGCGCGGGCGCCGAGTGCGAGCTGGCTCTCCGTCACGAGCCGGCGCCTGGGCCAGAGCGACGCGAGTTGCGGCGGCGTCAGTTGGGCGAGGCCCTGAAAACCTTCCACGCCGGGGAAGGAGTCGATCGCGATCAGCTCGGCACTCGTTTCCCGCTGCTGCGCCACGGTCGCGAGAATCTGCACGAGTTGCAGTTGATCGTAGAGGTCGTGTTCGAACCATAGGACGACCTGCCGAGCCGCGCGCAACGCCGCATCGCGGGCGCTAAATTGGCGCCACACTTCCGTGAAGGAGCCCCAGCGGCACGAGGCGATGAAGCGGGCGCGCGTCTCGCTCATGGACTCGAGCGGCAGTCCGGCGGGCACGGGGCCTTCGTGCAACACATCGCGCCAGGGCACTACGTCGCCTGTGACGCCAATCTTCCGAATCAACGAGGCTGAGGCATCTCCGTTGGTGAGGTGAAGCATGTCGAGGGGCGGCCTAACGTAATCGAATCTCGCCGGACCGCGAGCCGGCATGAAGCCTTCGCCGGGCGCAAAAAAAAGCGGGCTGAAGCCCGCTCGAATGAAGATCGCCAAGCATTCCGATCGCGCGATCGGAGGCGGCGCCGTTTATTTTTTGGGAGTGATGGGGAGTCCGAATAGTTCGGCGAGCGTCTGGCGAAGAGCGGACGGGAAAATCGGTTTGTAGAGGATCCGGTCCACGTTGAGCTTTCGATATTCGCCGGCCACCTGCGGGCCCAGCTCCGAGCTGAACACGATGATCTTTCCGGGGAACTCGAGTTTGCGCAGCCCTTTGACGAGCTCGAGGCCGTTCATGTTCGGCATGTGGTGATCGGTGATCACAAGATCGAAGTTTGGATCGGCCATCACGCGGTTGAGCGCGATTAAGCCATCGTCCACGCACTCGATGCCGTGGCCATCGCGACTGAATGAAATTCGGGCGACGTCACGAAGTTCGCGCAGATCGTCGGCGTAGAGAATGCGCAGGAACTTTTTCTGCGCGGGTGGCGAAACTGCGGGAAAAATCGCTGGAGCGTTCATGGCGAGCGTAGTTTGATCCAGAACAGACTCGCGAGCGCGAGAGAGGTTCTTCCCTAGGCGCGCTAAAAAAGGATCAATTGCGCTGGTTGCCCGTACCTTAGTGCTGAAATGCGCCGAGAAAACCCGATCTACGAGCGTAACGTGCTGCATTTGGGGTCGGGGAAACCCGGATCGCGACCGGGCGTTTCTTGGGCGGCAAGGTGCTTCCGGCCTGGCCGCGCGCGGGGTGGGTCGGCAGGCCGACGGGAGGCCGGTCGGGGACGATGTATCCCAAAAAACGATACGTGACCGCCGGAAAAACCCGTTGCCCGGCGGTGTCGCTCCCCGGACCTGCTGGCCACGACCCGGCGGTGCGCCGCGCGTTTTTTTGTTCGCGGAACGCGCGGGGTAATTTCTCCTGCATGGCACCATGGCGAAACTTCGACTCAACGCGCGGCAGATCCTGGCCGAGCTCGTCGCACTGCCCAGCGTGCATCCTGAAGCCGATCCGGGCGGCACGAAACCGGGCGAGGAGGCGGTCGGGGCGTGGCTGGCGGACCATCTGCGGGACCTCGGCGCCGACGTTTCGGTTCATCTGCTGGCGCCGGGCCGGCCGACGGTGGTCGGCGTGTTCGAGCCGGCACGGCGGGCGCGGGCGACGATCGCGTTTGCGCCGCACCTCGACACGGTGGGCGTGCGAGGAATGACGGTGCCGGCGTTCAAGCTGACGGCGGGTGGCGGCCGGTTGCACGGGCGAGGCGCGTGCGACACGAAGGGGCCGATGGCGGCGTTGCTTGGAGCGTTGGGCAAATGGGTGCGGTCGCCGGCGAGCCGCACAGGCGATGTGCGGTGGATCGTGGCGGCGACGGCGGGCGAGGAGCAGGGAAGCCTCGGCGCGCGCGCGCTCGTCGCGGAGGGGTTTCGCGCCGATTTCGCGATCGCGCTCGAGCCGACCGATTTGCGCGTGGTGCATGGTGCGAAGGGGATTTTGCGCGTGTGGATCGAGGTTCCCGGTCGTGCGGCGCACGGGGCCAGACCCGAGCGTGGCGATAACGCCGTCTACCGCGCGCTGCCTCTGCTCCAGCATCTGAAGGAAGAATTGGCGCCGATGCTCGCAGCGCAGCGCCATCCGGTGCTGGGCGGCTGCAGTTTGAACCTCGGGATTGTACAGGGCGGCGGTGAGTTGAACCTTGTGCCGGCGCTGTGCCGGGTGGGGCTAGATATTCGGGTGCATCCGGGTTTTCCCGCGGCGGAGGTGTTACCACTATTGCGCGCCGCGATGCGGAAATACGTGCCGCGGGCGCGGTTGTCGATTCACCGCGAAGGTCCGTCGTTCGTCACAGAGCGCACCGAGCCTTGGGCGAAGCGGTTGCGGGCCGCGGGGCGGGGCTGGGCGGCCGCCGATTGGTTTTGCGATGCGAACATCTTTGCCGGCGCGGGAATACCGTCGGTGGCGTTTGGGCCGGGCAGCATCGCACAGGCGCACACGCGCGATGAATTCATCCTTGCCCGCGAGCTGGAGGCGGGGGCCGCAGCGTTCGGTCGGTTCCTGGCACGAGCGTAGTTTCCGAAGCGACTGCGCGGGATTTGCACTTCTCACGGTGTTTTTCATCTGTCACGGTCTGCAAATTCCATGCCTTCTTCCCGGCCGGTTCAGCGTAATCCCGATCGCACGCGGCGTCGCATTTTGCAGGCGGCGATCCGTCTTTTTGCGACGCATGGGTTTCATGCGGTGTCGGTCGACCTCATTGTCGGCAAGGCGCGGGTGAACAAGCGGATGGTTTATCATTATTTCGGCAGCAAGGACGCATTGTTCGAGGCGGCGCTGTCGGAGGTTTATCAACGGATCGAACTCGTGGAGTTTCACGCCGTCGAGCGGGGTCGCAGCCCGCGCGAGAAACTCTCGCGGTTGCTGGAAAGCTATTTCGAGTTCCTCGACCAGCAGCCGGAGTTCACGCGGCTCTTGCAGTGGGAGAATCTCGAGAAGGGGCGGCACCTGACGAAGACAAATCACCTGCTGACCAAGAATCCGTTTCTCGAGCGCTTTCGCGCGATCGTGCAGGATGGCGTCGCGACCGGGGAGTTCCGGCGGGATCTCGATGTCACGCACCTGATGATTCACTTCATCGGGTTGTGCTTCATCTATCACTCGAACCGGTTTTCGCTTTCGCAGAGTCTCGAGTTGGATCTCGGTGATGCGAAAGTGAAGGAGCGTGGGCTCAACCAGGTTTTGCGAATGGTCTTCGATGGCATCACGAACACGGATGCCGTGGTGAAGCAGCCGGCGAGCGCATAGAGACTCTGCCGGTCGGCTCGATCCTAGGGCACTTCGTAGATCTCGACGAGGACGGAGCCGGTGGAGTTGGGGACGAGCGCCGTGACTGGTGCGAGCGGCGCATCGAGATCCGCTGGGGGAATCGGGGCGGCGCCCGCCTGCAAGGTGTAGGTGCCGGGCGGAAGCGCGTTGAGCAGTGCGGCGTCGTTGGCGACACGGAGCGGGAACGCGCCGATCGCGGGGAAGGCGGCGGTGAGTGGAGCGGCGTCGGCTTGCGCCCAGTTGTTGTTGGCCGCGATGGTCTGATTGCCGTTGAGCACCGAGATGCGCGGGTCGCCGAGCACGGTGTCGGGGTGATGGCCAAAATCGGTGAGGCCGGGGCCGACGGCGCGGACGACGAGCGTGCGCGGGTTGCTGCCGGCGATCGCGATGCCGGGAATCAGGAGCGCGCCTTCCTCCGTGATGCGCGAGAGGGCCGAAAGATTGGTGAGGCGGGTGGAGTTGCGGCTGACATCGTAGATCTCGGCGATGGCGTCGCCGACGGTGCCGCCGAGGGCGCGAATGGTGACGGTGTAGCTGCCAGGCTCGAGGTCGAGCAATGCGGCGGTGTCGAGTGCGTCGGCGTTGAGGGCAAACGCGCCGACGGCCGACGCGGCTGCGGAGATCTGCGCGCTGTTGGCGCCGCGATCCCAACCCTGGTTCGACGCGATCAGACGGGTGCCTTGCAGGATTTCGAGGCGCGGGGCGACGAGCGGTTCGCGTACCCTGAAGCGGGTCAATGCCGGACCGATGCCGCGGATGAGGAGCGTGGCGCGTTCCGTGCCGCTGAGCGTGAAGCCGACGGTGAACGCATCGCCGAGGTGCGCGATGCGGGAACGCGTGGAGAGATTCACGAGACGACCGGGTGTGGGGGCGGGGGCGCCTGCGACGCGCTGATTGAGGAAGGCGATGACGCGCGGATTGGCGTCGCTGTAGAATTCAGCCGTGGCAGCGGCGATCGCGATCTGGGCTGCAACGTCCGCCGCGCGGGCACGATGCGCGGCGGGGAGGGCCGCGGTGAGCGCGGCGGTCGTCGGCACCGTTTTGGGATAGTTGTTTTCGTCGAGAAAGCCGGCGTCTTTCACCGCGGTCCAGACCGCCTCGGCATCGGCGGAGGTGAAGTTCGGGGAGTTGAGCGCGAGCGCGCGGAAGCGGCCGGGATGGACGGGGGAAACGCCGTTAGTGCTCGTGCCGGTGGCGATGCCGCGGCCGAGGAGGAGTTGCGCGTGCTGGCGAGCTTCAGCGAGGCCGGCGGCGCCGAGCGCCGTGTCGTGGGCGGAGAGGGCGAAGAACTGGGGCACGCGCGAGGTGGTGGCGAGCGTGTCGATGCCCGACGCATGATAGAGCACGGCGCCTTTCACCGGACGCGGGGGCTGCGTGGTGGCGAGAAGATCGGCGTAACGAAGCGCGGTGTTGGCTGACGTGCCGTGGCCGAGGAGGAAGATCGGGGCGGTGGCGGCGAGCGCGCCTTCCGTCACGAGATAATCGTGGGCGGCGGCGTGGTTGAGCGCATCGGCATTGGTGGCGAGGGTGGGCTGCGCGGTCCAGCTGCCGTTGGTGCGGTCGAGGCTGTCGAGGATTGCGATGCCGTATCCGGACGCGACGAGATCGCGGGCGAGACGAAGTTGCTCGGGCCGGGTGAGCCATGCGGCGCCGCTCCCGCCGCTGTCGTGGAGGAGGAACACGAGACCCGACGCGTCTCCAGGAACATGATACGTCAGGGTCGACGACACGGTGACGGTCTGGTTGTTCGGGGCAGGGCGGGTTTGCGGATTGAAATTCGGCACGGTCGTGGCGGACCAGGCCGGGGCCGTTTTGTAGATGGCCGTGAGGTTGACGGGGGTGGCGGGCAACGTGACGACGGTGTGTGGAAGATAGGGCGCGAGAGGTGCGGCACCGAAGACGGCGGTATCACCGGACCAGCGTTCGAACACGTGACCCGGGGGCGGGGGATCGGCAAAAATATCCACGCGTGAACCGGCCGGATATGTTCCGCCGCCGGTGCCCTGATCGACCGTGAGCAGCGTGGGCTCACCGGTGCCGGTGACGACGAGATAGGAGCGGACGGGAATCGTGACCAGGTTCTGAAGCGTGACGTTGCAGGTGATCTCCTTGAGCCCGGGCGCGCCGGGGCGAAGCGCGATGTTGCGCGAGTTCTGGCCGGACAGGATCGTGGCACCGCCGGTAACGCTCCAGCGGAAGGTTCGGTCGCCGTTTCGCGCGGCGGGCACGGAGGCGGTCACGCGAGCGGTGCTGGTGGAGACGGTGGAAGCGGCGGTCACGACGCCGGCGGCGTCGGGTGGGAAAATGGCAACGTCGGCGGTGGTGTTGAACGAGCCGCTGCTCGAATTGATCGTGACGCCCAGGGTCACGGTCCCGATGCGATCGGCGACGAAGCGGATCGTCTCGCCACTGGTGTCGCCGACGATGCGGCCGCCGTTGATGTTCCACTGATAAGTGGTGACGACAGGTCTGGCGGGGGTGGTCGGCGTCGTGGTTGTGAGGGGAGGAGTGATGCTGGCGGTGCCGGAGACAATTTCGCCGACGACGGCGCCGCGCGGGGTGTTGATGACCGCAGTGGGGGCGACGACGCCGCTGCCACCTCCGGGGCCGATAATAATCGGCGGAATGATTCCGCCGCCACCGATCGGGCCGCCACCACCACCTCCTCCGATGGGACCGCCGCCGCCGCCGGGATTCGGTCGAATCTGCGCGGAGGCAGCGGGAGCGAGAAAAGCGAGGAGGAGGGACGCGCCGAGGTGGATGATGCGAGCGACGGAGGTCACCGCGGGCGGCGTGGAGAGAACGTGGCGGTTTGGCATGGGGCAGGCTCGGCGAACGAGGACGTCGCGACGCGGGGATTGTTTCGC
This sequence comes from Opitutaceae bacterium, assembly GCA_036675625.1. GTDB lineage: Bacteria > Verrucomicrobiota > Verrucomicrobiia > Opitutales > Opitutaceae > ER46. The sequence goes on along the minus strand of JAKFEQ010000081.1, from coordinate 12,088 downwards.
GTTCCGTGAGTGCGCGAGCGGGAGGCGAAGCGCGCGGCACGGGTGCGTTCTTGCGGAGCACGGGCAAGCGTCTGCGAGACGTCAAGCCGGCGGCGTGTCACGGCGGGGGCCGGTTTTCGCGGAGTTGCCGGCGTCGTCGGCGAATTCAGCGTGCAGACCCTTGGCCCGTCCCGATGCAGCCGGGATGTATGGGACCGTCTGCGTCAGGCCCAGCGTGTCAGGGAGCTTCGTAAACTTCGACGAGCGCGACGCCGGTGGTGTTGCCGACACCGCTGACTTGGGCGGTGTAGCTGCCGGGCGGGAGCGTGATGAGGAGGACGGCATCGCCGCTGTTGGGGGTGAGCGAAAACGCACCGACGCGCGGGAATGTCGCGGCGGAGGAAGGCTCCCAATTGTCGTTGATCGCGATCGGAGAATCGGGCCGGGTCGCGTCGAAGAGCTCGAGCTTGGGATCTTCGAGAACGCCGCCGACGCCGAACGCGGTGAGCGTGGGGCCGACGGCGCGAATAAGAAGATTGCGCGGACCGGTGCCCGCGATGGTGAAGCCGGCGACGAGAATATTGTCGTCAGTGCCGACCTGGGAGCGCGCGGAGACGTTGGTGAGCTTGGCCGCGCTCGTGCCGGCGGCCGTGTCGTAGAGCTCGACGAGAGCGAGGCCGGTGCCGCCGCCGACGCCACTGAGTTGAGCGGTGTAGCTGGCGGGTGCGAGCGGAGCGACGAGGGCGGCATCGTGGCTGTTGTCGGCGAGTGCGAAAGCGCCGACGGAGCCGAACGTCGCGGCGTCGGCGGCGAGCCAGTTGTCGTTCTCGACGAGTTTCGTCGCCGCGATGTCGCCGGTGTAGAGCTCGAGCTTGGGGTCGGTGAGCGCGCCCTCGACACCGAAGGTGGTGAGCGCGGGGCCGATGCCCCGGACGAGCAGCGGCTTGGAGCCGTCGCTGAGAGTGAAGCCGACGATGAGGGTATTGTCGCCGGCGCCGGCGGTGGTGCGCACGGAGAGGTTGGAGAGATAGCTCGTGCTCGACGACACATCGCCGCCCGTGGCGATCGCGGGCAGGACGGGGCCCCACTCGAGCGGATAAGCGCCGGCGATCACTCCGCGCGCCTGAAGCGCGAAGGCGCCGGCGATGCCGGGGGCGTGATCGAAGATGTTGCCGGCTGTGACGCGCGTGGCGGCGGTGGCGTTGACGCCCTGAACTTGGGTGAGTGAGAGCGTGTCGACGAACCAGCCGACGGCGTTGGCGGGTTCCGGCACGAACGCGAGACCGGTGGGCGGGATGGAGTAGACGAGACGAATCGCGGCGGTGCGGCCGGCGTGAGCGGCGAGGGAAACGGATCGTACCACGAAGCCGTTTTCGGTGGGTGCGGGCGCGGTGGTGTTCGTCGCGGACGTGCCGGTTTGGGTCCAGACGTCGATCCACGAACTGCCATCGTCGAGCGAGACCTGCACGCGCGCGGTTTCGCTCGGCGTCGCGATGGCGAGGCGGCTTTGAAACGTGACGGTGGAGCTGGAGGAAAGAAGATAGGTGCCGGGAAACTGCAGGACCTGGTCCGAACGCGGGTTGAGGTGCGCGAGGCGAAAGGCGGCGCTGCCGGAAGCGACGATCGTCGACTGCACGACCTCGTAGCCGGGCGTGCTGGCTACGAGGAGGCCGTCGAAGCCGTTTTCGGCTGTATAGGTTTTTCCGGATACGGTGAGCTGAAGCGTGCGCCAGTCGAAGGCCGAGGCGAACGTGGGCTTGTTGATGGCGTAGGAGGTGGTCGCGCCGATGGCCGGCGAAGTCGAACCAGTCACGACGACGGGAGCGGTGCCGGCCGTGACGACGTCCGGATCGAAAACGGTAACGGTGTAGGAGAAATTTCGCGTGGTGGTGCCGATCCGGACGTTACTGACGTTGACGAGATAGGGCGTGTCGGCGGCCGGGCGCGGGTGGGGAGTTTCTTCGTTCGAGTTCGTTCCGTCATAGACCCACACGAGCGTCGGTTCACCGGCGGGGCTGGTGGAGAGCGGCTCGAGGACGGTGGCGACGGGCTGGCCGTTGCGCATCATGGTGACGGTCGCGGCGGAGTAATCGGCGCTAGGATAGCTGAACGACCAGCGAGGCCAGACCAGTTGATACGGCACGAATCCGGCGGATGGATACGCGGTCTCGGTGGTGCGGGTGGCAGGACGGGGCGAGTTGAAGGTGCCGCCGGGTGTGGTGTCCAGAACCCAGACGACGTTCGCGGGGCGAAGCGTTCCGCTGCCCGCGACGTCGCCGGTGCCCATGCGCAGCGTCTGGGGGAAAAACAGCCAGCGGCGATGACCGACCACCGCGTTGTTGGAGCCGCTGTCGGCGATGTAGCCGTCGATGGCGGCCGGGCCGGCGGAGCCGATCGCGAGGTTGGAGCTGGCGGTGGCTTCGGCGCCTTCCGGGGTGAAAAAGGTCCACGTCGGCGGCGGATAATGATCGAGCGTGTTGTTGGCGCTGATCATCAGTGCGGCGCGCTGCGCCTTCGTGCTGTATTCGGGATTGAATGTGATGTCGGCGGGGATGCCGACGAGTGCCCGGTAGAAATTGATGCGAAGGCGCGTCGCTTCCTTGAAGGCGGATGAGGTGTCGCCGGGATTGCCGGTGGCGTAGCTGCCGGTCCAGTTCATCGGGACGTTTTCCGAGGCGAAGTAGACGGCGCGGAAAAACTGGCGGACGTCTTCACGTGAAGCGGTGTCGACGGACAACGGCCCGGGCTGCGCGAGAGCGCGGGAGGCGGGAACCAGCAACGCCAAGACTACCAGGGCAAGTGGGCGAAACATCGGCGGGCACGTTGTTTGCGGCTGGCGAAACGGCAAGCGTGGCGATCCGGGAAAATTTCCCGCTCCTGAATTCCCCGGGGGGATCGTTCTTCTCGCGCGAAGGCGCGGGCACTCAGCTGAACTTCCGCGGCTACGCGGAGGCGGGCAGTCGTTGTTCGAGCAGTTCGCGGATGCGCTCCATGCGATAGGATTTCGCCAAGGCGTGCAGTGCGTCGGCCAGGGGGTCGCCGGCCCATTCTTCCAGGCGGGAGCGCAGCGCGGTGATTTCGCCGCGTTGCGCGATGGCGAGCAGTTCACCGAGGTCACTCCTGGTCAGTCGCGTGGTGACTTGGAATGGCGAGTGGGAGTCGACGCTCGGGCCTGACACGCCTTGGGCGGAATTGCCGATCCATTCGAGATGCAAGGCGAGTCCGAGCCGGGCGAGCAGATCGTCTTCGCGAAACGGCTTCGGCAGGAAGTCGTCGCAGCCGGCGGAAAAGGCGGCTTCGCGATCGAACGAGAGCACCGACGCCGACATCGCGATGATCTTGAGCGGCCGGTTGTAATTGGGCGGGGGTGCGGCGCTGGTGTCGCGGATGCGCAGTCGACGGGCGAGCTCGAGGCCGTCAATCCCGGGCATCCGCAAATCGAGAAACACGAGGTCAGGGCGATGGGAGGCGGCGACGGCGAGCGCCTCGGTGCCATCGGCGGCTTCGGCGATCTCGAAACCGAGCGGCGTGAGGAGGTCGCGGAGTACATGCCGGTTGGTGGGAATATCGTCGACCACCAGAAGTTTTCGCCGGCGACCGTGATAACCGGTGATGAGGCTGGCGGCGCTGCGCGCCTGCGACGCGTCCGAGGCGATCACGGGCAGGGTGAGCGTGAAAAAGAAACGGCTGCCGTGTCCCACGCGGGTTTCCACCTCGAGCCGGCCGCCCATCGTTTCCACCATGCGAAACGCGATCGCGAGGCCGAGCCCGGTGCCGGGTTCGGGCGGGCGCCCCTCCGTTGCTTGTTGGAACGGCTGAAACAAGCTGGCGCGATCGAAATCGCCGATGCCCACGCCGGTGTCGCTCACGCTGAAGCGCACGCATTCGCCGGCGTCGCGTTGCGCGGACAGGACGACGGTGCCGTGGGCCGTGAACTTGATCGCGTTGCCGAGGAGATTGTCGAGGACCTGACGGAGCTTGAGCGAGTCGCCGAGAACGATCTCGGGCAACTCGGGCGCGGCATCGAAAACGAGCTCCAGGCCTTTCTGCTGCACGCGCGGATGCATGGCGGCGGCGATGTCGCGCAACAGCTGCGGCAGGTGAAAGGGAGCCGCCGCGAGCTCCATCTTGCCCGCCTCGATCTTCGAGAGATCGAGCACCTCGTTGATCATGCGCAGGAGATGTTCGCCGCTGGTCTGGACGACGCGGAGCCGCTCGCGATTCTTCGGCGTGAGGTCGGGATCTTTCAGCAGGACCTGCGAGTAGCCGATGACGCCGTTCAGCGGGGTGCGCAGCTCGTGGCTCATGTTCGCGAGGAAGGTGCTCTTGGCGCGGCTCGCGGCGTCGGCCGCATCCTTCGCGATGCGCAGCTCGGAGGTGCGATCCGCGACGAGCCGCTCGAGCCGGGAGCGTTCGCGATCGCCGGCGCGCAGGCGCCAGCGGATGAAGCCGCCGATGAGCGCGCATCCGAAAAGCGAATACGCGACGTAGGCCGCGGTCGAGCGGGGCCAGGGCGGGGCGACGTAAAAGGTGAACGCCGCGGCGGGCCCGGGCCGGCCCTGGCGATCGACGTTGCGCACTTCGAAGCGAAACGGGCCGCGCTCGAGATTGGTGAACGCGATGTCGTTGCGCGTGGTGGGAGGAGACCATGTGTCGTTGAAGCCGACGAGGCGGGTCTGGAAGCGTTCGGATTCGTTGCGACGGAAGAGGCCCGAAACCCACGTGATCGTCATTGGTTCGCGCGAGTAGTTGAGAGTGAGATCGAACGGGGCGCGGGAATCCTGCCCGGGAGATCGATCCGTCCCGGGCGGGACGCTCGTGCTATTCAAGACAAGATCGCGACCCTCGGCGGAGAGGCCGCGCACGAGCGGGGCGACGCGGAGCGTGCCGCTGGTGTAGCGCGAGAGATCGATGCGCAGGAGGCCGTTGTCGCCCTTGGCCCAGAGGATGCCGGGGCCGGTGGCGGAGTGGGGAGGCGCGGCGGACGCGGGTTCCCACGCGATGCGATAAGGGGCGCCGGGCGCGAAAAAATCCTGGATCTCTGGCGGCGAGTTCTGCGCCGCGAACGTGCCGTCTGGGCTGGCGCGCAGGTGGAGGAGCGGGAAGGGCGACTCTTTCGTTTTGATGTCGGTGGCGAGACCGTTGGTCCACAACTCGCCGGGCGCGCCGGCGACGACGGGGTTGAGCACGAGCGGGCGCGAATCGAAGGCGGTGAGCTCGCGGTAGAAAACGAAACGCGACGTCGCGCGATCGAAGCGGTAGATGCCGTGAGCCGTGTCGAAGAGAATCCCGACGGAGGTATCGCAGAGGAAAATGGAGCCGTGATCTTCGGGCAGGCCGTCGGCCGGGCCGAAGCGCGTGATCATCGCGCCGCGCCAGTCGCCCGCACCGGCGGCGCGCGTGGCGCGGTAGACGCCTTTGCTGGTGGTGCCGGCCCAGAGCGTGCCATCGGCGTCTTCGAAGACATCGTAGCAATCGGCATCGATTCCGGCGATATCGCCTTCATCGCGCCACGTGCCGTCCGCGCCGAACACACCGGTGCCGATGCCGCGCGGGTGGGCGAAATAAACCCGCGCGGGATCCGTTTTCGAGGCGCTGAGGCCGAGGAGGTCGTTTTTGGCGGCGAGGATTTCGAGGCCGCGGTTGGTGAGGCGTTGGAGGCCGCGGCCGCCGCCGAGAAGCAGGCCGCTGGAATGGCTGAGGAGCGAGGAGAGGCGCGTCTGGACATCGACGCGCGGATCGCGTTCGAAACGTGCGGGCTGGCGTGGGTCGACGGACGGCATGAGGCGATAGAGTCCGTCGTTGCTCAGGTAGTAGAACGTGCCGCGGTGCCGTGCGAAATCGGTTGCGCGGGCGTCCGTGATGCCGGAGGTGACGTGATCGAAGACGGTCGCGGCGGAACGCCAGAGGACGCGGGCGGGGGCGTTGTTGGTGCTGACCCAGAGGCCGCCTTCGCGATCTTCGCAGAGTCCGAAGACGGTCATGTGCGGCAGGCCGGTGTCGCGGGTGAGATGGCGGAGGAGTTTGCCGTCGGGACCAAGCAGCACGACGCCTTCGGAGGCGGTGCCGATCGCGAGCACGCCGTCGTGCAGACGCGTGGCGGTGAGCACCGACGTGCGGCGGAGAATCGCGTCCGCCTCCGACGGATACGGAGTGAGCTCGCCGCGCGCGGAGAGCGTGAACAAGCCCTGCTCGCCGAGGCCGAGGAGGAGTTGCTCGCCGGCGGTGGCGACGACGAAGGCCGAGCCCGGGCGCGCGAGCTCGGGAGCGTCGGAGAGGCGGCGAAACTGTTCGTCGGCGGGCGAGAATTCGTGGAGGCCCTCGCCCTGGCGATGAAGGATGAGTCGTGAGCCGGCGATGAAGAGACGGTTGCGTGCCTCACCGGCGAGAGGCCAGGCGCGCAGGGTGCGGTCGCGTTCGCGGTAGCGGAGGATGTTTTTGTCGGTCGCGAAATAAATGTCGCCGCGCCAGGCGCGCACATCGCGGACGAAACCGAAGGGTTTCGCGTCGGCGGGCACGCGGTCGAGGAGTGACGTGAAGCGCGGCTCGCCGGAATCGGGTTTGGCGAGGATGCCGATCTGTTCCTCGTCGCCGACGTAGATATCGCCGCCGGGGCCGCGGGCGAGGGCGCGGGTGAATGGTATCGGGATTTTAAGTACGCGCCACGTGCGGCCGTCGTATTCCATCACGGCGAGCTGGTTGCCGAAATACATCAGTCCCTCGGGGCTCTGGAACGGAGCGTGGAACTGGGCGTGGGCCTTGTGCTCGGAACGTGGATACGTCCGCACCAGCGGACGGCCGAGCTCGCTCGCGGCGGCGGGCGCCGGCGATGCGCCAGCGCCGAACGCGAGAAGTAAGACGCGGACAACGAGCCGGAGGCGTTGTGGGGCCATGCTGGAAGCGCGGAGTGAAGCCGCCGCGAGACGCGAAGTCTAGTGCGGCGGCATACGCAAAGATGCGGAGCCAGCCTGGCGTCGAGATGGGCGCCTGCTTGCAGGCGATTGGTCGGGGTCGCACCAGGGGCGGCGCTTGGCTACCTCAAGCCATCGCCTGCGCCACGCTCGACCGGCTGCGTTCAGGGGAGCTCGTAGAGCTCGACGAGGGCGACGCCGGAGGTGTTGTTCACGCCGCTGATCTGGGCGGTGTAGCTGCCGGGTTGGAGGGTCGCGATCAAGGCGGCGTCGCGGGAGTTGTCGGCGGAGAGCCCGAAGGCGGCGACGGTCGTGAAGGCGGACTTGAGCTCGGCGGTGCCGGACCAGTTGTCGTTCTCGGAGATCTTCGCGGCGGTCGAGTTGTAGATCTCGAGCTTCGGATCGGCGAGGGTGCCGCCGACGTTGAAGGGTGCGGCGCCCAGCGTCGGGCCGACGGCGCGGATGAGGATGCGGACGGGCGTGCTGCCGCCGATGGCAAAGCCAGCGATGAGGATGTTGTCGCCGGTGCCGACCTGGGTGCGGGCGGAAACGTTGACAAGACGAGGCGTGGAAGCGGCGAACGAGGTGGTGGGCGTGGCGTCGTAGATTTCGGCGAGGGCGATGCCGGTGGCGTTGTTCTTGCCGGCGATCTGGATCGAGTAGCTGCCGGAGGCGAGGGCGGCGTTGTAGATCGCGGCGTCGCGTGGCGTGGCGCCGGAGAATCCGAAGGCGCCGAGGCTGGCGAAGTCGAAGCTGCCGGACCAGTCGTCGTTTTGCGCGACCTGAATCTGGCCGGAGAACGCGGTGATGACGGGATCGGCGAGCGCGGTGGAGAGGCCGAAGGCGGTGGCGAGGGTGGGGCCGACGCCGCGGATGAGGACGGCCTTGCTGCCGGATGTATTCACGCCGCCGATACCGAGGCCGACGATGAGGGTGTCGTCGCCGGTGCCGGCGGCGGTGCGGATCGACATGTTCACGAGCCGGCCGGCGTCGCTGGCGGTGACGAGGCTGAGAGTGGCGGGGCTGCTGATGGCGGTGCCATCGGAGTTGGTGATTTCGACCTGGTAGTTACCCGCGATCGCGTTGGCGCCGGCGAGCGTGAGCGTGGCGGAGGTCGCGCCGGGGATCGGCGTGCCGTTGCGTTTCCATTGATAACTGAGCCCGGCTCCGGTGGCGGTGACGGAAAAGGTAGCGGTGCCGCCGGCGACGGTGGAGGTGGATTGTGGGTGCGCGGTGATGACCGGGCCGGCGAAGGTGGGCGTGCCGGAGCGGTAGATGGTGCCGATGCCGGCGCCGAGGGCGAAGACGCCGTTGCCGTAGACGAGCTCGGTGACGAGGCGGAGGTTGGTGCTGTCGGTGATCCAGGTCAGGCCGTCGGCGCTGGAGACGGAGGTGTTATTGCCAGCGGAAACGAAGCGACCGCCGCCGTAGGCGATGGTTTCGAGGCGGGCGTTGCTGCCGGTGCCGGTGTTGATTTTCGTCCAGTTGAGGCCGTCGGTGCTGGTGTAGATGATGCCGCCGTAGGCGCAGGCGACGAAGCGGCCGGAGGCGAAGACGATGTCGCGGATGTTGGCGCCGGCATCGGTGACGGTGCGGCGGGTCCACGTGGCGCCGTCGGGGCTGGTGATGACCTGGCTGCCGGAGCCGACGGCGACGTAGATGTTGTTGCCGAAGGCGACGCCGTAGAGGTCGTCGTTGGAGCCGGTGGTGCGGGATGTCCAGGTGACGCCGTCGGTGCTGGTGGAGAGGTTGCTGGTGTTGTTGCCGCTGTTACCGGTGGCGAACCAGGTGCCGTTGAGGTAGTCGAGGCCCCAGACGTCGCCGAGGCGGACATCGCGGCGGGTCCAGGTGAGGCCGCCGTCAGCGCTGGTGAGGATTTTCTGGGTGTTGGCGACGGGCTGGCCGTAGGCGCCGACGATGAACAGGCCGTTGCCGTAGGCGGCGGAGCGGGGGAAGAATTCCTGGCCGAATTGCGTGGGCGGGATGCCGGAGGGGAGGGTGGCCGTGGTCCAGTTGACGAGGTCGTTGCTGTAGGCGATCCGGGCGAGGTGGTTGCCGTTGGCCACAAAGACACCACCGGCGGCGATGAAGCGGCCGTTGCCGAAGGCGAGGGCGTCGATGTTTTCGCTCCAGGCGTTGAGGCCGGAGGGCGAGGTGACGGTCCAGGTGATGGGTTGAAGCTGGGCTTGGGCGGACAGCGCGGAGGCGAGCAGCGCGGCGGGGAGGAGGAGGGACTTGAACGAGGGCATCGCGCCGAGAGTAGCGGCGGATCGGGCGAGGCTGAATACGCATAGGTGCGTATTCGGAGACCGGTGACGCGGAATGGGCGCGGGGGCGGTGGAGGGGACGGAGAATCTGCGGCAGGATGCCGCAGCCACGGGACCGGAGCCGGCAGGAGGCCGGCGCTACCTGGTCAGCCAGGCGGCGAGGTCGGCGTCGGTGTGGAGGTTCGTGCCGAGCTGGTATTCGGGGGCGAGGAGGCTGGCGTAGCTCGTATCCAGAAAGCGGCGACAGTGGAGGATGACGCGGGCGCGGTGGCCGGGGGCGCGGACGAGGCGGCCAAGGGCCTGGTTCACTTTCGTCATGCCGGGGATCTGGTAGACGCGGCGGAAGGCGGCCTCGCGCGAGAGGCCAGCGCGAGTGACTTCGGCGAGGCGGGCGCGCTGGACGGCGTTTACTTCGGGCAGCGCGGGGCCGACGACCATCGCGTGCGCGACGCGGCCGCCGAGGACATCGATGCTCTCGGCGAAGCTGGAGCCGAGGACGAGAAAGAGCGCGTCGCCGAGGAGCAGCGATTCGTCGACCCACGCGGATTGCGCGGCGAGGTCGCGGAGCTTGGGCTGCAGCGCGACGCGTACGGCGGGCGCGACGGAGGCGAGCTCGCGTGCGATGGCGTCGGCATAGGCGTAGGAGGGAAAAAAGATGGCGACGGCGGACGTCGCGGAGTTGAGAGCTGAAGGTTGGGAGTTGAGAGAGCGAGCGGCGGACGCGGAGAGTGCGGCGATGGTGGCGGCGGTGGTGGTGTAGTGTTGCGAGCGATGCTGGAAGGTGGTGTCGACGCGGGCATCGAACGCGACGTCGTAGGCGGCGTCGCGCCAGGGAGCATGGGCGCGAAGGTGGGCGGGAGCGGCGGCGTCGCGGGCTTCTTCGACGCGGAGGAGCTCGGCGGCGCTGGTGAGTTGTTTGTAGAGTTTGCGCGTATCGCGTTTGTTGAGGGCGCCGAGTTTGGCGGGCGGGGGGGAGGGTGGAGTTGAGAGCCGAGAGTTGAGGGTTGAGAGATCGGGGCTATCGAGGCCGCAGGCGGCGGTGAAGCCGTCGATCGGTGTGAGCGTGGCGCTGGCGAGAACGGCGCCGCCGAATTCGCGGAGCGTGGCACCGATGGCGGGCGCGGCATCGAGGCAGGTGAGGAGCAGCTCGCCATCGCGCGGACTCCACCAGAGCAGCGGAAGCTGAGAGCTGAGTGCTGAGTGCGGAGTGCCGGAAGGCGAAAGATTCTCCAGCAGCGAGGGGATGGACCAGAGGGCGTCGCTCGCATGGGGGCCGAGCGCAGCGTAATCGAGCGCGGTGTTGGGGACGAGTTTGGCGATCTCGCCGAGGAGGTGGCGCGCGTCGTCTTCGTCCGCGAGCGGGAGCGCGTTGCAGGGGCGAAGTTGGTGGAGGAAGTGGCACCAGTGGTCCCACGCGGTGAGGAGATTGGCGGGCGGCCGCGTGCGGTGCAGCTCGTCGCGAACGGCGAAAGCCTCCGTGGCGGTGAAGGCGTGCGAGTAGGCATCGGCGACGCGCGACGGGAGGTTGTGGGCTTCGTCGATGAGGACGAGCGTGCGCGCGGGGTCGAAGCCGGGTTGCTCGAAAAAGAGACCGCGATTGCGCGGGGCGAAGACGTAATTGTAGTCGCCGATCCACACATCGTTGAAACCGAGCGCGGTGCGCGTGATCTCGTAGGGGCAGATGCGGGCGTCGCGACCGGCGGCGCGAAGGGTGTCGAGGTCGCGCGCGTGATGTTCGTCGAGATAGAATCGGGCGAGGCCGCTCTTCGCCCAGCGCGTGGCGGCGTCGGCGAGGTACAGGCAGTTGTCGCGCACGCAGTGGAACGTGGTGTTCACGCAGTGTTCGCTCTTGTTGCGCACATGCCACGCGGCGACGGGCGTCGCGGCGGCGGTTGGCGCCGCTCCCGAAGGTTTGTCATCCATTAGATGACAAGTTGCGCCGCGGGGTTTGTCATCTAATGGATGACAAACGGGCAGAGCGGTCATGGATTGCAGCGTGCGGACGACCTGGAGCTGGCCGGTGGACTTGCTGGTGAGATAGAGCGCGCGGTCGAAGTGGCCGGCGCGGAGCTGGCCGAGGGCGAACTCGAGGAGGACACCGGTTTTGCCGAAGCCGGTGGGCGCTTCGAAAAATACGAGCGGGTGGCGCTCGAAGAGGTGGGTGAGGTCGGCGCGGGTCGATTCCTGGCCGGGGCGCGGCGTGGCGAACGCGGGTCGAAAACGCAGGCCGCGCAGACGTTCGCGGGCACGGAGGCGGAGGTCGAGAAACTCGGTGAGCCGCTCGAGTTGCGCGCGAAAGAGCGCTTCATCGGCGGACGTGAGCGGGATCGTCTGGGCGAGGCCACTCTGTGTTTCCACGAAACACAGTTGGGAGCTGAACGCTGAGAGTTGAGAGCCGAGCGAGCTGAGGCCGAGACGGGCGAGCGCGGCGTAGGTGGCGATTTGGATGAAGTACTCCGGATAGTCGCGGCGGAGCTCGGTCTCGTCGGCAGGGAGATGGCGCGTGACGGATTTGATCTCGCGGAGCGTGATGCGGGCGTCGGCGCGGATGATCTGGTCGATGCGGCCGGTCAGGGTGAGCGTCCAGCCGCGGTGGGCGATCTGGCCGGTGATGGGGATTTCGAATTCGGCGGCGGAGGCGTGTTCGGCGATGGCGCGCGTGCGGAGCTCGTTGTGCCAGTGGGTGCCGAGCTGGGCGCGCCAAAGGCCGGCGGCTCCTCCGCCGGGCGACTCGCGTGGACCGAGCGAAAAATCGGAAAACTCGCCGACGCTCAGCGCTGCGCTGCGCTTATCGAGATCGAACGTCATGAAAGGTGCCCACGGAACACAGGGCCGGCGGGGAAACCAGAACGGATTTCAGATTATTTCCCTCCGCGTTGCGCTTCCATCGCTGGGGTCACGACGGATTGCTGGCGCGAAATTCGTCGAGCA